>DASXYI010000040.1:0-65193 GCA_036502605.1 Steroidobacteraceae bacterium
ATCGCAGAACGTGCAGCATCCTCATCGATGTAGAAGTCCGTAGAGAATGCGCTCACAAGAGCGTCGACGTGCCGTTCCATCAGTGCCACGACAAAGTCGAGATCGCGCGTCATGCGCGGCTTGCCGTAGTACCCAAGCGCATGAACACCGAACACCCCAAAACCACCGAGCTCACCGAAGCACCGCCGACGCTGCCGTCGGTTGCCATTCAGGACGCGGACGATGCCGGGGTCCTTTCCACCGCCAGTCGCGCCGCCTCGACCCTCGACCTGGCGCGCCTACGAATCGGACTGGCGGATTTTTAACTGGTGGTGTGAGGCAATGAACTTGGTGGCGTTGCCAGCGGCTCCCTCAACGGTCGCGATGTTTTTGGCCGCCCAGCAAAAAACGGCACGGCGCCCTCGACCTTGAACCGCCGGGTGAAAGCCCTGCAAAGGTTTCTGGTCAACTCGGAAAACGATGGCAAGCGAACACCGGGAGTGGACGGCGAGAAGTGGAACACCCCGGGAGACCCGTTGCGGACTCCACAGCCGGCGGCGGCGGTTAACTCAAGGAGTTTTTGCTGCGCGTAATTCTTAGCTTCTTCATGCGGTGCCTCAGCGTGCCCGGCTTTAATCCCAGTCTGACGGCCGCACCGTCACTTCCTTCGATGACCCAATGAACCTCGCGCAATACGTTGAGAATGTGTTCACGCTGAATCGAATCGAGGTCACTACCGGGATTCGCCGAGAGCGGTGCACTTTCCATCGCAGCTCCCTGGACTGACGGCATAGGGTAATGCTCCTCGATGTTGAGTAAATCCGGCTCGATACGCAGAACCGGTGTGCTACCCAGGATCAAGGCGCGTTCGATGATATTTTCCAGCTCGCGGATGTTTCCCGGCCATGAGTATTGCGTGAGGCGACGTAGGCTCTCCGCCTCCACCACCTCGATTCGCCTGGCAAGGCGAGGGGCATGCTTTTGAACGAAAAAATGGGTCAACACCGGGATGTCGCCGAGGCGTTCTCGCAGCGGGGGCAATGCAATCGGGAACACGTTGAGGCGATAGAATAGGTCAGATCGAAATCCACCCTCACGCATGCTCTTTTGCAGATCACGGTTGGTCGCCGCCAGCACACGCACATCCGATTGGATGGGATGGGAGTTTCCGATGCGCTCGAATTCGTGCTCTTGCAGCACGCGCAGCAACTTGACTTGAACATCCAAGGGCATTTCCCCGACCTCGTCCAGAAAAATCGTTCCGGTATGTGCCAATTCGAAGCGGCCGATGCGCCGCTGAATCGCGCCGCTGAACGCGCCGCGCTCGTGACCGAATAGCTCGCTTTCCACCAGACTAACCGGGAGGGCAGCACAATTGACCTTGATAAAGGGCTTCTCGGCGCGTGTGCTCCGCGAATGCAGCGCCCTTGCAATCAGTTCCTTGCCGGTCCCGCTCTCGCCAGTGATCAAGACAGACGCATCGGTCGGTGCCACCCGCGAGACTTTGGCCATGACCTGGGCGAGGCCGGCGGTCGCACCGATGATCTCCTCAAAATTATGATCCGATTTGATTTCCTCTTGCAGGTACACGTTCTGCGCCGTGAGCCTTGCCCGCTCTTGCTCTAGCAGAACCTGTCGGGTGATATCGATAAATACCGATCGAGTGTAGCCCCCACTGGGCGCCGGCTTGGACCACCACTGCACCCAGATGCGCCCCCCGTTGTCCTTGCGACGCAACTCGATGACCCGATGCTCAGTATGGCCGCCGGTGCGAATGTGCTCGAGGGCCTCGCGCACGTTTCGCTTCGCTTCCGAGGTGTCGACCACCAGCGAAGTGCCTAGAGTTCCACTCACTTCTTCCGCCGAGATCCCCAAGATCTCGCGCGCCGCACGATTGGCGCGGATAAAACGCGTATTCATGTCTTCGTGAACATAGGCCACCGGGGCCTCCTCAAATAGGTCACCGAGATCCTCATCGGCATCCGTCCGGCCCGTCTCAGACGACTGGGAACTCCACATCCGCTCTCCTCTGTGCAAGTTGCGTTTCATCTATAGTCGTCACCACGATTCACGGCAGGCATGACGGCCACGGCCAATTGCGGGCGTATGCTAACAGTTGGCTGTGTCGCCGCAACATTTGGCGGGGATAAGCCCTCCACCGCAGATCCGCGCACCAGTACCCGTCTCCAGATCAGCGGGCTGATCCCACGCAGCACCGCTCGCAGCTGGTAGATCTGTACCTCATGACGACGGGATTCTCCGATGCGCCAAGCGGATCCTTGTGCACCGCACACCCCCAACTTCCGGCTACTCTCCTGGTCCTACCCCTCCACGACGGGCAGCTCTGCGGAAGTCGTCATAAGCACTCGCATGGGCGTGATGGGTGGTCGCGGCGCTCGCCTGGACGCGCGATACATTTGAACTAAACAGAGTGGCTGCGATGGCTGCATCAACGTGGCATCGTTTGAACCTATTTTGGTAGCTTGACCGCCAGTAAGTCGACTTGCTCGATCTGCGGAGACTTGGCGAGCAGCTCCGCTGCGTTCGCCATCAATGCGGCTGCGATCGGACCTGCAAGATGGGCATTCCGGCCAGCCTCATCGGCGAACGCATCGAAAATCCCAAACGTGGATGGCCCTAGGCGCAATGCGAACCAGATGGGCGTGGTGCTTTCCCGATTCGCGAGCGACAGTGCGCCCTCCAGAAATTTGGCAACTGCGGCTTCTTTGCCGGCCTTTGCTTCCAATCGAACCAACAATGCGACTTTGACCATGACGTGCTCCTAACCCCTAAAGTAAAGTTACCCTTAAACACTAACCATTCATCCCTGCCAAGCATAATATGCACTGGACTCCGATCCGGCCGCGGCCATACCGATCCAGTTCAAAGCTACGCCTGCTCTTCCCCGATCCGGCACACGTAGTTACTTGCGTATTCGAAAATCGTACGTAGCGTGACCTGCGCATGGGCACATAAACTCGACCTTCGTCCGTGGCGCGACGCCTTGAGGTGAGGCTCGAGCGCCGCCGTCGACTAGCTGGCCGAGATTCGATATCGAACAAGACCAGCAGAACTTACTGAGACGTGACAGCGTGGCGGACAATCCCGCTCAGACTATCGTAGTGCGTCACTCCCGCCGCGCGTGCCGTCTGCTTATCGTCTTTGAACACCACCATCGCGCTCTGCTTGGTGATCCCGAGGGACCGTTCTAATAACTTCTCGGCGTCGAAATGTACGGTAAACAGCGTAATACCCATGAAGTCTGGCGATTTCGCCGCTTCTCCGAGCGCAGTTGATTGCACACGGCACATCAGGCACGACTCACTGTGAAACGCGACGTCGAAGGGCTTCGCGCCAACGCGCATCGCTTCGACCTGGGGTTGTTCATCGGACATCTCAGCGGAAAACGAGACATTCGTAACTGCCATTGACAGAATTACGAACGAAGCAGCAGCAAGGGATTTCATCGGATTCTCCGCGGGGTTAACTGTACTATTCAGACCGGAAGATGGGGCCACTTATTACATCAAATGCGATAGCATCCAGCGGTTTAGCAACCGATCGATAGAGAAGCGAACGGCGCCGGCAATGGCGAGCCAAAGAAAAAGCGCGAGGTACTCTGTCTCGTCAAATCCTAACAAGGTCTCAAGCGAGTCGACCTGATCCCACTTTGCGCAGGCGATGGCGACAATCATCGTGATGCCCAGCGCACCAGCGGAAACGCGCGTCAACAGGCCGAGCAACAGAAATATCCCGCCGAAGAACTCGACGCCCGATACGAACGGCGTGAGAATGTGGGGCGCCGGGATATGCCAACTAGCGAAATTCTCGATCATCGCCGGTAGATTGTTGAGCCTGCCCCACCGCTCCAAAGAAACACCCAACCGACGACAATGCGCGCAAAGAGCGGCGCCAACGAGCCGAGATGTTGTGCAACACGCTCGGGCCAACCAATTAACGAATCAATCAGTGTTTTCATTGTCTAGTCCCACGTGCGGGCGGAGTATGAGCCAGTCGCAAATCGAGGCGCCACACCGACGGTCGCATCGCGGCAGAAAGGGACCCTCGGTTCGTGCGCCGATCGAAAGCGCAGTCGACTTTCGCAACATACTCATGGATATAGGCCGGATATCGACTGCGAGCAGTCGCATCCATGCTTTCCACCTTGATTGCTGATCGTGCTGAATCATGGTCACTGGCTCATGCTCGATTTCGGGCGCTTCTCGATCGACGAGCGTTTCGAAAGACGAACAGTTCGTACATCAAGACCCGACTCATCGTCACTTTATTGCATACCATCCGCGAGATTGTTGGATTTTCCTCGCGTTTGTTGTTCGGCTTTCTCGCTCATTGTCAATCCGCAAGGATTACGCGCCCTGATGCACCGCGAACTGCCTTTCGATTTCAGTGAGACAGCCATTCGATTGCCTTTGGTGCGCGCCGATCTAGTCACTCGCGATGAGGGGGGTCATCTCACGGGGAAATGTAATTGACGCGATGATCGCCAGCACGGCCATACCCCGGGGTCTTCTCTCCGGTGCAGCACGAAGGACGCTTTTTGGTGGACGGAGCAGTGGCTGCGTGTACTTCCATCGCGCTTACGGGGGTCTTGCGGGCAACCCGAGTGTTCGTTGTGACATATGGCTTTGCCTGTGCGCAAAACGCCGTGTCGCCGTGCGCTTTAGGGCGCGATGCATGCCATTACACTGCTCGGTGCGGGCCAGCTGCGCCGGGATTTTGAGCACTACTCAAGCTCCCTCACCCTTAGAATCGCGCCGCCCATCTGTCCACTGAGCCAATCCTCATATGATTACTCCGACGGAACGGCTCACCCCGCCGCGGCGACCTTGTCCTGGGTCTTGGTGTTGAAGTCGCTCGCCTCGTGCCGCTCGTGCAGCTGGCTCGCCGGGTCGCCAACGATACGGTTCACCATCCGCCCGCGCTTCACTGCCGGTCGCTCGGCGATCGCATTGGTCCAGCGCTGGACGTTCTTGTACTCGGCCACCTGTAGGAACTCACCGGCTTCGTAGATCAATCCCTTGGCGAGCGCGCCGTACCAGGGCCAGACCGCCATGTCGGCGATGGTGTACTGCGACCCGCCCAGATACTCGCTCTCGGCCAGACGCCGGTCGAGCGCGTCCATCTGCCGCTTCACCTCCATGGCGAAGCGGTCGATGGCGTATTCGATCTTGGTCGGCGCATACGCATAGAAGTGGCCGAAGCCGCCGCCGAGGTAAGGCGCCGAGCCCATTTGCCACATCAGCCATGACAGGCACTGCGCACGCGCCGCAGGCTCGGTAGGCAGGAAGGCACCGAACTTCTCAGCCAAGTGGATCAATATCGCGCCGGACTCGAAGACACGAATCGGGGTCGGCCCGCTATGATCCACCAGGGCTGGAATCTTGGAGTTCGGATTCACACTCACGAAGCCCGAACCGAACTGATCGCCCTCGCGGATATTGATCAGCCAGGCGTCATACTCCGCCCCCGTGTGACCCCGCGCGAGCAACTCCTCCAGCATCACCGTTACCTTCACGCCATTGGGCGTGGCCAAGGAATAGAGCTGCAGCGGGTGGCGGCCCACCGGCAGCTCCTTCGCATGCGTCGGCCCGGCCACCGGGCGGTTGATATTGGCGAACTGGCCCCCGTTCTCCTTGGCCCAGGTCCAGACCTTGGGCGGCGTATAGGCGGTTTCGATAGTCATGGCTTCGGCTCCGAGAATCGATTTGTTTCCACGAGATGGGAATCTTGATCGTTCATGACGCGACAAACTCAGACAGATACATCGTGGGTGTTTTTTGTTCTTACCGAGCGGATGCGTGCCTGAACATGTGGCGGCGCGCTTCCTCGTCCATCTCAGTCTTGAATTCGAAACGGTCCTTCAGAGCATTGGCGCGCTGCGCCGCCGGCCGCTCATTGATGCGATCGAGCCAAGTCTTGATGTGCGGAAAAGCGCTCCAAACATCCTCGCCCAATATGATCGGTAGCGCTCGTACCCACCCCCAAGCGGACATATCCGCGATCGTGTAATTGCTGCCGAGTACGAATGGCGCTTTGCTGAGTTGCGTGTTGAGAATACCGTAGTGCCGTCGTGCCTCGTAGAGATATCGATCGACTGCGTAATCGAGGCCCTTCGGCGCGAAATGCTTGAAATGCACGGCCTGTCCTGAATAAGGGCCGATACCGGTGGCAATGAACATCATCCAGCGGAGCAGTTCGCCGCGCGCGGCCAGTGTCTTCTCCGGCAAGAATTTTTCGGTCTTGTCGGCCAAATACAAAAGAATTGCATTGCTGTCGAACACGCGCACGCCGCCGTCCTCTATTGCCGGGGTCTTGTTGTTGGGATTGATGGCGGTGAACTCACGCGAGAATTGCTCGCCCTTGCGCGTGTCGACTGGCACGATTTCATAAGGTAAGCCGGATTCTTCGAGAAAAAGAGCGACTTTGGCGGGATTGGGGGAGGGGTGATAATAGAATTTGAGCATGGGGAATGGTCCTTGAAGGTGCTAAACGTTGGTGGTTAACGCCCAGTTACGGCGGTTTGCCCAAAGAGTATTTTTCGGATGTCGTCTGTGACGACGGGCGGCGTCTTCAGGGCGGCTTCGCGCTCGTACGCGCGCACCGTGGCAGGACGCGCGGCGATCGCATCGAACCAGCGCCTCAAGGCAGGGAAGTGTCCTGCGATTGCATCTCCCAAGGAACGATCCAGGGACTGTTCGCCCTTGGAGATGTCGACCGGGACGATTCGGTGGGGCAATCCACTTTCTTCCAGAAATTGGGTGATCTTGTGACCATTTGGCGTCGGCCAGTAGTACAAGTCGATCACGGAAGCACTCCTCAGTTCGCCAAATACACGGGCGGATCAATTGCCGTCATGAGCATCGCACAACGAGAAGACCGGCGAGCTTGGCGAGATATTGCTCGCCGACAGCAATTGCTTGGAAAGGAAGGCGTTTCCTCGGGAAGCTCATATCGCAGATAAGCCACCTCGCAATACGTTGATCCTGTCCACCAAAATTCAGTCGACCGGCATGCGCTCGAATAAATTCGGTGCGCGGTGCTATGGGCACTTGGGGTCCTCATCATCGGGTGCGTGGGCTGCCGATGAGGGTATTGCGTTGGCGGAGACCTCGTTCGCGGCCAGTAGGCCTTCAATCAACGGCGAGCAACCCAAGAGCGGTATCCCTTCTCGACGCAAGGTGCGCAGCAGCTCGATGCCGCGGGAATCCGCGAACGTTAACCCTTGCAGGTTGAGGCATACATGGTTGGAAGCACTAGCCGTCGCAACAATCTGCCGTGTCTCACCGACCCACGCACCGATCAATTTCCCCTCGAGACCAATCGATACAAGTGTCATCTGCATTGGTTGCGTTATGAGCAGCAATTTATGTACCTCGGCATGTTTGTAAATTGCATGTCAGTGAATTAAGCAAGTAGCGGGCCAACGATGGAGGAAGGCTGCGAGAGCGCGAGAAACGCCCAGGTTGTCGATTCCGGCAGCCCGCGGCGACCGCGATCGGCGGCAATCCCACCACCTGTGGCGGACTCCACGGCCGGCAGCGGGACATACGGCGAATTGAGGGCGGCAATTTGAACTACCGATCCGATATTGACAAGCGGCTCAATCCTTTCCAGTGCGGCCTTAGTCGCTTGGTTGATTTTAGCAAGCCGGAGTTCGAAGGGAGGGCTGCACTCGAAGTTGCTGATCGGAACCAACTAATTTATGGGGTAAGGTGCGTTTCAGCGGAGCCCGAGATTGGCATCCAGACCATCGACGAAGGGCACGGTGACATCGGAGTAGTTACGGCCACGGCATTTTCTCCACACTTGAGAGCGGGAATTGGCATAGCGCGGTGCCGCCCCGCTCACGCTGACCATGAGGGCGGCCAAGCCTAGCGCGACGACGACCAACGCGACTAATACTTCCACCAGTGTGAATCCCCCCGTTGGCTTCAGACTCCAGCGCGCCTCTGTATTGTGCGCAAGCGCCCGACGGGGTCTAAGGGAGCCGTGTCGGTCGACAGACGCCTCACCCTGCATCTCGTCGCGATACAATATGGTCTGAGCGGCGCCCCCCCTCTCTCTCCCCCGCCACCGTTGCATTCTACGCAATTGTCGACCCTCGATCCCCGCATTGATCTCGCCTCGTGCGGTCAAGGGTGACCCTGTGTGCCCCCCCTGCGCTGGGACTCCTGGGGACCGTGAGTTTGGCCGGCGCCGGCGATTTGCGCTCGAATGCTCGAATGTAGGTATGCGTTCGTGCCCGAATAAGTACTTGACCTCTCCGTCGTGGATCAACAACAGATCTGGGTGAGCCGCAGGACCACACTCGCGACGCTGCAGTTGTTCGACACCGGTCCGCTGTAGTAACCCGAATCGTTGAATTCTCAATAATCGCGGTGAGACCTCAATGTCCTACCTCGTGAGCCCACCGATTCGGATTCCCGAATCGGTGGGGCATTCCCTGGTTGAATGAAGACCGCTAATCGAGGCGTTGGACAATCGGACAATTGATCGCAAATCCAGAGCTACCGAATGGGGCTCCGCCAGGACCTGTGATCAGACCGTCTTGCACGAAGTTAAGGATCTGAAATTCTTCACGAAGCTGTCCGCGGTATCCATGATCAATGGCGTCATTAGTCCATGTGAACAACTGAGCGTCCCACGCCGGGCTATAATCGAGTGCAATCGTCGGGATCCCACCTAGGACATTGTTTGGCCGAAAGCCATCTGCCAGGTCCGCCGACAAGCCCTGCCGCAGCGGGTTATTGCAAGAACCGGATTCTGGTCCATTGGTCGCAATAAAGATGCGCTCGACGGGACT
The DNA here is from genome assembly GCA_036502605.1 of Steroidobacteraceae bacterium. Taxonomy (GTDB): domain Bacteria; phylum Pseudomonadota; class Gammaproteobacteria; order Steroidobacterales; family Steroidobacteraceae; genus Bog-1198. The sequence goes on from DASXYI010000040.1 coordinate 8,804, forward strand.
CGCAAAGCTGTCGTCGTGGCCCAGTAGGAGTTTCGCCATCAACGGAGCGTAGGTGTTGTGTTCGATGGCTGCCGCAAGCGGGATGGTGGCGTCCATCGAGAGATACCATACCGGGCGGCCGAAGCTAAAGCCATTGATCAAATTCAACGTGACGGTCATGTTGATGGGATCGATTGCTACAACCTGGTCGTGTACCTTCGAATAATCCACATTACCATTGGGGAAATTAATCTGGCTGGCATCGACATCGAACGCCACCATCGGTGCGTTGTAGATCACATCGGCCGCGTTCACGATCCTCACAAACGGACTATAGTTGGCATCCCCAACAGACCCCGGTGCGAACGATTTGGGGGGGAATTCTGCTCCCGCGGGCCCCGGAACGATGTTCCGCTTGGGCGAGAAATTCACGGTCCCCTTGTCAAATACAATGTTCCCGTTCGCGTCCAGGTTTCCTGTCCTAGCTGCAAGCGATGCAAACGTAAGCTTGGTGGAGAAGTTCAGACCCAATTCAGCCGCGACGCCGGCGTTATCGACATCGGTCAGGATGTACCAAATCGGCTTTTTGGTGCCCGCCAATAGCCCTTTGTACAAGGGGATCGTTATCGTTCCGTGCGCGGCGTCGACCTTTCCGGAGCTCAGTAATTGCACAGGTCCGACCAGACTGGGATTCGTCGTCGACGGCGAGGGTCCGAAATAGCTCAAGGGGACAGATGCTCCGACGGACGGGGGGGCGGGAAACAAATCACAACCCGGCCCCGGCCCAATCGCGCCGCCCCCGGGACCCTGCGCTGAATTGACGGTGGATGCAGTCGCTGCCAATGCCACGGCTGGCTCCAGCGTTGTAACGGGCTGCGCCACCGGGCGTTTTGCCTGTACATGTATGGCCATTGCCTCGGGCGAGATCGGCGCCTTGGCCGATAGAGTCCCTTGCGCAATGGCAAAAGTTCCTGCGAAACCCCCCAGTACTAGGCCGCCGAGAATCAAGGTGATGCGACCAGCGGCGTGGATTCCCCCTCGTTGCAACGTTTCCGGTTCTGGTCTGATGCACTTTGAATTTCTTCGAACAAACGATTTCATTTCCAGTCTCCTGTTAGACGAATTACAAGCAGTCACGACTGACACGGCAATCGCCACGATCCGTTTCCCTAGTTCTCCGTACACGGTGGAGCCTGCTGGCTCGCACAGCATCCGATACTGGGGAGAATCCCCGTCGATTAAGAATGGATCGCGCGCTTATCCGCGCGAGGAGATTGGGATTGAACGATTTGTCTCAGTCATCTATGTATTCGCTTAAAGAACGCGCCCGGTTACAGACGCACGTACCGCCGGCATTGATCATCGACACGAATGGACCCGCGCTCCGTTCCCACTCCATACGATCCACCGAGAAACACGGGTTCTTGCACTGACACGTATGATCAGCTCGCGCCCTGCCCCGTCCGATATCTTGCCGGTGTCACTCGCATTCGAAGGAGTGAGACCAAGCGGTGCGTAATGCCGTGGATCCCAATTCCGGATTCCCCCACGTTCACATTAATAACGCAACGGCTGGCAATCAACGAATGAGATTGCCGGTCTTCTCGATGTACTCGATGTACCCATATTGGCGGAGGTTCTGTGATGCCCCGACTTCGTACTCCTCGCGGGCTCTGTTCGCCGCTCATCGTTTCGCTCGCGCCCAACTCTTCGGATGCTCGACAGAGCAGTGCCCGCAATACACCCCCGACGATGAACCTAAGGCAAGTCGGATTGAACGATGAGAACCTCAGAAGCCTTCTGATCCTCGGGCTGGCGGGCGACGGACCCGCATATCGTCTATTCTTGAGCAAGCTATCAGCGCATTTGCGCTCATACCTTCGAAAACGGCTCCCGCGCTTGCCGGAGGACATGGAAGATCTCGTGCAAGAGTTGCTCTTAGCGATTCATAATCAACGCCACACGTATGATCCCGAACAGCCCCTGATCCCTTGGGTTGACGCGATCGCACGTTACAAACACATCGATTCGTTCCGCCGCCGTTCGCGGCGCGAGACTTTACACGATGAACTCGATGAGGAGGATGAGTTATTCGTCGCGCGAGACATCGCCGCCGTCGCAGAGGCTCGGTATGACCTTGCAACAATCTTGCAACACCTGCCGGACCGCCAACGCCTGCCGATCTTGTATGTCAAGATAGAGGGAGCCAGCGTGGCAGAGACAGCTAGGCAGATCGGTATGTCGGAATCTGCGGTGAAAGTCGGCATCCATCGCGGCCTTAAGGCCTTAGCCATTCGATTGCGGGGGAGCGAGTAGGCCTGGCTGGTGAGCCTAGTGGCTCACACGCAGTGTCGCCGCCTCGGCGGCGAATGCCCATCGGTGGGGACCGGTCGCGCTCGGAACCGGGCTTGCGCTGTCCTTCGCGCTGATCGGCACCTTTCTAGCCACTGTAGGGGCGGCCCTAGGACTGGATCCCGACACATTTCGCAGCATCGGCGCCGCGGTGCTCGCCCTGTTTGGGTTGATCCTGCTGGTCCCCAAGCTGCAGGCCGTGTTCGTTGCGGCGATGAGCGGCCTCAGCAGTTCGGGCCATCAATTGCTCGCTCGCATCACCCTCGACGGACTTGCCCGACAACTCGTCATTGGACTCCTTCTCGGGGCGGTCTGGAGCCCCTGTTTCGGTCCTACTTTGGGAGCCGCGACGACGTTGGCGAGCCAAGGTAAGGATTTGACGCAGATCACGGTGCTCATGGCGATCTTCGGCGTGGGCGCCGCGGCACCGCTCGTCATCCTCGGTTCACTCTCTCGAGTAAGCCTCGTCAAAGTCCGGGGACGCCTTCTGAACGCCGGCCGGTACGGCAAACAACTGTTTGGTTCCAGCATGCTGTGCTTCGGTATATTGATCGTCACCGGGGCCGACAAATCCGTCGAGGCGTGGATCCTCGATCGAACACCCGACTGGCTCACCGCATTCAGCACCCGCTTCTGAAGACGTTCCTCGGGCAATGGCGAAGGGCTTTCACGAGCGGCGCCCAGGTACGCGCCCTTCGGCATCGCCTCGATTCGACGGTAACTTGATCATGACCTATGCGCTGCAGGACGCCGCCCGACACGACGACCTGAAGGGAGCTGGCCACGGCTTCGTCGACATCTTCGATACCGACAGAAACCTCATCCGACGCCTCGCGTCGCGCGCCGGGCGGCTCGGCCGTTCGGATCCGGGCTTGTGGGGAATCACCTTCGGCACCGAATTGGCCACGGAGCCCCACACCCTCTACTTCACGGCGGGTACCTCGAACTACGTCTGTCCAATGACCTCTGGGCGTGGTGCCCTCTAGGCCAGTTGTTCGAACGCACATTCGCGAGGTATTCGCACGATATCGAGGGGCGGTTTCGGGCATTTGTCGAAAGATAATTAGCCAAATAGGCTGATACGCCGCACATAGTTGAATTCCACTGTGCTGTCTAAATGCTTGCTGCGAGCGGAACACATCAGCAGCCACCGATATCGCCACTGGGTCCCGCATCGGGCGCACCCATCGACGTTTAATTGGGCGCGGGGTTAAGGAATCGCCGCAGCCGCCGCCACGTCTAGCGCCCCATTTCGTCGAGCGACTGCAATAACGAGTGGATTCGAGCGGTCTTGTAACAAAGGACACCATGGAAACGAATACATTACATAGGATCAAGTCAATTTGAGCGAAGACTCGCTCGAAGTGTGGCTGGTCAAGGGTCTTGCCGGCGACGGCGTGGCGTATCGTCGATTTTTAGACGGACTTAGCGCCCATCTACGCTCGTACCTACGTCGCCGACTCACCAGCTCGCCGGATGCGGTGGAAGATTTGCTACAAGAGGTATTACTCGCTATTCACAATCAACGCCATACTTACGACCGAGCGCAACCTTTGACGCCCTGGGTGCAAGCTATCGCGCGGTACAAACTGGTGGATCTCCACCGCCGGCGGGCACGGAACGAATCGCTCCAGGATCCCCTGGATGACGACAACCCGATCTTTGGCGTACGGGACCATGAGGCGTCCGAAACCCGGCACGACCTAGCGAAGCTGCTGAGTCTGCTACCGGACCGGCAGCGGCTGCCGATTCTTTATGTGAAGATCGACGGCGCATCCGTACGCGATGCGGCCCGGCACATTGGCATGTCGGAGTCGGCGGTGAAAGCGGGTATCCACCGGGGCCTCAAGGCCCTGGCAGAAAGAATGCGGAGCGTCGCGTGAAGACAGAGGAATTAGTGACCCTTTTAGCGACCGGCCTCGAGCCGGTCGACTCCCACCGGGCGTTACGTCGATTCCCGGTGGCGTGGATTGTGGGGTTGCCTGCGGCGCTATTGGTGACCGTTGGTTGGCTGGGATTTAATCCAGCGCTGTTGGCGGAGCTGCGGCTTCCTATGTTTTGGGTCAAGGCGAGTTTCTGCGCCAGCGTCGCCATGGCCACCTTTATCGCTGTTCGCCGGCTTGCACGCCCCGGAAGCCGCCTCGGTCGTGTGCCTATGGCGATGGCAGTTCCCGTGCTCGCGATGTGGTTGCTGGCGGTTGTCGTCTTGGTGGATGCGCCCCCCCAGGAACGCGCTGCATTGATGCTGGGCCATACAGCACTCGTTTGCCCATGGCGGATCACCGTCCTCTCCGCCCCGCTGTTCGTAACCTTGATCTGGGCGTTACGCGGCACTGCACCCACCCAGCTGCGCCTCGCGGGAGCGGCCGCAGGTTTCGCCGCCGGGTCAGGGGGCGCGCTCTGCTACACACTGCATTGTCCTGAACTGGCAGCACCATTCCTCGCAATCTGGTACTTGATCGGCATGCTGATCCCAGCGGCGCTCGGTGCTTTCTTAGGTTCGTACCTTCTTCGCTGGTAGACCTTTTGGCAACACGGCACTAAATCGGCGACCCGACGGCGCACCATCAGCAGCAGATGATCGGTCTGGCTCAGCAAGCCAATACCGCAAGAAACACGCTACCTCGATCGTGCGTGCCGGTTCCTCAATGCGCGCCGCGACCGCCGGGGCGCGGGCTGCCAACTGGCGGGCATAGCGACGCACAATGGCATCGGGTAAACCCGTCAGATGGCGATCCACGCCCAGCGCGTGGTCAGCAACTCGATCCGCTGGCCATACCAGCGTTCGCTCGGGTTCCTACAAGTCGCGTGTTCGCAGAATCACTCAAGGTGACCCTTACTTTGAGGACTTCAGTCGCTTTGTTACCTCCACGACCGCTCCAGCGGCTACCGGCTGGAGCGATAGTTGCCGGGTGGGTTCAGAGAGATCGCTCCTTTTCACGGCGCACAGAACTCCCGGATAATTCGCGCCATTCCTAACATCGGTGTGAGATAGCCATCTCTCATCGGTTCACATCGCTCATTAATCTCTTGAATCAGTACCGCGAGCTACAACTCCCTCGACAGCTTTGCTGCAAGCACATCGCATTGCTCGATGTGCGGGGCCTTGACCAGCAACTCTTCGGCATTCGCCATTAGCGCCGCCGCGATCGGACCGCTCAAATGTGCCTTCCGGCCCCCCTCGTCGGCGAATGCGTCAAAGATAACGAATGACCTCGCGCCGCTGCGAATCGCAAACCAGACTGGCGTCGTGGCTTCTTGCGCGGCGGCTCTCTTGCGTGCGGCTTTCCTGCTCGATCGTGACAAGTATCAGCAGGTTGGTGAAGCCGATAACTTTCTGCTCGAGTTTCGAAAGGTCGAGTAGCATCAGGCCGCGTATCTGTGGCCGTGCGCAACTTTTATGGTTTCTATGGTTGAACTTTTCGCCGCGACCTCGGTGGTGCCGAGTGCCACGCGCAACTTCTGTCGTGCGCGATGTAGCCGGCTCAACACGGCGCTCCTCGTTAAGCCCATATGGGTTGCAATCTCCTCGGTCGAGTAGCCCATGAGGGTTTGTAACATCAAGGGTTTGCGGTAATCGGGATCCAATGACGCAATCGCCGCGCCAACGTCCGAGTGATCCTCGCTCGGCGCTGACGCGAGCGCAGAGTCATCCGTCAAGATAAGATCATCTAAAGAAACGGTACTGAGTCGCTTTCGCTCGTACAGCCGAGCGTGTTCCCGCCGGGCGATAGCGAGTAGCCACGGTCGAGTTGATTCCGGATCTGAAAGAGAGTCTATCGCACGCCAAGCGCGCACGAATGTCTCCTGAACGACATCCTCCGCGATGGCGCCGTCTCGAGCCAGCCATAGGGCAAAACGAAACACATCGGGTCGGTATCGGGCACATAGCCCTTCGAACCGCATTCTGGAGGTAGTCTTGGATATGCACGAAAACATGTGTAGTACCGCTTCTCGAGTGATTCGCCAGAGCGAGGCGCGGCCAACGACCGCGCCAGCCCAACACTGTCTCTATTGCTCAGAAGCAAGCAGCGTGCCAGCGAAGGGAGGTCGTCACGCAAGCGTTTCAGCGGGCTGTCCTTCGGTGGAGGGCTTATCCCCACCAAATGTTGCGGCGACACAGCCAACTGTTAGCATACGCCCGCAATTGACCGTGGCCGTCATGCCAGCCGTGCAGTGGTGGTCCAAGCCGGCGCCCAGTGGGGGCTACACCGCGTGCCGCGACTGTTGAGCGCTCGACAGCGACGTGGGGCTTCTATGCGCATGCAATCCGTTTTCGCTCGGAGAAGTCACCCATACTTGAGCTGCGGCCGCCTCGCCGAGCGGTGCATATTTCGTTGGCAACCCGAAAATGGATTACAGCCGGTTTTGCCGTTTCGTGTCGACTATCATTAAAACAGCCCCGGATCGAACCACGCACCGATAGTGGTCTGGATTCGCATGCCGTGCCAATAGCAAACGCCGTGAAAATGGGACGTAGTTTCAGGATTGCCTACCAAACGCTCAACCTGGACGGCAATCTGCCGATACAGTCGATCATGACGCCTTCCAGCCTGCGGAGATAAGGGATGAGGGTCTTGTCGAACATTCCGATTGCCGCGAGGCTGGCGGTGGCATTCTCGGCGCTGCTGGTCCTACTTGGCGCAGTGATCGCCTTCGCACTCGGTCAGGCGAACCGAATTGGTGACTCCGCTCATGAGCTCGCGTCGTCCGGCCTGCACAATGTCGTTCTAGCCCGCGACGCACAAGCAGCAGCACAGGCGGGCGCAACACTCCTCCATTCCCTGTTCCTGTTGCGCGACCAGCAGCAGAGAATCCCGGTCTATCAACAGATCGACGCGTATACCGCCTCGCGCGACAGCGCGATTGCGGAGCTGCTTTTCACCACGGACTCAGGACGATTCCATCTCGCCATGCTCGAAGTCACGCGATTGCGCGATGCCTACGTCAGTGTGTTCAATGAAACGGTCAATACCGTTGAACTCGATGACGCGGCCGCCCGACAGATGATGCTGACCGAAACCATGCCCGCGCTGCGCGCCATGCTAAACGCCCTCGATCAGTTGGTTGTCCTGCAGTCGGCAAGGGCCAACGACACGATGGAGGGCATCCACACGATCCAACAGCAGAGTAAGCGGTCGATTCTCGCACTCGGTGCGGTGGCCATTCTAGTCGCGTTGGTGTCCGCGACCGTCATCACTCGATCAATCGCCACTCCTATTGCGGCGGCTGCGCAGATGGCCCGCGATATCGCCGCGGGCAACCTGCAGAGCGCGATGCCGCCAATCGGACGCGATGAGGTCGGCGTATTAATGGGTGCGCTCGACGAAATGCGCCGCGATATTTCGGCCAGTAAGGAGCGTATTGTCGAGTTGGCTTACCGGGATACGCTTACCGGATTGCCGAACCGCACGTTGTTCAACGATCGCTTGCGGCAGGCGGTTGCAGGGGCTGCCCGCGCGGGACATGCGCTTTCAGTGATGGTATTGGACCTGGACCGATTCAAGCAGGTCAATGACGTGCTGGGACACGTTGTTGGCGACCAATTGCTGGCGAGAGTCGCGGAACGATTGCGTGCGGTTATTCAGAGAGAGTCGGACACTATTGCACGCATCGGAGGTGACGAGTTTGCGCTCCTCTTGCCTACGGGGACCGGTGATCAGGCCATGATCGTCGCACAACGCCTACTTCACGCGCTCGATGCGCCGATGGAACTACAGGGCCAGTGGGTCGACGTGGGCGCGAGCATTGGAATAGCTTCCTTCCCCACCCACGGTGCCGACGCCGCCGAACTGATGTCGCGTGCCGATATCGCCATGTATGTCGCCAAGCAAGCAAATAGCGGCTGCATGCTGTTCAGGCCGGAACTGGAATCGAGTTCGAAACTGGGGCTTTCGCTGCTCGGCGATCTGCGGCACGCGGTCGAAAGCGGCGAGCTATTGCTTCAGTACCAACCGAAAATCGTTCTCGCTACCGGCGGCGGCCGATCGGTGGAAGCGTTGGTTCGTTGGCGCCATCCCACGAGAGGAATGGTTCCGCCGGACCAATTCATACCCTTTGCGGAACGGACGGGGATCATCAAGTTGATCACCCGATGGGTCCTGGAGCACGCCTGTTCGCAGGCGGTACAGTGGCAGAGGCAGGGCAATTCGATCCGCGTCAGCGTCAATCTATCGACGCGCGATCTGGTCAACCAAGATCTGCCCGCCATCGTTGCCGAGATCGTGGGCCGTACCGGTCTGCCCATGCATCTGCTTTGCCTCGAAATCACGGAAAGTGCCGTCATGGACGACCCCGTGCGCTCGCTCGCGTCGCTCATGCGGTTGCATGCCATGGGCATCAAGCTGTCCATCGACGATTTCGGAACGGGATATTCGTCTCTCGCCTATTTAAAGCGGCTTCCGGTGGCGGAGTTGAAAATCGATCGCTCGTTCGTGACGAATTTGGACTCCGACGCGGGTGATGAGGTGATCGTGCGTTCGACCATCGAGCTTGCGCACAACTTGGGATTGCTCGTGGTCGCTGAGGGAATCGAGAACGAGCGCTGTCGGTCGCAGCTGATGAAGCTCGGCTGCGACGAGGCGCAAGGTTACTATTTCGGCCGCCCCATGTCTGCCGGCGACTTCTCCGCTTGGCTGGCTAGACACGAAAGAAGTGCGCCTTCGACGGGGCGTCATGGCGTGTCCGCCGATCAGCCAGCACACATGCCGATCGGCTAACGGCACAACGCTTCGCCGCCGGTTGTACACAAGGAATCCTTCGGACCGTAGCACCGTGCGCCTTGAAATCGCCGGCGAAGGAAAAAATAGTCAATTGGCTATGCCACGTACTTCAACGTTGGATCGCACATTCCGGGCCTCGGCGGACGGCGCCCGTCGCGCGATCGGCTGGATGACTCGGCGGCAGGCTTTCACGTGTTGGCGGAGGAGCAGCTGACTGAGAGCGTGCGCGAAGCACTCGTCGGCGCGGGCGCGGTTCGGGAGGTGAAGATGTTCGGCGGCATCGGCTTTATACTGAATGGCAATCTAGCTGTGGCGGCGTCCAAGCGCGGCCTGCTGGCGCGCGTCGGCCGGGAACGGCAAGACGATGCGCTTGCGCGGGCGGCCGCGCGTCCCATGGTGACTGGCTCATTCAAGAGCCACCGCTCCATCGGTTTGCGTGTGACTTCGACCGACCACGCCGCTATGTACCAGTGATTGCGTGCCACCGTTAAGCCCTCAGGCAAAGGATACACATCATCCCGTGCGCCGTACTGACGAAGTTCCGCTGGACGATGTTAGCGAGCCACCTCGTCACATCCTCTGCATCGTTGGATGCTCGCGAGGGCGCCGGCTGCAGTCTGGAACAGCCGGCGTCATTTTGACTTGTATGTTCTATTCAACGCCTCCCGGGAAGGCGACACCGCCAGGGAAAACGACGATGATTGGGCAGTTAGAGATCGAACCGCTCGAATTGATACCTCCTAAACCCACGTCGGCCGTGCCCGGGAGCGCGCTCACGATATTTCCTGCCAGTGCCTGCGTACGCACCGCATCCTGGGAATGGAGTTGAACTCTCAGGCCCGCGGCGATCGCCGCATCCGTCCACGCGACGGGGCTTACATCCCATATTGGGGTGTAGTGGACCGGATCACTGGGCTGTTCCTGCGCAACGTTGAAGGGATCTCCCTGACCCAGGAGCGCGGACTCCAGACCCTGCCGCATAGGATCGCTGTCGCCGCGGATGCCATTCACGACCGGAATGATAGCGGCCCGGGAGGACGGTGGCTCGTCGTTGGCGATTCCCGGCGCAGCGTTCAGATTGGGCGTAAAGGTGCTGCTTTCGAGAGCGGCGACTAGCTCTGAGGAGGCATCGGTGTGAAGATACAGCGTGAGTTGCCCGTCCACCCACCCGCCGAGCAAATTGAGCGTCACCGTTTTGCGTTCGTAGTCGATGTCCACCACGCTGCCGCTCCGGCCGGTCTCGTTGGCGACCTGCGGTGCGTTGAGCACTACACCTACGCCGGGGGCGGTCTTTGCCTGCTTCTCGTCCTCATTGGGCACGATCTGCACTAGCGGACTGTACTTTGCATCTCCCGCAGCACCCGCGGCGAACTGCGTCGGCGGAAAGCCATTGGGACCAGGAACCAGCACGTGGGTCAGGCCGAAGTCGACCGTCCCCTCGAAGACCAATTCGCCGTCATGGTAGTGGACCTTCTGCACCGCCGCCGTGCCAACGGCATTCAGCAGCTTGTTCGAGTAATTGACACCACGCCGTGTGGCGTCAGCCTGGTCCGAAGACTCCGAGACAACGTACCAGGTGACCCTACCATCGGTCGTGTGTCCCTCGTGGAGTGGTAATGTCACCGTTTCGTGCGCAACATCAATCTTGAGGGCACCCGGGAAACTGTACGCGAAGATCCCAACGGACGGAGCGTGGGCCCGAGCGGGCTCGGCCTCTGCTCTACCTGTTGCTCCCAGAGCAAACACGACGGCTGTGGCGATTGCTGCCGCCGCTGCGGCAGGCGCCCTAGAGATGGCTCCGGATGGTTTTCTGCCGGACATGGACAGATTTTGATTCAGCATTTGGTATCCCCTCGAATGTGACTGAAATATGCCGGCGTCACGCGAGCAATCTCGCGAGGCGCGCGGAATGGCCGATGGCTATCGGTCTCTTATTCATTCGGTGGGGAGTGGCGAAAGGTTACAAGCCAGCCAGGAATATATATCTACCATCGAAGCAATCGCGGACCCAAGCAGGCGCCGAGTGCCGTCGGAATTAGCATGCCCAGCAGATACCACACACCGATAAATGGCGCGGCGAGTTCGGGACAGTGCAGCGTGTAGGCCAGCGCGCCGAGGGCACCTGCCGCAAGGCCGGCGGCAGCACCTGTCAGTCGCAGATGCGTCGGTGCCAGACCTCGCGACATCCACACGAAGGCTGCGAACGGCGGGACCGCCAGCAGCGTGATCAGAAAGGGGCAAGCGCGGGCCGTTCGACCGAGGATGAGTGGGACCCGCGCAGACGGCGGGGCCGCCAGAAGGGCCAAAACAGCCAATACCCATAGTACGACCACCGGGGCTGCCGCACCGAATGGCACGAGACCCAGTGTGCGTCCGGGGCGCCCCAGCCGGCGGAGGGCGACGATCCCCGTCAGGCCGAGGGCGAGGCAAAAAGACTCGCGGACCCAGAACATGGGTTCCAGGACTAGATGCGACAACGTCGGGTTTACTCTCAAGATGCCGACGCTGACGCCGACGGCCATCAGGTTTCCTGCCAGCAGCGCCAAAATGAAACGTCTGCGATTCTGCGCCGGTTCAACCGCCTCAAGGTCCCTCACCAGCAAGGAAATTAGTTCCTCCGTCTTCAACCGCTACTCCCCATCTTCGCTGCCAGAGCCTTCAGGCCACGATGGATGCCTACCTTGACCGCCGAGACAGACATGCCTGTTCGGGCCGCAGTGTCAGCTAGCGACGCACCCTCGATTTTCACGTATTGAATAGGTAGTCGGTGTCGATCCGGTAACTGCCTTAAGAGCTTGGCGAGGTCGAAGCGCGCCTCAAACGCCTCATTCTCGGACGCCGCAAATAACTCTTCATCCTCGTCCAGGGGATCGTTGAGCAGATCGCACCGGGAGCGCCGGCGCAGCAAATCGATGAGCTTGTACCGGGCGATGGCATGCACCCACGCTGTGAGCGGCAACCTAACATCATAAGTATGCCGCTGATTGTGGATCGCCAACAGCACCTCCTGCACAAGATCCTCGGCGTCCTCCGAAAGCCCTGCCAAGCGCTTGCGCAAGAACGAGCGCAAATGCGTGGCTAGTTCATCTAGGAAACAGTGGTAAGACGATGCGTCGCCGGCGAGGCTCCGTAACATCAGGCTTCGAAGGCGCTCCTCGATCAATTGCATCTCAACCTTCTAGTTACTGCGCCTGAGGGGGAGAATCGGTGTCAAATCCCGGGGGAGCCCGTCCCTTGCACAATTGACCGACTTGCCAGCCCATTTATTGCAGGTCGAAACCCAGACGGCACTACCCGGCGACGGCCAACGGACTCAAAACTACGGAGCATTGCGAGCCCGAAGGCACTTATGGCGGTAACTAATCCTTCATCTCCAACGAAATAACTAGGAGAGGCAATTGCGCGAGAAGATACGGACGCCGAATGAGAACAGAGAATCTGACTGCGATACTAGCGGCGAATGCGACTCCACTGGAGGCTCTCGTGAAGTACACCGTTAGATTGATATCGGCGTTATTCGCCGTGGTGATGGTTGCCGCATGTGCGGCCACTCCAGGCAAAGTATCGCAAACCAAGTCGGTAGAGTCACTCAATCTGCGACAGGGAGTGGCACTCCAGGGATACGACTCGGTCGCGTACTTCGCCGAGGGGATACCGGCGGTCGGAGATCCGGCGATCAGCTACCAATGGCAGGGGGCGACCTGGCTCTTCTCCACGCCCGCGCACCGGGAGGCGTTTGTGTCGGATCCGGGACGCTACGCGCCCCAGTATGGTGGGTATTGCGCCTTCGCTGTCTCGCGCGGCACGACCGCGGACGCTGATCCCAGTCAGTGGGCCATCGTCGACGGCAAGCTCTACGTCAACAATAATGCCTTCGCGAAGAAGGTTTGGGACCAGGATCGACCCGCGAACATCGAGGCCGGAGACGCGAACTGGCCTTTGATCCCGAAGTACCCGGTGGGGACTGCGCCAGCCTCCGCGGCCCGGCAAAGCGCACCGGCTGCCTCATCGAGGGCGAGCGGGTCACCGCCGTGACGCGTAGGCTTGTTGCAGGCCTCGCGATAGTCATCATCGGACTCGCCAAGCAGCCTCGATCTACCTGAAGTTCGATGTCAGCGCTTCGAATCACGGCTTCGATCCCTTCGCCTATCTTTCCGGAGTATCGGACGAGCGCGTGCGCCAGATTTATCTCGCAATAGATTATAAAAAGAAGGTTCTATGTCCGATCCAGGGAGGACACTCCCAATACAGGTGGAAGCGGCCCCGAAAACCGCGTTGGTGCTGTCAGGCGGCGGAAGCTTGTGGACGGCGCGGTGTCTGCAAGCACGCCGATCTCGGTGGCGGTTAACCGCTCGACGGACCTCTATTTGGCTCGTACCCTCCGCTGATCGAGCACTCGGCATTGTAAGGTTTTAGAACGAGAACGGGCTGACGGTCGCGACCCGGCGACGCCAAACGATCCCCGCTGCCGCCATACTACAGACGGCAAACACCCCGATGGGCAAAAGCTCACGCAGCACAAAGGCGGTATCGACCCCCCGCAAGACTATACCCCGGACGATTCTTAAGAAGTGCGTGAGAGGAAGCGTTTCTGCCAATAACTGAGCCCAGCGCGGCATGGCGCTGAAGGGAAACATGAAACCCGACAGCAAGGAAGAAGGCAGGAAGAAGAAAAACGTCATCTGCATGGCCTGCATTTGCTGACGAGCGAGGCATGAGAATAGAAACCCCAGCGCAAGATTCGCCGTAGCAAAAATCAACGTCGCCAACGCGAGTAGCGTAATTGATCCTCTTGCATTAATGTCAAAGCCCAAAACACCGAGCGCTGCGATCAACGCGGCTTGCACGACGCCAAAGAGCACGTACGGCGCAAGCTTGCCGACCCAGAGCTCGAGCGGCCTCACCGGCGTGCCGAGTAACCCGTCCAAGGTGCCGCGCTCGCGCTCGCGCGCCACGGTGAGCGCGCTCAACATCCCTAAACTCATCGTCAAGACCACACCAAGAAGTCCGGTCACCAAAAAGGGCTGCGTGCGAAGCGCGGAATTATAGAGGCGCTGCAACCGGTAAGGGGGTAGGGCGCCCTCCTCCTCCACCGGACCTGATACGGCGCGCACGATGCGCTCAATCGACAGTTCCGCGTGGGTCGCGAGCACTGGATTGGTGGCATCCAAGTAAAGGACCGGTGGATTCCCATCCGCATCGATGACAAGCAGCGTCTCGCCACGCTTCTGACGCTTGAAAGCGAGGGGTAGCGATGGGGCTCGGGTGATCTGCGCAGCGTCCGTTTGGGAAAGCAGCAAGTGCTCAAGGCGAGCGAATCGTGCCGTCTCGCTCGCAACGATGGTAACCTCCAGAGAGTGAGGCGAGAGTTCGATCGCGCACCCAAATAACGCAATCTGTAAGAGTGGGATTCCGAGGAGCATCCCAAACGTCGCCCGATCGCGCAAGAGTTGCAGCGACTCTTTGAACATGAGGGCCCGGATCCGGGTTAATGCAACGCGCCACTGGATCATGGCGTGAGCAACGATTGGAGCCCATTGGTTGACCCGACGACCGGCGAGGTACTCTCGATTCGTCCCTCGAGGCACTGTGAGACCACATCACAATGCGCCACATCCTCCGCCAGGTGTGTGGTCACGATCAGGGTCGTGTCCCCCGTGCGTTTGGCGTCCAGTAGGTGCCAGAAGTGATTTCTGGCGTGGGCGTCCAAGGCCGCGGTGGGCTCATCGAGGAGGAGTAGCGACGGACTATCTAGAAGCGTGCAAGCGAGCATCAGTCGTTGACGAACGCCGCCGGATAGGGCTTGTGCACGCGTATCCCGATAGCCGGATAGGTTAAAATCCTCCATGGCATCCTCCACTGCGGGCGCTTGAGCGCCGACTCCGTGCATCGCCGCGAAGAACTGCAAGTTTTCCCGGACCGAGAGCTCCCCGTAAAGTGAGAAATGCTGGGTGAGATACCGCACCCGGGAAATGGTGCGACCGGTGTTTGACCTCAGTTTGACTCCCTGATAGCGGACCTCACCTGCATCGGCAATGACTCGTCCGGCCAGCATACGCAGCAGTGTGGTTTTGCCGCTGCCGTTTGGACCCACGAGGGCGTGGCGCCGACCCCGCTCGACGCAGAGCGACACGTGATTGAGCACCGCGACGCCGCCGATCTGCTTGCTGACGTCACGCATCTCAAAGGCGAAGCGAGTCCCGCCGGTTGTCATGCGCTCTCAGGCTCTTGCGGCCCATGTATATACAAAAATCCACCGAACATATATTTGCTGGCTTCAGCGCCCAGGACCATGACGCGATCCCCGAGGGCAAGCTTTCCCGAGCGGCGCAAACGATCGAGCGCCACCCAGATCGCGGCACTCCCGAGATTGCCAAGCTCGGCAGCTTCACAGACAATCTTCTCTTCGGGAAGCGGTAAGATTTTTGCCGCGTAGTCGGCCATTCGACCGTTGGCGGGATGCACGATCCACCAGTCGATGCTCTCGGCAACGACGCCAGATTCGACTGCGATGCGAAGCCCGGCGCGCAACAATTCCACGCCGCGGCTACGGACAGCCTGGAAATCCTGCACGAAGTGCGGGGTGCGAGTCGCCTTCCCATGAGGGAATCCCGATCCGCCCTGGGTCATGGAGATTCCAGGGGGAATTTTTCCCTCCAAGCTACCGTAGAAGGATAGCTCGATCCGAGCGCTCATCGCGTGCCTTAGGGAACTTAGAAGAATAGCGCCGGCGCCGTCACCCATCTGTACCAGATTGATGAGTTGAGATTTGTCCGCGCCGATATGGCGTGGATCGAGGAATACGGATCCCGTCTCGCTGCCAACGATGGCCACTGCGTCGATGCCGATTGCGGCCAAGCTCGCCCCCAAAAGGGTGGCGGCCGCGAAGCCCGAACAGGCCTGACGCAGCTCGATATGCGCGCCATGGTAGGCGAGTTCTTCTGCGACCCACGCGATATTCCCCGGGAGAAGAGTATGGGGCGTCGTGGTATGCCCTATTAGCATCCTAACGCCATTCACGTCACAGTGGGCGGCGCTGAGCGCAACGCTCAATGCCCGCGAAGCGAGCTTCGGCGCGGAGTCTTGCCCGCGAGGGGTCTCTTGCGGTTCTAGGAACGACCGCACCATATGTCGATTGACGATGCCTAAACGCTTGGCGATGCGCAATGCAAGGGCGGGCGCCCCTTCGGGGAGGTGACGGGCCGTGCGTCGTAGCAACTCCGGGGTACTCAACGGCGCCCCCGGCAATGCGGATCCCGTCCCCCGTACCGCAAGCGGCGTACGCGTCATGACCGTCTCAGTGCCCATGGCGTATGGTCGCGAGCAGTAGTTCACTGTCGACCCCTAAGGCTTCAAAGGAGGGCGCACGGGTCGCGAGCAGCGTGGCAAATCCCTGCCGAATCTCCAGGTTGATGACGCGAAGCAGTTGCGTATCCGCCCCTAATACTCGCGCGAGCGCTCGGCTGGTGCGCACATGCCGCGCCTCATCGGCGCGAATGCCCGATAGTAGAGCTACGAAGGAACCCTTCAAGGGCTCTACCGGCGCCCGCGCCAAGGTCCGCGTCAAGACTTGACATACGCAAGAATCGAGCGCCGCCACGCGCGCGAGATGGACCTTCGAGTCTCGCGTCTCGAGGCTGCGGAAAAATCGACGAGTCTGACTGTCGTCGACAGTCACGGCGGGCAAAGTGGCGGCATGATCCGCCAGAATTTGATCGTGTCTCGTTTCGTCGTCGATGATCAGGGCGAGCTCTGGCAGCGCGAGTGAGCGCTCGCCGCGGGACAAACGACGAAGAATGCGGCTAAAGGCGACCACCGCCGATTGCTCCCCGCTTCTGAGTAGATTGAGGAGAGTCGCTAGATGAAGCCGTTTCGTGCTGGCATTCAAAGGGTGAACTGACGTAACGATCACGCGCTCTGGTGCTGCGTACGTGGCGTAATTACAATAAGGTTTTGACATCATGGCGGTCTCCTGAAAGAGAAGACCCGTCCAAGCGCCCTAACATTGCGCGTTATATGAAAACCGCGGGGGTTGCGAGCTGCGTGTGCGAAATGTCTTAAATCTGGCCATCGATGTGTAGTATCAACCGCGAGCGCCGGATGGGCGGGACTCCAACAAACCCTAAGGATGGCGTCCCTACCTCTTACCCCATTACGATGTTCAGAAATAATTGGCCATCGACCCCGGTCATATCCCGTGACCGCCGTTTTTACATCGACCACCGAATGGGACCTCGACCTGTCCCGGCCCGCATTCACCCTGCGGGGCCAGGGGCATAACGCGGTAAGATCGCGGTATGGATCTCACCAGACCGATGGTTTACCCGTGATGGATCATGCGGTTGGAAAGCGCGAGTTTGTGGGCTTTCAGGCGCTTTGCCAACAGTTGCGCCCCGATGAGGCCGCGTGCGAGATTGCCGCGCGCCTGACACGGATTTTTCTAAGGGATGATCAGGGCAATCGCCCGATTGCCGCGAATTCCCGGCCACACTCATTACGCACCCGAGAAGCTTCCCTACGAACCGCCACTGGCCGTTAAGTACCCACCTCAACATCATCAAGGACCCCTCGTGATGCTTAAATTCTATTATCACCCCTCCCCCAATCCTGCCAAAGTCGCTCTTTTCCTCGAAGAATCGGGCCTGCCTTATGAAGTCGTACCAATCGACACACGCAAGGGCGAGCAATTCTCGCGGGAGTTCACCGCCATCAATCCCAACAATAAAACTCCGGCAATACAGGATGGCGAGGTGTGCGTGTTCGACAGCAACGCGATTCTCTTGTATTTAGCCGAGAAGACGGGTCAATTCCTGCCGGAGAAGACGCCGGCCGCGCATGCGGAGCTCCTCTCCTGGATGATGTTCATTGCCACTGGGATTGGCCCTTACTCAGGACAGGCAGTGCATTTTAGCCACTTTGCGCCCAAGGGCCTCGATTACGCGGTTGATCGATATCTCTACGAAGCACGACGGCACTACGGTATCCTCGATGCGCAATTGGGCAAAGCGCCCTACGTACTGGGCAGTAATTACACGATCGCGGATATGTCCGCTTGGGGATGGGTACGAGCGCTGCCGTTTATATTGGGCGAGGAGGTTTGGAGCACTTTTCCGCACATCAAGGCTTGGTTCGATCGCATCAATGAGCGGCCGGCAGCACACCGCGTCAATGCCTTGAAAGACCGATTCGAGTTCAAGACCGAGATGGACGAAGCGGCGCGCCGCCACATGTTCAGGCATGCATCCGCTCGTTAAGGGCAAGACGCATCCCCCGATGTATCTTGTCGTCGTCCTCTGGAGATTTAAATGCAACCCTATTCCCGCTTCATCGGAATACTCGCTGTCATGGCCGCACTAAGCGCGCACGGTGAGATCCCTTCGGATCCCACTCAAGTGCATCCGTTGCCGGTGGGCGCTCGGGTGCCAATGTTCGAGGGAGTTACCGCGGATGGCAAGGTGCGATCCTTCACTCCCAGTGGCTTTCTACAGCCCACCATCGTTATTTTCTACCGGGGCGGATGGTGCCCTTACTGCAACATGCAACTAAGCGATCTGCGGTTGGTGGAACCGAAGCTGCGCGAGCAGGGCTTCGAGATCGTGTTCTTAAGTACCGATCGACCCGAAATCCTCTATTCGAGCCTGAAGGCAGCGGATATCCATTACACGCTGCTCTCCGATAGCCACCTCGAGGCTGCGAAGGCATTCCACGTGGCATATCATCTGGACGATGCGACCCTTGCGAAGCAGAAGCAATACGGCGTCAATCTCGATGAAACGACGGGCACCCCTCTGCACGAGTTACCGGTACCCTCGGTGTTCATCATCGACGCGACGGGTACCATACGCTACGTCTACTCGAATCCCGATTATACGGTCCGTCTGGCCTCCGATGCGCTTCTAGCTGCTGCGCAGCCCTATGCGGCGCGGGGCACCGCGGCGAAATAGAAGGCCGCAATACCAAACTGACTTTAGGAGCAACCTCTGTCTGCCTCGACAGCCATGGCGTTTGGGCACGCTCCGTTACGTGGGCTGGGCTTGTTCCATGTCAATGTCGCCCATGATATCTATGGGACCGTGGTGCTTCACGGCGACTGGTGTCAAACATGCCGGAGGTGGCCGGTAGCTTGCTGGCATTCTGGGTGCACGACGGGTTGGTCATGCCGTCGAGAACGCTGAAAATCGGAAGATCTAAGTAGGAGAAGAATCATGGAGAAGCTCCCCGCTCTTATCTTCGACGTCAATGAGACTCTGCTCGATCTGGAAACGCTAACGCCGCATTTTATTCGAATCTTCGGGGAGGGCGGCGTGATGCGGGAATGGTTTGCGCAGTTGATACTGTATTCCGAGGCGCTCACGCTTGCGGGCGAGTTCGCCCCGTTTGGCGAACTCGCAGGCGCGGTGCTTGAGATGGTGGGAAGCACGCGCAATCATTGCGTAACCGTGGAAGATGTCACCGCAGTCAAGCTTGCGATCGCCTCGATGCCTTGCCATCGGGAAGTACCCGAGGCCCTGCGACAATTGCGGGAAGCGGGATTTCGTTTGTTCACGCTCACGAACAATCCAGCTGACACGGCGAGCGAACAGCTTGAGCGCGCGGGATTGGCGGACTTCTTTGATCGGCAGTTCAGTGTGGACCAAGTACGAAGATTCAAGCCGGCGCCAGAAACCTATCGGTTCGTGGAGCACCAATTAGGCCTTTCATCCTCCAACTGCTGCATGGTCGCCTGCCATACATGGGATACGCTGGGGGCGGTGGCCGCTGGCTGGGATGCGGCCCTGATAATGCGGCCCGGTAACGCACCCCTTTCGTTCGGGCCTCAATCCCAAATTGTCGGTCAAGACCTCACGGTCGTTGCCGCATCCTTGATTGCGAGTTACTGCCACTCCTTGTAGCAAGAGGGACGGCTGGTCGATGTCTCTTCCGGGCAACGCGATTCAACAGAGTCTCCAACGGAATTGCTCGCTGTTGCAATGGTTACCGGTTACGTTGCAATGACCTCGAGATTGGAGGCCGGATACATAAGTTCGACGGGATGAGTGGTGTGTGCCTACGCTTGCGCCTTCGACGGCTTGGGCGAAGGATAAGTGAGGCCGATGCCGCAGACGATTAGCAGGAGGGCAACGAATAGTTCGAGCGACGGGGCCTCTCCTAACCACCAGATCCCTGCGGCTGAGGTGATGACCGGCACAAGCAGTTGCGCCGCCCCGGCCGTCGCGACACTGAGTCGCGGTAGCGCGCTATACCAGACCACATAGCCCAGAGCCGAGGTGACTGCGCCTGAGACAATTGCGAGCATGATGCCGGTTCGGGTCGCCTGCGACGGGTGGCTCACCAGTATCATGACTGCGCGTAAGGTCGCGGCGCCGATAAAATTGCGTGCCGTGCACGCCAACGGGTCGATCGCCGTGCGGCCCCGCCCGCGCAATGGCTCTCAGGGCGTCTTGCAAACCGCGGCGATTTTTCGTCTTCTCCCGTATCTGCACGTCGGCGATGAGACAATAGAGCGCGCCGCCCCAATAGGTGCGCGCCCACGTATGGGTTCGATCGAGGCCCTGATCGCCGGGCTGCGGTAGACCTTTCGGCATCGAGGTCGCGTACTCCTCCCACAGACGCGCTTCCGTTAGGTTGCCCGCCTGCGTGCGTGCGATACCCTCCACATAGACCGCGACGCCCTCGGCGAGCCAATTGTGCTCCTCGGCATCGCGGGCAGTGACAAATGAGTCATTTCGTGGACCAGCACCCAATCATCGCTGAGCGCGGCCAATGAGATATGCTCGCCCATGGTGACCTCAATTCGCGGTTGAGGGTATCCATAGGTTTTACCGGAACCCATTGCTCCGCCATCGCCAGTCGTGATGCGAAGGGTCACCGCCGGCACCGGGAATTCATCAAAGTAGCCCCTCACGATGGCCGCCGATCGCACCACCCATTCATCCACACTGGCTTGACCCACATCGGGCGTGGGGCCCCGCGAGGTGACCGTGATCGTGGCATTGCGCGCAGTAAGAACATGGCCGGCCGAGTTCTCGCTCGCTCCGGTCTTGCGTGACAGTACCAACGTCACGAGCAAGAGCACACTAGCACTCAAGATTAGCCATATCGCAGACCAAGGTGCGCGATTCACGCCGAGCGGGCGCCCATCGGCCGCGCGCAGCCACCTCATCGGTTCTCGACTGACAGTAAGTAGTCTGCAATAAGCTTTTCGGCTATCCAGCCGCGAAGCAGCGAGGCGGCGCGCAATGCTACTTCGGTATCAGGAATGTCGGGCGCGATCTGCTCGCAAAGTTCTCCAAACGTGGACCCTCTGCGAGCTGCGTCCAGCAGGGGCGCCTCAACCGTATCCAATGATCGGAAGAAGGTCTTAACCCCGCGGCGCCACAGTAACCATTGCGAAGTCTCACCGTCGATGAGCTCGGCGGGCTGGTCGCACAGCCCGTTGGCCGCACGCCACCATTGCACGATGTTGCTTTGCGTTTCAAACCGCCGGACGCATGCTCGCAGCGTAAATGACAGGCCCGGCCACATGGCGGGGGGTACGGTGGCCAACGCCGAGATCTCGAGTGATTGGTCGTCGTGCGCATCGAACACATCGGCCAAGGTCCATTCCCAGCGGGCCAATTCCGAGAGTTCCTTTGCTTGACCGTAATCGCTGCGCGACTTGATCCACTGCGCGATGTCAGCGCCGTACTCGCGGACCGAGTAGTGCTTGGAGTGTGTCGTATCGATATAGTCGCGCATCTGCCGCGCGAACTCCTCGCTCCCTAAGGTCTTTTGTAACACGGGATAGGTCGCGCCCAACGCCTCCACCAATCGTGTGCGGTATCCCTCGACGTATGTATCCAACCGCGGCTCGAAATCGATATCGCCCTCATGGTTCAATTCTGCCTCGATACCTTCCTGATGCAAAAGCACCCGCGCTTGAAAGGCGCGCTGCAGTTCCTGAAGGCGCATCACGCCACCGCCGGAATCGCGGTCATGCGTCGTGCGGTATCCAACTCCTCGAGCAAGTCTTCGAGAGGAGGAATGTTGGCGTCACGCTCGATCATGGTACTTACCGCCCCAAAGCGTTCACAGGCGCGGCGATAGAGGTTCCACACGGGCTCCGCCACCGGCGCATCGTGAGTATCAATAATGAACGACTCCTGGCGCTCGTGTCCCGCAAGATGAATCTGCGCGACTCGCTGTCGCGGGATGCCTCGAAGGAAATTATCCGGATTGAAATGATGATTGACACTATTGACATAGACGTTATTCACATCAAGCAACAAAAAACAGTCTGCCCGGGCAGAAAGCTCGGCGAGAAACTCCCATTCCGTCAGCGGTGAATCTTTATAGCTCACATAGCTCGACACGTTTTCAAGTAAAATTCGCTCACCTACAAAATCTTGAACTTCCTGAATACGCGGAACGAGATGGTTCAGCGCCTCTTCGGTGTAAGGCAAGGGCATCAAATCGTGTAAATTGACGCCGTCCGTCCCCGTCCAGCACAGATGATCGGAGATCCAATGGGGCTCGATTCGCAGCATCAGCGCCTTCAGCGCCTTCAAGTACTCCCGGTTCAACGGCTGCGTCGAACCGATTGACAGCGAGACGCCGTGCAGCACGAGCGGATACTGCGCGCGAATACGATCGAGATAGTGAAGCGGCTTGCCGCCGGGAACTAAATAATTCTCGGTCAGGGCTTCGAAGAAGCCTATCGGCGGTAGGTCCGCTAAAATTGCCTCGTAATGATCCGGCCTAAGTCCAAGACCGAAACCCAGATTCTTCATGGCATGTTCTCAACCGCGGGCAAAAGAGAGGGCTTCCCCCCTCCTTCGCTCCGACTTAAGCACGATCGTTTATTTGTTCAACTTCGCCTTGGCGGCGTCGCAATCCTTCTGGCTCATTTCCTTAAAGCCCTGGCCCTTGCACGAATTCTGGCCCTTGCAGGAGTTCTTCTCACTCTTGCAGGAGGACTGACCTTTACACGAATTGACGCCATCGCAATGCACCTTCGCTTCATCGGCGGCGGCAGTGCTGATCGAAACGACGCTAAACAGAAGTGCGGCCGCCGTGGCAATCGCCGCACCCGAAACAGACTTAGTTCTCAACATGAATCATTCCTCGCAGTGATTTTAAGATGGGGGATAAGGCCCTTATGTCCTCTGTCCTAAACGAGAAGACCTGGGTTATCGCTAAAACATTTCAGGACGTCGTTTATTTTCGTAGATGTCGACTGCAACAAAGAAATGGTTGCGTCCCGATCCCGTGGCGCTGAATGCCTACCCCCCTTGACACCATGCATTATGCGTGAAGCCCATCGCCGTCGCGGCTCTCAGGAAGCCTGCGCAGATACGAGCCCGGCTCACCCGTAAAAGGCAATTCGTAGCCGTGCAGCACACAATCAGTGCTTTTTACCGAAGTCCTCCCGCTCAATCGACACGTGCGACGTGAAGTGTCCGTGTTGACCGACCCTCCACCATTCCGATTAATGCACAGCAATGACGGCGCCCCCGGCAATAGGGCCTTGTCCATTCCTCTGGACCAGGACAGCGACTCGGGAGGCGTCCGCAGGGAAGGAATTCACCGGCGTTCGAAAGACGGTGGCATGTCCGTTCCAGGTGCCGATGGAGCGAAACTGTCGAACGATATTAAATTCTTGCAGCGTTCTGCCGGAGTTCTCACCCCGTCCCACCGGCGTCGACGCTTGTGGCAAATAGGCGGCCACGAAGACCGTATAAGCGGTTCGAACTTGGCGTTCAGGCAGGTTGACGGTCAGCACCCCATCGGATACCTCAAGGCTCACGGGAACCGCATCGTTGGTGGCTTCGGCCACGGCATTGAGGATTCGCGCCTTGTCTGACCCGACGAAGCTGCTTTGGCCGTTAATCACCGCCTGCGGCGTGAATGCCGACGACAGATTTAACCCTTGAACATATCGATGCTGGCGCTCAACCGCATTGGGTATCGAATACGGGTCGCGCCACCCGATGCTATCCCAATAGTCCACGTGGAAAGCCAGAGCGATCACATTGGGCATCAATGAAAGTTCGCCCAGTACGCGGTCCGCCGGGGGACAGGAGCTGCAGCCCTGAGAGGTGAACAGTTCCACTACCGCGGGACCGTGCAACCAACTCGTCTGAGCTCGAAGATCGGCCGTCGACCCAACAATGATTGAAAGACCGAGAGTCCCCATGTAGACGACGCATTTGGAAAGTGGTGACATAGCTTTTCTCCAGGGTTGCCCGACTTTAGGAGTCGTCCATTTCAGCACCGCCCAGATGGAACTCTGCGAGCCCAATCCGGCTTTTGCGAAATTGAATGGCATACAGCAATAGACCGTCGGTCCTGGCAATTGATTACTAAAGATCAATAGATCGAGATCATTAATGCCATCTCCCGGTCGAACTACGGACACTAGCCCTTGGGATCCGCTCAAAATGACTACACGCATTAATGAGTGGCGTCATGCCTGGAATAAAGAGCCGCTGCGCGGCAGTCCGCCTCGAATTGGGCGCCCATGCGCGCTTAATCCCTTACGGATCACGGTTTCCACGGCTGTGGGCCTGCTGCCGCAATCGACTCCCGCTTCGATGTCGCCGCTCGTGCCGATCATAAGCACCGGTTCACGCGACGACGTCTCATCGCACAATCAACCGGCGCGGCGATTTAGGGACACCCATGCAACTACCGCGCCCCGCGGCGAGCAATCGAGGTGAGTACGACACCCGTCAAAAAGATCGCGGGAGGAAGGAGCCCTCGAAGCAATGGAACGTATCCCGGAATAACGACGACCAGTACCCAGACCCCATCTGCCCAGCCGATGACGCACAAATTCAACCAATACCCTCGTTGCGTGTTGCGCCAGTTCGCAACCAGGGCAACAACGATCGCAAACACGGCGATGCACAACAGGTAGGCGGCTAATTGGTAAAGACGCCCCTGTGTAATGCCGGTTTGCGCAGACCCTAAAAGGTAAATGTCATGGGCGACCTTGACGTGAAAGAAACCCCAGGCAACGTAACACAGAGCGCCCAATCGAGCAGTCCATTGAGTATTTCGGACCGATATCGACGGCCGCATCAATTAGGTCGCCGTGCCGCGCGCGAAACGCTTGAGCCAATGGTCGACTGAGACGAGTCCGGCACCGGCGATGGCTAACCAGAGGAACAACGCAAGGTATTCCGTTTCGTCAAATCCAATCAACGTCAGCACCGAATCGACTTGATCCCATTTCGCCGAGGCAATCGCGACGATCATGGTGACCCCGAGGGCACCCGCCGAAATTCTCGTCATGAAACCAATCAACAGAAATATGCCGCCAAAGAACTCAACCCCTGAAACGAAGGGCGCCAAGATTTGCGGCGCGGGAATATGCCAGCCCACAAAATTTTCAACAATCGCGGGTAAATTCTGCAGCTTGCCCAAGCCGCTCCATAAGAATTCCCAGCCGACCACAAATCGCGCGAACAGCGGCGCAAGCCATACGAGATGTCGAGACACACGCTCGGGCCAGCCGAAAAACCAATCAAGTAACATTTGCATGACATACCTCAATTCTTTAGTGTCAGAACCCAACGAAGGTAAAGACCGGTCTATCCTAGAAGTTATTTCGTCAGGCAGTTGGCATCGGAGATGGTTTGTCACCTTCCAGCACTCGGCCAAACCTATCCCACTCCTCCCGGCACGGCTTCGCGCAGCGTGTCGCACGGCAATAGCTCCCGCAGTACTTCGGGCCGACTTCTGATGTCGTCGTTACTGCGACTCTTGTCGCGATCGCGTTGAACGCTTTCGCCTATTATTTTTCTGCTAACGATGCGAGTGAATCGTGAGCTGAGCCGGGAAGTCGTGGCACGCGAGCCCGTCCTTATCGAGCCATTGACGAGTCGACTCGCGCGCACGGGAAATGAGCTTTGCGCCATTGGAGTAGTCGTACGAGGATTGATCGAGTGGGCAGACGGGCGGCGCGATGCTTACGATGATCGATTGCGAAAAATGCTCGAAATCGCGCAGGAGTTGTCGAGCGCCCATCAACGTGATCGCGTGCATGGCGCGTCCCCACGGACGCTTCGGAATGGTATTCGTCGCGCACGCAAATCCGCACGGCAAGACGATCACCCGCGTCGCCCCCAGTCGCACGGCAACCGAGATCGGCGTACTAGCCGATACCGCACCATCGACGAGATGTCGACCGCGATACAGCACCGACGGGAACACGCCGGGGATGGCTGTACTGGCGAGGACCGCCTCGATCACTTCGCCCTCCGATATCACGACCTCCTCCCCGGTAATCAGATCCGTACACGCCAGGTGCAGCGGAATCGAGCTCTCACTGAAGCTCCGATAGGGGAGTTCTCGCAGCAGCAGATTTCGTAGCCCCTGTGCGCTGGCAACATGATCACGAAGGCCCAGCATTCCTAGCATTGATCGCCACGACAGACCTAAGACTTCCCGGGTGGTAATTTCACTCCACAGCGTCGCCATCCGAGTCACGGTATCGGCGCAGGGATTGTGCGCGAGAAAAGCTCCGTTCAGGGCACCCGCTGACACCCCGACGATGAAGTCCGGTCGCACGCCCTCTGCGATGAGTTCCGCGAGCATGCCGACCTGCACCGCGCCCAAGCTTCCACCACCCGATAGCACCCACGCAGTTTTTGGGGTCGTTGCCTCTTGAATTGGGGAGTTCCGCCCGGATTCAGCCATAGAGCCTTTTATTTAGAATTCCAATCTACTTGGTACGCTGTGCCCGAACTCAAGTTCCGACGCTGCAGAGAAGCGCGGCGGCCGTGGCAAATCCGGCGCCGGAAACCAACTTAGAAAAGACCATGGGAGAACCACGATTGATAATAAATCACTGTTGTAAGTTCGACAGTCAATAACCGTTTCACAAAATAAGACCGGCGCTGACGCACCGTTATTACAAGCGATGTGAAATCCGGCAGGTTATCGGAGATCTCTGTTCATCTGGCTCTATCCACCCTCACCGGTAATGGGGTGGCGCGGTAACATTGATCGTCGGTCACCGGTCTACTCTAGGCAATGGGCGAAATATCTTCTTTCAAAACCATCAATCGTATCGGGTCGCTTGTAAAGCGACGCGCGAAGGATACAATCCGTGCTCATTTTGACACGCAAGACAACTGAAGTGATTCGCGTCGGCAATGACGTTCAAGTGATCGTGCTTGCCATCAAGGGCAATGAAGTACGCCTCGGCATCGTGGCGCCCTTGGACGTCGTTGTTGATCGCGAAGAAGTCGCGGAGCGCAAGCGACGGGAACGCGACGAGCTGACTGGCTAGAGATTGGCGTTACGATTGCTGAGGATCATCACAGCATAGGCATTTTTGTCGATTAGAAACGTGTGGTGAGCTCGGTTAGCCACTGCGGACTTCGGTCAAGAATCCAGGTTTCGAGGGCCTTATCCGTTCCCGTGGCGATCAGAATGCCAATCCCGAGCATGACCACGCCGAAGACTTGTTTGCCGTATTGACCGGCACTTAAAAGCCGGCCTCGGATCGCGATCATTCGCGTTCGCGATAGTGATCCGAGCAAAACCAGGGGTGCTGCTGCGCCGAGGCCGAAGATGAGCATCAGCAATGCGATTTGCACCACATCGCGTCCCTGACTGGCGAGTGTCGTCGCAGCACCGAGCGTCGGCCCGAC
Organism: Steroidobacteraceae bacterium; assembly: GCA_036502605.1. GTDB lineage: Bacteria > Pseudomonadota > Gammaproteobacteria > Steroidobacterales > Steroidobacteraceae > Bog-1198. Next base: position 36,498 of record DASXYI010000040.1, read on the forward strand.
GCAAGGACTCCAAACAACCCCGAGCACCGAGCCGACGAGAAATTGACCGACGATACCGTCCCCCCGGATGCGGGCAAGCACAGTACTTCCAGACGCGCTCACCCGGCTGGTCGCCCAGGCAAAGATCCCTTGTAATCGCGGTACGAGTAGAACCAGACCGAAAATCACCAGGATGATGGCGCCAACGGTACGAAAGGTATCCGGATCGAGCCCGAGGGATGCGCCCACCGTTGCGATGAGAAGCCCCACCACGGTAAAAGAGGCAGCGAGACCGACACCGAGTGCTAGCGCTCCCCAGCGATGAGCGCTCACGGCGGTCGCGATCAACACCGGGATAAGTGGCAACACGCATGGCGATAAGGTGGACAGTGTACCGGCTAAGAGCGCCAAACCGTAGGTTGCAACCCCAAAGTCCATCTCACAGCTTCCGTGTCAAGTGAGGGCTTGGCGCAACAGGCTCGCAAGGCTACTCTCCTGCGTGTCGCCGGTCGACCGCGCCGCCTCCTTACCCCCTTTGAACACCACAATCGTGCTCTGCTTGGTGACCCCGAGGGATTTTTTGAGGCTTTTCTCAGTGTCATAATTCGCAATATAGAGCGTGACCGGCGCGAATTCCGGCTGTTGAGTCAGGTCCTTGAGGAGCGGCGCCTGCGCCCGGCAGGTCGGGCACCAGTCGGCGTGGAACACGACGGCTACCGGCTTGCCGGCGGCTTTGGCTGCATCAAATTGACCCTGTACAAACGGCACTTCCGCTGCCGATGCGAGACCTGCGAAGAAGAGCAATGCCAAAACGCTCGCCGCTGAAAGGATAATTTTCATGATTGACCCAAGTGGCTAGGGGATGCTGAGTAGACCGGGGACGACGGGCGATTATTGCCGGGAATGCTGGCCTTTCTCGAAATAGCTTAATTTCGGCAATGTATGGCTGTCCGAAATCGCGGCCAAACGGGAAATCAAACCAGGGCGCCCTAGATGGGAAATGTTTGGCCATCGACCCCGGTCATATCCCGTGACCGCCATTTCTACATCGACCAACGAATGGGACCTCGACCTGTCCCGGCCCGCATTCACCCTCCGGGGCCAGGGGCATAACGCGGTAAGATCGCAGTACGGATCTCACCAGACCGATGGTTTACCCGTGATGGATCATGCGGTTGGAAAGCGCGAGTTTGTGGGCTTTCAGGCGCTTTGCCAAAAGCTGCGCCCAGACCTGCTGCGCTTTGCCTATTGGCTGTGCCACGATCATGCGTTGGCCGAGGAGGTAGTCCAGGAAAGCATGCTGCGCGCATGGAAGGCGCAGGATTCCCTGCAGGACGAGAAGGCAGCGAAACCCTGGTTGTTGACCATCGTGCGGCGCGAATTAGCTCGTACCTTCGAGCGCAAGCGCCTGACGACCGTGAATGTCGATGATCTTATCGCTCTAGAGGCGCCCTCGCTCGCCGCCGGCGATCAAGATGACCTCGAGGAAATGCGCGCCGCTATTTTCACCCTACGCGTCGAGTACCGCGAGCCGCTGGTCATGCAGGCCCTGCTCGGTTACTCCACAGGCCAGATTGCGAGCGAACTGAAGCTGTCGCTCCCTGCAGTGCTGACACGCCTGTTTCGCGCTCGCCAACAGCTTCGAAGGCTATGCGGCGAGGACACCAGCGAGGATCCGCCCGCATGATCGATCACGAGCAGTATCGACGGGCGCTACTGACTGATCCCTCGCTCACGGATCCAGAGCATACCGCGCACCGCAACGCCTGCGCGCAGTGCCGTGCCTACACCGATCGCTTGTTGGGTTTCGAGCAGCGACTTGCGGGTGCTCTGAAAGTGCTTGTGACGACAGGGGCCGATATTCTGCCCTTCACGCGCCGAACCACGCCGAGTTCCCGTAGCCGCCGTTGGTTCGCTTTGGCCGCGAGCGTCCTCCTTTCGGTAAGTGTTGGGTCCGGTTTCTGGCTGGCCGCGCCGCGCTCAACACTCGCTGCCGAAGTGGTCGCCCACATGGCAGGGGAACCGAACGCTTGGAACACGCAGGTACCCGTTCCGGGCCCCGAACTCGCGGCGGTTCTGAAGAATGCCAATATGAGTCTCGATCCCGGCGCTCCGGCCGTGAGCTATGCGAGTAGCTGCAACTTTCGCGGTCACATCGTGCCGCACTTGGTCGTACAGACCTCACGCGGTCCGGTGACCGTGATGGTGCTGGTCCACGAGCGCGTGGCGAGGCCTAAAGACTTTGATGAGCACGGGTATCGTGGCACCATCGTTCCCGTACCGAATCACGGCAGTCTCGCGGTCCTCACGCGGACAGCTGACGCCACCTCCGCAACCGTGGAAGCGATTGCAAGTCAGGTGGAAAACGCCATCGTGTGGGGACCGCAAGCGGGAACCGTGAGCGAAGAAGCGAACCATTAGGTATCTGCGCAGCAATGAGCCAAAAACATCTACAGCTGTCATCCGCAAATACTCAGCGGCGCGACGGTGGGTGATAAGAAATACTCATGGTGTAGACCACTCAGCACGGCGTTCGCGCGCACGGCAATATCCTCGCGCAAGCGATGTCGGGATCTGGCATGAAGTTATGATGCGTTGCCGTCGGCGGATCCGGGACACCGGGACCCAAGGCCATATGGGGACGCGCCGTATTGTAGTGGGGAATCCACGATTTCAGAATCGACCGTAAATGTGATTCCGATAGTGGAATCAGCCAATCCAGGCACTCTCGGCGCATTGTGCCGATGACGCGTTCACAAATCGCATTCGCCATCGGACTTCGCGGTGGCGATCTTAATACCTTGACCCCGAGCTTCGTAATCGACTCGTCAAGGTGTTTGGCAACAATACTGTCGCGATCGTGCAATGGGTATTCATACCCGTCATGCAGTCCTATGGACTCACGCAACTGTTGCAGTGTCCAGGGTGCACTGGGGTGGGCAGTCACATTGCAATGAATCAAGCGCCGGCTGCGGCGCTCAATCACGACGAACACATACAACAGTCCAAACGTTGCAGTCACGGCGACGAGAAAATCGCAGGCAATGATCCCTTGTGCGTGCGAGCGCAGAAATCTCGACCATCGCATGTCTCCTCTCGGCCGACGCAGAGGTCGTTTCGGAATGTACTTGCCTACCGTTCGCGGAGGAACCTGAACATCCAGCTTCACGAGCAGCTCGTTGGCAATGCGTTCCTCGCCCCAAGACGGATTCTCGTTTGCCATCCGACGAATCAGAGCTTGAATCCGCGGTGGAATCGATGGTCGGCCGGGCCGGGACTTCAGCCGCCAGAATAACTTCCATCCCGCTCGGTGCCAGCGGATCATCGTCTCGGGGCGCACCACGACCAGGGCCTCTCGCTGGTTGAAGAATCGTGAGAGTAACGCCAGCGAGATTCGTGTTACCGGGTCAATTCGCCGCGGCTTGATTCCTCGCTCTTGGTAGAGGGCAATTTGACGCCGCAGAACCAAGATCTCGGCGGCCGTAGCCCGCCGCTGCCGGAAGGCGAGAGCAAGCAGCGCGATCAGATCGATCAACAGCCGCAGAACGATTTGGAATAGCACAATCACGGATTCATGATGCCACATCGGCCTTTGCGTGGGCATTGACCGTCGCGATCGGATAAATGCGGACCACAGCCGCTGCACTCGCCTTTTACGCCGCCGGCGTCGCGCTGTTAGGGCCGCATTCCCTCGACAACATCGTCGGGGTTACGCTCGCCGTCGTCTTGTTATCGTTTGTGCCTGAGATCTGGAAAAAATACGCCTGACTAATGACAGCAGTCGCGTTGCTCTTGGATCGGGGGACAGGCGACCGATCCGTAAGAGCAAAATACGCAGCAGTCGCCTGATTTTGGCTTTAGCAGCGTTTTGCACTGGGTGCATTCGTAAAAATACTGACACGCATCCGTCGGCATGATCTCTTGCTGCGCATGGCCGCAGCTCGGACAAGTCAACACCGATTCGAGGACGACCGTGCTCACGGCTTCGATACGACTTTCCAGGGAAAGCCCGCTTCCGTTGTCGCCTGAGTGAGTTTCGCCGAGCTCGCTTTGTCAGGGTCGAAGGTCACAGTCGCCGTCTTTTTGTCGAAATCGACCGACGTTGAGGTTACTCCGGGCACGCGCTCAAGCGCCTTTTTGACCACGATCGGGCAGGTGCCGCGGGTCATATTCTCAACCGCCAACGTGGTGGTCTGCGGAGGTCCGGCAATGGCGATGCCAGCGGCGATTAGACCCGCCAGAGACATAGAACCGAGATTGAAGCGACGCATGACAATTCTCCCTTAGCTGATCAATAACGGGGCGTACCACGGGAATGCAATGAGCGCCGCAAGCCCGACAACGACAACCCAAAAGATTTGCCGCTGGCGCCGTTGTAGCCGCGGATTCGCGCACGCCTCTCCGGGTGCACATCGAGCGGGAACAATGTATAGCTGCCGAAACGCGAGTCTGTTGCAGCACAATCGAGCTGCTTGAAGACGACGGCCTCGTGCATCCGTGGCGCGAGCGACTCCTAGATTCCGTTGGCGGCCTCGCCCAGTCCGCCCCATCCCGTCAATACCCGGACGGCCGCCCCTTAATGACTGAAGATGGTGCTGCCGGCGCACCAAGTAGCACAGCATCCCTCACGAGCGGTGTTGATCGCAAGTAGCCACGTGTCCGCCGACGCCATCAACATTGCGGGAATCGAGATACCCTCCAGCAATCCAGTCTTTCTAGCGGTCGTGGGGGTGCATGTTCTCTTGGGGCTCACCTGCAGGGTCGCCGGCGTCATTGCGATGCTGAGCCCAAAACGCAGCGGGCGTCATCCCCGGTTCGGTACGATTTATTACTGGTGCCTGATGGGAGTATTCGTGACTGCAAGCGGTCTCGCCGCGGTCCGCTGGGCCGAAGACTATCACCTGTTCATTCTCGGAGCGCTGGCCTTTGGGGCCGCGTTCCTGGGTCGAATGGCGCGCCGGAGGCGCTGGAGCCACTGGGTGAAGCTGCACATCACCGGCATGGGGAGCTCATACGTTTTGCTGCTGACAGCGTTCTATGTAGACAACGGAAAGAACTTGCCGCTTTGGCGAGAACTCCCTCCACTTGCGTATTGGCTGGTACCCGCCGTCGTTGGAATACCGCTCATCGTTCGTGCGCTGTTGTGGCATCCGTTAGCACGGGCGCCGCAACCTCCTTCTCCACCGTAGTGTCCCCATTTGGGGGAAGCTTCGTGCCAGCGCAGGAGCGCAGAGACGTGCTCGGTAATAGAAGGAATTTTGCCAGGAGAAGGCCGACAACCGCGCCGCACAGTTGCGACACGATGAACCCGACGACATGAGCAGGGGCAATACCGGCAAAGGTGTTACTGAGAGATCGCGGGATTGGCGAACGAGGTTGACGCCGTAAACCAATAGGCCGCCCCGATCCAAGCGGATACGCGCCAGGCCGCCTCATTCGGTCCTGCCGACCCCACGACGACAAAGATCAACCCTGCGGTGGCAACGGCTTCGGAGAGCCATTGCGCGGGACCGGTCCGCAGATCCACGGATGCCTGGAGCAAGGGCATCTCGAACATGGCGTGCGCCAAGAGAGCGCCCAGGCAGCAGCCGCCTATTTGAACAATCACATAGGCAAATGTTTGTCGCAGAGTCCGCTTTCCGCGCAATGCCTGAATGATCGAGACCGCCGGATTGAAGTGCGCGCCGCTGATGGGACCTAAGAGCGCGATGAGCGTTGCAAGCACAGCGACCGTGGCGGCGGTGTTGGCAAGCAGCGCCACTGCGAGATTGCCGCCCGCGAGTCGTTCAGCCATGATTCCGGAGCCAATCACGGTGGCGGCCAAGAGCATCGACCCCAGACCTTCGGCGACAAGCTCCCGGCGCAACACGTTAGACGGGCTCAGGAGCGGGATTGCCGATGGCACGCAGCTTCGCTTGCAGCGTCATACCATCGAGCGAGTCAATCGGCAGACTCGTGAAGAGTTTGATTCGAGTTTCAAGCTCTTTGAGTGCCTTGCGGAAGGCAAAAGCCTTGTCGGCATCAGTGCCTTCGACCGCGGCGGGGTCCGCGATACCCCAGTGCGCCGTCATCGGCTTCCCCGGCCAGAAGGGACAGACCTCGCCGGCGGCGTTGTCGCACACGGTAAAGATAAAATCGATTGGCGGCGCTCCCGGCGCCGCGAACTCATCCCGACTCTTGCTACGAAAGCCTTCGGCTGGCAGATTCATTCGCTTGAGTAGATCAAGCGCAAGCGGATGCACTTGACCTTTGGGGAAGCTTCCCGCACTAAAGGCGCGGAACTTACCTTGGCCCCAATGATTCAAAAGTGACTCGGCGAGGATGCTCCGCGCCGAGTTGCCCGTGCATAGAAAGAGAACGTTATAGGTCTTGTTCGCGGTCATTTTGCACAGCAAGCCGCCGCTGGCTGAGCCTTCGCCGCTGGAACGCAGCATTGTGCCGCGGAACTCTCGGCAGGGACGAAAGCCATACTTCCAAGGCAATGTCAGCCGCAGCGGCGCGCCATCCTGATTCGGCAGCACGCGGCCGTAGAGTCCCACCGACAAGAAAGCGAGCGGGTGCATGGCTTCGTCGATGCGTAAGCCTTCGCGGTAGGGCCAACTAAGCACACCTCGTGCGGTCTCGGGCATCTGCTTCGGATCGTATAAGGTAGTGAAGGCAACGTACTTGGCCTTCGATGTGGGCTTAAAGCGCTTGAGCAGATCCGACAGCGGCAACCCGATCCAGGGAGCCACCATGCTCCAGGCCTCGACGCAGCGATGGCGATAGATGCGCTCCTCCAGCGCCTGGGGTTTGAGCAACTCATCGACGTCGATGCGCCCCGGCGCCTCGCACTCGCCGTCCACGACCACCGACCACGGTCGCGTGCGCAGCCGGCCGGCATTGCGAGCCGGATCTTCTTTGGCACTGCCAAATTCGTAGAAATTGTTGTAGTGCGTCGCCAAAACACACACTCGACAGGAAGTATACCGGGGATTGGAGCCGAATATTGCAGAACGGCACCCAATTCGACCACAACGAGCGATAGATCGACTACCCGCGCCCCGAAATAGCCGGGTTCTCTCGATCCTGGCGCTTGGGCGCGTCTTCGGGCAGCGTCCTGCCGATGGTGCCGATATGCTTGACGTGAGGCGGACATTCACGCCTCGCGCTTAACCGTTGAATTGTTGCAGCGCCATCCAAGTCATCCACGAAAAGAATAAACCGCAGGCAATACTAATCAGCATTACCAGCCGGCGAGTGTGGTCGCTGCGTGGACTGAACCGTGACTTGCCGTTTGTCCTCCCGTGACCGATGCTGCGTTCGTTAGAACGAGGAAATCGAGCTTCTCAGGATGAACTACCCGGCGCATGACAATCACGGCCAGGCGTCCGACCCGCACGCTGGTCACAAGATGGCACACATGCAGGGAGGCCACGATCGCCATGCCGGACACTCCGTGGCCATGTTTCGAGACAAATTTTGGCTGAGTTTTGCCCTGACGATTCCCGTGGTGGTCTGGTCGAGCGACGTTCAACGTTGGTTTGGATACACAGCGCCTTCATTCCCCGGCTCGAAGTTAGTCCCTGCCGTCCTCGGAACAGGGGTCTTCATCTATGGTGGCCTGGTTTTCATCGGTGGGGCACGGCGCGAACTGGCGGATCACAAGCCTGGCATGATGACCCTCATCAGCTTGGCGATCATTGTCGCTTTTGGAACCTCCCTCGCGGCGACACTGGGCCTCTTCGAGATTGAGGTTTGGTGGGAACTCGCGACGCTGATTACGATCATGGTTCTCGGTCACTGGCTGGAAATGCGAGCGATCTCCCAAGCTCGTGGCGCACTCGATGCACTCGCCGCCCTGCTGCCGGACACCGTCGAACGCGTGACGGGCGCGGACACTCAATCCATTCCGCTGTCGGAGTTAAGGCCCGACGACATCGTACTCGTTCGACCGGGAGGCCGGGTCCCGGCAGATGGGAGTGTCATCGAAGGTGCTGCCGATGTTGACGAGTCGATGATTACCGGCGAGTCCAAAACGGTGCCGAAAGGGGCAGGTGCCCGAGTCATTGCCGGAACAGTGGCCAGTGGGGGTAGCCTGCGAGTGCGAGTGACCGCAATCGGGGACCAAACCGCACTCTCCGGAATCATGCGGCTCGTCGCGGCGGCGCAGGCGTCGGGTTCCCGCAGTCAAGCTCTTGCCGACCGGGCAGCCGCGATCCTTTTTTACGTGGCGGTCGCATCCGGCGCTTTGACTTTCACTTACTGGTGGCTTTCGGGGGACACAGAGCCCGCCCTAATTCGAACGGCAACCGTCCTCATCATTGCTTGTCCGCATGCGCTTGGACTGGCGATTCCGCTCGTAATCGCTATCGCGACAACGCTCGGGGCTCGCAACGGTCTCCTGGTCAAGGACAGACTCGCGCTCGAACGCGCCCGCAGTTTGGACATGGTCATTTTCGATAAGACCGGTACTCTGACGCGCGGCACCCGAGCGGTGTCGGACGTCGCGGCTGCGCCTGGCGTCACCGAAGTCGACCTGATGGCTCAGGCAGCCGCTGTCGAATCCAATTCCGAACATCTGCTTGCCAAAGCAATCGCCACCGAAGCCAAACGCCGACGCGTGACCCCATCGTCAGCTACAGATTTCAAGGCACTACCCGGTCGAGGAGCGGAGGCGCTCGTGCAAGATAGGAGAGTCGCAGTCGGCGGCCCGCGTCTGTTGAGCGAGGCCAACGTACTGGTACCGTCGGAGGTTGAAAAGCTGACAGCGGCATGGGTATCGGAGGGCAAGACGGTTCTCTATGCCGTCTCTCAGGGAAAACTGCTCGGAGCTTTCGCAGCCGAAGATGAGATCCGATTCGAATCTGCTGAGGCGGTTGGCGAACTCCATCGGCTTGGCATCCGCGTCGCGATGATCACGGGAGATTCGCAAGCAGTGGCCGATTCAGTTGCCCGACGACTCGGAATCGATGAAGTCGCAGCCGAGGTTCTCCCCGCTGACAAGGCTTCGGCGGTGAAGCGCTTTCAGGCCGGCGGGAAACAGGTCGCAATGGTGGGTGACGGCGTGAACGACGCTCCGGCCCTGGCAACTGCGAATGTAGGAATCGCCATAGGCGCGGGGACCGATGTGGCGATTGAATCCGCCGGAATCGTGCTCGTGCGTAGCGATCCTCGCGACGTAGTCGGGGCAATCGAGCTTTCACGCGCAACTTACAGAAAAATGATTCAAAATCTCGTTTGGGCCAGCGCTTATAACCTGCTCGCCATTCCGATCGCGGGCGGCCTTCTGGTTCGCTGGGGCTTTGATCTCCCGATGAGCGTTGGCGCAATCGCGATGAGCGCCTCAACCATCATCGTCGCCGCGAACGCGCAACTGCTTCGCCGACTGAAACTGCAGCGCGCGACGCTCTGATTGGGGATCCAGGCCGATCACGCGACGCGAGACGGCGGCGAAACACGCGACGTAAAATTAGGTCGCCTGGTAGCAGACGCTCGTCACGGCAACGGGTCGATTTGCGAGGATCGCTCGGGAATCGCATCATCACGGTTGCGACGGTGCTCGCTGCTCGCGCTGCCTACGCCATCCGTAGCGAGTCATACCCTGTGGCTTGTATATCGACAGCGTCGTGAGCACAAGCAACACCAGCAAGGCGGCTCCCGCAGCGGTCAGGGGCGACTAGGGCCTCGGCTGGCCTCCGGGGATCATCGAGCTATGCGATCGTCTCGCCGCTCACTGAGTTTCGAATATCTTTTGATTGCTGCGGTATTGAGCGTCACAGCAGTCATTACGACGTTCTATTCGCCCGAGCCATGACGCGAATCGCGCGGTCAGAGCCGTCACCGCTTTTTGGGGGAACTGGTGCATTAGGGGCGCTCAAAACGGGGTCCGGGGGCGCCTTCATGGCGGCAACGGCACGACAACATTTGAGATTCGCTCGTTGGCGAAGTATTAGGCGAGTGCTCGATCCCAGATTTGCTTTAGTGACCCGAAGTTTTGATATCGACCGCGCCCGAACGAGAATTGTCTCTTACGAATCCGATGGGCAAGCTCGATACCGGCCAAGGTAATGGCCGCACTCCCGAAAGACTTGAAGCCTCCTCCCATCGCGGCGCATCGGCGTTTGATCGCTCGATGATCCTGCTCAATGAGATTGTTGAGGTACTGATTGCTTCTCACCTCAACATTCTTCCACTTTGGATCCTCGCGCCGCAGAAGCCGAAGGGCCATGTGGCTCTGCAAGTGGCCATCGAGCGTGATCTTGCGCGGCCACCTCGGCAAACTTGTCGATAGAGCTTTGCGAAAGAATGCCTGTGCAGCGGCGATGCCGCGATCCGGCCGAAGCAGAAAATCCACCGTCTTGCCGTGCTTGTCGACAGCGCGATAAAGATAACTCCACTTGCCGCGAATATTTATATAAGTTTCGTCTACGCGCCAGGAAGTATTCACTGGCCGCGCGAAGTGGTTGAATCGCTTTTCGAACTCAGGCACATAGCGACTCACCCAACGAGGAATCGTCGAGTACGACACGACAATGCCGCGCTCGGCCATCATCGCCTGGAGATCCCGATAGCTCAATCGGTAGGTGATGTACCAGCGCACGCACAGCTCGATGATCTCGGCATCAAACCGGCGACGTCGGTAAATGGGATCTCGGGCAATAGGCTTGGTCATTGTGCGTCTCGTGGACGCCGGAATTGTACGATATCGCCCCTTGGGCATTTGGCGTCCCTGGACGCCCGCGATTACACGATATCGCCCGTTAATGCAACGGAACCATCTTTCGTCCAGGGGTATAATTTACCATGCTCGCCGCCTCCAAGCCTTACCAGCGTAGATCGTCGGAACGCGACCAAAAGGGGCATTGTCTACCCCGAGATCTTCTTTCTTGCGGCTTTCTTCGCTGGAATGATTCGTTCCCCCTTGAATCCGCGCTGGACGACCGACCATAGTACGAGCGCGTGATTGACCTCAGGATCATGCGCCGCATACAGCAGGGTCACCTGGTTGTCCCTGCCCAGTTTACGCAGTTCACCCACGCTCTGATTGCCCGTCAACTCTGCTTGGTATCGTCGGCGAAACTCGTGGAATCTCGCAGGGACATGACCGAACCAGAGACGCAGTTCCGCACTGGGCGCAACGTCCTTCATCCAGTAATCAAGATGTGCATCGGCTTTTTTGACCCCGCGCGGCCACAGCCGGTCAACGAGAACCCGGGTGCCGTCCGACGGTTGAGCTGATTCGTAAATACGTTTGATCTGAAACGTCATCTGAATGGCGCCATCATGATGAGATCAGCGCCCTACAGGCTATCGCCCGATTTAGCGAGCGTCAAGCCAGGGTCAGCCGCGGCGCGATTCCGCTGTTCCAAGTTACGGCCCGAGCTGGGCCGTAAAGTCGTTCTCGTTGTGAACGACAACAAGTTCCTTGAGCAGGCCACTACCATCGAAGGCCATGAAGTCGATACCGCGTACCCGTACTTTCTTCCCGGTTGCCGCCAATACTGAACCATCCGCTAGGGTATAAGGACCCGTTTGCGTGCCTTCCATGACGTATTCGACGGCGGCTCGGTTGCCATCCGCAAGGACATATTCGTCGTGTATCTGCATATCAGGAAACGCCGCCTTGAACCGCTGCCGCTGCTCCACTAAGGCGGCCCTACCGACCAAAGCTGTATTGTCGGCGTTGATCCGGACACTCTTCGCGGCGAGATCCGCATTCTTATCGGTGTGGCCGTCGTTGAAGTTCTTATCGAACATCGCAGCCATTGCTCGCACTTTCCCCAGCCTGTCCGGGCTCACCCTGCCGTTCGGCCGCAGCGAAATCTTCAGAAACTCCGAAATCTTGATGCGGCCGTTGATCTCGGCCTCGAGGCGGTCAAGTTCCGTGATCGTGGTCAACTTCTTCATCAATCCATCAGGGTTGAATTCAAACACCTCACCGCTCATCGCCTCGACGTTGTTCCCTGTCGCCGGGATCTTGCCATACGGACCACTTTGCTGACCCTGTAAAATGTAGTTCACCGCGGCGACATTGCCATCCACGATGATTAATCGATCGCGCAGCTGCAATCCTGGAAACGGAATGCTATAGCGCTCGATCCGCTTAACGAAATTATCCCGCCCCATCAGCTTGGTGTTGTTGGAGTCCACGTCGACGTCCGGCGTCACCAGCGGACCGTTTTTTTCAAACTCTCCGGCGCTGAAATTCTTGTGAAATTTCGGCGCATTCTCTCGAAACAGGCGGTTATCTCCGGCACTGGCGTCCTGCGCACTGACCGATGTGACCAGCGCCGCGATGCTCAGTGTCGTCGTGATGACGAGGAATGAAGTTCTCATGATGACAATACTCTCAGGATGGGGCAACGGCGGAGGCTCGATACCGCCGCCGTGAGCCCACGGCTTACTTCTTGAGCGGAGGGTATCCATTCGTATAGATCCAGTCCGATGCCTGTGCCGGAACATGGCACGACAGACAGTCCTTCTTGTAATTGGTCGATGTGGTTTTCTGAGGGCTGCCCGCATCAAACCAGGACCATCCCCACCCATCCCCCCACAGGTTGTTGCTGGGGTGACTGTTCTTGCTGTCCTTCATCATCACGAACCAGCCCTTCAGAGTCTGGGCATGGCTGACGGTTCCCGTCGTCATCGAGGCAGTAACGGATTCGTACACCTCTTTGACAAGTAAAGTGCCATCGGGGAATTTCCCCGTTTTGCGAAATGCGGCGATGCTGCCCGGCATCGCGTATACGTCATGCATCTGTTTCGAACCCGCGTCCTTGTCCGCGGCGACGGCCCAGGTGCCCAAGAACTCGTAATCTGCGCGGTAATCGGGAGGTACGTGAAGATTGCCTTCTGCATCCACCGCGGCCGGTGATCGGTGAGCCGGTACTGCGAACGACTGTGTCGTCGGTGCAGCGGCGGTCGCTAGCAGCGTCGATGCAAAAATCGCGAAGCGAGTAATTGTCATGGGAGGAGTCCTTGAGCGTAAAAAGATGGCGGTTCGTCGAAGCTACCAATCCAACGGGGGATAAAACTGTGTCCAGACCTCGTCTTTCTTGGCGCTGGCCCGATGACAGTAGGCGCACTCGGTCTGAGGCCGCACCTTCGCGGTCGCAGCCTTGGGCTCAAAGTGATTGAAATTGTAGTAACCCCACCCCCCGGTGACCGCATAACGCTTCGAGTCCTTGACGGTCACGTCGGCACCGTTGTAGGCAGCCGGGAAATAGCCCCGACCGGAAGGCTCGATGCGAGAACCGTCCGGAAATTGCTCGGGCTTCAGCGTGCGCTGCAATTCTTTGAAGAAGATAGTTCCCTCTGGGAACACTCCCGTTTTTTTGTAGATATCGAACGATCCCGGCTCGATATAAACATTGTGAAATTCGGGAAAGTTCTCCTTACCGTTATTGAGACCGTCAGGCGTCGACGGCGAACCTACGAATATCCAGGAACGCCAGTTCTTCGGCAGAATAAGATCACCCGATTGAGTGTACTCGGGCATGTATCGCGATGCGGCGGGTGCGGTGTTTGTCTGCGGCGATTGCGCCAGTACAGTGTTAGCGGCGATAACCAATGTCGCTATGAGTGTCCTCGTCATTGCTCGTTTCCCAAAGTAGTTCGTCTCCCAAGGTCGGCATTGACAGCCTAATTCACGGCGCTGATCTAGAAGTCCAGAAAACGTCGCGATTCGTCCATTTTTTGTAGGACCGATGCCGCGGGTTGCCTATGAAGGGGAAACTAGCGGACACTTTCGCCTCGCCCCATGGAGAAAAACATGACACACACCACCCACGACATTGGCGTTGCCAATCAGATCGGGTCGTACAGTGATGCGATTGAAGTCGGCCCCAATCTTCGATGGCTGGTTACATCCGGCACGCCGGGACTCGCAACGAATGGCGAACTGCGGAAGGATGTAACCGCTCAGGCGGAGCTTGCGTGGCAACACATCATCCGCATGCTGGAGCGCGCCGGGATGGTGGTTACGGATATTGTGAAAGTAACGCAATACCTGACACGCGCTGACGACATTCCAGCCTATGCCAAGGTTCGAAATCGATTTCTGGGCGATACCAAGCCGGCCTCGATGCTGCTGGTCATTCCCCAGCTGGTGCGGCCCGAATTTTTCGTAGAGATTGAAGTTTTCGCTGCTAAGACGACCTCCCCGTAAAGGCCTTTCACCGCGATCGCCGTGGCTTCCCACCCTATTCTTCGCACCTCTGCCGCTCATCTGGATAGCCTGATGACGGCACTGGAGATCAACTTCGTGAAGTTGGCGGAATGCCTCGTAAGTCCCGGATGGCGGTTGAAGATCGCCGCAACCAATGCGCCGGCGATTCATTACAATCTGAAAGGCATGGGGCGGATGATTGTCGGCCGTAACTCACCCATTGCACTCGCTCCTCATACGCTTGCGATCGTGCCACCGAACATGCCCTTCGCGCTGGAAGCGATGGCGAGCGAGGATTTTCACGGTCATGCTGGGACCGTTGAATCCAGATGGTCTCACTTTGCCCCAGACGCATTGCGCAAGTTCGTCGCAGGCGATGCTGCGCCCGAAATCATCCTTATTTGTGGGTATTTCCGCGCATCCTACGGTGCCTTTGTCGATCTATTTGCAACCCTATCCGCACCGATCGTGGAAACGTTCGATGCCGCCGACCAACTTGATAGCAAGCTGAAATCCGCGCTGGCCGAACTCATTGCCCAGGAAGCCGGCAGCAACGCAATGTCAACGGCTTTGCTCAAGCAAGTTCTGATCACTGTGCTGCGCCGCTCGCTCATCTCTGATGATTTGTGGGTTGAACGCTTTGCGACATTCAGCGATCCGCCGATCGCTCGAGCGTTTTCGGCGATGGTGTCCGATCCTGGAGCGCCGCACGCTGTCGATAGTCTTGCCAAAATCGCGCGCCTCAGTCGATCGGCGTTCATGGCGAAATTTCGCGAAGCCTTTGGCAACTCGCCGATGGTGGTTCTACGCCAGCTACGTATGCGGCATGCTGCAATTCTGATCAAAGCCGACGTACTATCAATCGATCAGATCGCGAGCGCCACGGGATACTCCAGTCGTGGCAGCTTCTACCGTGCCTTTCGCCAGATTTACGACAGCGACCCTTCGGACTTTAGGTTGGATAAGGGGAACCCTCGAAGCACCGGGGAAAAGTGATGATGCCCCACCTAATTTTGACCTGGCAACGAGCGCTGAACCCTGCCCCCAAAAGGTTCGAAACCAGACTAATCGCTCAAAATGCAATGCTGGCAGCTCTCAGGTTCTTGGAGGTCGAGTGGAACCGACGTAGTTGGTATCGGGTAGCGCTACCAACACCGCTAAATGTGTGTTGTAAATCAATGTGTTACGATGGAATTGGTAGCGGGGGTAGGATTTGAACCTACGACCTTCGGGTTATGAGGCGCACGGCGGGGTAATGGGGTCTTTAAAATCAGTCACTTGCAGCGCTTGCCATCCCATTATCCCGCCTATTCAAGGCACAATTTGGGCACACCCAATCTGACCTAGACACAATCCCGACACAGGCCCCGGAAATCGAAGCCACGCCAAAAAAATGGCGGCCAAGAAGCCAGAGCTGTTTCTAGGCTACCTCCTCACTGGCCGAAAGGATCAAGGCCTCTCCCTGGATTGAATGACATACTTTGCTCTACCTTGCCATCCGGTGAGGCTTGGCCTAATTTGAAGCTTCTCAGAATGATAGGGTAAGAAAATGGCTACTCTCGATTGGTCACAATGCCCCGCTGTGGAGAGCATCCCCGGTAAGCGTAGCGGCGCATGGGTTTTCAAGGGAACGCGGACGCCGATCTCGACGGTGTTTGAAAATATCCAGGATATGACCGTCGAGGAGCTGGTCGAAGAATTTGGCGTGACGCGCGAGCAAGTGCGGGCGGTTTTGTCCTTCGCCGCGCACAGTGCCGAAGCGCCAGCCCCGCACTCTTAATGCTCGTCCTCTTTGACAACGGCACGCCTCGCACCCTTGCCCGCTATCTGATCGATCATCACGCCGTCACCGAATCCCGCGCTCGTGGATGGGACGAATTGGAAAACGGCGCATTACTCAATGCCGCCGAGGCGGCAGGCTTCGACGTGCTGGTGACGACGGACAAAAATCTGAGCTATCAGCAAAATCTCTCAGGCCGCAAAATTGCGATTGTGGTTTTAGGCCAAGGACGGTGGAGCCTGATTAAGGCCCATGTGTCCGACGTTGTTGCCGCCGTGAATCTTGCCACGCCTGGCAGCTATAAGCTGGTCGAAATTCCGTTTGAGTAGATTGGCTTTGTAGAGAGAAACGCGGTTGGGATAGCCGTTACCAACGGAGAATTGATCGCGGGGCCTAGGCCGTAGGATTCGAACTTTTGTTGACGAGGATAAAACTTGCGTTGTCACCAAAATCTCAAGGGCCCGAAAATTGCTTTCGTGATTGTGGGCAATCAGCAATGGCCCATCTTGCGCCGTTATGTTGACTGGGTTCTGGCCGTGGTAAAGGCTGCCACGCCGGGAAGCACCCACCCCCTACTATGGCTTCGAGTGTTGCAGAAAGGAGTGATCTTGTTGAAGAAATCGCCGCGAGCGGGCGTCGATCGCCGTTGACTTGCCCTCCCTTACCCCGGCTATTCACGGCACAGTTACGGCACACCCAATCTAGCTTCGGTACGATCCTCGCCAGGCAGCTCGATCCAATGCGGCATTTGGTGAAGCCAGTCAGGCGGCGTTGACCAAGATTCTCCCGGGTGAGGAAAATCGCTTCGGCAAATGAACCCGGATTTCGATATCGCTGCCAAGGGCTGTTAGAAAAGTCATTAGCCGCTCGACTGAAAACCCCTCGAGCTTGTAGTGCTTGAGCGCGGAAATTTTGGGCTGATTGATGGATAGCGCGGTGGCTGCGGCCGCCTGCGTTAGCCGGCGTGACTCCAGCAGGCGATTGACCGCGACGGCGAGCCGTACCTTCGTATCAAGCTCCGCGGCATCCGGAAGGCCGAGATCGGCAAAGACATTCCCGGAACTTGCCACGACTTTATTCACCCTTTTGACTTGCTTGGCCATACCTCACCTCGTAATCAGCCTTTGCTACCTTCAGGCGGCGCTCAATCATTTCAACATCCGTCTTCGCAGTGCGCGTTCCACTCGGTGATTTCTTCTGAAAACAGTGTAGAACGTATATTGCTTGCTCGAATCGCACTACGTACCCCGCACGAAATGTGTCGGTCTTAAAATCGCTTACCACTTCAAAGACGCCGGGCCCAAGACCCTTCCAAGGCTTGGCGTCCGGATGTTTACCACCATATTGTGCAACGCTTAAGGCGGCGCCCATCTGACGAACTACCGAATCCGGCATTTCCAGCAAATCGCGTTTGCTTGAGCCGATCCAAAACAGTGGTTTCTCACCGGGAGCCAACTTTCGGCGCATGTTGCAAATATCCTCGTTTTAGGATTATATCCTAATTCCAGGATACATTCTAACTTCCACAATCGACCTGTTGAGGGTCGCCGGTGGCCGCTTTGGCGGAACTCGGTTTGACCCAACGAGCCGCCGCCCCGCAATCTCAAACAGACCGTCAAGAGAGGAGAGACTCACCAAACGTAATCCATGCTGGCGTTTTGGTGAAGTAGAGCGCGAAGTGAAATGCGCCAACGAACAGCAAAGCGCCCCACCCAAAGGCTGGATGCAGCCGACGGTGCCAAAGCGTGTCTAGCCCGACACAGATCACTATGAACGCATCCAATCCCAGCATAATGCGTAGGTTCAGATCCGCCTCGGCTGCTCCGGCCATAAAGCTGACGGGAAGCCGCGCGAGTGCGTCCGGTAGCATGCAAGCGATGGTTAGCAGCATCAACCGCTTGTGATTATCAGGGCGATGGCGCTGCCAGATCGCTATCGCGACGAAACCTGCGAAAAATAGCATCTGAAGCAGATCTAGACTCGTGATTACGACCTGGCTCGCGGCAAAGCCTGTGTGATCTCGTACTTCCCGCGCAGCAGCGTGCAGTGTCGTTGTTGATCCGACAATCGCAACCAGCGCAGCCCAACCGGCGCCAAATACGCCGAGCCGCCGATGCCACTTAACGCGATGAGCGGCAATCAGACTTGTCTGAACTACGAGCAGTACGACCCATCCGCTCATCACCGCGCCATGAATGTGCAGCAGCGCCGACAACGGCGGTGTAGCGAAGAACGGCTTCAGATAGAAGGTACGCGCGAATGTCCAGAAAACTAGCGCAAGGAAGATGAGACTTGCACCCAGGTACAAACGCCGATCAAGACGACGCGACGATCTAACGATGGAGTTCATTGATGACGATTTCCCGTATTCGACCCATTTGCTTTGCTTTTGTTCGTGGAAATTGAAGCGCCCGGCGCGCCGGCGACAACGGTGCCGTGTAACAGGATTCGTGTGTTCATGGTATTGCTCCGTCGTCGTGGGCTTGATGCAGATGACCGTCGCGCAGTTCAACTTGTAATTACCGAACTTGCGCTGAGGTCCCGCCATGAGACATCAACCTCGGGGCGATATAGTGGCATAGCTGGACCACACATCGACGTACGGGGCCCGAACCCGATGGTCGTCGAGGAAGATTGCCCCCAGTGCGTGCGAAGGAGAAGCCGCTCGCACCACCGCTACGTCGTGAACGACGGCTTTATTCCTAAAGCAAGATGCTGAATTTGCGAGCAATGCGCGACCTCGGGAGTATGAGCAGTAGCTTCACCCCGCGGATTCACGATTGATCTGGCGCGGGTCGTGACGAGGCGCCGTTGCGTGATTCCAGTAAGCACTGTGCCCTTCTAGGGCACAATTTAGTCACAGCTACACCAATGCAGTTTGGAGATTTCTCTCGTAAGTTTTTGTTTTAATTGGTAGCGGGGGTAGGATTTGAACCTACGACCTTCGGGTTATGAGCCCGACGAGCTGCCAGACTGCTCCACCCCGCACCGGAGAGCCAATCATTGTACCGGCTACCGCAATTAATGCAAGTGGCCGCAGGCCCTAAACCCGCTACGGCAAAGCCCGTTGGCAGACGGCGATCAACGCGGCCGGCGCAAGCCCCAAGCCGAACACCAACAGCGCATTGGCGCTCAGGATCGTGCGCATCAACACCGAACCGCCGAGCACTGCCGAATCCGTCGGCTCATCGAAATACATGAGCTTGACGATGCGCAGGTAGTAAAACGCCCCCACCACCGAGAACAGCACCGCGACCACGGCGAGCCACGTAAGGTTAATGTTGAGTACTGCCTGGATGACTCCCAACTTGGCCCAGAATCCGACGAACGGCGGCAGCCCCGCCAGGCTGAACATCAGAATCGCCATCATCCCGGCGAACCAAGGACTGCGCGCATTCAAGCCTCTGAAGTCCACGAGCTTGTCGGCTTCGAAGCCTTGCCGCGCCAGCAACAGGATCATGCCGAACGCCCCGCTCGCGACGACGACGTAACTAATCATGTAGAACATCGCCGCCTGGTAGCCCTGCCCCGTGCCCGCCAAAAGCCCAAGCAGAATGTACCCCATGTGAGAAATGGTCGAGTACGCCAGCATCCGCTTGAGATTGCTCTGCGCGATCGCAACGACGTTGCCGATGGCGATCGACAGGACCGAGAGCACCACCAGCATCTGGCTCCAGTCCGGCTGCGAAGCCGCCAACGCTTCCGGCAGGAGCCGCATGGCCAGCGCGAATGCAGCCAGCTTCGAGGCCGTGCCGATGAACACCGTTACGCAGGTGGGCGAACCCTCGTACACGTCCGGTATCCACATGTGGAAGGGAACCGCGCCGAGTTTGAAGCCGATCCCGACGATGAGGAATGCGATGCCGAATAACAAGCCGACGTTGTCGGAGAATCCGTTGTGCACGCTGGTCGCGATCGCAGCGAGTTCCAGACTGCCCGTGACTCCGTAGAGGATCGACATGCCGTACAGCAACGTTCCGGAAGCCATTGATCCGAGCACGAAATACTTGATTGCGGATTCCGCCGCGATACCGGAATCGCGGTCGAATGCCACCATGGCGTAGAGGCACAGCGACATGAGTTCGAGTCCCAAATACAGGGTGATCAGGCTCCCCGCGGATATCAGCACCATCCCGCCCAAGGTGGCGAACAGTCCGAGAACGTAATACTCGCCTTTGAGAATCGCTCGACGCTGTAAATAGTCGGTCGAATAAACGAACACCATCGCCACGGTCAGCAGCGTCACGACTTTGAGCGCCTGCGCCATTCGATCCAGTTCGAATAGTCCGCCGAGAGCCACGACCCTCGACGACACCGGCGTCGCCACCGCCAACACGGCGGTCACCAGCAAGCTCACCACGGCGAGCACGCCGGTCCAATGGCGTTGCGCATCGTTCAGGAGCAGATCCAGCATGAGGATCGCGCAGGCGGCCAGACTCAGGAAAATCTCGGGTGCGGCAAGTCCCAGACCTAAGTTGAAATCGGCGACGCTAAAAGAGTACATGGCAGCCTTAGGGAGCAATCTTCGAGACCAGCAACTGCTGGGCCAAATGCTGCGTCGATGCGCGCATGACATCGAGCAGCGGTGCAGGCCACAGGCCGAACAGCAGCACGGCAGCGGCGAGCACGCTCAACACGAAAAACTCGCGGCCGTTGAGATCCTTCAACGCAGCAACCTTATCGTTGGCGATCTCGCCGAAGATCACCCGCTTTACCAGCCACAAGGTATACGCCGCTCCCAAAACCAGCGTGGTGGCGGCGAGGAATGCGTACCAGACGTTGGCTTTGAACGACGCCAGAATGACCAGAAATTCGCCGACGAATCCCGACGTGCCCGGCAATCCGGAATTCGCCATCGCGAACAGCACCATGAACGCGGCAAATCTCGGCATGGTGTTGATCACGCCCCCATAGGCCGCGATTTCACGGCTGTGCACGCGGTCGTACATGACGCCCACGCACAGGAACATTGCGCCCGACACCAGGCCGTGCGACAGCATTTGCATCAGCGCCCCGTCCAAGCCCATTCCGACGCCGCTGGTTCTGCCGGTGTGAGCGACGATTTGAAAGCCGATGAACGTCCCCAGCGTGACGAAGCCCATGTGCGCGATCGAGGAATACGCAATCAACTTCTTCATGTCGCGCTGCGCCAGGGCCACGAAGCCGATGTACACCACGGCGATCAATGACAGAGCGATGATGAGCCAATCCAATTCTCGGCTGGCGTCGGGCGCGATCGGCAGGGAGAACCTCAAGAAACCGTACCCACCCATCTTGAGCATGATGGCGGCCAGCACCACGGAACCTCCGGTGGGCGCCTCCACGTGCGCGTCCGGCAGCCACGTATGCACCGGCCACATCGGCACCTTCACCGCAAAGGCCGACAAGAACGCCAGGAAAATGAACGTCTGTTCGGTGAGGGTCAGCGGCATGCGCTGGAATACCGCGAGCTCATAGCTGCCTGATTTCAGATACATGTAGATCAACGCGACCAGCATCAACAGCGAACCGATGAAGGTGTACAAGAAAAACTTGATCGTGGCGTAGACGCGGCGCGGGCCGCCCCATATGCCGATGATGATGAACATCGGCAGCAGCATGGCTTCCCAAAACACGTAGAACAGCACGCCGTCCAAAGCCGCGAACACCCCGATCATCAAACCTTCCAAGAGCAGGAAAGCCGCGAAGTATTGCGCGATGCGTTTTTCGACATTCTGCCAGCTCGCGATGACGATCAGCACGGTGGTGAACGTGGTCAACAGAATCAGCGGCATCGAAATGCCGTCGACGCCGATGTAGAAATCCGAGTGAATGGCCGGAATCCAGGGCGCGCGCTCGACGAATTGCATCGCCGCCGTGCCGGTCCTGAATGACGCCCACAACGGGATGCTGAACAAAAGCGTCGCGCACGAAATCGCCAAAGACGCCCATTTCGCGGCTTCGGCGCGCTCACCCAGGCCGAGCACGGCGAAACCGCCGACGATGGGCAGCCAAATCAGGATCTCGAGCAAGTGTTCGTTCAGCATCATGGGCGCCAGATCAACCAG
Source organism: Steroidobacteraceae bacterium (assembly GCA_036502605.1). Classification (GTDB taxonomy): domain Bacteria; phylum Pseudomonadota; class Gammaproteobacteria; order Steroidobacterales; family Steroidobacteraceae; genus Bog-1198. Next base: position 58,453 of record DASXYI010000040.1, read on the forward strand.
AGCAGCAGCGACGCCAACCCCAGGATCATCGCGAACGCGTAGTGATACAGGTAGCCGGACTGTGCGTAGCGCATCACCGAACTGAACCACCCCACGACGCGCGCGCTGCCGTTGACCACGCCGTCGTCGATGACGATCTGATCGCCCACCCGCCACAGACCGCCGCCCAACGCCCTCGCACCGGCGACGATCACGTTCTGATTGAACCAGTCGAAGCCGTACTTCTCGGCCAGGATCGTGTGCAGCCATTTGAACGATCGCTCGGCCCCGTCCGCCAGCGCGGGCTTCCACAGAAAAAAGATATACGCGGTTGCGACGCCCGCAAGGGCCAACCACACCGGAAGCGCCGTCAATGCCGACCCAACGAACGCAGCGGAGCCGTGAAACTCCTCGGCCACATGCTCGAGCACATTGTTCGCCGGCAGCACGCGGATCGCGCCGTCGAAGAAATCGCCGAACAATAGCGGCTTGACCGTGAACCAGCCGATGAGCGCCGACGGTATGGCCAGCAGGATCAGGGGCACCGTCACCACCCAAGGACTCTCGTGCAAGTGTTCCTGCGTGTGATGATCCATGCGCTCCTTGCCATGGAACGTCATGAAAAACATGCGGAAGGTGTATAGCGCGGTGATGAACACCCCAGTCAGCACGCAAAAATACGCGTAGCCCGCTCCGAAGCGGTGCGAGCCAGCCACCGCGTCGATCAAAGAATCCTTGGAAAAGAAACCCGACGTACCCGGGAAGCCGATCAACGCCAGCGCGCCCACCAGTGAGGTCCAGTAGGTGATAGGCAAGTATTTCCTGAGGCCGCCCATCTTGCGCATGTCCTGTTCATGATGCATGGCGATGATCACGGACCCCGCGGCCAAGAATAACAGCGCCTTGAAAAACGCGTGCGTCATCAAATGAAAAATCCCCGCGCTGTAAGCCGACACGCCCAGCGCCACCGTCATGTAGCCGAGTTGAGACAATGTCGAATACGCCACCACCCGCTTGATGTCGTTGTTGACGATGCCCAAAAGCCCCATGAAGAACGCGGTCGTCGAACCGATGACGAGGATGGTCGACAGCGCCGTCTCCGACAGTTCGAACAACGGCGACATTCTTGCCACCATGAAAATACCCGCGGTCACCATGGTGGCGGCGTGGATCAACGCGGAAATCGGCGTCGGACCTTCCATCGAATCGGGCAACCACACGTGCAGCGGCACCTGTGCCGACTTGCCCATCGCGCCGATGAACAGGCAGATGCAGGTGAAGGTGATGGCCGGCCAGGAGAGCGTGCTGCTGACGTGAATCTGCGCGCTCGCGATCTGATCGGCATGCGCGAACACCGTCGCATAGTCGAGCGATCCCGTGTAGCGCAGCACCGCGGCGATGCCGAGCACGAAACCAAAATCACCGATGCGATTGACGATGAAGGCCTTGAGATTGGCGAACACGGCCGACTGCCGCGTGTACCAGAAACCGATGAGCAGATACGACACCAACCCCACCGCTTCCCAGCCGAAGAACAACTGCATGAAGTTGTTCGACATCACCAGCATCAGCATCGAAAACGTGAATAGCGAGATGTAGCTGAAGAAGCGCTGATAGCCGGGGTCATCGTCCATATAGCCGATGGTGTAGATGTGCACCATCAAGGATACGAAGGTCACCACCACCATCATCATCGCGGACAGATGGTCGATCAGAAATCCGACTTCCATCTTCAGGCCGTCGGTCACCAACCAGGTATAAACGGTCCCGTTGAAGGGCGCCATGCCGTCGAAGACGAATTTCGACAGGACGTACATCGACAGGCCGCAGGACAGCGCGACTCCCGCAATGGTGATGCTATGGGCGCCGATGCGGCCGATGGACCGGCCGAACAGGCCTGCGATGATCGCCGCGACCAGAGGCGCGAGCGCAATCGTAAGATAGATCGACTGCATTTTTCTTGAGTACCTTTATCCCTGGAGCGTATCGAGATCTTCGACGTCGATGCTGCTGCGTTCCCGGAACAGCACGACCAGGATCGCCAGGCCGATCGCGGCTTCCGCCGCGGCCACCGTCAAAATGAAGAACACGAAGATCTGGCCGCTGATGTCGCCTAAAAAGCGTGAGAACGCCACGAAGTTGAAATTCACGGCGAGCAGCATCAGTTCGATGCACATCAGCAGCACGATGATGTTCCTGCGATTCAAGAACACGCCGGCCACCGCGATGGCGAACAAGATGCCGGATAGCGCCAGCACATGGGTAAGAGTGATCATGGTCTTTTCTCTGAGGCCATTTTGACGATGCGGACCCGGTCCTTTGCGCGCACCGCCACCTGCTTGGCAATATCCTGCACCTTGCCGCCGACGCGCCGACGCAGCGTCAGGACGATTGCCGCCACGCTTGCCACCAGCAGAATGCATGCGGCGACCTGCGCCGGGTACGCGTAGCGCGTGAACAGCACCGCGCCCAGCGCGCGGGTATTGGAATAGTTGGCCGGCAGCGCCGGGGCGGTTTTCAGGGCAACACCCCCCAGGTGCTTCACCACGATCACGTTGATGATGGCGAAAACGACGAAGCCTGCCACGGCGACGGCCAAGGGCCAATAGCCCGCCAAACTCTTGCGAAATTCCTCGATATTGATGTCGAGCATCATGACGACGAACAAGAACAGCACCATCACGGCGCCGACGTAGACCAGCACCAACACGATGCCCAAGAACTCGGCATCGAGCAGCAACCAGATCACGGCGCTGTTGAAGAAGCACAGCACCAGCAGCAGCGCGGAATGAACGGGGTTTCGCGCGAGGATCACGCCGAGCGCGGCGCAGACCAGCACGGCGGCGAACACGAAAAAAAGAATCGTCGGAAACATCACCGATACCGCGCATCGGCGGCGCGATCGGCCGCAATCATGGCTTCGTAACGCTCGCCGATGCCGAGCAACTTGTCCTTGTTCATGATGTTCTCGCCTCGATTCTCCATGTGGTACTCGTGCAGCCGCGTCTCCACGATGGCATCAACCGGGCAGGCCTCCTCGCAGAAGCCGCAATAGATGCATTTGAACAGGTCGATGTCGTAGCGGGTGGTGCGCCGGGTGCCGTCGCTGCTCACGTCGGACTCGATGGTGATGGCGAGCGCCGGACACACGGCCTCGCACAGTTTGCACGCAATGCAACGCTCCTCGCCATTGGGGTAGCGGCGCAGCGCGTGCAGGCCGCGAAAGCGCGTGCTTTGTGGGGTTTTCTCTTCCGGGTAGTTGATCGTGACCTTGCGTTGGAACATGCCCTTCCACGTGACCCACAGGCCCTGCAGCAACTCCCACAGGAGGTATGTCTTGAAGAAACTGCGAATGCCTTGCATTACGAATGCCCCTTCCACGGGCCCACATGGAAATACACCATGAAGCCCTCGGCCAACAACCAAACCAGCGTCACCGGGATCAAGGCCTTCCAACCGAGCCGCATGATCTGGTCATACCGGTAGCGCGGAAAGGTCGCCCGCAGCCACAGGAAACTGAACATCGGGAACAGCGTCTTGAGCCCGAACCAGAAAAAACTCGGGGTCGCGAGCCACGAGTCCTCGGGCAAGTAACCATCCAGCGGCGACAGCCACCCGCCGAAGAAGAACACCACCGTCAGCGCCGAAATCAAAATCATGTTGACGTATTCGGCGATGAAAAAGAGCGCGAACGCCATGCCGGAGTAATCGACGTGGAATCCCGCCACGATCTCCGATTCGCCTTCCGCCACGTCGAAGGGCGCGCGATTGGTCTCGGCCACACCCGAAATGAAATACACGGCCAGCAGCGGAAACAGCCAGAACCAGTTCCAGCTCAACATACCGCCATGCTGCGCCTGAATGATGTCGCCGACGTTGAGGCTGCCCGCCGCCATCAATACGCCGACCATGGCAAAGCCCATCGCTATTTCGTAGGCCACGATCTGCGCCGCGGAGCGCATTGCTCCCAGAAAGGCGTATTTCGAATTGGCCGCCCAGCCGGCGAGGATGATGCCGTACACGCCCATCGAGGTGAGGGCGAGAATATAGAGCAGACCCGCGTCGATGTTCGCAAACGCCTGTTGCGGCGACAGCGGAATGACCGCCCAGATCGCGAGCGACGGCACCAACGCCAAGAACGGCGCCAAGCGAAACAAGAATCCGCTGGCGTCGGCCGGAATCACGATCTCTTTGAACATCAACTTGATCACGTCCGCGAACGGCTGCCCCGCTCCCGGGATCCAGAACAAGTTCACGCGGTTCGGCCCCTTGCGCGCTTGGATCCAACCGATCACTTTGCGCTCGGCCAGCGTATAGAACGCCATGACGAGAATGATGCACACCATCACCATCAACGCCTGCACAGCCGTCAGCAACGGAAAGGTCCAGTACGGCGTGATTTGCCCGGACAGCCAATCGCGTATCGGGCCCCACTCCCACACGGCTAGATCACCTCGCGGGTCACGTGCCCGTCCTTCGTTTTGGCGAGGGCCTCGGACCCACGTACCAGCACGTCGCCCTGATAGGGCGGGATGTCCACCCATCGTCCGGAGGGCGGATCCGATACCGCACCATCCGCGGAAACGGTGGAAACGGTGGAATTTGACGTCCATATCTGAGCGCCGGCGCCGGCCGGCATGGTCAAGCGTTCGCCGCACACCAGTTTCAGCGCCTCGCGAATTTCATCGGAACTGATGTAGTCGACGCCATGAATACTCAAGAGATTCGCCAAAACACGCAATACTTTCCAGCCCGGCCTACTGTCCCCAACCAGCTTCGCGGCGCCCGCCCAGCTCTGCCAGCGGCCCTCCACGTTCACAAATGTGCCCGACCCTTCCGCAAAAGACCCGATGGGCAGCACCACGTGGGCGACCTCCCGCAGACCTGCAGGCAAGTGCGTGGTGGCGGCCACTACCAAATCGGCACCCGCCAACGCATCCTCGCCACCGGCCCCCAGGTCATTGGCCGGATCGATGCCGCCGAACAGAACATAAGCCTTGAGCGGCGAGTCCAACATGGCCCGGGCGGAGAGCCCCGGCGACCCAACGGCCGCACCGCCGGGTTCGCGATGTGGAACCGCACCGGCCAGGTAGGCACCCGCCGCATTGGGGCCCTCGGTAATGAGCCCGACGCTGGCACCGCTCAGCTCCGCCAGGATGCCGGCAAGCGCCTTGAGCTCCGAGTACGCGGGATGCCGCTGCGCGAGGCTGCCCAAGATGACCGCACGCCGGGTTCCGGCGGTCAACACCGCGGCTATCGATCGGTGACTGTCGTTGACCGTCGCCGTGCGCACTCCCGCGGGTTCGGGCTTGTTCGCCGCCGCCGCCGCCGCGCGCACCACCGCGGCAAGTTCGCCTACCAGATCGCTTTCGGCCAGCCCATAGGCTGCGACCGGAAAGAGATACTCGAACACACGCGGATTGAGGAACGCCACCTTCGCCCCGCCCTTCACCGCCGCCTTGCGGATCCGGTGCGCCAACATCGGCATTTCATGGCGCAGATTCGAGCCGATGACGAGCACGCCCTCGAGCCGCTCAACGTCCGCTATACGCACGCCGAGGTTCGGATACGCACCTTCGTTCTCCTGCGCGCGATAATCCAGCTGACGCAGGCGGTGATCGATGTTGCCGCTGCCGATACCGCGGGCGATTCGCGCCAATAGGTACATCTCTTCCACCGTGGCCATCGGCGAGGCCAAGAACCCGGTCGATGCGGCGCCATGAGCGGCAATCGCTTTCTGTAGGCCATCGGCGGCGGCGGTGAGCGCGACCTCCCAATCGACGGGCTCCAGCGTACCGTTGATGCGGATCATCGGTTGAGTGACGCGCTCCGCAGAGTAGATCCCCTCGAAGCCGAAACGGTCGCGATCCGTGATCCAGGTTTCGTTGATCTCCTCGTTCTCACGCGGCACCATGCGCATGATCTTGCCGCGCAGTACATGGGCGTAGAGATTCGTGCCGAACGCATCGTGCGGCGACACCAGCGGCTGCTGCTGCATTTCCCACGCGCGCGCGTGATAACGGAACGGCTTGTTGTTGAGCGCGCCCACCGGGCACAGATCGATGATGTTCGCGGACAGCTCGTGATCGACGCTGTGTTCGATATAGGTGCCGACTTCCATGTGTTCGCCGCGGCCGACGGTGCCCATCTGCGGGTAGCCCTGGATCTCGGCGCCGAAGCGTATGCAGCGAGTGCAGTGAATGCATCGCGTCATGTCGGTCGATACCAGCGGCCCTAGATTCTTGTCCTTGACGACCCGCTTGCGTTCGGCAAAGCGCGAGATGTCGCGGCCAAAACCCATGGCGAGATCCTGCAACTCGCACTCGCCGCCCTGATCGCAGATCGGGCAATCGAGCGGATGGTTGACCAGCAGGAATTCCATCACGCCGTGGCGCGCCTTGCGCACCATGGGCGAGTCCGTAAGGATCACCATATTGTCGGCGGCCGGCATGGCGCAGGAGGCGATCGGCTTCGGCGCCTTTTCCTGCTCCACCAGGCACATGCGGCAATTGCCGGCGACCGACAGCCGCTCGTGGTAGCAGAAGCGCGGAATCTCCGCGCCCGCGAGCTCGCAGGCCTGCAGCACGGTGGTGCCCATCGGCACTTCGATCGCCTTGCCGTCGATGGTGAGTTTCGGCATGGCCCGCTCCTACTCCGCCGCCATGCTGCCGGAATGCGCCGCGATGCGGCGCTCGATCTCGGGCCTGAAATGCCGGATCAGCCCCTGGATCGGCCAGGCCGCGGCGTCGCCGAGCGCGCAGA
>DASXYI010000041.1:0-8283 GCA_036502605.1 Steroidobacteraceae bacterium
GATGTTCGAGACGGCGCGAGCCATCATCGAGTCTTCTCTGCCTCTCGACCTGACACGCCGAGAGCGCCGCCTTGCGTTCGCTAAAAGGTTGTACGCTGGCGAGCTGCCCGATGCAGCGTTGCTGGCATTCGCCGAGTGGAAAGGCTGACATTTTGAGAATCAGCCCAGCAATGTGAAAGTGCAGTTCGGCAACGCTAGCATTCTTCAGGATGCGGAAATCGGGGATTGAATCGAATGATCCGGTTCGTAAGGGCAAAAAAATAAGTTGACTTTGCGAAAGTCAGCAACTAGAGTCCCGCGCATGTTCAAACAGACGCATAGTCATTTTATTTATTGCCCGACCTTAGTCGGGGCCGCGACCGTGCGCCCCGAAAATAGACTCGCGCAAGAATCAGGTATGACAATCGATTGACCACGCGTGGCCCCCGGTGCCACGGGGGCTAGAAAGACGAAGGAATCACCTTCGCAATTCAAACGCCAAAACAAAACCGGCGCACGCTCAGATCCGTCGCATGAAGACGGGGAGCCGTAAAGCGATACACAAAGTCATTTCTGAGCAGTGCTAGTGTTCAACGGTCTAGCATGCCTGTCTGCGGTATCCGGCAAAAGTCGGCGGAGCGTTGCGGCGGGATTGTAAGGAGTGTCGTCGCGTAAGACGGCGCAAAGAATACACCGACAATAGGCCGCTTGGGGCACGAGCGTTCAAAGTGAATCGCGATTTCGTCACTAACTAGTTTTGGCACTTAGCTATCAGGGCGAAAGCGTTCCGCTGTTAACGGAAAATGAGGTTGGTTCGATCCCAACAGTGCCAGCCAACATGGGCCATTAGCAAAGCGACCCAATGCGCTCCCCTGTCGAGGGAGAGATCGTCCTTTTGAATCCGACATGGCCCGCCAATCAATACTTCCGTAGTTCAGTAGGAGAACGCCCTTCTTACAAATGGGATGTCGTGCGTGCAATTCGTACCGGAAGTACCACTCAATGTGTCGTTATGCAGCTAGGGCGGCTGCGCGGACTGTAAACCCGATGCTTCGGCTCGGAAGGCTCGACTCCTTCACGACACACCACTTTGGGTTCTTAGATCAATGGCAGATCTGCTGGCTCTTAACCAGCTAACGAAAGTTCGATTCTTTCAGAACGCACCAAAACTTAGGTGTGATGTGAGGAAACACCACCTAAGCGCTTCGCGATACGGCGCGCAGCGGAGCGATAAGCTCCAACGTTTTCGGGGTACGGACAGGGCATCCGCGCATTCCTTGCAAGAAAGCTGAGCTGGGTTCGAGTCCCAGGTACTCCACCATTTTGAACCGTTCGACTTCCGGTGAGGTCGCTTGCCTTTCAAGCATGCTAGGTGGGATCGACACCCACACGGTTCACCAATTTGCTCCTATAGGTTAGTGGCTAGACCGACTGATTCTCAGTCAGTAGATCAGGGTTCGATTCCCTGTTGGAGCGCCAATCATGCCTCGATGCCGAAACAGGCAGACGCGCTGGATCGAGAGTCCGGTGTCGAAAGACGTGCCAGTTCAATTCTGGCTCGAAGCACCAATTTTCTGCCGGCGTGGCGGAATGCATACGCACTGCGCTTAGAACGCAGCGCCTTCGGGATTGCGAGTTCAAGTCTCGCCGCCGGTACCAATTTGAAATGTGTTTTGGAGTGGCTGTAGCCAAGTGGTAAAGGCCGAACGCTGTGACCGTTCTATACACGGGTTCGAATCCCGTCAGTCACCCCAAAGCATACTTTCGGCGTCATGGCAGAGCATCCATGCAGGGGTCTGCAAAACCTCGTACCCTGGTGAGATTCCAGGTGACGCCTCCAAATTCAGGGTGTAAGTCAACAGCAGACGGCCGGGCTTGGAACTCGGAGGCAGCTGGGGCAGCACCAGCCACCCTGACCAATTTTGCTTCGTAGCTCAATGGCTCAGAGCGCCGAGCTGATAACTCGGAGACGTGTGGTTCGATTCCACTCGAAGCAACCAAACATGCGGGTTACAGCGAGGCGCGGGAAGACGTCGCCAACGTAATCTTGATGGGTTAAACTCCCATAACCCGCTCCAATTCAGCCTCGCCGAGGGAATGCGGCCCAGCGCCTTCTAAGCGCACGGATGGCGGTTCGAGTCCGCTCGAGGCGACCAATTTGTCGCGGCCGGTGGACGGTACTCTGCCTCCTACGCAGAACATCGAGAGTTCGAATCTCTCTCGCGACCCCATTTTGGGTCAGTAGCCGAATCGGCAGAGGCCGGAAACTTAAAATCTCCGACAGTGTTGGTTCGAATCCAGCGTGACGCACCACGCGCTAGTAGCCCAACTCGGCAGAGGCATTACTTTCAAAAAATATTCAGTCTTGGTTCGAATCCAAGGTAGCGCACCACTTCAACAAAGGAGCCAGTCATGACGTAGTTACCATCACAAGAGGTCTACGTATATGGACAGAGGAACACGGCGGCATCACACCGCTCGCATACGGATCCGCAAGAATCGTCGTCTATGGGAAGAGCATGGCCACTGGCTATGGGAGCCTGGTGCGCGATCCAAACTCTGGTGGCCGATGCATAAGTTGACGATGAGTAGTTATCCGAAATGGTGGGATGTCGAGTATCACACGCGTCCGGCACGCATTCGCAGCAATCGCTTGCTGCATCTGATTGAGCGCGGCGTCGATAGTGACGTGCTGCATTTCCCCAATTATCGAAAACCGCACATCTATTATTGGTGAGTTTTTGCCTCGATAGCTGAGACAGAGTAGCGCCACGTTGAAGCCGTGGAGACGAAGATGCGAGCACTTCTCGGGGCACCATTTTATTGCGGGCGATCAAGTGATCGGGCAGGTTTCATAAGCCAGTTCAGACGAGAGCGTTACTCGTGCCCGCTACCAATTCACTCCATAGCTCCGGCGAGCGGCGTGGTTTTATAAACCGCGGAGACCTGGCGGACTGCCGGGAACGGCTAGGCTCGACACCTAGATGGAGTATCAAATCCCGTTGGCCCGAGGGAATTCGGGGTTTTGCCTACGAAGCAAATTCGCGGTGGTTCGACTCCACTCAACGGGTCCAATTTCTCGCGGCCGATGGAGCTCGGCTGGTGCCTTCCGAAGGCGCTTTGCGGCAGTTCGATTGCCTCGCGAGTCCAAAATATGCCGCTCAGGCCCAGATGGCGGGGCAAGTCCTTGGTGAGGACGAGATGCAGGGTTCAATTCCCTGGTGCGGCTCCAATTTGCCCGGTAAGCATTGCTGGCGATGCTGCCGTTTTGTACACGGATGATACGGCGTTCGATTCGCCGACCGGGCTCCAATTTTGCCGCGAAAGCATTGACGGTGATGCACCGGATTCGTACCCCGGATAAGACGCTTCAAGTTCGTCTCGTGGCCCCAATTTAGGGTTCTTAAGTCAATGGCAGACTAGCGGTCCTTTAAACCGTCCACGAAAGTTCGATTCTTTCAGAACCCACCAATCATGGAGAGTTAATCGGACAGGGTCCGAGCTTCTTTGCTAAAGAAAGGGTGTCTTCGCGGGCATGGCGTTCGATTCGTCAACTCTCCGCCACTTTGCTGTCCGCCAATTTGGAAGATGAAACAGTCGGGGACTGTAACCGCCTCGAAAGCGTGTTGTACCCTCACGGGTATGGTCATCGTGCGAGCCGTCTTCCGCCGCTAAATGAGCCGGTGTTTACGGAAACTATGGGTCTCCAAAACCCAAAAAGGTGGTTCGATTCCATCCTGGTTCGCCAACCATTTTATTCACGGGCGGGTTGCTGGTATCCCAGTCGCGCTTTGAACGCGAACCACGTAGGTCCGATTCCTACTCCGTGATCCATTCCAAGTAGGTTCCGCCCTCACAGTTACGGTGGATACCGGCACGGACGAGTCACCATCTGGATGTTCTATAACAATTTGGACAGTCGTAGAGGTGCGGAGCAGGCCGGGCCTCGCTCCGCCTTGAAGAGATATTTCGTTTTTGGGGAGGCGTAGTGATGAAGGAGCTATTGGTTTCGTTGGACTTGGAGCTGAACCAGCCCTCACGGCGAATCATTCAAATTGGCGCTGTCGTCGGTAATATTCGTACTGGCGAAATCGTGTCACGGTTCGACTCAAAAGTGTCCCCTGACGAGGAACTGAGTCCCGCGATCGCCAAGCTGACCAAAATCAAACAAGAGGAGGTCGATGTGACACCAAAGCTGAGAGAAGCTTACGAGTCGCTGAAATGTTGGCTTGAACCTTTTGCCGGCGAGAGGGTGCTCAATCCCGTCACTTGGGGCGGCGGCGACACGGAGACCCTCCGGGAACAATTGCAGCTTGATCGCGAGCGATGGTTGTTCGGTCGTCGCTGGCTCGACGCAAAGGCTCTGTTTGTCGCTTGGCGTATGGCGCAAGGACGCGATTTGCAGGGCGGGTTGGGTCGATCGATGACGAAACTTGGTCTAGCATTTGAGGGGGTCGTCAGCACAATGCAATAGATGATGCGGAGAATACTTTTCGGATTTATCGCGCGCTATTGTTCGAGTTCGGCAAAGCACCGTCCGCAATGGCGGCGAAACTATTGGGAACCCCTGCTGTACCCGGCAAGGGCTAAGAGACCGATAATGAATAGGCGGCACATCCGCCGAACGAAATTGGCGCTTGGAGACAGGCGCTAATTTGGGGTTGATGAACGACGTTTCGCTGCGGTACCGACTTGCTGTTACAGGCGTCGGTCCCGTGCACTTTGGCTCTGCCGTGGTGTATGCCGCGAAACGCACGGCGTCACTCCCACCAAGCGCGTTAGCTCAGAGGTAGAGCATCGACCTTGAAAGTCGAAAACGCAGGTTCGAATCCTGCACGTCGCCACGAGATAGCTCAGTGGGTAGAGCAAACGAACTGATAATTCGTCGGACACGGGTTCGAATCCCGTTCTCAACGCTGGGGTGCATGCACCCCTCAACCGGGGACACCCCGTGTGATTGCACGACAAACGCTTCGGTCGCGACCGGAGTAGCGGCGTGAAGTCACAGCGCAGAGGAAGTCGAGTTTACGTCCTTGGCTTTGGCCGGCCACTGAAAGAAGGCAATTCCGATGGGGAGAGATTTTCCATTGATATGTCGGACTGCAGGGGCTTCCTGAAGGCGAGCGCGGATTCTTCACTCCTTCGACGTCAGGGGTGTCTTCTTATTTGATTTTCGAAAGCGTCCGCGATTGCGGCAAGGGATGAAGGAAAATGAACAGGCAGTTGAAGGGATTTGCCGCGATGAACGCCATCGCGGAGAACCTGCGTGGCAGAGCGGCGGCTACGAGGGAGGTGGAATTCGCCGTGAACAACAGCAAGGAGAACAAAACCATGTTCGTCATCAAGCGGGTCGCGATCGGAGACGGTGAGCGCGGCCTGCTCTATAAGAATCGTCGTTTCGAGCGTGTACTAGTTCCGGGCGTATACCGACTATGGGACGCCTTCGGCGCCCTGGAGGTCCGCAGCTTCGACATTACGCGTCCGGATTTCATCGGAAAGGACGTGGATGCATTGATCGAGCGCCTGGGCGCCGAGCTGGAGCTCACCTTTGTGCTGGCCGATATCGGTGTCGAGGAGGTCGGCCTCGTGTCGAAAAGCGGCAAGCTTGAGGATGTGCTGGCGCCGGGTACGCGTAAGCTGTACTGGAAGGGCCTGGTGTCCGTGACCATCGATAAGGTGTCTCTGGGCGGCAGCTTGCAAGTACCGGAAGCGGTAGGCAAGCGCCTGCGGCAGCTCGGCGTCCTGGAGACGACGGCGCTAGCGGTGACGGTGCCGACGGAGTCGGCGGGATTGCTTTTCATCGATGGCAAGCTGGTACGTAAGCTTGAGCCGGGTGCCTACGCCTTCTGGAACTTCCAGAAGAACGTGAGTGCTGAGGTTATCGAACTGCGAGTGCAGACCGTCGAGGTGTCGGGCCAGGAACTGCTGACAAAGGACAAGGTGAGCCTGCGGGTAAACTTGGCTGCGAGCATCCGTATCATAGACCCGGTAGCGGTGCGTACCAAGGTCGCGAAGTACAGTGATTATCTGTACCGAGAACTGCAGTACGGCCTACGCAAGGTGGTGAGTGCCAAGACGCTGGACGAACTGCTGGGCGACAAGGCTTCGCTGGACGGCGATATCTTTGCCTACGTGCGCGGTCGCGTTAGTGAATTGGGCATCGAAGTATTGGGTGTCGGCATCAAGGACGTGATCCTGCCCGGCGAGATGAAGGAGATCCTCAACAGCGTGGTGCAGGCGGAGAAGGCGGCGCAGGCCAACATCATCCGCCGCCGTGAAGAGACGAACGCGACCCGTTCGGCGCTCAACACCGCCAAGCTGATCGAGGACAACCCGATCCTTATGCGTCTGAAGGAACTGGAGGCGTTGGAGAAGGTGACGGAGAAGATCGACAAGCTGACGGTATTCGGCGGCTTGGACGGAGTCCTGAATCAGCTCGTGAAGTTGCGGTAAATCCGATGGTGCCGGGGCGGCAGCTCTCATGGACAAGTATTTAGGGCCTGACTTGGGCGCCGACCCATCTGGCGGCGCCTTATTTTTCCAGCACGTATCATTTCCGCATCCATTCTTAGACTTGCCGGGACCATAGGTAACTGCTCCCACGCGGCCATCCCGACTGAAAACTTTCCCGTGGCCTCCGAGCATGATCTTCCGGCCGCGTGTGACTGATGCATACGAGTTTGCGTAGGGAAGTCACGCGTTATCCAAAAATACGAGAAGGGGCTGACAGTCGCCAGCATCTGCCGCCTGGAGTGCAGCGATGTAGCGCGCGCGCAGTTCGTTTGCAGCTACCAGCGAGCCGCGGCCCCATTCGAACCGCTGTCCTGCGAGTTCAGTGAGGAGCAAATCCGCCATAAGGCGGGCGTGTCGACCGTTGCCGTTCGGGAACACATGAATGGCGACGAGGCGATGATGGTAGCGGGCAGCAATCTCTACAGGCGGGTAGGCTTGATGCTCAATCTGAGCGCGAACGTCGCCGAGCATTTGGCGTAGCCGCACCGGAATTTCGAACCAGGACACGCCTATATTCTTGTCCGTGCGGCGCGACTTTCCCGCCCATTTCCAAGTCTGATTGAACATGCGGCCATGCACGACATGAATGAAGCGCTCATCCAGTGGGTCGCCGCGGCGACGCGCGAATAGCCATTCGGCTGCCTCGAGAATGTTTGTTTCCTCGTACTCGTTGAGCTCACGCTGCAATGTGAGATGAGCTGGGATAAGCCCTTTGGCCTCGTCCAGGTCAATGGGCGTGGCGCCAGGCGCGTACTCAAATCTCATTGCCACAGCCGTGAGCGTTTGCCTTCCATGAGCTTCCTACGCAGCTCCGCAATCTCGCGTTCCAAGTGTTCCCGACCAGTTGACTGATCTTCAAGTGCCATGGAATGCTTCACGCGCGAGACCTCGTCGCGCGCGATTCGCTCAGCCCGCTCCTCCACTACTTCCTGAAGCGGACGTTTGGGTACCAGCGCATAGGTCAATTCGCAACCGAGCGCCGTGGCGTATCGTTGCAATGTCGTGAGGGTGATATCGCCTTTGGCTTCGGTTCGCTCGGCGTCCACGACCGCGGCTTGGGTGACCCCCACGGCCTTGGCCAGCTGGCGCGTGGTCATGCCCAATGCCTGTCGTACCGCGCGAAGCCAGCCGCCGGCCGGTCGGGAGCGTGGAAGAGAGCGCCAAGGGCTGAGCGTCTTATCTAGCTGCTGTAAGGGCAAGGAACGTAGCATGGTATTTTCCGAGTAGCTATAGCTATTCGGCAACACTCTAAATGAGTAGTTATACCTTGTCAATAAACTAAAGATTAAGGGCTATAGCCTGTCACCCGGGCCCTACGGAGGAGCCGCTTGCAGCGGTGCTCAAAGAAAATCTCATGGAAATTCCGGTGGTTATAATTCCGAATCACGCCCCCGCTACCAATTTCCGCAATTTTTTCTCGATAAATTAGATACTTACAGGTGCAGGTACAAATCAAGTGCCGCCGGCGCTATCCACAACATTGTTGGTATCGAATCGTCGAAGAGCCTTGATGCCGATGTCCTGCTAGGGGCTGCGCCCCGGTATCAAGTCTTTTAGACTCCTCCTCATGACCGAGGAACTCGATGTTCTCAGAATAATCAGCGAGCGGCTGCGCGCAGCCGATGTTCCCTTCATGTTGACGGGCTCATTTGCGCTTGGGTACTACGGCAAGCCGCGCATGACGCGCGATCTCGACTTTGTCGTGGCACTGATGGAACGGCACGTCGACGCTCTTGTGAGCGCATTCTCTACGGACTTCTACATCGATGAGGATGCTGCACGTTCTGCGAT
>DASXYI010000042.1:0-33882 GCA_036502605.1 Steroidobacteraceae bacterium
CCAGCCGTGACCGCTCCAAAGCCATCCTGCGGCTCGTGCGCCGACTCAATGATCTCGGCTGCGACGTCCAGGTAACCCCTCAAGCCGCATGAGCCGCGCACCGGTACAATGCTTTATGAATCGAAGAGCTTCTTACTAGGCTAGCCATGCGCTGCGCGCCGAATCTTAACGGGGCCGCGGCGGCCCCGCCTTTAGTTCGGGGTCGTTTCGCATTGCGCTGCGCAGTCCCTGCTACGCGCAAGCCCTGGGTGACCATCCCTGGTCACCCGTGCGACGCATGCGTCGCACCCGTTGAAAGTTGCGCGAAGCGCATGACTAGTCATGCGCGGCGCGAGTCGACCAGGCCGGCGATCGCCTTAAGCCACGCGCGAACGGCCGCAGGATCATCGAGATGGAATTGCGCCTGAACACGATCTCCAACGGCGATCGAAATGCCGCCCTGGGTCTCGACCTCGCGAAATCCGTCGATGTCGGTCAGATCATCGCCCAAGTACACCGGCGTTCTACCCGAGAACGGCGGCTCTTGCAGAAACGCTTTGACTGCGCCGCCCTTGGTGAAGCCGCGCGGCTTGATTTCCAGCATCATGTTGCCCGACAGCACGTGGTAATTGGAGCCGAGCCTCGCTGCAATCGCCGTTACCGCCTGATGCAGCTCCGCTTCGAATTGCGGCGCCATTCGGAAGTGGATGGCGACCGTTCTGCCCTTGTCCTCGAGCAATGTGCCGGTGTGGGCCTGTACGAGGCCCACCAGCGCCGCGCGCGCGACGTCGAGTTGCGAATCTTTGAAACTCGCTCCGTGCATCACGCCGGACGCCTTGCGGCGTTCCACGCCATGAAGCCCGGCAGAGGGCAAACGCAGCGGCGCAAACAGCGCATCCAGATATTCGATGCTGCGCCCGCTCACGAGGGCGAGAGCGCCGCCGAGTCTTTCCGACACGTCTTTCAGCAGCGCTTTGAGTTCGTCGCTCGCATGCGTGTCAAAGGGAGTCTCCGTGAGCTCGATCAGGGTTCCGTCGACATCCAGAAACAAACACCAGTCGAGCGACGGCGAGGGCGCGGCATTTCGCATCATGAAAAAACAAAATAGCTCACCGCTGAGCGGCTGCCTAGCCTTCCGCGATCTTGTTTGATTTTCAATGTAATTCTTACATCGGATTTGAGCAGTGAAAATTCACACGATGCCGCGGATTTTCGGTATTTTGTCCGGCCTAGCCTTAAGGGTAGCACACACACACGGAGGCAAGATGTTTCGCTCGGTCATGTTGCGCTTCGTCTTGCCTGTCGCATTCGCGTCTTGCGTCGTCGCTTATTTTGGTTTGCCGTATATCGAACGCTTGCTGGCCGAGTGGTTTCGTTCCGATGTCGAGCTGCGTGCCCAGCTGGTCATGCATTCCATGGAAGAGCCGATCACGGAACTGGTCGCCAAGGGCAACGAGGCGCGGCTGCGAAATTACCTGTCCAAGGCCACCGCCGATGAACGTTTACTTGCCATATTGATCTGCCGGCCGGATGGCAAGACGATCATCAAGACCGAGCGGGCACCGGCGGCCATTTCCTGCGACGCGAACGCGAAGACCAGCCCTGCCGTAACCCGGGTCGTACAGCTGCCGTCCGGATCGGTGCAGGTATCGCGCTTCGATTTCGACGCAGCGGAGCCTTTGCCGTTTCGCGTGCTCATGCTGCACGATTTGAGTTTCGTCGACCGCCGGCAGCGCACGGCGCGGGACTTCGTCCTCGTGTTCATCGGCATATCCGTGCTGTTGCTGGCCTTGTTGGTGGTGCTGGCGGCGTGGCTGCAGTTGCGTCGCTGGGTCAACGTGCTGATCGGCGACATTCGCGGCAAACGATTCCTCGACAATGCCAAATCCCCGCGCTCCTCTCAGCCGATTCTGTCGCAGGTGCGGCAGGTGTTGGCCGAAGCAGAACAAAAGCAGCGCTTGGAAATCGATTTTCGGGAGAATTGGACGCCGCAGGCCCTGAAGCAGGTGGTCCACGACCATCTGAACTCGTCGCAGGTCATCATCGTGTCGAACCGCGAGCCGTACATTCATAATTACGACGCGGACCACCGTCCGGTCGCGCAAGTGCCCGCGAGCGGAATGGTGACGGCGCTCGAGCCGATCATGCGTGCGTGCGCGGGTACCTGGATCGCGCACGGAGCCGGGCCCGCGGACCGCGAGACGGTGGACCGTTTCGACCAAATCCGGGTTCCGCCCGACGATCCCTCGTATACGCTGCGCCGCGTTTGGCTCACGCCCGAACAAGAACAGGGCTACTACTACGGCTTTTCCAATGAAGGCCTCTGGCCGCTGTGCCACCTCGCGTACGTGCGGCCCGCATTCAGGCCCACCGACTGGCACGCCTACGAGGAGGTCAACGCCAAATTTGCCGATGTCGTCGCGGCGGAATCGAATACCGACAGTCCCGTGGTGATGATTCAGGACTTTCACTTCGCGCTCTTGCCGAAACTCATTCGCGCGAAAGTTCCCAAGGCGACGATCACCTTGTTCTGGCACATTCCATGGCCCAATGCGGAGACCTTCGGCGTCTGTCCGTGGAAGCGCGAGATATTGCTGCACATGCTGTCGGCCGACATATTGGGCTTTCACACGCGCTACCATTGTCAGAATTTCCTCGAGACGGTGGATCGATTCGTGGAATGCCAGATCGATCACGAGCATATGACCGTCACGCTGCAGGGCCGAGTATGCCGGGTCGCGCCTTATCCCATATCGATCGAATGGCCGCCGCGCTGGCTCAAGTACCTGCCGGATGCGGCGACCTGCCGCACCGCGGTTCGCGAACGCTATGAACTCGGGATCGACGTCGTCATCGGTCTTGGCGTCGAGCGCTGGGACTTCACCAAAGGGATCATCGAGCGTTTCCACGCATTGGAGTCATTGCTCGAGAAAAACCCCCGGCTGCGCGGGCGGATCAGCCTTTTGCAGATCGCCGCGCCGTCGCGCAGCACGCTGCCGGCCTATCAGGCGCTGCAGCAGCAAACCTACAGCGAAGTGGAGCGAATCAACTCAAAGTTCGGCGAAGGCTACTGGCGGCCCATCGTATTGATCGATGAACATCAGGAGCCGGTGCGCGTCTTCGAACTGTATCGAGCTGCGGACTTCTGCTTGGTGAATAGTTTGCACGACGGAATGAATCTGGTGGCCAAGGAATTCGTTGCCTCGCGCGACGATGAGGACGGAGTTTTGATTTTGAGTACATTCGCGGGAGCCTCGCGCGAACTGGCGGAAGCCGTGCTCATCAACCCCTTCGACGTCAACGAAACCGCGGATGCCATGGAGATTGCGATGCGCATGGGCCGAGACGAGCGGCGCGATCGAATGAGTTTGATGCGCCGCACCGTGAAGGAAAACAATGTCTATCGGTGGGCCGGCCGCATGCTGATGGATGCGTCCCGCATACGGCAGCGCCAGAGCCTACCGTCTGTCAAGCAGCGCTACGGCACTTGAAAGGCACTGGCGCGCCGACTCTACGGGGCCGCGGCGCATTGCGCTGCGCAGTCCCTGCTACGCGCAAGCCCTGGGTGGCCATCCTTGGCCGCCCGTGCGACGCATGCGTCGCACCCGTTGAAAGTTGCGCGAAGCGCATGAAGAGTGCTCGCTGCGCGAGCATTAAAGACCCCGCGCAAAACGGCACAGGCGATCGGCGGCGGCCTCGAGGGTTTCATCGCGTTTGGCGATACAAAGCCGCAGCAACGTCATCGGCGGCGGCGCCGCGTAGAAAGGCGACAGCGGGATGGCGGCGATTTTTGCTTCGCGAATGAGCCGGTCGGCGAAGTCGGTGTCGCAGGATTGGCTGAGAGCGCCGTAGTCGACCAATTGAAAATACGTTCCCGCCGCCGGGACCGGCTCGAATCCCGAGCCACTAAGCAATCCGGCCAATAGATCGCGCTTGGCCTGGAAAAACGCCGACAGACCCCTCCAGGCGTCGGGATACTGCGAGAGATAGCGCGCGATTGCGTGCTGCAGCGGCGAGGCGATGCTGAACGTGTTGAACTGATGCACTTTTCGCAGCTCGCGCGTCATCGCGGGCGGCGCAACGCAGTAACCGACGCGCCATCCGGTGGCATGCAAGGTTTTGCCGAACGAAAAAACCGCGAAACTGCGGCCGCGCAATTCTGCGTGCGCCAGCACCGATGCATGGCGCCGGCCGTCATACAGCACGTGCTCGTAGACTTCATCGGCGAGAATGCTGATGGGCCGATCGCGTACCAGTTCGGCCAGCGCATTCAGGTCGTCCGCGTCCGCGGCCGAGCAGCTGGGATTCTGCGGGCTATTGATGATGATGAGCCGCGTGCGGCCGCTCAACATCGCGCGCACGCGGTCCCAGTCGAAGCGAAACCTCGGCGGACTCAATGGCACCCGCAGGCAACGGCCGCCCGCAAGCCGCACCGCCGGCTCGTACGCATCGTAGGCGGGATCGAAAATGATGACCTCATCGCCGGCGCGCACCACCGCTTGAATCGCGTCGTATAGCGCTTCGGTACCGCCGCACGTCACGGTGATCTCGGTCTGCGGATCGAACTCGAGTGCATAGCTCGAATGTAATTTATGCGCAATCTGTTCGCGCAGGTCGACGACGCCCTCCATGGGGGCGTACTGGTTGCGTCCCTCCGCGATGGTCTCGACCAGCGACTGCGACAAGCGCGGATCGATGGGATAATCCGGGAATCCCTGGCCGATATTGAGCGCATTTTCTTCGAGCGCGCGGCGCGACATCACCGTGAAGATGGTGGTACCGACGTCCGGCAACTTGCTGTCGAAGTACACGGTTCAGCCGGGGAGCGCTTGCAGCCCACCGGCCAGGGAGTGGACCGCCAATCCGCGCTTTCGCAGTTCGCGAGCGGCGGCGAAGCTGCGCTTGCCGGACGCGCAGACCAGCACGTACCGGCCGCCGCGCGGCAACAGTTCGGGGTTGGCAAGAAGGACGGGCATCGCGATGTGCCGCGCCTGAGCCGGCCGGGCGGCCACTTCCTCGGCGGTACGGATATCGATGACTTCGAGGTGCCGTTCCGCTGCCGCCGCCAGTGAGGGCAGCGCGATCTCGATATCCGGATCCTCGTGCGCAATGTCGCGAATCAGCGCGCACGCGGGCGCAAGGCAGGTGCTGCGGCGCGGCGCCTTGAGTTTGAGGCTGGAAAAGTTCATGAAATCGAAGAGTAGGAGTTCGCCGCCGAGCTGACCCGGCATGCTCAATAGGATTTTCAAAGTCAGCAGCGCCTGCAGGCTACCGAAGGTGCCGGGCACCGGACCGAGCACCCCGGCTTCAGCACAATTGCCGACCACACCGTCGGCGGTCGCGTCCGGCCACAGACAACGCAGGCAGGCGTGCGCGGGTTCCGGTTTATAGACCTGCAGCTGCCCTTCGTATTGATACACGCTGGCGAACACGGCGGGCCGCTGGGCCAGCACCGCCGCGTCGTTGATCAGAAATTTAGTGCGGAAATTGTCGCTGCAGTCGACCACGACGTCGTGGTCCCGGACCAACTCGAGGGCGTTATCGGCCGTGAAACGCGTGCCATGCGCCGCAACTGCCACATGGGGATTGATCGCCATAACGGCGGCGCGTGCCAATTGCACCTTGGATTTGCCCACATCCGCCAACGCGTAGATCGGCTGACGGTGCAGATTGCTGGCGTCGAGCGTGTCCGCATCCACCACGCCAAGATGCCCAACGCCCGCACCCGCCAAATACTGCAACACCGGGCTGCCAAGACCGCCGGCGCCCACCACGAGTACGCGGCTGTTCGCTAGTTTCGCCTGGCCGTCGGCGCCGATTTCCTTGAGTAACAGTTGCCGCGAATAGTCAGGCTGCATTGTGCCCATGATCGTGAGAATGGTGCGGCGCCGCCGCACAGCGCTCGCAGTTGACCCAGCCCGAGTCGCCGCTCCGGTAATGTTCTTTTTTCCAGATCGGAACCCGGTGCTTGACTTCATCGATGATGTATCGGCATGCGTCGAAGGCTTCGCCGCGGTGGGCGGCACTCACACCCACCCACACCGCCATGTCGGACAGATCGAGCGACCCGACCCGATGGATGCACACCGCGTGCCTGATGGGAAAACGCTGCAATGCCTCGGACAGGATTCGTTCGCCTTCTTTGACGGCCAGGGCTTGAAAGGCTTCGTATTCGAGCCGAGTGACGTCCTGGCCCTCGTTATGATCGCGCACCCAACCCTCGAAGCTGACGTAGCCGCCGGCGCCGCGGTCGAGCAAGTCGCGGCGTGCGGCTTGCGTATCGATGGCGACCTCGGTAAAGCGAAAGCGCATCAGCCGCCCGCCACCGGAGGGATGAACACCACGGCATCGCCGGCGATCAACGGGCGCGACCACTCGGAAAATTCGCTGTTCACCGCCACCTTCAATTGTTCACGCGACAGCGTGAAGGCGTAGCGTGCGTTCAGCTCCGAAAACAAATCGGCAGGCGTTGCGGCCGAAGTCTCCAGCGTCTCTTCGGAGCGGCCGGCCTGTTCGCGCATCAAGGCAAAATATTGGATTTTGAGCTGCATGGGACTCGTATGGAGGTAGGAATGGAGTGCGCCCTGGGCCGTAGCGTACTCCTCGGGGGTGTTGACGTTGTCGAGTGCATGCCGGTCGCGTGGTTCGATCAGACGAGCGGGGTGACGGCGCAGAAATTTTCGCGGGCAATGTCCGCCAGCGCTCTGATAGACCGACAAAGCGGGCGCTGCCGCCGGTTCCCACACCGCGCAGAGCGGCTCGGGCAGACCGTCGTACGAGCTGACATAGGCGGTGGCCAACACGCTGGGGTCGCGTTCGGCCAACAGCTGCTGGAGCGCCGCGTCTGATAGGAACGGCAAATCGCACGCGAGCACCAGCCACGCGACCCCGGGGTAATCGGTCAGGGCCGATCGTATGCCCACGATCGGCCCTTCGCCGTCCACGGAGTCGACGATCAGGGGCTTTTGGGCGCGGGTTGGTTCGGTCTTTTGGTCGCCGCGCACGGAGACGAATACTTTCGCAACATGGCGGCTCGCGAGCTCGAACGCTCGGTCGAGCTGGCTCTTGCCCTGGTAGAGGAGCGCTGCCTTGTCGCGGCGCATGCGCGAACTGGCGCCCCCGGCGAGGATCAACCCGTACACGGGAGCTGCCGCGGAGTATACCGCCGCCGCTGTGGAACTCATGACGCCTCCTGGACCGCGTACGTACTCTTTCCGCCGTCTTTCGCAATCAAGCGCGTGTCGCTTATCACGATGCCGTGCGACAACGACTTGCACATGTCATAAATGGTCAATGCCGCAATGCTGGCGCCGGTGAGCGCCTCCATCTCGACGCCGGTTTTGTGATGCACGCTCACCGTGCAACGAATCACGGCGGAATCGCCTTCCATTTCGATGGCGATGCGGCAGCTCTCGAGGCCCAGCGGGTGACAAAATGGAATCAGCTCATGAGTCCGCTTGGCGCCCATGACGCCGGCGACGATGGCCGTGTCGAACACCGGACCTTTCGGCGAACGCAGACCGCTGTCGCGGAGCGCCGCCGCCGCGGCGGGCGGAAAACGCACCCGCGCCTCCGCAACCGCGGTCCGCTTGGTCGGCGGTTTCTCGCTGACATCGACCATGGTCGGTCGCTGCTCGCTGTCCAGGTGTGAAAATGTCATTGTCAGCCGCCGATGTAATACATCTCGATCTTCTTGAGGGCTGGGTCAGCGCGGCGCAACTCATTGCGCTGTTCGCTGTAGCGATCGGTGCGGCCGAGCCACTTACCGCGAATCAGATTCAAAAGATCCGCATCGCCAGCACCGGCGCGCATCGCTGCGCGCAGATCAAGTCCCTGAGTGGCGAACAGGCAAGTGTAAAATTTGCCTTCGGAGGACAGGCGTGCCCGGCTGCACGCGCCGCAGAAGGGTTGCGACACCGAGGAGATGAAACCCAGTTCGCCGGCGCCGTCGTCGAAGCGCCAGCGCTGCGCCACCTCGCCGCGATAATTCTCCGAAACCGGATGCATGGGCCAACGGGCGCTGATGCGCGCCGCGAGTTCTCGCGACGGCACGACCATTTCCGGCCGCCACGCGTTGCGGTTACCCACGTCCATGAACTCGATGAAGCGCACGATCACGGCCTTGCCGCGGAAGTGTTCGACCAGATCCAGCGCCGTGTGATCGTTCACGCCGCGCTCGATCACCGCGTTGATCTTCACCGGCGTGAGTCCGGCGGCAACGGCCGCATCGATTCCGTGAAGGACTTGGTCGAGTGCCGCAAAGCCGCCGCTCATGCGCGCGAAGATCTCTTTGTCCAAGGTGTCGAGGCTCACGGTGACCCGGCGCAGCCCATTGGCGTGCAGATCGACGGCATGCTGCCCCAGGAGCACCCCGTTGGTGGTCAGCGCAATGTCTTCGATGGCAGGTATGGCGGTCAGATCGCCGATCAGATCGGGTAGATTGGTGCGCAGCAGCGGCTCGCCGCCGGTGAGCCGCAGCTTACGCACCCCCAGTGTCGAGAACAGGCGAGACAGCCGAACGATCTCCTCGAATGACAACCGCTCCTGGGATTTCAGAAACCGGTAGTTGTCATGAAACTGCTGCTTCGGCATGCAATAGGGGCAGCGGAAATTGCAGCGATCCATGACCGAAATGCGCAGGTCATGCAGCGGTCGCGCGAATTTGTCGAGCGGATGATCCGCGCCGCGGATATCGTGAATGGTGGATTCCATAGCCTTGAAGGTTACCAGCGGTAAACGCCCGTGACGAAGCCCTTGGGGTAGGTGTTCGGCCCGGGTGGAAGTTCCACAAAACCATCCGTGCCGGCCAGACTCACAAAATCCCCGGAGCCATTCGGCGGGCGCGGATGCGCCCACGGGCGGCCCCAAGCGTCGTGCTCGATGGCAACGGGCAGGAAATAGGCCAGCGGCGGCTGGAACGTCACCGGCGCGGCGAGCGCCAGGCGCTCCGGCGGAACGCGGCGCGTTCCCATCGCCTCGGCGATCGCCGGAACCACGTAGCGGATCAGGCATATGAGCGTGGAGACCGGATTTCCAGGTAAGCCGAACACCAATTGGCCCTGCGGACCGATGCCGAACCACATCGGCCTACCGGGCCGCTGAGCCACGTTATGGAACACCTCCCGCACGCCCAATTGCATGAGCACCTTGGGCACGAGATCGAATTTGCCCATGGAGACGCCGCCGCTCAAGATCACCACCTCGTGCGTGGTCAAATGCAAGGTCAAGCGTTCTCGCAGCAACTCCTCGTCATCCAGCACATGATCGTCGCCGATTCGCGCGAAGCCGCGTTTGCGCAGAGTGGCCGCTACGGCGTACGCATTCGAGCGGCGCACCTGATAGTCGGCAATGGGATCACCCGGCTCAATCAGTTCGTCGCCGGTGGAGACGATCATGACTGCCGGCTGGCTGCTGACCCGCACGCGCGCCATACCCGCGGAAGCGGCCACCGCAATTTCCGGGGCTCGCAGCAGGGTCCCGGTCCCGAGCAGCAGCGCGCCTTGGCGGCTATCGCTGCCGCGCCGGTACACGTTGAGATAGGGCGCCCCGGCAACCGTGGATTTCAGCGACACCATGCCGTCGGCGACATCGTACTGCTCGATGGGAATCACGCAGTCTGTGCTGAGCGGAAGAATGGCGCCGGTCGTCACTTCGATGGCATTCTCGGCGCGAGCCAGCTTGAGCGGCGGCGAGCCCGCGGGCTGGATCGCCTGGACATGGAAGCGGCGCAATCCGCGGCGCACCTGTTCGCTATCCACCGCGATGCCGTCGAGCGTGACTCGATCGAACGGCGGCGTGTCCCGCTCGGCATAAACATTTTCCCGCAGCGTTCCGCCGACACACTGCGTCAATGGCAGTGATTCGATTGGCAAACACGTCAGCCGAGAGTTGATCGCCTCTTCGGCCAGGCGCGGTGTAATCAGCGTACTAGCCTGCATGATGTCTCAATGGCGCGGCGAAACGGCGCGCCGCGCCGGTTTAGAGTCATTACTGGTTCTTGGCCTTGAATGCCTTCAATTGTTCGTTGAATCGGCCGACATTCACTTGCAGCTCATCGACCGCGGCGTTGTTCTTCTGCACCAATATCTTCTGCTGATCGTCTGCCTTCTTTTTCTCGTCGGCGGTGAGCTTTTTCGGGTCCTTCGGCGTCGCTGAATCCATCTCGAGTTTGAGGCAGTCGAGATAAGCGTTCATTTCGCTGTTGTAGCGGTCGAAATCATGTTTTGCGGCGATCATTTGATCCTTGGTCGCCGTATTGCCGTCAGGCGGCGCATCCGGCGAGCGCGGGTAGGTGCAAGTCGCCTGCGAGTGAGCGGCGGAGCCTAGAGCGAAAATCAGCGTAAGCGGTATCCAAGCCTTCATCGGAAGTCCTCTAGTGTTATCGGTGCGATTGTATATTGGAGAGCCTCCGATCTTACGGCCAAGGCTCACGAGCCGCCAGCGTTCCAGGGTGCCCTCGTAAGTAACTGATTTATAATTGCAAATTGGCGGTCGAGCGGTCGTGTCGAATTCGCCGGGTGTGGTTCGACTAGAAGGGGCCGAACGATACCCCAAATGAAATGAAGGAGATGAATATGCAGTACTTATTGTTGATCTACGCCAACGAGCGCGACGAAGGTGCCTTGGACCCAGCCGCGATGGCGGCGATAATGCAGGAATATCAGGAGTTTACCAAATCGATCGTGCAAGCAGGCCAGATGAAGGCCGCCGACCGGTTGAAGCCGACTTCCAGCGCTTCAACCGTGAGAGTGCGCAATGGCAAGGTGGTAACCACCGACGGCCCGTTTGCGGAGACGCGCGAGCAACTGGGCGGCTACTACCTGGTCGAGGCCAAGCACCTCGACGAAGCGCTCGCCATCGCCGCCCGCATCCCAAGCGCCAAATATGGCAGCGTCGAAGTGCGTCCGATCTGGCCCGCCATGGGCTAATGGGGCTGGGCAAATGGACACTCATAAGAGAGCGGTCCACGAGGTGTATCACCGGGAGGCGGGTCGCGTCCTTGCGACGCTGATCCGCCTGCTCGGTGACTTTGACTTGGCCGAAGAAGCGCGCCAGGAGGCCTTCGCCGCCGCCATCGAGCAATGGCCTGCTCGAGGAATGCCGGTCAATCCATGTGCTTGGTTGATCCAGATCGGCCGCAACAAGGCGATCGACAAAATACGCCGCGAAGTGGTGTTTCGCACCAAAGTCATGGACCGCGAAGCGGCAACCGCCGAGGCGGACGCCTTGGTGGAGAATCCCGATGCCGATGCTGCGGCGTTCGGCGACGACCGGCTACGGCTCATTTTCATCTGCTGTCATCCGGCCCTGAGCATGGAGGCACAAATAGCGTTGACTTTGCGCGCGGTCTGCGGCCTGACGACGCAGGCCGTGGCGCGCGCATTCTTGGTCGGTGAAGACACCATGGCGCAGCGACTGGTCCGCGCCAAGAAAAAGATCCGCGATGCCGGCATCGCCTACGAAACCCCGGATCCCTCGATACTGGATCAACGAATCGACGGTGTGCTCGCGGTCATTTACGGGGTATTCACGGAAGGGTATGCCGCTACCGTCGGCGCGGAGTTGATGGACGCCGAGCTTTGCAGAGAGGCCGTTCGCTTGGGTTATTTCCTCGACGCCTTGCTGCCGAGCAACGCCCGCATCATGGGACTACTCGCTCTTATGCTGCTGCATGACGCGCGCCGTGCGGCCCGCGTATCGAGTGCCGGGGACGTGATCCTGCTGGACGATCAAGACCGCACCCTCTGGGACAGGAGCCAGATCGACCAGGGTCTGGCGTTGGTCGAACGGTCGTTGCGCGATCCTTCACCCGTCAGTCACTACGCGGTGCAGGCGGCCATCGCAGCGCTGCACGCGCGCGCTGCTTGCAAGGGCGCCACGGATTGGCCGCAAATCGCCGGGCTCTACGCCGTGCTCCTGCGTCTTCATCCAACCCCCGTCATTGAACTCAATCATGCGGTCGCCGTGTCGATGGTCGATGGACCCGAGCGGGCGCTCGACTTGGTCGACTCGCTGGCGGCACGCGGCGCCGTGCGGGAGTATCATTTGCTGCACGCCGTGCGCGCCAATCTATTGCAACGCCTCGGACGACTCGACGAGGCGAGAGACGCTTACCAAACTGCGCTCGAGACTGCCAAATTGGAACCGGAGCGCAGACTGTTGAAGCAGCGGCTGGCGCGTCTGGCGTCTTACCAGTGATACATGCTGGCGGCGAAACCTTTGGGATAGGTATTGGGCCCCGGCGGAAGCTCGACGAAGCCATCCGTGCCGGCCAGACTCAGGAAGTCTCCCGACCCGTTGGTTGGCCGCGGAATGGCCCAGGGCCGTCCCCAATCGTCGTGTTCGACGGAAACGGGCAAGAAGTAGGTGAGCGGCAGATCGAATGTCACGGGCGAGGCCAGGCCTAAGCGCTGCTGCGGCACGCGTCGAGTGCCCATCGCCTCAGCGATCGCTGGGATGACGTAGCGTATCAGACAAACCAGGGTGGACACGGGATTACCGGGCAGGCCGAAAACCGCCTGGCCCTGGGGTCCAATCCCGAACCACATGGGTTTGCCGGGTCGCTGCGCGACCCGGTGAAACACCTCCTGCACGCCGAGTTGCATCAGCACCTTGGGTACGAGGTCGAATTTGCCCATGGACACGCCGCCGCTCAAAATCACCATTTCATGCGTCGTGAGGTGCAGCGTCAGCCGCTCGCGCAACATCGCCTCATCGTCGAGAACGTGATCGTTGCCGACGCGCCCGAAGCCCCGCGTACGCAGCGTCGCGGCTACCGCATACGCATTCGAGCGGCGTACTTGGTGGTCCGCGATAGGCTCGCCCGGTTCAATAAGCTCATCCCCGGTGGAGACAATCATGAGCGCCGGCTGGCTGCTCACCCGCACGCGCGCCATGCCGGCGGAGGCGGCAACTGCGATCTCAGGCGCGCCCAGCAGGGTCCCGGGCGTCAGTAGAAGTGTTCCCTGGCGGCTGTCCGCGCCGCGGCGTTGCACGTTGTGATACGGCGTCGCGGTCACGGCAGAGGTCAAGGAAACGACGCCGTCCGCGACCTCGTACTGCTCCACGGGGATGATGCAATCGGTCGCGAGCGGCAAGGTCGCGCCGGTCATCACCTCGATGGCATTCTCGCTGCGCGCGAGTTCGAGAGCCGGAAAACCGGCGGGCTGTGTCGCCTGAACCTTGAAACGGCGCAAACCGCGGCGCAGCGCCTCGCTGTCGACCGCGATGCCGTCCATGCACACCCGATCGAAGGGTGGATAGTCCCGCTCTGCATAGATATTTTCCCGCAGGGTCCCACCGACGCATTGCCTTAGCGGCAGCGATTCGGTCGGCAAACAGGTCAGCCGGGAGTTGATCGCCTCCTCGGCCAGCTGCGGTGTGATGAGCGTATTAGCCTGCATGCCGGGCAGCATACTCAAATAGGTGATAAAGCGATTCTGATATATTATATCCAGAGCGATCAACGTCCGACCAAAGATGGCGGGCGTGCCATGCGAAAGGCCCTCTATTGGACAATCGCCGGCATGGCACCATACTCATTATCCCTTGTTGGAGGTCAATTAGTGAGCAAGACGGTCATTCCCATTGCCCTGGCTGGCGCCACCAAACAGCGAAAGCGCGAGGCGCCGAAAGGCCGAACCGTGGATGCGTCGGCGCTTGCGGAAGTGGAGGCCCTCGTCGGGACCGCACCGCTCAGGCACGATCTCTTGATTGAATATCTGCACTTGATTAATGATCGCTACAAGCAGCTGGGCGCGGCTCACCTGGCCGCTCTCGCCAGGCTGTTGGGGCTGGCCCAGACCGAAGTCTACGAGGTGGCAACTTTCTATCACCATTTTGACGTGGTGAAAGAGGACCGAGCCGGCAAGCTGCCAGTCCCGCCTGCATTGACGGTGCGGGTCTGCGATGGGTTGAGCTGCGAAATGGCCGGCGCCAAGCAGTTGCTCGAACGGCTACCCGAGCTACTGGGACGCGACGTGCGCGTGATCCCGGCGCCCTGCGTCGGGCGCTGCGAACAAGCGCCGGTTGCTGTGGTGCATCAGAAGCCGCTGCCGGGGGCGACTCTCGAGGCGGTGCGAACGGCAGTCGAAGGCGGTCACATTCATGATGAACCTCAGAACTTCATCGATTTCGAAGCGTATCTTGGCCAGGGCGGCTATGCGGTGCTGCGCGACTGCATCGAGCATCAGCGACCGGTCGAGACCGTACTGAAAACCATGGAGGATTCAGGGCTGCGCGGCCTCGGCGGCGCCGGGTTTCCGGCCGGGCGCAAGTGGCGCATCGTGCGCGGCGAAGCGGCGCCGCGGATGATGGCCGTCAACATAGACGAGGGCGAACCCGGTACCTTCAAGGACCGCGTGTACCTGGAGCGCGACCCGCATCGTTTCCTCGAAGGCATGCTGATTGCGGCCTGGGCGGTCGGTATCTCCGCCATTTATATTTACCTGCGTGACGAATACCACGGCTGTCGCGCGCTGCTCGAAGCCGAGCTGGCGAAGCTCAAGGCGAATCCGCCGGCGCCTTTACCCAGGATCGAGCTGCGCCGCGGTGCCGGCGCCTACATATGCGGCGAAGAGTCGGCGATGATCGAATCGATTGAAGGCAAACGCGGCATGCCGCGTCTGCGTCCGCCGTATGTCGCTCAAGTCGGCCTATTTGGCCGCCCTACCTTGGAGCACAATTTCGAGACGCTTTACTGGGTGCGCGAGCTGCTGGAAAAGGGGGCCGACTGGTTTGCTTCCCAAGGCCGCAACGGCCGCAAAGGATTGAGAAGCTTTTCAGTGTCGGGACGCGTGAAGAATCCCGGGGTGAAGCTTGCACCGGCCGGCATCACCATGCACGAGCTGATCGATGAGTTCTGCGGCGGCATGCAGGATGGTCATACCTTTTACGGCTATCTTCCCGGCGGCGCATCGGGAGGAATTTTGCCGGCGGCAATGGGCGACATTCCACTCGACTTCGATACCCTTCAGCCTCATGGCTGCTTCATCGGTTCCGCAGCGGTGATCGTGCTTTCCGACCGCGACACCGCCAAGGCCGCAGCGCGCAACATGATGCGCTTCTTCGAGCATGAGTCCTGCGGTCAATGCACCCCTTGCCGGGTGGGCACCGCCAAGACGAACACCCTCATTGCCGGGGATGCGTGGGACCAGCCGTTGCTTGCCGAACTCTCGCAGGTGCTGCGCGACGCATCGATTTGCGGTCTGGGGCAAGCGGCGCCGAACCCGGTGGACTGCGTAATCAAATACTTTCCGAACGAATTGGCCAGAGGACCACGATGAACGCCATCACCCGCACAGAACGCGCTCAATTCGACGCACCCACCGTCACGTTTTTGCTCGACGGCCGTGAAGTCACGGGCTCGAGCACGGACACCCTGCTCGAGATCGCGGATCGTGAGGGCGTCGAGATTCCGAGACTGTGCTACATGCCCGGCATGGATGCGGTCGGAAATTGCCGCTCCTGCATGGTCGAGATCAAGGGCGAGCGCGTACTGGCTGCGTCATGCTGCCGCGTGCCGACGGCCGGCATGCAAGTGACGACGAACAACGAGCGTGTGCGCAAGGCGCAGCAGATGATCATCGAACTTCTGCAATCGGACATGCCGGAGAAGGACTACACGCGCCACAACGAGGTGGATGATTGGGCGGTCCGGCTGAACGTCGGCAAGCCGCGCTTCGCGCCGCGCCCCGCGGTCGCACCCGACCTTACGCACGCAGGTATCGCGGTCAATCTCGACGCCTGCATTCAGTGCACGCGCTGTGTGCGGGCCTGCCGCGACGAGCAGGTCAACGACGTCATTGGCCTCGCGTTCCGGGGCCAGCACGCCAAAATCGTGTTCGACATGGACGATCCCATGGGGGCATCGACGTGCGTGGGTTGCGGCGAGTGCGTGCAAGCATGTCCGACAGGAGCGCTCATGCCGGCCCGCGAGGTTGCTCTTACCGTGCCCGACAAGTCGGTCGATTCGCTCTGTCCGTATTGCGGAGTGGGCTGTCAGCTGACCTATCACGTGAAGGACGATAAAATTTTGTACGTGGAGGGGCGCGACGGTCCCGCCAATCACGCGCGCCTGTGCGTCAAGGGCCGCTATGGTTTCGATTACTCGCGGCACCCACAGCGCCTCACCGTCCCGCTGATACGCCGTTCGGACGCGCCGAAGGATGGCGAGTTCGTCATGGATCCGAACAACGTCATCCAAATTTTCCGCGAAGCGACCTGGGAGGAAGCCATTTCCGTGGCGGGAGGCAGTTTGCGCAAGCTGCGCGACACGCACGGCCCCAAATCGCTGGCCGGCTTTGGCTCGGCCAAGGGCAGCAACGAGGAAGCCTATCTGTTTCAAAAGCTGGTGCGGCTCGGTTTCGGCAGCAACAACGTCGATCATTGTACGCGTCTCTGTCATGCCTCGAGCGTCGCGGCATTGCTCGAAGGCATCGGTTCGGGCGCGGTCAGCAATCCGGTCATGGACGTCACTCAAGCCTCGGTGGTGATCCTGATCGGTGCGAATCCCACCGTGAATCACCCGGTGGCGGCAAGCTTTCTCAAGAATGCCATGCGCAACGGCACCAAGCTCATCGTCATGGATCCGCGGCGCAGCGAACTGGCGCGCACTGCGTACCGCTTCTTGCAGTTCAAGCCGGATACCGATGTGGCGCTGCTCAACGCGATGATGCATGTCATCATCGAGGAAAACCTCGTCGATGCGAAGTTCATCGCCGATCGTACGCTCGGCTATACGGATCTGGTGAAGAACGTGGCGGGCTACAGTCCGGAACTGATGGCACCGATATGCGGCGTACCGGCGGAGTTGATCCGTGAGGTGGCGAGGCTGTATGCAACCAGCTCCGGATCGATGATCCTGTGGGGAATGGGCATCAGCCAACATATCCATGGCACCGACAACGCGCGCTGCCTCATTGCCCTCGCCTTGATGACGGGCCAAATCGGCAAGCCGGGGACGGGTCTGCATCCGCTTCGAGGTCAGAACAATGTTCAAGGTGCGTCCGACGCGGGCTTGATACCCATGATGTATCCCGATTATCAGCGGGTGGACAACGCCGAAGCGCAAGCGCGCTTCGCGAAGGCGTGGGGAGTACCGGCGGCACAACTGGACAACGAGCCGGGTCTCACGGTGGTGGAGGTCATCAAGGGGATCTTGGCGGGAAACGTCAAGGGCATGTACATCATGGGCGAGAATCCCGCGATGAGCGATCCCGATGCCGATCACGCCCGAGAGGCGCTAGCCAAACTGGACATGCTCGTGGTGCAAGATATTTTCCTTACCGAAACCGCCTATCTTGCCGACGTAATTCTGCCCGCGTCGTCGTTTGCCGAGAAGACGGGGAGTTTCACGAACACCGATCGTTTCGTGCAGATCGGCCGCAAGGCGTTGAACCCGCCCGGCCAATCGCGCCAGGATCTGGAGATCATCATCGATTTGGCGCGCGAGCTGGGCCTGTCTTGGGACTACGGGACGGGCGAGCCGGCAGTCGCCGCAGTGTTCGATGAGATGCGCCATACGATGCCGAGCATCGGCGGGATCACCTGGGAGCGGCTGCAAGCGGAGGACAGCGTCACCTATCCCTGCGTGAACGAGGGTGACCCCGGGGACTCCGTGGTGTTCATCGATTCTTTCCCGACGCCGACCGGCAGAGCGCGATTCGTGCCGGCTGACATCATTCCGGCCGACGAACGGCCGGACACCGACTATCCTCTGGTACTGATCACCGGCCGGCAACTCGAACACTGGCATACCGGGAGCATGACCCGCCGCTCGGGTGTTCTCGATGCGATCGAACCGGACCCGGTGGCTTCGCTGCATCCGTTCGATCTCGCAGCGCTCGGCGCGAAACCGGGCGACCTGATAACCATCGAGTCGCGCCGCGGCAAAGTCAGTCTGTATGCCCGCGAAGACGACAGCTCACCCCATGGGGCCGTGTTTGTCGCCTTTTGCTTTTACGAGGCGGCTATCAACAAGCTCACCAACTCGGCACTGGATCCGTTCGGCAAGATTCCTGAGTTCAAGTATTGCGCGGTGCGCGTGACCCTCGGTGGAACCCCGCCGGTGCAAGCAAGCTACGGCGGCGGTCAGATCTTGGCGCCCAGAGGGACGGTGGCGAAGGTTTAGCGAGATTCCTTTTGCAGTTGCTCGAGCTCAACCAGCGTGTTGACGTTGACGAACCCGGCGTCGTCTTCGAACACCACTTGTGCGTTGCGATGCTCGCGAGCCCACAGGCCGGTCTTGCGTTGGCCGCTCTTCACGAAGGAGTTCAAGCTGTCCTGCAACGAGGTTTTCATGAGACAGAAGACGGGCTGCGCGAACAGCTTTTCGCCTTCGCGCGTGTAGGCCGTCGCCATATCGCCGTCGATCTCCTCGAGACCGCGCGTGAGCTGCTCGACCAGATCAAGCGGAAAGTTCGGCGTATCGCACGGAACCGTCGCCAAGTAAGGCGTCTCGCAATGCGCGAGTCCGGCCAACATTCCCGCGAGTGGTCCAGGGTAGTCCAGAAGTTCATCTGGCCAGACCGGTGCGCCCATGGATCGATACGCGGAAAGATTTCGGTTGGCGTTGATCATGATTCCGCCGACTTGCGGCGCGAGGCGCCGCAGCGCATGCTGCGCCAGCGGCTGGCCGAGATAATCCTGCAGCCCTTTGTCCACGCCCCCCATGCGGCTGCCTCGCCCACCGGCAAGAACGAGCCCCGTGATATCGGCAGTCGCGATTTTCATTGCGCGAGTATCGCACCGCGTACACCGGAGAGTCACCATCGAGCCCGATGACGTCATCGCCCTGGTGGTGCAGCCCGAAGCCCGGGCGCTCAAGCCCGTGCCCGACGCACCGCGGCTCAGCGCGGCGTCATGCGACTCGCTGCGCGAAATCGTGATCGTCGATGAGCACGGCGACCACCGGCAAATTCAGGTCCCGGTCGAACGGCCGCTCACGGTCTTCCTCGACGATCGTGAGCTCGTGACGCTAATGACGCTTGGTGCCAGCCCGGAACTGCTGGTACTCGGATATCTGCGCAATCAGCGCGTGGTCAGCGATGTGGCCGCGATCGAATCGATCACGGTCGACTGGAAGTCGGGCGCGGCCGCCGTGAAAACGCGCTCGGGCGCGCACGACATCGAGGTCGGCGGTGTGCGCCGAATCGTAAGCACGGGTTGCGGCCTGGGCACGGTGTTCGGCGAGTTGATGATGCAGGTCGATGCGATCACCCTTCCGCAGACTGCGGCGGGGCGCATCTCTCAACGCACACTGCTGAGCGTGCTCGACACCATGCGGCAGTACGACGCCATTCATCGCGCCGCCGGATCGGTTCACAGTTGCGCCTTGTTTCATGGTGCCGATTTGTTGGTGAGCGTCGAGGATGTCAGCCGGCACAACGGAGTCGACACGATCGCCGGGTGGATGGCGCTGCATGGCGTCGCGGGCGGCGACAAAATTCTCTTTACGACCGGACGCCTCACCGGCGAGATGGTCATGAAGTCGGCCCACAACGGCATTCCCATCCTCGTGTCGCGAAATGGTGTGACGGCGATGGGCTACACCCAGGCCGCGAAGCTGGGAATGACCATCTTCGGCCGCGCCGCGAATCGCCGCTTTCTTTGCTACATCGGCGCGGAACGTTTCGACGCCGAGCGCGCCGCGGACTGATGCCCGCTCGTTCCGCGCCGCAGGCGAAACTTATGCGTTCTCGTTCATATGGTTGGAGCCAGTCCTCCATGCTAGTTTTCGGGCCCTTCACGGGCCGAGAACCAGATGAACAAAACGACTTCTCATGTATTGCTCGCGCTTCTGTACGCGACTTGGGGCAACAGCGCAGGAGCCGACGATTCTGCGCCGACACAGGCTCCATCCGCACAAACACCACTGCCGCGCATCGTCGTGACGGGCGTCCAAACGCCCGCGGACAATTACCGTGTCGAAAGCGTCGATACGCTCGGGCCCATGGGTACCACGAAGATCCTCGATACCCCCTACTCAATCGGCATTCTGCCGTCCGACCTGATCGAGAACTCGCAGGCAACCAATTTCAAGGACGTATCGAAATACCTGCCGCTGGTGGCGTATCAAGAACAGCAGGGGCCGGACATCCTGCGGCCGCAAACGCGAGGCATGCAGGGAGGCAATTTTCAGAATTCCCGGATGGACGGCATGACCATGTTCATTACCGTCGCGACTGCCATGGAACAGTTCCAGCAGATCGAAGTGGTCAATGGGGTTTCAGCGTCCCTTTATGGTCCTGCCAATCCTTCCGGAATGTTCAATTTCGTGTCCAAACGCCCGACCGATTCTGATTTGCGGCGGGTCAGCATCACCTACAACAGCGACAGCATCGGAACCGCCCATGTGGATCTGGGCGGCCGAATCGATAAGAACGGCGTCTTCAGCTACCGCCTCAACGCCTTGTTCGGCGAGGGCGACGGCTATGTGGATGGAAGCCATCAGCGACGCGCCTTGGGCGACCTCGCGATCGATGTGCGCCCTCGCGAAGACACCGTGCTCGAGTTGAACTACAGCGACTATCACCTTGTCGACAAGGGCTATCCCGGGTGGTTCACCTACGGCGAAAAAATCGTGCTGCCGCCCGCACCCGATCCGCAACGTGCGGGTTATGGACAGGACTACGCCGGCATCGACTTGGAAACGCGTATCGCGAGCGCGCGGCTCAAACACGATTTCAATTCGGACTGGCATTTCGTGGTGGGCGCGCTGAATCAGGATGCCTCGCGCGACATCAACACGCCGGTCAACAAGCTCAACTCGAATGCCGGCACCTATGTGTCTTCGCTCGCCACCGGCTTCGCGCCGCGCTTCGTCATGACCAGCGACGCGGCATATCTCGACGGCAACTTCGCCACCTGGGGACTCGCCCACGACCTGACCGTCGGTACCGCCGGCTACAAGGCGCAATCGTATTCAGTCATCACTCCCGCAATCCCCGCCAGTGTTCTTCTCGGCTCCGCCAGCATCGACAGTCCGCAGAGTTTCCCCATCCCCGCTGCGGGCCTGCCGAACACGGGCCTCAACTATGATTCGTCGACGATCTACCAGCAGGGTATCAACGTCGGCGATACGATCCGATTCAGCGAGACCTGGTCGACGCGACTCGCCGTGAGCCAGGACTGGTTTCACGTCGATAATTACAGTGCGAAAGCCGTTGCACTTCCGGGATACGCAAGTCACGGCTTGAGCCCGACCGGCAGCATCCTCTTCAAGCCGGCCAGCAACATGACGACTTATTTCACATATGCGAGCAGTCTCCAAGCCGGAGATCTGGCGCCGGGCACGGCGGCGAACGCCGGCGTGAGCTTGGCACCCTACCGCAGCAAAGAGTACGAACTGGGCTACAAGGCAGCGCTCGGAAAAATTGATTTTACCGCGGCCTTGTTTCGCATCGAGCGGCCATTCGCCAACCTCGATCCCCTCGATAACGTGTTCAAAATTTCCGGCCAGCAGGTCAATAAGGGTTTGGAGCTGTCCGCCGTTGGGGAGGTTTTAAACGGCCTCACGGTTTACGGCGGAGTCACCCTGTTGAACGCCAAGCTCGAAAACACGCCCCTCTCGGCAACGAACGACAAGCTGTACGTGGGTGCGGCGAAGGTCAAGGGCAATATGCTATTCGAATACCACTACCCGACGATACAAGGCCTGGTTACGAGCGTCGACTGGCAGTTCTCGGGACCACGCGCCGGCAATGACACTAACTCGTTCTCAGCGGCCGGCTACAATCTATTCGATATCGGTGCGCGCTATACCTCGACTATCGCAACCAAATCCGTCACTTGGCGCCTGGCGGTGGACAATGTGGCCGATCGACGCTATTGGTCGACGGTCGCACCGAGCAACCTCACCGGCGCGAATACCGGGAACCTGCTCGCGCATTTGGGATCACCTCGTACCGTGTTGGCTTCGGTAAGCGTCGACTTCTGAAGCGAACGAGCCCCGGTGAATCGCTTCAAGACAATAATCGCTATTCTCTGTCTATGCGGCGGCAGCGGGATCGTCGGCGGCGTAGTCATGGGTATATCTTCGGCCTTCGCCGCCGATTCCGCGGCGATCCGCCTTCACGCTGCGGGAAGCCTGCGCGGCGCGATGACGGACATCGCGAAGGCCTATTCGGCTGCCTACGACACGCCAATCGAAGCGGTTTTCGGCGCGTCGGGGGAATTGGGGAATCGCCTGGCCAAGGGCGAGCCGGGCGACGTGTTCGCCTCCGCTGATATGGGCAATCCCGAGGCGCTGACGCAGGCCGGCAAGGCGGGGCCGACCGTGCTGTTCGCACGTAATCATTTGTGCGCAATCGCGCGGCCGGGGCTTAACGCGACGTCCTCGAACCTGCTTGCGACCCTGCTCAACCCGTCGGTCAAGGTGGGTACATCGACCCCGAAGAACGATCCTGGGGGCGACTATGCGTGGGCAATGTTCCAAAAGGCCGATGCACAGCAGCCCGGGAGCCGCGCGATCCTCGAGGCCAAGGCGGTGAAAATCGGCAACTTGCCGGGATCGCTTCCCGTCCCGCCGGGAACGACCAATGCCGTTGCTTGGCTGTTTCGTGAAAAGCGCGCCGATATCTTTCTCTCTTATTGCACCGGCGGCAGTGCCGCCGCCGCGGAATTGCCGGGAGTCACGATCGTTCCTCTGCCGCCGGCGCTGGCGGTCACGGCCGGCTATGGCCTGACGGTCCTGAAAGGCGCGAACCAGGACGGCGGTGCGCAGCTGGCGTTCTTCATCCTGTCGCCGGCGGGCCAGAGAATTCTCGCGGAACACGGCTTCGACGCGCCTCTGCTGCCATAGGAGCCTGTCTCAGTAGGGGCCTGTCTCAGACAGGCTCCGAGTCGTGCCGGAAAAACGCTACAGTACGGAGATGCCGCTCAACACACAAAACACCTCCGACCAGTCCACTCTGGGCTTGCATTTGCGGTACGCATTCGAGCCCGGGGAGCAGCGTGGCGCCGCACTCGGTAACCCGCTGTTCGAATTATTGGCCGCGGTTCTCGATGGCGGTTCACTGCGCCACGCGGCGCAGGCACTGGGCTGTTCGTATCGTTATGTCTGGGGTTCGCTCAGAAAGTGGGAGCAAACGCTCGGCGAGCCGCTCATCATATGGTCGCAAGGCCAACGAGCGCGCCCAACGCAGTTCGCCGAAAGGCTGCTGTGGGCGGAGCGCCGGGCGCGCACCCGCATGCAGCCGCACATCGAAGCTCTGCGTTCCGATCTTGCTCGCGTGCTCGCCGACGCGCGCGACCAGCGCCATCAGCTGCTCACCATCCGCGCCAGCCATGACATTGCACTTCCCGTGCTTCAGCGGCACGTAGCTGAAACCGCAGACCTGCATCTGGACATCGGCTTTCAGGGCAGTGTGGACGCCCTTCGCGCCTTGAACGACCGGCAGTGCCTCGTCGCGGGTTTTCATGTGCCGGCGTTACGCGGCGCCGCGCCCGTGTTCGCCAAGGCGCTCAAGCCGTTGCTCAAGCCGGGACTGCACAAGTTGATCGGTTGTTCCCGGCGCATGCAAGGATTGATGGTGCGCCGCGAGCACGCCGCGCTCATTCGCACGTTTCCTGATGTCGTGCAGCATGAACTCCGTTTCGTAAACCGTCAGCAAGGTTCCGGCACCCGGATGCTGGTCGATCATCTGATGCGCGAATATTCGATCGCACCCAGCGCCTTATCGGGCTGCCTCGAGCATACCGAGCATACGCATGTGGCGGTGGCGTTGTGCGTGGCGAGCGGAGTCGCCGACGCCGGCGTCGGAGTCGAAGCGGCTGCGTTGGAATTCGGGTTGCATTTCACGCCCTTGGTCGAAGAGAACTATTTTCTTGCGTGTCTCAAAGGGAACCTCGCGCACACGGCCGTTCGGCGCCTGTGTGCCGTGCTTGCGGGCGAGGGTTGGAGGGACATATTGGCGAACTTGCCCGGTTATCAGCCCGCGAACACCCCGGGCAGCGTGCTGGTGATCGAGGAGGCGCTTCCGTGGTGGCGCCAACCAAAGACGAACGCGCCGACTCGAACTCGAACGCATCGCCTCGAACACGAAGGCCGTTAGGCGCGCCAGCGCCGTGCAGACCTGGGCGAAGGCGCGCCTGATTTCAGGCTCGCTGGCGCGGCCGTCCGTCGTTATATACAATAAAATATAACCAGACTTAATAACCGAGCTTACGGGAAAGATAACTTGAAAAAGCTAGTTGGAGCGTGGCTGACCCTGTGCGCGCTGTTGATCGGCCCGCCCGGTTGGTCCCAAGATGCGGACAAACCTGCCATAACCGTGTTCGCCGCGGCGTCACTGACGAATGTATTGCAAGAGTTAGGCGATGCCTTTACGAAGCAATTTTCAATCCCGGTGAAGTTCTCGTTTGCTGCCAGTTCCGCCCTTGCCCGCCAGATTGAGAATGGTGCCCCAGCGGATGTGTTCTTTTCGGCCGACTTGGAATGGATGGATTATCTCGAGACGCGCAATTTGGTGCAGCGGGCAAGTCGGCATGACGTGCTGGGAAATCGGCTCGTGCTGATCGCTCCCGCCGATAGCGGAATCAAACTCAAAATCGAGCCGAATTTCCGTCTCGCCGCGGGATTGGGTAAGGGCCGCTTGGCGACGGGAGATCCTGACTCGGTCCCTGTGGGCCGCTATGCACAGGGTGCCTTGACGAAGCTCGGGGTCTGGAAAAACGTAGCCGACCGCCTCATTCGAGCGGACAGCGTGCGATCCGCGATGGCATTTGTCGATCGTGGTGAGACGCCGCTTGGGATCGTGTACGAGACCGATGCACTGATCGACAAGAAGGTCCGCGTCGTCGACGTATTTCCTGCCGATTCGCATTTGCCGATTATCTATCCCATTGCATTGACGGCGGTGGCAAAGCCGGAGGCGGCCAAATTTGTCGCCTATGTCCGCGGTCCGGCCGGCGATCCTGTGTTCAAAGCCTACGGCTTTGCGCCTTTGCACTAGATTGAGGGCAACGGCAGTTTCCGAAAGGCGCTCCGAACGCTACACTGCGCGCGCGCGCCCGTAGCTCAGCTGGATAGAGCACCTGGCTTCGAACCAGGTGGTCGGCGGTTCGAATCCGTCCGGGCGCACTTTTTCCCTAAAAATTTTTCGGCAGCCCAAGGCCAGTAGGCATGGAACAAGCAGTTCGAACCGCCGACAGACAAACAAGACCGGTCCGACAACCCGGCGCTGCGCCGGGTTGGACGCTGCCGCGCAAGGCGCGGTGGCGGTCCGGAGCGAAGCGGAGGACGAGGGGCCGTAGGCCCCGAAGCAATCCGTCCGGGCGCACCAACTTACGCGCGCCGGCTGCCGGCCCAGCTCCTGACCTGCCGTCGGGTCGAAGACCTCGGAAATGACCGGATTCGATCGTACAAGCCCGATCCTCGGGCGTACCGAATGGCGATGGACGAGCTGTGCCGCGCGAAGAAGTGCTTTTCGTCGCGTTCGCGGGCTGGGACGTTGTGGGCGCCAAGTGGTTCGGCTACCCGACCTTCTGGCTGAATAGACAGGCCAGCCCGGCGGAGAAAATTCGGCGTGGAAGCAGACGCATCGGGACCCGGACCTGAATTCCCTTGTTGAGTTTGTGGTGAGGCCTCGGCAATAAATTCCCCCAATAGCCGGTCAACTCGGAAGGAGTCGAAGGAGCCCAACTTTTGGAGAGCTGCGCATGAAATCCCTCGTTGCCGTCATTTCCGCGGTCACGCTGACTGTATTTGCAACCGCCTCGTTCGCGGCCGAGATTCCCTTCAATCAGGCGCAGTACGATGCGACGATCGCCGCCGGTAAGCCCGTGGCGGTCGCCGACTGGTGCCCCACCTGTCGTGCACAGGCACCGTTGCTGAAAGAGCTGAGTCAAGCACCGGAATTTAAAGGCCTGACGTTGTTCGTCGCGAATTTCGACACGGAGAAGACCCTGAAGCAATCTCTGGGGGTCACCAAGCAAAGCACGGTGGTGGTATTCAAGGGCGGCAAGGAGACTGCGCGATCAACCGGCGATACGCAGCAGGCCAGCCTAGCTGCGCTACTGCACCACGCCATTTCGTGAGCAAGCAAGGGTTCGGAATTGTCATGCTGGCTTTAGGAGTCCTCATCGTGACCGGACTTGATAAATTCCTGGAGGCATGGGTCCTCGACCGGACGCCTGATTGGCTCATGGCCGTTACCACCCGATTCTAAATTCAGGGCGAACGCAAAACACAGATCCTTCCGCCGCACGGGGGAGCAATGTGCGAGCGACTGTAACCAAATGGTCATCTCCAACGAACTCTTGAATAGGTTGGGATGCAGTTGAAGGAAGAGCGCCTCAGAAGCCTTCTAATCCGCGGCCTCGTCGGCGACGCATCGGCTTACCACCTGTTTTTGGGCGAACTCACGGCACATTTGCGATCTTTCCTGCGCAGGCGTATGTCACGGTTACCCGAGGAGACCGAGGATCTCGTGCAGGAGTTGCTATTGGCGATCCACAATCAACGCCACACCTATGATCCGGGGCAGCCGCTGACCGCGTGGGTGCAGGCGATCGCCCGCTACAAGCTCATTGATCTACTGCGCCGCCGTTCTCGTACCGATGGGCTTCACGATCCGCTCGATGATGATGAGCTATTCGCCGTCGCGGATACCGAACCCGCGGAAGCCCGGTTTGACCTGGCGAAACTCCTGAAGCAATTGCCGGATCGCCAGCGGTTGCCCATCCTATACGTAAAGGTCGAGGGGGGCTCAGTGGCAGACGCCGCGAAGCGCACCGGTATGTCGGAGTCAGCGGTCAAGGTCGGCATCCATCGCGGCCTGAAGGCGCTTGCGGTGAAGATACGGAGCATTGCTTGAAGACGGAGGACTTGGTGTCGTTACTTGCCGCCGGCGTCGAGCCGATCGACACCAGGCGGTCGACGCGGCGCTATGTGCTTGCGATCACCGGCGGGATGATGGGGGCGCTTGCCATCACCGCGGGAATTCTCCACTTGAACCGGGCGCTCTCGCAAGAAATGCTCGAACCGATGTTTTGGCTTCGTGATGCCTATTGCGCCATCCTGGGGTCACTCGGGGTCCTTGCCGTCACCCGATTGGCCCGCCCCGGAATCCGTCTCGGAGTCGTGGCGGCGGGCATCGGGGCCGTCGTCATCGCGATGTGGCTATTTGCCGCTCTGAAGCTGCTGACGGCGCCGGCACAGGATCGCGCGCATTTGTTGCTGGGCACTACCGCCGCCGTTTGTCCATTTTTGATAACGCTAGTCGCGGCGCCGTTATTTGTCGCCTTCGTCTGGGCATTGCGTGGATTTGCTCCCACGCAACTGCGCTCTACCGGCGCGGCCCTAGGGTTCGCGGCCGGATCCTTGGGTGCGCTGGCGTATTCCTTGCATTGCCCGGAACTTACTGCGCCGTTTATCGGAGTTTGGTACCTCCTCGGCATGTTGATACCGGCGGCCATCGGCGCGACGCTCGGTCCCCGGCTGCTGCGTTGGTAGTGGACGCGGCAGTTCCGAATGCCGCTGTAACCTTTTGCGTCTCCCGGACGAACTACCAGATGGCCGACAGAAATCGGTCGCTTGGAAGTTCATCGCGATGGCGGCGTGGGACGTCGTCATTTCCTATCCACTGATTCGGGGAGACGCAAATGAAGACGGCATCTTACGGCATCGGCGCATTGTCGCTGATCATCGCGGGCGTAGCAGCCGCGCAGGGCGGCAAATGGTCTGAGGACCAACATGCTCTGATCGTCACAGCATCCAACACCGCGAGCAATGAGCTATTGATTTACAACCCGGTTGGCACTCTATTGAAACAGATACCGACCCAAGGCCAGGGCGGCGTTAGCGGCAATGCGGGCGGCATTGCTCAAAATCGAGATCGACTGGCGGTCGTCAACTTCGGTTCGGGCAACGTGTCGGTATTCGCCAAAGACACGGAACATGCGGCCTTACGGTTCGAACATCTTATCGCGGCGCTCGCGAGTCCCGTGAGTGTCGCTTTTGCACACGATCACCTGTATGTCCTGACCACGACTCACGTGGAATCCCACCGGATCGACGGGAACGGGGTGAGCCCTGAAGCCGACGGCGCGGCGCCTCTCATCCTCGCCGACGGATCTGCCGCTCAAGTGGGCACGCTCCCGGATCAATTGATCATCAGTGAAAAGAACAACGCGATCGAGACCGTGAACCTGAACAGCCGCGGTGCGGTATCGGGCAGGGCCACCTTGGTGGCCAACATCCCATCGAACGTGAACGCGCCCTTCGGGCTGGCGACCCGGGGTAACGACGCCTACGTGACGATTGCGCATGCGAACGAGATTGCCCTGGTTCGCAACGACGACGTGCTGAAGGTGACGGGTTCAGGGACGCAGAGCGCGCCTTGCTGGGTAACCCTCGACGGCCCGTTTTTATTCTCTGCCAACTCGCCCAGCCGTTCGGTGTCCCGATACGCGGTTTATGGCCAGCAGATCATTCAGGACGCTGCGGTCGTGGCAACGTTCAGCGGCAATCCGACGGATATTACGTACCGCTCCGGTTTGGCGGCCGTGGTCGACGGTGATGGTAACGTCTCGCACGTGTCGGTTTTTGCCGTGAACGAGGACGGTAAGTTCACCATCAAGGGCCTCGCCACGATCGGCAATGCCGCGACGAACGGCATCGCCATCGTTCGTTCGGACGAGCGCACCGACTACT
Source organism: Steroidobacteraceae bacterium (assembly GCA_036502605.1). Lineage (GTDB taxonomy): Bacteria > Pseudomonadota > Gammaproteobacteria > Steroidobacterales > Steroidobacteraceae > Bog-1198. The sequence goes on from DASXYI010000042.1 coordinate 28,634, forward strand.
GATCAACCATCTACCGGCCAAGGATGGCCTCGCGCATCGGGCCCTAGTGCCTCGTCTGCGGCTAACTTTTTTTTCTCACATGAACACGGGACGATGTTGTTGCCGATTGAATCCCTGATCCATGCGATCCGGGGGCAAAAGGTTATGGTGGATGCCGACTTGGCAGATCTGTACGGGGTGCCGACAGGGGGCTGCGCCACGCCCCGTTGGCAACGCGGTGCGCAAAACCCCGTATCCCCACTACTGGTAGTCTTGGGGCGTTACTTCGGTCGGGAAAAGCACGTTGCTGCCAGCCGGGCACGTTACCGGCGCGAAGCGATCTCGGTGAAAATGCCTACCATGGCCAGAGCGTCACGGTGTGCAGTACCCCACGCCAAGCACGAATTCGCCCACTCGCTTCACGAAGGAATGCTTCTTTTCAACCTTATTAGTGCTGTAGTTGAGCCACATGTAGTCCACGGAACCCTCGCCCTGACTTCCGACGACTTGCATAATGGGCGGTCCAATGAGCTGGCCGGCGGCATCTCTCGTGTCACGTAACGATGTTCCTACCAGTGTCGGGGCCGCACTGTGTGCGAAATACACTCCATCCATACTGATAACAAACACATATAGCGGACCCTTGTGGAAGGCGCCGCTGGGATCGTTGAATGCGCAAAATGCCTTTGCCGGCCTCTCTTTCTCGACGTAGGACACCGCTTTGTTAAGCAGATCTTTAGCCTCTTCGGCACTGGATCCCTCCGCGGCCAGGGAGGAGCATGCGACCGCCAGCATGAGGCTGGCTCCTGCACTGGAAAGGACAATTCGAAGTTTCATGGGACGTCCTTCTTAGGTGGCAAAAGCCGGGGGTTGACGTCGTATACGAAGGGGCTGCGATCCTACTATGGGCGTGTCCTTCCGGCAAGAGTGCTTGACGCCGAGGACCGGTTTAAGCAGGCGTAGGTAGGCAACCCCGGGCAAGTCCGGCGCGGGATGTTCCGCTGTACCGGAGACATCCTTTACGACCGGCGATGCGCGGGGCCTCGCTCAGCCCTCCCAGTTGGAGACCATTGTCCTGTGCCCGGCGAGATTGGTAACCCACTCGGAGCTCCCGCCCGACAGCGCCACCCGAGCTCGAATCGCCTCTAAGGGATTGATCGCCGTTGCCGAAGGGCTCGGTCGCTGCGGTGACTGTTGTGAGAATGCGGGAGCGTCCACCGCCATATCGATCGATAGCCGCAGCATCTCGCCGCTGCGCTCGAGCAGCCAAGCGACCCGGCACGCGGAAGGATTTTGCGCGGCGAAGTCCACTGTCATCTGGGCAATGCGCAGGATGACGGGCTTCAGGCCTTCCGGGATGTCCCTCTCTTCGATCAGGGCGCGTGGCGTAATCAGCGAGGTTGGGTAAAGCGCTCTGGAATCTACCCACAACGAGTTCAGCGTGGCGAGCAGACCGGCTTCCTGCATTCTCGGGGGCCGTAACTGCAGGGCAACGGCGCGAGTATCTTGGATGACCGCCTGCAGCGAAGGGATGACCGGTTCCGGGACGGGTTCAGTCAAAGGGTACTGACCGCCGGCTGCGACCCGCTGTGTGCTTCTCAGGAGGTACATGATGGCGGCCAGCGACTGGCAAACGCCATCGTGCAGGCGTTCAAACGCTTTCGCCTTCTTGTCCTCTTCCCACTCCATCACTCGGTTTGACAGCTGCAGTACCATTTGCGCGGTTTCGTGCGAACGGCGTATGGAAGACCGGAAAGTCAGATAAAGCGACAGGGCTGCCAGGCTAGTGTAAACCATCAGCCAGAAGGCCTGGCCGAGCGGCACATGCCGTCGAGAGCCTGTGCTCAATGTGAGGGCTGCAAGCTCGCTGAATCCCGCCGCAACTGGACGGTCGTCGCCTTTGACTGCGCTGTCGATCTCCTGAATGGTGGCGTGTCTGCTCTGCATGATGCGCACCTCATCGAGGGCTGATCGGTACGCATCGAGCGCCGGCCGGAGCGTTTCTAGCACCCTACGCTCATCCGGTTGCAGGGAGTTTTGTGCGCCATACAGAGACACGGTGTGGTACGCGGCCCGGATATGTCGATCAAAGTCATCGCAATAAGATGTGTCGTCACGCAGGAGGCAATCCTTGAAATCCTGCACGGCGCGCCCTAGTTCGAGCTCTCCGAGCAGCGCGAGCTGTCGCTTCTGGGCTTCAGCCTGCCATGCTTCGCTCTGGCGATTGAAGTCGCGTACAACGTGGATGCCGGTGCCGATGGCGAGTGCGAGCAAGACCGAGGTGATGCCGGCGGTTACTCCACGAGGCAGGGGCAACCAGGACTTGGCGGTCGTCTCCGCTGTACCGCAGTCGGAAAATCGTTCAATTTTCTGAGGCGAACCGATCATGAGAAGGTGATCCGATGCTCGATCGCATAGCGCACCAGTTCAGCCACCGTGCGCATTTTGAGCTTACGAAGTACGTTGAGCTTGTGGGCACTGACTGTCTTGGCGCTGAGCGTCAAGCGCCGCGCAATGTCGTTAATAGTCTTGCCGTCGGCGATCAAGCTGAAAACCGCCAGTTCGCGCTTCGACAGTTGTTTGTAGAGGGGGCCGACGTCGTCCTCGAGCGCCACGCGCAGCGCGAGGCTCTCCGCGACATTGGGGCTGAGAAAGAGTGCGCCGGTGACGACTCGTCGGATGGCGTTGATCAGGAGTTCAGGGGTAACGTCCTTGGTCAGGTAGCCGTGCGCCCCGGCTTTGAGGGCTCGCGCCGCATATTCACTCTCCGTGTGCATGGTCAACACGACGGTGTGGGCTTGGGGCTGCGCCGTGCGCACTTGCGCAATCAGATCGAGGCTGTCGTGTCCCGGGGCGGAGGGAATTGCGAGATCGAAAATCACCACGTCGGCGCGATGCACCTGCAGTTGCTCGAGTGCTTCCTCATAAGTCCCGGCTTCCGCAACCACATTGAGATCCGGCTGACTCGCAAGCAGTGCCCGAATGCCCTTGCGAACGAGGATGTGGTTATCAACGATGATGATGTTGATCAAACTGATGCTCCCAGGATGTCAAGCGCCGTTCTCCAAGCATGACCCGCTACCCGTGAATATATCGAGAAATACGCCCGGATTTTTAGGCGAAACACTGCAGTCGGGACAATGCTCCCAGCGGCAGCGTGCGTAAGATCCGGCCCCCGAGACACTTTATGTTAAGCGGATACCCCACGTTCCTAGCAGGAAATCTCGGCTGATAGCCCGATGGTACTGGGCTGTTTGCTTAATTGGTAGTGGTAGTATACCCCATATAAATCGGGCGAAATGCCCGATTAAATCAAGCTATATGCTCAATTTACATATGGCTGTTGGCTTAGAAGTTCCCGCGACATGAGCGACTACGCGATATCGATCAAGCTCCGCAACGGACGCATCCGGCGCAGGATCGCCGAGTGCGGGTTCGGCAGCGTCAGCGAACTGTGCCGAAAATCTGGGCTGCATCCGGAACGGATCGGTGCGCTGCTCAATTTGAAGGTTCCACCGCTGATGGGGGATGGACGCTGGCGCCCCACGGCTGCCGCCCTGGCGGAGGTGCTTGGATGTACCTGCGAGGACCTGTTCAGCGAGACGCAGCGAACGCTGGCGCTGCGCGACGGCCATGGCGAGTGCTACATCACCGAAGTCGAATTGCTGAAGTTGATTGGCAGAGTTGAACGGCCGCTGCTCGAGAATCCCGGCGAGCAACTTCTGGAGGATGCTGACGAACAGGCAAAGAGGGCGGTCATTCGTCGAGCATTGGACGGCCTAAGACTCTCGGCGCGGGACCGGAGAATCATCGAAAGCTATTTCGGCATCGGTTGCGAGCAGAGAACGCTGACCCAACTCGCGTCGGAGCAAAACGTTTGCTTTCAGTTCGTCCAGAATCGCCTTAACAGGGCGTTGCAGCTTCTGCGCGGCGGCAAATTAGCAGGGCATCGATCGCTCCTACAAGCATATCGACCTGCTGACGCCATGGGTAGGGCGGACGAAGCGCGCGTGCGGACGGCGCGGAAGCGCCCCGCCGCGCTTTGCATTCAGAGGAAAAGCGAGGCTCACACCCGAGAGTCACGCATGCCTCAGCCTCAGTACGTGTTCAAGTAACTCGCCCGGCCCCCGCGGAGCGGCACAACGGGTTCGCGCAACCGTCTAGAAGTGCCTCAGCTGATATTCGCTCGGTCTTGGTGGCGCCGGTATGTGTGAAAGGCTGGTCGGCCCTCACATACCGCGAAATTCGAGCCTCGCTCTCTAGCGAATCCCTGCCAAGAGACTGTGAAGAACACGCGATTACATCCACGCATATTTCTTGTAAATGATAGGTATTTGTCAATATATGGTAGGTGTTGTGCTTATATAAAATAGCATTTCGCTCATCTATAACGAGCAATATGCTTATAAGAATTAGGATTATCGCGCGGGATGAGGTTGTAGCGATTCCCAGTCTGGAGCGCCCTCGACCCAGCGGCGCCGAACTTCCCATCTCGCCAGCGCGCGACGCGGTGAGGCTCAACAACCCATGCCCAATTTTCCTTTCAACCCGCCCAAGCACTCCGACAAACAACCTGTGGGGCGGAGTGATGCCTGCCCACGCGCCGATGGAGGATTCGACATGAACAACGCCCGATACCTGGTTCCCCTACTGCCCGTACTCGGGCTGCTGCTGGGAGCATTGGACGCCGAGGCGCAAAGCTTCCGCGTGCAGTGCCCGATGAGCACGCCGTTCCACCCCGATGGCAGCAACATCAAGTGCCAGCAGATCGCGGGCGGCGACGGCTACGCCACCATGGGCGACGGCTCGATCACGTACCTGTTCGGATTCGGGCCGCTGTCGGGTCTTCCGGATATCTACAACGGGTTGCCGGGAACTCAGGTGAACAGCGTGTTCAACACGACGTTCGGCCCCGATACCGGCACGCCGAGCACCCTGGTCGGCATGCCGGACGGCAACTTCAGTTTCAATGGTGCCATCGGCCTCACTGAAGACTACGATCTCGATCCCTGGGCTGGGGGTAGCGTGTACCTCCAGGGCGCGACGGTCCGCACGGCGACTGGAATCTACAGCGCAACCAGCGCCGGCACTTCCGGCGCCAACACTCCGACCGGCGCCGGCACCTTCTTCGACGGCGGCGTCAACTGGGCCTACCAGGGCACGCTGCTCGATGGACACGTCGACGCGCGGCCCATCATGGATGTCGGCGTCATGAACGCCAACCAGCCGGCGCCATTGATCGCCATCGACGAAGACGACGAATTGTTCCT
>DASXYI010000043.1:0-23104 GCA_036502605.1 Steroidobacteraceae bacterium
ATCGAGTGGGTTTGTGGAGATCCGCGCCGGGCTCTTTGCCGAACGCGACCTGGCCGAAGTCCGGCGGCTCCATCACCGCCTCGAAGAGTTCGAGACGCTTGATATCGAACCAGGCCTGATCCAAGAGCTTGCCGTCCTTCATGGGCGGATTGACGATCGCCTGGACGCAGCCATACGCGTCGAAGCCAATGCTGTGTATTACGCCCTCGAAGCCGGTGACTTTATCGCGGGCCTTGCGGCCGAGCAGATTGAGAGACTTGCTGATCAGATCCATTGGAGTTTCCCCTACGTGGTGAGTCGATGATGCAAGGCGATCATGCGCGCCTCGCTGCGCAGTGTGACGCGACTGCCTTTGCGAAACTGTAGCGCCGGGCTCGAGTAGCCGAGCTCGCGGGCCAGCTGCGCTTTGGTGTAGCCCTCTTCGAGCAACCGCTCGATCAGGCGATACGTGCGCTTGCCGGGAATGATGGCGCGATCCGCGCGCTGCGCGGCGGAGACGGCCAGGATCTTGCGGGCGGTGCGCGCGCGGATCCGCAACTTCTTGCCGTGGCGAATGTCGTGCAGGATCGAATAGGCCAGGTCCGTCGCGTCGTGCACGGCCATCCGCCCGACGCCGATGCGCGAGAGCGCGAGCAGATGCGCGCGCGCCGGCGCCGCCGACACGATGCCGTTCCAGTCCCCCGCGACCCGCGCGGCCTGGCGCATCCGTTCATAGTCGGCGTTGGAGCGGCGACACCCGTCACAGCGGCAGCCGGCAATGTACTTGAGGCGATCGCCGTGCGGCCGATCGGCGGAGAGCTCCGCCGCAGACTTCAGGCCGCGCGCGGTCAAGCGCTTCATGCCGGAAACAGGATCGCGTTGAACATCGTGATCGCGCACTCGGAGCAGATGCCGCGCCGTGTCTTGGCGTTCTGCGAGATCCAGTGGCAGCCCTCGCCGAACGCGCCCTCGCAGGCGTGGCTGTCGGTGCAGCCGCAGCCGATGCAGGTGACCTCGTGTACTGACGTTCGCACTACACGAGGCGGCGCCTGCAGCGGGCGAGGGCGGCGGCCGCGCGGCGGTGGCGTCGGTTGCTTCGCGCCACTCATAGGGCCTCCGACTCGTCGGGGTAGTAGACGTCGAGTTCGGCCGGGCGCTCGGTCTGCAGGATCTGCGGCTGGACCCGATCGCCGAACGTCATGATCTGGTGCCAGACAATGCCGCGCCAGAGGATGCGCCAGCGCTCACGCGCCGTGAGACGCCAGCAGCAGGTGACCACCGCTTCCCGCGAAATGTGCGCGGGCATGGGGAAGTACTCCGGCTGATCTTTTGCAATGACGACGGTGTGACCTGGGAACTCAATGAGGCGCATGGGCTGGCACTCCGGGGGGTTGGGTTGGGGGTTTGAACGCCCTAGCAGACGCAAGGAGAGCCCCTGGGTTGGGCGCAGGCCCGGGGGGGCTGTGGGGTAGGGTGCGGGAGGCCGCCCGGGGAAGGGGGGGCCTGTAAAGCGGCCCCCGGGGGCGGCCCGGGCCCGACCCGGGGCTCACTTTGGCCCCTTAGAAATCAGCGGAATACAAGTGAAGATAGGGTGGTCGATTTACGTCTCCGACTACTCGCGCTATCTACCGCGAGACGTCGGAGTCGGCGCATCATTCTGGTGGACCTTCCTCGGCGGCTTCGTCGGCGGGGCATGGACCATGCTGGTCGGCACATTGTCCGCGGCGCTGTTCCCGACGCTCGAGGTTGCTACGGCACTGCGCACGGCGGCGGACCAAGTGATGCCGGGCTACGGGAAACCGCTCTTGCTTTGCTCGCTGCTCGGCCTGTTGACGATCACGTCGCTGAACTTTTACGGAGCGTCGTTGACCTTGCTCAGCGTCGTCGATTCCTTGAAACCCAGCCGCCCGACATTGGCGAAACGGGTTTTGACGCTGGCCATCGCAACCGCGGCGGCTTCCGGCATTGCGCTCGCGTCATCGCAGAACTTCGTCGCGAAGTTCGGTGAATTTCTCGCCGTGCTTTTGTACTTGTTTACGCCGTGGACCGCCATCAACCTGGTGGATTTCTACATCGTGCGCAAGGGTCATTACTCGGTGCGGGAAATTTTCAATGCGCACGGCATGTACGGGCGCTGGAGTTGGCGTGGCCTCTCTGCCTACGGCGTCGGGTTCGTGGCGATGATTCCGTTCTTCAGTACCGAGTCATGGAAGGGTCCGGTGGCGAAGGCTCTGGGCGGCGCGGACATCGCGATGCTGGTGGGCTTGCCCATATCGGCCCTCGTCTACATCTGGGCATGCCGTTCTATGGATCTGGAGGCGGACCGGCGCCAAGCCTTCGCGGCCGATATCGGACTCGATCCGGATTCAGTCGCAGAACCGGGCCATTGAGAGTTAGCTGACCTTGGCAGAACGTTCCCGCGGAAACGCCGTTGTCCGCTGCTCGGACGCCACGCTAGCTTCCCAGAAAGGTGTTGATGGCCTCCGCCACGCCGCGCGGATCTTCCCAAAAGGGGTTGTGACCCAGCCCCTCGAAGATTTTGACGTTTGCGTTGGGCAATCCTTTGCGCAAGGTTTGCCGCACCGGTTCCTCCATGATCGGGTCTTTGCTGCCCCAAATGAGCAATGTGGGGGCCGTCAGCCGCGGCAATGTGCTTTGCAGGTCGATGTACGCGTGGTCGGCCGAGAGCCCTTGATCGAGGACCGCGAGCCAAACGCGTAGCGGTATGCCGGCCGCATCCTTGCGTTGCCGCCGAATGAATTCGGGATCGACCGGCGTCGGCGAATCCCACCAAGCGATCATGAAGGGCGAGTCGGGCTCGATGGGTTCCTTGAGCTTGCGAATTTGCGCGGCGTAGTCGAACTGCGGCGGCTTCTTCGGCGCACCGGGCGGCTCACCGCCGGTGGAAGAAATCAGCACGACATGCGAGGTTCGATCGGGCCAGTATTCGGCGAAGGTTTGCGCAATGATGCTGCCCAGGGAGTGTCCGACGATGTCGGCTTTGTTCACGCTGAGTCCGTCGAGCAGGAGTTTGATGTCATACGCAAAGTCGAGCCGGCTGTAGCAACATTCCGGTTTGCTCGATTGTCCATGGCCGCGAATGTCGATGAGAATCAGTCGAAAGTTCTTCGATAGATACGGCGCCATGGGCACCCAGTCGCGCGCATTGTCGGTGTAGCCGTGAATCAACACCACGGGACGACCCGATGGCTTGCCCATGTCGACGTACGCCAACGTTTCGCCGTCCGGAAGCGCCATCTTTTTTTTCTGCGCATCGAAGGCATCGAGATCGATCTGCAGCGGCGGCGCCGTGGCCGCTGCCTGCGACCGATGAGTTGCCGCGCCCAGAGCCAACACGCAGTAAAGAACGCTCTGGAAAATCAGATCTCGATGCCGCCGGCGAAGCGGGCCCGGAACCATTGTCGTATCATGTGTGCTCATCTTGCGAAGCTTACGTGCCTTGACCCCGAACTTCATAATCGATCCGCAGCCGTTCCCTTGGACCCTGATCATCGCGAGCTTTCCGTTCTTGACGTCCATGGGTTTCACGCCGGGACCCAACAACATTCTGGTCGCGAGTTCGGGCGTCAACTTCGGATTCCGCGCGACGATTCCGCATATTCTTGGCATCACGTTCGGCTTTCCGATCATGTTGTTGGTCGTAGGCTTGGGGCTTGCCAAGCTTTTTATCGCGATTCCCATGGTGCACCTGGCGTTCAAGTACATCAGCATCGTGTACATGTTGTATCTGTCGTGGCGTATCGCTACGGCGTCGGCGGTTGACTCGACGGGCGGCACGGCCAAACCGCTCACGTTCATGCAGGCGGCCGCATTCCAATGGGTGAACGTGAAGGCTTGGATCATCGCGGTGTCGGCGGTGACCACCTATACCGTGGTGAATACTTCGCTGCCGTTGCAGATTTGCGCCATCGCGGTGTTGGATATCGGCATTACCTTGGCGAGCGTGTCGTGCTGGACTCTGTTCGGGCATTTCCTGCGTGAGTATTTGCACACCGACTCGCGGCGCCGTTGGTTCAACTGCGCTATGGCAGGATTGCTGCTCGCATCCATTATCCCGGTGTTCTGGGAGTGAGCGCGCGTCCACCCGCGTCGCGAGCTCGCGTGTGATCTCGCGCACAGAGTTGGAGCGGCGGCGCGTTTGCGGCGCACCATCTCACATCTGTTATCCCTCCGATTCGCCCCTCGATGTTGCTAACTGACTACATCGACGTGCCATCGTTACGACATGATGACAGCCGCGTAAGCCGATAAAAAACAAAAAGATTTTTGCGTCGGGCCAAGGGCATCCCGCCGCTCGCCGCAGCGTCTGTCGCGCTTTGGCCCGCTATTTGCAAAACCTAGATTTACCAGACTGGTAGTGCCGGAGGCGCTGCATCCCGTGGAAGACGATCCCTCATGGTTCGAGGGACGGGGTCCATTTGATTGACTGGGCGGGGAGACGAACGCCAATCAAACAAGGAGATTCTTAATGTCAATGAGTTCTAGCAAAGCGCAGCAACTCAGCTTGAGACTTGCGATCGCGATGCTTTGCGCAAGCGCCACTGCTCACGCGGCCGTGACTACGGCCCCCACTGATTCGTCGGCCTCCTCCTCCGAAGGACTCGAGGAGGTGATCGTTACAGGCACACGTCAGACTGGAGTCAAAGCCGCCGATAGCGCGGCGCCGATTCAGGTACTGAGTGCGGAAACCCTGGCCACGGTGTCGGGTAAACCAGATCTCATAGAGGCGCTTGCGAGTATCGTCCCATCGCTCACTGCGCAAGCCTTCGGCGGCGACCAGGCCAATCAAACTCTACAGGCTAGGCTGCGAGGGCTCAGCCCCAACCACGTGCTCGTGCTCGTCGATGGCAAGCGCCGACATACCACCGGCAACCTCGCGGTGCTCCAGGGGGCCTATCAAGGCGGCGCCGGCGCGGATCTGAATTTCATCCCGGTGGATTCCATTGACCATATCGAAGTACTGACCGACGGCGCTGCCGCGCAATACGGCACGGATGCGATCGCGGGCGTCATCAATATCATTCTCAAAAAGAACAGCTCCGGCGGAAGCCTCAGCGCGACGCATGGCGCGTATTACTTGGGCGACGGCAGCAACAACGATGTGAGCGGCAATATCGGTTTTGAACCTGCCGATGGCGCGTACCTGAATCTAACCGCCGAAGTTCGCAACCACGGTCACAGCAATCGCGGTGGAATCGACCCCCGTGTGATCGATCCAGCCATCATCGACCCCGCAAGCGGCGGCACATACCCGCAAACGAACATGCCCTATGCGCCGGGATATCCGTACTTGAACCAAATTCAGGGCGACGCGGTGGTGCATTTGAAGATCGCCTCGCTCGCCGCGGGCTTCAAGCTGAATGACGCCGCGGAAGTCTATGCGGCGGCAACCTACGGCGACAAGGATGCGCATTCGTACGAGAACTATCGAGTTCCGAACAAGGTGTCCTACACGGATCCAGTGACCGGCGAAACTTCTTACCAGTATCCCTATGGCTTCAATCCAGAAGAGGCCATTGAAGAAAAGGACTACCAGGTTACCGGAGGCGTTAAAGGCACGTTAGCCGGCTGGAACTGGGATATCAGCAGCACCTATGGGCTCGACAAGATAGACATCTATACGACGGGTTCGGCGAATGCCGGCATCTACGCAGCCACCGGCGCGTCCCCCACGAGCTTTTACGATGGTCTGTTCAAGGCGGGTCAGTGGACGTCGAACGTGGACGTCACGCATGACATCGACGTGGGTCTTGCCGGACCGCTGAACGTGGCATTCGGCGGCGAATATCGGCGAGAGAGCTATGAGATCGGGGCCGGCAACCCGGCGTCGTACATTCTTGGCGGCGCCCAGTCATACCCCGGCTTTACGCCGACCGATGCCAGCAATCATTCGCGCAAGAATTACGCCGGGTATATCGATTTGGCGGTCAAGCCTCTGGATGGTTGGGTGGTGGATATTGCAGGTCGGCATGAGCATTACAGCGACTTCGGCAGTACCACCGTCGAAAAGTTCACCACCCGCTACGACTTCAGCCCCGAGTTTGCGTTGCGCGGTACGGCGAGCACCGGCTTTCGCGCGCCGACGCTTGCCGAAGAGTACTACTCGACCACCAACGTCGGCCCGACCACCGCTTTCGTGCAGTTGCCGCCCAATGCGCCGGCCGCATCGATTCTCGGCCTGGGCAGCGGTTTGCAGCCGGAGAAATCCCACAATTACAGCGTGGGTATCGTGTTCCGTCCCCTGCCCAACATGAGCATGACGCTGGATGCCTTCCAGATCAGCATCGCGAATCGCATCGTCGGTAGCGGTACGATCTACGGCACCAGCAAAGGCAACACGGTTTCGTCGGTCGTGACCTCGGCGATCATCGCCAACGGCAATGTGCTCGACCCCGACGTACTGGCAACGGGCTCCACGGGCGTCAATATTTTCACCAATGGCATCGATACGCGCACTCGTGGTGTCGATTTCGTGTTCGACTATCCGGTCGACTATGGTTGGGGCAGCGTCGATTACACGGTGGGGGCAACCTATTCGAAGACGGAGGTTACGCAGATTCGCGACACGCCGGCGGCGTTGGCGGGGCAATCGCTCTTTGACGCCACGGCAATCTCCGACTTGGAAACGGCCAATCCCCAATACGTGATTAACTTGGGCGGATTGTTGAAAGTCGGCAAGGCGTCGGTGAGTCTGCACGAGGTGATTTACGGCAAGTCATCCGAATATGACAGCGACTTCGGCGACGGGGGCGTGACAGCAACAAATCCCACCGGCAATCCGGTGTACTACAACACGACCATCGGCGTGACCGCGATAACGAACCTGGACATTGGGTATCAGGCGACCGAGCATTTGAAACTCACGGTCGGCGCCGTCAATCTGTTCGATCGGTACCCCAACAAGGTCAATTCCACCCTGTTGGCGACCTATCGGGCGGCTGACGATAATTCGGCGGTCGGTATCTATCCGTCCTTCTCGCCGTTCGGCATCAATGGGGGTTACTACTACATAAGGGGAACGTATAAATTCTGATCCCCGCAGGTAGATGATAGGGGGCGGCAGGTAACGAGATGTGTTGCCGCCCCTTTTTGTATCAGTTCTTGATCCGGTACCCCGTCTTGAATATCAGCGCCACGACGCTCAGGCACAGCGCAAAAAATCCGAGCGTGATGCCGAAGCTCAAGGCCACGTTCACATCCGAGGTGCCGTAGAAGCTCCAGCGAAATCCGCTGATCAAGTACACGATGGGATTGAAGAGGCTGACGGTGCGCCACACCGGCGGCAGCATGCCGATCGAATAGAAGGCGCCGCCCAGAAAGGTCAACGGCGTGACCACCAGCATGGGGATGAATTGCAGCTGTTCCCAGCCCTTGGCCCAGATCCCGAGAATGAATCCAAACAGGCTGAAAGTGACCGCGGTCAGCGTCAAGAACGCGATCATCCATACGGGGTGCATGATCTTGAACGATACGAACAGCGATGCCGTCATCAGAATGACCAGCCCCAAAACGATGGATTTGGTGGCCGCCGCACCCACGTAGGCAATGACGATTTCGAAGTAGGAAATGGGGGCCGACAGCAATTCATAGATGGTGCCGATGAACTTCGGGAAAAAAATACCAAAGGATGCGTTTGCCAGGCTTTCAGTGAAAAGAGGCAGCATGACGAGTCCGGGCACGATGAACGCGGCATACTTCACGCCGTCCACCGCATTCATGCGCGATCCGATCGCCGCGCCGAACACGACGAAATACAGCGAGGTGGTGATGACCGGCGTCACCAGGCTCTGCACCAGCGTGCGCAGCGCGCGGGCGATCTCGAATTTGTAGATCGCCCATACGCCGTGGCGATTGAACGAGAGGTGCAGCGGGCGACTCATTGCCGGGTACTCACCAGGCTGACGAAAATGTCCTCGAGCGAGCTCTGATGGGATTCCAGGTCCTTGATCGAAATCGACGACTCGCTCATACGCTTGAGCAGTTTGGATATATCCATGCTGCCATTGCCGTCGACGGTGTACACGAGATCGCTGCCGTCGCCTTTCAATTCCAAGCCCCAAGGCGCAAGCTCGGCTGGAATGGCCGTCAATGGCTCTTGCAGGTGCAGCGTGAGCTGGCGCTTGCCGAGCTTTTTCATGAGCTCCTTTTTCTCCTCGACCAGTATCAGTCCGCCCTGATTGATGACGCCGATACGATCGGCCATTTCCTCGGCTTCCTCGATGTAGTGCGTGGTCAGGATGATCGTGACTCCGCGTTCGCGCAGGCCGCGCACCAAGTTCCACATGTCGCGGCGCAGTTCCACATCGACTCCCGCCGTCGGTTCGTCCAGGAACACGATTTCAGGTTCATGCGACAGGGCTTTCGCGATCATCACCCGCCTTTTCATCCCGCCTGAGAGGGTCATGATTTTGCTGTCACGCTTCTCCGACAACGAAAGATCGCGCAACAAGCCGGTGATATACGACGGATTCGGCGCGCGGCCGAACAGGCCGCGGCTGAACGTAACGGTGTCCCAGACCGTCTCGAAAGAATCGGTGGTCAATTCCTGGGGAACCAGGCCGATCTTCGTGCGTGCCGCACGATAGTCACGAATGATGTCGTGGCCATCCGCGGTCACCGTCCCGGTGCTCGCCGTGACGATGCCGCATATGATGTTGATGAGGGTGGTTTTGCCCGCGCCGTTGGGTCCGAGCAGGGCAAAGATCTCACCTTTTTCGATGTCGAGCGTCGTCGATTTCAAAGCGTGAACGCCCGATGCATACGACTTGGTCAGATTGACGATGGAAATTATCGGCGGCACTTGCGGATCGCGCGGTCGCGGCCACGAAGAATTCTCAGGCAGGCTCCTAGCCATTACCAATCCGTTTGACCAACGCGCGGGTGAATTCAGCGGTGCCGGCGTGGCCGCCCAGGTCGCCCGTTCGAACTTGATCGAGATTCAAAGTCTCGTCGAGGGCATTGCGCAATCGCGCGGCCAATTCCTGCAAATTGCAGTGCTCGAGCATCATGGCCGCCGCGAGCATGAGAGCGGTTGGATTCGCGATCCCTTTCCCGGCGATGTCGGGAGCCGAGCCGTGCACGGCCTCGAATATCGCGGCGTCTGCGCCGATGTTGGCGCCGGGCGTCATGCCCAGGCCGCCGACGAGACCCGCGACCAGGTCCGAGAGAATGTCGCCGAAGAGATTGGTCGTGACCAGCACGTCGAATTGCCAGGGATTCAACACCAATTTCATGGCGCAGGCATCGATGATGACGGTCTCAAGCGTGAACTTCCCCTTATACTTGCGCTCGTAGAGTTCCAGGCCGGTTTCCAGAAAAATGCCGGTGAGGGCTTTCATGATGTTGGCTTTGTGCACGATCGCCACTTTTTTTCGGCCGGAGGCGACGGCATGCGCGAAGGCGAATTCCAGCAATCGCCGGCTGCCCTGACGCGTGTTGACGCCCGTGGCCATCGCCACCGCATGGGGATCGTCGTCGATCTGAATATAGTGCTCGTGACCTATGTACAGACCTTCGAGATTCTCGCGCACCACCACGAGATCGATGTCGTCGAAGCGGCCGCCCGGAATGAGCGTGCGCGCCGGACGCAGATTCGCATACAGCTTGAATTCTTCCCGCAGGCGAACATTCGACGAGCGATAACCGCCGGCCGAGGGGGTCTCGAGCGGTCCCTTCAGCGCCAACCGCGTGCGTCGAATGCTGTCGATGGTCTTGGGCGGAAGCGGATCTCCGGCGCATTTGACGCCCTCCAGTCCAGCGACTTGGCAGTCCCATAGGAACGGCGCGCCGAGCGCGCCGAGCGCGGCAAGCGTGGCATCGACTATCTCGGGACCGATCCCATCTCCGGGGATCAGCGTGGCAGGAATCGATTGTTGCATCGTCGTTGAGTCTCACAGTGAATGGGGCGGGTGCGAATCGGGCGCGCATTAGGATACTAGACCTTAAGCGCATTAAACTGTCGACGACTACACAGGATTCAGTCCATCAACAACGATGCAATCATAGAGGCGACCCGCCGATGGGTGGAGAAGGCGGTCATCGGGCTCGGGCTGTGCCCGTTCGCCGAGAGCGTCTATCGGAGCGATGGCGTGCGCTTTCACGTCTGCGAGCAACGCTCCGCGGCCGGGTTGCTGGAAGATCTTCGCTCGGAATTGTTGCATTTGTACACGGCGGACGCGCAGCAGTGCGAGACGACGCTGCTGATTCATCCCTGGGTGCTCAATGACTTCGTCGAATTCAATGATT
The DNA here is from genome assembly GCA_036502605.1 of Steroidobacteraceae bacterium. Taxonomy (GTDB): domain Bacteria; phylum Pseudomonadota; class Gammaproteobacteria; order Steroidobacterales; family Steroidobacteraceae; genus Bog-1198. The sequence goes on from DASXYI010000043.1 coordinate 10,246, forward strand.
TTCTTCAGATTTGCGACGAGACCGTGAACGACCTGGACCTCGAGGGCGAGATTCAGGTAGCGAGCTTTCACCCGCAGTATCAATTCGCGGGCACGCAAGCGGACGATATTGAAAATCATACCAATCGCTCGCCGTACCCTACGTTGCATTTACTGCGCGAGGCGAGCGTCGAGCGCGCCTTGGCCGCGGTGCCGGAGCCGGAGTCGATCTATGAGAACAATATTCGGCGACTTCGTGAACTGGGACCCGCCGGGTGGGAGGCGTTGTGGATCGACAAACGCGATGCCTGACCCTTAACCCAGACTCTTGCGCATGGGAATGAATTCGATGCTCTCTGCGGGTCCCACGTCGTAGCGGATCATGTCTGCGCCAATGTAACCGCGCGCGGCATACAGCTTGACGCCGGGAAGCGTTGCCATGAGTTCCACCTGAGTGAACCCATGTGCCCGCGCTTCTTGTTCGCAGCGCTCTAGGAGCAGCGAACCAATCCCGCGCCGCGCCTGCGACGGATCGACGAAGAAAGCACGAATTTTCGCCGCTTGACTGCGTGGATCGAGCAGCGAGGAATCGCGCTCGCCGCGCGCATCGCCGCCGAATAGCGTCGAACGATAACTCCAACCGCCGCAGCCGACGATTTCACCGTCCTCTTCGGCCACGAAATAGGTCTGATCGTTGAGCAGCCGAGTATCGACCCCAAAAGCGCCTCGCAGAGCGCCCTCGACCTGGGCGGGACGATAGTCCGCCGCGCTCAAGCCCCGAGCGGACCTCGCGATCAAGGATTCGAGCGTCGGAATATCGTGAAGGGTCGCCTTGCGTAACGCTATGGACAATCGGGCAGCCTCTACCTCAGTTCAAATAGTGTAGCGCAAACTCACCGGCTCTCGGCGTGCGCCGCCGAGCGCAACATGGCGAAGGCGGCGTATGCGATGACCACGATCACCAGCCAGCGAAGCGCAATCAGGGGCAGCGATTTGACGATGTAAGCGGCGATGAGCACCCCGATGATGCTGCCGAATGCGAGACCCAGAGACGGTCCCCAGGCAAAGGCGCCCGTCTGAAAAAAACGCAGGCTCGCGACCGGTTGCACCAAGGCGCAGGCGCCCATCATGATGGGGAAGGCGGCCAGAGGATGCATTCCCAATAGGGCGAGGGTGATCATGCACGGTGCATACAGACCGATGCCCGCACTCATCAACGCGCCAAGTACGAAATTGATCGCTACCGCAAGACCGAACTTCCATCCGACGAGACTCATGGACGTGCCGCCGCCGGGCAGCGCGCCCAGATTGACCGCGGTGAAAACGCTGCCCGCGATCAGCAACGCAATACCCATGGTGATTTGGATCGCACGGCGCGGCAATCGTACGACGATCCCCGCCCCCAGCCAGGCGCCCGCCGCGGCGCTCCCTACGACGGTGACCAGTAACAGTGGGTCGACGATGATAGCCGTTACGAATATGAGCGATTCCAGGATCGCGGCGGGCGTAAGGCCTACGTTCAGCGTGCCGGGAATCAACTCGTCGGGAACGATGCGCAGCAACTTGAATATCGCCGTCGTGGGGGCGAAAGAGCCTATTCCCAACGTGTCGAAGAACGCGACCACCGCTCCGATGAGGAGTTCTATGGAGGTCGGCCGGCGAACGGCTCGACTGCGGCTGGCCGCCTTGACCCCGGCGATGACGAAGGCAATGCCCGCTGTAGCGACGGCGAGATAAAAGACGAGCTGCGCGGCGTTCATGCCGCAAATATACCCGGTGGCGCGCCGGAGTATTCAGCTAGCGGTCGTTCACGTACACTCCGGTGCCCAATAAGGTTGGTAAAACGAATGCGAAGAGGGGCCTGGAAAAATGACGATGAATATCTTCAGGGCAACGACTTTAGGCATTTCCACGTGGTTCGCCGCCGGCCTGGCCGGCGCGGCCTCGCCGGTGGCCGTCGAATTTCCGACGCCTTTGCCGGCCGAGACCATTCCGAAGGTCGAGACTCTGCCCGCGCGTTATCCCACCACTTGGAGCTTCCTCAACTACGCCGGTGATCGGATCGAACTGCGCAATGTGGGCAGCGACAGCCGTGAGGTGAAAGGTCAACTGCAGTCGCACGACTCTGGGACTCTGCTGGTTGCCGAGAAGCGTAACGAAATCTACGTGGCCGACACGGTTTGGTCGCGTGGGTCGCGCGGCACGCGTACCGACTTCATCACCATCTACGATACCAAGACGCTGAATGCCGTCGGCGAAATCGTACTGCCGGGAACCAAGCGGGCTCTCATCACGGCGATGGAAGGATTGATGGCTTTTACGGATGATCAGCGCATGGCGCTGGTGTTCAATTTCACACCGGCCTCGTCGGTGACGGTCGTCGATCTCGTGAAACGACAGCCTCTGGGCCAAATCGAGATCCCCGGCTGCTCGCTGGTCTACCCGAGCGGCACGCGCGGCTTTTCGACCCTGTGCTCCAGCGGTACTTTGCTGACGATAAGGCTCGATGCCAATGGTGCGGTCGCGAGCCGCAGCGAGTCGAAGGCGTTCAATCCGCTCGATACCGATCCCTTGTTCACGAATTCGGCAACACTGGGCGGTGTGCGGTATTTTCCCAGTCTGCAGGGCCGCATACAGCCGCTCGATATGAAGGGCGATGACGTCAAAGTGCTGCCGGATTGGCCGCTGGTGCCGGCCGCCGATGCTGCGGGTCATTGGCGTCCGAGCGGATGGCAACTCATCGCCAGCGACGAGCAAAAGCTGCTCTATGTCGTGATGCAGGCGGATGCACACGAAGGCACGCACAAGGATCCCGGCAACGAAGTCTGGGTGTACAACGCGGCCGCCAAGACCCGCGTCCAACGGTTGCGGCTGGTGCACCCCGGGTCTTCGATCGCTGTGACGCACGGTGCCGAACCCTTGTTGCTGGTACAGGCGGGCGAGCGGCTCGATGTATATGATCCGCGCGCGGGAAGCCTGGTGCGAAGTTTGGATTTGCCCGGATTTCATACGCGTATGAATATCGAGCCGGTTCGCTGATGGGCGAAGCGTCCCTAAACGAGGCTATTCAAGGGCTCATTGCGCAGCTGGCGATTTTTCAGGCGCTGCTGCTGGCGGTGTCCGCTGTTCACAAGTCCCTGAAATGGCCGCACTCGCAGGGCGTGGTGCGGCAGTTTGCCGGCGTACCGCGTTCGCTGGCGGCCTCGGCGCTGCTCATAGTCATCGTGGGCGAACTGGTCGCGGCAGCATTGTCGATCGTTCCGGCGTATCGGGCGAGGGGAGCGATGATTGCGGCGCTGCTGTGGACTCTGTATCTCGCGCTCATTATTCGCGCCATCATGCAAGGTCGGCCCAACGTGGACTGTGGGTGCAGTTTCGGGCCCACCGCACGGCCCTTGGGTTGGTCTCAGGTCGCGAGAAATACGGTGCTGGCGGGAATCGCATGGTTCATCGCATGGGCGGCAGTGGGCGGCGGCGTCCCGGCACAGGGTTCTCAATGGCTGGGCGGGATCGCATACCTCGCGCTGTACGGCGCCTTGGATCAAGTGATGGCCCTGCAGCCGTTACGTAGCGGAGAAATAACATGAGTTTCCTTATTGCTTCGCAGATTGCCCTCTGGATCGGACTGCTGGTACTGGGCATCGTGTGCATGGCATTGGCGCGTCAAATTGGCGTGCTACATCAACGCATCGCCCCCGCGGGCGCATTGACATTGCGCCAACCTTTGAAACTCGGGGATCCGACGCCGGAAATGGCGCTGACCTCCCTCGATGGATCCACCGTGCAAATCGGCGGTGTGCGCGGCGGCCGCAGCCAACTGCTGCTGTTCCTCTCACCCGATTGCACCGTATGCGACGCGCTGCTGCCGGCGGTGCGTTCCGCGCAAAGCGCGGAACGGAATTGGCTCGACATCATCTTGGCGAGCGACGGCGATTTGGGCAAGCACACGGAGTTCGTCCGGGAGAAGCAATTGAGCAAATTCCCCTATGTCCTGTCGGAGCATCTAGGCCGCAGCTACGGGGTCGCGAAGCTGCCCTACGCTGTGCTGATCGACGAGGCGGGGAAGCTGTCATCGAGCGGCTTGGTCAATACGCGCGAGCATTTGGAAAGTCTATTCGTCGCCAAGGAAACCGGCGTCAGCAACATCCAGCAATACCTCGGTCAACGTGGGCAGAGGCGTGCCTCTTCGGGAGAATAGCGGTGGCTCAATTCGATCATTTAGCGGAAAAAATGCTGCGCGGTTTCGCGAGCCGCACCTCGCGGCGCAGTATGTTCAGTGTCCTCGGAGGTTTTCTGGCGGGTGCCGCGGCATTGCCGTTGTTGCCGGTGGCGCGCGGCGCGGATGGCGAAGCCGGCGCTTCCCCGGCGGATCCTAATTCGGGCCAAACCGCTCCGCAAAGCTCGGGGAATCCTCAAGATCCCGGTGATCCGACGAAATGTGATTACTGGCGCTACTGCGCCATCGACGGATCGCTGTGTTCCTGTTACGGCGGCAGTGTCAATTCTTGTCCGCCGGGCACGGAGATGTCGCCCATCACCTGGATCGGCACCTGCCGTAATCCCGCGGATCAACGGAACTACATCATTTCCTACAATGACTGCTGCGGCGGAGTGGCCTGGGGGCGCTGTGCCTGTCAGAACAATCAAGGCGATCGACCGGTGGTGCGGCCGCAGAATAACAACGAGGTCACGTGGTGCTTCGGTACCAAGAGCCAGGCCTACACCTGTTCCACCGCCGTCATCCTGGGTGTTGCTATTGACCAGAAGTAGGATAACCGGCGCCGCTCGGCCGACGCCATCGACCGGGGTCGGGACGCTGGTATTCGCGCTGGGAATTGCCGCGTTGGCGCTCCCTGCCGCTGCACAGGAGTCCGCGGGAGCGAGCGTTTTCGCCGGCCGCTGCGCCGTTTGCCATGGCCCGGAGGCGGCCGGCATTCCCGGCAGCTTTCCGTCATTGCACGAACAGATCGTGACATTTGCGAAGACGCCGCAGGGCCGTGACTACTTGGTAATGGTCGTGACCACCGGTCTCATGGGTGATTTGAAGGTGGCCGGCCACAGCTATCACGGCGTCATGCCGGCGCAGTCGGGATTGAGCGAGGCAGAAGTGGCGGCTGTACTTACGTACCTTGCGAGTGATCTCGGCAAGGAGCCTGCAGCGCCGGCGTTGACCGCCGCCGACGTCACAGAGTCACGGGCGCGGCACACCGATGGAACTGCGCAGAGCACCCGTGCGCTGCGCCCCGTGCTTGCAGAGCCATGAGCAATTCGCGACGGTGGGCGGGCGCGACGCTGCTGAGCGCAGGCATGGTTGCGTTTGCGGGCGCGGCGCCTAGCGCTGTGCCGGGCGGAGCGGCGCCGGGCGTCGCGGTGCCGGCAGGCGTCACGAATCCGCAGCGAGCTTGGCAGAATTGGACTCTGAATTGCCAGGGCTGCCACCGCCCGGACGGCACGGGTTCTGCGGGGACCGCGCCCAGCCTGGCAGACACCGTCTCGAAGTTTCTGACCGTGCCGGGCGGCCGCGAGTATCTTGGCCGGGTGCCCGGAGTCGCGACCTCGGCGCTGGCGAGCGCGGATCTGGCCGAACTCATGAATTGGATGTTCTGGCGCTTCGACAAGGAACACATGCCCGCTGATTTTCTGCCGTTCACTGCGGAGGAAATCGGACGCCTGCGCACGGCGCCGCTGCGCCTCGAGGCCTCGCAAATGCGCAACGATTTGCTGAAGAAGTACGAGTCCGCATCGCCGTGAAGCCGGATGACAGAGTGCTGGTGCAGCTCGCGAGTAGGACGAATCCCGCGCGCGAATGAGAAGCAGGCAGTTTTCTTTTCGCACGCAATTCGACGATTCTGCGGCGAACGGATTGTTGGTGGCTTTCCTTTGATCATGGGTCTGGAAGGGGAGTAGCGATGCACGCAACTTTGGCATTCCTGAATGGCGCGGGTTCCCGGCGGAACCTTAAGTCCGGTAGCACGGATCGCAGACTGCTCACGCTCACGGATCTACTCTTCACCACGGGATTCACGCCGGAAGCCGCGCGCGCGGACAACGCCCGGCGCACGCCAAGGGGCCGTGCCCCGGCACGCCGGCCGCAGCGGTTCCCGAGATAGGCATCCCCCTTCACGGTGAAGATCCCGCTGAGTCAGCCGAACGGTTTTGGCGCCGAGATCGGGCCATGCCGGCGCGAGTCGCGGCCGTAGTAATCGGGATAATCGGGGCTCAATCCCTTGAAGCGGCGATGCATCCATAGATACTGTTCCGGAATTCTGAGAATCTGCGCCTCGAGGAGTTTATTGAAACGCTCGACATCGTGGATGACGTCGTTGCCCGGGAAATCCTCGAACGCCGGACCGATGACCACCCGGTATCCGGCGAGGCCCGGCAGCCGCTCGGGAAAGTACGTCAGCACCGCGGCGCCCGAAATGCGCGCCAGGCGTGAGGTGGCGGTGGTCGTAGCGGCCGGGATGCCGAAGAAATTCACCATCGCCGCGCCCTTATTGCGGTAACTCTGATCGGGGGCGTACCAGACCGCTTCATTGTGCCTGAGCGCCCGTATCATGGTGCGGATGTCATCGTGCCGGATCGGCTTGCCGTGACGGCAAAAGCTCGAATGCATGATGTGCGAGAGCAAGGCGTTCTTGGTGGGCCGGTACACGACATTCATCGGCACCACGGTGCCCAGAATGCGTGTGGCGATCTCGATGGTGGTGAAATGCCCGCCGATCAGGATGGCCCCACGGCCCTTGGCGAACGCGGCCTGCAAATGCTCCAGGCCCTGCACCTCGGCCAACTCGCCCACCCGCGCATCGCTGCTCCACCAGGTCGTGGCGGTCTCGCACAGCGCCATGCCCAAACTTTGGCAGTGCCGATCGATTAATGCCGCCCGCTCACGCGGCGACAGGTGCGGCAGGCACAGCTCGATATTGCGCTCGGCGATGCGCACGTACGCCAGCGGCAAGCGGCGGATGAGAGCTCCCAAGGCGGTAGCGACCTGCCGTTGCGTCGCAAACGGCAACACCGCAATGCTTCGCAACCCGCAGAGTCCAATCCAGGTGAGCCAGTACCTCGGCCGCAGAAACTCTAGCCGCATCGAGGAGCCTGCCAGTGCCGCGGTCGCGGCCACGCAGAATACTCAGACAGGCTCCCAGGCTCATGACTACTCGACGGTGCCGCAGGCCCCGCATAGGATTTCAGGTGTGTGCTCATTGCTGCAACATTTGCGATCTCTACGACAGCGCTTTCTGGTACAGAGTTTCAGGGCGCGCACGTTGGTCGCGTTGCGTTTCACGAAACACCAGCTCCCGAGTGGTGGCCTTAGCCTTCGAACTGACGCGCAGAATAGCTGCGTTGCAGCGCCGTTACCAGGTGCAGTTCGAGCTGCGGATGAACTGACGCGAGAGCGTCAGTTCGCGCGGGTTTACCATAATTTGCGGCCAGAGGGCCAGTTCGTCATGGTCCATCGTGAGCTCGAGGAAGCCCTGCCCGGGGCTTCATTGTGCGACGCAGCAGGCTTGCGGCGAGCGTTTCGATTCGCGCGGGTCGGCAGTAAAAAAAGCGTTGGCTAACAACAATATTCGTGTTAGTCGGCAATTTGCTGTACTATTCGTGCCGGCTCGTGAATTTCTACTTGGTCCGTTTTTGGTCACCGCGCCGCTCCGGCGTCACCTTGGCCACAACCCACAAAGCAGGTTTCTTCGATCCAGGTGGCTGGCATTACTGCTTAAACTCAAATCTTGGGCAAACGTGACCGGCCGATAGCTTCTTTTGCAGTAGGTATTCTTCACATGACGAAAATGTATGTTGGCAATCTCCCGTTCTCAATGGACGAGTCCGCGGTGCGCGCGCTGTTCGAAAAGCATGGCGCGGTGCAGTCGGTTGCGCTGATCAATGATCGCGACACCGGTCGGCCCCGTGGCTTCGGCTTCGTTGAAATGGCGAGCGCGGATGCGGCGCGCGCCATGCAGGCCTTGAATGGCCACGATGTCGACGGGCGAGCGCTGAAGGTGAATGAGGCACAGGAGCGCACCGGTGGCGGTGGCGGCGGTGGTGGTGGTGGATCGCGCGGTCCGAAGCGCTGGTAACAGCTTTTTGGATTGAGTGATTGATGATCGGGGCCGCAGAGATGCGGCCCCGATCGTTTGCGGCTTCGATAAGATTGTTCGATCAGGGTTTACGCCCAAGTCGGCTTTGCCTATAATCGCGCCCCTCGGCGGCGGACCTAAACTTCGGCTTCGCCTGCGAACGGTCCTTCGGGAAGCGTTTAGGTTTGCTTTGTTGAAGACCCCGAAGGGGTCTTTTTCGTTGAATATCTAAGGGGGCCGATGGTCCCCTTTTTTGTTTAGATCGCGGGACGCAGAAGGTTTCGAAGAATGCGTGACGCCTTGATGCGCTTGCTGGAGCCGCCGATCGAGGCGTTGGATTACGAGTTGGTCGATATCGAGTTTGCACGGGAAGGGCGGGGCGGAGTTTTACGGATCTTTATTGATCGGCGTGCGGGCGGCGCGCCGGGCGCCAATGAACTTGGCGGCGATGCGCCGGGCGCCGCTGCGCCGGCGGGCATCACGGTCGACGATTGCGCGCGCGTGAGTCACACGGTGAGCCAAGTGCTCGAGATCGAGGATCCGATCAAGGGTCATTACACGCTGGAAGTTTCTTCGCCGGGTTTCGATCGGATCTTGCGCAAGCGCGCGCATTTCGAGCGGTTCATCGGCGAACGAATTTTCGCCGAGCTGAAATTGCCGATCAACGGGCGGCGGCGCTTCGTCGGCGTGTTGAATTCGATTGCAGACGACTCGATTGTAGTGGAAGTGGACGGGCAGGCTCATACCTTGCCGCTCGAGCGGATTCAGAAGGCGAGATTACGGCCGGAGTGACCAGGAGTCTTAAGGGCAATGAACAAAGAAATCTTGATGGCGGTTGACGCCGTTTCCAACGAAAAGGGCGTCGACAAGGAAATCATATTCGACGCGCTCGAAGCCGCGCTCGCGTCCGCCACTCGCAAGAAACACGGCGAGGAGTTGGATGTGCGGGTATCGATCAACCGCAAGACCGGCGGCTACGACACGTTCCGCCGTTGGAAAGTCTTCGCGGACGACTCCACCGAGTTGGAGGTCCCCGAGCGCGAGCTTCGCATGGACGACGCCAGAGAGATCGATAAGGACGTGGAGCCGGGCGGGTTCGTCGAGGAACCGATGGAGTCGGTGCCGTTTGGCCGCATTCTTGCCCAGACCGCCAAGCAGGTGATCGTGCAGAAAGTGCGCGAGGCCGAGCGCGCCCAAGTGGTCGATGCCTACAAGGACCGCGCCGGTACGCTGGTCAGCGGCATCGTCAAGCGCGTCGATCGCAACGGCGTGTACGTTGATCTCGGAGCGAATGCCGAAGGCTTCATCGCGCGCGAGGAAATGATTCCGCGCGAGCCGGTCCGCTCTCAGGATCGCATCAAGGCTTACCTGAAAGAAGTGCGCACCGAGCCTCGCGGCCCGCAGCTGTTCCTGTCGCGCACGGCGCCGGAGTTTCTGATCGAACTGTTCAAGCTGGAAGTGCCGGAAGTGGGCCAAGGCCTCATCAACATTCTGGCCGCTGCGCGCGACGCGGGCGTGCGTGCCAAGATCGCCGTGCGCAGCAACGATCCGCGCGTCGATCCGGTGGGCGCCTGCGTCGGCATGCGCGGTTCGCGCGTTCAGGCGGTGTCGAACGAGATCGCGGGCGAGCGGGTGGACATTATTCCGTTCGACGACAACAACGCTCAGTTCGTCATCAATGCCATGGCGCCTGCCGAGGTCACCTCGATCGTGGTCGACGAGGACTCGCATTCGATGGATATCGCCGTCTCGGAGGACAAGCTGTCGCAAGCCATCGGCCGCGGCGGCCAGAACATCCGCCTTGCCAGCGAACTCACCGGCTGGGAATTGAATGTGATGAGCGAATCTCAGGCCGAGGCGAAGAGCGAAACCGAATCGTTGGCGCTGCGCGAGACCTTCATGAAGCAGCTCGACGTGGACGCCGACGTTGCGAGTATTTTGGTGCAGGAAGGATTCTCGACCATCGAAGAGATCGCGTATGTGCCGGCCAGCGAGTTGAACGGGATCGAAGAGTTCGACGAAGAAATCGTCAAGGAACTGCGCACCCGTGCCCGGGACGTGCTATTGACGCAGGCGATCGCGAGCGAAGAGTCGATGGACGGCGCCGAGCCGGCCGCCGATCTCGTCGAGATCACGGGCGAAGCCTTGGGCAAGACTCTGGCCCGCAAGGGGGTGAAGACCCGCGAAGATCTGGCCGATCTCGCCGTCGATGAACTCGTGGAAATGGGCAGCGTCGACGAGAAGAAGGCCGCCGAATTGATCATGGATGCCCGCAAACACTGGTTCGCGGAAGAAGCAAGGGTTTAGGAGCTTAAGTATGGCAGATGTAACGGTCGCGCAATTCGCCGAGGTGCTCAAAGTCCCGGTGGATCGGCTGCTTCAGCAACTCGATCAGGCCGGCATTCGGGTGGACAGCGCCGAAGACATGATCAGCGAGGACGCGAAGCACGAGCTATTGACGCACTTGCGCCGCAGTCACGGCCGCGATGACATGCAGGCCGATGCAGCGCCCCGCAAAATCACGTTGCGGCGCAAGTCGCAGTCGGAGTTGAAGCTTGCGAGCCCACAGGGCCGCGCACGCACGGTCAACGTCGAGGTGCGCAGCAAGCGCACCTACGTGAAGCGCGAGGTGCTCGAGGATCAAGCTCGTCTGCAGCAGGAGGAAATCGACAAACAGCGCGAAACCGAGGAACAGGCGAAAGCTGCGCTCGAGCGTGCGGAGAACGAGCGGCTCGAGAAGGAGCGCTTGGATCGAGAACGGCAGGAAGAAGAGAGCCGGCGGCGCAGCGACGAAGAAAATCGTAAACGCACCGCCGAGGAAGAAGCGCGCCGCGTGGCCGAAGTGCAGGCCCGCGAAGTAGCCGAGCGCGAGCGCAAGGCGGCCGCGGCCAAGCCCGGCAAAGTCGCGCGCGAGGTCGTGGACGACAAGGCGACGCGCTATGGCCGCCAGGAACTGCACATCGTGGGCGACGTGAGCTCGCGGCACAAGAAAAAGAAATCGCGCGACGGCCGTCGCCGCTCGGTCGGCGGCGACAGCGATACCAAACATGGCTTCGAAATGCCGACGGCGCGCGTCGTTCGGGAAATAGCCATCCCCGAGGCCATGACGGTCGGAGAGCTGGCGCAGAAAATGGCGGTCAAGGCCACCGAAGTCATCAAAATCATGATGAACATGGGCGTGATGGCGACGATCAATCAGATGATCGAACAGGACACCGCGGTGTTGGTGGTCGAGGAAATGGGCCACACCGCGGTTCTGCGCAAGGAAAACATCATCGAAGACGATTTGCAGGGCGAGACCGACTCGTCGCTCGAGGTGTTGCCGCGTCCGCCGGTGGTCACGGTGATGGGTCACGTAGATCACGGCAAGACGTCGCTGCTCGACTATATACGACGCACCAAGGTGGCGGCGGGCGAGGCCGGCGGCATCACGCAACATATCGGCGCCTATCACGTCGAGACTGCGAAGGGCATGGTGACGTTTCTCGATACTCCCGGCCACGCCGCGTTCAGTTCCATGCGGGCGCGCGGCGCCCAGGTCACCGATATCGTGATCTTGGTGGTGGGTGCCGACGATGGCGTCATGCCGCAGACCATCGAAGCGATACAGCACGCGCAGGCGGCGAAGGTGCCCATCGTGGTCGCCCTCAACAAAATGGACAAGCCGGAAGCCGACGCGGAAAAGGTGAAGCAGGAACTCACCAAGTACGGCGTGATTCCCGAGGAATGGGGCGGCGAAAATATCTTCGTGCCGGTATCGGCGCGCACGGGTCAGGGCGTCGACCAGTTGCTGGACAGCATTCTGCTGCAGGCGGAAGTTCTGGAATTGAAGGCTCCGACCACGGGCCTGGCGGCCGGCTACGTGATCGAGTCGAGTCTCGAGAAGGGCCGCGGCGCGGTGGCGACCGTGTTGGTGCTGCGCGGTACATTGAAGCTGGGTGATCCGCTGTTGATCGGTCAAGAGTTCGGCCGCGTGCGCGCGTTGTTCGACGAGGCCGGCAAGCCGGTCGAGGCTGCGGGTCCTTCCATTCCCGTGGTGGTATTGGGACTGTCGGGCGCGCCCAACGCGGGCGATGAATTGTTGGTGGTCGAAAGCGAACGTAAGGCTCGCGAAGTGGCGATGCATCGCCAGTCGAAATCACGCGACGTCAAGCTGGCCCTGAAAAGCGCCAACATGCAGGACGTATTCTCGACCATGGGCGAGAACAAAGCGGATCTGGTGCAGCTCTTGGTCAAGGCTGACGTACAGGGCAGCGTCGAGGCTCTGCGCGATGCGCTGAACGCGCTGTCTACCGGCGAAGTCGCGGTCAATATCGTGGCCTCCGGCGTCGGCGGCCTGACCGAATCCGACATCACCCTGGCCGCCGCGTCCAAGGCGCGGATCATCGCGTTCAACGTGCGTGGGGATGCGGCCGCCCGGATCGCGATCAAGGAGCACGGCGTCGATGTGCGCTACTACAGCATCATCTACGAAGCGATCGACGATATCCGGGCAGTGCTCACAGGGATGCTCTCGCCGGAGGTCAAGGAATCGATTGTCGGACTGGCAGCCGTTCGAAGCGTGTTCCGCTCGAGCAAGTTCGGCACGGTCGCCGGTTGCATGGTCATCGACGGCTATGTCCGCCGGAACTTTCCGATTCGCGTGTTGCGCAACAACGTCGTCATTTTCGAGGGCGCCTTGGAGTCGCTCAAGCGCTTCAAGGATGACGTCAACGAAGTGCGTGCCGGGACGGAGTGCGGCATCGGCGTGAAGAACTACAGCGACGTCCAGGAAAACGATCAGATCGAGTGCTATTCGCG
>DASXYI010000044.1:0-2732 GCA_036502605.1 Steroidobacteraceae bacterium
ACCACACACTACCCATCTCCGCGACTTCCCATGTTCGGTGAAAATCCTCCGCGAGCGGCATCCCTTCGAGGGCCGCGTTCTGCAAGCGCTGGGCGCCGTGCACCGCCGCGGCGTAGCATTGCTGCTGGTTGTGCTCCCCGACGGCAGCCGCTCACTGATCCCGGCGGGGTGGACCGATTTGGCGGCAATGCCCATCGCAAAACCCGCCGCCGCGACTGACAACGGTCGACTGCACAGCCTCGCCAGGCTTGTCGATTTCCTCCACGCACGGACCATCCTAGACGCTCTCCTCAGCCGCGTCCCGAGCCCGCGGCCCAACCCTGCGACCACAGAGGAGAGCAGCCGTGCAACTGACTCTGGCGCTTCTCGAGCTGCCCGCGCCGCCGGCAATGCCGGGCGTGCCGCTCGACCCCGAAGCCCGCGCCAAAGCCATTGAGACCCTCGCGCGCATGATCGCGCAGACCCTCGCGACGTCCACCCAACCGCAAAACGAGGTGGCCGATGAGTGATCTCACCAAGATCAACAGCACGCATCTCTCCCGCCTCGCTTATGTCTATCTTCGGCAATCCAGTCCGGCACAAGTCGCGCACAATCGCGAATCGACCGCGCGCCAATACGCATTGGTCGCCAAGGCCGCCGACCTCGGATGGCCGGCGCAGCAGGTTCTGGTGATCGATGAGGACCTCGGCGTTTCCGGCTCAGGCATTGTCGAACGCAGTGGCTTTGCCCGGCTCACCGCGGAGGTCGCGCTGGGGCATGTCGGTATCGTGCTCGGCCTGGAGGTCTCGCGTCTGGCCCGCAATAACGCCGATTGGTACCGCTTGCTCGATCTCTGCGGCCTGACCGACACTCTGATCGGCGACGCCGATGGGATCTACCACCCGGCAAGGTTCAACGACAGATTGGTGCTCGGCCTGAAAGGCACGATGAGTGAGGCCGAGTTGCACATCTTGCGGGCTCGCCTGCTCGGCGGCATCCGCAACAAAGCGGCGCGCGGCGAACTGCGTCGCGGTCTCCCTGTGGGCTTCGTCTGGGGCGAAGAGGACGGCGAGGTCCTCTTTCACCCCGATGCGGCGGTGACCTCGGCAATCCGCACCGTCTTCACGCGCTTTGCCGAACTCGGTTCGGTGCGTCGGGTCTGGCTTTGGCTGCGCAGCGAGGGCCTGACCTTTCCGATGCAAACCCATTATGGTGCAGCGATCCGGTGGATCGACCCGAGCTACACCGCAATTTATCATGTGCTGACAAACCCGGCTTACGCGGGCGCCTATGTCTACGGAAAATCTCGCCGTCAGATCACGGTCGATGCGACCGGGCGGCGCAAAAGGCAAACCCGCAAGCTGCCACGCTCCGAATGGTCGGTCCTTATCCCAGAGCATCACGCGGGCTTCATCGACTGGGCAACCTATGAAGCCAATCGGTCACGCATTGCCGCCAACACCCATCCGCAGCCGCATCACTCAGGCGGTGCCGTGAGAGAAGGAAGCGCACTGCTGCAAGGGTTGGCCAGCTGCGGCGCATGCGGGCGACGGCTGCGCACTCACTACACCGGCCGCACCGCGTCTCCGGGCTACCACTGCGCGGGCAAAAACATCGTCGATGGGCGCGGCATCTTTTGTCTGAGCGTCGGCGCAGTGCAGATCGACGACGCGGTTGCACGCGCCGTTCTCACCGCGCTTGCTCCAGCGGGTCTCGAAGCCGCTCTCGCCGCCGCCGAACGGCTCGAAGCCGATCGCGACGATGCGCTCGCCCAGTGCCGGCTCGCCGCCGAGCGTGCCCGGTACGAGGCACAACGTGCCGAACGCCGCTATCGCGCCGTCGATGCCGAGAACCGTCTCGTCGCCCGCGGCCTCGAGAACGAGTGGGAGCAGCGCTTGCGCGAGTTCGAGCAGGCCAAAGCCGAGTTCGCCCGGCGCGAACGTGAACGACCGCGAGCGCTCAGCGCAGAAGACCGGCGCCGCCTGCTCGCGCTCGGCGCCGATTTGCAGAGCGTATGGGAAGCGTCGACCACCACGGCACGCGATCGCAAGGAGCTGCTGCGAACGCTGCTCGAAGAGGTCATCGTCGCCGTGTTTAAGGCCGAGCACCGCGCCCGCCTCACCCTGCGGTGGCGCGGCGGCAGCCTCACCGATATCGACGTCGATCTGCCGCGCCAGAAACCGGCGATCGTGCGCACCGACGAGGACACAATCGCGCTCGTTCGCCGTCTGGCCGCGCATTACGCAGACACCGTCATCGCCGGTATTCTCAACCGTCAAGATCGTCAGACCGCTTACGGTCACCGCTTTACCGCCAACCATGTGGGCAGTTTGCGGCGGCAGTGGAACATCGCGCGCTTCAAGCCGCCCCCTATCATCCCTGACGGCGAGTTGCTGACCGTCAGACAAGCGGCCGCGGTCCTTGGAACCGCCACCTCGACTGTCCATCGTTGGCTCAATGATGGCTTCATCGGCGGTGAGCAGTTGACCCCGGCAGCGCCGTGGCGCATTCGCTTGACCGAGGATCTGCGCGCTCGCTTTGTCGATGAGGAGCCGCAAGGCTCCCTCACCATGTACCAGGCAATGCGCCTTCTCGGCGTCTCTCGTCAGACCGTGTTGCAGCGTGTCAAGCGCGGTGAGCTCGAAGTCATCCATGTCAAGCGGGGAAAGAAGAAAGGCTTGCGGATCAAGGCTATACCCGCTCAGCCCACCCTGTTTGACCTCACTTCATAAGCCGGAGGGCAGTATGAAGC
>DASXYI010000045.1:0-64120 GCA_036502605.1 Steroidobacteraceae bacterium
CCAGCCGTGACCGCTCCAAAGCCATCCTGCGGCTCGTGCGCCGACTCAATGATCTCGGCTGCGACGTCCAGGTAACCCCTCAAGCCGCATGAGCCGCGCACCGGTACAATGCTTTATGAATCGAAGAGCTTCTTACTAGGCGCTGCTCGCCTAAATTAACGGGGTGGCCATCCCGACTAGCGCATCAGAAGGGTGTAAAGGTCCCAGTAGTCTTCCGCCAGGACGTTCCACGCGGCTCCGGGCTGGCCGCGAGGCGCCTTGGCGGCGTCCGCAGCTGCCGGGGTCACGGCGAGCGAGTCCGCGGTCGGTACGGTGTCGGCGGCGTTGCGATATTCGCAGGTCGCGCGAAGCCGTTCCATTTTGGTTTTCACCGTGGCCGTGATTTGCTTCTGATTGGCGACGGCAACCTGCGCTTTCTGAACGCGCTGCATGTAATCCTCACAATCCGATCGCGCGCCGAAATTCATTTCGTGGACGCGTCGCGCGACCGCTTCTTTGGCACGCGCCGCAAGACCATAGGCATCGACGCTCTCGCACAGCAGTTCGGCGTAGCTGATGATGGCAAGGTTGATGTTGCGGCGCGCCCCCAGCGAGATGCCGGGAAAGTCATCGAGCGCTTCGCTGCCGATGGCGCTGCGCTCGGCGTGAAGATCGCCCACCTCCGCGTCGGCCAGCACCACCGCCTGCCGGAGGCTCTCGAGCGATTTGTTGCGGCGCCGCCGTTCGAAGTAATGCCAAATCGCCGTCAGCTGATTCAATTCATTTTGCGCGCTCGCCAGATGCCGGCGCTGCAGATCTGCTTTCGCCGCCGCCATCTGCAGCCGCTGATCGACGTCCGCGAGGCGCGAGCCGCGCGCCGCATCGCACTCCGCTTTGTGCCTGGCGGTTTCGCGCGCCTCCTGCGTTCGCGCCAAATCGGCGGCGAATCCGGAGAGTTGCTGGTGGCAGGTTTTCCAAAGGCCGCGAAGCTGGTAGAACACGAGAGCGCCGAAGGCGGTGCTCGGATCGGCGAGCAGGTCGCCGAGCGCGTCCAATTGCTCCTGGACGCGAATGGTTGCGCCTTCCTGCTGCTTCAGGCGGTCGCGCAACAAGTGAAACTCGTCCTTGAGATCGGCGTAGGCTTTCTTCAGACCGGCACGGTTCTGAAAAAGCTGCATGAGCCGCTCTTCGTCAGCGCTCACACCGCCCCCGTCCGCACCTCCCTTGAGAAAACTCAGCTTGTCGATCAAAGTCCCGCCTCAGCCTCGTGGATGCGGGAGATCACGCCGCGACTCATCCGCTAGAAGTGATGTCCCTGCTCGGCACAATATTCCAGCCATTTATTTAACATCATGTTCCGACTCCAGCGCTGATCCAGTTCACGCTTGAGTCCCGACTGCAGCTTCGACAGCTGCGGATGGCGCTGGAAACCGCGAAAGCTGCGAACCTCGGCGAGCCTGGCATCGTGATACACGCACACTTCCAGATCGGGATCGCGGACGCAGGTCGCGTCCTCGCCGAACACATACGTCAGACGGAACACGCTGGTATACCGCGAGCGCTCCAACGGCGTGAGATACAGATCACAGTCCGAAGCGGCTTTTGACACGGTGCATGCCGTGATTGCGCGAAGATCGCGCACCAGCCACCGCAAGCGCACGAAATTACTTTCGTACAACGTCATGAGACTGACAAAGCTGCCGGGCTGGGCCCGCCACGATGTTTCGCACCATTGGTCCGCGATCATGATTCGACTATACCATGCACGCAGAGCTTGTCAGGGCCTGAGCCGCCGTTCGATGCCGGTGCGGTCGAGAATACGGCTGGAAATTTCTTCGATTGAACACTCGGTCACATCGATCACGGGAATCCCGTTTCGCTCGAAAAGAGACTCCGCCGCCCGCACCTCGAACGCGACTTGGCGCGAAGATGAATAGCGGCTGTCCGGCCGCCGCTCATTGCGTATCTGTTGCAGTCGGTCCGGCTTGATGGTCAGCGCAAACAGCTTTTGCGCGCACTGCTCGAGAGACGCGGGCAGCTTTCTGGACTCCAAATCGTCTTCCGTCAATGGATAATTCGCCGCGAATATGCCGTATTGCATCGCCAGGTAAAGACAGGTCGGGGTCTTGCCTGAACGCGACACTCCGATCAGGATGAGGTCGGCCCGCTCGTAATCCCGCACCACGGATCCGTCGTCGTTCGCCAACGCGAAGTTCGTGGCGTCGATACGCGTCGCATAGGCGTGGGTGTCCGCCATGCGATGCGTCCTACTCGTCAAATGGTGTGATTGCGTCTTGAGTTCGTTTTCCAACGGTGCTAGGAATGGGTCGAAAAAGTCCAGGAAAAAGCCGGTGCTCGCGCGCACCACGTTGCGCACGTCTTCTTGTACCAGGGTGCTGAATACGATGGGGCGAATTCCTTCGAGCTTGCCGACCAGATCTATCTTTCGGACCGCCTCGATCGCCTTGTCAACGGTGGAGATAAATGGCACAGTCACTTGGCGAAATTCGATTCCGTCAAACTGTGTCATAAGGCTGTGTCCCATCGTTTCCGCGGTGATACCCGTTTGGTCTGAAACAAAAAACACGGTTCGTTTTATCACGTTAGCCTCGAGTTGCGGCGCGTTTGCCATGGAAGTGTTCCACTTAACCCATCGCCGGACAAGCAATCAGTATGAAGCCCTATATCGTTCCGTTTGAAAAATTGAGGAATAAGGACGTAGAGCTCGTCGGCGGCAAAAATGCCTCGATCGGCGAAATGATCTCGGGTCTGGCGAGTCTCGGCGTATCGGTGCCCGGCGGGTTCGCGACGACGTCGCATGCCTATCGCGACTTCCTCGCGCAAGGCGGACTGGATGAACGTATTCGAGCGGCCCTCGCGCCGCTCGACGTCGACGACGTGGAAAGGCTCGCCGTGGTCGGCAGGGAAATTCGCGGCTGGATGCTGGGGACCCCTTTTCCGGAGCGCCTCAACGATGAAGTGCTCGATGCGTGGCGCAAAATGGGCAACGGGAGCGAGTTCGCCGTGGCGGTGCGCTCATCGGCGACGGCCGAGGATCTGCCCGAGGCGTCGTTCGCCGGTCAACAAGAGACTTTTCTGAACGTGCGCGGGGAGCGGCACCTCCTCTCGTGCATGCACGAAGTGTACGCTTCGTTGTTCAACGATCGCGCCATTGCCTACCGTGTACACAGCAACTTCGATCATAACGCCGTCGCCCTGTCGGTCGGCGTTCAACACATGGTGCGGAGCGATTTGGGCGCAGCCGGCGTGATGTTCACGCTCGACACGGATTCAGGCTTTCGCGACGTGGTGTTCATTACGGCGGCGTATGGTCTCGGCGAAACCGTCGTGCAAGGCGCCGTCAATCCGGACGAGTTCTACGTCTACAAACCGGCGTTGCGCGCCGGCAAGCGCCCTGTGCTGCGCAAGAATCTGGGCGGGAAGGCGATCAAAATGGTTTACGCCGAGCCGGGCTCGCGCGAGCGCGTGCGCACCGTCGAGGTCGCGCCCGAGGATCGGGATCGCTTCTCCCTCGACGCGGCCGATATCATCGCTCTGGCGCAGCAGGCGCTGATCATCGAAGACCACTATGGCACGCCGATGGACATCGAGTGGGGCAAGGACGGCGCCAGCGGCAAGATTTACATCCTGCAGGCTCGCCCGGAAACCGTACAGAGCCGCGCCGGGCGTACGATCCAGCGCTTTACGCTGAAGGCCCGCTCGACGTTGCTCGCCAGCGGCCGCAGCATCGGCCAGCGCATCGGCGCCGGGTCTGCGCGAGTAATCAAAGATGCGAAGGAAATGTCGCGGGTGCGCGCGGGCGACGTGTTGGTTGCCGACATGACGGACCCGGACTGGGAACCGGTGATGAAGCGCGCCTCCGCCATCGTCACCAATCGCGGCGGCCGAACCTGCCACGCTGCCATCATCGCGCGCGAGCTGGGCATTCCTGCCGTCGTGGGCTGCGGGACCGCCACCACGGCGATCAAGGAGAACCAGGCCGTCACCGTCTCGTGCGCCGAAGGCGACACCGGTCACGTGTACGAGGGCATGCTGGAATACGACGAGCGTAATATTGAGCTGGATTCGCTGCCCCCGATACCGGTCAAGATCACGATGAACGTCGGCAATCCCGACCGGGCATTCGACTTCGCGGGCATTCCGCACAGAGGCGTCGGCCTCGCGCGCTTGGAATTCATCATCAACCGCATGATCGGCGTGCACCCGCGAGCGCTCCTGGAGTTCGATACGCAAAGCGCCGAGATCAAAGACGCCATCACGAAACAGATCGCGGGCTACGCGGATCCGGTGAGCTTCTATGTGGACAAGCTGGCGGAGGGCATATCGCAGATCGCCGCGGCATTCGCGCCCGAACCGGTGATCGTGCGGCTGTCCGATTTCAAATCGAACGAATACGCGAATCTCATCGGCGGCAAGCACTACGAACCGCACGAAGAGAATCCGATGCTCGGATTTCGCGGCGCGTCGCGTTACATCGACAAAGTATTCAGACCCTGCTTCGAGCTCGAATGCCGAGCGTTGAAGCGGGTGCGCGATGATATGGGCCTGACGAATGTACAGGTCATGGTGCCCTTCGTGCGCACCCTGCTAGAGGCGAAAACCGTTACCCAACTGCTCGCCGACAACGGCCTCAAACGCGGCGACAACGGCTTGCGGCACATCATGATGTGCGAACTGCCCACGAATGCCTTGCTCGCCGACCGATACCTCGAGTTCTTCGACGGCATGTCGATCGGGTCGAACGATATGACGCAGCTGGCGCTCGGCCTCGATCGCGACTCCGCCGTCATTGCGAAGCTGTTCGACGAACGCGACGACGCGGTCAAGGCCTTGATGTCGATGGCCATCAAGGCCTGCAAGGCGCAAGGCAAGTACGTAGGGATTTGCGGCCAAGGGCCTTCGGACCATCCGGAACTTGCCCGCTGGTTGGTCGAGCAGGGTATCGACAGCTTGTCCTTGAATCCGGATACCGTGGTCGAAACCTGGATGTTCCTGGCCGGCGATACGGTTCGTTAGGCGCTACGCTGCGCGAGCGCTAAATTCGGAGCAGTCGCTCGCGATAGAACTGCAGCTCGCGGATCGATTCGCGAACGTCATCCATGGCTAAGTGAGTGGATGATTTCTGGAAGGCTTGTGCGACTTGCGGCGCCCAGCGCTGCGCCAATTCCTTGAGCGTGCTCACGTCGAGATTTCGGTAGTGAAAAAAACCCTCGAGCCTCGGCATGAGCCGCGCCAGGAAGCGGCGGTCTTGGCAAATGCTGTTGCCGCACATGGGCGAGCGCCCAGGCTCGATCCAGACTTCTAGAAATTTCAAGGTTGCCTTCTCAGCCGCGGCGGTGTCGACCTCGCTTGCGAGCACTCGATCGCTCAAGCCGGAGCCGCCGTGTTGCTTGCGGTTCCAATCGTCCATCGCTGCCAGCGCCGCCTCGCTTTGACGGATCGCCAATACCGGGCCTTCGGCGAGCACGGCAAGGTGTTTGTCGGTTACGATCGTCGCGATTTCGATGATGAGATCCGACTCCGGCCTGAGCCCGGTCATTTCAAGGTCGATCCAAATGAGATTTTCTGGAGATTTCATCGTGTCTTTGCGCTGCCAAACCGGCATGGTAGCAGAGCGCGCGCCGTGAGAGAGACCACCGGCAGCGGTGTCGTGCTCGCCAGCTATGGGCGTGGGGTCCTGGTTCAATCGGACGTCGCTATGTCGGGGGCGCCGCTGCGCGAAACCGTGCTCCGTTGCTCCCTCAAGGGGCGTAAACAGCGCCTCGTCTGCGGCGATCGCATCACCTGGGCCTACCAACCCGCCAACGACGGGGCTTCGGTGGAGTCGGTCGAACCACGCCGCAATCTCATTGAACGCATCGATTTACGGGGACGCGCCGAACCGGTGGCGGCGAATATCGATCGGTTAGCCATCGTCGTGGCGCCGGAACCCGCCACAGATTGGTTCCTGGTCGATCGCTACTGGGCGGGGGCTCAATTGAAAGACATCGCGACGCTATTGGTCGTAAACAAACTGGATCTTGGGCTGGATGCCGTCCAAGCCGAAATCGAGACCTACCGCAGTTTGGGGCTGCCCTGCATGGAAATGGCGTCGCAGTCCGGTGCGGGAATCAACGAGCTACGAGCCGCCCTTACGGGCAGCGTAACCCTGCTTGTCGGTCAATCGGGCGTCGGCAAGTCATCCCTCGTCAACGCGCTCGCGCCGGAGGCGGCCGCACAGACGGCCGAACTCACCCGGGATGCCGAAGGCCGGCACACCACCACCACGGCGCGCCGCTACCGCTTAGGGCCTGAAGCCGCGATTGTCGATGCTCCGGGAGTCCGCGATTTTGCTCCGCCGGCCAGCCTCGTACGCGCCGCGGAACGCGGATTCGTCGAGATCCACGGGCGCAGCATCGATTGCCGTTTCAACGATTGTCGCCACATGGAAGAACCGGGTTGTGCGGTGCGTACCGCGGTGCTGGCCGGTGGCATAGCCCCACGCCGCTACGAGAGCTACCGCCGCTTGGTCCGACTGTACGAGAAGCTGGCGCCTTAGAAACGGCGGAACGAGCCTCCGCCAAGGCGTGCGCCTCTTAGGAAACGGCGGTGCGGCCCGCCAAGGCGTGCGCCAGGGTACCGCCGTCGACGTATTCGAGTTCGCCGCCCACCGGTACGCCGTGCGCGATACGGGACACCTTGAGGCCGCGGCGCAGAGCAAGCTCACCTAGGTAGTGGGCGGTAGCCTCCCCCTCAACGGTGGGGTTGGTGGCGAGAATCACTTCGCGAACTTCGCCGTCGCCGAGGAGCTTCTCGAACTCATCAAGCCCGAGTTCAGCGGGTCCGATGCCGTCGAGCGGTGACAGATGCCCCATGAGCACGAAGTAGCGGCCGCGAAAACCGCCGGATTGCTCGATGGCAACCACGTCGGCGGGCGACTCGACCACACAGAGCTGCGCCACATCGCGTTGATCGGACGCACAGGTGGTGCACAGTTCGCTCTCGGTCAGCATGCGGCAACGCCTGCAATGTCCCACGCTGCTGAGAGCCTCCGCCAACGCTTGCGCAAGAACCCGGCCGCCGTCGCGGTCGCGTTCCAACAGATAAAAAGCCATGCGTTGCGCCGATTTCGGACCGACGCCCGGCAAACATCGCAGGGAATCGATCAAGCGAGCCAATGTGGGCGTGTATTTCATCGAACTCCACTGGCGCTCAGAACGGTAGCTTCACGCCGGGCGGGAGGTTGAGACCCGACATGAGGCCGGCGTACTTCTCCTGACTCCGCGCCGCAAGCTTGTGCACGGCGTCGTTGATGGCCGCGACCACCAAGTCCTCGAGCATTTCCTTGTCCTCGCCGAGTAGCTTGGGTTCAATCGCGATGCTTTTGGCTTCATGACGCCCGTTGAGCACGATCTTGACCATGCCTGCGCCCGACTCGCCCATGATTTCCAAATCCGCCAGCTCCGCTTGAGCCTTCTGCATGGTCTCCTGCATTTGCTGCGCCTGGCGCATCAAATTTCCCAGTCCGCCTTTCATCATGATGATTTCTCCTAGGCGCTTCGCGCCGAATCTACGGGGCCGCGGCGGCCCGGCCTTTGAAGTTCGGGGTCGTTTCGACCACACATTGTGATGGTTGCGCGATGCGCATAATCAAGTTGGTTTCACCGAGGCCGCGTCGACATCCGCGCCAAAGCGCTCGCGCAGGCCCTTGACCGCGGCATCTTCTTCGAACGCCGCCGCCGCTTGCAATGTCTTGTTTTGTTCAGCCATGGCGCGTCGGCGCGCCGGCGTTATGAGTGGAGAATCCGACGACTCGAACACGACGCGAATCTCCTTTCCAAGATAACTCGACAGGCATTGCACGAGCTTGTCCTCGATCTGCCGCGTGCGTTGATGCACGGCCGACGCATCGAACTGCAGACGCAGCACAGCGTTTTCGAACGAGGCCGGCACGCAGTTCAGCGCAAATTGCCGCGCCATGCCGGTCAAATTGGCCTGGTCCACCACGGTTGCCCAATTGGCTGCATCGATGCTCGTCGGCCCGGCCGTTGAAACGCCCTTGGCGGGAGCGGCCGGCGCAGCGCGCGCGGCAACGGGCGCCGCCGGGGTCGCGCCCGCGTCGGTCGCGGCCGACTCGGGACGAAATGCCAGCATTCGCAGCAGGCTCATCTCGAATCCGACCCGCGGTTCCGGTGCCATCGCCATATCGCGACGGCCGGCCAAGGCGATTTGGTAGTAAAGCTGAACATCCTCCGGCGAGAGGACTTGCGCCAATCGAGTCAGCGCTTCCGCATCGAATTCCTCGTCTTGCTGTGCCGCGTCGGGCACGATCTGCACAATCGCGATGCGCTGCAGAAATGCCGCCAATTCGATGAGCGCTCGATCATAGTCGGGCGCATCCCGATCCAGTTCTTGCACTTGGGCCAGCAGCCCCGGCCCATCCTGGCGCGACAGGGCATCGAGAATTCGAGTCACATGCCCGCGGTCGATGGTACCCAGCATCGATCGCGTATTGGCCTCGTTCAAAGCGCCGCCGCCAAACGCAATCAACTGGTCCATCAAGCTCAACCCATCGCGCATACTTCCTTCCGCGGCTCGCGCCAGGAGCGCCGCGGCCGCCGGCTCGAACTCCAGGTTCTCGGCCGCGGCGATGAATTTCAAGCGCTCGCCGATGAGACCGGCCGACAACCGCTTGAGGCTGAACTGCAAACACCGCGAGAGCACGGTCACGGGCAACTTCTGCGGATCGGTGGTCGCCAACAGGAACTTGACGTGGGGAGGCGGCTCTTCAAGCGTTTTCAGCAGCGCATTGAACGAGTGGTTCGAGAGCATGTGCACTTCGTCGATCAAGTACACCTTGTAGCGGCCGCGGCTGGGAGCGTACTGCACGTTGTCCAACATTTCGCGCGTGTCATCGACTTTGGTGCGTGAGGCAGCATCGACCTCGATGAGATCGACGAACCGGCCTTCGTCGATCTCGCGGCAGGCCGCGCAAACGCCGCAGGGATTGGCACTGACGCCGGTTTCGCAGTTGAGCGACTTGGCGAGGATTCGCGCCACCGTGGTCTTGCCGACGCCGCGCGTGCCTGTGAACAGAAACGCGTGGTGTACTTTGCCGCTATCGAGCGCGTTGCCGAGCGCCCGCACGACGTGTTCCTGCCCGACCATTTCCCCGAAACGCTTGGGGCGCCATTTGCGCGCTAATACGATGTAGCTCATAGATGCAAGTGTAGCCGTACCGACGTGTGTTAGGAGGCGACCCGCGCCAGCAGGACTTCGGCGCCCGACTTAAAGCCTCTACCGCTGCTCCCTTCCGGGCCTGACGGGGTTCGTGGCCAGTCGTCGCGAAGATGCAAACGCGAGCCGCCATAGACTGGTTGCTGGCAGAGAGAGATTGCTGCGATCAACGATTTCAGTTTAGACGATACAAGCACCCTCTACATCGATATCAAATGGCGGAGAGGGTGGGCGCTGCGCGCCTCGTCCCTTCGCTTTCGCTTCGGGACCGCCGTCGCTAACGCTCCGGCGTCTCCCTCCTCAACCGACAAATTCCTCCGCAATTCAAAGCTCAGACCTAGCCCTGAGCGATTTCCAGCGTTATGGCGGAGAGGGTGGGATTCGAACCCACGAACACGGTTAGGTGTTACACACTTTCCAGGCGTGCGCCTTCGACCGCTCGGCCACCTCTCCATAAATCTCCCATTCCGTTCACACCGCACAGTGGGAGGGATGGACTCGGGCCCATCCCGAAACCCAAGACACCCCCGCCTATGCGGGCTCGCAAGGGTACCGGAGGCGGCTCAAGCTATCAAATCGCCGGGCACGCTGCCTCCTTGTGGGGGTGAGCCGGCCTAGGGGCGCTCAGGGCGGCCTAAGCCGCTCCACGCCCCTAGCCCGCTCGGGGCGCTTAGGAGCCTTCTTAAGGCTCCTAGCCCGGGCTGGCGGCCTTATTCGGCGGAGCCGGTGTGTAGCGGGGCGGCAAATCGAGGCAAGCGTCCTTGGGTCCCGGTGGCGGCGGCGCTAATTCGACGGTAGGAATGACCAGTGCGCCCTGCGTATTGGGCGAATCCAGGCCTTCCGGCACTTTGAGCGGCGCCACCTGCGCCGCGCGCTGGTATTCCTGCTTCACGTGACAATCCGGATTCAGACGCCTGACGATGTGGCAGCCGCACAAAAGCGCGGCGCTGCCTAAGAAAACAATGATTCGTTCAAAACTCATGCGGCCTGGTCCTCGAGTGTGACGCCGGCTGCGCGCATCGCGCGCAGCACCGTTTCCTGGTGCATCGGCGCCAGTTCGACCAATGGTAAACGGATTGCGTTCCCGATGAGGCCCATTCTCGCGACCGCCCACTTGACGGGAATCGGGTTCGCCTCGACGAACAGATCCTGGTGCAGCGCTCGCAAGTCGGCGTCGATGGCCCGAGCCGTCACGAAATCGCCGGCCAAGGCCGCCACGCACGCCTCGTGCATCCGACGCGGCGCCACGTTTGCGGTTACCGAAATGACCCCCTTGGCTCCCACGCTCATGAATTCCATGGCGGTCGCATCATCACCGGACAACACCGTAAATCCCGCAGGGACCAGCGACAGCAATTCGCGCGCGCGGGCGAGCAGCGGAGTCGCTTCCTTGAGGGCAACGATCTGGGGATGCCGCGCCAAGCGGACCACGGTTGCCGGCAGCAGATCGACCCCGGTGCGGCTCGGCACGTTGTACAGCACCACCGGCACCGCCGAGGCATCGGCGGCCGCCACGAAATGGCGATACAGGCCCTCTTGAGGCGGCTTATTGTAATACGGCGTCACGAACATGACGCCATCGACGCCGAGACGCGACAGTGTGCGCGTGCGCGCGACGGTCGTCGCCGTCGAATGCGTTCCCGCCCCCACGATCACTTTCATCTTGCCTCGACAGCGTGCCACCGCGCGGCACGTCAACTCCTCGATTTCTTCGACCGACAGCACTGGCGATTCCCCGGTCGTACCCGCGACTACGATCCCATCGGTACCCTCGCTGAGGTGGAAATCCAGCAAGCGGTCCCACGCCGGCCAATCCAACGTGCCGTCGGCGGTCATCGGCGTGACAATAGCGACCAGGCTTCCGGACAACATGAGACGGACTCCGCAGGAAATATCGCTACCTTAAGTGCCGGACATGCACCCTGGCAAGCGCCCATCCGGTAGAATTTGAACCGATGAAACAACATATAGTGATTTCCGCGGTCGGCGGCGACCGCGTCGGCTTGGTCCATGAGCTATCCAAGGCCGTCGCTGATTGCGGCGGCAGCATCAGCGACAGTCGCATGACGTCGTTGGGCAGTGAATTCGCAATGCTGCTGCTGGTGAACGGCAACTGGCATACGCTTGCGAAGCTCGAAGGAGAATTCAAAAAGCTGGCCGATGCGACCGGCATGAACATCCAGCTGCGGCGCACCGAAGAACGTGCCGCGCGCAATGACATGCTGCCCTACTCCATCGACGTCGTGTGCCTGGATCAGACCGGCATCGTCGCGGGACTCTCGGGCTTTTTCTCCCAGCGCGGCGTCGACATCGCCGAAATATCGACGCGGGCTTATGCCGCCGCGCATACGGGCGCGCCGATGTTTTCGGTGCAAATGATCGTAAAT
This sequence comes from Steroidobacteraceae bacterium, assembly GCA_036502605.1. Taxonomy (GTDB): domain Bacteria; phylum Pseudomonadota; class Gammaproteobacteria; order Steroidobacterales; family Steroidobacteraceae; genus Bog-1198. The sequence goes on from DASXYI010000045.1 coordinate 11,604, forward strand.
GTGCCGAGCCGTCTGCACATCGGTGTACTGCGCGAGGAATTCATGGATTTCTGCGATCACTTGAATCTGGATGCCATTTTTGAACCTGTGAAAAGTTGAGCCGCACAATGAGCAAGATAGCTGTAGGTAAGAAGGCGCCGCTGTTCACGCTCGACGGAACGGGCGGCGAATGGTCGCTCGAGGACGCCGCCGGCGGCCACGTGGTGATCTATTTCTACCCACGCGACAACACACCCGGCTGCACGCAGGAAGGCGAGAGCTTTACCAGCAACCACGCCCAGTTCAAGCGAGCCAAAACCACGATCTTCGGCATCTCCGCGGACAGCGTCGCATCGCACGAAAAATTCAAGAATAAAATGGGCTTCCCGTTCGAGCTTCTCAGCGATCCCGATCAGAAGGTGTGCAAACTGTACGACGTCATCCAGGAGAAAAGCATGTACGGCAAGAAGTACATGGGCATCGAGCGCAGCACTTTTCTGATCGACGCCAAGGGCGTGCTGCGGCAAGAGTGGCGCAAGGTCAAGGTCAACGGACACGCCGAAGCGGTGTTGGCCGCAGTGAAGGCGCTGTGACCGACTCTGTGCGGCCCGAGGCAGCCGCGGTGGTTCGAGGACGCCAAAGCAAACAAGAGAGACGTATTTTCGTGCTCGACACGAATGTTTTGATGCACGATCCGACCGCGATATTTCGCTTCGAAGAGCATGACGTCTACATTCCGATGACGGTTCTCGAGGAATTGGACGCCGGCAAGAAAGGGCTATCCGAATCCGCGCGCAATGTGCGGCAAGTGAGCCGCTTTCTCGATGAGTTGATGCGCGACGCGACCAAGAAGGACATCGATCGCGGTCTTTCGTTGCCGACCGCGGTGCCGATCAATCACGGCAAGCGACCGCCCGGCGGCCGCCTCTACTTCCAGACTCAGTTGCTCGAATCCGTCCTGCCGGACAGCCTTCCGGGACACGGCGCCGACAACGCCATTTTGGCGAATACCCTGGCGCTGCAGCAGAACTTCCCGGCCGCCCGGGTCACGCTGGTCTCGAAGGACATCAATCTGCGGATCAAGGCTGCGATCGTCGGGGTCCAGGCCGAGGATTATTCCAGCGACAAGACCATCGAGGACGCGGATCTGTTGGTCAGCGGAGTACAACAGCTGCCGACGACCTTTTGGGAGAAACACGGCAAGGGCATGGAGTCGTGGCAACAGCAGAGCCGGACTTTCTACCGCGTCCGCGGGCCCTTGGTGCGCGAATGGCGCGCCAATCAGTTCGTCTACGACCCCGGCGAGAACGGCGTGGAGGCCATCGTGCGCAAGATCGAAGGCGACTCGGCCATTCTGGAGCTGACCTTGGACTACCGCACCGAGCGCAACAACGTTTGGGGAGTAACCGCCCGCAATAGGGAACAGAACCTCGCCTTGAACCTGCTGATGGATCCGGAGATCGATTTCGTCACGGTGCTCGGTCCCGCCGGCACCGGTAAGACCCTGTTGACGCTGGCGGCGGGTCTGGCGCAGACGCTCGATCACAATCGATTCAGCGAGATCATCATGACCCGCGTGACGATTCCTTTGGGCGAAGACATTGGATTCCTTCCGGGAACCGAAGAGGAAAAAATGGAGCCCTGGATGGGCGCGCTGATGGACAACTTGGAGGTCTTGACGCAGAGCCAGCCGGGAGGCACCTGGGGGCGCGGTGCGACGAATGACCTGCTCCGCCACCGCATCAAGATCAGATCCTTGAATTTCATGCGCGGCCGGACGTTCTTGAACCGTTTCATCATCATCGACGAGGCGCAGAATTTGACGCCCAAACAAATGAAGGCGCTGGTGACCCGCGCCGGACCCGGCACCAAGATGATTTGCCTGGGGAATATCGCGCAGATCGATACGCCCTACCTGACCGAGACCACTACGGGTTTGACCTACGTGGTCAACAGATTCCATGGTTGGTCATATTCCGGCCATATCACCCTGGTACGCGGCGAACGGTCGCGTCTGGCGGATTATGCCTCTGAGGCGCTGTGAGCGGAGCCGGTTGGCGGCCCTGACCGCGCCTGACAGAACTTTGCGGGGCCGAAGGCACTCCAACTGCCTCGGCGGAGGTCAAATGAAGCTTTGGAAGTCCCTGTGCGCGTTCATGGTCGCTTTTGCGGTGAGTTCAAGCGTCGGCTTGGGCTGGGCCGCGGGCACCGGCGCGACCGATCAAGATTTGCCTGAATTGGGAAGTCCGGCTAACGCGGCGGTATCTCTCGAGGACGAGTACCAGGCCGGCCTTGGCTGGTTTCGGCAGATGGGCCAAGGCGGCTCGCTGTTGGAGGACCCGGAGACCAGCGACTACATTCAACAAATCGGCCACAGTTTGTCGAGCCATGCTGAAGAGGGTCAGCATCAATTCTATTATTTCGTGGTCCGCGATCCGGTGATCAATGCCTTTGCGATGCCCGGCGGCTTCGTCGCGATCGACAGCGGCTTGATCCTCGCAACCCGCAACGAGAACGAGCTCGCCGGGGTCATGGCGCACGAAACCGCGCACGTCACTCAGCGCCACCTGGTGCGCGGACTCATCGACCAAAGCCACGCCGGCTTGATGTCGACGGCGGCCATGTTGGCGGCCATCCTGCTGGGAGCGACCGCAGGTCATGGGTCGCCCGACGCCATGGAAGGGGCGATCATGGCAACCCAGGGCGCCGCGATTCAGCACCAAATCAACTACACGCGCGCCAACGAGTTCGAGGCGGACCGAATCGGCATCGGCACCATGGCGGCTGCCGGCTACGACCCGTTGGGAATGGCGAGTTTTTTCGGCTACATGTCCCGCGGCATGCCCTCTCCCGACCGAGTCAACGCCGTTCAATTCCTGATCGATCACCCGATTTTTTCCGATCGCGTCGCTGAGGCGCGCAATCGTGCGGAACAGATCGGACGCATTCACCACGAGGATTCCCTGGGATACCGGTTGACCCGCGAGCGTTTGCGGGCGCTGGTCGGGGATCCTCGATTGGTTCGCGATTACTACGCGAGCCTCGTCAAGAACGGGGCGGGACTCACGATCGAGGAACGCTATGGAAAGGCGGTGACGGAAATCACCCTGCGCAATTCCTCCGCGGCGATTCCCGAATTGCAGTCGTTGGTGCATGAGTATCCGAAGGTGATGCAATTCTACGGCGCCCTCGGACAAGCCTACATGCTGAACAGCCAACTGAAGGAATCTCAGCAGGTGTTGGACAAAGCGCTCAATTTATTTCCGCGCAATGTGCCGGTTACGATTCGCCTGTCGGAAACGTTGATGCGCAGCGGCGACAACAAACGCGCTCAACTGCTGCTGGACGATTTATTCAACGTGGTCGAACCCACGCCCGATCAAACGAAGCTCATCGCGAAAGCCGCGAAAGAAGCCGGGGATCTCGCCGATTCGTACTATTACATGTCATTCTATTGGGTCATGAACGGCGATCTAAAAATGTCCGCAACCCAATTACAGCTGGCCTTGACTCTACCCGGTTTGGATGCCATACAACGCGCTCGATTCAGCGCGCGCCTCGACGAAATCAAAGCGGCAATGCCCAAAGACCGGAAGAACACGGTGGCGGACGACAATGGCAATAGCAATGGCCGCCGCCATTGACCGAACACCAACGCGCGCCGACGTTGTATCGTAGAAGCGTTCGACCACTGTCACCCGAATGTTAGGGAGAATCTCCATATGTTGAAGGAAGGGTTCGCGCGCGTTGCGCTTGCCGTCATTTTTGCGACGGCCTTGAGTGCCTGCGTTACATTACCGCCCAACAGTCAGCGCTCGCCGCAAGATCCCTGGGAATCATGGAATCGCGGAGTCTATAAATTCAACGATAAGCTCGACCGAGCGGTTGCCAAACCGGTGGCGCGCGCCTATGTGAAGGTCGTGCCCCAGCCCGTTCGCACCGGCGTCACCAATTTCTTTGCCAATCTCGAGACGCCCACGGTCATGGTCAACGACGCGCTGCAAGGAAAATTCGTTGCCGCCGCCAACGACCTTGGACGCTTTGCCCTCAACACGACGCTGGGCTTGGCCGGTATTCTCGATCCCGCATCCTCGGCCGGACTCCAGCGCAACAACGAGGATTTCGGCCAAACGCTTGGAAAGTGGGGCGTGCACTCCGGCCCGTTCGTCGAATTGCCGCTGCTAGGCCCGTCGGATTTGCGCGACGGTCCCGCCCGCCTCGTGGATACCTACAGCAACCCGCGCCAGTACATCAAGAACAACTGGATCAAGTACGGTCTGTATCTTCCGGACTTGACCGACCGGCGCGCCGCGCTATTGCCGCTCGATGAGACATTGCAGCATACCTACGATCCCTACGCGTTCGTTCGGGACGCGTACCTGCAGCGCCGTGCTTACCTGGTATCCGATGGCAAGGTCACGGAGGAGCCATTGATAGACCCAGGCGCCGATGATCCTGGCGAAGTGCCCCCCGATACCTCGACCAAACGGGACTTGGCGGCACCGCCGGGAGAGCCCCGCTCGGAGCCGGCGCCCAGCAACCCGCCGCCGCACTAGGAGCCGAGCTGCTCCGAGAGCTTCGATGAGCCGGTGAGCAGCAGCTCGTCGACTTCGCTCAAATGCGCGAGTTGGCGCATCTGCGCCGGCACATTTTCATATCGCAAGGAACGCTTGGCCGCTCGCGCCACGCTCAGCCACTCTATCAACAGCGCGAGGCCCGCGCTGTCGGTGCCGGTCACGCCGCCCAAATCGATGACCGAGGCGCGGCCGCCGTCGATTGCAGCAGAACCCACCGGCAACAATCGAGCCACCGTCGAGAATTCCAGCGATCCCAGCACGCGCGACCGGTCACCCTCCAGCGCTTCGAATGTCGCGTGACCGTTCGCGGACTTTTTCACTTGCCCGTGCCGGTCACGACGCTGTTGGCGCGTACCTTCCCCTCTGCCTCGAGCCGGTTGATGACTTCATCGAGACCCTTCTGTTGGATCTCAGCCGCGAAATCCGTGCGGAAGCTCTTGACGTAGGAAATACCCTCGATGACCACATCCCATGCCTTCCAGCCGGCGTCGGTTTTGCGCAGACTGAAATTGACGGGCACCTTTTCACCCGAAGACCTTTTCACCTCGGTACGTACGGTAGCCATCGTATCGGCCGGGTCCCCCTTGTAGGGCAGGATGACGAATCGATCAGCCGTGAAATTGAGCAGCGCAGTACCGTAATTGCGCAGCAATGAATGATAGAAAGCGTCGACGAAACGCTTTCGCTGCTCGGGCGTGGCGGTACGCCAGGTTTGGCCGAGCACGAGCCGAGCCGAGTATTCGCTGTCGAAGTTCGGCAGCAATACATTCGCCACCAAGGCATCGAGTTTCGCAGGATCCTTGGCGTACATCGGGCGATTCGCGTCCAATTCCGTCAACATGCGTTTCGCGGAATCCTCCACCAGTTGCTCCGGCCCCAGCGTATTAGGCGCAGGCGCGGGCTGCGCCTGCGCCGCGGCGGTCATCAGGCCGAGCGCCGACAATGACAAGCAACAGGCCACAGCCCAGCAGGCAATGGTAGATCGTTTCATATTGGTCGTTTTCATTTCGTTTTCTCCGTGGGAGCCGGCGGCTCCGTTTTGGAAGATGCGGAGTTGGATTGTCCCGATCCCTTCGCGAAATTCGCCAAGAATTGACCGATTAGATTCTCGAGAACGAACGCGGACTGCGTAAAGTCGATTTGATCCTTGTCCTTGAGGTAAGTTTCGGCGCCGCCGGCCGTGATACCAATGAACTTGCCGCCCAGCAGCCCCTGCGTGTAGATGCTCGCGTCGCTATCGGTCGGGATCTGGTTGTATTTGGAGTTCACCCGCATGAGCACGACGGCCTTGTACTCCTTGGTATCGAAGTCGATCTTCACGACGCGGCCGACTTCCACGCCCGCCATCGACACCGGTGCGCCTACGCGCAAATCCCCGATGTTGTCGAATTTTGCCGACACGTCGTAGTGCGGCGGGCTGCCGAAGGATAGGCCGCGGCTGGTGGTCTGCGTGGTCAAAAAGAACAAGGCTGCGAATCCGAGGACCACGAAGGCTCCCGTTCCGAGATTCAAGGTATTGGACCTGCGCATAACAATTCCCTCTTACAGAAATGCTGCCGTCAGCAGATAATCCAAAAACAGCACGACGACGGCCGAAGTGACCACGGTGCGCGTTGTGGCCGATCCGACGCCCGCCGCCGTCGGGACCGCGTAGTACCCCTCGTAAACGGCAATCAGGCTGCATGCGACGCCGAAAATGCAGCTCTTCACGATGCCCTCGTTGATGTCGCCGAGACCCACACCGGCGCGCATCTGCGACCAAAAGCTGCCGGCATCGACCCCCATGATTTGCACCCCGATGAGCTGCGCGCCATAGACGCCGATCAAGCTGAAGATCGCCGCGAGTAACGGCATGGCAATCACGCCGCCCAAGAAGCGCGGCACCACGACCCGCTTGATCGGATCCACCGCCATCATCTCCATGGCGGACAATTGATCGGTGGCGCGCATCAAGCCCAGCTCGGACGCCAGTGCGGTCCCCGCACGGCCCGCGAACAGCAAGGCCGTGACGACGGGGCCCAACTCTTTGACCAATCCAATGGCCGCCGCCACGCCCAACGATTGTTCGGATCCAAATCGCTGCAAGAGTTGAAACCCTTGAAGGCCAAGGACCATGCCGACGAACAGTCCCGACAACATGATGATCACCAGGGACAGCGCACCGGAATTGAAGACCTGTTGGACGATCAGATCGAATCGCAACAGCGCGCTGGGTGTGAAGGCCAGCAGGCGAAGCAGGAAGCGCACGACCGCCCCCAGACCTTCCAAAGCCTCGATGAGACTCTGCCAAAGCTCTTTGATGATGATCAAAAATCCTCGCCGCGCGACAGAAGCTCGCCGAAATAGTCGGGAGCCGGGTAGTGAAAGGCGACCGGTCCGTCGGGCAAACCACCCACGAATTGCCGCACGATGTCCGAGGTGCTGGACTTCAGCTCCTGCGGCGTGCCTCGCGCAACCACTTTGCCGCCGGACAAGAGAAATAAATCGTCGGCGACCGTGGAAATTTCCTTTACATCATGCGAGACCACGATGCTGGTGAGCCCAAGCGTATCGTTCAAGCGGCGTATCAGGCGCAAAATGACGCCCAGCGAGATTGGATCAAGACCCACAAAGGGTTCATCGTAGATCAGGATTTCCGGGTCCATCACGATGGCCCTCGCCAACGCCACCCGCCGGCTCATGCCTCCGGACAGTTCCGCCGGCATCAGTTCGGCGGCGCCGCGTAAGCCAACGGCCTGCAACTTGGTCAGAACCAATTGCCGAATGAGTCGCTCGGGTAGATCCGTGTGCTCATGCAACGGAAACGCGACGTTCTCGAAGACACTATAATCGGTGAGCAATGCGCCGTTCTGGAACAGCATGCCCATGCGTCGGCGAAGCACGTACAAACCCGCACGCTTTAAAGTGCGCATATCCTCCCCGGCCACTAGAATTGAACCGGTAAAGGGACGAGTTTGGCCGGTGATGAGGCGCAGCAACGTGGTCTTTCCGGTGCCGCTCGGGCCCATGACCGCAGTCACTCGGCCGCGCGGAATATCCATGTCGAGGCCGTCGAAGATTGGGCGGCCGTTGACGGCATAACCCAGATTGCGGATCTCGATGATGGGGGCTTCTTGGTTCAATGAGGTGCCGGTTGGCTCCGCACCGGTTGCGGTGCGGAACCTCACGTTAGCGCGGGATTTCTATGCCGCAGACGTTTCCATCGAACTCTTGTATGCGCCGCCGGCGGCCAGGCTGTTCAACTTGGCGCGAACGGACAATGCTTGCTGGCCGGTCGCGAAGCTTGCCGGCTTTCCGCCCCAGGACTTGAGCGCGTTATCTTGAAGAGCGCGCCCGTAGCTGAAGGTCAGGCGCCACGGCGCGGATCCCGCCGCATTCATCAAGCTCAGGTGCAGCGTCGCCTCGGTCGGACTCTGGCCCCCGGATAAGAATGCGATGCCGGGCACTGCGGACGGCACCTGGCGCTTCAGCGTCCGCAGCGTAGCCTCGGCGACTTGTTCCGGCGACGCCCGCTCTGCGCACTTCTTTCCGCTGATGACCATGTTCGGCTTGAGCACCATGCCCTCGAGATACACCCGGGCAGCAAACAAATGCGAGAACACCCGGTCCAACACCGCGTTGGTGACTTCTTCGCAGCGCTCCAGCGTATGGCCGCCGTCCATCAACACTTCGGGCTCCACGATCGGCGCGATGCTGGCTTCTTGGCAGAGCGCCGCGTAGCGTGCGAGCGCTTCGGCGTTGGCGTCGATTGCGTACGCGGTGGGAATGCCGGCGCCGATGTCGATCACCGCGCGCCACTTCGCGAAGCGCGCGCCCAATTTGTAATATTCGGCAAGACGCTCGCGCAGCCCGTCGAGACCTTCCGTGATGGTCTCACCGGCGAATCCCGCCAGCGGCTTCGCCCCCGTGTCCACCTTGATGCCGGGGATCATTTTCTGTTGCGCCAAATACGTCGGGAACGGCACTCCGTCCTTGGTCTTCTGGCGTATCGTTTCATCGTACAAGATGACGCCGCTGATGTGTTCGGCCGCGCCCGGCGCGGTGAACAGCATTTCCCGATACAGGCGCCGGTTCTCCTCGGTGGATTCCAATTTGATGGAATTGAAGCGTTTGCCGATGGTGCTCGTGCTTTCGTCCGCGGCCAAAATGCCGCGGTGGTTTGCGACCAGTGCGTGCGCGGTCGCGGCTAGTTCAGTGGTATTCATGCCTTACGTCTCTCGATTCTTGACTAACGGTGATCCACAGAACAAGCATAGCAAAATCGAAGAATAACAAAATCGTCGGTGATGCGCCCTGCGGCCGGCACTCTCATGGGCCGCGCACGGAACTCCCACCCGCCCCGGGGTAGAACTTCCACTCAAATAGGACTAAACTAGTCCTACATGAGGATTCCGCGGGGAAAGTGATTTCAAATGTTGCGAATGGGTAAATTGACGGACTACGCGACGGTGGTGCTTGCCAGTCTAGCGCAAGAACCGTCGCGCCATCGCGCCGCCGCGGAACTCGCCGCGAGCACACGGCTGAGCCGGCCGACGGTGAGCAAGGTCCTCAAAGGCTTGCAGCGCGCCGGCATGGTGATTTCTTCGCGCGGCGCCCAAGGCGGATATAGGCTCGCACGGCGTCCGGAACTTATCACCGCGACCCAGATCCTCGATATATTCGAAGGGCCCATCGCAATTACCGAATGCAGCGGCGCATCAAGCCGTTGTGGCATCGAGCGGCAGTGCCGCGTCGGCGGCGCCTGGCAGCGAGTGAACGCCGCGATTCGCCGCGCGCTCGATGACGTGACCCTGCATCAACTCGCGGGCCTCGATTCTACCGATATTCGACTGGTGAAGCTCTCGTCCGAAGCCCGCTCGAGCTCACCGCAAACCTAGCCAGCCATTGGAAATACTCGTGTCCAGCAAATCTCAAGATGTTGAAGCGCTCGTCAATCAGAAGTACCGGCACGGGTTCGTTACGGATATCGAATCCGACAGTTTACCGCCCGGGCTCGACGAGGAGGTCGTGGCCGCCATATCGCGCAAGAAAAACGAACCGCAGTTCTTGCTCGATTGGCGTCTGAAGGCGTTCCGCAACTGGCAAACCATGCAGGAGCCGAAATGGGGGCACGTGCACTACAAGCCCATCGACTATCAGGACATCTCCTACTATTCGGCGCCGCGCGCGCCCTTGAACGCGCCGAAGAGTTTGGATGAGGTCGACCCGAAGCTTCTCGAGACGTACGCGAAGCTCGGCATTCCACTCCATGAACGTGCCCGCCTGGCGGGCGTCGCGGTCGATGCCGTGTTCGACAGCGTTTCGGTGGCGACGACGTTCAAGGACAAGCTCGGTAAAGCCGGGGTCATCTTTTGCTCTTTTTCGGACGCCGTGCGCGATCATCCTCACCTCATCGAACGCTACTTGGGCACGGTGGTGCCGACGGGCGACAATTTCTTCGCGGCGCTGAACTCCGCCGTGTTCTCCGACGGCTCCTTCGTGTACGTGCCTCGCGGCGTGCGCTGCCCGATGGAACTGTCGACCTACTTCCGCATCAACGCCGCCAAAACCGGGCAGTTCGAGCGCACCCTGATCGTCGCCGCCGAGGGGTCGTCGGTCAGTTATTTGGAGGGCTGCACGGCCCCCATGCGCGACGAAAATCAGCTGCATGCAGCGGTGGTTGAACTCGTCGCTCTGGATGATGCGCGAATCAAATATTCCACCGTTCAGAATTGGTATCCGGGCGATGAGAACGGCGTCGGCGGCATTTACAACTTCGTCACCAAGCGGGGCGAATGCCGCGGCCGCAATTCCAAGATTTCCTGGACCCAGGTGGAAACCGGGTCCGCCATTACTTGGAAGTACCCGAGCTGCGTGCTCACGGGCGAAAATTCCGTCGGTGAATTCTATTCGGTGGCCGTCGCCAACCATCATCAGCAAGCCGACACCGGCACCAAGATGATTCACATCGGGCGCAATACCAAGAGCACCATCGTTTCGAAAGGCATCTCGGCCGGGCATGCTGAAAATACTTACCGCGGGCTCGTAAAAATTCTGCCGAGCGCGGCCGGCGCACGCAATTTCACGCAATGCGATTCGTTGTTGATGGGCCCGCAATGCGCCGCTCACACCTTCCCTTACATGGAGGTCAAGAATCCGACCGCCACGGTGGAGCACGAAGCCAGCACATCGAAAATCGGTGAGGACCAGCTGTTCTATTGCCTGCAGCGCGGCATTTCCGCAGAGGATGCGGTCAATATGATCGTCAGCGGTTTCTGCAAGGTGGTATTCAAGGAACTGCCGATGGAATTTGCGGTGGAAGCGCAAAATTTGCTGAGCGTGAGTTTGGAAGGCGCGGTCGGCTAACGGCGCGAAGCGCCGCCTAGTGTTCGGGGTGCGCCGCGGGCCCCGTTAGAGTTGGCCGTCAGGCCATGAGGAAGTATGCTGAAAATTTCTGATTTGAGCGCTCGCGTCGCGGGCAAGGACATCCTCAAGGGCGTCAATCTCGAGGTCAAGGCCGGCGAGGTTCACGCCATCATGGGACCCAATGGCTCAGGCAAAAGCACGCTGGCCCAGGTACTTGCGGGCCGCGAGGACTATGAGGTCACCGGTGGATCGGTAACTTTCGAAGGCAGCGACTTGCTGGCGCTGCCCGCCGAGCAGCGCGCGCGGGCAGGCCTCTTTCTGGGGTTCCAATACCCGGTCGAGATCCCGGGCGTGAACAACGTCTATCTGCTGAAGGCCGCGCTCAACGCGAAGCGCAAGGCGGCCGGCCAACCGGAAGTGGATGCATACGACTTTCTGGCGCTCATCAAGCAAAAGATGAAGCTCATGCAGATGAGCGAGTCCTTCCTGTCGCGCGGCGTGAACGAAGGCTTTTCCGGCGGCGAAAAGAAACGCAACGAAGTGCTGCAAATGCTCGTTCTGGAACCCAAGCTCGCGATCCTCGATGAAACCGACTCCGGCCTGGATATCGACGCGCTCAAGGTGGTTTCGATGGGCGTGAACAGCCTTCGCGATCCGAAGCGCGCGGTGGTGCTCGTGACGCATTACCAGCGGCTGCTCGACTACATCGTACCGGATCATGTGCACGTGTTGTCGGGGGGGCGAATTTTGATGTCGGGCGATCGCTCGCTCGCCTTGGAGCTCGAACGTCGCGGCTACGATTGGGTGCAAGAGGGCCGGGCGGCGTGAGTTCTGCATCGCACCCAAGCGCGGCTGCGCCGCTGTCGCCCGCGCTGCGCTCGTTCGAGGCTGAATGGCTGGCGCGCGACGTCACGCGCGTGGTGACGCCGCTGACGGATCCGCTGGTGAGCCTGCGGGAGAGCGCCATGAAGCGCCTGCTGCGGCTCGGCTTGCCGACCACGCGCGATGAAACCTGGCGCTACACGAATTTGCGGCATCTCACTTCGCGCGGTTTTGTCGACGCGCCGCCTGCGGCGACGGACGACTCCGAGCCCACCGCGTCGTTGTCCTTGCTGAGCGTCGCTGAGCGCGCGGCGACGGTGCTCATGGTGAATGGTCACCCGTCCCTCCCCACCCATATGGATGCGTGGTTTAATGGGATTGAAATCAGGAGTTTACGAGATTTATCTCGAATTGACCCAGGATTGATCGCGTCGCATCTCGAGCCCCTCTCGGACGCGGATCAGTCGCGCTGGGCACTGCTCAATACGGCGCTGTTCCAGGACGGCCTGTATCTTCGGGTCACCGCGAAGGTCACTACTCCCTTGGTCATCCTGCATGTGTTGACGGCGAACGCGGCGAACAGCGTCGCGCATCCGCGGGTCATTATCGATGCGGCGCCCGGTTCCAGTGCGACCATCATCGAGCACTACGTCGAAAAGGGCGAACACCCGCCGCTTTGCAATTCCGCCACGCACATTGCGGCCGGCATGGACTCGCACATCGAGCACTATCGAGTGTTCGCGACCAGCGCCGCCGCCGAGCACATCGATTCGCTGGTCATCCGTCAGGACAGCAACAGCCGCTGCAAACAATTCACGATCGCGTTGGGCGGCGGCTTGGTGCGCACCACGCTCGAGGCACACTTGAATCAGCCCGGCGCCCATCTCGATAGCTATTCGCTGCTGGTCGGGCACGAGGCGCGTCACGTGGACTGCGTGAACATCGCCACCCACAATTCGCGCGACACCCGCAGCACGCAGACGGCGCGGGCCATTGCCAGCGGCACCAGCCGCGTCGTATTCAACTCCAAGGTGATCGTCAATGCCGGCGCGGCGCACGCCGAGTCGCAGCAGTCCTGCCGCGGCCTCTTGCTCTCGCCAACCGCGGAAATCGATACGCGGCCGCAATTGGAGATTCATGCCGATGAGGTCAAGTGCGCGCACGGCGCCACGACCGGCCGTCTGAATCCGGACATGCTGTTCTACATGCTGTCGCGCGGGCTGGATCGCGAGACCGCGCAGAGTCTGCTGGTGTATGCCTTCCTTGCCGACGTGTTGACCGATATGTCGGTGCCCTCGGCGCGCTCCGCCATCGAGAACGCCCTGATCTCACAATTACCCGATTCTCATGTCCTACAGAAATTCCGATGAAAAACATAGCATTAGCTGAAGAATATCGATTCGATGTAATGTCCGCCCGGCGTGACTTTCCGGTGCTTGCCCGCTTGGTGCACGGCAAACCGCTGGCGTACCTGGACAACGGCGCCTCGGCGCAGCGTCCGAATGCCGTTATCGATTGCGTCGACGATTACGAGCGGCACACGCATGCCAACATACACCGCGGCGTTCATACCTTGAGCCAGGAAGCGACCGCCCTTTACGAGTCGGCTCGCGATCGCTTGGTGCGGTTCATTCATGCCCGCTCGCGGCACGAGATCATTTTCGTTCGCGGCACCACCGAGGCCATCAACCTCGTTGCGCAAAGCTATGCCAGACCGATTCTGAAGAGCGGCGACGAGATCCTCATCACCTACTTGGAACACCATGCCAACATCGTGCCGTGGCAGATCGTCTGCGAACAGACCGGCGCTAAATTGGTGGTCGCGCCGATGGACGAGCGCGGCGAAGTTCACGCGGACGCGGTCGAAGCGCTGATGTCCGGTCGCACGAGGCTTTTTGCCTGTGCACACGTCTCGAATGCGTTGGGCACAGTGTTACCCGTCCGCCGCTTGATCGCGGCCGCCAAGGCTCGAGGGATCGTCACCTTGATCGACGGCGCGCAGGCGGTGCCGCATATGCCCGTCGACGTGCAGGATTTGGGCTGCGATTTCTATGCCTTTTCGGGCCACAAATTGTTCGGTCCCACCGGCATTGGGGTGCTTTACGGCCGTGAGTCCCTGCTCGAACGCATGCCGCCATGGCAAGGCGGCGGCGACATGATCCTCGCTGTAACTTTCGGGAAAACGACTTACAACAGCCTGCCCTACAAGTTCGAGGCCGGAACGCCCAATATTTCCGGTGCCATCGGCTTGGGCGCGGCGGTGGAATATCTCGAGCGCATGGACCTGCCGGGAGCGCACGCCCATGAGCATGCCCTGCTCGCATACGCCTCCGAGACCTTGAGCCAGATCGATGACCTGCGCATAGTCGGCACGGCCAAGGACAAAGCGAGCCTGGTCTCCTTCACCGTGGCGGGCGTGCATCCCCATGACCTCGGGACCATTCTCGACGAGGACGGAATCGCGGTTCGCACCGGCCATCACTGTGCAATGCCGGTCATGGACTATTTCAAACTCGCGGCCACGGCGCGAGCCTCGTTCGCGTTCTACAACACGTTTGAAGAAATCGATCGTTTGGCGACTGCGATACAGCGCGCCCGTTCGATTTTCGCATGAGAGGCTACCCTTAAGGACCCTATGGAGCTCAATGATCTCTACCGCGACGTGATTCTCGATCACAATCGTCGGCCGCGTAATTTTGGCGTGCTCACCCCCGCGGATGCCAGCGTCGAAGGCTTCAATCCGATGTGCGGCGATCGCCTGACCGTACGGCTCAAGATGGCCGGCGATGCAATCGCCGACATCCGTTTCGAAGGTCAGGGTTGCGCGATCTCGACCGCCTCGGCGTCGCTCATGACGGAAGCCGTCAAGGGCAAGACGCGCACCGATGCCCTCGCCTTGTTCGATCGGGTGCACCGCTTGCTGACCGACGATGCCGCGCCCAGCGATGAGCTCGGCAAATTGGCGGCGCTGTCGGGAGTGCGCGAGTTCCCCGCGCGCGTGAAATGCGCGAGTTTATGCTGGCACACGCTCGCCTCCGCCCTGCAATCCCCAGACCCGCAGCATGTGCCTGCGGTTTCCACGGAATGAATTCGAGGAACCATGCAATCGTACGAAAATGAGCCCATCGTCGTGCAGCGCGACGTCAAGGCAATCGCCATCCCCGCCGGCGTCGAAGTCAACCTCAAGCTCGGTTCGGTCGGCTACATCACCCAGGCGTTGGGAGGCAGCTTCACGGTGTATATCGACGGCAACCTGTTCCGCATTGCCGGCCAAGAGGCGGACGCCATCGGAAAGAGCGCCGCCGTCGCTCCCGAAGTGCCGCCGGGCGCATCGGAAGAAGACATCAAGACCATCGTCTGGCGCCAGCTCAAGACTTGCTATGACCCCGAGATCCCGGTAAACATCGTCGACCTTGGGTTGGTTTACGAGTGCGATGTCAGCAAGAACGAAGACGCGACGCGCACGGTCGACATCAAAATGACCTTGACCGCGCCCGGCTGCGGCATGGGCGAGGTCTTGGTGCAGGACGTACGCGACAAGGTGGAGATCGTTCCGACGGTAGCCCGGGCCAACGTCGAACTGGTGTTCGATCCGCCTTGGAACCAGACCATGATGTCGGAAGAGGCGCGGCTGCAAACCGGCATGATGTAGGGCGGGTACGCGTGGGCGTTGATGTGAGGCAATATTAGTGAATTGGATCGACGCGGGACCCGCGGCGGAGTTGCGCGACGGCCAGGCGATTTCCATCCCCGTTGGACGTCGCATGGTGGCCGTGGCGCGTAGCGGGGATGAATATTTCGCGATCGAAGACATTTGCAGCCATGACGGCGCGGAGCTGACCGGAGGCGCTATCGAAGGCACGGAAATCATCTGTCCGCGGCACGGCGCGCGTTTCTGTCTGCGAACGGGTCAGGCGCTGACGCCGCCGGCATACGAGCCGGTGCGCGTCTTCGAAACCAAAATTACGGATGGGCGATTGTGGGTACGCTCAGGCTGACGCTGCTGCGGCACGGACAGGCGCAGGCTCTGGACAGCTGTGCGGAGGATTTCGAGCGCGCGCTCACTCGGCGCGGCATTGTTGAAGCAGAGGAAACAGCGGTGTACATCGTGCACCGAAATCTGATTCCGGACCTGATTCTCGTCAGTCCCGCCGAAAGGGCGTGGGCGACCGCATCGATCATCGCCGGCGCCTGCGAACTCGACAGCAAACAGGTGCAGTGCGCACGCGAACTGTATCTCGCGACACCAGAGGCCACCTGGCGGCTGTTGACGCAGAGCGACGCTGCCTTGAGGCATGTGCTCATTTGCGGCCACAATCCAGGCTTGAGCCAGCTTACGAGCCGCCTGGGTCCCAAACCACAGGCGCGAGATTTGCCGACCGCCGGACTGGCGACCGCCGTTTGGCACAATGCCACCTGGGCGACGCTCGAGCCTGAAACCGCCGGCAGCTGCGAATTGGACGACCCGGAAAGCATGGCCGACCTTTGAGCCTGGGTATTGATCGCGTTGCTAGGTTTGATCGCGTTGCAGGCGCATCAAACGGCGGCGATCGCGCTTGTCGGGTCGCGCGTCCGGCCGCGGCCGCGACATCTGCGCGAGGCGCTGCTGCTCCCGCAGCAGCGCTCGACGCTGCGCGCTTTCCGGTGTTTCAAGATACTGCGCTTGCGCTTCCACCGCCGGACCGCGCCGCCGCGGCAGCCCCAGTACTTCGAACTCGGCAACGATTCCCTGCGACGACAAACTCAAGCGATCCCCAATGCGTACGCGATGCGCCGGCTTGACCCGGTCCGCGTTAAGGTGAACCTTGCCGCCGGCGATGGCCGCCGACGCGAGATTGCGGGTTTTGTAGAAGCGGCAATACCAGAGCCATTTGTCCAATCGGTGACCATCGGTTTCGCCCATGACCGCTATAATAGCGGGATGAGCGCCAGCACAGAATTCCGCGAAAGACTCAGCCAGGATACTCAGGCGCTCGAGGCCGCAGGCCTGCTGAAACGCGAGCGTGTCATCGGCTCCGCTCAAGGCCCGCTCGTGACGCTCGCCGACGGCCGCGAGATGATCAATCTCTGTGCCAATAACTACCTCGGGCTCGCCAACCACCCGGCAGTGGTCGCGGCCGCGCACGACGCGCTCGATCGTTATGGCTACGGGGTCGCCTCGGTGCGTTTCATTTGCGGAACGCAAAGCGTTCACCGCGAATTGGAACAGCGCTTGAGCGCGTACCTGTCGATGGAGGACACGATTCTGTACTCCTCGTGCTTCGACGCCAACGGCGGTTTGTTCGAAACCCTCCTCGACGAGCAGGATGCCGTCATCAGCGATTCTTTGAACCATGCCAGCATCATCGATGGGATTCGCCTTTGCAAGGCGCGTCGGCTGCGCTACGCCAACAATGATCTGAATGAACTCGAACAGAACTTGAAGGACTCCCAGGACGCTCGGGTACGGCTGATAGCGACCGACGGCGTGTTCTCCATGGACGGCTCCATCGCCAAACTGCAGGACATCTGCGATTTGGCTGACCGCTATGGAGCCATGGTCATGGTGGATGATTCGCATGCCACCGGCTTCATGGGCGCGCGGGGCCGCGGCTCACATGAGCTGCGCGGGGTCATGGATCGAATCGACATCATCACCGGTACCCTCGGCAAGGCCTTGGGGGGCGCCAGCGGCGGCTACGTCAGCGCCCGCAAGGAGATCGTCGGGTGGCTGCGCCAGCGGTCGCGCCCGTACCTGTTCTCGAACAGCATCCCACCCCCGGTCGCGGCCGCCACGCTACGGGTGCTGGACCTGCTCGAGAATTCGCCCGAGCTGCGCGAACGCCTGCACGGCAACGCAAGGTACTTCCGCACCCAAATGCAGGGCTTGGGATTCAATTTGCTGCCGGGCGAACATCCCATCATTCCAATCATGCTGGGCGAGGCGCCCTTGGCGGTGCGCTTGGCCGAGAGAGCCCAAGCCGACGGAATCTACGTCGTGGCGTTCGCATTTCCGGTCGTGCCGCATGGCAAGGCGCGAATTCGGACGCAAATGAATGCCGCGCACACCACGGCGCAGCTTGACCGCGTCATTCACGTCCTCGGCCGCGCCGGGCGTGATCTCGGCATCATCACGTGAGGACTCACTAATATGAAAGCGCTGGTCAAAGCACGTGCGGAGCCCGGTATTTGGATGCAGGATGTTCCGGAACCCTCGGTCGGACACAATGACGTACTCATCAAAGTGCACCGCTCCGCTATTTGCGGCACCGATATGCACATCTACAACTGGGATGCCTGGGCGCAGAAAAGCGTGCCCGTACCCATCGCGATCGGTCACGAGTATGCCGGCGAAATCGTCGAAATGGGCAGCGAAGTGCGCGGCTTACACATCGGCGATCGCGTTTCCGGCGAGGGACACATCACGTGCGGGCATTGCCGCAACTGCCGCGCTGGGCGGCGGCATCTGTGCCGCAATACGTTGGGGGTCGGTGTGAATCGAGCCGGCGCGTTTGCGGAGTTTCTGACCATACCCGCGTCCAATGTTTTCAAGCTGCCGCCGGCCATCGACGATGAGATCGCCTCGATACTCGACCCGTTCGGCAACGCGACTCACACCGCCCTCGCCTTCAACGTGGTTGGCGAGGACGTGCTCATTACGGGCGCCGGCCCCATCGGCATCATGGCGGTCGCGATTGCGCGGCACTGCGGCGCACGCCACGTCGTGATAACCGACGTGAACGACTATCGGCTTCGGCTTGCGGCCGCCATGGGCGCATCGAAGACCTTGAACGTGTCGCGCGACTCGCTGGATGGCGCCATGCGGGATCTCGGCATGGAAGAGGGTTTTGACGTGGGCTTCGAGATGTCGGGCAATGCCGCGGCGCTGCGCGAAATGCTGCGCACCATGAATCACGGCGGCAGCATCTCGATGCTGGGCATCCCCGCCGGCGACGTGGCCATCGATTGGAATCAGGTCATTTTCAAAGGCCTGGTGATCAAAGGCATTTACGGCCGCGAAATGTTCGAGACCTGGTACAAGATGTCGAGCATGCTGCAAAGCGGATTGAATGTGCGGCCCGTCATCACCCATCGCCTCGGCGTGAATGACTACATCGAGGGCTTCGAGATCATGAACTCCGGCAAATCCGGGAAGATCATCTTGGACTGGGCCGCCCTCTAGTGTCCTGAATTGGAAATTCGCATCAATTCTCGCTCGGTCTAAGCTCGCGATGCGGCGTTGCTCGTCGTCGCCATAGTACCCACTATGCCTCCTCCTCGCGCCTTGCCTCGCGACCTTATCCCGTCGCGATTTATTGCGCGAATTTCCAATTCAGGACACTAGTCGCCGGTCAGCGAATGTCCAACGACGCGATCTTGCCGTTCGCCAGCACGAAGGTATAGTCGAGTTCGGCAGGGCTGCCGGGGAAATTACCGGTCAAGCGCGCGTGCAGCCTGACATTCTTCTCCGTCACCGCCGCTCTTAAGGGTTCTACGACGTATTGGTACTTCGCGGTCGTTTGTTCCTTCCATGATTTGATCGCCTCGAGTCCATGGTATTCCTGATGCTCATCATGCACCCTCGCATCCTTCGCGAAGCACCGTGACAGCTTATCGAGGTCCTTTTCCTTGTCCGCAGCCAGGTAGTCCGTAACGGATGCGGGTAATTTGATCGACATGGTCTCTCCACGTACATCGCTGTACATCGCGTTCTCACAGGGGGGATCATTCTCGCGCCCGGTAACCGTAGCCATGGCGGGGGTTCTTCGCCATCCTCTCTTGCTAGATTATCTTGTAGGCGCCGTCTGTCACGCCTGAGGGTCGTCCGCCGAGTCGTCCGGGCCCATGACCCAGACGATTTGCGCCGACGTGCCGCCGCCGGGCGGCGATGAGAGCGAGAATTGTCCGCCGGTCATTTCGGCCCGCTCGCGCAGATTGCGTATGCCGGATCCATGCAAGCGCGCCGGGTCCTCCGCGTGGGTCGGCATGCCGACGCCGTCATCGCGGACTTCGAGACTCAGCAGCGAGCCCTCGCGCTTGAGCAATATCCAGACGGTCGTGGCGCCGGCATGTTTCGCCACGTTGTTCAGCAATTCCTGCACGCAACGAAACAGATGCGTCGAGATTCTCTTGGGAATTTCGATATTTTGCGCGTCGATTTCCGGGCGCACGGCGAGCGTCGGATAAATTTCCGCAAAACCGCGGCAGAACCAGCTGGTCGCCGAGGCCGCGCCCAAGTTGTCGAGCATTTGCGGCCGCAGGTTCATAGATATCGCCCGGATCCCGTCTGCCGTCTCGTGAATCCGCTGCACCGCCAACGTGAGCACGCCCTCGGGGCTTCCAAGGTTGCCCCTCTGGACCATGATGATTGCGCGCTCCAAGGTATATTTGATCGCGCTCAACGATTGACCGACGGAATCGTGAAGTTCGAGGGCGATGCGCCGGCGCTCGCCCTCCTGGGCCTGGATCAATTGCTCGGAGAGCAATGCCAGATTATTGCGCGATCCGCGCAGCTCGCGCTCCGCTTGCTCGCGCCGGGCGACCTCTTTGCGCAGGTCGCGATTGGAATCGTATAACTCGCGCGTGCGCAATCGAACGCGCGTCTCCAGGTTGAGGTTGACGTTTTCGAGGGACTTTTGCGCACGCCGCAGCGCTGACACGTCCGTGACCACCAGCACCGTTCGGGCATCCCGCGGCGCGGCGCTGCTTTCGTCGCCGATGCGCATCGAGCGCAGCGTGAACTGCAAGGTTTGATCGTTGGCGGGTGAATAGAATTCGAATTCCTGAGGCTTGCCGTCCTGCAGTTTTGGCAGGGCATCGTGCAGACCGCGCGCAACCTCGCAGTTCGGATTGGCGCAGGCGGGATGGAGAACCGCATGCGCCTCCTTGCCGATGACGCCGCTCACGGATCCAAGCCCCCAATGTTCGACGACGCGATTCGCACGCAGGACCAATCCATCGGAATTGAGCAGACACACCATCGCCGTCAGCGCATCCGCGGTACATTCCCACTCGTGCTTCGCCTTTTCGATGGCCGCGTGGCGTTCACGATCCCGGACGTCATGGGGCGCGCGCGCGGCCAGAACGGCCAGGAATTCATCGATCAACTTCAGGGCCGTGTCGGCGTCGTCGCTGACCGGCGCCTCCGCGGCGTCTCGAACGGCAGCTTGACGATTCTGCGAAACCGCCTCGCGCCACAGCGGGATCAGCCGTGCGATCCACTGCGAGGCGCGCGCGGAATTTTTCGCCCACTCGGACTCATCGCTTTTCGTCAACGCCAGTTCGGCGCCCGCGTCCCACAATATGCGCCGCAACCTGGCGGCCGCCGCCGGCGGAACGGGTTCGGCAGGATCGGAATTCCATTTCGCCATGACTAATCCGCGGCTTTATGCACGGTGTTTGCGCGCCTTAGCGCGACGCGCGGCAAGAATAGGAATTGCCAGTCGCAGTAGCACGTCGCATCCGCAAACGCCGTCTCGCCCGACTCGAAGCCGGCCTTCTTGATGGGTTCGCCCTTGGCGCTGCTGGCAATGCCGGTAATGCCGAGCGCAGCGACACGGACGATGGTCCAGTCCTGTGCCCCGGTCATCGGATCCGCATAGTAGCGCCGCAAATGATGGCGCGGTTCCGGCCCGCGCTTGTCCTCGAGCAAATCGTCGATTTCCTGCGGATACTGATGCGCCCCGGCGGCGGCGGCGTTGTAATATGAGGCGATGGCGTTGCGAAAATCGCGTCCGATGAACAGAAGTTCCTGTTCTCGTTCGCGTTGCCCCTGAGTACGCCATACGGTGCCCACGGCCGAGAGCGCCAAACCGAGTACCACCACGGCGATCAACAGGCCGATATACGTGAAGCCCGCCGCCCTAGGGTAGGTTGCCGTATTGCTCAAACCCCTCGCTCGGCCGATAGAGTTCGACATGGGCTACCAGCTGACGAAAGGTGAACCGTCTGCGGCAAGCTCGGGCGAACCGCTGTGCAAATCCCGTACGCCGGGATGATCGGGGTCGTCCGATTCGACCATGATCCAGCTTTCGGCGGACTTGGTGAACGGATCCACCGGCACGTTGCGAATGTAGTGCTTCTCCGCCAACGTCGCCAGGGCGTCCGGATACTGGCCAAGATCGCCGTAAAACTTGTCGATGGACTCCCGCAGCACGGACAAATCGTTGCGCAACACGGTTTCCTTGGAACGCTGCACGGTGCGGAAATAGCGCGGCACCGCGATGGTCAGGAGCACGCCAATGATGCTCATGACCACCAGCAACTCGATGAGCGTGAAGCCGGCGCGGCGGCCGGTGCCGATATTACCACTCACGGTAGGCGATCCCATTCAAGCCCTTGCCTCCGGCCAGCGAATACACGTCGAACACATCGTCGCCCGACTGTGGGTCCGAGGGCGGACTCTTGTAGCTGCGCAAGCCCCAGGTGTCCGCGGCCGCCACCGTGGCATCCGGAAACAGCGGATCCCGGGGCACGCGCCGCAGGAAATACATCATCACCTTTTTTTCGCTCTGAATGTCCTCGACTCCGTCGACGAGCACCTGCAGGTTCGGCGGATAACCCGAATCGCCCAACTCGAGTTTGACGCGGCCGGCGTCCGCCGCCTCTTTGTAGGCATCGATCGCGTTGCGCAAAACCCGCAACGAATGATGCAAGTCGGACTCACGTTCGCGCTGCACCTCGAGTTTCACCAGCGGCATGGCGGCACCGGTGAGCACACCGATGATGGCTACGGTAACCACCAGTTCGATGAGCGTAAAACCGCGCGCGCGCATGGTGCTGCTCACTCACTGCTTGATGGCGACGCTCAGCGGCTGCGAAGCCGCATTCGCCGTCGCTGTGCCCGATGGGCCCATCGCCGATACCTGCGCCGAGATTCCAGTGGTGGGCCGGGCCGCCAACGCCTTGAAGTGCAGCTGCATGAGGCTGCCTTCCCCCTGAATCGGATCATCGGTGGTAATCACGTCGACCTGGGCCCCCCCGGCGCGCGCGTCAACCGTGGGGCTGCCGGCGCTCGTCGGCACCAAATCCCCCGGCGTACCGCTGACCAATTGCATTGCGCTGCCGTCGAATCGTACCTGGCCGCGCAGTCGGGCAATGCCGACATCCGTCGCCACCCGCACGGAGACATCGAATTCCTGACCCACCTTGATTTCGCCGGGTCCCTCGACCGTGACCGTGGGATGCGGCGGCGGGCCCGCCGCCGCGGCGGGCGCCGCTGCAGCGACCGGAACCGCTGGCACCACCGGCTGCGACACCGACGGCCGGGGTCCCACGGTCGGCAGCCCCGGGCCCGCGGCCGCAGCGCCTCCGGATACCCCGGCAACGGCGCCCGCGACACCGGCCTCGGAGTTCGCCGCGGCGAACGGCGCACTGCGCGAACGGGTCTCGCTGCCGTACCAGAATTCGGTCGCGTCCGCGGCAGGCCGCGCCTGGGTGCGGATGATGTGCGGAGTGATCGACAACACGATCTCGCTTTTCTCCCGGTCGGAATTGTGAGCGCCGAACAGCCGTCCCACGATCGGAATCTGGCTCAAGCCCGGGATTCCCGCGGCGCTGCGTGTATCGGAGTCCTGGATCAGGCCAGCCAATACCTGGGTCTCGCCGTCTTTCATCCGCAGCAAGGTATTGGCATTGCGAGTACCGATGGTGTAGGCCAGTGTTCCTTGAATCTGCTTGGTGTCGGTGATGGAGCTGACTTCGAGCCCCACTTTGATGGCGACGTCGCCGTCTTGATACACGGTCGGCTGCACTTCCAGGGTCAAGCCGACATCCAGATATTGCACGCTGCTGCTGTTCGCCGTTCCGTTGGATAACAGCGCGGTGCTGCTGGTGATCACCGGCACCCGGCTGCCGATCAATATCTTGGCCTTTTCCTTGTTGCGCGCGCGGATGCGCGGACTTGCCAATGTGTTGGTATGGCTCATGGTCTGCAGCGCATTCGCGGTGAGGCTCACCGAGGAGACCTGGATGGTATTGGCATTCTGGTGGCTCAGATCCGACAGGACGAGCCCGGACGCGCCGCCCGTGGTGGCCGCTCCGGCTACCGATGACGCGCTGGCAGTGAACGAACCGGGAGGCGTGATTCCGAGATTGAGAAGCTTGCTGCGCGCTATTTCCAGCACTTCGACCTCGATCAGCACTTCCGGTTCCGGCACGTCCACCGACGCCACCAGCTTTTCGGCCATACGCACGGCGTCCGGCGTGTCGCGCATGACCACGACGTTGGTCCGCTCATCGACGTACAGGGTCTTGGCGCCGAGCATGGACTTCAGCAGGCTCTCCACGTCCTTGGGAACGGCGTTCGTCAGATAAAACGTGTGGACGATCTGTTCTTCATAGTCCTTTTGCTTGGCCGGCGTGTTCGGATAGATCATCACCATGTTCGACGACAGAATCTGGCGTGCCAGTGCGTTCTGACTGAGCACCAAATCGATGGCCTCCTCGATGGGCACCTCTTGCACGAAGATGGTGGTCTTGGCGTCGCTCTTCACATCCTTGTCGAGAATGAAATTGATGCCGGTCTGGCGCGCCAGCACCTCGAACACCATTTTGGTGGGAGCGTCGCGGAACTGCAGGCTGACTTTCGCGTTGTTGTGCGCCTTGAGACGCGGCGCCACGTTCACGGGTCCGCGCGCCAAGTTGATTTTCGCGGCCAAAGCCTGCGCCGGTCCAAAGCCCGCATCCTCGTTCAGCACCGAGCGCAGAACGGCATCGGCGGCATCGTAATCCTTGCGATCGAAGGCCTTGGCGGCTTCGTTCACCATCGCCCCGTGACGGCGGTCGGCCTCGACTCCCTCGATACCGCGCAGCGCGGGTGCATTTCCCGGCTCGATGCTGAGCACTCGACGATAGGTGGCGACCGCGGCATCCAACTGTCCGCCGCCGCGCAGCGCATCCCCCGCGGATATCAATTTCTCGATCGACGCCTCGCGCCGCGCGGTGAGATCCAATTTGAACGTCAAGTTGTTGGGTTCTTGCTTGACGGCCTCGGCGAGTTGCGCGACGCCGGCTTCGTAATCGCCGCGCTCGATGTCGGCAAGACCGTGGCGGTGCAGCTGAGTGGCCGCGCAGCCCCAGAGCAGAGCGCTGCTCAGCAGTATTCCGAGGAGCTTGCGCATAGATTTGTTCATCATTCATCGCCCACAGCAAGAGACTGCTGAATTTTGAGTGGCATATAGGTAAGCAGCAGCTGCCCGGACTTGACTCCGTCTACGCTGTACTTGTTGTCCAAGGTATCGCCGACCTTCACGTCGTAGACTCGATCGCCGGCGGTGAGAAAGTAGGTGGATCCGCCGCCTTCCGCTTTGTAGGCACCCATGAATACAAACGGCAGCGGCGGCGCCGTCGGTGCGGCCGGCGCTTGGTAGACCATCGGCGCCGGCGGCGGCGCCGGCGGCGCGACATACCAAGAATGCGCAGAGAACAGCGATGCCGCGGCGGAGTCCTGGACGATACGATCGGATTGCCGCATCGCGGCGTTCATGATGGGCGATTTTCGGCTTGCCGGCGCCGGACGCGTCGGCCGCCCGTGTGCCGAACTAGATGCCGCCGCGCCGGCGCCGCGGGTCGGCTCGATGGTCTGCGAGGTACCCGGCACCAGCACGACGTACCCGGCGCAGGCAACCGCGATGCCGATGAGAATTTTGGCGCGCCGCGTGATGTTGTTCAACACTAGCCACCTCGCAGGTAGATGACGAAGCCGACGTCGGCGCTCACCACGGTGTCGGCAACGTTCTTGCGCTCCACGTGCAGCTTATCCAGCCCCAGCGCGGGAATGGCGGCGAGCGACTTGTCGATGAAGGTGCGGATGTTGCCGTAGTCGGCCTTCACCGGGAATTCGAAGGTGTAGCGCGCCAGGCGATTGGAGGTCGCAGGGCTGTACGTGTAGCGGCCCTGATCCAATGCGATGCCCGCATCGGTCGCCTGCACCAGGACCGCCCCCAACAACGCCGGCACGTCCTCGCGGGTGGGCAGCGTGGCCGCGAATTGTTCCGGGCTCTGTTCCGGCTTGGCCGCCGAGTGCGTGGAGTGCCCCGCCTTGGTCAATTCGTTGCGCAGCGCGACCACCGATTGCTGAGCGGGCAGCAGCAGCACCACGGCCGCAATGGCGGCCGCGAGCAGTACACCCAACCCCGTCAGCCCGGCCGGCCCCACGCGCGCCAGTTGATATCGCGCCTGCGGCACGGCGCGTACCAGCATGCGTTCGGCGCGCTGCTGCAACGACGTGCGCAGCGCCACCGGCGGCGACGGGCGCAGCGCCAGCGGCGCCGCCGCCGCAGGTGCCGGCGGACGAACCATGGTGCGGCTGTCTTCCGGGCGGTTCATGGCGTGTCTCTCCATGCACCGGTCAATTCGAACCGCACCGGATGTTGGGCGTCGTCCGCCCGGATTTCATGACGGTCGAGCATCGGATAGGCCAGGGAGCTGCTGGATTGCAGGCGCTGCACATACGCCAGCGCCAGCGCCAGCGTGCGCGACTCGGCGCTGACCCGCACATTATGCTTGCCATGGTCGGGCTCGACGCCAAGCAACGCGACTTGCCCTTGGCTTTCCTTACTCGCCTGTTCCAACTCGGACAGCAGCAGCGTCCAAGGCGTCGCCAGGTCGGACGCCGCCTGCTGCGCGCTGACGGCGACTCGCGCATCGGCGGTCGATTCCACCGGCGGCGCAGCGCTGGCCTCGGCACGAGCCGCGGCCGCGAGGCGCAGCTCCAAACCGGCACGGTGCTGGCTCATGACGCGGTACTCCAGTAACACGCCTGCTGCCGCCGCGATGCCCACGGCGAGCAACACTGCGCCCGCCACGGATAGACCCCGGCGACCGCCCGCGAAATCGAGTTGTATTGCCGGCCTCATGCGGCGTTTCTACGCAGATGCTCGAGTTGATGCAGCGTGGTCAACGGCGGATTGGGCTCCACCAGCCACTCGAGGTCGGTTGAAATCTCCGGCCGCAGTGCGCGCAATCCTACGGGCAAGTCGACATAGACGCGGCCGTCGGCGGGACTCGCGCTCGCCAAGCGGCCGAAGGTTTGCAGCCGCTTCAGCTCGCGCGCCCAATCAAGTCCGATGCGCACCGCATGGACGCGGTCGATACCATCGCCGTTCATGCGCAAGGCCGCGAGCGAACCCTCCTCGACGGTGACGAACCAGGCGGCATCGCCCGAAGGCAGCATGTGACGCCACGTGTTGTAGGCGGCGATGAGCTGCGGCTGCACGGATGCGAGTTTCTGGCCATGGCGTTCCGCGGATTCGCGCAGCGCCTGCAGCAACGCCGTCGGCATGGCGCTCGCCAAACGCGACGAGCCCGGCGGCGCCTCGGACAGAGATACGGTCCAATCGCTCATTTCCGCGCCGAACACACCGGCCATCAGTTCGCGCGCGTGCGCCATGCGTTCGCCGGGAGAACTCAACGCATCGGACCACGGCACCACGGTATAGCGCACCCACTGATCCGCGACGACCACGCGAGTTCGTGCGTCGGACCATGTGGGCTCCGTCATCTGCCGTTCGAGCAAGGTCAGCGCGCCGTCCCAACCGGGCGCGGCGAGCGCATCGGTCTTGTCCAACTCCGCCGCCAAGGTCGGTCGCATTCCGCGCCGAATACGCACCAGGCATACCCGCCGTTGGGCAAGATAGATGCCCACTTCATCACGCCATAACGGTGACACGATTGACCTCCTCGAGCGTGGTCTCGCCGCGCCGTACCAGATCGAGCGCGACGCTGCGGATCAAGCGCACGCCGCCCTTCTGCGACAGTTCCTTGAGCTGGCGTACCGGCGCACGGTTGATGATGGCCTCGCGCAGTTCGTCGTTCAGCACCAGCAACTCGCCGATGGCTTTACGGCCGCGATAGCCGCTGCCGCGGCAATGTTGGCAGCCGCGCCCGACGGTGAAGTTGTAGGCCGCGCTCGCCGCCACCGACAACTGCGATTCTTCCAAGAGTTGCCGCGACGGCACGTGGCGTTCCGCACACTGCTCGCACACGACTCGGATCAGACGTTGCGCCAAAACGCCCGACAGCGCGGACACGAAACTGTAGGTATCGACGCCCATGTGGGTGAAGCGGCTCACCACGTCGAACACATTGTTGGCATGCACCGTGGTAAACACCAAGTGGCCGGTGAGCGCCGACTGAATGGCGATTTGCGCGGTTTCAGAATCGCGGATTTCGCCCACCATGATCTTGTCGGGATCGTGGCGCAAAATCGAGCGCAGGCCGCGCGCGAAGGTGAGGCCTTTCTTCTCGTTGACCGGAATCTGCAGCACGCCCTGCAGCTGGTACTCTACCGGGTCCTCGATGGTGACGATCTTGTCAGACCCGGTTTGCGTTTCGGAAATCGCGGCGTACAACGTCGTGGTCTTGCCGCTGCCGGTGGGACCCGTGACCAGCAACATGCCGTACGGCAGGGAGCTCAAACGGCGCAGCTGCGTGACCACACGCATGTCGAATCCAAGCGCATCCAAGCGCAAGCCGTGCAGCCGCTCGGTGAGCGCTTGCTTGTCGAGTGCGCGCAGCACTGCGTCCTCGCCGAAAATACTGGGAATCACGGAAACGCGAAAATCGATGGGGCGCCGGTCGAGCGCAATGCTGAAGCGCCCGTCCTGCGGCACACGGCGTTCCGCGATGTCGAGTTCCGACATGACCTTGATGCGCGAGATCACCTGCTCGGCCACCGCCATGCCGCTCACCGACGCGATGTTCACCAGCACGCCGTCGATGCGGTAGCGAACCGTGAGGCCATTGGCGGTGGATTCCAAGTGGATGTCGCTCGCACCGGCGCGCAGCGCGTCGTAAACGGTGGAGTGCACCAGGCGCACGATCGGACTCGCATCTTCGCTGATCGACACATACGACAGGTTGTCCGGTCCGGCGTTGGCGCTGCCCTGCGCTTCGGCTTGCGACAGCACGGAATCGATGGCCCGCAACGCTTCGGCGCGGCGCGCGATGAAATTGGCGAGTTCGTGCTGCGCGGCAACCGCCCATTCCAGCACGTCGGAGGTGCGCGCCTCCAGCCAGCTGCGCAGCGCCGAGTCGAAGGGATCGGCCACCACCGCGAGCAGTCCCGCGTGTACGCGCACCACGGCGCAGCAACGCCGCGTTGCCTCCGACGGCGGCAGCACATCGAAGGCGGGTTCCAGCGCGGCCAGTTCTTCGCCGCCGACGAAGCGGTAGTCCAGCGCCGTCGCCAGAGCCTGCGCCAAATCCGCCGGGGCACGCCCGGTGGTCTCGGTCAGGACCTCGATCGCCGAGCGGCCTGCAGCCTCTGCCTGGGCGATGGCGCGGGCAATGGTCGCCTCGTCGAGCGGCGCCGCAGCGGCCGGCGCGGCTGTGGCCGGCACCCCTGTGGCCGGCTCCGAGGGCGTCTCACGCTGCGGAAACGGGACGACGGCGTTCATTGCACACTTCCGGCTAATTGGAAAATTGGGAAATACATGAGCACCACGATGACGCCGATCAGCAGGCCGATCACCGTCATGAACAGCGGTTCGATCAAGCGTGTGACGATACCCACCCAGCGTGCGATTTCTTCGTCGTAGAACGCGGCGATGCGCTCGGTCATCTCACCCATGTTGCCGCTGCGTTCACCGACTCGCAGCATGCGTGCCGCCACCGGCGTCGTCAGGCCATGGACTTCCATGGCATTGGCAATGGACTGACCTTCGCGCACCGACAGGGTTGCCTTGGCAAAAGCAGGCCGCAGCGCTTCGCTGAGCAGGCCGGATGACATGCTCATGGCCGTCACCGCGGGCATGCCGCTACGCAGCAGCATACCTACCGTGCGGTACAGCCGGGCCAATTGGTACAGCCGCAGTTGCCGACCGATGGCCGGAATTTTGGCGAACCAATTGCCGAAGGCCGCACGCGTCGCGCGCCGCGATAAACCGTAGCCCAGCCCCGCGGCAGCGGTGCCGCCCACGGCGATCACCGCCATGGTATGCGCCTCCAGCATCTGACCCCATTGCAGCAACAGGCGCGAAGCAAACGGCAAGTCCGAACCGAGTTGTTCGTAGATGGAACTGAAGCGCGGCACCACGTAGCCCATGAGGAACAGCGTGACCAGCAAGCCTGCGGCCAGCAGCACCGACGGGTAAATCGAGGCATTCACCAGCGTGTTGCGCAGAGCATCGATTTGCTGCTGATACGTGATGAACCGGGTCAGCGCCTCGCGCAATGATCCGGTGCGCTCACTGGCGCGCACCGTGGCGATGTACAGATAGGGAAATGTCGAGGGATGCTCTGCAAGGGCGGCGCCCAAGGTCTGGCCCTCGTAGAGCCGGCCGAGGATTTGTTCGAGCGGACGGCGAATGGCGGGGCTCGCCTCCTTTTCCGTCAGCGCCTCGATCGACTCGACCAGCGATAGACCCGCATCGAGCAGCGCCACCAGTTCTTGGCTGAAGATGACCAGCGGTATCTTGGCCTGGCGGGTAAACAAGCGCGTCTGACGCACGGGGGTGAGCGATATGACCCGCAGGCCCAGCAACCCGAGCTGGCGTCGCGCGTCCACCTCATCGACGGCATCCACATGCTGGGCAAGGACAGCCTGCTCACGGTCGAGGGCTTTTACACGAAATTCCACGGCGGCCTACCAATTCCCGATATCGGCGCTTTCGCCGCTGCCGCCGGGTTGGCCATCCTTGCCATAGGACATCAGGTCGAAATCGTTGTTATGGGTGCCGGGCGCCAAATAAACGTAGGGATGACCCCAGGGGTCGTGCGGAACGTCCTTTTTCAGGTAGGGGCCGGCCCAATTGGGTTCGTTGGCGGGTGCCGCATTGAGAGCGGCCAAGCCCTCCTCCGTGGTCGGCAAGCGGTTCATGTCGAGCCGGAACTGCTCGATGGCCTTATCCAGCGCATCCACCTGAGCCTTGGCGGCTTTTACCTGCGATTTCCCCACCTGCGAGAAATAGCGCGGGGCCACGAAACCAGCCAAAAGACCGATGATGACCATGACCACGAGCAACTCGAGCAGCGTAAAGCCCGCAGAATCCCGTGCTCTACGCCCCCTGGTAATGGCGCCGTCCTGACCCTGTCGTACTGGCATGTTGATCAACACCGCTCCCATTCTCGCTCCCACTTTACGCAGTCACTCCGACCAGCGAAGGTAGGAGAACACCGTATGATCCCGCATCGATTCAGGGTCCAATCTTGCATCGGTCCCCGGGGGTTTACAGGCCCTTGTGTCGAGCCTGGGAGCGATTCGGCGAATTCAAATCCATTATGTCCAAGCTCCAGCCTGGCGAAACCGAATTCAACCGGTATATTGTCTCCCCCACAGACGGGTAGGACGGGTGGGACGGCCATAAGCACGGACTGACATGTACCCGCAATTTTTCGGTTTCGACAAACTGCCTTTTCGCCTGCGCCCTGATCCGGATTTTCTATATTCGGGCGCCGAATACCTGCGGGCTCGCAAGGGCGTCCTGGCGGCCCTGCGCGGCAGCGCCCGAGTGGTCGTGTTGCTGGGCTCGCCGGGAGTCGGCAAGACGCTGCTGCTCGATGATGTGCTGCGCGAGATCGCAGGGCAATATACTGCCTGCCGGATCAACCAACCACACATTTCAGCCACCGAATTGCTGCAGGCCCTCATCTTGCAGCTGGGAACCACCACGACTGCGGCGGACGCCAACCCGGGCCGGCTGTTCGCGGATCTCACCGAGGCGCTCGAGGCGGCCGACGCGCGCGATGTACCGCCGCTGCTGGTCATCGACGATGCCCACCTGCTCAACAGTGCGACTCTGCTGGCGCTCGGCGATATCCTGGCCCGCGCATCGCGCTTCAAGATCCTGCTGGTGGCCCAGGACGATGCCGGGCAACACGGCGCCGGCCTGGCCGCCCGCATCGCCCTAGCGAAAGCGCCGCAGCAGGTGCTGCTGGCGCCGCTGTCCGCGGAGAGTACGAGGGCTTACATCGAACATCGCCTGCGGGTCGCCGGCGGCGGCGGCAAGGACCTGTTTACGCCCGATGCCTACGGCATGATCTTCCAGCACACCGGCGGCGCCTCCCGCCTCATCAACGCGCTCTGCGACGCGGCACTGCATGCCGCGTGTCTGCGAGCCGCCGGGCATGTCAGTTCGGCCGAGATTCTGGTCGCAACCCAGGATCCGCGTTGGCCGGAGGCCCTGGCACGTGAAAAGGCTCGCCCTGACGGCGCCGGCAGCCCCGTCAGCGCCGCACCGGCCGGCAACGCGGCACACGCCGGCAACTCGAGCTCGGACCAAGGCGGCGCCAAACCGGATAGCGCCGCCGCCGACCCGGGCCCCGAATCGCAGGCGCCCGTGATGGGTCCCACGAGCCCTGAATCGCAACCGCCCGTGACAGGTCTCACGAGCGCCGAATTGCAGGCGCCCGTGACAGATCCCACCAGTGCCCAGGCACAGCTCTACGTGAGGCATCGCAAGCGGCTCATCGGCAGCTGGCCACTGGAACAAGGTAACTTTTCCATTGGCCGGGCGAACGACAATGAACTGCGGCTCGAGGCGCCCTTCATCAGCCGCCATCATTGCCGGATCTCGACCGTGGGTAAGGTATCCACCATCGAGGATCTTGGCAGCGTCAACGGCATGAGCATCAACGGCAGGCTGGTGAAGAAACACGTGCTCGAACATGCGGACCAGGTGGTACTGGGCGAGCATTCGCTCACCTACCTGGTCACTTGAGTTCGGGCCCCTGTAGCTGCCTTATCAAAGACCGCAGCTCTTGCGTCTCGAACGGCTTGGCCAAGGTGCCATCCGCGCCCGCCGCCACACAGGCCGCGAGATAGGCGCTGGTCGAAATAGCTTCGGGTTGGTAGGCATGCAAACCGAAATTGCCGCCGCCGGAGATGGCGATGATCCGCACTGTCGGATTGGTGCGTCGGATTTCCTTGATCACCGCCACACCGTCCATGCCCGGCAAAATGACGTCGATGATGACCAGGTCCGCGGGACGATCTCGCATCGCGGCAAGGCCCGCATCGGCAGTCGCAGCGCCGACAACGGTGATATCCGAGGTCGCGAGCACGCGCTCCAGAGCTTCCCGAACGTAGGTCTCGTCGTCGATTACGAGCACCCGTTGCATTCAACTACTCAGCGGAGACCAGCTGATCGACTTCCTCGCGCGAGAGAAGATTGCAGCGTATGGCGAAGCGCGCGACGGCGGCGGCACTTCCCAGATTGAGACGGCGCATGAGATTGGCACGGTACTTCTCGACCACTTTCACGCCGCGGCTCAAGTCAGCCGCGATGCGCCACGTAGGTACGCCGAGCGCGATGAGCCGCAGAATTTGACGGTCCTCAGGATCGAGATGCGTATCGACCGGCAGCGCCGCGGGGGTGGACTCCAGCAGCCAATTACGCATCACCATGTCGCCGACCGCGCGGCACACGGATTGAGCGCCGGCGGCGCCGCGCCGCACGGCCGCCAGTAAATCCGCGCGATACGCGTCTTTACGCACGTAGCCGATCGCGCCGGCGGCGAACGACTCGCGCATGCATTCCAACGAGTCATGCGCGGTGAGCACCAAGACGCGCGCAGTCGGACATTCTTGACAGAGTTTTTTCACCGCGATGCCGCCGCTGCAGCCGGGCATCGTCAGGTCGCAGATCACCAAGTCAGGCTTGTATCGGCGTACCAATTCAATGCCGGTCTCGATGTCGTCCGCATCGCCGACGACTTGAAGGTCGCTCTCGAGCGAAAGCAGCGCGCTGATGCCCTCGCGAACCACGCGGTGATCATCGATCAGCACCAGCTGAATTCGTTTGGCTTCCCGCCTTGTATAGCCGGGCCAAATCGCATCGGAAGCGGAATTGGATTGCCCCATAAAAAGCCCTCAAAAAAATGCCGTGCCCTGGCGCAAAATAGGGTACTGGACCCCAATCGCGCCAACAAGGGCTTCGGTCCCAATCTACCTACTTTCCTCCGCGCATTAAGTAGTATCCGGTAAGCGACCCCGCCTCCCAAATGCCATGCTGGCGTCTCGTTCGGCAAAGGGATGGTCATTGATGCGAATTCACAACCCATGGCTTTTGAAGCGGAACCCTCGCCGCTTGCTGGCATTGCTGGCGGCCGCCACGCTGTACGGCGTTCCCGGTGCCCAAGCCGCCGACGCGGCGGCGCCCAGCACGCCGCCAAAGCCCCCCGCCGTGACCCCCGAGACCGCAAGCTACGACCTGGGTCTCATGTTGGGCGGCCAGCTCGAGCACAACGGGCTTGCGCCGACGCTGTCGCTGGATGCACTCATCCACGGCCTCAAGGACGGGGTGGGTGGCCGCGCCATCACGGCCGCGGAACGCGACACGGCGCAGCGCTTCATGCGTGAGGCGCGCGACGCGCTCGCCGCAAAGAATCAGGGTGCAGGCCGAGAGTTTCTCCTGCGCAACGCCAAGGAACCCGGCATCAAGACCATGCCGTCCGGCCTCCAGTACCGAGTGTTGACCGAGGGCGTACCTGGCGGTAAGTCTCCGGCGGCCACCGACCAGGTGACCGTGCGCTACCGGGCGAGTCTTGCCGACGGAACGGAGTTCGATCGCTCGGAAAGCCACGACCGCCCCGCCACCTTCCGTGTGAATACGGTTTTCAAGGCCTGGCAGGAGGCCTTCCTCGCGATGAAGCCGGGCGCGAAGTGGCAGCTGTTCGTGCCGCCCGAACTGGGTTACGGTGCCAATCCGCCCCCCACGGTCCCGCCCGGCGCGCTCTTGGTCTACGAACTCGAGCTGTTGCAGGTCGAGCCGGGCGCCCCGCTGGATCCGGCCGCCGCCAACAAGCATGGTTCCGCGGTCGGCGCCAAGCCGCCGCCGATGCCGTAAGCTACGGGGTCAAGGCGTCATCCAG
This sequence comes from Steroidobacteraceae bacterium, assembly GCA_036502605.1. Classification (GTDB taxonomy): domain Bacteria; phylum Pseudomonadota; class Gammaproteobacteria; order Steroidobacterales; family Steroidobacteraceae; genus Bog-1198. The sequence goes on from DASXYI010000045.1 coordinate 46,118, forward strand.
TCGCCGTCGGGGACCAGGCCCTTACGGGCCGCGTCGAAGTGCACCAGGAAACCGCCTTTGGAGGCGAAGCGCTGATGCGGCCCGAGCGCCAGGCGCGGATAGTAGCCCGTAATGATGTGATGCTCGATCGTGTCCTCGAAACGCTCGACGAGGTAATCGGGAACGAAGGCATCGACCAGGTGCTTCACGGTCTCCGAGAGCAGCCCGCAGGCGAGGTGAGTATCCACTTGAACCTGTTCCGCCACGACCGGGATCTTGCGAATACGGAACCAGCCGAGAGCATAGTCCACGCGCACGCGTCGCCGCTCCGGAAGGTCCGCCGGATAGGCCATGTGCGCGTGCTCGCGCCAACTCACCGGCAGCGGCGCCGCGTCGAGGCCGCCCATGAGGCCGGACAGATACAGGGGACTGGGCGGTGGCGCGATGCCATTGAGTGCGGCGAGATCCGGCGGCCGCAGCCACAGCACGATCGCCTCGGTGGCGGACGCATCGTGCACCGCCGCGACGATGGCTGAAGCGGGTGCGGCGCGCGGGACGACGCGCCTCTCGATGCCGACTCCGCGCGCCTGCAGCTGCGTCGCGAGCGACTCTGCACCCGCCTCACCGACGTCGCCGGCGCGATACACGAGCCGCACGCGGGAGGGAGCGGCTCCCGCCTGTGCGCCGTTGAGACCGGCCGCGATCAGGTCCGCTTCGAGCAGTACGCCGCGGGAGAAATACAACGTGTGAAAATTGCGGTCGGCATCGGCGGGCGGCTCTTCCACGTTCGGGAAGACGCACGGCACCGCGCGCCGCTCGCAGAACTCGGCGACCGGCGCCCAGTGGCTGCCCGCCAATCCCGACAGCACCGCGAACACCGGCTGTTCCGCAAACTTCTTGTCGAGCTGCTCCGGCCAGGTGGCGGCCGGTCCGGTCGGCTCCCACACGTGCAGCACCCAGCGCCGATTCACCTTGAACATCGATCGCACATACGCGGTGTTGCCGGACGTGGTCATGGCCTGCGCCGGAAGCCCTCGCGGCGCTGCGTTGCGGTCCACGAAAAACTGCCGCAGCACGTCCAGCATGCCGCGCCGTTTCACCGGATCGGCATCGGGTGCAATGATGGTCGCGAAATGCAGCTCGGTGGGCGACACGCCGGGCACTCGGCGACGGTCGAGCGCACGCAGATGAGCGATCAGCGCCGCCATGTCGGCATCTCCGAGAGCGAAACGCGGCATCAGATAGTTGAGCGGCCGGCCTTGGGAATCCAGGCCCTCGCGCAGCGCGCGCGCCAGAGTGGCGTCGGTGTAGGGCTCGCGTTCCAGCCGTGCGCCCGGAATGTACGGCAACTCCAGATCTTCGGCGTTGCCGCCGCGCGGATGAAATAGAAACTGGCCGGTGATCGGCGGAATGATGTTGCGCGACTCGTTGGTGCCCAGTCCGCTGCGTCGATGACAGTTGACGCAGGCAGCGGATTCGCCGATCAGGGGTTCGGCATTCGCGCGGGTGGCGACCAGCGGCGTACCCGACCCCAGCACTCCCTCGACATAGATCGCCTCGCCCGCCGGCGACGCCGTCGGGTTGCGTTCCGGGACGCGCGGCTTGGCAATCAGCTGCGCGCTCGGAACGACGAGCCCCAGCAGCACGCACAGGGCGAATAACCGCGCAGCCGCGGGCATCAGGATGCAGGAATGCGAACGTGGCCGCCGCGGCGCAGCGGCGCGGCGGGCGGGGCGAAGGTCCCGTCATCGAGCGTGGGATTGACCAGCACCCGATCGATCACCAATTTGTCGCCCGCTACCGCCCCGCCGGCATCGACGCCGGTCTCGATGCTGCGCGGTACTTGCACCCCGTCCGCGGCCTCGTAGTTGCGGTAGTAGACCGATACGGGCGCGCCCGGTTTGAGCGGATTGGTCGCCGGCCGATCGAGGCGGATATCGAGATTCGTCTTGATATCGATCCACACTTTGCGCTCGCCGCCGGAGGGCAGCTTCAGGGACAGGCGGTAGGCCTTGCGCCCGTCCACCGTGTCGATGCCGTCGAGATCGGCGCTGACGCCCTTGGCTTGATAATCGATGAGCGGACCATCGATCACGAATTCGGTACGTGCGAAGTTTATTTCCTCGGGCGAAAACGCCTTCGTCTCCGGGCGGCCGTCGGACCCCGGCCGCACTTTCCAGCCATGCGCGCCGTCGAAGATGCGGGTGAACTGGTTGAATTGCTCCTTGAGTTCGAAGCGCGTGAGATTCGGGCGCTTGAGCGTCATCACGAATGGAATCCGCTGAGTCTCTCGACCGCCGTGTTCGAGGTGCCCCAGCCATACCATCGTGTCCACCTTGCGCCAGGCGTCGAGCCCGCCGCGCGCGGCAACGTTGCGGTCGATGACCTCGGCGGCAGTCTTGACGGGAACCCGCGCACTGGCCGGCTTCCGCTGCCCTGCGGGCGTGGCGCCCACGCCAACAGAACCGCAGCATACGGCGCCGCAAATGAGCGTCAATACGAGCCGGCGCATGCTGGGCCTAAGGTTTCTTCGGACCCGGCGTCGCGAGAGCCGCGAGCTGCGGCTTCTGGAACAGCGCATCGTCCAGCGGTTCATTCACTGCCACACGCGAAATCGTCATCTTGTAGGTTTGCTTCACGCCTTCAATCGCGGTCTCCTGCAGCCGCGGCGTGGTAAGGCCGTGCTCGGTCTTGTAGTCGCGAAAATAGACCGCAACGTTGTGCATCTTGGCATCGAGCTTGCGGGGCTCGCCATCGATCTTCAGTTCGAGGAAGCTGGCGGCGTCGACCCACAGCATGCGCTTGTCGCCGTTGCGCAGCGTGAGTTTGAGCTTGTAGGCGGGATGCCCTTCCACCGGCTCGGTACCTACGAGCGCGATCTGCGTACCCTTCGCGGCGTAGTCGACCAGCGGGCCGTCGAGATCCTGCTCCGCCGCCGCGGATTTCATTTCGGCCGGCGTGTACGTTTCGACGTCGCTACGGTTGAGGAACGGCCGGACCTTCCAACCCTGGGCGCCGTCGTACACCTGCACTGAAGTCTGATCCTTGAATACGATCTCGAGCCGGCTCTTGCGCGGCCGCTTCTCCTTGAGCACGAAGGGCAGCGTGTGGTTCGGCTTGCCGCCGGCATCCATGTCGCCGGCGATGGTCAGGGTCTTCGCATCGTGCCATGCGGCTAGTCCGCCGCGCGCCGCAACGTTGCGCGCCACGATCTGGTCGACGCTGAGCGCCGGCAGGGCGTGTGCCGGAGTCTGTACCTGCGCGTGCGCTGCTGCGTGCGCTGGCGCGGTCGGCGCGCCGTAGCTGGTGGTGGCCGCCGCCAGCGACAGCAGGCAGCCGGCATACAAGGGAACATGGTTCATGATTGATCCTCTAGAGCACTTGGGAGTTATTCGACGAGCAGGCCGTCGGCATGGAATTTTCCGATGATCACATCGACCCGCTCACCGGGGCGCACGAGATTGCCTTTGTTGGAGAACACCATCCAGTATTCTTTGTTGGCCTCGGCGGCATTGAGCTGCCGCAGCTGGCCGATCTTCTCCATGGTCGGTATCGACAGCATAGCATGCGAGCGCGGTGCATACAGGTACGGGGTCGACTCATGGTCGCCGAGTGCCTTGGCGAGCTTCGGCTCGAGCACGCGGTAGCTGAAGCGAATCAAATTCCCGGAGGACGTATACGTCGCGCGCAGATGATCGACGCCCCACGCGGCCGGATAATAGGCGCGCGCCTTCTCGCTGAGTTTCATGCCGTGATAGGGCGAAGTCTTGTGGGCGCGATTCGGCGCCGCCGGTGATGCGGATGAGGCCGGCGATACGGACGGTGCCGCGGCGTGAACCGCCGGTGCCTGAGTTTGCGCCGGAACAGCCTGCGACAGCACGCACCCGAGAGCGAGGCCAGCGCGAATTTTCATTTGGACGGAGTGCCCGGATGGGGCTTGCGAGGTTTACCCATGCCCTGCACCATCGTCGGCGCATGACCCAGCGGGGCCTCTCCGGCGTGCTCCCGCTGCGAAGCTGCGCGCGCGTACGGCGACACGACTTTTTTCTTCGCCCATTTGTTTTTCGCAGCCGTCTGCGGTGCGCTTGCGGCAGGCTTCGTCGCCGCCGACGGCACCGTCGGCTTCGGCGCCTGCGACCACGCTGGAACGCTGATGAACATCGCTGCAACCAATGCGGCACCGGCGCCTCGGGCGCGAATGATTCGATCGACTCGCAACATACCAACTCTCCTGATATCCAACTACTGCTGCTGTTTGTCCAATGACTGCTGTTGCCGTGCCTGTGTCTGCGACTGCTTGCGCATCCAGTCCTCCACATTCGGCTCCGGCGGCTCGGTACCCTGCGGCTTCGGCGGGTTGTAGCGCCGTCTCTGTTCCTCCGAGAGGATGGCCCGAATCTGATTCGCCGTTCGCTCCTGGACGGCGCGGGTCGCGGGCGTACGTTCGGCAGGCAGCAATGCAGGGTCGCTCCAGATCTTCCTCACTGTCTCGCGTTGGCTCTCGAGAATGGTCAAGAGCTCCGTCCGCTGCCGCGCATCGAGTTGCAGCGCCTTGGCAAGGACGTCGACCCGGTGCTGCAGGGATCCGCCGGAGCGAACGCGCGCAGGCAGGTGCGGAGCAGACTTGGCGATATCCGCCGCGTTCGCGGAGCCGGCCGCAAGGACCACGATTGCCGCAACCGACGCGAGCCGATCGCTCATAGACTTTCTCGCAAGCCAACTCATTTCTGAAGTCTCCATCCGATTGCCGCGGCGCTCCGAGGCTTCAAGCGCAGCGCGACTACAACTCCGGCCACCAAATGTTACACGAAGAAAATCGCAGCGGGAGAATGCGATGCGGAGGCTGTGAACGACATCTCAAAAAAATAGGGCCGGACACTCGTTTGAATGTCCGGCCCTTGCAGATCACACGATCAGTTCACCGTAAACGTGCGGGTGGCAGTCGTATTTCTCGGAGTGGTCACGCTGACGAAACGCGAACCCGTCGCTGCACCGCTCGCGATCACGAAGCTCGCCGTCAGCTGCGTAGGTGTTGCCGCCGTAATGGTCGGCGTGACCCCGGTGCCGCTGATGTTGATCGACGACCCGGCCGTCGTGAAGTTGGTGCCGGTCAAGGTGACCGTCACCGTGGTTCCACGCGCTCCCGAGGTGGGAGAAATACTGGTCAGCGTCGCCGTCGGCGGATTGGATATCGTGAAAGTCCGCGAGCCGCTGGTGCCGCCCGCGGTGGTGACCGTGACATTTCTCGCGCCGCCGTTGTTGAGCGAAGCGCTCGGGTCTATCACGAGGTTAGCCGTCACATGCGTGGAGTCCACATAGGTGACATTGGCCGCCGTCACCCCCGTTCCGCTCACATTCACCCCGAGCCCGGCCGCCGAGAAGTTCGTCCCAACCAAGGTCACCGCCACGGTATTTCCACGCGTTCCGGTGTTCGGCGTGATCGACGTCAGCGTGGGCGCCGGCGGCTTGGTGACGACGGTGAAGGTCACACCCGCAGTCGTGCCGCCCGAGGTAGTCACGGTCACGGTGCGAGCTCCCAACGTCGCGTTGCCGGCTATCACGAAGTTGGTCGTGAGCTGCGTTGCACTCACCAGAACTTGGTTGAACTGATTCACGCCGCCGCCCGTGATGGCAATGACGCTGCCCGCCGTGAAATTGGTTCCGGTCAAGGTCACAGCCACGGTCGTCCCCTGCACACCGGCACTTGGCGAGACGGCCGTCAAAGTCGGCGCCGGTAGTGGGAATTCCACCGCACCGATGGACACGCCCGACGTCGACCGCGTCTGGCCGTAGAAGTCATGGTTCGGTGTGCCAGGAGCCGCCGCATTGCCCGCACCGACCGCAGCCGAATCGGCCGTGATCGAATACGCGCCCTGTGCGATGCCCACCGCGGCGCTGGCCACGGTCGGCTCTGCCGAGGAGGTCGAACCAGAACCAGTCGCCGGCGGACGGCCCAAGCTCAACGGACCGTAGGTCAGGTTGATCCAGTTGTTGCCCTCGTCCACCGTCGCGCTGGCCGCGATGCCGTTGAACTGGAACACCGGTGCGACACCGACGGTCTCCGACTGGCCGGCCGGCGTGAAGTAGCCCTTGCACATACCGGGGTCGTTCGCGCCCTGGCCGGCGGCGCACTGCTCTGGCGGTATGCGCGCGCCGTTGCAATACTGGCCGATGACCGGCGTCTTGCTGGGCGTGACGTTGCCGAACGAGCCCACAGGGTTCACGTTTGCCGCGTTCGTCGAGTCGCTGAAGATCGAGTACGAGGCCGGGAGGCCGATCGGACCCGCGTCGTTGAGGTTCGCCGTCACTCCGCTGCCGCCGCCCATGCCGGGCGCGTACGATCCTGCTCCCACCGTCGCTGTGTTGAACACCAACGCATGGCCGTTCTGGTTAGGCAGCAAGTCCATGCGTACGCCGAGGTCCCAGTACAGTTCCTGGTTCGCCGGCGGCGTCATGCACTGCCCGGTGTAGGTCTGGGTGAATTCCGGCAGCAGGGCCACGATGTTTTGATTCGACTTGAGGCCCGTCCCTGTGGGCGGCGAGTTGCCTGAAGGAATCGTATTGCCGTTCGCGTCGACGATCTCGACGTGGAACGCCCGGTTCTGCCAGAACAGATCGTTCGAGATCTGCGGCAGACCCACGAGCACGCAGCGCCCGTTGGTACGCGAGGACTGCGAGTCCGCCGCGTTGCCGTAGCCGAAGCCCGCCGGGCAGACCACACCGTTCGGCAGCTGCGACATCATGTTCGGCGTGTTCTGCATCGTGACCAAGCCGGCCGGCTGCGGAATGTGCGGTGCATTCGTCAGCATGCAGTTGGGATTCTGCGGCTGCGACGGATCCGGGGTCGGCAGGCACCCGGGAGGAGGCGAAGCCGCATCGATCGCGCCCAATGTCTTGAACAGCACACCCGCGGAGGCGGTGGTGTCGTTCGAGGCCACGGTGTTGTTGGTGAACACGGTCTTGAACGAGTCCTGCAAGGACACGCCGGCACCGTCCCATCCCGCAACGTTGTTCGCGATGATGTTGTTGGTCACGATGATGCCGTACCAGTTCTGCGGGCTCCTGAGGAAGGCCGCCACCTCGGTACCGTTCGTCTGCCGCAGGCGCAGACCGCCGCCGCTGCCGTCCTCGGCACTGTTGCCGAGAATCAGGTTCGAATCGATCACGAGGCCCGGGCCCGTGCCGTCGCCGATGCCCGGCGGGCAATCGAGGTCGGTGGTGCCACCGCATTCCTGGCCGTTCGGCAGGGTGCGATCTTCCTGGGCGCCCATGATGACGATACCGCCGCCATCGACGGGCAGCGTCGGATTGTTGGCCTGATTGAACAACACGAAGTTGTTGTGGATCTTGCCATTGAAGCTCACGCCCATGTGCGCCACGCCGCCGCCGTCGCTCGAGGTCAGGTTGGCCGCGATCCAGTTGTGATCCAGCTCGTAGTTGTCCGAGCCCGCGCTGATAGTCACACCGCCCGCGCCTGCCGGCGAACCGGAGAACAGCGCATCGCCGATCGACGCGTTGTCGAGAATCTGGTTGTGATGAATGCGCACGTTGGTGTTGAACTGGGTCGGGATTTGGCCGTTCAGCAAGGTCGCCGGCACATTGGGCAACTGCGCATTGGGCACGCTCGGCGGGCACAGCGGCGCAGGGTTCGCACCCGTGTTGCCGCAGATCGTGTTGTCGACGATGTACGCCGGCGGTGTCTCGCCGCTGCCAAGATTGATGGCGCCCGACAAGGTTCCCGCGTTCCCGGAGATGCGGGTGTTGGCGATCTGCATGCTGTGGTTCCAACCATGCAAGTAGATGCCGCCGCCGCCCTGTGAGCTGTTGATGACGCTCACGCCGTCGATGGCCGACGGGTTGCACAGGAAGTTGCTGGTAGCGTAGTCGTTGATGTTTCCGGCCGCACCGGTTGCGGTCGGCGGCCTGCAATCGGCCAGACTCACGTACCGGCTGCCGTCGGGGTAGGTGCCGGCGCCGCCCGCCACACCCCACAGGTCCGTGTTCCCGGAACCCCGCTGATTCACGCCGCGGCCAAGGACAGTGATGCCAGCACCTTCATAGGCGCCCATCAGAGAAGGTTCCTGCAGAACTTGCGCCAAGTTCCCGTTGCTCGAGGCATCCCAGCCGATGAAGCCCTCGAACGGAAGCCGATCGGACCGGAAGTACTGGTCCGCGGGACAGCTGTACTGGTGGTCCGGGTCGAAGGCGGCATTGCCGTTATTGGGCGCACCCTGGACGGTGAGACCGAACAGACAGTCAACGCGGCGCCTCCAGGAATCCATCTTGCCGGCAGGATGAGCATCCGCATTGATGGTGACGGCGCCGGCGCCGACACCTTGCAGGCGCACCGGCTTCCACATGAGCAGATTTTCGCGGTACGTGCCCGCCTCGACGATGAGGAGGTCGCCGGGTTTCGCGTTGTCGACCGCGTACTGCAGCGGATTCTTGTCGATCTCGCCAAAGTAGTCCGGATCGCCGACCGCACTGGTCGTGCTGGCCGACGTCACGTAGGTGGCGTTGCCGCCCACCGTGACGGTGATGCCGTCGATCGACTGCTTGCCGTTGCCCGCGGTGATCACCACTTCGCCGCAACCGGCCGGCGAGGGGCTCGCAACGTTCGTCACGAGACTGCGTTGCTGCACGGAGCACAGCGGCAGAGTCGGAACGCTGATGTCGATCGCGGTATCGCTCCACGAATTGATCGTCGCCGCCTGGCCGGCAACGGTGACGCTGGACGCAACGGCGCAGCCGGCGCCGACCGCCGTGCATTGCGTGCCGAAGCCGTAGTGTCGAACGATGGTCTTCTGGTTATATGGCGCGGTGATCGCAGACGGACCCGCGTACTGCGGATTCTGCACCTGCCGGTCGCCGTAGGCCGTGAGCACCAGGTGCAAGGCCGTGGTCGGGCCGCTCAGGTTGGCCGTGGCCGCCGCCGTGTTGACGCCGGAGGTGAAAGTCACCGACGGAGCGCCGGTATAGCCGCTGCCTGCCGCCGTGACGGTGACGCCCATCACGCCCAGCGTGGTGGTGGCAGTCGCCGGACCCGTGCTGAAGGCGACGGTGGGCGGAGAGGTATAACCGCTGCCCTGAGTGTTGGTGCCGCCGTTCAGCGTGACACCCGTGACACGCCGAGTGGTGCTGGTCAGAGTGTTGGAGGACATCGTCGCGGTGCCCTTCGCCCGCACGCAAGTGGTGCCATTGATGGTGCACGGCGGTGCCGAGAAGGTAACCGTCGGCGTCGCAATGTTGCGATACGAACCGATGGCGCTCGTCACGGTGACGCTGCCCACGCCCGCGAAGGCCGTAGCCGCGGCGCCGCTGCCGCCGCCGCCGGTAAAGCCGACGGTCGGAACCGTGCTGTACCGCCCCGGGGTCGTGACGGTCACGCTGGCGACACCCGCGCTGCCCGGCGCCCAGGGGCCTGCGCCACTGGTACCAAAACCATTGCCCGTGAAGTCCGCACGCTTGATGACGGGCGTACCGGCGGGGTATTCCGCGTCCGGCAGATTGTAGTGATCCGCAAAGGCCTGGGTCGGCGTGACCGGCGTATCCATGTAGGCGGTGAAGCCCGGCATGAACGGCATTTCGTAGCAGAAGTTGCTGTAGGCCGGGTTATAGGCCGGATCGGTGATCATCTGCCCATGGGTGGGCGAGGTCGGATCGGTGTCCAGGATGGGACCCGGATCGTTCATGCACGCGATCGACATCTGCGGAGCGTAGCCCGTCGGGTTCGGCGGATTGACTTCCCAGCTCGAGAAGTACAGACCGTTGTAGACGCCCCACTGGTCGCCGTACACGCGGGTCACTTCATCGCCCGTGAAGTCACGCATACGGATGGGGAGATTGGGCGGACCGAACTTCTCGCCGAATTGCGGCGAGAACGGGTCGAACTCCGAGGCCATGTCGTTGGTCATGCCGCCGGTGAAGTGGCCGGCGATATGGTTCTTGGTGAACGCATAGAAGCGCGCGCTCACACCCATCTGATCGGTCAGGGACACTTCCTTGCGGTCGCACAGCGGCCTGGAGGCGCCGGCGAACGGTGCCGTCTGGCCGACCGCGGGAAACAGGCTCATGGTGTCGGGCACGATGCGCGTCTTGCCGGCGCAGGGCCACATCTGATCCGTGCTCGCGAAATCCTCGCGCGGGTTCAACACACCGAGATTGGTGGTCGAATTGAGCGGATTGTTCGCATTGTAGTAGGCGTTGATCGCCGCCTGGTCGGGCAGGATGAAGACGTTCCCTAAGCCCGCGAACTGCTGCGAAACGGGCGCAATATAAATGTCGCCCATGAGAATGTTCTTGTCTTCTTCCTTGACGATCTCGAAGCCGGGCGGCATGACCGCCTCGACCACGTACTTGCCCGCGGGCAGCATCGGAGTGCCGTCGTCCGGATTGGCGACGCAGATCTTGCAATTAGTGCCGGCCAACGGAGTCGCGACGCCGTTGAGCGAGCCACTGCCGGCGGGACGGCCGGTGACCGGGTCGATCTCGACGGTGCTCGGGAAGGTGTACTTGCCGTCGTAGGGCGCGGGTACGATCTGGTTCAACTGCGACCAACCGTCATAGCACTTGAACTGCGAGTTGTAGGCCAGCTTTTTCTTGTTGCCGGCGCTGTCTGCCGTGTCCAGCCACATCTTGCTGCCCTGGAGGGTCGCAAAGAAGCCGCTGTTCGGGTCCTGGCCCGGGCAGTTCATGTTGGGCACGTAGCTGCCGTCGGCCAGTTGGCGCAAATTGCCGTGGCCGTCGGTCTGGAAGCCCTGGGCCCACTTGTCCCAGCTCGTGGTCTGAGTCGTGTCCACCAAGGTCAAGGTCGTCGTGCCATCCGGCGCGGTGCCTTCCTGGTACAAGTTGATCTGCACGTTGGGCACGCCCGGTTCCCATTGCAGCTGCACGTCGAGCGACGGGTCATCGAACGGGCGGGTCGAGTAATACACGACCAGACCCTGGATGCCGCCGTTCTCATGCGCCGCGAAGGGCTTCATGCCGAAGTCGATGAAGCTGTGCTGGCCAAGCAGGCCCTGCCAGCCCTCGAAATGCCACGGCGGGTCGATGCGGCCGCTGGAGAGGCCGGTGGTTGTGGCCTTATTCTTGCTCTTGTCGACCGTCTTGGTGTAGTAGGCGCCATTCAGAATCGACTCGGCGGGGTCGCTGCAGTCGGCATCCGTGCAGTACACCGCGCCCGGCACGCGCAGCGCGAGCGGCAAGGAGACCAACTCTTGGGTGCCCGCGAGGTGCGCGGCCGTGTTGGAGCAGTTGACCGCGCTGGCTGTGCAGTCATCCGCTCCACCGGCGTCGTACACCACGTGCTCGCCGGTGGGCTTGTAGCGGGTCTGGTCGGGTTCGACCACCAGCCAGTTCATGAACGGGAACACCTCGTTGTACGTGGCGTAGCCATTCAGATCGGTGCTGTTGTGGAAGCCGATGCTGCCGTCGCGATAGCGGACCAGGATGGGAATCAACGCTGCGCCGGGCTCCTTATCGCTGCCATCGGCGTTGCGATCGGGAATGCCGTTACCGTTCAGGTCGAGATAGGTGCGCGTATAGAGATTCGTACGCCACTGAGTTGCCGTGGGATTGACGGTAGTGGGGCCGTTCACGACGACACTGGTGATCAAGCCATCGAGCATGATGTCGTTCCACTGGTCGAATACCGCCAGCTTGTACGTGCCATTGGGCAAACCCGTCAGCGAGTAGTTGCCGTCCGCATCGCACTTGGCGAAGGCGATGTCCTGCTCATCGGGAACTCCGAGCGACACGTAGCACGCCGAGAACGCGAAGGCGTCGTAGCTGCCCGTGTCATACGTGCGTTCGTCCGGTGTACGGCTCATGTGGTTGCCGTGCACCTGACCGGTAACGGTCGAGTTGCAGGCCAAACCGCCGCCGCCGGTGGTTATCGAATCGCAAATACCGGTGCCGGCCGCGTTGTGGCGCCGATCGTTGATGATCTTCGGGTTTGCAAATCCTATTTGCACGTGGAAACCGCCGGGGCCGAATTCCTGGAAGTAGGAGGGTTCGCCCGGCCGGACGAATGCCTCGTGCGGCTTGCCGCCGTCGAGCGTGTTGGTCTGAATCCACTCCTCACCGCGAGCGACGCGGTCGGCGGCCGGGAAGGCCTGGGGCTCGTACAGGCCGGGGTATAGGTTCGCGATCACCGCCTGTCCGGCGAGCGGCGACAGGGTCTTGCCGTCGGCTTCGTAGGTTGGGCAAGTGATGATTCTGCCGACGATGTTGTCGGGATTGGACGTGAGCGGACACGCGTCCACCATTTTGTTCATGGGATCGGGCGTGCCGGCCAGCGCATTGCTCACAGGCATGTTGAACATGTCATACGTGATCTGGCCGGTGGCGTCGCCGAGGGCACCAGCCTGGTCGAGCAGTTCGATCTGGAAGCCGCCGAGACCGGCTTCATTCGGCGCCAGAATGTCGACGCCGCCGCCGGCATCGTTCTCACCATTGAGAGGATAGTCGTCCTCGTAAACCAGCACTGCGATCCTCGCCGAAGGCAGCGGCGTCTCAATCAGCGAGATGGTGATAGCCGGGGGAATCGGGGTGCCGTCCGCCAGGAACGGAGGTCCGATCTGGCCACCGGCCATGTTGTGGCCGCACACGCCGGCGCCCGGCGCGAAGTCGCCTGGGGTCGGGCAATCCAGCGTGGGGTCGAACTGGCGCATTTTGCAGTTCGTCGTGTTCGCATCGCAGCTCGCATCGACCTGCATCGGACCGCCGCCGCCGTTCAGGGTGGGGTTGATACCGTCAGCCGGCATGATGGAGATGAAGTAGTGTTTGTTGGGATCGAGGTAAACCTGATCCGGGGTCAGCTCCGTGCGCTGCGTACCGTCAGTGCGGCAGGTTCCGTTGCCCATGTCGCATACGGCCGCGGTCCCGAGGACCGTCTGCCCCGATTCACACGAGATGCTGCCCACGCAGCCGGTGGCCACCACCGGCATGGCGGCCGTGTGGAAGTTGTAACCCAGTGCCTCGACCGGTGTCGGCGGGCAGGTGCGACCGTACGAATCCTTCGGCCGCGCGGCGGTGCCGCTATTGACCTGGCACTTCGGATCGATCCAGAAGGTGCGATCCTCTTCGATGATCCACCGATAGTCGCCCTTCTTGGTGGCATCGGCGAGGTCCCAAGCGGGATCGCTTTGATGCTTCTGATCGACGAGCTTGACCTTGAGGCCGGAACCCGCGGGGAAATTGAGCGTGACCGTCGCATCGGCGATGCCCGTCGTATTCTGCGAATTCGTCACGTTATAGGTGAAGGTATACGTGCCTGCGCTGGGCGCCACAGCGCTGAACGAGCCGTCGGGATTGACGGTGAGGCTCGTCAAGCCGGTATTGTGGACCGTAGTAGGATCGACGTTCAGCGGCCGGCCGTCCGGGTTGACGTCATTGAGCAACACGCCCGGCGGGTTGATCGCCAATACCTTGGCGTTGTTGCCAGTAAAGGTGTCATTCACCAGCGTCGCCTTGCCGCTCAATACACAGCCCGTCGCCGAGTGGCTGCTGGCATCGCACTCGGCGATGGTCGAGGTCACCGACTGCGAATTGTTGATGAGGTAGGTAAAGCTTCCGCCGCAGGGAGTAGCCGGCGCAACATAAGTGAACGTACCGTTCGACTGAACGGTCAAGCCGGGCAAGCCGCCGCCCGCAGTCAGGACTACGCCGTTCGCACCGGCGGTGCCGCCCAGCAATCCGCTGGCGGGGTCGGTCACCGACAGGGTCGTGCCGGCGACGCAATAGAAGGTCTTAGCGGCGAAGCCGGAGAGCGTCACGCCGGACCCGGCGGTAGAGCCGACACCCGTTGCGGCACCGCCGGCCACGCCGATGTATGCCTGCATGCCGCCGTCGCGTTGATTGTTGGTCGAAAGGCTCAACTGACGATCGAAGAGCGCGAACGTCGCTGGGCTGTACGCGGTTGCATGAGTCGGCTTGACTTCGACGTCGTAGGTCTTGCCGGCCGCCATGAAGACTTCGTTCTGAATGCGCGGTTGGCCCGGCAGCGGGTTGCCGTCTTCGGCGATCAACGTCATCGGCATATTGACGATCGACGGGATATGCATGCGCAGGCCGGCGTTGACAAGGCGGAGTACGACGTTGCCCGTGGACGCGGCGGCAGGCAACGGGAGGATCTGGGCCGTGGAGGACGCAATCTTGGTCCGGTCGAACGACACACCGTTGACGAGATAGTAAAGCGGACTGTAGTTCACAGCCGGCGGGTAGCAGGTATGCACGGCGAGATCGCCGCACTTTCCAGGCAGACCGCTCCACACTGCCGTTTCGGAGAATCCGGACGTCTTCACAGCGGCGTCGACCGATCTGTTCTGCACCGGATCGATTTCGCTCAGTACCAGCGGCAGGTCTGCATCGTATTGGGAAGCCGCGGTCACGGGGAGACCGGCGACCGTCGGATATGCCTGAGCGGGGGTCGTGGATGTCGTGGTGACCACCAGGACGCCGTACAGACCCATGGGCGCTTGAATCGACGGGTGAGTGCCCGACTCGATCAAATACGTGCCAGGCCGCAGCTTGTTCCAAGTGAGCTCGGTGGTCGCGTTAGCCGCCACTTCGGTGCCGAAGGACTGCACACGCGGCATCTGGGCCGGCGGCGTCGACGTCGTGGTCGGATCCGCGGTGGGCCAGGTAACGCCGCCTCCACTATGCACCGGGCTCGCGCTGGTCGTGCCGCCGGCACCGAGGCCGCCGCCCAGCTGGCCGACGATCGTCAGCGACGTGGGAATGGGGCCGCCTGCGAATGTCAGGTTGTTGGTCAAACTGATCGTGAGGCTGGTGCTCGACACGGTGGCGGAGCCCGCATAGGGCACTGTGATCACGATGGGAGACCAACCCGTTCCCGCCGCCTGCACGGCCGGGTTGGCCGCGACGCACGTTGCGCCGCCGCTGCCCGCGTCGGTGCAGTGGTAGCCCCACATGGGCACGTTCTGTCCATCGGGTAAGGTGGTGCTGGTGGACCCGACGGTCAGCTTGACCGCCTGTGCCTGCGAGGCATTACTCGCCAGCAGGAGAACAAAAGCCGCCAATCCCGGGATCAGCCGGCTCGTCTTGGATGTGAAGAGGTTCATCTCGATTCTCCTGAATATCAATTCGATTCGTCGATCGCGAAACTACGAGGATCGACGAGCATCATCATGAACATGCCGCCCGGGAAAACGTTCGACGTCGTGATCTCGCGCTCGTTATGCGAGTGCCACATGTAGGCGAAGCCCGCCTCGCCATTTGGCGAGTTGGCGACGGTGCCGGCGGGTGAAATCGGCGTCGCACCCACTGCGCGCGTGGTGGCCTCGCCTCCGAGGTAAGGGCTGCCGCCATACCAGGTCCCCTGAAGAATGATGTTCGGATCCGGCAATGTCACCGGCCCGCCGGCGGCCACCTGTCCGGTGGGGTGCTTCTCGAGCGCCTTGTTGTGATCGCCGCACCACTCGTAGTAGTTCGGTGCAGTCGGAGCACTGGTGTAGTAGCCGTTGGCGTCGGGTATGCAGACGCTGTTGTCGCCGCTGTAGCCATGGCCGAACACATCCCAATTGAGGCCCCTACCCGTCCAATAAAAGATGCCGTCCATGGTCATACCCGGCGTCGTCGTCGTGGTGAACATGAGCGGCCCGGCCGGCAAAGTGTTGCCGTTCGCGTCGGGCGGAGTCAGCAGGAGATTGCCGTCGCGGGCCAGCACTCGCACGTGATTGGCGTGCTCGTGGAAGGGATGCTGCCATCGTCCCTGGCCGATGATGCGCACCAGGGTGAGCTCCCCCGGATGCATGTGCGGGTTGCCGTTGTACGGCTGATTCGGGTAATTGGGTACGTAGTTCGGATCCATGTCATCCGGCATCGAACGTCCGTTGATCATGTAGTAGTCCGGCGCGTACGGCTCAGTGGCTATCACGAGACAGCCGGTGGCTTTGGTGCATTGCGCCGCCTTCGCCTGATCGGCCAGCACCTGCGCCTCGGCCTGTTGATGGATGTTGTCGTCCATCTCGGAGAACTGGAACAGATACTCCCGGTCGTAGCAGCTGGAGGGATGGTCGTAGGCCGAGTGCGCCAAGCGGAAATCAGACTCCCCGGAGGTTGCTTCGGCAGTGAGATTCGCGGCGGCGAGACCAGAGTTGCAATTGGCCGGTACGCTATTCGGCAGCACGATGAGTGCCCCGTACATGCCCATCTCGACCTGCAGGTCGCCCTGCGTTCCGCTGTAATAGGAGTGCGTGCCCGGAGTCGAAGCCACGAAAGTGTAGGTCACGGTGTTGCAGCCCGCGGTGACGCACGAGGCCAGGCTCGGCGCCTCTTGCGTCAACAATCCCGTGGTCCCGCCTGAGGTCGTCACTTGGAAGCCGGGAAAGAGAATCGACGTGCTGCCCGCGGCCGGAGGGAGAATATTGGTCAGGATGACCGTGACCGTCTGGCCCTCAGTGACGATCAGGGTGGGACCCGGCAATTGAGCCGCCGGACAGTTGGCACCGCGGACGGCAGCCGGCGCAAAGCCGCTCGGCGCAACCGTGCAGCCGTACCCCCAGGAGTACAAACTCTTGCCATTCGGCTGATTGACCCGCATGGCGGCCGCATTCAGGTTGAACGTTGGTCCGGTGATACCGGGGGCGGCCGCGTGTGCGGAGAGCGCGAGCATCGACCCGAGCGCAAAAGTTGCGCCCAACAGGGCCTGCCCGAGCAGTGATTGAGTGTTGTTAGCGCGCATCGCTGCTCTCCTAGATGTTCGTGCAAACTTTGGTCTGGGGATCGACCGAGCTGCAAATGTTGACCTCGGTCATCAGTCCGCCGAAATTCTCGGCGTCATTCGACAGGTGATCGAGTTGGGGGGTGTACAGGAAAAACTTCTGGCCTTTTGTCAGGCCCGTCGCATCCAAAATGACGTCGATCGATTCGCCGCCCGCGAGCGTGATCGAGTTCGTGTTGTAGGCCATATTGTTGCCGGCCATGTCGCGCAGCAGGCGTGCGTTGAGGCCGACCACCCGCATCGGGATGCCGAGCGAGGCCAGGGTTTGATACTCGGTCACGTCGAGGTCCGAGATGCGCAGCAGCGCGTGCCCATTGGCTGGAATATTAATTATCGTCGGCAGCGGCTGCGAAGCATGGTTGGTGCCGTCCGTCGACTGCGTCTCCATCGGCCCCGGGGCCACCTTGACGCCGTTGACCGTGACGGCCTGCGAACCGGAGCAGGCCGGAAGAGTGTCGCCATCGACGCAGACGTGTCCGCCGACGGTATCGGGATAGCTGCGGCCGTTCAGCAGGAAGTACTTGTCCTTCATGTCGTTGAACGACTCGGGATTGAAGGTCATGCCGACGAAGTGGAAATTCGGATCGAAGCCGTGGATCTGAATGGGGTACTCGACGTCGTAGTAGGTCGACCCGTCGCCGTCGTTGTAGGCGTATTTCTTGGTGCCGTCGTTGACCGCGTTGGGATTCAGATTGACGGTGGCGGCCGGCTTGGGCAGCGGTGTGGTGCACAAAATGTCGTTCGGGACGATATGACCGTCCGCCGTGATCATGTTTCCGCCGCAGCGCTTGCGCACCGGTTCATAGGTGCTCCAGTCGGCGGACTTCGACGGATTTGACACAAGCGCCGGATTCGCGGGATTGGTTGCCTCCCATTTCGCGAGTGCCGGGTACACCTGACCGACCACCTTGTTCTGCCGCGGCCGCACGTAAATCTGACCCACCATGCCCATCTGCAAGTGCTCGGGCGGCGCGATGTGGCAATGCCAGAAATAGGTGCCCGCATCGGGTGCCAGGTAGTAATAGGTGAAGCTGCCGCCGACGCTGATGGCGATCGAGGCATCGGGCACGCCGTCATAGAACGAGGAAGCGTTCGGGTAGCCGTGGAAGTGGATCGTGTGCTGTTCGAACAAATCCGGACGCATGATCATGCCGACGTTGGTCAACGTCAGGAACAATTCGTCGTCTTCGTCGATGGCGATCAATGGCGCCGGCTGGTTGGCGTTCATGACGCCGACATCCATGATGGGCCGCGCGTCGACGTGTCCATCGAGCAGCGTG
>DASXYI010000046.1:0-43531 GCA_036502605.1 Steroidobacteraceae bacterium
GGACGGCCGTCGTGCGATCTCGTCTACCGTTCGACCGTAAGGCGCCAGAGTCGCGAAACCAAGCGCTGCTGAGATCGTGAGCATCGAGGGAAGAGCGGCGGCCAGGGAATATCGCAACATCATTGGGTCGCGAAATCCATAGTCGGTGCCGAGTGCAATGATAGTGGGTCCGAGTCCCAGGCCGATTAGATTGACCATCAAAACGCCAAGCGATGCAGTCATGCCGCGCATCCGGGAATGGACGATTGCTTGTTGCGCCGACGGAAGGATGCCCAGTGACATCGTCATCAACAACGTGACCGGAATAAGCAGGAGCACGCTGAGCTTTGCGTCCGCGACGAGCGTGGCGGCCATTGCAAACGGCACGGCGCTCAGGCTGGCAACCGTCATCACGAGTAGGCGGCCCCTTGAGAACCCGCGCGAAACGGCATAGTCGCCGAGCGCACCACCCAGGATGACGCCGGTGATACCGCAGATGATGACGACCAGGCCATAGGCGGTTCCCGCCTGCGTGGCACTCCATCCGTAGCTTCGGATCAAAAACGTCGGTGCCCAGGCCGCCAACGAATAACTCGCCATCGCCGTGAACGATGCAGTGAGGTTCATCAGAACCATGCTTTTCGCGGTCTTGCGAAAATCCACGAGCACCGCCCCGAGCGGCATCGGCCCAGCGGAACCATGGCTTCGTTCGGGTTCGCGCAACGTGGCCATCCATGCCGCGACCAGCAATCCCGGCAACCCGATGACCACGAATACCATCTGCCAAGGCCGTACGTTTCCCACGACAGGAAGTGCAAAACCATGGGTGTCGGCGACCCGCGATAGGACGACGGCACCGATCAATAGCCCAAGTCCCGAGCCGACATAAGAACCGATGCCGAAGATGCCGAGCGCCAGACCGAGCCGCTCGTGCGGAAACCGATCGGTAATGATGGAGTGAGCGGCCGGCGTCAGTGTCGCCTCACCGGCGCCGACGCCCATGCGGCAGAGGAGCAGCGTCGTGTAACTCCAGGCAAGAGCAGAACCGGCAGTGGCGAGACTCCACACGACGATGCCAACTGCGAGGATCGTCACGCGACGGTTGGTGTCGACGAGCCTTCCCAACGGTAGTCCCGTCATCGCGAGAAAGGCCGCGAAGACAAATCCCTGCAGGAGACTGACCTGTGTGTCATTGAGATGAAGATCTCGCTTTATGGGTTCGACCAAGAGGCTCAAGATCTGCCGGTCGAGAAACGAGAATACGTAAGCCACGACCAGCACCACCAGGGTGTACCACTCGCGCCCGGCGCTTCTATGGGAACCGGCTGCCGCGACGGGCTCTGTTTTTGTCCCGGCAAGGATAGAAGTCACGATTGCACCGGCCGCATCGAGTCGCGAAGCGCCGGATAGATGTGTTCAAGCTCCATGAGGTTATGCGAAACCATGCCTGCAGGAATGATGTGCGTGAAGCGGTGGTGGTTCGCGTCGAGCTCCAACAACAGGGTACCGACCAGCTTCTCGCCGATGGGCTCTTGCCGGAAATCGGGGATCGTGAACCCGGTCGAAGGCGCCCACACATGCTCCACGCCATCGACCCAAGTAGATCGGACCTGGTGAGTGTGGCCTGCTGCGACGAAGCGCAGATCACAGCCGCGCAGGATGTTGATCAAACGATTGCGTGCCACGCGTGGTACGTAGCGCGTGTGCACGATGTCCTCGGCGGCCTGATCGCGGAACAACGGTTTGTGCAAAAACACACCCACGGGTCCCGTGCGCCCTGACAGCGCCTGTTCGAGCCATGTGTATTGCAGGTCTTCCTCATCTAGCCCGGTGGCAAGGAGAGGCGCGTTGATGCCGATCATTTGCCATCCGTTTCGATGAATGGACCAGCGGTCCATTCCAAAGAGAGTGCGATATTGCGCCAGACGCGCTTCGTCGAAGGGTGTGTCCGTCGGAAGGCCGGGACCTGCCGCATGATCGCCGATATCGTGGTTACCCGGAATGGACAGCATTTCCGATCGGCATCCAGCCAGGACTTCCCGGCCATACCTCAGCTCCTCGCCGCTATGCACGCCATTTGCCGTGATGTCGCCGAGATGGATGAGGAGTTCGGGGTTCGTCGCGGCTATCCAGGAATTCGCCGCCTCCCAGTTGGCTGTCAACAACCGGTCGGTCGTCGAGAAGTGCGTGTCCGAAACGATGGCGATTTTCATCGGCGCCTCAATGGGCGATCTGCGCGCGGAGAGAATAGAAGCGACCGTTGACGCCAAACGGCGCTTCGTCCCCGTAGGGTAGGCCGATCGCACCACCGCCGTTGACGCGGTCGGGAAAGACATTTCCGATATTGAGCACGCCGGCACTCAGCGAAATGTTCTTTGTCAGCCCCACCCGCCCGATGAAATCGACCAGCGTCTTTGCGCCGAACGTCTGCGCAACGCCGAGCGGAGCCGAAACCCAATGGCCATAGCGATCGACATTCACCGTTGCCGACAACCGGTCATGCGTGAAAGTCAGCGTTGAGGTCAGCTTGTCGGCCGGCTGCGCACTCAAGAGGAGACCGGTGGATGTCGCACCGAGCAACGGCAGCGACGGCAGCTGAGGATTCGTAGCGAGACTTACGAGCCTGGTGTGGTATTGCCCGTATTGCAGGATGGTCTCCAGCAGATTGTTGCCGCCCAGATCTGCCGAGTACGCTGCGGAGATCTCGTAACCACGTGTGCGGGTATGCGCCGCGTTGGTGAAGAACTGCACCTGTTGAACATCCGTCACGCCATTCGCCAGCAGAATCGATGTTACGGCAGCGCCTTTCAACTGATCGCCGAGAACGATGCGATCCTTAACGTCGATGTCATACCAGTCGGCCGAGATTCGAAAGTTGTTGCTGGGATGAAGCACGGTCCCGAAGGAATAGTCCCTAGATTTTTCGGGCTTGAGCGGCGTAGCACCGAGTGCCGCGGCGATGGGGTCGCGGACCTGATAGGTGCCGGTCCGCAGGATTGCACCCGTCGGACTGATCTGGCTCACGACCGAACTGAAATACTCCTGTTGCAGCGACGGCGCGCGGAAGGCGGTGCCCAGCGAACCGCGGAACCCCAACCAGTCAGTGGGATCCGTGCGGAGGGTGGCCTTCCACGTCGTCGCAGCGCCGAAATCGTCATAGTGATCGAAGCGGCCGGCAGCGCCCAGCGTCAGCCACCGCTGCGGTTTCGCCTCGGCGTCGACGAAGGCGCTAACGGCTTTTCGTGCATTGTCGACCGGGATGCGTGGAGAAAAGCCTGGGAATCCTTGCGCGCCGCCGCTGTTGAAAGATGCAGGATCGCCCGGCGTAATCGAGTAATGCTCGCTCCGATACTCCGCTCCGGCGGCCAGGGTTCCGGGCACCACGATGTCGGCCAGATTGCGTCGTAAGGTTAGATTCACAGTGTCTTGCCAGTACTTGAGCGTGCCCGAATCGAAATCGGTCGGGCTGGCCGCACCCAGCGCATTGTTGGCGGTGTCGTGTACATCGAAGCGCGCGCTGTTGTAGCCGAAGGAGTTGCTGAGGTCGGCGCTGATTCCGGCTCCAAGCTCGCCGCGAACGCCGGAGATCGCCGTGGTGCTCCAGATCAGCGGTTCTACCCGGGGAAGAAATCCTTTGGGGTAGATCACCGATGTTCCGGGCAGGCGGAAAGTAGGCGCGCTATTACTATCCCGCCGCGAGACGATCAAGGAACCGTAAGCGTCAAACCCGAGCGCCAGCTGATAGCCGGCATCGGCGGCGAAGCTCAAGTCCAAGGCCCGCGGATCACCGACTTGCTGGTCGATCTGATTGCCATTGCGCGGATCGGGGCCTGCGCGATTGGTGATGTCCTGATGGCGCACGTCGCCCGACAGCGTCAGATGGCCGGCACCGCCAAGTCGAAATCCTTGAGAGCCGGTTAGGTCATAGGCGAAGCCGTCACCGGCGTCCGTGATGCTGGACTGCGCGGCATAGAGGCCGCCTCCGGCGTTGGATTTCAGAATGATGTTGACCACGCCCGCGATGGCATCCGAACCGTATTGCGCGGCTGCACCGTCGGCCAAAACCTCGATGCGTTCCACCGCATTGAGGGGGATGGCGCCCAGATCATAAGGCGCGGACCCGCGGCCGACGGCGTTGTTGAACACCAGCACGGCGCTCGGCTGCCAACGTTTGCCGTTGACCAGCACCAGTACCTGATCGGGCGCCATGCCCTTCAGCGTGATGGAACGGGTGTTCGCCGCCGAGGGCGAGGTTTGCGAGTGCGGCATGTTGACGGCAGGCGCGATTGCTTCCAGTGCTCGACCCACGTCCGTGAAGCCCGACGCCTCGAGCCGCTGTGCGTCATAAACCGCGATCGGAACCGCCGAGCTCGCTTGCGTATGGTCGAGGGCTCGCGTTCCCGTGACAATGACCGGCTCCAGACTGTCGGTACCTGCGGCACGGCCGAGCATGGATGCGCATCCGATAAAAAAGCTTGCGAGCGCCGAACTGCGTGAACGCGATGCCATGTTTTCCCCGTCTGCTCAGTGAACAACGGGCAGCAGATTCGTTGACGGGCACTACATTCGCAATCGCAAAGTAGGCAAAGGCATTGCACTCGGCGCAACGCATGACAATTGTGTGACGGGGACCTACGTGTTGTTGACCCGCGCTTCGTAGTGCGCGAGCGATTCTTGTATCTGCGCGGTCATCCAGGTCGCGAGCGCGCGAACGTCAGGGCGTTCTTTCAAATCGCCGTTCGCATACACGAGACTGTAATGCATGCGAAGATCGCTGCAGCCGCCGAAGCACGGCTGCAGCCGTCCGTCACGAAGATAGGTTTCCGAGACCGCAGGTACGGCGATCGTGATGCCCATGCCATTCGACGCTGCTTCGTACATGAGTGCCCAGGTGTCGAACTTTCGCGATTCGGGAAGATTCGGACCGCGGTAGCCGCGTGCGGACAGCCATCCGCTCCAAAGATCCTCGGGAAGGTCAGCGGGCGGGTCGACTCCCAGAAGCTGGTGCCTGCCTAGTTCGTCAAACGAGCGCGGCGGTTTGATGCCGCCGGCCAAGACGGGAGCCGAAACCACAGCGCCTTTCAGCGCTAGAAACGGTTCGGCCAGCAAGCCGTCAAAGGCGCGGGGCCCGCTGGCGATGGCGAGATCCGCTCGCCCCAACCGCAAGGTGTCGAGGTCCCGTCCAATCACCATATCGACGGCCGGGCCATCATGGCGATCGTTGTAAGTCCGCAGACGCGGCATCAGCCAGTTAATCGCGAAGGACGGCGGACACATCAATCGCAACCGACCCGTCTTGGGTAGACGGCGAAGGTCGAACGTCGCGGCCTCGATCGCCGCCATCGCCGGTTCAAGTTCACGCCGATAACGCTCACCCGGCTCGGTCAGCCGTGGAACTGCGCCGGAGCGATCATAAAGAGCCACCCCTAAGAATGCCTCCAGCGATTGTATCCGTCGAGAAAACGCCGACGGGCTGAGCGCTAGCTCGTCAGCTGCCGCACGAAAGCTCGTGGCTCGGGCCGCCACAAGAAAAGCCTGTATGGACTGCAGCGGGGGCGCCGATCGACTCAACTGTCTCTCCCAAGTCGATAACCTGAATTCTCACCAGTGCACAACACTAGCGGTCGATTGTGAACGGCAAATGACGGTGACACCGATTCGTATCATCGCATTCTTCGCCTTGACTCCTCGTGAGGGGCGCTTATTGTGTCGTCCGATGCCTATTATTTACCTGGTCCGCCATGGGCGCGCCGATACCGCCGACCCCAATCCACGCGACCCGGGACTCGACCTCGAAGGCCATGCGCAGGCGTGCGCCGTGGCGCGGGATCTCACGGCACGTATCTCCATCCCCGCCGCTATTCTCTCCAGTCCACTCCGCCGCTGCCGTTCAACCGCAGTTCCTCTGGCGGAATCGTGGGCGCGCGAGTCTCAGCTCGAACCCCGGGTTATCGAAGTGCCGTCGCCACAACCCGCAGGAAGGGGGCGCGAGAAGTGGTTAAAAAAAGCCTTTGGAGCGACTTGGACCGAGCTCGGGAAAGCTGAATATTTGGACCATCCAGGTTTTGGTAAACAGCTCGCGGATTGGCGCAGCAATATCGTTGAGGCAATTCGGGAATGTCGCACCGACACCGTCGTATTTACTCATTTCGTGCCGATCAATGTACTTGTCGGCAGGGCGCTGGGAGAAGATCGCGTCGTGTGTTTCAGGCCCGATAATTGCTCGGTGACGGCCATCGAAGTTTCAGGTAAGTCGCTGCGCCTTTTAAGCCTCGGTCGAGAAGCAACCAATCGAGTGCTGTGAATTAACCCGGCGGTAGCCGGCCACATGGCTCGCCGACCGAGCTGACAACACGCGAACATTTTTGCCTATCAAGCAGTTAGCATGCCATAGCCTGTAGGTTACCAAACAGCACCGTCGGCGACGCAACGTGCACCCATTTGACAAACAAGTACCAGGAACTCACGAGCGTCGCCCGATCAGCATTCGCTTACTTGCGTGGATATTCCATCGAGCGAATTCTGACTCGAAATCGGACAGCCCGAGAATCCCCATGCAGACGTGAGCGCTTGGTGTGAAGGCATCGCCTTGATGAAGTCTATTTGCAAGAATGACCGCGGCCATACAAGGGATTTCGGGACCATGGTTGTTCTGAGCAATAAGCTCCCACGTCCGGCAAATCCTTTGGTCTGCATAATCTGTTCCGACAATGCGGACCATCATCCCACCCGTGTCGCTACCCAGCCAATTCAGCCAGGATCCGACTCGATCTAAGAATGTACTCCAGCGAGCCATGGGAAGCCGCATGCCCGTTCGCTGGCAGGCCGCGATCATCCATAAAGCGTAATGTTGCATCGATACTTCGGGAGCAGCTCGGAAAGTAACCCTCTTGATGCCGGGATATCGCACGGGTAGCAAATCTAGGTCCGGAACATCGCAAGCTGACATAGAGCATCACCGTCGTGAAGGACATCCAAAAAGCTCGTGGCATCGCTACCGGGGCATAGTTGGTTCAGCACTCCGCGCAGCGGCTTCATCATGACAACGGAAATGGATGTGCTCAAGAAGAGACTGACAGTGACTGCGATTGATAGAGCGAGTAGTTGACTCACGATTGCCTCCTTGACTGTTACGAGAGATCTCTATTTTTCTTGCCGCCGCGGTCGAGTAAGCGCGCAATTCCGCCGCCCAATTTCATGAGCGTCGCGATCGTCGATCGAGGCAGCGCAATCATCTGGTCGTACCATCGGCTGATGCGCACTGAGGAACTGACAATGTAAGATAGTCTTAGCCGTTTCAATCACTTACCGCGTGGCGCCCGTGCAATTGGCGCCACCAGGCACAACGAAGCAGCACTGGGTCCCGCAATTCTCACGCTAGAGTTGCGGCCGGCCGCCCCACTGGTGCTGACTACAGTGATTATGACGCCATAGTAATCTGGTGCGACCGACGCACATCGACGTTTTCTTGCACTAGTGCAAGGCGCACTAGCATATGACTTGTGCCCACGATCATCCGGTTCAACCGCTGCCGCATTGAGATGTATTTTGACGATCACCCTCCGCCGCATTTTCACGTGATTACGCGCAAAGATGAGCGAATAGCGGTCGTCATAGAGACTCTGGTTATTCAGGCGGGAGGCGCGGATTCGCGCGATACGGAAGAAGCCTTTGAATGGGCGAGCGAGCACCGCGCCAAAATTGCGAGCGCTTTGGAAAGAGTATTCGGAGGTACAATCACCGAAGGGTAGAAAGCGATGAATGAGACAAAGGCCATCCGCATTGCGAGTGTGAAATATGCTGGCGATTTCAAGCTGCGCCTACGCTGGGTCAACAGATCCGTCACGCTCGTAGACCTGAGTGAGCCGATTTATCGGCTCAAGGGTTTGCAACCCCTACTGGATGCAAAGGTGTTCGCCGCAGCAAAAAAAGGGGAAGGTGGCCACAGTGTCGTGTGGCCAACAGATGTGGACATGGGTGCGGATCGGCTTTGGGAAATGGCACTCGAACAGACGGGTCATCATGACACGGTAGAATTTCTGCGTTGGCGATGGCGCTACGGACTGAGCCTCACCGACGCCGCCAATGCCCTCGGGCTATCGCGACGCCAAGTGGCCTACTATGCGAGCGGTAAACATCCGATCCCACGCACTGTGCTGTTGGCCTGCAAGGGTTGGGAAGTAGAACGACAGCCGGCATGAATTCTACGAATCTCGTCACGGATCGCTGTTCGCGAATGTTTGCTCTTCAAAATCGCTAAAGCGCTGCCTGAATGAGGAGGTAACGCGTGTGCTCAAGTGTTGGCACGAACAGGCGAACGCTGGGAAGGGTGTCTTTGAATCCAGAACCGGATTCAAATCGGCGTGGGCGAAGCTCCTGACGCGCGCCACGATCACGAAATTTCGCTGGCACGACCTGCGCCATCATTTTGCCTCGCGACTGGTCCAAGCCGGTGTACCGCTCAACACGGTGCGTGACCTGCTCGGTCACAACTCGGTGGCGATGTCATTGCGCACGCCCACTTGGCACCCGACCAGAGGCGCGAGGCGGTCGCCAAGCTCAACGAGAAGCCACTCCTCGCGCTTACAATGCGCTTACAGTGGAATCAGGGATTCCAGAGCGCATGCCTGATTTCATTGGTGGTGAGAGAGGGACTCGAACCCGCCACAAGCCCTAGTGGATCAGCAAGTTACTGAAAAATAACAAGCTGATCTCCCCTGGAATCCCCTCTCGACCCCAGATTTGGCACTGGATTTGGCATTGGACAACGCGGAACCGACCCTTCTTTGGCGGCGAAAATCGGACCACGACAGGGGCGCATTTGCGGGCGGACTGACGTGACTATGACGGGTAGGAAAACTCACGCGCTTGCAGATCGTCGAGAAAGTTTCCCCATATTGCCCATCTCGATTGATCTGCCGCGATCGCACCGAACATCCACAGCGCGGCGATCTTAAGTGGCGGCACAACGATCTCGGCGGGGTTGAAGCCACTGACGATCCGATTTAGATGAATCGCTACCGTGAGATCCTCCGAATTCACGTACTTTTGCAGCCCCTCGATTACGTGCTGCACGGACGCCACAGGGTTCACTTCGTGCGGGACGACTTCCTTTATCTGAATCGGGGCAAAGCTCTGGCAGTCACCGACGATCCACGTCGCTACGGCGTCGTAGTCCTGCGCCTCTGCATGCGCCACGAAAAATTTCTGACCAGTGCACTCCGTCATTCCATAGCAGAACGTGCACGCCTCGCGCAGCTCGCGAAGCGGTCGCAGCTCGCGCGTCCGCAAGTTCTTGACCGCGAATGGCGCGTCCGATGCCGCGATCGTGGCCTCCGCTCGACGCATGTCGACGAGTACGACTCGCGGGTCGCGATACTTCAGCTGCGCGAATGCTCTCGTACGGTCGTTCGTCGCCATGCCTCCGCTCTCCAGTCCCATTCTCGAGGCGAGCACGCCCATATGGTACGTTGTAGGGCATTGTGCATGCTGCCACGTCTCTTCCAGGAACTAGACTTATCCATCCAAGCAAAGATGATCTTTGTCTAGAACTGTACAACTTGCCCCTGGCGGTACGTGGCCGACCACCTCAATCCGCGAAGCGCTCGGGCTGAAGTTCTCCGGAAAAACCGCTAAGCAAGTCTCGCCACCCTGCTGTGACGGATAGAGAATCGCTTCAAATCCTGCATCGCGTATGAACCGTCCGAAAATCTGACTTGTTGCCGGAATTCCGAACATCTGCGGCTCCAACCGCCACACGCTCGGGGGTGTTAGCAATCGCCTCCGGAGCTCATGCGGCATCTTAATAATGAGCCGTGGTGGTGGCGGCGGCAATCCGGCGCTGCGCGCGAATTTCTTCGTATCATTTGAAACATCAAACTTCGAGGTGATCTTCACGAAGTTCGCCAGACCGGAACGCTCGCGCAGATCGAATACCTGGTCGAGCTGACCTTTCAGAGAAAAAGTTGTGAACGAAGTCTCGCGCCTCAACGCGAACTCGCCCAGCGTCAATTTGGTCGAGCGAGATGACAGCGGAGCCCCAAAATATTCTCGGTACGCTGTCTCAACATCATGTGCCAGATAGAGGCAGGGAAATGCCTGCCCACGGGCGCGATCCAGATCGTTGCCGATGTTGAACCTACCACCAATAGCTTTGATGCTGCCTGCAGCTGAGAGCGGGGCGAGACTCCACCGCCAGTCCGTCACTCGCACCCATCGATCGACTGCGACTTCGATCCCCGGGACAGCACGTAGCGCCGAACACAGCTCATCGTAGTGGGCTGCACGTTGCCGTTCCAAATCGTAGTAAACGCGGTCGTAATACGCTTGCACGTCGGTTGACCGGGTGGCCCAAACCTCAAGATCATGGGCGGTAAAGGCATCTAGTGTCGCGGCCCTCGCCCGCGGTCTTGACTTGCGGTGCTTATTCTTGCTTTTCACCACGCCACAACCTATTGGGAATACTTAACTCGAAGAATTGTCAGGGCGAGGATTTTTTCCGTGCATGACCGGCGGCAGACTCTTGCCTGGGAGCCGCATTTTCGGCTTCGCGTGAATCGAGCACAAAATTAAGCAGTCGCTTATACCGGCCAGCGCGAATCATATTTCTCGGCGAGATATTGCCAAGCATAGGATTGGCAAGTTCGAACCACAAGCCAACCTTGTGGGCGTCGCCATTGAAATACTCTGCTACCAGATTCGCTATGTTGGCAAACTCACGCAGACGCTCCGCCACTGGGAGTGGAATGTTCACATCAAAGCGCACAGAAGATTTCGCCACGCCTGTGAGCTTGCTGAGATCCGTTTTCGACAGCTGCACCAGCTCAGCAATTCGCCTGTAGTCCGGCTGACCCTCGCGGTAAAGGCCCAGTAGATCCTGCTGAGCGATGTGGGCCGTTATTGACCGCGCTCTTTGAATTGAGGTTGTCTCTTGATAGGCCGAATTCATCTTATGCACCCTCGATAAAGCAAGATCATACCACGTTTATACCACGATTTCACCAATGCCTAGAACCTCTAACGGCCCGTTCCCTAACTGCGTCAAATTCATCTCCAAATTCGCCAAAACTCCGAATGCCTCACATCGAGAATTGAACAATAACCGATAGGATACCTGCGACAGGGAAGAGAACCAGGCTGCAGGGAGCAACGCCGTGTCCGTACTACAAGCAATTTTCGACTGGGCGGCGGATCGCCCTCCGTGGCAGCAAGATACGATTCGACGGCTCTTTTCCGGTGTCGAACTCAGCCTTACCGACTTCAACGACCTTTATGCCCTGCTCAAAACCCAACACGGCATTCTAGATCCTGAAAGCCGTACGCCGCAGGCACTGACTTCGGACCAAGTGGCCGCACCGCGTTGATTTTGGTGGTGAGAGAGGGACTCGAACCCTCGACCTCGGCATTATGAGCGCTTAAGTTGGAAGGTAATCTGAGCAATTTCAATAACTTACCGCGTGGCGCCCGTTGCAAATAGCACCACGAAGCACAACGAAGCAGCACTGGGTCCCGCAAAACTCACGCACGGATCACGACGAGCAGGTATACGCACTGGCGCTAAGGCCATTTCCTGAGTTCTCAGTGGACCGAAGAATGCCAGCAGGTCACGGGCTCGTCCAGTGCTCCTGTGGAATCGCGTCGGGCCATGCCGAACCCAATGGTTGCAGCGTGAGCCATGTCTCCACGAGAGCATCCCAGCCTCGATCCGGTAGGACTGCATGCCTGCCCGACTGCGTGGTTCGCCGGTCTTGGGATCAGTCCATCAGGATATCGATAGGCAAGGAACGGCAACGTAGCTGCTCAACGAACATCTGCTCTTTGGCGCTCAAGCACCAGCCATTCTGCGATCAATGCGGGACGGGCCATGTATTGGATCTCGACGCTTGCAATGAGTCGATTCACGCGGTCGCCGCTGGCCCGCGGACGCGATTCGTCGAGAACAAATCGCCCACGTATGTACGAGCCCGCAAGGACGGGATGCAGGAAACGAATTCTGTCGAAACCATAATTCATCGAAATCGCTCGATCCTCGAATGCCGGCATCACTTCCGTCAACATGACGCTAAGCATCGATAGAATCAAGAACCCATGTGCAATCGTCCCGCCAAATGAGGCTTGTGCAGCGATGGCCGGCGAAAGGTGTACAGCCTGCCTGTCCTCGGTAATTTCTGCGAATGCACTAATCCTGCTTTGGTCAATGCAGAGCCAGCGCGACAGACCGATCTCGTGCCCCGCCTGATTTTCAAACTCGTCGATTTTCAATTTCACCGCCCCTTGTATTGATTCGCCTCACCCCGGCCTACTCCTATCGAGAGGGGGCGTGTCGCAATCTTCAGATGCGCTCGACCTCACTTGCGAAGACGGAGTAATGTGCCCACAATTCGTACTTCGCCGGACGCGGAAATATTGCGTTCTCGCGCCCTTACGAAGCACCATAACGAGTAGGGAGAACATTTGTTGGGCAGTCGGCGCGCTAATACCCATCGATCACCCCGCACGCGTGCCAGAGCAACCGACGTGGCACGCATTGCTAATGTGTCACAAATGACGGTCTCGCGCTTCCTCCGCGAGCCGCACACGGTTACCGTCGGAACTCAGCGTCGAATTGCCGCCGCTATGCGGAAAATCGGCTACGTTCCGAATAGGCTTGCGGGTGCTCTCGCCGCGAATAGGACAAATATCATTTGCATGATTACTGCCGATTTGCGCAACCCCACCCTTGCCGCGACGGTGCAAGGAGTTTGCGACGCAATTGGTGACGAGGTCTACCAGATTATGCTGGCGATGAGCGGAAGATCCCCGGCCACCGAAGAACGCATTATAAGGGAGTGCCTATCTCACCGCCCGTGCGGGATGCTGATCCACAACACCACGCATACCGCTCTATCCCGCAGAATGCTCCAAGACGCGGACATACCCATCGTCGAAGTCGGCAATATGACTCGAAATCCCATCGACTCGGTGGTCAGCTACTCCAACTTCGACGCAATCAAGAAACTGACCGAGCATCTTACCGCCACATGCAGCCGAATTGCTTTCGTGGGTTTGGCGGCTCGATATGGCGACCGAGCGAAGTCGAGGCGCGACGGCTACGTCGCTGGATTAAAACAGGCTGGCATTAAGCCTGACTCCAATCGGATCATTGAGGCGCCGAATTCCAAATCGGGCGGTCAAATTCTGACGGAACTCGTGCAATCTCAACCGGACACCGATGCGGTTATCTTCGCTGGCGGCGACCTCGCCTACGATGCCGTTCTCGAGCGCCGCCGCCGCGGGTGGGAGGAGCCAATGCGCATTGCTATTGCCTCTTACGACGAAGCGCTGGTCCGTTCGCTGCCAAACGTCCTCAGTCTGAGGATTCCACGTTACGACATCGGACGCCGGGCGCTCGAAACCATCCTCTTGCGGCTACGGGGGTCGATAACCGAGCCGACTCGCGTCGAATTTCCGTTCGAGCTTCTGACCAGCCACTGATTATACCGTCGGGATCAACTGACGTTGCGTTGCCGCGCGTACATCTCGCGGAGCGCAACCTTATGGACCTTGCCGGAGGGCAACCTGGGGAAGTCGTCGGTAAACTCGACTGTTTTCGGGATTTTGTACTTGGCGATGACTCCAACACAATGGCCGATTAGTTCGCGTTCCGAAGCCGAATACCCGTCCTTCAGGATGACGATGGCCTTCACGCTCTCGCCCCATTTCTCATCGGCGACGCCAAACACCGCGACTTCCCTTACCGCCTCGTGCGAAATGATTGCCTCCTCGACTTCGCGGCAATAAATGTTCTCGCCGCCGGAAATGATGACGTCCTTTTTTCGATCAACCAGATATAGAAAGCGATCCTCGTCGAACTTGCCGATGTCGCCGGTAAAAATCCAGCCGTTGCGGAGAGTTTCCGCTGTAGCGGCGGGATTGTTCCAGTAATAGGACATTGCCGCATCGCTCTTGATCAAGATTTCGCCAGGCGTATCTACCGGACAATCCTGCCCAGCAGGGTCGACGACGCGAAGCTGGACAAACTGGTTTTCGCCGCCGACGGACGAAAGCCGTCGCATATGATGCGCACCTTCATCCAATCGATGTTGGCACGCATACAGCGCCGTCCCCTGCCCACTCTCGGTTTGCGCATACACTTGCACCAGGATGGGTCCGAAAATTCTCAGCGCTCGCTTCAAAACCGGCAGCCCAATGGGCGCCGCCGAATAGCAGATACAACTCAAGCTGGACAAATCGTACGATCCAATATCCGGGACGTCTAGAATCTGCTGCAGCATCACCGGAGCCATGAGCGTCATCTCGATTTCCTCTTTGTCGATCGCTCGCAAGGTGGCGACGGGATTGAAGGTCGAGTGAAGATGCACCGTCCCACCGCCCCAATGCATGCCGGCGGCAATCACTTGGCCGCCCAAGTGAAACATCGGCATGGATAGCAGGCACGAACTCAGCGGCTTGAACGCCATGTTGGTGTAGGCAGCCTGCGCCGCAATCAGGTCTGCGGATTGGCTCCGAGCCACGCCCTTCGGCTTGCCGGTGGTGCCGCTCGTGTACAACAATCTGACCAGGTCCGAGGGTGATGGATGAACCGGAATTCCGCCTGAATCTCCGCTCGCTAAAAGTTCTGCGTAGTGTAGAGCCCAATCCGGACATGGCTCGTCCAGACAAACGAAGTGACGAATGTCGGGCAATTGGGAACGCAGGGACGCTACGGTCTCTGTATACTGTCCTTCAAATATCAATACGGCCGGACGACAGTCGTTCAATATGTAGAGAATCTCCGGTGCCGCCAGGCGGAAGTTGACCGTGGCAGCGACGAAACCGAACATTTCCGCGGCGGTGTAATAGTCAAACCATTCCGCTCGATTGGTCGACAGCAGCGACACGCGATCCTGATGCTTGAGGCCCAACGCAGACAGCGCGCTGGCCAGCCGAGAAGCGCGGTTAACGAGTTCGCTATGGCTGATGCGGCGCTCGCCAAAAACCACGGCAGGAAGATCCCTCGATCGGCGTCTATTGAGTTCCCACATGTCGCGAAAAGTCTTCATGTCAGTTCCTAGCGCTGCATTCTTCTCTAGGTTCTCACTGGCCTGTGAATTGCGGCGGACGCTTCGCTAGGAATGCCTCGCACGCTTCCTGATGGTCGCCGGAATGATTCGTCAGCGCCTCATAGGCCATTCCGGCGTCCATGCTCATGGTCGCCAGATGTTTCAAGACGACGTTTGCCGTGAGTTTCGTGGTCTCGATTGCGCGGCGCGGTCCCGTTGCAAGGCGCTGCGCATAGGCGCGAACCGCTTCGTCCAACTCCTCCGGTGGGAGGGCTTTGAAGATCATGCCGAGTTTGGCCGCGTCAGTGGCAACAATGGGATCACCTGTCATGAGATAGTGCTTTGCCAGCCCTCCGAGAAGAAAGGGCCAGATGACGGCACCCCCATCCCCCGCAGTGAACCCAATTTTCACGTGCGGATCGGAGAATTTTGCCTCGTTGGCCGCGAATACAACGTCGCACAGCAGCGCGATCGTCGCTCCGAGTCCTGCAGCGTCGCCATTGACCTTGGCGATAATCGGTTTCGCACAATCCAGGATGTTGAAAACGGTACGTTTGGCGTTGCCGATCCCGAAATAGAATTCTTCAGGATGTTCGATGACATGCTTCACGTGCCGGATATCGCCCCCCGCGCTGAACGCCCGCCCTGCCCCGCTCAAAACAATCACGCGAGTTTCCTCATCGGTCGCGACATCGTAAAAAAAGCGCGATATCTCCCTCTCCCCGGCGCCGCTCAGCGAGTTGAGTTTAGTGGGGTTGTTGAACTGGACGTTCAATATGCCGCCGTCACGGCTGAATAGCAGCGTCGTGTAATCCTCGAATTTCACTCTCATTTCTCCTAGTGTGCTCGTCGCATGGCGACCCGCTGACCAGCGTCTTTGGGCAATTCGGACCGTCGATGGACCGCCAACAGGGCCTCGAGCCGCCGTTTAATGGCCGGCGGCCATGCCATGGAGCGGCGCTTGCTGATATCGATGCACATGCTGACCCCTTCGCTCGCAGCCGCTGCCCAACCTTCTCTCGCGTGCAACATGGTGATAAAAAAATGAACTCGCTTATCGTCCAGGTCCAGCATTCGGAAGGAAAACGACAGCGGACTATCGCGAAAAACCTCGCGATAATGAATGAGACGCGACGTGAGAGAAAACTGGCTCACATGAGCCTCCCTGATTCGCGCCCAGCCCATGCCGAGCGCCCGAAAAGTCAATTCCGCCGCGCGATCGATCAGCACGGCGTAATACCCCGTATTAAGGTGTCCATTCCGGTCAAGATAATCATCGCGGATAACCAGCGATGAGTAGTCGAGCGCGGCAACCTCCTGAGCCAAACGGAGTCCATCGATGGAATCTTCTTCCAAATCACTCACGAGGCAGCTTGAGCAGATTCGCAATGTTATTGCGCTGAATGGCGCTTGAGCCGCCGTAAATTGGAAACGCCAGGACATCGCGGACCAATCTTTCCATCTGGAATCCTTCCGCGTACCCGTAGGCACCCATGACGTACTGCTGGCAACCGAGGACGATTTCCTTCGCAGTTTCGGACACGAAGAGCTTTGCCATGGACGTCTGAGCGGCCGAAGGAAGATTCGCGTCGACCAACCGGGCCGCTTCGTAGGTCACGAGTTGGCACGCCCACAGCTTGGTCTTGCAGTCAGACAGAACATGCCTCACGGCTTGGTGCCCGCAGATGTGCTTGCCTCCTTGCACTCGTTGCTGGCTATACTCCCAGGCCTCGTCGAGCGCGGCGCGTGCCGTCGCGAGCGACATGATGGTCGGAATCAGTTTCTCGATTTCCAGCGATGGGCCGGCAAGCATCGACCACCCGTTGTTCCATCCTTCGACACCCCCGAGAATGAGCTCCTCATCTATCTGCACATCGTCGAAGGAGATATCGTGAGTGCCCAGCACATTGCTGCCCATGCAAGGGGTCAGGGTCATACTCATCCCAGGGCTTCCTGCAGGGATCAGCAGCAGCGACAGGTTGGCCCGCCGTTGGGCAGGGTCTCCACTTCGGACCAGGGTCAGAATGTAATCGGCGACGTTGGCTCCAGAAATCCATCGCTTGGTGCCGTTGACGACGACCTTACCGTCTTTGATTTCCGCGCGGGTCTTTACGCTGGCGAGATCCGCCCCCACGTCCGGCTCCGAAAAACCCAGGGCAAAAAGCGCCCTGCCCGCCAGAAGCTCAGGCAGAAGGCGCCTTTTTTGCACCTCGCTGCCTTTGGCCACGATGTTAAGCGCGCCGTACGCGACACACATGTTGTATAAGCCGCCGAGCGCGTACCAGCGGTGAGCCAGTTCCTCCATGACCACGGTCATTGCGAACACCTGGCGCCCAAGGCCGCCGTAGGCTTCTGGCGTCGTCAGGCCGAGGATCCCGAGTTCGGCCATTTCGCCGAGCAATGCGCGGGGAATATGCCCCGATTTTTCCCACAGGGCGACCTTTTCGGGCGGACAGCTCTTGTCGGCGAACTTTCTCACGACATCGCGAAACATGAGCAGATCTTCTGGCAGATTGGGATCCAAAATTTCTACCCTCCCGGTAACCCTATAAATTTTTCGCCGAACAGATCCTAAAGCCGCTGAAACGTTTGCGCAAACATTTATACTCCGATTCCTAGAATTAGTATGAGACGAGGAGTTGACCATGGCTAGCTGGGACGAAACATGCGATTTCGTGATAATCGGCAGCGGCGCCGCCTCCGTACTTGCCTCGCTGTTGGTAAAAGACGCCGGGAAGACTCCCGTCATACTCGAAAAGACCGATCTTTGGGGAGGATCGACGGCGATGTCGGGGGGAGTGCTCTGGGTACCCAACAACGCCTTCGAACTGCGCGCAGGCGTCCCGGACACACCCGAGAAGGCTCGCGTGTACCTCGACGCATGCGTGGGCGACGTAGGTCCCGCTTCTTCGCCCGAACGTCGTAAGGCATTGCTCGAAACGGGACCGGGCATGATCGACTATCTCGTCGCGCGCGGAATGAAATTTGTGCACGCGGAGGGTTATTCCGACTATCACGAAAATGAGAAGCCCGGCGGAATGGCACGTGGTCGAGCTCT
The DNA here is from genome assembly GCA_036502605.1 of Steroidobacteraceae bacterium. Lineage (GTDB taxonomy): Bacteria > Pseudomonadota > Gammaproteobacteria > Steroidobacterales > Steroidobacteraceae > Bog-1198. Next base: position 18,079 of record DASXYI010000046.1, read on the forward strand.
CGTTGCCGCCCTTTATGACACCCGACGTCTTGGCGTCTGGCGAAGCAAGCTAAGGCCGGGAATGCCGATTCCCATATTGGTGCACGAGGCGGCGGCGCTAGGCTTGGAAGGCAAAACACTATCCAGTGCGGCTGCCTTTGCGCGTTTGGTAACTCGAATGCTGCGCAACAAATCAGGGAGTGAACTGGTGGGACTGGGGGCCGCAGTCCAGGGACGTCTCCTCGAGATCGCGCTGCGTTCGCAAATCGATATGAGGGTGCAGACGCCTGTAACGCGCCTGATCGAAGAAGGCGGTCGTGTCGCGGGCGTGGAAATCGAGTCAGCCGGAACGCGCCGGACGATTCGCGCGAAGTCGGGGGTTCTGATCAACGCCGGCGGCTTCTCGCACAACGCCGAGATGCGCAACAAATACGGTCCTCAGATGGCCTCTGTCGATTGGACGCTGGCAAATCCGGGCGATACGGGCGAGATCCTGCAAAAGGCAATGAATCTCGGAGCGGACACGGCCCTCATGGAACAAAGCGTTTGGGTTCCGACATCACTGCCTCCGAGCGGCGCGCGCCCTGCGCACGCCTTTGACATTTCGAAGCCCTTCTCCATCCTTGTCGATGAAAGCGGGCGACGCTTCATCAACGAGTCGACTTCCTATGTGGCGCTCGGCAATACGATGTATGAGCGCAACAAAACCGTGAAGGCGGTGCCTAGCTGGTTCATCACGGACCGCCGCTACCGCGATCGCTACCGCTGGGGCGGCGTCGCCACCGGCGACCCTCCCAAGGACTGGTTAGACAGCGGCTACATGATTTGCGCCCAGACCGTGGACGAACTGGCACGCAAATGCGGGATCGACGGTATTCAACTCGCTGCGACGGTGCAGCGATTCAACGAATTTGCACGAACTGGCGTGGATAAGGACTTCCATCGTGGGGAGAGTGCATACAACCGATTTCCAGGGGACGTGCGGGTCAAGCCCAACCCCAATCTGGGTTCGATCAGCGTTGCCCCGTTCTATGCAGTACGCATCTACCCGGGCGACGTCGGCACGTGCGGCGGACTCATGACAGATGAACGGGGTCGCGTCATGCGCGCCGACGGAAGTCGCATAGGCAACCTGTATGCGACGGGGAACTCGACAGCCTCCGTCCTAGGCCATTCGTACCCGGGACCTGGCGCGAGCATCAGCTCTTCCATGGTATTCGGGTATCTCGCCGCACGGCATGCGATGCAGATCAACGAGCTTGGGGCCAGCTAGCCCCAAGCTCGTTGCCCGCTGCTCGTCAGAAGCGATAGGAAATGTCGACTCCATAGGTCCGCGGCGGCGCATAGGATGCACCGTCGGCCAGTTCAGTGGGAAACATGCCTTGAATGATGGCCTTATTGGTCAGGTTCTTGCCGTAGACCCCGAACTTGAGGCCCGTGTTGTCCGGCGCCCAGGAGATGCGGGCGTCGAGCGTCGTGTATTCGGGCTGGTCGAGGCGATTGCCGACCTCAAAATAGAACTTGTCCGAGTGGTATGCGATCAGGTAATAATCGAGCTGCCCTCCCGCAAACGCCATCGAGTAATTCGCGGTCAAGTTCAACGTCCAGTCGGGCGCGCGCACCAAATGATTGCCCTTGGCATTCGGTATCGCAACGCTCATGTTGCCGCCGGTGCCGGTGGGTACGACCACTTGGGCATCGGGAAAGTCGCTGAACTTCGCGTTCAGAATCGATAAACCGCTGCTCAGGGTGAAATGAGTCAGGGGTCGGTACGTTGCCTCGAAATCGAGGCCGTAAATCCTCGCGGCCGCGGCATTCTGAAATACCGACGACGCAATGCCGTTCACGGTCTGAAAAGCGTTCACCTGCATGTCGGTATATTTGTAGTAAAACATTGCCGCATTGAACTCAAGTTCGCGCGACGCTTTCGACTTTAGACCAACCTCAACCGCCTTGATTTTTTCGGGTCCCACAGAAGGCGCAGTCGCCGATGGCACCGTCGTGTTGAATTGACCGCTCTTGAATCCCTCGCTGTAAGTAAAATACACGTTGGTATCATCGGTTAACCGATAGCGCGCCGAGAATCGAGGTGTGGTGCCGCCGTCAGTTCGCGCCGCGATGAGGGGCGGATCGGGCTGCGGAGCGCCGTGGCCTAGGGTCTCCCCGTAGAACGTACGAGTCTCTCGACTGTAGCGAAGGCCGCCGATAAGACTCAGACGCGAAGTCACGTCATAGAATATCTCGCCGAAAACGGCGTTCGCTTTGGAGTATTGCTTGCCGTAGACATCGACGTCGTAAGGGTATGGAGGAAAGCCGCTCTGGACTTCGATCGGTTGGTACGAACCAAACGCGTCGTAATAGTAGTATCCAATCGTATAGTTGAACGGCCCATGGTTATTCGAAGCCAAAGTGAGTTCTTCCGACAGCGCGCGATCCGGCTGATGCGCAATGTAGTTCGAACCCGGTTGATCCGAGGTGTATCCGTAGTCGTTGTCGAGGAAAAGGTCGGCTTTATAGTTGGTGAGACCCGTGAGCGAGGTGAGAGTGGCAGATCCCAGCTTGAGTTCTCCCTTCAGATCGACGCCGCTCGATTTCACTTGCAGGCCGGAACCGTTGGCTGCCACATTGTAGGGACGATTGGGAATCACCGCGCCCGGGACGGTGGCATCGAGGGTGTTGCCAGCCAGAGGAATGCCGAGAGTGGCTCCCCCGTCGCGCTTGCCGGACCAGAATCCCGTCACGACAAATCGCAAGTCGTCGGTGACGTCGAATAGAATCTTGCCGCGGACCAGTTTTGACTCGTCGGAACCGATATCGGCCCCGTTCGCGAGCAGATTGTGATTGTAACCGTCCGAGCTTCTGTAATAGCCGGCCAGACTCACGGCGAGTTTGTTGTCGACTATCGGCGCGCTCACAAACCCATTGAATATCGCCTCGTTGAAATTGCCATAACTGGCACTGACTCTACCCGTGAAAGTGTAGGTCGGATCCAGCGTGACGATGCGGATCGCTCCGCCGGTCGCGTTGCGGCCAAAAAGGGTACCCTGCGGACCCTTCAATACTTCGATGCGATCGATGTCGGGCAAATCGAATGTATTCGCTGCCTGACTGGGCTGATAGATGCCATCCACATAGATCGCAACGTTCGATTCGTTTCCCGCCAGCGACAGCTGTGTCGTCACGCCGCGGATCGAGGGCTGAGTGTAAGCGCCCACTCGATCCACTAGTAAACCGGGTGTCAGGGCCGTCAAATCCCGCGTCGTCTCAGTTCCGGCGTTAGCGAGTTGATCGCCGCTAAGTGCCGTGATCGATATCGGCACGTCACGCGCAACTTCGGACCGCCTTTGCGCGGTCACGACGATATCGTCCAACTGCACATCGTTGCTGGCCACGGCAACAGACTCACCCTCGGCGAGCGCGGGATTGAAGCTCCCGAATACGCCTGCGAGACCGGCCATTAGCACCGAAGCCATAAAATAAAATTCAGATCTTTGCTGTCGCATTCAAGTCTCCCCGTTCCGTGTCTGTCAATTAGTCATGCGCATGTTTGCGCAAACATTTTTTTAGAAAAGCCAAACTTGAGCATACTAAACCCTACTCAGGAATCGCTGGCTCGAACGCCCAGTCGAAATACCTCCATGTCGCATTCGACCGGCAACTGGCAACCGAGCCGAATGACGCCACCATTCAACGGCCAAGCAACCGTCCGCTGCAGCATGGAAGATTCCGATGATGTCGGCGCGGCCACCGTGCCGCTATATCCCAATAATTCAAAGTGGCAAACGCCGCACTGCGCGAGGCCACCGCAAATAGTCGGCCATCGCACTCCGGCTCTCGCAGCCGCAGCCATGATAGTTTCGCCGTGTCTCACCGGAAAAGTGACTCCGGAGGGCCGCACACAAATGGTGTGTTCCGATTCCGACAACCTTCACCCTTCGACATAGTGCTGAAGCGTCTTATGAAAGTGCCGAATTCCGGATTCTTGGTAGCAAGACAGCTGTAGAACGCCTGTCACGCTCGCCTTCAGGCCATCCTGTAGATATTTCAGATTCTCGGTGTCTTGTTGCAGCAGAGGCCCGAACAGGCCCAACTCGGCGACTTCCGCAAGCGATTGCTCTGCAGTCAGGCTGAAGCTCTTGCCGCTCGACGGCCGCGTGCCCTCAAACGGTAGATACAGAGAAGTCTCCCATGTACAAACATCGGGCGTCGCTCCGGGAAAGAATCGATACACCAAAGGATTCGCGAGCGACGGCCAAACGTGCATGTTGGGGAAAACCGAGTATTGGACAGCGTCGAGCAATTCAGCTTCCGGCATCGCGCTGACGTCTAGGCCGAGACGATCGCGGTAGGCAGCCCGAGACAGCCGGGCCAGTCCTTGACGCGCAGTCTCGCCGGACTGCAACTTAGCAGCGTCCGTTCCGTAAACCTCACTCAAATAGGATGATGTGAATCCATCGAGCACGTCTTGCTCGGTGGATTCCCTCGCAAGCTCCGGCGCGGGCTTGCCGACGATCGCGTGGAATCGGGCGAAATGAGGTTCATCCTCATAAGTATCGTATTGCGCAGTCGTCGCGGGTGCGAACGGCGCTAATTCGGGATGCGTCGAAAATACGTGGAGCGCTTCCATGAAAGCTTCGCTCACCGCTTTCCAATTGCAGTTCACCGCTTTGGTGACCGTCACGGCGCGATATCGCTTGTTCTTGAAATCCCATTCTTTCCATTGCTCGATGAACTTCCCGAGGTATTTTTCCAAAGACATGGCATTTGGATCGAAGTTCACGAAAATAAATCCGTTCCATTCGGATACCTTGACCTCCGGCAGGCTGAACTTCGCAGGATCGACGTGAGCGAAGTCCCATTCCGCGGGCATCCACTTCGACGAACCATCGAGCTCCCAGGAGAACCCATGGTAAGGACAGCGCAATTGCTGAAAGCCACCGCTCTTACCACAAATTTCGCGGCCTCGATGTAGACAAGAGTTCGGAAACGCCTTGAGCCCCCCGTCCTTTTGGCGGACGATCAAAATGGACTGGCCGGCATTTCTGTAAACGGAAACATCACCGGGATTAGGGATGTCATGAGTCCAGCATGCGTATTGCCAGACCCGCGTCCACATGCGGCTCACCTCGAGTGCATGAAATGCGGGATCGATATAGCGTGAAACCGGAATAGTATCGACCGCCGTCACGTACTCGGAGCGTGCCTGCAGCGAAACAGCGGGAGGAATTCGATCGCCCTTCAGAACTTGTTGAACGTCGACGCTCGGCCGGCCCGTCTTTTTAGATTTCGGACTCTCGATGGTACTACTCATCTCGCCTCCTCCTACGCTTCCAGCCAACGGCAGAAATTACGGATTGCGCCGCGCATAGTCTAGCCTATTGGTATATCTATATAGCATTTATATCGCGTCCCCGCCGCCCCTAAACGCGATTGCCCGTAAGCCACGTCATGAGGGCTTCACCATGGCGATTGCCATGGCCGCGATACGGGCTGCATCCGGCACAAATTCCGTTTCCAGCGGCTTGGAAAACGGCACCGGTGCGAACGCTCCCGCCAGCCGCTCGATCGGCGCCTTTAATCGACCGTGCAAGGCGTGTCCGACGACGGCCGCGATTTCAGCCCCCGCGCCGAAGGGCTTGACCGCCTCATGCACGATCAATAGCCGTCCCGTCTTGGCGACCGACGAAAGCACTGTGGCTTGGTCCCAAGGCGAGACGGTGCGCAAATCGATGACTTCGCAGCTGACGCCTTGCTGTTGGGCGATATCGGCGGCGCCCAGCGCCTCCAACGACATCCGCGAGATGCCCAAAACCGTGACATCGGCGCCCTCTCTAGTGACAGAGGCCTTGCCCAGAGGAATCTTGGTGCCTTTCGGCGGCAAGGGTCCCTTCGTATGGAACGTCAATATGCTTTCGACGAAAATGCACGGGTCGGGATCGTCGATGCAGCTCAGCAGCAGTCCGTACGCGTCCCCTGGAGTAGCAGGCGTGACGACTTTCAATCCAGCCGTATGGGCGAACCAGGCCTCGAGGTGATCGGAATGTTGGCCTCCGCTCGAAATACCTGCGCCTGTCATGGTGCGGATGGTGATCGGAACGTTGGTTTGTCCACCGGACATGAAACGCAGCTTGGCGGCATGATTAACGATCATATCCATTGCCACCGCGGTGAAATTCATGAGCATTATCTCGGCGACGGGACGCCAGCCGATCAGCGAGGCTCCGATGGCAGCGCCGATGATCGCCTGCTCTGAAATGGGAGTCGACCGCACCCGCTCATCGCCAAAACGCGCGGAAAGACCGCGTGTCGTGCCCACGATTCCGCCGCCTTCGGGATCGGCCACGTCTTCGCCGAGAACCAATACCTTGTCGTTTTGCTCCATGGCATCACCGAGCGCGCGATTGATCGCCTCGATCATGGTGACGGTTTGTGCACTCATGCCGGCAACTCCTGTGAATAGACGTCGAGTTGGAGCTCTCCTAAGGCCGGGTACTCGCTGCCCAGCGCATGCTCGATGGCCGCGTCGATTTGTACCTGTAGTCCTTGTTCGATGCCGGAGATTTCAGCCTCCGTCGTGTCGCCCTGGGTTATCAACAGGCTGCGATACCTCGGATACGGGTCGTTTGCGATGGCGCGCTGTTTGAGCTCAGGGGCCATATAGTTATCAGAATCGCCGAACACGTGTCCCTCGAATCGAAAGGTAACGGCCTCGATCAGCGTCGGACCGGCGCCGGCACGCGCACGATCGATAGCGGTTTTCGCAGCACCGAACATGGCGACGGGGTCGTTGCCGTCGACATTCACTCCGGGCATTTCGTACGCCGCGGCGCGATCCGCAATTCGTTTGATCGATGTCGTTTTCTCGTAGGCCGTGTGCTCGCCATAACGATTGTTTTGGCATACGAAAACGACAGGCAGCTTCCAAATGGCGGCCAGATTGAGCGCTTCATGAAACGCGCCAATATTCGACGCGCCGTCGCCGAAATAGGCGACCGTGACACGGCCATCCTTCGCTAACAGCGATCCCCAGGCAATACCATTGGCGATGGGCATGGACGAGCCGACGATTCCGGTCGTCACCATGATGCCCTTACGCGGATAAGTCAGATGCATGGGCCCGCCCTTGCCCTTGCAAGTCCCCGTGACCCGCCCCGCGACTTCCGCCCACAAGTCGTTCAAGGGCATGCCCTTGGCCAGCATGTCGTGAATTCCGCGGTAGATGGTGCAAATGTAGTCCTGGTCCGTCAGGTTGACCGAGACCGCGGCCGGAATCGCTTCCTGACCGCGATATGAGTAATACGGAAATTGAAGTCGGCCGGACCGAATGATTTTGCGCGTCGATTCGTCATTCAACTTCAAAAGTGCCATCCGGCGAAGAATATCGAGGCGCGTCGCACGATCGGCTATCGGCTGGTCCGTCATAGGGTTTTCTCGTCTTATCGTTGAGCGACAGTTAATTCAAACGGCCAAGCGCGTCCGGCGTAAAGGGCAATGCCGCATCGTGGCGCCCTTCTTTTACCTTGGTCGCCCAATCTGGATCTACCAGCAAGGCGCGCCCGACCGCGACCAGATCGAAGTCACCGCGGTCCAGCAGACCGATCAAGCGGTCGAGGCTCGCAGGAGCGCCGGTGGCGCCGGCAAAAGTTGCGAACATTTCCTGATCCAGCCCCACTGATCCCACCGTCACAGTCGGTTTCCCGGTCAGTTTTTTCGTCCAACCCGCGAGATTCAGATCGCTGCCCTCGAATACGGGTTCCCAAAAACGGCGCTGCGAGCAATCAATAATGTCAACGCCCGCGTCCACCAACGGAGTCAACAGTTCATCGAGTTCGCCCGGAGTCGTCGCCAAGCCCGCGCCGTAGTCCTGCAGCTTCCATTGTGAATAACGCAGCATGATAGGGAAATCGGGACTCGTGCGGCGGCGTATTTCTGCGATCATTTCCGCCACGAACCGGGTTCGTTGCGACCGGTCGCCGCCGTAGGAATCGGCGCGTAAGTTAGTGGCGGCCCAAAGAAACTGGTCGAGCAAATAGCCGTGGGCGCCGTGCAACGCAATTCCATCAAAACCAAGCCTCCTCGCAGCTTGTGCGCCCGAAGCGAATGCATCGATGACGCTCTCGATCTCCGCGAGGCTCATTGGCTCACCCGTTGGAACAGGCGCACGGCCCTGGCCTCCGATCATGCCGGAGGGACCAACCTGCCGTTTTTCCCGCTCCAAGCGCTCGGGTTTCGGGTTTGTTTCGCCCGCAGAGTCGTAGGCACCGGAAAACAAACCCACGTGCCAGAGCTGCGGCATGATCTTCCCGCCGGCTTCATGCACGCGCTTGACCACGCGAGCCCAACCTGCAAGCGCATCTTCCCCGTAGAAACGAGGCACATTGTCATCATTGGAGGCTCCGGCATGGTCGACCCAGACGCCTTCCGTAATGATCAATCCTACGTCGGCGCCTGCTCGCCGCCGATAGTACTCAGCGATGTCTTCGCCAGGCACGCCGCCTGGAGCAAAGCTGCGGGTCATCGGAGACATCACTATACGGTTGGCAAGCTGCAGCGACCCTAAGGTCTGCGGTTTGAACAGTGTCGACGCTGCATCTTTGGCAACCGTACGCATCGATAAGCCCCCCAAGGTTTATTGTACTAACTATATACCAAATGATAGGCTGATTGCACGTGTTCTGGCTTTCAGGTCAGGAACCCTTTGGCTTGGAATTCGCGCTCGATTAAGATGCGCGGCGGCTACAAATAGGCCCACGGCCGCCGCCGCCGATCTACCGCACGGAATGTTTCGATTTCCTCTGACCGCCGCAATGTCGCGTCAATCGCATCCAGGCCATGCACGAGCATGGCCTTTTCGTTGGAATCAAAGTCGAACGTCCACTGCTGCGAGGCTACGGATACGGTCTGCAGCGGCAAGTCTATTTTTACCACGCCATTTTCCCAGGCGAACGGGGTTGGATCCAGCTCGACGGGCAATAATCCATTACTCACGCAATTGCTGCGGAATATGGGACTGAAAGACGGTGCGATGACCGCGCGGAATCCGAATTCCCCCAATGCCCAGACAGCGTGCTCGCGGCTGGAACCGCAGCCGAAGTTATTCCCTCCCAGCAGGATCTTCGCGCCGACGAAAGCAGGATCGTTGAGAACGAAGGCCGGATTGGGTACACGGCCGCCGATTTCAAGATATCGCCATCCGGCAAAAAGGCCCCCGGCCAACCCCACCTTCGTCACTTCCTTGATTTCCCGGGAAGGAATGATCGCGTCGGTGTCGATGTTGTCGCGCAACAAGGGAACTGCGCGGGACTCCACGGTGGTGAAAGGCAGCATCACTGAACGCCGATAGACCGCGGATCGGCGATGTGCCCGGCGATGGCGGACGCGGCCACCGTTTCAGGGGAGGCCAGATGAGTGCGCGTCGAGGGCCCCTGGCGGCTTTCAAAATTTCGGTTTGTCGAACTCACCACCCGCTCTCTCAATCCGAAGCTTTCACCGCCTGCGAAGAAACACATCGAACAGCCCGCCTCGCGCCACTCGAATCCCGAATCCAAAAATATTCGATCGATGCCTTCCGCTTCGGCAGATAACTTAACGTTGCTTGATCCGGGCACGCAGATTGCCTTGACGCCCGAAGCCACTTTGCGGCCCTTAAGCAACTCTGCCGCTCGCCTTAAGTCGCTCAATCGGCTGTTGGTGCACGAACCAATGAACGCCGCATCGATGGGCAACCCCAGCAATGACTGGCCGGCCGTGACGTCCATATAAGCCAGCGCCCTCTCGTAAGCCTCCCGGGTATTGATCAGAGCGACCTTGTCATGTTCGGGCACGTGCTCACCGATAGCTATCGCCTGTTGCGGGCTCGTGCCCCAAGTCACCATCGGGCTCACGTCCGCCGCGTTGACGGCAAATTCAGCGTCGAACGCGGCGTCCTCGTCGCTTCGCAAATCCGACCAGGCGGCGACCGCCCCCTCCCAAGCAGACCCATTTGGAGCAAAGGGACGTCCGTGTAGATAATCGAAAACCTTCTCGTCCGGCGCGATCAAAGCGGTAAATGCCGACAGTTCGGCGGCCATATTACACAGCGTCAACCGCCCTTCAAGATCGAGCGCTGAAATGGCAGAGCCCGAATACTCGAGGACGTGTCCCTTCGCCGCTCCCGACCCAAGGCGCCCTAACACGTGCAGCGCCAGGTCCTTCGGCGTAACGCCTCTGGGGAGGCGACCGGATATTTTGATCCGCATGGTTTTCGGCTTGATCACGCGCAGTGTGCCGGTCGCCAGCGCGTGTTCAGTTTCCGTGGAGCCAATGCCCCAGGCGAGGCCTCCGAGTGCGCCTTGCGAGCATGTATGACTATCAGGGCACACGAGCGTAAGTCCCGGAAGCATGATCGCTTGTTCGGGAGAAATCACATGAACAATCCCTTGCCGGGAATCTCCTAAATCAAAGAGCGCTATTCCCGAGGCTTTCGCCGCGTCGCGGGTCGCCGTGATGAAGGCGGTGCCCGTGGGCATTAACGTTCGATCGCCGCGTCCGGCAAATGTGTCGATAACGTGATCCATTGTCGCAAATGAATGCTGCGGATTGAGCACACTCCGTCCCGCCGCGGACAGGCTCTTTAAGGCCACGCCGCCGGTCCGCTCATGCAGCAAGACGCGATCGATCAATATCAGGCCCGCGCCTCCGCCGAGGTCTGAGATACAATGCGCGCTCCATAATTTTTCGAAACCAGTCCGCCCAGCCATGCGCGCTCCATTCGAGACTTGAGTCCGAGGAATGTCTCTAATTTGCTATACAATTATATCAAATTAAGGGGAAAAACGGTTATCTTATTACTTAACGCAAGGCGCGCGCGCCGGTGGAGCGTGGACCGATGAAACTCCCGCGCGGCAACGCCGTACCGCTCTACCACCAGATTTATTTGACCCTTCGCGACGACATCGTGAGCGGCCGTAAGCCATGCGGCAGCCTCATGCCGACCGAGCACGAATTGATTCAATCCATGGGCGTGTCGCGGATCACTGCGCGGCGCGCGCTCGACGAACTGGCGGGACACGGATTCGTCGAGCGGCGGCGGCGTACGGGCACACGAGTCATATTCGATTCGCCCGCAGCTCCAATCGAAGCGAATCTTGAGCAGGCGGTCGAGAGCCTGGTCGCGTTTGGGCGCAATACGCAAGTACGGGTAGCGGAATTCGGCGGTCAAAAGGCCTCCCCATCGATCGCCGCCAAGTTGGGAATCAAGGAAGGCGAGCGCATCCTGCACGCGGTGCGCCTGCGCTTGAGCGGTGGCGAAATATTGGGGCAAATCGAAAGCTTCGTGCCGGCGCGCCTGCACAAGTCAATTTCGCGTAAAGCGCTCACCACCACGCCGATTCTCGACATTCTGCGCAAATCCGGAATTGCCATCCGCGGCGGCCGCCAGATCATATCCGCGATTGTTGCCGACGCGGCGATGGCTCAGACGTTGGGCGTCGAATCGCGTTCTGCCGTGCTATGTATCGAACGCACTGTGACTGACGCCGACGGGCACCCGCTTTTGCTGACCATCGCTCATTACCGTGCGGACCGTTATCGAATCAGCGTCGACTTCCACGCCGGCGCGTGAGCGAGTCAGGGAATGGCTCCTGAACTGCGCAGTGCCTCGATTCCTGCATCATCAATCCCCAGCTCTTTCAAAATCTCTGCGCCGTTGGCGTTCACGCCTGCCAACTCCGCCCGCAGCGGAAGCCGCTCGCCCTCAAATTCGACCGGCAGTCTCGGGAGGGCGGCCGCCTCACCGTTGGGAAATTCGAGTTCCACCAACCCGCCCGAGGTTAGGTGCGGATCGTTGAATAACTCGTCCGGCCGAACGATGGGCGCGAATGGCAGGCCGGCGGGCTCGAGCTTGGCCACGATCTGCGCCCGCTTCATGCCGCGCATCAACGCTTCCACGGTAGGTAAGATTCTCTCTCTGGCGCGTACCCGCTGATTGTTGGTTCTTAAGCCGGGCTCTGCGCCCAAATCGTCCAGTGCGAACGCCTCGCAGAACGCGGTCCATTGACTATCGCTCACAATCCCAATGAACAGCAATTCACCCTCGATGGCGGTTTCGAACACGTCGTAGACGGCCCATGCGGACAGCCGCACAGGCATGGGTTGGGCCGCCGCCCCTGTCGCAGCCTTTTGAGCCATGTGCTGACCGACCAAGAATGCCGTGGTCTCGAAGAGGGCGCATTTCACATCGCCGCCGATACCGGTCCGGTGGCGGCGCTCCAACGCCGCCAGTACGGCGATGACGCCAAATAACCCCCCGGTGATATCGATCACCGACGAACCCGCGCGCAGAGGCCGGCCCGGCGGACCGGTCATATACGCGAGACCTCCCATCATTTGCGCGACTTCGTCGAGTGCGGTTCGATGTTCGTATGGGCCGGTTAGAAATCCCTTCGCGGAACAGTAGATGAGGCGCGGATTGGCGGCCGCCAGCTCTTCGTATCCGAGACCCAACCTCGCCAATGTGCCCGGACGGAAGTTCTCAACCAGGACGTCGGCCGTTGCGACCAGCGAGCGCGCGACCGCCAGGCCGTCTGCATTCTTCAGGTCCAGGCACAGACTGCGCTTGTTGCGGTTGAACATCGGGAAATAACCCGCACCGGATCCAAGCAGATTGCGAGTGGGGTCGCCGCCAATCGGCTCCACCTTGATCACCTCTGCCCCGAGATCTCCCAAAATGACGCCCGCAGAGGCGCCCATCACCATGTGTGTAAATTCGACGACTCGAATGCCCGCCAGTGGTCCCTGTTTGTTTTTTTTCTCCATGCGTTCCGCAGCTCCGATGTCCAACCCCGGTTTATTTGATATAAAGGTATATCCTATCAATATACCAGTCTGGAATGCTCGAATATGTCGCGGTCTGAAGAAATTGATGTACTGGTCAGTGAAGTGGGCCCTCGAGATGGACTGCAGAGCATCTCGACCGTCATGCCGCTGAATGCGAAAAAAGCGTGGGTAGCCGCCGAGGCCGCTGCCGGTGTACGCGAAATCGAGGTCGGAAGTTTCGTGCCGCCGAAACTGCTTCCGCAGCTCGCGGACACCGCCGAGCTCGTCGCCTTCGCCAAATCCATTCCCGGGCTATGCGTCGCGGCGCTCGTGCCCAATGCGCGCGGCGCCGAGGCGGCCATCCGGGCGGGAGCAGACAAAATCACGTTGCCACTGTCGGTCTCGGAGACCCATAGTCTGGCGAATCAGCGGCGCAATCATGCGCAGATGCTCGAAGAAGCCCGCGCCGTGGGCGATCTTCTGCGTACTATTGACGGCCCGAAACGGCCGCATTTCGAGGGTAGTCTGTCGACTGTCTTCGGCTGCACACTTGAGGGAAAGGTCCCGGACGACCTGATAATGCGGCTCGCCGAGTCGCTGATGCGCGCCGGATGCGACGAGGTCGGGCTGGCCGATACGAGCGGCTATGCGAATCCTTCCGAAGTCAAACGTCTGGTGCCTCTCGTTCGTTCGGTGGTCGGCGATGCGGCGCTCGGCGGCATCCATTTGCACAATACTCGGGGACTCGGGTTGTCCAATGCCTTAGCGGCACTGGACGCCGGACTCACGACTTTGGACAGCTCGCTCGGTGGTTTGGGCGGATGTCCATTTGCGCCCGGCGCAAGCGGAAACATCGTAACCGAGGATCTGGCCTTCATGCTCGACGCCATGGGGTTGCGCACGGGGATCGATCTCAATGCATTGATCGGCGTGCGCTCGATTCTGTCTGAGGCTCTTCCGGGCGAATCGCTCTATGGATTCGTCAGCGACGCGGGACTGCCTCTAGGATTCGAATCCGCGAAGCGTTCGTAGCGGCACTTCTAGCGGCACTTCGCCGCGCACTCACCCAGGCCAGTCGGCACCCTCCTGCGCCAGACGTACGAGCAACGCAGAGGGTTTCCAACGCGGCGAGCGAGCAGATTGGCGCTGCACTTCAGCCAGGATTTTTCCGAGCCCTTCGCGCTCCGCCCAGAACATCGGACCTCCACGGTATTTTGGAAATCCGTAGCCATGGACATAGGCGACGTCAATGTCGCTCGCCCTTTGCGCGACGCCCTCTTCGAGAACATGAGCCCCTTCATTCACCATGGCGCACATGATCCGCAATACGATTTCGCTGTCCGAAAAGCTGCGCCGCACGATCCCCTTCTGCAGCGAAATAGCTTTCAGTACTTCATCGACCTCCGGATCGGGCGTGGCCGCTCGACCCTCATATTTGTAGTAGCCAGCGCCGGTCTTTTGCCCAAAACGACCGAGCTCGCACAACCGATCCCACAGCGTGGCATGGTAGTCGACCGCGTCGGTCGGAATCCCGCGTGCAACCCTCGACCGCCATCCGACGTCGAGTCCCGCCATGTCGCGCATGAGATAGAGTCCCATGGGAAAGCCGAATTCCTTCAAAGCGCCGTCGACCTGCGAAGGATTTGCGCCCTCTTCGACGAGAAAGTCGGCTTCGCGCCCGTAAGCACGCAAAATTCGATTGCCGATAAACCCATCGGCGTTTTTGGCGATGACGGGAATCTTGCCTATGCGCCGCGCGAAAGCCATCGCAGTGGCGATCGTAACGTCCGACGTGCGTGCCCCCCGAACTATTTCGAGAAGTTTCATGACGTTGGCCGGGGAAAAGAAATGCAGCCCCACAACATTGTCCGGCCGCCCGGTCGCTGCCGCGATTGCATCGATGTCCAAGGCGGAAGTATTGGTTGCCAATACGCTGGCCGGCATCATGACCTCAGCCAAACGCGCAAATATTTCCCGCTTGACGTTCAAATCCTCGAACGCCGCTTCGATGGCCAAATCACACGAGCCGATGGCGGAATATTCCTGGGCAGTGCGAATTTTTTGCCGAGCCCCCTGCGCCTCGCCGGCCGACATGGATCCGCGACTGACAGACGCCGAATAAAGCTTCTCGATGCGCTCGATCGCGTTGGACAAATTGGCGGGATTCACGTCGAGCAAAGTTGCGGCAATCCCGGTGTTCGCAACGGCCATGGCAATGCCGCATCCCATCGTTCCTGCGCCGATGATGGCCACGGAGTCAGTGGCCCTGGGCTTCACGCTCTTATCGATTCCGGAAACCTTGGCGGCGGCTCTTTCCGCAAAGAACAAATGCACTTGAGCCGCGTGCGCGGGCGCTTCCTTGCAGGCCTTGAACGCGGCACGCTCGAACAAAAGACCTTCCTCGAGAGGCAGCCGCAGGGCCGCTTCGATGCATTCCGACACCTTCAAGGGCGCAATAGTGCCGCGCCACTTGATGGCGTTACTTTTCCGTAGGTCGTCAAAAAAGCTTTTTGGACGCTCTTCGAATCTATTTTTGCGGGAATCTGCGGTGGAGGGCGCGGCAGCAGGAGACGTTTTCCTTTGAGTCAGCTCCACCGCCGCCGATCGCAAATCGCCATCCGCGACCTCATCAATGAGCGACATGGCTAGCGCTTCGTCCGCACCGATGTGTCGGCCGCTCAACATCAGATCGGCAGCGTGCTTGGGACCTATGAGTCGGGTTCCGCGCTGAGTGCCGCCGCCGCCCGGCAAAATGCCCAAATTGATCTCGGGAAATCCGAGCTTGGCGCCGTACGCAGCGATGCGGGCGTGCGCGCCCAGCGCGAGCTCCAATCCGCCGCCAAGCGCATAGCCGTCGATAGCCGCAACCACCGGCTTCGGGCTGGCTTCCATGAACGCAGTCAAATCCTTCAAAGTCGCGCCGCGCAGCTCGTTCTGCAGCTCGCGAATGTCGGCACCCGCCACAAACCGGCCGTTTCCGCCGATAATCACGATCGCGGTAACCGCGTCATCTGCAGCAGCCTGCTTAAGTCTCGCCATCAATCCGTCCCGCACTGGCGCCCCTAATGCATTCACCGGCGGGAAATCGATCGTCAATATCGCGGTGCTTCTCTCGACAACGTACCCCACGGCAGCCTCAGGTGTCATGCCGCAGATCGCTCAGGCAATCCCACTTGTTTGCGCGATTTCAGATTGAGAATGGGTCCGGCAAATTCTGCCGGCCGCTCGATGATAGCAGCGACGTGCCGGCCCACTTCCTCGGCGGTTATTCGGCGCGGTTCAGCCGCCAAGACTTCGCTGCCCGGCGTGATCATCGAATAGAGCAGGAGCTCACGGACGTGAGCTTTGGATGCGTCCACCTCCTTGGACAAGTAATTGAATAGGGCCCGCTGAGCGGCTTGGGCCATCGAAACGGCGGCACATTTGGGGAACACCAGATCCGCCATGCCACCGCCAATTCCCAAATACAAGCCAGCCGGTTTGAGTGTGGGGATGAGATGTCTGGCCGCCGTCAAATGCGCCGACAGGTTTTCCTGCAGCGTGCGCTCCAGATCTCTGGCCTGCAGCTCGAAGACAGGACTCACTGCTCGACATCCATTGATTGACACGATGATGACGTCCGGCAAAACGCGCAGAATCTCGGCTGCGAGCCCTGTGGCATCGGCGTCGCTTCCCACATCTCCCTGCAGGATGGAGATCTGCTTGCTGGCAACATGCGGCTCACCGATTCGGCCCAATCGCTCCAGGCTGCGGCCAACGCCGATCACGTGGTGGCCCTGAGCAGCCAACACCGAAGCAATCCCCTCGCCTACCATGCCGCTGGCGCCGAGCACCACGATAGTTTTAGCGACAATTTGATTCATGATTTTTTCCTTTACTACGCTGGGCAAGAGGAAGGACTCGGGTCACAGCGCGGCCTCATTCCCGAGGATCACGGTCGCTTGGCTGGACAAGAATCCTCCGTTCCCGTGCGCAAGAGCGATCGTGGAGTTCTTGATCTGACGTTCGCCCGCTCGCCCGGTGATCTGCGCCACCGACTCAATCAAGGCGAAAATGCCGTACATACCCGGATGAACGCAGGACAGTCCGCCACCATTGGTATTGACGGGCAAAGCCCCGCCAGGCGCGATCCGCCCCCCGGAGACGAAAGGGCCGCCTTCGCCTTTCGGGCAGAAGCCGAGGTCTTCCAGGAACAGAATGGGGTTGATGGTGAACGCGTCGTATAGTTGAAGAACATCGATTTCGCACGGCCGGACGCGGGCCTGTGAGTAGGCGCGTGCGCCGCTTTCCGCGGCGCCTGTAACGGTCAGATCAGGCATCGATGAAATGGTCATGTGCGTGGTGGATGCCGCTGCCGCCAAGACGTAGGCCGGAGAGTTCGGCAAGTCCCGAGCTCGGTCGGCGCGAGTCATAACCACCGCCCCCGCTCCGTCCGTCACTAGACAGCAATCTCGTACGCCAAACGGATCAGCAACACGCCGCGCCTTCAACACATCCTCGATGGATAGGGGCCCGCGCTCGAATGCGTCCGGGTTCAGTTGCGCCCACCGCCGGGCCGATACAGCCACCTCGGCGAGTTGCTCTTGCGTAGTGCCGTAGACGTGCATATGCCGCGCGGCGGCGAGCGCGTAAGCGGCAACCGGCATTTTCGGCTTATAAGGCGACTCATGGATGTCGCGCCGGGGAACGCCGCTATACCTGCCAGTCCCGCTGCGTTGAGTGCTCCCATACGCAATCAACGCCACATCGCATAGGCTTGCCTGCAGTGCCAATGCCGCCCACATGACATGAATCAAAAATGACGAGCCCCCCGTGCGGTTGTTGTCGGTAACTTTGGGATGAATCCCCAAATATTCGGCGAGGCTGAGTCCTGATAAGTAATCGTCGGGAAGACAAACGAACAACGCGTCCACATCGGAGGGCTTGAGGGACGCAGACTCCAATGCTCTGACGCTCGCCATCACGGCAATCTCCATGGCTGTGAACCCCGCGGCCTCTCCCATCCCGAACGTAGCCGTCCCTACGATGGCGGTTTGACCCCTTGGGAATCCTCTGTCGCCGCGAGCGTTCATTCGGGATGGAACACGACGAGCGACTCGCCGTCCACACTGATGATCACGCTGGCCCTCACCCGCATTCCGATGCGCACGGCCTGCGGCGCAATGCCGTCTACCCTCGACATCATTCTCGGGCCCTCGTCCAGATCGATGAGGGCCACGTTATATTCGTCGGCGGGATTGCGCTCTCGCATGACGGAGGTCGAATAGACAACCCCCCCTCCACCGGCAGGCACCCATTCAAGATCGACCGATCCGCTCATTGGCTCAGCCACGCGCGGAAAGAACAGATATCGCCCACTTCGGCGATCCCTCAACAACATGAATCTTCCCTTGGCGAGAAACTCTGCGTATTCCTTCTCAGCTTGGACGGGCGGCACGGCGGTCATGTCGGTGTTGACTTTCTTATGTTGAGACTCATTTGGCTGAGCCTGCGCTCCATACGCAAGCCCGAAGCCAACGACCCTTCATCGGCGGCGTTGATGGCCTCTTTGATCATCATGGTCACCGGCGCCGCGGCGGCTATGGCTTCAGCAAACTTGAAAGCATGTTCAAGCAGCTCGCTCGGTTCGAGCAGCTGATTGACGAGGCCAATTCGCAGCGCCTCCTCAGCAGCCACCACACGCCCGCTCATACAGATTTCCATTGCGCGAATTCGTCCGACCAGGCGCGCTAATCGCTGTGTGCCGCCGAACCCGGGCATTGTTTGTCGCGTGACCTCCGGAAGCGAGAATCGGACCGAGGCATCGGCAAAGATGATGTCTGCCATCAGCGCCAGTTCAAAGCCGGCTCCGAATGCCGCGCCCGACAAGGCTGCAACCACCGGCTTACGGCAAAGTCCCACGGCTTCCCGGTCCGCAAAGCCATGTTGGTAGAGGTCTCGCAAGTCGCCCGGAAAGGGTTGCCTCGTATCGATCCCGGAGCAGAATGCCGGCGCAGAACCGGTCAAGAGAATGGACTGAATTTCATCCTGCTTTTCGAGGCTGCGAACGGACTCGGCGAGTTCCCGCACCATGATTGAATCCATCGCGTTGCGGACTGTCGGACGATTCAATGTGATGATTGCGACCCTGCCGCGCTCTTGCACGTCGATGGTTTCATTGCTTGCCATAGCCGTTTCCCTCATCAGTCGCCTTCGCGTGAAGGCCGTCCCAGCAGAGATCGAGCTATTAAAATTCGCTGAATCTCCGAGGCACCCTCACCCACGCGGAAAAATCGAACTTCCCGATAGAAGCGTTCAACACTCAATCCCTCGATGATCCCCATGCCGCCATGCACTTGCACGGCGCGGTCGGCAATCCTTCCCAACGCTTCGCTGCAGTGCAATTTGCACATGCTCGCGGCGGCACCGACCGGCAGGTCTCGCTCCAGCTTGTCGATGGTCTGTTCCACGAGCGAGCGGCCAAGCTCAACCTCGGTGGCGCTATCGGCGATCATCCATCGGATGCCCTGCCGGTCGCTGAGCAGAGTTCCGAAAGTACGCCTCGATTTGACGTGTTCCACCATGAGCTCAATCAAGCGATCGGAAATCCCCAGACACGTTGACGCCACCGACACCCTGCCGTCCTCGAGCGTTGCCATGGCGGCCGCGAAGCCCTGACCCTCTCCGCCGAGTACCGCATCTTCGGAAACCGCGCATTCTTCCAGCGTTAACTCGGCAAGTTTGTAGATCTTCGAGCCCATCGTCGTTTCCACCCGCGACACGGTAAAACCGGGTGTCGTCTTGTCGACCAGGAACGCGGTAATGCCGCCGCGAGCTCGCTTGCTGCTGTCGGTGACCGCCGTGACGATAAAAAAATCGGCGCTGTCACCCTTGGAGATATAGTGCTTTCTACCGGTGATGAACCACTTTCCCTCGCGGTTTTCGGCGCGGGTCTTGATGGCAGCGGCATCCGAACCTGCTTCGGATTCGCTGAACGCCATCGCCGCCGTAAGCTCCCCCGCGGCGTAGCGCGGCAAATATTTGTCTCGTTGCAGAGCAGTGCCGCGGCGCGCAATAGTCATGCCGACGCCGTCATTGACCCACAGATAAAGCGCGGGACCGGTGCGTGCAAATTCTTCGAGCACTACGCAGTATTCACGAAAGTTCAGTCCCTTGCCGCCGTACTCGGTGGGAATGCGAATGCCCGTGTATCCCGCCTCGCGGATCAGCGCGAGAACGTCGCTGGGAAACGTCTCTTCGGTTTCATGTCGAGAAAGGCGCGGGCTGATTTCGTCGTCCACGAAGCGGCGCACGGCGACCCTGAATTCATCGAGATCCCCATCGGTTAAATTCGTCATGCGCCTCTCGTCCTGTTGGTCGCGGCCAGCGCGAACACGGGTATTCGTCGTTCGCTCTGCTTAACCGGGGCAAATTGGATCTCGGCTCGGTCGCCTATGCAGACCTCCTCGCGTCGTGCCCCCACTAAACGGCTGAGGAAGCGAACGCTGCTGTCCAAGTCGACGCGCACTACGGTGTAGGGCAGATCACCGGTCCAAAAATCGCCGAAGGGCGAGAAGCGAATATGAGCAAAACTGTGCACGGTGCCCGTCGTCGGTGCGCTTTCAAAGGTCAATTCTCGACCGCCGCAATGAGGGCAGTGGCGGCGAGGAAAGTACGAATAGCGCTTGCATGCGCAGCACTGCGGCAGCCGGAATTCGCAGAGATCACACGCCCGCCAAAACGCTTCGGAGTCGACGGTGGGTACGGACAGCATCGATGTGATGGGTTCCGGTTGTACGAGAGGATGAAACGTCATGTCAATTGACCCCAAAAATCATACTGCCGAACACCGAAAACACCCCGCCGTTGCCGCACCAAATCGCATGTCGGGCGCCCTCGACTTGACGTGCTCCGGCTTCCCCGCGCAGTTGCCTGACCGCCTCGATCCCGTGAAATATTCCGCCGCAGTGCGCCTGGCTGAGCAATCCGCCATGAGTATTCAGAGGCCAACGCGAGCCGAGCGCGGTCGTGCCTTCCCGCACCAGATGGGCGGCCTCGCCGGGTTTGGCAAATCCCAGTGCATCGAGCTGCACCAGCACGGAAAACGTAAAGGCGTCGTGAACCAGAACCAAATCCATGTCTTTTGGACCCACTCCCGCCTGGGTATAGCAACGTTCGGCCGCGCTCGCCGCCCCGAGTTCCGCGAAGTCGACGGCGCCGACTACGGAACAATGCGTCGCCTTCATGGCGAACGACCTTATGGAAATATCCCGTCGCTCGAGACGTGCCGCATCGCTGCGCGAACTGAGCAAGAATGCGCCGGCTCCGTCCGAAACCAGAGAGCAGTCCAGCACCCTTAATGGCTCCGCCACGTATCGGCTCGCCCGATACTCATCCATCGTGAGAGGCGCATTGGTTTGACGATTCGGATTCAACAAGGCGTGGCGTCGCGTCTGCAGCGCAATCAAGCCCAGATCCTCTTCTGTCACTGCGTATTCGTGAAAATAGCGATTTGCCATCATCGCGTACGCCACCGGAGCACCTTGCACGCCAAAGGGTTCCTTGTAATCGTCGCCGCCTTGCCTGGCATGGAGCACCTGACCGCGGCTTCCCTTCGGTCTGCTGGTCGCCATATTCTCGCCTTGCACTACGAGACAGTAGCGACAGTGGCCCGAACTGATGGCAAGGGCCGCCTGATGCAGCATGGACATCACGGTCACGGAGCCGCCGACGTTCACGCTCGTAGCGAACGTCGGTCGGATCCCCAAGTACTCCAGCAGCGCGAGGGCAAACATGGAATATGGTGTGGAGTAAGGATCCTGATTGATGACGCCGTCCACGTCGGCGAGTCCGAGTCCGGCGTCCTTGATCGCCTCGAGCGCCGCCCATGCCTGAAGTTGCACGGGACCATAGCCGGGAAGTCTGCCTACCGTCGTCTCTCCGATACCGATGATCGAGATGTCCCGATAGAGGTCGGTCTGCAGGCGCGAACTCTGCATCATAGGACCTGCCGCCGAAGCGAGCGCTCGATGACGGATTGGTAGCGCTCGCCGATATGGCGTTTCAATCGGGCGTACGCATGCCTCGGCTTTGCCGCCAAGGACAGCGCCGCTTGCCCTGCCACGGCCCGCACTTGTGCCCGGGGAACGAGTTCTGCAATCAGTCCGCGATCGAGTGCTTCTCGCGACGGTATCCGCCGCCCCGTACATATCCAATCCCGAGCGACCGATGCGCCCACGAAGTCGGTCAATAGCTCAAAAGCCAATAGCGGCGGAACAGACATGTCGATTTCGGGGAAAGAAAAGAATGTATCGTCGGCGACGATCGCTCGATCGACCGCGCAGGCGAGCATCGCGCCGCCCCCGACCGCAGACCCCTCGATCGCAGCTACCACGGGTTTGCCAAGTCCGAGACACGTGGCGAGTAGCTTTCCCAAATTCCCCCGGTAGGCTTCGGCACGCTCGGCCGACTGGGACTCCTGCTGATCGGCGCCGGCGCAAAAGTGACGGCCTCCGACGGCGCAGATAACCAGCGCACCGATATCATCCCCGGTGCCGGACGATTCGATACGGCTACCGAGTTCGATCAGATCCGCGAGATCCAGCGCATTTGCACGAGCGGCGCGATTGATCTCGATCCATCGAACAGTCGTTCCCGAGGCGTCGACGAGATCTCCAATCCTGATGGTCATTTAACCTGCATTGCCGCAAGCACGGCCGCCCTGACCTGATTTCTATCGATTTTTCCAGTGGCCGCTAGAGGAAACGCATCGACGAACAGAATTGCACGCGGATGAGCATAAGCCGGACCGTGGGCCAGGCAGAAGTCCTTAAGTTCCTGCGCGGACACCGAGTTTGGACGCACGGAAATGACCATCGCCACCGGAACTTCTCCCTTGGAGTCGTGAGCGACCGGCACCACGCTTGCCGCCTGGACCATCGGATGCCGCTGCAACAGCCCTTCAACCTCCGCGGGGTAGACCTTTTCACCGCCCACATTGAACATATCATCGACCCGGCCGCGAAAGTAAAAATGTCCCCGAGAATCCCGTTCGAATAAGTCTCCGGATCGATACCATCCATCGACGAATTTTGCGGCTGTCTCTGCGGGCCTGCGCCAATAGCCCAGCGCAAGCCACTCGTTGCGAATCCACAATTCGCCGGCATTTCCGCTGAGCCCGGTCACGGGGTCGATGAGTTTTATCTCATTGCCGGAGAGTGGACGGCCGCAACTTGACAGCGGAGCATCATCGTCGAGGCGATGCTGCAATACCGTCCCCGCTTCCGTGCTTCCGTACGTGTGCATGATGCGTACCCGCATCGCGGCCTCTGCCCGCTTCAACATGTCGCCGCCTGAGGGCGCAGAGCCGACGAGAGGAAAGCGCAGCGATGAGAGATCCAGAGACTGCAAGAGGTCCTCTTGCTGAAGCATCGCCACATAGGCGGGTGCCACGTTCAAGAAATAGTTGACTCGGTATTTTGCGATATTTTCCAGGGTCTGGCGCGGGTCGAATCTCTGTTGAATGACGACGCGGCCCCCGGTCTCAAACGCCACGCCCGCCGATAAACGGGCGTTCGCATGAAATATGGGCAAGTGAATCAACGCACAGAGTGATTCGCCACGCATGGCGCGGTGCTCGTTCGCATACAGATGCAGTTTCAGCAGGGTACCGCGATGAGAGAGCACGACGGCCTTGGGGCGGCCGGTCGATCCCGACGTAAAACACAGTTCGGCGGCCGACAAGGAGGAAAACGTCGGCGGCTCAAAGGAATCGGTGGCGGACTCGAGGAATTCGGCAAACTCCTGCCAGCCGCTTTGGATCCCCCCCAAAATGATGCGATGGGGCACGTCGCGAGCGGCCTCCAGCCCCGATTCGTTGCAAGCAGGATCTACAATGGCCACTTGGGCCTCGATTTCCTCGAGCGACTCTTGAAGTCCCTTCAGACCCAATCGCGTGTTAACCATGACGGGACAGAGGCCTGCACGCAATGAACCGTATAGGGCAATCAAATACTCGGAGCGGTTTCCGATCAACAGAGCGACGCGGGATCCCGGTTCCAATCCCAGCATCGACACCGCGGCTGCAAAACGCTCCAGGCGCCGCTCCAACTCGCGATAAGTAATTACACCGGCCGCTCCGGCGGCAAGGTCAATCACCGCCACAGAATCGGGATGGCCAAGAAAAGCGCGATGCGGCAAATAGCCGAGATTGAATCGTTTGTTGTCTGAAATCATTCCGTTCCCGAGCCGTCGCAACGTCCTTAGTCCTACCGGCACCGAATCTACGTTTGCGCAAACATCGATAATCCGCCTTCGCCGACCATGTTTCAAGTCGTTTCGCGCCGTGCGGCGCCCCCGGGCCAGGAGATGAATCGTCAATGATTGCGCATCTCCATGCAAATTTAGATGAAAAACGTTTGCGCAAACATTCGGTGCTTGCGATACTCGTTCGCGAAAACTCCGCTCAGACTTTCAGAGGATGACAGTGATCGAAGTACTGCTGCCAAAACTTGGATTCGCGATGACAGAAGGGGTGCTCGCCGAATGGCTGGTGAGCGATGGCCGGCCAGTGATTCAGGGCGAGCCGTTGTTCTCGTTGGAGAGCGACAAATCGGTCAACGAGATTGAGAGTCCCGCAACCGGCACGCTGCGCATCCTCAAGGCGTCGGGAGAGACTTACCAGGTTGGCGAGGTTTTGGCCGAAATTCATTGATACGAACTCTCAAGCGATCAAAAATAAGGAGGGCGGTAATGACTGGCATGATATCGGCGGAGGACCATCTTGCAGTGCTCGATTTATTCGCGCGCTACTGCCGCGGAATAGACCGCCTCGATACCGCGCTGCTGAAGTCGGTGTATTGGCCTGATTCAGCGGACCATCACGGCGTCTTCGATGGACCGGGGCAGGAATTCGCCGAGTGGATCGTGCCTTTCCTTCGCGATAAATATACCCACACCCTGCATCTGCTCGGCCAATCTCTGATCAGCTGCAGCGGGGACTCGATCTCGGCCGAGACCTATTTTTCCTCGATGCACGGCCTCGATCGAAACGGCGTCGCCAGTGTTGAGATGTGCAGCGGTCGTTACCTCGATCGCCTGGAACGCCGCTCGGGGATTTGGCGAGTCCTCGACAGACTCTTGGTGATCGATTTCATTTTCGAAGTTCCCGGAGGGGGGGCTGCGGCGAGTTTGCCCCCCGCTTTTGCCCGTGGCGAGCGCGCTAAGTCGGACGTATCCTATCGCCTTTTCTAGCCCGCATGCTCGTGGCGTGACGGATCCTCGCGCGGTCGTTCAGCTCTTCAACTAGGAGCGAAACTTGCGTATTAGACTTCTGAATGTACGAATTGATGGTGCGCCCGGAGAGATTCGAACTCCCGGCCTCCTGGTTCGTAGCCAGATGCTCGTCTTGAGCACTTAACTAAACGGGAGTTCTCCCCCAATTTTCTGAGATGAGATTGCGGAAAGCCTGGAATTGCTGGGCTTTGCGGGCAAACTTGCGTCTTTGGTCGGTGCATAATGTAGCCATGTAAATTGGACTTTACAGGTTGTTTATCGGCAGGGAGTATGGCATCATGTAGCCATGCATATCGATGGCGTGCCGAATCGTACTTCCAGGCCCACGTACCTGCTGCGCGAGTCGTACCGGGTAGGCAAGAAGGTGCGTAAACGCACGCTGGCCAATCTCTCAGCGCTATCGGAT
>DASXYI010000047.1:0-1880 GCA_036502605.1 Steroidobacteraceae bacterium
CAGCGTGAACAAGGAAAGCGGCGCCGGCGCCGTTCACATCGCTGCCGAGGGAGTGGGTCCTGAAGACGGCTTCAGCGGCTATAAAGCGTTTGGCGATCCACCGCGTCCGCGCTGGGGTGATTACGGCTCAGCGCTCGTCGACGGCAATACGACGTGGATCGCCTCCGAATATATTGGACAGAGTTGCACGCTGGCGCAATACCTCAACGGCGCCATCGGCAGCTGCGGCGGCACGCGCACGTCCCTGGCTAACTGGTCGACCCGCATTTCCAACGTTCAGCCATAGCAAATCCGGGGGCGAGCATTCCGCTCGCCCCCTATTGTTCGCCTCATTGATGGACGGCGGATTTGCGGTATCCGGGCACGAAGTTGTGCTGTTGAACAATTTTTATTTATAAATCAATAGTTTATAGAGCATACCAAGAATCTTCATGAATGTGCGTTTCCGCGGAAACGTGTGGTCATGCTGCTGAGTGCTCAATGGGTTCAATCTCCCGCAGCGCGCCTTCCGCTTGAACACAGATTCTGCAACCATGCGGTGTTGCAGGACCTGAAAGGCGCCGATGGACACGCCGAATTGCTTGCGCGTCTTCAGATAATTTAGCGTCGCCTGAACCGCGCGCCGACGGTCAAATCCAATCCCTGCATGATGTTGTAGGTCTCGTTGGTGAAGAACGCATAGCTCTTGGAGGTCTCGCGGTACCAATCGGCCTCGCCAGATACCCCCGGAATGAACAGGCTGCCAGGGGGCTTGCCGGTGAGGCCCGTAGTCAGGAGGAAGTTCGGTGGTCCCACAGCCGCCGAGGAGACGCCGCTCAGGTACAGATCGAAATCATTGCCCGCATAAATGGCCGTATTCGACACCAGAATTTCGCTCGAGAAAAACCCGCCCACCAGCCAATTGAGCGGACCTTCCTTGCCGGCCAAACGTATTTCCTCGCTGGCCTGCTTGAAGTCGACCAGATTCCCCTCATTGGCGGGCTCTTGAACAATATCGACGGCGGTGTAATCGACATCGTTTCCGGCAATGAGGGTGTTGTCGCGCCACGCAGAAATCGAGGTGAGTTTTCCGAAACCCAAATCGGTTCTTGGCACCGGCAATCCGGAAGTCGCGCGACAGAGCGATGCCATCTCCAGCCGATATCTGGCGCGGATCGAGCGCTA
This sequence comes from Steroidobacteraceae bacterium, assembly GCA_036502605.1. GTDB lineage: Bacteria > Pseudomonadota > Gammaproteobacteria > Steroidobacterales > Steroidobacteraceae > Bog-1198. The sequence goes on from DASXYI010000047.1 coordinate 1,165, forward strand.
CAACATCGTGGCGCGAGTGCGCGAAGTCCTAACTCAGCGCTTGCCGGGCAGCGAGCCGTCTCAAGAAGCGGTTGCCGAAGTCCTCAACGTCAGCGCACGCACGCTGCAGCGCAAGCTCGGCGACAGCGGCACGACGTTCAAGGAGATCTTCGACGAGACGAGACATGCGATGGCCTTGGCCTACCTAGGCTCGCCGCAGCATAGCGTCAATGAGATTACGCATCTGCTGGGATTTTCCTGCAGCAGCAGCTTCACTCGCGCTTTTCGCCGCTGGACCGGCTTGTCGCCTTCGGATTGGCGCGCCAAGACCAGCTCGCGACACGTTCATTCGCATCAGCGGCTGATTCCGAAGTCCGCCCCCCACGACGATTCAGCGTCGGCGACCCAGACGAATCTATGATGGCTTTTTGGCTAGGCCCGGAGCGGTGATTTTGGCCTACAAAGTTAATTTTGCTGCTGATAGCGACCCTATCGGCGATGCCAGCAAGCATGGAATAAATAACTACGAACTACCCGGTGGGGACCTCCAACATTGGGTTTCGAGTCAGGACTCGCGGACTGGTCACGCAGCGACCACCGCCGCCAGCTTGCCATGGACCGCGGCGCGAAAGATGCGTTCGAGCTGCGCGGCGTCGACCGGGACGGGGTTACCGCCGGCCGAAGGATCGATGGCCGCCTCGCGGCCGATGATCACGGCGTTGTCGGCGCTGACGCCG
>DASXYI010000048.1:0-40743 GCA_036502605.1 Steroidobacteraceae bacterium
GCTGGCCACGATGTTTTGTGTATACATGAGGCCTGCGCATCTGTCAACTACAGGTTGTATCCAAGAATACACGCAAATACAAGCTGTGGTGCCGTCTTGTAGAACCTGACTGGTTTTGTGTATACGAACGCCGGCGCATCGTAAGTGACGCCAACCGGCTTAAATCCAGCCGTTTGCGCACCGTCCTCCACGAGGAATTAGTCGACCGTCAGTAAACTCGCGCTAGGCGCCTCGCCGCCGCCAGGCCGCCAAGCCCAATAGTCCCAGCGCCCCGACCACCACCGGATAGTTGCCGAAGCGTGCGTAGGGAGTCAGTCCCGTCATGGGCTGCACATCGGCGCGCAGCACCGCTTCTTCGAACTGCGGCAGGCGTGCCACGACCTCCCCCCGCGGACCGATTACGGCAGTGATGCCATCGTTCGCAGCGCGAATCAGGAAGCGGCCGGCTTCCAGCGCACGCATGCGTGAAATTTGCAGATGCTGGTGCGGTGCCGTGGAATCGCCGTACCACGCGTTATTGGTGACATTGATGAGCAAGGTGGCATCGCGCAGGATCTTGAGCTGACTGCTGCCGTAGGCATCTTCATAGCAAATGGTGAGACCGAGCTTTTGCCCCGCGGCGCTCAAAACCGGCTGGTGCTCCGAGCCCGCCGAAATGTCGTCGTACGGCAAGTTCATGAGACGCATCCAGGACCGAATGAATTTCGGTACCGGAAAATATTCGCCGAAGGGCACCAAATGACGCTTGTAGTACCAACCGCCCCCCGCTTCGCTCATGACCAATAGTCCATTGAAATATTGAGAGGTCGCCGTCTGATAATCGACGAGGCCGATGGCGAAGTCGGCATTGTGCGCGCGCCCGGCGTCGCGCAGATTGCCCAAATATTCGGAGAGGTCGCCGGCAAGGACCGGCACCGCCGACTCGGGCCACACGATCAGGCGCGCACCCCAAGCTTGGATGGTGAGATCTGTATAGCGAGTCATGGTCGCATCGCGATTTTTGAGCTGCCACTTCTGGTCCTGCGAGACCGCGCCTTGCACGGCCGCGATGGGAATTCGTCCGCCTACCGCATGCGTCCACGGGTGCCGCGCCGCGAGCACCGGAGTTAAAAATAACGCGGCAATCGCCGCGAGCGCAATCAAGCGCGGCGCGCCAGGATGCCGCGCCGTGGGCACCCGCGGTGCGAATACGACGTTGAGCCCGGCAGCGGCGAGAGCGGCCGCCCACGTCACCCCGTGGATCCCCAGAATGGGCGCCCACCCGGCGAGCGGCGAGTCGATGAATGCGTAACCCAGCGACAGCCACGGAAAACCGGAGAGCGCCCAGCCGCGAAGCCATTCGAGCAGCACCCACAATCCCGGCAGAACCAGCCAATCGCGGGTCGATCCGGGCTTGAGCCAAAACCGATTTGCCAGGTAGCACAGTGCCGCCGTATAGGCCGCCATCAGCGCAACCAATGCTATCTGCAGCACCAGCGTGAGCCACGCCGGCACCAGGCCGAAAACGTGCAGACAGGTGTACAGCCAGTACGTTCCAAAGGTAAAGAGACCCGCCCCAAAGGCGGCGCCCGCCCAGGCCGCGCGGCGCGGCGGCAATCCCCGAATCAGCGCGAACAACGCGGCCGGAGCGAGCACGCCCATCGGCCACAAAGCAAACGGTGCGAACGCCAGATTGAGAGCCGCGCCGACGGCAAATGCGGCCACGAGCCGCGACACGGCTTGCCGTTGGAACGCGGCAGAGGAGCCGCGCAACCCGCCAATCAAGGAATCGACTCGTCGGCAGCCGGCGGTTCGATGGCGGAGGGCGTGATCACCCGCAGAAGGTCGATGCGGCGCCGGTCGGCACGTACCACGCGGAACTCCAGCTCACCGACCTGGATGGTTTCGCCACGGCGCGGCAGGCGTCCGAATTCCTGCATCAGCAAGCCGCCGATCGTGTCGTATTCTTCGTCGGAAAACGCCGTGCCGAAGTAATCGTTGAAGTCCGCAATCGGCGTGAGCGCGCGCACCGTGAATTCGCGTTCGCTTTCTCGCCGGATCGTCTGGTCGTCCTCGACATCGTGTTCATCGTCGATTTCGCCGACGATCTGTTCGATGACATCTTCGATCGTGACCAGGCCGCAAACGCCGCCGTATTCGTCCACCACCATGGCGATGTGGTTGTGGCTCAGGCGAAACTCCTTGAGGAGCACGTTGAGCCGTTTGCTTTCCGGAACGAAGACCACCGGGCGCATGTATTCGCGGATCTCGAACGGCTCGTCGCCCGCGGTCTGCAGCCGCAACAAATCCTTCGCGAGCAAAATGCCTAGGATTTGATCGCGATCCTCGCCGATGACCGGGAAACGCGAATGACCCGACTCGACCACGAGTTCCACGAGCTTGTTCGGCGGCTCATCGCGCTCGACGAAAACCATTTGCGAACGCGGCACCATGATGTCGCGAACCTGCATGTCCGCAACCGCCAAAACTCCCTCGAGCATGACCAGCGCATCGCCGTCGAACAAACCGCGTGCGCTTGCCTCGCGCAGATCCTCGATGAGTTCGGCGAGATCGCGCGGTTCGCCCGACATCGACTGCGTAATTCGCTTGAGCCAGCGGCCGGTGCTTCCTTGAGTCTGTTCGGACATGTGCTCTCAGGATACTCGATCAGACATATGGGTTTGAAAACCCAAGCCGATCAAGGATTTGAATCTCCCTGGCGGCCATTTTCGCGGCCTCGGCCCGGCGCTCGTGATCGAAACCCAAGAGATGCAACACCCCGTGCACCGTCATGTGCGCCCAATGAGATTCGGAGGATTTGCCTTGCAAGACCGCCTCGCGCGCGACCACCGGAGCGCAGATCACGAGTTCACCCAAATGGTGATGTCCGTCCGGACTCAAACCGGCGCCGCTGAAGGACAGCACGTTGGTGGGCGCGTCCTTGCGCCGGTAATGCGCATTCAAGCTGCGGCTGCGTGCCGCGCCGACGACGCGAATCGACAGCACATTGAACCGCGCAAGGCCGGACAATGCCGCCTCCGCCCAGATTTCGAATTGCCTTCGCCGCGGAACCCATGGACGGCGGGCTGCATAGGTCACATCGACTTCCAATCTCTTCGCCATGGCTCAAGCGCCGTCGGGTGTATTCGCTTCGTAGGCTTGGACGATTCTCTGCACCAAGGGGTGACGCACGACATCCCGCGACGTGAACATCGTGAAGGCGATGCCGCGCACGCCGCGCAAGACATCGATGACGGTGCGCAAGCCGGATTGCTTGGCGCTCGGCAAGTCCACCTGGGTGATATCGCCGGTGACCACGGCCTTCGAGCCGAAGCCGATTCGCGTGAGGAACATTTTCATCTGTTCGTTGGTCGTGTTCTGCGCTTCGTCGAGAATGACGAACGAATCGTTGAGCGAGCGGCCGCGCATGAATGCGAGCGGCGCCACCTCGATGACATTGCGCTCGATCAATTTGGCGACCCGCTCGAAACCCATCATTTCGTACAGGGCATCGTACATGGGCCGCAAATACGGATCGACTTTCTGCGACAGGTCGCCCGGCAAGAATCCCAGGCGTTCGCCGGCTTCCACGGCGGGGCGCACCAGAATGATTCTGCGGACGCCTTCCGACTGCAGCGCCTCGACGGCGCACGCGACGGCAAGGTAGGTTTTTCCCGTGCCGGCCGGCCCGATCCCGAAGGTCAGGTCATGGGTGCGCACGTTGTTGAGATACTCGGTCTGATTGGCGCCGCGTGCGCGCACCGCGCCGCGCGCGGTCCGCACTTTGAGTTCATCGATTGCGTCGCCGGGAATCGCCTCCCGGTTGCCTCCGTCCATACCCAACTGTTGCAGTGCGATGTGCACGCGCTCCGAATCCACCGGCTCGCGCTGTGCACGCGCATACAAATCCTGCAGCACGCCTTCGGCGAGTTTGATTGCCGCCGGCATTCCGATGATCTGAAACCGATTGCCCCGTCGCTTCACTTCGACGCCGAGCCGCGCCTCGATCTGATGCAAATGCTGATCGAGAGGTCCGCACAATTCGACCAATCTTATATTGTCCGCCGGTGCGAGCACGAGATCGCGCGTCATGGGAACGGAACTCACGAGGAAGCTACTTCCACGAGACGCCCGCGAAGCGAATTCGGCATCGCTTCGGTAATCTCCACGTCGGCGAAATGGTTGATGAGCCCCATGGGATCAACCACCGGGCCGTCGAAATTGACCCATCGATTGTTGTCGGTACGACCCGCCAGTTGCTGCGGATTTCGCTTGGCAGGCCGTTCGACCAATACCCGCTGCCGACTGCCGACCATGCGTTCGGAAATCGCCCGCGCCTGACCGTTCAATCGCTGTTGCAAGAGTTCAAGCCGGTGTTGTTTGACGTCGTGCGGCACCTCATCGGGCAGCGCGGCGGCCGGCGTCCCGGGGCGGCGGCTATACAAAAAGCTGAACGACTGATCGAAACCCACATCCGCGATCAAGTTCATCGTCGCCATGAAGTCCTGGTCCGTCTCACCCGGAAATCCCACGATGATGTCGGTCGAAATGCAGATGTCCGGCCGTACCGCCCGCAGTTTGCGAAGCTTCTGCTTGTACTCGAGCACGGTATGGCCGCGCTTCATGGCAGCGAGGATACGGTCCGAGCCGCTCTGCACCGGCAGGTGCAGAAAATTATTGAGTTTCGCAACGTTGGCGTAAGCCTCGATCAAACTGTCGTTGAAGTCGAGCGGATGCGATGTCGTGAACCGAATGCGCTCCACGCCGTCGATCGCGGCCACGAAATGAATCAACGTGGCAAGATCGGCGAGAGTCCCGTCCTCCATGGCACCGGCGTAAGCGTTCACGTTCTGGCCGAGCAGGGTCACTTCGCGCACGCCCTGACGCGCCAACGCGCGAACCTCGTGCAGCACTTGCTCGAACGGGCGGCTGATTTCCTCGCCGCGCGTGTACGGCACCACGCAAAAGGTACAGTACTTGCTGCAACCTTCCATGATGGACACGAACGCGGTGGCGCCGTCGGCGCGAGCCTCCGGCAGACGATCGAACTTTTCGATCTCGGGAAAGCTGATGTCGATCTGCGAGCGGCCTGAGCGGCGTAGGCCGTCGAGCATGTCGGGGAGGCGATGCAGTGTCTGCGGTCCGAATACGAGGTCGACGAACGGCGCCCGCGCGGTGATGCCGTCGCCTTCCTGGCTGGCCACGCAACCGCCAACGCCGATCACCACGTGCGGCCGCTCCTGCTTCAAAAGCCGCCATTCCCCCAACAGTGAAAAAACCTTTTCCTGCGCCTTTTCGCGTACCGAACAGGTATTGACCAGCAGTACATCGGCTTCGGCGGCATTGTCGGTGCGAGTCAACCCCACGGCCGCTTCGAGCACGTCCCGCATCTTGCTGGAATCGTACTCGTTCATCTGGCAGCCGAAGGTTTTGATGTATAGGAGACCGGGCATAGGCTCACGTTGAAAAGGCCGCTAAGATACTAGCAATCATGGCAATACGCGAAGTTCTGAAGATGGGCGACCCGCGCCTGCTGGCAGTTGCCGATCCGGTACGCGAATTCGGCACGCCGGAGCTGGAAAACCTGCTCGCTGATATGCGGGATACCATGGAACATCTCAGCGGGGCGGGACTTGCCGCACCGCAAATCGGCGTCGGCCTGCGCGTGGTCATTTTTGGGATGGACCACAACCCGCGCTATCCCGAAGCCGATCCGGTGCCTTACACGGTACTCATTAATCCGACCTTGACGCCCCTCGGCGCCGACATGGACGACGCCTGGGAGGGCTGTCTGTCGGTACCCGGCATGCGCGGGCTGGTTCCCCGGTACCGGGAATTGCGGTATACGGGCGTGGATGCCAATGGCCGGCCCATCGACCGCACCGTGAACGATTTTCATGCCCGGGTGGTCCAGCATGAGGTCGACCACCTCGACGGCATCCTTTACCCGCGACGCATCCGCGACTTGACCCAGTTCGGGTTCAACGATGCCCTGTTCCCCGGTCAAACCGTCATTGACGAGTGACGCGACCCTGTTTCAGCGACCGGCATCGGCATCGGCCGCACCCTCCGGCACACCCCGCTCAAGTACATCGGGAAGTGCTTTCCCGTTCTCGGTGAAGCTTAGCGACACCGAATTGAGGCAGTGACGCTCGCCGGTGGGTCGCGGGCCATCAGGGAACACATGGCCCAAGTGACTACCACAGCGCGCGCACACCTCCTCGACACGCACCATCCCATAGCTCGTGTCCCGGATGCGTTTGATGTGCGACTCGTCGAATGGTTTGAAGAAGCTCGGCCAGCCGGTGCCCGAATCGAATTTCGCATTGGACCGGAACAGCGGCAGGCCGCAGAACCGGCAGGTGTAGATCCCGTCCTGTTTGTTGTCGAGAAACACGCCGCAGAACGCCGCCTCAGTGCCATGTTCCAGCAATACCCGGCGCTCATCGCCGCTGAGTCCGGCGGTAATGGCGCGGCGCTGTGCGTCCGTCGGCGGGGTTATGTCGAATGCGGTCATGGCGGCTCCCGTGGCCCGAATGGCGAAATGTGTGGTTTAGGCCTGCAACGTTGGGCTTGGTGTGCCGATTCCAAGGACCCCGTGGCGCGATTTGGACCTGCCGACCTTAAAACGCAATCACGGTGCACTCGGGCGGCAGCGGCAACGGCGACACGCCCGAGATGACGACGCTGATCGAACCGTTGCTGTGGGAGCACCGTGTGCAGGCCTATATCAACGGCCACGACCACGACCACGATTTGCAGCATATCCGTCGAGGTGGCGTCGACTATATCTGCTGCGGCGCCGGTTCGGAGGTTCGACCGGTCCGGGCGGTGGACGGGACGCTTTTCTGCGCGGCCCGATCGGGATTCGCGGCGGTGCGCTCCGACCGGGATTCGCTTTCCTTCGAGTTTCGCGACTTCACCGGCGCCGGTCTTTACCGGGCGGAAATCCCGCGGGGCGGCGGCGCCGTCGGCAAAGCCGCCTGAAGCCAATTTCGGCGGCACCCCCATGCAGCGAGCTGCACCCCGTAGGGATGGCTTATTGCAGTGCACGAATTCCCGCGGAAACGCCCTTTGTCCGATGGGTGGACAGCCGCGCCCGGAAAGTCTGTAAACAAAAGGCCCGGTACTTTGTGGGTACCAGGCCTGAACGTTTACACTTTTTAAAAAGTACGTCCTAAAACGGGATGTCGTCGTCGAAGTCCTCTTTGCCACCGCCCGCCGGTGCAGGAGACTGATCGTAGTCGTCTCGAGGGGGCGGTGCACTGGAGCCGCCGGCGCGCTCCGCGCCGCCACCCATGCCTCCACCGCCGCCGCCGGCGCGGCCGCCCAACATTTGCATGTTGTCGGCAATGATCTCCGTGGTGTAGCGATCATTGCCCTGCTTGTCCTGCCACTTGCGGGTGCGCAACTTGCCTTCGACATAGACCTGCGAGCCCTTGCGCAGGTATTCCGCGGCGATTTCTCCCAAGCGGCCAAAAAAGGCGATGTTGTGCCACTCGGTGCGCTCTTGCTGGGCACCCGACGCCTTATCCTTCCACGACTCGCTGGTGGCGATGCGGATGTTGGTCACCGTCATGCCGCTGGGCATCGAGCGGGTTTCTGGGTCTGCGCCGAGGTTACCGACCAGAATGACTTTGTTGACACCGCGCGCCATGGACATGCCCCCGAATCGTTGGATGTCACATATTGTACACGCGCATGGGGAACCCACGCGGCGTCTGGCGTTGTCCTCATCCAGAAATGCGCGCGGCCGGCGACGGGTGCCCGGGTTTAGGGGCTTGACGCCGGGCGTATAGTATCTGGTTACATGCAAAATATTCGCATCCGGGGTGCCCGGACTCACAACTTGAAGAACATCGACCTCGACCTGCCGCGCGATCGCTTGATCGTCCTGACAGGACTCTCGGGCTCGGGTAAGTCGTCGCTCGCGTTCGATACCATTTACGCTGAGGGCCAGCGGCGGTATGTCGAGTCTTTGTCCACATACGCTCGACAGTTCCTGTCGATGATGGAGAAGCCGGACATCGACACCATCGAGGGGTTGTCCCCGGCCATTTCCATCGAGCAGAAGTCGACCTCGCACAATCCACGGTCCACGGTGGGCACGGTCACCGAAGTCTACGACTACCTACGCCTGTTGTACGCGCGGGCCGGCACGCCGCGCTGCCCCGACCACCATATCGACCTGGCCGCGCAAACCGTGAGCCAGATGGTCGACGCAGTCCTTCAGCACCCTGAAGGCACGGCGCTGATGCTGCTCGCGCCAGCCATCGCGGAGCGCAAGGGTGAACATGCCGAATTGCTCGACGAGTTGCAGGCCGGCGGCTTCGTGCGCGCCCGCATCGACGGCAAGGTTGTCGAATTGGACCAGGCGCCGAAACTCGATGTGCGCCGCAAACACACCGTCGAGGCCATCGTCGACCGCTTCAAGGTACGGCCCGACTTGGGTCAGCGCCTGGCCGAATCTTTCGAGACCGCGCTGCGCCTGGGTCAGGGAGTCGCGCGGGTGGCGTACATGGACGATCCCGAGCGGGGCGAGCTCGTGTTTTCCAATAAATTCGCCTGTCCGATCTGCAATTATTCCCTGAGCGAACTCGAGCCGCGGCTGTTCTCGTTCAACAGTCCGATCGGCGCCTGCCCCAGCTGCGACGGTCTCGGGACGCAGGAGTTCTTCGACCCTGAAAAAATAGTCGCCAATGCGCATTTGTCGCTCGCCGGCGGGGCGGTGCGCGGCTGGGATCGGCGCAATGCCTACTATTTCCAGTTGATCCAATCCTTGGCGCGGCATACCAAGTTCGACATCGAGGCGCCGTTCGAGAGCTTGCCGGACAAGATCAAGAATCTCGTGCTGTTCGGCAGCGAAGAAGAACAAATCGAATTCAAGTACCTCGACGGCAAAGGCGGAACGCTCAAGCGCAAGCATACTTTCGAAGGCATCGTCAATAATCTCGAACGCCGCTACAAGGAGACGGAGTCGGCCACGGTGCGCGAAGAATTGGCGAAGTACCGCTCTGCGCGCGCCTGTCCCGAGTGCGGCGGAACGAGGCTGAACCGAGCGGCACGCAATGTATTCGTCGACGGCAAGAGCGTGCCCGAAATATCGTCGCTATCGGTCGAACGCGCCATCGAGTTCTTCTCGAAGCTCAAGCTCCCGGGTTGGCGCGGTGAAATTGCGGTCAAGATCGTCAAGGAGATCGGCGATCGTCTCGGCTTTCTCGGCAATGTGGGCCTGGGCTATCTCACGCTGAACCGCAGCGCCGATACGCTGTCGGGCGGCGAGGCACAGCGCATCCGGCTGGCGAGCCAAATCGGCTCAGGGCTGGTCGGCGTCATGTACATCCTCGATGAGCCCTCCATAGGCCTGCACCAGCGCGACAACCAACGGCTGCTGGACACGCTCGTCAATCTGCGTGATCTCGGCAACACCGTCATCGTGGTCGAGCATGATGAAGATGCGATTCGCCAGGCTGACCATGTGGTGGATCTCGGCCCGGGGGCCGGTGTTCATGGCGGCGCGATCGTAGCCCAAGGCACGCCCGCCGAAGTGATCGCCCACCCCGATTCCATTACCGGCCAGTACCTGAGCGGCCGAAAGCGCATCGAAATACCGCGTGCGCGGCGCGTTCCGGACCCGAAGCGTTTGCTGCGCGTCACCGGCGCGACGGCCAACAACCTCAAAGACGTCACGGCCGAGTTCCCGCTCGGATTGATGACCTGCGTTACCGGCGTCTCGGGTTCGGGTAAATCCACATTGGTCAACGACACGTTGTTTCGCGGAGTCGCCACCCAACTCAACCACGCATCGGCCGGTTCCGCGCATTTCGATCGCATCGAAGGGCTCGATTACATCGATCGCGTGATCGAGATCGATCAGAGCCCGATCGGCCGCACGCCACGATCCAATCCTGCGACGTATACCGGGCTGTTCGCTCCGATACGCGAAATATACGCCGCCGTTCCGGAATCGCGCGCACGCGGCTACGAAGCCGGACGCTTCAGCTTCAATGTCAAAGGCGGGCGCTGCGAAGCCTGCCAAGGCGACGGCGTCATCAAGGTGGAGATGCACTTTCTCGCCGACGTGTACGTGCCCTGCGATGTCTGCAAGGGCAAGCGCTACAACCGCGAAACCTTGGAAATCCGCTTCAAGGGCAAGAACATCCAAGAGGTTCTCGACATGACGGTCGAGGACGCACTGCCGTTTTTCTCGGCCGTTCCGACCGTGCAGCCGAAGCTGCAAACGCTGCTCGATGTGGGCCTATCCTACCTTCGCCTGGGGCAGAGCGCGACCACCCTGTCGGGCGGCGAAGCCCAGCGCGTCAAGCTCTCCAAGGAGCTGTCGAAGCGCGCCACCGGCCGCACCCTGTACATCCTGGACGAGCCCACCACCGGTTTGCACTTTGCCGACATTGCTCAGCTATTGGCCGTACTGCACCGGCTCCGCGACGAAGGCAATACCATCATCGTCATCGAGCACAATCTCGACGTCATCAAGACGGCGGATTGGGTGGTGGACTTGGGACCCGAGGGCGGCGACGGCGGCGGCAGGGTCATCGCTGTCGGCACACCCGAACAAATCGCGGCGAATACGGCCTCTTATACCGGCCACTACCTGCAAGCGACGTTAGGACTGGCGCAGCTCGGACAACCCGCAAGGCGTAAGCGCGCATGAGTATGGAGTGGCGCCCAGCCCTCTTGGCGCTACGTTCCATACAGCGCGTGCCCGCGAGATACCTGCCGTTGGTGGGCATTCTCGTCGGCGCTATCGGCGGCGGCATCTACTGGCTCGCCGCCCAACTGTGGCCGACCAGTGTCGCTGTCGTGCTGTCCATGCTTGCAACCGTATTGACCACTGCGAGCTCGAGCCAAAGCTCCGCGAAGGGTCCGGGCCCGATCTACTGGGTGTTCGTGTTGCTCATCGAGTACAGCGCATTGATGGCCCTATCGGCCGCCAGAGCACCCTTCCCCTTGCCGGAAAATCTCACGCTCGGCTTAATCATGGTCGCCGGGCACGCCACGAGCAGGGCTCTGTTGGTCTCGGTCATGGCGACCCACGCTCGCGCCGCGACGCGGGTAACGGCCACTGACCTGGGCGTCGCCTTAGGATTGGGCTTGGCGCCCGCAGCACTGCTCGGCATACCGGGCCTCATCGGCCTCGCCGCTGCGATCGTCATGCGTCTGGTGCTTGGCGCGTACGCTTTTCCCAAGCTCACCGGCGAGTTCCCTGAGCGGCTCGATGTCACTCAGCAGCTGACCGAGACATGTTTTTATTTGGGCGCTCTGGCGACATGGAAATATGTTTAGCGTAATTTAGCGGCCTTTGCCGACAGCGCGCCAACAACATGCATCACATCCAGGAAATCGCGACATCGCCCAGCCTACGATGAGACGGCTGGCGGCATCGGTCCTCGCACGCGGCTCGCTGCCGATACTTTCGCGGCTCGACCCGGAGCGTGCGCATGATTTGGGCCTCGCCGGCTTGCGATTGTTGCAGCCCTGGTGGCCCGTGCCTCAAGTGCCTGCCCGCCTCTCGGTACGTTGCCTTGGACTGGACTTTGCGCACCCCCTCGGACTCGCGGCCGGGTTCGACAAGAACGGAGATTACTTGGATGCCCTCGGCGCACTGGGTTTCAGCCATGTCGAACTGGGCACGGTGACCCCGCGCCCGCAGCCCGGCAATCCCAAACCGCGAATGTTCAGGGTTCCGGCCACCGGCGCTCTCGTGAATCGAATGGGTTTCAACAACAAGGGTGTCGATCACCTCGTCGTCCAATTGGCGCGCAGCCGCTATCAGGGTATTCGCGGAATCAGCATTGGGAAAAATTTTGATACGCCGATCGAGAGCGCCGAGGCCGATTACGTCGCTTGCCTGCGCAAGGTGTATGCACATGCCGATTACATTGCCGTCAATGTCTCGTCGCCCAATACGGCAAGGCTTCGCGAACTGCAAGGACGGGACGGTTTGGAGCGGATTGTCGGCGCATTGATGCAAGAACGCCTGCAGCTGAAGATACGCCACGAGAAGCATGTGCCGTTGCTCGTCAAGATAGCGCCGAATCTCGACCCCGAGCAGGTGGCGTCGCTGGCCGCCGCGCTGCGCTCACTCGAGGTGGAAGGCGTCATCGCCACCAATACCTCGACCGACCTCAGCAGCCTTGGCGCCGCTTGGCCCGAAGCGCATCGAGGGGGCTTGAGCGGCGCTCCGCTGCATCCATTGTCGCTGCGCGTCATCAGTCAACTACGCGCCGAATTGGGACCGGACTTTCCCATCATCGGCGTCGGCGGTATCGTAAGCGCGGAGCATGCGTCGGCGAGCCTTGGCGCGGGCGCAAATCTCGTACAAATCTACACGGGCTTTGCCTACCGAGGCAATCGACTGGTGCAAGAGATACTCGATGCCTTGGGCTCACCGCCGTCATGATTGCAGACGAGGTCATCGGCCAATTTCAACGCGACGGTGCCATCTGCATCCGGCAATTGCTTGGGACGCACGAACTCGAGGAACTGCGCGCCGGCATTGATTTGAACCTGGCCTCGCTCAGCCCGCGCGCCAAGGTGGCAAGCGGCGCCGATGATCCCGGCCGTTTCGTCGAGGACTTTTGCAACTGGCGGGAGAATCCCCACTATCGGCGTTTCATTTTCGACTCGGCGCTCGCTGAGACGGCGGGTCGCTTGATGCAAAGCTCGACGGCGCGGCTCTACCATGATCACATGCTCACCAAAGAGCCCGGTACGCGGCAGCCCACGCCGTGGCACCAGGATCAGCCCTACTACAACATTGAAGGCCGGCAAAACGTCAGCTTTTGGATCCCGGTCGATCCGGTGAGCCGCGCGGCGACATTGGAGTTCGTCGCGGGCTCGCACCGCGGACCGTGGCTCATGCCGCGCTCGTTCATGGACTCCCAGGCCAAGTGGTTTCCCGAGGGCAGTCTGGCGGATCTACCCGACGTCGAGGCGAGCCGCGGCGACTTTCCGATTATCGGTTGGGACCTCACGCCCGGCGACGTGGTGTGTTTTCACATGCTCACGCTGCACGCGACCCGGGGAACGGGCCCGCATCGGCGGCGGGTATTTTCCGTGCGCTTTCTGGGCGACGACATCACGCACGCGCCGCGGCGCTGGAAAACGTCCCCCGAGTTTCCGGATCTGGCCGACGAGTTGCCCGTTGGGGCGCCGCTGAAACACGCTTTGTTTCCGCTATTGTGGGAAGCAGGAAAAGCATGAGCGCGCCAACCGGCCGCGACTATTTTTTCAGCACTGCGCGCAGGGTAATCTCCGGCACGCTCGCCAGTGCCTTGGATAAGGGACAATCCTGCTTGGCGCTCGCGGCCAGCTTCTGAAAAGTAGCCTCATCGATCCCGGGAACGCTGGCCTCCAGCGTGAGGGCGATGTGGTCGATCAAAAACCCGCCGCTCTTCGCGACCAATCGCACGCTGGCCTGTGTATCGACGGCCGATGTCGCAAAGCCGGCGGCATCGCAGGTGAACGAAAACGCCATGGTAAAGCATGCGGCGTGAGCGGCGGCCAACAACTCTTCCGGATTGGTCCCGCGCCGATCATCCTCGAAGCGGCTGCCGAAGCCGTATGGATACGATTTCAATGCATCGGTCTGAGTGCTTATCTTGCCTACGCCCTTCTTGCCTTGACCTTCCCAATGAACCGTCGCTGTTTTATCGGCCATAAAGAACTCCTCCAAAATTGATTGATCGCGTTGCCGGCTGATCACGGCGTATCGATGTCGTAGCCCTTCGCACGCAGTTCGTCGAGTAGGCCGCCTTTCTCCAACAGCAAATCCATATTTACGACGGCCACCGTCACTTCGCCGCTTTGCAAATACTTCTCCATCCGGTCGATCCACGTCCGTCGCACGAGAGAGATGAGATCGCTCGCGCCTGCGCCCTGATCCAGCGCCGCGCGGCAGGCGTCCACCTCCGGCGGTTCGTGCAGATTCTCGATACGCTCCACGTTGCCGGTAGCCCATGCCTGCGCCCGTTCGACCAGGCGCGGCAAGTCCTTCTCGATGGTGACGAGCGAGGCCTCGACGCAGGAGTTTTCGGTTGCCGGCGGCATGGTCTTCAACGCGTCCAGCACATCGTGTACGCCGGCAATCTTGAGTTCCTCGATGCGCACATGGTGCTTGTTCGCAAGAGTCCGGACCGCGGCGCCAAGATCCAGCCGCGTGGATAAACCGACCTGGCGAAACGCAGCTTGCTGTAAGAACGCCGCGGCGATTATAGGACGATACCGCTCCCACTTGTCGGAATCGTCCGTGAATTTGGCGCGCTGTATTGCAAAACGCGCGTGCAGATCCGGCGGCATGACATCTTTGAGCCGCTTGCCGCCCCTGACCATCAAGAGGTCGCGCTGCGTGATCAGCAGCCACAACACCCGGACGATGCCGATTTCGAACGGCTTGGGGACCAGCACCTGATGCGTGCTGTCGAGCAGTTGTTCCAATTGCTTCGAGCGCCAGGTAATCCCCTTGGGTAATGGCGACATGCTGCCCAAAATCCATAAATTCGCCGTCCCGCGGTGCACGTGCCACATCCCGGGACCGGTGTGTTCGCCGGTAACGATGAGTTCGTCCAGCACCGGCGGCGGCGCGTCCGCCGCCCGAGCGGCCGCCAGAGAACCTCCGGCGAGCAGCCCCGCCGCGATGAGCATCGCTGCGCGCGAGCGCATCCGCGTGCTCACGGCGGCAATGGAATGAATTCCGACTCGTTGGGCACGGCGGGGAATTGCTGCCGCTGCCAGCGCTCCTTGGCGTGTTCGATGCGCTCGCGAGACGAGGCGACGAAATTCCAAAACAGGTAGCGCGGTGTCGGGAACCGTTCGCCGCCCAGCAGCATGACCCGAGAGGGGGCCAGCGCTCTCAACGTGACATCGACCGGTTCGAGCACAGCCATCTGCCCTTCCGCGAGCGTGGTATCGCCCACGGCGATGGCACCGTGCGCCACATAGACCGCCCGTTCGGCGTGCTCCACCGGTAAATCGAGCATCGCGCCCGCCGGCAATTGGGCATGCACGTAAAACGTTGGCCACAGGGTAGCCACGGGAGAGGTGAGCCCGAAGCCATGTCCCGCGATGACCGTCAGATCGACGTCTCCGACTTTGACGCTCGGCAGGGACGAGGCGGGATGGTGAGCAAAATCCGGGTCCACATCCTCGTGTCCGTCCGGCAGCGCCACCCAACTCTGGATGCCGTGAATCTGCGCTGCCGCGACGCGCGCCGCTTGCGGTGTCCGCTCGGAATGCACGATGCCGCGGCCGGCCGTCATCCAGTTGACGTCGCCGGGCCGAATTTCGCGCACGTTGCCCAAACTGTCGCGATGCTCGAGCGCGCCCGAAAACAGAAACGTCACCGTGGCAAGCGCGATATGCGGATGGGGCCGCACGTCGATCCCTTCACCGGCCGCGAATTCCGCCGGACCCAAGTGATCGAAGAAAATAAACGGGCCCACCATTTGCCGCCCCTTGAACGGCAACACCCGGCGCACCGTAAAGCCGCCTAGGTCGCGTTCACGCCCGTCGATCACCTGTTGGATTGTCATATTTCCGCCCGCAAGAGTCCTCGATGGCGAACATTATGGCATCGGCTGAATTGTAATTCCTACAGAAGCCCCTTCGCCGCGGCATGCCGCAATGTCATTCGAACCCATGCCGCGCGAAATCCGGACTGGCACACACATTGCAGATCTCCATGATGTAGCCCAGATTCCCATACGAGGAGGACGAAATGAAATATAAATTCTTGAGCGTCGCGGGTCTCGCGCTATGCGCGATGTGCGCCGCGGCAGGCCCCGCTGGGAATGCCGGCGCCGCCGTCGACGACAGCGTCATTACCGCGAAAATCAAGGCCGCGCTGGTCGAGGACTCAACCACCAAGGCGCGACAGATCAAGGTGAAAACGCAGCACGGCGTCGTTCAACTCAGCGGTTTCGTGAATACATCCGAATCCAAACAACGCGCCGCAGCGATCGCCACCGACACGGAGGGCGTGAAGGAGGTGCACAACGACTTGGAGGTGCGCGATACCGGAAAGACAGCGGGCGAGAGGCTGGATGACTCTGTGTTGACGACCAAGGTGAAAGCCGCATTGGTCGGCAACAAGAGCACGAAGGCGCACGAAATCAAAGTAACCACGCTGCGCGGCGTCGTTCAACTCAGCGGGTTCGTCGACTCGGACGACGCGAAAGCCGAAGCCGCGAAGGTGGCCGCGAACGTCAACGGCGTGAAAGACGTCGAAAACAATTTGCGGGTAAAATCGCTGTAGCGAAATGCGGGCTTGCGATCGGCCGGTGCCGCCGCCCAAGCCCGCCTCTGCAAGCCCGCCTCGCCTGTGCGCAAACCGTCAGGTCTTTCGCGTGGTCAGCTTCTTCAAGAACTCGTAGTAGAACTCGACGCCCGTGTAATAGGACTCGATCGGTACACGTTCGTCCCGGCCGTGCATGCGCACGTCGTCGCGATCGATGGCGACGCCGCAGATGCCGTAGCTCGGAATCCCCGCCAGCATCGTGTACATGCTGTCCGAGGCTCCCGTCATCATCACCGGCACGACCACGGCTCCCGGCCACAGTTTTGCCGCAACACCGCGCAGCGACTCCATCACGTCAGAGCGCAGCGGCGGCGGCGTCATGGCCTTGCGATCGGACCCATGATCCGACACGTCGCCGGCATCGTTCCTGTAGCGAACGGTAAGTTTCGGGTCGTTGAACAACTTCACCAATTCCAATCGTATTTCTTCTTGCGAGTGTCCGGGAAAGATACGGCAATTGACGTTGGCCTCCGCTCTCTGCGGCAGCGCATTCGGCGCATGCCCGGCGCTCATCATGGTGGCGACGCAGGTCGTGCGCATGGTGGAATTGTAGCGCGCGTCCTGCGCCAACCGGTCGATCGCCGATTTGTCGGGCGACGCAGCGAGAATGGCTCGAAGATCTGCGGCCGTCTGTCCCTTTTCGATAGCGGCCATTTGCGTGAAGTATTCACGTGTGACGTTGTTCAACTCGAAGGGAAACGGCGATTTTTCCAGCACTCCGAGGGCATCGGCTACATGATAGATCGCGTTGTCAGGCTTCGGCAGCGAACTGTGGCCGCCCGGATTGGTCGCCGACACCTGGTAATCGCCGTACAGTTTCTCGGTGGCCTCGAATTCCATGGTCAACGGTTTGCCCTGGTCGGTGACCACTCCGCCCGAGTCCGGATTCAGTGCGAACTCCGCGTCGATCAGATCTCGGTGATTTTTCAGCAGCCAGTCCACGCCGTTCGACTTGCCCCCCTCCTCATCGGCGGTGAGCGCCAGGATGATGTCGCGGTCCGGAACGAATCCCTCCCGTTTCATACGGATGAAATCGGTGACCACGATGGCATCGCTGACCTTCATGTCTTGGGTCCCGCGCCCATAGTAGTAACCGTCCCGCTCGACGAATTCGAACGGATCGGTGGTCCAGTCCTCGCGCCGCGCTTCGACGACGTCGATATGCCCGATGATGAGGATCGGCCGCAGTTTCGATCCCGCCTTTCCCCGATAGCGGGCGACCATATTGCCCTTGCGGTCATTCGGTCCCATCACCGATACATCCGCCGCCGGAAATCCGGCCTCCAGCAAGCGTTGCGCCATGGCCTGCGCCGCTACCGTGGTACTCCCGACAGAGTCCGTGGTGTTGATTTCGATCAGCTGTTTGAAGATGTCATGCGCCATCTTGCGCGTGGCTTGTTCGCTCTGCGCGGCGGGCCACGCAGAGTGCAGGCACAAGGTACCGAGAACGACGCCGATCGAATTCAAGCAAGCACGGTATTTCAAGCAAAGAATCTCCCACGGGTTCAAAAAAAACAGGATGTAGCCTATGCCCGCCCGAGCCGACCAAACCGCAGCTCCCGCGCCGCATCGAGCATAAATGTTATTGTACGCGGCATTGAGTTGCAGCAGCGTGTGGTGGAGCCGGTGAATGCCTAAAAAAAAGCAGCGCGTAGTGACGCGGGATGCGGCGGAAATGGCCGTGAAAACTTTGCTGCAGTGGGCGGGCGATGACCCGAATCGCGAAGGGCTGCGCGATACGCCCAAACGCGTGGTGGCTGCCTACGGCGACTGGTTCTCGGGATACTCCACGGATCCCGGCGAATACCTGCGGCGAACTTTCGAAGAAGTCGAAGGCTACGACGAAATGGTGGTCCTGCGCGATATCGCTTTCGAATCCTTCTGCGAACACCACATGGCGCCCATCATCGGACGCGCGCACGTGGGCTATTTACCGACCGACAGGATCGTCGGCGTCAGCAAATTGGCGCGGGTGGTCGACGGCTTCGCGCGACGCTTTCAAGTACAGGAAAAGCTGACCGCGCAGATCGCCGGCTGCATCAACGATATTCTGAAGCCGCGCGGCGTAGGAGTCGTGATCGACGCCGTCCACCAATGCATGACCACGCGCGGCGTGCACAAGCTGGGCGTGTCGATGGTGACGAGTAAAATGCTCGGCACGTTCCGCGCGGATCCAAGCACCCGCGCGGAGTTTTTGCGTTTCATCGACATCGAGGGAAACCCGCAGGGTCGTTAGTTGCGCCTGCGCTCTACGGTGCTGCGCGTCGGTATCAAGTCGACCGAAAAGCTGTACCTGTGGCGTTCGCCGGGCTGAAGGGCACCCACTCCGACGACCTGCCGCGCAACCTTCTCGCCCCGCTCATTGGTGATCGAAACGACGACGCAATATTCGCACTGTTCGTCGCGCACCGGGTGTTGGATGGTACCCTCGATCCGCAGCGCCGGGATGCCCTTGCTCTCGGGCTCCGCGTTGCCGGAACTGAACCGCAAATGATGCTGACACCCGGGGCAGATACTGGCGCTTTGCAGAACGGTCGCCTTGCAATGCGGGCATATGCGCGTGGCGCCCAGCGTACCCGGACGAACGGCGCTCATCAGGCAGCCTCCTAGGTCTTGCCGGCCGCCACGCCCGCTGTGGCGACGCCCGTGGCTGTACCCGTGGCGGCGGTTAGCCCCGTGGTCGCCTTTTTCTCCTCGGTCCACCCGAATTCGACGTGGCCGCGCATGCGCGATCCGGCCGCGACGGTGATCGACCCGGCCTTCACGTCGCCGACGATGACTCCGCCTTCCAACACATCCACTCGCTTGGCGGACTCGATATTGCCCTGCAGTTCGCCGCCGACGACCACGATGCCGGCCAGTACCTGTCCGGTGAGATGGGCCCCGGGCTCGATGCTGAAATTGCCGTCGATGCGCACGTCGCCTTTGAAGCGACCCGCCATCTTGACGTTGCCGGTTCCCTCGATCTTGCCCTCGATCGAGAGGTTCGCGGCGATCACCGATTCGCCGCCCTCGGCGCGCTCGCGCGGGGCCTGTGCGGGAGCCGGACGGCGCGGCGCTACCGCCAGCGACGGATCATTCGAGGTCCGCGGCTCCGCCCGCTCCGTCAGATTACGGTCCGGCGGCGACGAGGGGGCAGCAGCAGGTCCCGTCGCGGTGGGCGTGGGGGTTTCTTTCCAAAGTGCCATGACATGTGTCTCCCGCTTATGAGGGTCTTAAGCCTACACGCTAACGCCTAAGGATGTCATCGGACGAGTGTCCTTTATTGGAGACGGTAGCGGCCGGTGCGCGCGCCCTCTCCAGAGACGAACAGACCTCCTGCGCCCCCAATAGAATGCGCGGCGCCATTCTGCCGATCAGCGAGGGATCCAGTGTAAAAACACGATGGTTCCTCACCGCCGGCAGACTCGAAAATCGATTCCAGTCCGCCGCCTGCCGCGCGCCGTCCGGGCCGGACGCGCCGATCAGGATGACGTCCGGGTTGCGCGCGAGCACCGCCTCGCGGTCGACAGCCGGCGCCAGCGTCGAAAGCTCCGCGAAAATATTGTCGCCGCCGCACAGGGACATGACCTCGCTCACGACATGCCTGCCGGACAGGGTGTAAAGAGGCCGATCCCACACCTGATAGAACACCTTCAGGCGCGGCCGCCCCGCATAGCGAGCGCGCAATTCGGCGAGGTCGGCTCGGTACCGGCGCGCCGCATCGGCGGCGGCCGGTAAGCTGCCGGCGAGGCGGCCGAACTCCAAGAGAACATTGCCGATGTCGTCGAGATTTCGTTGTTCGGTGACGACTAAATGCAGCTTCAAGCGCTCGAGTTCGGCCCGCAGCCGCGGAGGAGTTCCGCTTTCCCAAACGATGACCAGTGTCGGCTTCAATCTCAGCAGCCCCTCGATATCAACCGCCGCCGCGGCGCCAAGTCGCGGGATGTGCAGCACCGCAGGCGGGTAGTCGCTCGAGTCATCGACACCGACGACCCGTGCCCCGGCACCGGCCGCAAACAAAAGCTCGGTAATGTGCGGGCTCAAACTGACGATGCGCGGCGCGCCAGTCGCAGCATCGGCCTCCACACCGGTGGCGGCACACGCGGGTGCGCACGCCGCGACGCATGTTGCGACGGCCGCAGCCAACCACCTGCCAAAAAAATGTCCGCGGCTTATCGCCGCCATGGCATGCACTATGCTTATCGGCACCATGGCATGGACTATAATGGGACCCGAACCAAAACGGGGCGTTAACACTTGTTCCAACAACTCAGCCGCTTGAATCCCGACGCGATCCTTGGCTTGATGGCAAAATTTCGCGCTGATTCATTTGCCCGGAAAGTCGACCTTGGCGTCGGTGTATTCCGCGATCTCACCGGCCTTACACCGATTCTCGACTGCGTGCGCCGCGCCGAGCAACGGGTTCTGGCATCGCAGTCGACGAAGTCCTATGTGGGCGCCGCCGGACGCGAGGAGTTCAACAGCGCCGTCGAGGATTTGGTCCTTGGGGCCTCGCACGTGGCTCGCCGTGATCGGCGCGCGCGAACCGTGCAGGCACCGGGCGGCTGCGGCGCTTTGCGGGTGGGTGCCGAGCTCATTCATGCCGCGACACCCTCGGCGACGGTGCATATCAGCGACCCCACCTGGGGCAACCACCCACCTTTGCTCGGAAGTTCGGGTTTGCGGTTGGAGCGCTATCCTTACTACGACGCCGTGGCGCATGAACTGCGTTTCGAAGCCATGCTGGAGCGCTTGGATCGGGCCGCCGCCGGCGACGTGGTCTTGGTGCATGCCTGCTGCCACAATCCCACGGGCGCCGATCTCGGGCCCGGCCAATGGCGGTCGCTTATCGAGCTGCTGCAACGCCGGCGCCTCATCCCGTTGTTGGACCTTGCCTATCAGGGATTCGGCGACGACTTGACCGCGGACGTAGCCGGCGTGCGCGAGGTGGCGTCGCAGCTGCCCGAAGTGCTGATCGCGACGTCCTATTCGAAGAATTTAGGGCTGTATCGGGAGCGCGTCGGCGCCTTGACGGTCGTCAGCGAAAATGAATCGAACGCCGACGCCGCGCTGAGCCACGTATTGCAGATTGCGCGCAGCATCTATTCGATGCCGCCCGACCACGGCGCCGCCATTGCGGCCTGCGTCTTCGCGGATCCGGTCTTGCGCCAATCCTGGATCACGGAACTGGCGAGCATGCGAAACCGCATCAACGATATGCGCGTGTTGTTGGCGAAACATTTACGCGCGGTCACTGGGAATGACTCGTTCGACTTTATTCAAGCGCAGCGCGGGATGTTTTCGCTATTGGGAGTTTCCCGTGCCGTCGTCGATCGCTTGCGCGACCAGCATCACATATACATGACCGCCGACAGCCGCATGAATCTCGCGGGAATCATGCCGGACAATGCCGCTTACGTGGCGCAGTCGATCGTGGCGGCTCAAACCGCTGAAATGCAACTGGCGTAGCCGGAGGAGAAGCGCCGAATTAACTGCCGAGGGCGTCGCTGAGAGCGGTCACTTCCGCGGCGCACTGTTGCGTCACCACGCGCGTCTTCTCGTGGTCCAGGCCGAGGCGTCGCGCCCCCGGTAGGCCGAGCAGGGCCTCCTCGAGACCGCTCGAATCGGCGGCATACGATGCCATTACGATGGCGATGGCGATGACGTCGCGCAAATCCGCAGCCGCCGGTTCGTCCCTGCCGTGATTTTCCTGCTCGCCGACCGCCTCCGCCATTTCCTCGGAAAAATCCCAGTTCTCCAGAATGGCCTTGCCGATGGAAGCGTGCCAGTCGTTGATGATGCCATCCAACATCGCGGGGTCGGCGAACAGCTCCGGATGGCTGATGGCGCGCGTCAGTACGTAGAGTTTTCCGATGCCATGCATCATTCCGCCCAACATGGCCTCGTCGGCATTGACTCGCGAGCAGGTGCGGGCCAACACGTAGGCAAACGCGGCAACGACCGTACTTCGCTGCCAGAGATCATTCAAATAGTGCTCGAGTCCCGCGAGCTTATTGGCGTTGCGGATCTGCGCCATGGCAAACGAGATCGAGGCGCTGCGCACCATGTTGTATCCAATTCGATTGATCGCAGTGCGCAGTTCGACCACGGCGCGCCCGCTGCGATTGAGCGAAACGGAGTTCGACATGCGCATCAGTCGGGCCGCCAGCGCCGGTTCCGAGCCCACCACCCTGACCACCTGATCGATGGAGGAATTCGGATCCGACAGCACACGCCGTACGCGAACGGCGATTTCGGGAAATGACGGCAGATCTACTTTGCCGGCGGACAGCTCGCCGGCCAGCGATCGGACGAATTCGAATGCGATGTTCGACGGGGGTTGTTGTGGCTGCGTACTCGTCACATTCGCGCTCGTGGTTAGGGCGGCAGCCGACCCTTGCATCCGGTGCGGCGGCCTCAGCCTCATGAGTCGACCAAGTGGTGCCAGACTTGAGTCCGGCCTATTGAATTCGCTTTGCGCCGACGGATCTGCCGCTTCCGGCCATCGAAACCTGATAACCGCCCAAAGGCATGCGTGAAATAGTGACGCTGTCGCTGGACTGAAACTGCAAAGCCCAATCAGCCTCACGCGTCTGCCAGACCTGTCCGTTATCCAAGCTCAGGCGATACAACCCCTGCGCCAACGGCAGCGCCGACCGTACCGTCGCAACGATGCTCTTCGGCAGATTTTCCTTATCGGCGGACTTCGGCTGCAATTGCCCCGTGTCGCCAAACTGCGCCTCGGGTTTTGGAGCACTGACGCCGAACGCTTTGTCATAACACTCGAGCCGCGCAGGGTTCTGTGCAATCCCGACGCACGCGCGGGCGGCGAAGATGTCCTGCGCACGCGGCGTGCTCGAGATCCCCGCGGCCACGCATGCGATCACTATGGAAAATCTGCGCACGGAGACCTGGCGGCCCATCAACGGCCCGGCCGCACACGGCTGGTAAAGCGCTGGTGCACTTCGCCGTTGCGCGAACGTTCGGTAAATAGGCCTTTACTATAGGCGGTCAGCACGCGCCTCCAAAACAGGACGGCACCGGGGTTGCGTTGGTACTCTACGATTTCCCAGTCGCCGGCGAAGCGGTCGAAAATGAGCGTCGCCGCGTCGCGGCCTATACCCATCCGGCGGTGCGCTTTGCGGACGAAAAATTCCGACATATTGTAATTGGCGGCCGTCTCGCCGGCGGCCGGAATTCGCGGACGGGTCACCAGAGCGAAACCCACAGCATCCGATCCCCTGAGGATCACGAGGGGATGGGATTGATCGTTCGCGAACCAATTCGCGAAAATTTCGTGTTCGCGAGGATTGTCAGCGCCCAACACGGAGAACAGGCCCGTGTTGAGGTCGGACAGGGCATCCAGGTACTCACCGTAGACGTCCTGGATCCATTGGCGATCCTTCTTCGACTGCCTGCAGTCGCGAATGCTGACGAGCAACGACGACACTTTACTAGAGCCTCAAAAAGACACAGCCCGAGAGGACGAACCACTGGCCGTCCGCTCGGGCATGTGAGATCAGCTGTCGAAGCGAATTACGGCTTCGGAGCTGCCGCAGCGGAAGCTGCGGACGATGCTGCATCGGCAGCAGCGCTGGCAGCAGCGGCGGAATCAGCAGCAGCGGAACCAGCAGCATCCGGTGCAGGAGCGGCGGCAGGCGGAGGAGCGGTGTCGGTCGTGGGAGCAGGAGCCTCGGTCTTGCTGCCGCAGGCACTCAGCACCAGTGCAGCGACAAAAGCGCTTAAAGCAAGTTTGGTCTTCATCTATCGATACCCCAAGAATATTTAATTGATAAAACAAAAAGGCCGAGCGTGTTTCTGGGCTTCCACCCAGACGTCGCGACCGATTTTAGAGGGTTTTACCTGACTTTCATATCACTTTCGGGTTTATGGAGCGCCTGTAACGTCAAGAACCGTCATGACGGTCGACTCCCACCCCTATAGCGTACGTGATGTCTGGTGCATACTTTGAGCCAGCTTCGAGACAAAATTGAGGGGTCAGCGTGAGTTCAACCGGTTTGGATCAGCTCTATTTGTATCATTTACATTCTCTGATGCAGCGAACGGATCGGTCGCTTGCCGCCACGGGTTTCGATGCACTGGTGGTACGGGCTGGGAGCCCGCCCACTCAGTTCCTCGACGATCAAGATTACTCCTACAAGGTGAATCCCCACTTCAAAGCCTGGGTACCCATCGTCGACAATCCGCACAGTTTGTTGGTTTACCAACCAGGCATACCGCCGCAGGTACTGTTCTACCAGCCGGACGATTACTGGCACAAACCGGCGGCGTTGCCTCAGGAGCCATGGACGACCGCTGTCAACGTGATCGCCATGCCTGACCGGTCGAAAGCCCCCGCCCATTGGGCCAAGCTCGGCCGGGTGGCGTTCATAGGCCCCCGCGACGGCTTTGATGCAGCCGAGGCGGACTGCGTCAATAACTCCGAATTACTGACGCGCTTGCACTACGACCGGGCGGTAAAGACTCCATACGAACTCGAATGCATGCGCCGGGCCAGCGCCTTGGGCGCTCTCGGCCACCGCGCCGCGGTTGCCGCATTTCGCAGCGGCGCCTCCGAATATACGGCGCACATGCGCTACTTGGAGGCTTGCGCGCAGCGCGAAGAGGAAATGCCGTACAACAATATCGTGGCTTACAACGAACATGCCGCCGTACTGCATTACCAACATCTTGATCGCCAAGCGCCGACGCCGCTACGCTCGTTTTTGATCGACGCGGGTGCCCAATTTCGAGGCTATGCATCCGATATCACGCGCACTTACGCGGCCTTTCCCGGACGGTTCGCCGACCTCATCGAGGCCATGAACCGCGCGCAATTGCGTCTCTGCGACGAGATCGTAGCGGGACGAGATTACCGGGAGGTGCACCTTTCAGCGCATCGAATCCTGGGCGATGTGATGCTCGAGATCGGTCTGACGAACGTGACCGGCGATGCTGCGCTGGAGCAAGGCGTCACCGGCGTTTTTTTCCCCCATGGCATCGGGCATCTTCTGGGATTGCAAGTCCACGATGTCGGCGGCGTGATGGGCGATCTCGACGGCGGTGAGCGCAAGCGGCCTGAAGGTCATCCGTATCTGCGCCTGACCCGGATGCTCGAACCGGGCGTGGTCGTTACGGTCGAACCTGGAATCTACTTCATCGACTCGCTGTTGAACGCCGCGCAAAAGGACGCAGCAAAGCGCCCGGCGATAGATTGGGACGTCGTCGATGAATTGCGGCCCTTTGGCGGCATTCGCATCGAAGACAATGTGGTCACGACCGCATCCACGCCGGAAAACATGACCCGGGATGCCTTTCATGCGCTTCGCGCAACTGCCGACGAGCTCGGAACGACCCCGCACTTTATGGACGGAGCCGCTGCGGCCCCGTAGTTTACTCGGTGCTTGCGCACCTCGCCCTACGGGTCGCCGCTGCGCGGCGTTCAAATCGGCCGGACGGCCGATTTAGTCGGCGCGTAAGCGCCTAGGCAGCCGCCTTCTTGCGGCGCTTGGGCGCCGCCTCCGCCGCGGCGGCATCGGCATCCCCTGCAGCCTTCTTCTTGGATTTCCTCGGCGCTTTGCCGCTCTTGGCCGGATCTTCGGCCTTCTCGGCTGTCGTCGCAGCGGCGTCGACCAATTGCATCAAGGCCATATCGGCGGAGTCGCCGGGACGAGGTTCCATCTTCAGAATCCGCGTGTAGCCGCCGGCGCGCGCCTTGAAGCGCGGACCCAGATCGGCGAACAACTTTTCCACCACCGCAATATCACGCAGCCGTGAAAATGCCAGGCGGCGCTTGCCCAAAGAGTCGATCTTCGCCAGCGTGATCAAAGGCTCGACCACGCGGCGCAATTCCTTGGCCTTCGGCACCGTGGTGCGAATGGTCTCGTGGCGCAGCAGCGACGTCGCCATGTTGCGCATCAGGGCATGGCGGTGAGAAGCGTTGCGCGATAGCTGACGACCGCTGTTTCTGTGACGCATTTTCTAAAACCTTACTGTCAATGATTCGCGATTCAGATGCCGTCGCGCTCGTCGTCGCGCTTCAGGCCCGGGGGCGGCCAGTTGTCGATCCGCATGCCGAGAGTCAGACCGTGGCTCTCCAGCACTTCCTTGATCTCGGTGAGCGACTTCTTGCCGAGGTTCGGCGTCCGGAGCAGTTCCACTTCGGTGCGCTGTACCAGATCGCCGATGTAGTGAATGTTCTCTGCCTTGAGGCAGTTCGCGCTGCGGACCGTGAGCTCCAACTCGTCGACCGGACGCAGCAGGATCGGATCGAACTGGGTCTCCGTCGCCTTCGCAGTCGATTCGTCCTGGCCTTGCAAATCCACGAATACCGACAGCTGATCCTTGAGGATACCGCCGGCGCGGCGAATGGCCTCTTCCGGATCGATGGTGCCGTTGGTCTCGATGTCCAAAATCAGCTTGTCGAGGTCGGTGCGCTGTTCGACGCGTGCGCTCTCGACGTTGTAGGTTACTTTGCGCACCGGGCTGAACGAGGCGTCGAGCTGCAGGCGGCCGATCGCCCGGGTCTGCTCCTCGAAAGCCATGCGCTGCGCCGCCGGACGATAGCCGCGGCCGCGCTCGACTTTGAGGGACATGGACAATTCACCGGCTTTCGTCAGGTTCGCGATCACGAGATCCGGATTCAGGATCTCGATGTCATGATCGCCGGAAATGTCGCCGGCCGTGACGGGCCCCGGGCCCTTCTTGTGCAGGCGCACTTCAGCGACATCGCGGGTGTGCATGCGAATCGCAACCGATTTGAGATTCAAAAGAATGTCGACGACGTCCTCTTGGACGCCTTCGATGGCGGTGTACTCGTGCAATACGCCGTCGATCTCGATTTCCGTGATCGCCGCCCCCGGCAAGGAAGACAGCAGCACTCGGCGCAGGGCATTGCCCAGCGTGTGACCAAAGCCGCGTTCGAACGGTTCGATCACGATACGCGCATGGCGCGGCGACACGGGTTGTACCTTGACGACCCGGGGCTTCAAAAACTCATTGATCGATCCCTGCATGGATATCACCTACGTTGACTAACCGCGGACACGTCGCAGCGAAAGCTGCGGCGCTACTTGCCAATTCCTACTTAGAATACAATTCGACCACCAGGCTCTCGTTGATGTCCGGCAGGATTTCCTGCCGATCGGGCACCGACTTCAAGACACCCGAGAACTTCTTGTCGTCCACTTCCACCCAATCAGGAAAACCGACTTGAGCGGCAATCGTGAGGGCCGCTTGAATGCGAGTCTGTTTCTTCGCCCGCTCGCGCAAACTCACCACATCGCCGGCCTTGCACTGGTAAGAGGCGATATTGACCAGCTTTTCGTTGACCGTTATCGCCTTATGGCTCACCAGCTGACGCGCTTCCGCACGGGTGGCCGCAAAGCCCATACGGTAGACCACGTTGTCGAGCCGGCATTCCAAAAATTGCAGCAAAGTTTCGCCGGTGGCGCCCGGGCGGCCGGCGGCTTTCTGGTAGTAGTTGCGGAACTGGCGCTCGAGCACGCCGTACATGCGGCGCAGTTTCTGCTTCTCGCGCAGCTGCAAGCCGTACTCCGATAGCCGCTGCTTGCGCTCGCTCTTGACGCCGCCCGGCGGCACTTCGAGCTTGCACTTCGACTCGAGAGGCTTCACGCCGCTCTTCAGGAACAGATCGGTTCCCTCGCGGCGAGAAAGCTTACATTTCGGACCGGTGTACTTTGCCATTACAAACCCTTGAGCGATATCGGAATAGTTCGGGCGCGAAGCTTGAGACTAGACGCGGCGTTTTTTCGGCGGACGACAACCGTTATGGGGGATCGGCGTCACATCTTCAATGTTGGTGATCTTCAGACCACAGCCGTTCAATGCGCGAACAGCGGATTCGCGCCCCGGACCAGGACCCATGACCCGCACCTCGACGTTCTTCACGCCGTGTTCCTGCGCCGCGTTGCCCGCGCGCTCGGCGGCCACCTGCGCCGCGAACGGCGTCGACTTGCGCGAACCCCGAAAACCGCAGCCGCCCGAGGTCGCCCAGGAAAGGGTATTGCCCTGGCGGTCGGTGATCGTGATGATGGTGTTATTGAAAGACGCATGCACGTGCGCGATCGCGTCGAGCACGTTCTTGCGGACTTTCTTGCGCGCCGGCTTGTTGCCCTGCGCGCCTTTGTCGGCACCTTGCTGTTTCTGATCTGCCATTTTATTGAGTTTCCAGGCGCCTTGCCCGTTGCTTTTCCAGGCGCTTACGCGCCGAATCTACGGGGCCGGTGCGGCCCCGTCCGTTAAATCAAGAATCAAACCTTGCCCGGCGGCGCGTTCATCTTCACCGCCTGTTTGCGCGGACCCTTACGGGTTCGAGCATTCGTGCGGGTGCGCTGACCCCGCATCGGCAAGCCTTTGCGGTGACGAATGCCGCGGTAGCAGCCCAAGTCCATCAGGCGCTTGATGTTCATCGACACTTCGCGACGCAGATCGCCCTCGACCGCGAACTTGGCAACCTGAGACCTGAGCGAGGCGACTTCCGAGTCCGTGAGGTCCTTCACCTTGACGCTGTGCTTCACACCGGCGGCGTCGCAAATACGCACCGCACGGCTGTTGCCAATGCCGAAAATGTGGGTTAATCCGATGACCACATGTTTGTTCATCGGTATGTTGATGCCGGCGATACGCGCCATCTATTTCTCCACCAGCGCCCACGAAAAAAAGCGCGTTAGTATATTAGAAAACCGTCTAGAGATCAATGTGGCCATCATCAACCTTGACGCTGTTTGTGCCGGGCGTCCGACGAACAGATGATGTAAACAATGCCGCGCCGTCGCACGACTTTGCAGTTTTTACAAATCTTCTTCACCGAAGGACGAACTTTCATTTCTTACTCCCGATGCCGCGCAGGCTGGCCTTTTTCATCAGGCCCTCATATTGATGCGACATCATGTGCGAAGACGCCTGCGCGACGAAATCCATGACACCGACGACGATAATCAACAAGGAAGTGCCCCCGAACTGGAACGGAATGCTCGGATTCACCATACGAATGATTTCAGGCAACAAACACACCGACATGATGTACAAGCCGCCCCACAGCGTCAGGCGCGTCAGCACCTTGTCCAGGTAATCGCCGGTTTGCTGGCCGGGGCGGATACCGGGGATGAAGGCGCCGGCCTTCTTGAGGTTCTCGGCCGTGTCGCGGGCGTCGTACACCAGAGCCACATAGAAAAAAGCGAAGCCGATGATCAGCACGGCGAACAGCAGCACGTGCAGCGGTTGACCATAATTGAGGATGGCTGCGATCTTTTGCAAGGTCCTCTGAATCGCATTCGGATTCGGGCTGTTGCCGAAGAACTGCGCAATGGTCGCCGGGAACACCAGCAGGCTCGAGGCGAAAATCGGCGGAATGACGCCGGCCATGTTGAGTTTGAAGGGCAAGTGCGTGCTCTGGCCCTGCGTCATGCGCCGGCCCACCTGCCGTTTGGCGTAATTCACCTGAATCTTTCGTTGTGCCCGCTCCACGAACACGCAGAACAGCGTGACCAGCACGACAACGACCAGGATCAACAACACGACCAGCGGATTCATTTCCCCGGACCGCACCATTTCCAGCGTGTTGCCGATGGCCCGCGGCAGTCCCGCGACAATCCCGGCCACGATGATCATGGTGATGCCGTTGCCGATGCCGCGCTCGGTGATCTGTTCGCCGAGCCACATGACGAACATCGTACCGGTGGTGATGGAGACCGTCGCGATGAACAAGAACTGCGGACCCGGATTCGGCACGAGATTGCCGCCCGAGTTCTGAATCGCCAGGGCCGCGCCGAAGCCTTGAAATCCCGCCAGAAACACGGTGCCGTAGCGCGTGTATTGCATCAATTTGCGCCGCCCCGACTCGCCGTCCTTGCGGATCTGCGCCCAGGGCGGATAGACCATCGAAGCCATCTGAATAATGATCGAGGCGGTGATGTAGGGCATCACGTTCAACGCGAAAATGCTGAAGCGCTGCAGCGCACCGCCGGAGAACATGTTGAACATGCCCAGCAGCGTGCCATTCTGGGTCGAGAAGAACGCGGCAAAGCGCGCCGCGTCGATGCCCGGCACCGGGATGAACGTTCCCACGCGATACACGACCAACGCACCCAACAAGAACCACAGACGCTTGCGCATCTCGGCGAAGCGCGTCATGTCTCCGAGTGCCGCGGCGGCATTGGTGCTGGAAGTGGCCACGCTGGGTCTCTTATTCCGGGAAACTGCCGCCGGCGGATACCACGGCGGTCTTGGCGCCCTTGGTCGCCGTGATCACCTTGTCTTTGACGACAAAGGCCTTGGTCACGGTGCCCGACAGGATGATTTTCACCAGCTTGGTGCATTCAGGCACCAAATTTGCCTCGATCAACCCCTCCAGAGAGACCTCGGTACCGGACACCCGCATCAAATCATCGAGCGTCAGCTCGGCTCGCGACGCCTTCATCGCGGAGCGAAAGCCGGTCTTCGGCAAACGGCGCTGCAACGGCATCTGGCCGCCTTCGAAGCCGGTCTTGTGGTAGCCGCCCTTGCGCGCGCGCTGGCCCTTCACGCCGCGGCCGCAGGTCTTGCCTTGGCCGGCGGACGCGCCGCGGCCGACGCGAAGATGCGTGCGCTTGGAGCCGGCGCCGGGCTTTATCGTATTCAATCGCATTAACGTTTCCCCAATGCAGGCTCGACTTTGAGCATGTGGCTCGCCGCATTCATCATGCCGCGATTGGAGGGCGTATCCGCCACGACCACGCTATGTCCGATGCGGCGCAGCCCCAAGCCCTTGACGGAGCCGCGAATACTGGCCAGTTGGCCGTAAACGCTCTTGAGCAAAGTCACTTTGACGGTTTGGTCTGTCATGACGCTAACCCACGAGTTCTTCGACGCTCTTGCCGCGCTTGGCTGCAATATCGTCGGGCGTTCGCAGCTTTGCCAAAGCATCCATGGTCGCGCGCACCACGTTGATCGGATTGCGCGAGCCGTAGCTCTTGGCGAGCACGTTGCGCACCCCGGCGCACTCGAACACGGCGCGCATGCCGCCGCCGGCAATCACGCCCGTACCGTCCGCGGCCGGCTGCATGTAGACCCGCGTCGTGCCATGCCGGCCCTTGACGGCATAGAACAGCGTATCGTTCTTCAACGACACGGTGACCAGACTCTTGCGGGCCTGCATCATCGCCTTTGAAATTGCGACCGGCACTTCGCGCGCCTTGCCGTAACCAAAGCCGACTCGGCCGGCGCCGTCGCCGACCACCGTTAGCGCCGTGAAGCCGAACTGTTTGCCGCCCTTGACCACCTTGGCCACGCGGTTCACTGCGACCAGCTTTTCGAGCAGGTCATCGCCGGACTGTGGTTTCTCTATTCTCGCCATTGCCCGCCCCTTATTAGAACTCGAGACCCGCTTCGCGTGCGGCCTCAGCCAGCGCTTTGACGCGCCCGTGATACATAAAGCCGGAACGGTCGAAAGCGACCTTCTGGATACCTTTGGCCGTGGCGCGCTCCGCTATGGCGCGGCCGACCGCTTTGGCAGCCTCGATGTTTCCGGTGGTCTTCAACCCGCCGCGCACGTCCTTCTGCAAGGTCGATGCGGCGACCAGAACCTTGTCGCCCTCGGGCGCGAAGATCTGCGCATAAATGTGCTGCGGCGTCCGATGCACCGAGAGGCGCATGGCGGCAAGCTCTTTGATCTTCTCTCGCCCTCTGCGCGCACGGCGCTGGCGGGTGTCTTGTTTGGTCAATTTCATGTGCTTACTTCTTCTTCGCCTCTTTCAGCGAAATCTTTTCGTCCGAATACTTCACGCCCTTGCCCTTGTAGGGCTCCGGCGGCCGGAAGCCCCGAATCTCGGCGGCCGTCTGGCCGATGCGCTGGCGGTCGATACCCTTCACGAGAATCTCCGTCTGCGTCGGGGTCTCGATCGTGACGCCGTCCGGGATCGCATAATTGATGAGATGCGAAAAACCCAGCGTCAACGTGAGGCTCTTCGCCTGCACGGCGGCGCGGTAGCCGACGCCCACGAGTTCGAGCTTCTTCTCGTAGCCCTTCGTGACGCCCGTGACCATGTTCGCCAGATGAGCACGCGTTGCGCCCGCGATGGCGTTCAACCCTTCGGCGGCCGTATTGGCCTCGACCGCGAGGTGCTTGTCCTGCTGTACCACCTTGATGCCGCTCTTGAGCGCGAGCGTCAGCGAACCCTTGGCACCCTTGACCGTGACGGCGTCCACGCCGATGGTGACGGTCACGCCTTGCGGGAGATCTACCGGCTTTTTTGCGACTCGAGACATAGTAAACCCTGATTGAACTGTAACGCCTGGAACTCTATTGAACGACGAAGAGCACTTCGCCGCCGGTACCGGCAGCGCGCGCCTGCTTGTCGGACATGATGCCCTGCGGTGTAGAAACCACCGCCACACCCAGACCGCCCAACACCTTCGGCAGTTCATCCTTACCGCGATAGATCCGCAGGCCGGGGCGGCTGATGCGCTCGATTCGATCGATGACCGGGCGGCCGTCGTGATACTTGAGCTCGATGGACAACGTGCTCTTGGCACCGGCCACATCGACGTTATAGCCGCCGATATAGCCTTCCTCCTTCAATACCTTGAGGATGGCGAGCTTCAGTTTCGATGCACCCACGCCCACCGTGGGCTTGCCCGCGGACTGCGCATTGCGGATGCGGGTCAAAAGATCGGCGATGGGATCAGTCATGCTCATTGTGCGCGCCTCACCAGCTGGCCTTCGACAGACCGGGAATTTCCCCACGATTGGCCGCTTCGCGCAGCTTCGTGCGCGCCAATCCAAATTTGCGGTACACGCCGCGCGAACGTCCGGTGATGGAGCAACGATTGCGTTGCCGGCTCGCGGCCGCATCTCGCGGCTGTTCCTGCAGTTCCACCTGCGCGGCAGCGCGCTCTTCCGCCCCGGTCTTCGGATCGCGGATCAGCTCTTTGAGCTCGGCACGCCGGGCGGCGTACTTTTTCGCTACCTTGAGGCGGCGCTTCTCGCGCATGAGCATGTTCGTTTTGGCCATGGCCTACCCTACTTACGGAACGGAAAGTTGAAAGCTTCTAGCAGCGCGCGTCCATGCTTGTCGTCCGCGGCCGACGTGGAGATAGTGATGTCCATTCCACGAATTTGATCGATCTGGTCGTACTGGATTTCCGGGAAAATGATCTGTTCTTTGACGCCCAGGCTGTAGTTGCCGCGGCCGTCGAAAGAGCGCGTGTTAATTCCGCGAAAATCGCGGATACGCGGAATCGCGATACTCACCAGGCGATCCAAGAACTCGTACATGCGGTCGCCGCGCAACGTGACCTTGCAGCCGATGGCCTGGCCGTCGCGTACTTTGAACGTCGCCACCGACTTCTTGGCTTTGGTGATGGCGGGCTTTTGGCCCGTGATCTTCGCCATGTCGGCGGTCGCGGCGTCCATGACCTTCTTGTCGGCCACGGCCTCGCCCACACCCATGTTGACGGTGATCTTGAGGATGCGCGGAACCTGCATCGTATTCTTGAGCTCGAGCTTGGCCTTGAGCTCCGGCACGATCTTCTCGTTGTAAATCTTCTTCAGTCTTGCTGCCATGTTAATCGACCATTTCTTTGTTCGACTTGAACACGCGGACCTTGCGGCCGTCCTCGAGCGCCTTGAATCCCACCCGGTCGCCCTTCTGGGTCGCCGGGTTGAAGATCAATACGTTCGATACGTGCAGCGGCGCTTCGCGTTCGATGATTCCGCCCTGAACACCCATCTGCGGGTTCGGCCGCTGGTGCTTCTTGGACATATTGAGCCCCTCGACCCGCACGCGATCGTCCGCGAGCACTTCGATGACGGCGCCGCGGCGTCCCTTGTCTCGACCGGCGATCAGGATCACCGTGTCGCCTTTGCGAATCTTTTTCATAACTGTCTCATGGGCTGCGCCCAAACTTTTCCGCGGGTTTGCGCAAAGCCGCAAACCCGCTCCTATAAGCCGGCGCTACGCGCCGGATTGAAAAACCGCTTCACAGTACTTCGGGCGCGAGCGAAATAATTTTCATGAACTGCACGTTGCGCAGCTCGCGCGTTACGGGCCCGAAGATACGGGTGCCGATCGGCTCGAGCTTGTTGGTCAGCAGCACCGCCGCATTCGTGTCGAACCGAATCAACGACCCGTCGGCGCGGCGCACGCCGCTCTTCGTGCGCACCACGACGGCGTCATACACTTCGCCTTTTTTCACCTTGCCGCGCGGGATAGCGTCCTTGACGCTGACCTTGATGACGTCGCCAACGGCCGCATAGCGCCGTTTGGAGCCGCCCAACACCTTGATGCACATGCATCGCTTGGCGCCGCTGTTGTCGGCTACGTTCAATATGGTTCGCATCTGGATCATGTCGGTCCTTTATTCAGCGCGCGCGCGTTCGACGACGCGCACCAGCATCCACGATTTACGACGCGACATCGGCCGGCACGGCTTGATCGACACCGTGTCGCCTTCCTTGCACTCATTGCCCTCGTCATGCGCGAGCAATTTGGTCGTGCGGCGAATGTACTTGCCGTACATGGGATGCTTGACCAGACGCTCGACGGACACGGCGATGGTCTTGTCCATCTTGTTGCTGACGACCTTGCCGGTGAGCAATCGCTGTCCAGGCACCGGCGCCACGCCGGCCGCGGGAGCCACGCTCGGGTCGAGTACGGTAGTTTCTTCTGTTTCGGTCGACATCAATATCTCCAGGCGCTACGCCATTCCCGTGCGCTTCGCGCAGTTCTCAACGGGGTCGAAACGACCCCGTCCGATAGTGCTCGCTGCGCGAGCATCAGATAGATCCTCGACGCGCCTGGGCAAGCACCGTCTTGACTCGCGCGATATTTTTCCGCACCTTCGCAAACTGGTCCGGCTTCGCCGCCTGGCCCGTGGCGCGCGCCATGCGCAAATTGAACTGTTCACGGCGCAGCTTGAGCAGCTCCTCGCCGAGGTCGTTGGGCGCCTTGGCGCGCAAATCTTTCGCTTTCATGTACGCACCTGGCGCTTCACAAATGCCGTGGATACGGAAAGTTTCGCCGACGCGAGCCGGAACGCCTCGCGTGCGATCTGCTCGCTCATGCCTTCGATCTCGAAGAGCACCTTGCCCGGCAACACCCTGGCGACCCAGTATTCGACGTTGCCCTTACCGCTGCCCATGCGAACTTCGAGCGGCTTCTGCGTGATCGGCACGTCCGGAAACACACGGATCCAGATGCGTCCGCCGCGCTTCACATAGCGCGAAATGGCGCGGCGCGCCGCCTCGATCTCGCGCGCGGTCATGCGGCAGCGATCGGTGGCCTTGAGGCCGTACTCGCCGAACGCGACGAAATTGCCGCGCTGCGCGCTGCCCGAGATCTTGCCCTTGAACTGTTTGCGGAACTTGGTCCGCTTCGGCTGCATCATGTGTCGTTACCTAAATTCAACTTTGCGCAGGCGCTGCGGCCTCGACCGGCTTCGCAGCCTCGGCCTCCGCCTCGGGCGCCTCGGCTTCCGGCTGATCGAAAATTTCGCCTTTGAATATCCACACCTTGATGCCGATAACGCCGTATGTCGTCTGCGCCTCGGCAAGACCGTAGTCGATGTCGGCGCGGAACGTGTGCAGAGGCACCCGCCCTTCGCGATTGGTTTCCGTGCGCGCGATTTCCGACCCGTTCAAGCGGCCCGAAATGCGCACTTTGATGCCCAATGCGCCCGAGCGCATGGTGTTGGTCACGGCGCGCTTCATGGCGCGGCGGAACATCACCCGCTTCTCGAGTTGCTGCGAGATGCCTTCCGCAACCAGCTTCGCATCGAGTTCGGGCTTGCGGATCTCGGCGATGTTGAGGCGCACGTCCTGCATGGTCATGCCCAATATCTTGGCGACGGCCGTGCGGAGTTTCTCGATGTCCTCGCCCTTCTTGCCGATCACGATTCCCGGCCGCGCCGTGTGAATGGTGATGTTGGCGCGGCGCGCCGCACGCTCGATATGAATGCGGCTGACCGACGCGTCGGCGAGCTTCTTCATGAGGTACTTGCGCACCAGGAAATCGGTGTGGATGTTGGAGGCGAAGTTCTTCGAATGGGCGTACCACTTCGACGTCCAGTCGCGCGTGATGCCAAGACGAATACCAATCGGATTTACTTTTTGACCCATTAGGCGTCTCGCTTTCCGTCGGACACTTGAACCAGGATGTGACTGTTGCGCTTGGCGATGCGCACGCCGCGCCCTTTGGCGCGTGCATGGAAACGCTTGAGCATCGGTGCCGGGTCGACTTCGATCCGCGTCACCTTCAGTTCGTCGACATCGGCGTTGAAATTGTTGTACGCATTGGCGATCGCCGAATCCAACACCTTGAGTACGATCTTGGCGCCCTTCTTCGGCATGAACTTCAAGGTGTTCACCGCCAGCGTCGCCGACTTGCCGCGGATGGTGTCGACCACCAAGCGGCATTTCTGCGGGGAAATACGCGCGTACCTCAATATTGCTTTGGTCTGCATAGCCTTACTCCGCCGCCGAGACTTTTTTGTCGCCGGAATGCGCTTTGAACGTGCGGGTCGGGGCGAACTCGCCCAGCTTGTGGCCGACCATGTTCTCCGATACCAACACCGGCACGTGCAAACGGCCGTTATGCACGGCGATGGTCAAACCGACCATATCGGGAATGACCATGGAACGACGCGACCACGTCTTGATGGGACGGCGATCGTTTTTCTGACTGGCCGTTTGCACTTTTTTAGCCAGGTGCAAATCCACGAAAGGGCCTTTCTTTAGCGAACGAGGCACTGATATTTCTCCAATTTCTTTGGCCAGTCTCTTAGAGTCGTTTGTTCTTGCGACGCTGAACGATCATGCCGTCAGTGCGCTTGTTGCGGCGCGTCTTCTTGCCCTTGGTCTGCAGGCCCCATGGGCTCACAGGATGCGGATTGCCTTGGCCGGACTTGCCTTCGCCGCCACCGTGAGGGTGATCGACCGGGTTCATCACGACACCGCGAACCGTGGGGCGCACACCGAGCCAACGCACGGCGCCGGCTTTGCCGAATACCCGCAAATTGTGCTCGTCGTTGCCAACCTCGCCGATGGTGGCGCGGCAATCGACATGGATCTTGCGCATTTCGCCGGATTTCAAACGCACGCTGGCATACATGCCCTCGCGCGCGGCGAATTGCGCCGAGCCGCCGGCGCTGCGCGCCAACTGGCCGCCCTTGCCGACTTTGAGTTCGATGTTGTGCACCGTGCTGCCGACGGGGATGTGCCGGAACGGAAGCGCATTGCCCGGCTTGATGGGCGCATCGGCTCCCGAGCGAATTTCATCGCCGGCCTTCACGCCCTTCGGCGCGAGAATGTAGCGGCGCTCGCCGTCCTTGTACAGAACCAACGCCAGGTGCGACGTGCGGTTAGGATCGTATTCCAGGCGTTCGACCACGCCGGGTATCCCGTCCTTGTCGCGCTTGAAATCCACGAGTCGGTAGCGCTGCTTGTGGCCGCCGCCGATGTGCCGCGTGGTCTGCCGGCCTGAATTGTTGCGTGCGCCGGTGCGGTTCTTTTTCGTGGTCAGGGACTCGAGCGGTCCGCCCTTGTGCAGGTGCGAGCGATCGATCTTGACCACGAAGCGCGTACCCGGCGAGGTCGGCTTCATTTTGATGAGTGCCATTGACCTTATCCTTAACCAGCGGAACCGGTGAAGTCGATCGACTGCCCGGTCTGCAAACATACATAGGCTTTCTTGTAGCCGTTGCGCTTGCCGGCCACATTCTTGAAACGACGCGTCTTGCCCGGCTTGTTGAGCAGATTGACGCCTTCGACCTTGACCTCGAACATCAATTCCACCGCCAATTTAACTTCGGCCTTGGACGCATCGTCGCGCACGCGGAACACGTACTGGTTCGCCTTCTCGGTGACGTTCGCGGCCTTTTCGGACACATGCGGCTGGATCAGCACGGTCATCAATCGTTCTTTATTCATTCGCGCCTCCGAGACGCTGCTCGAGCAACTTCAATGCGCCGACCGTGGCCAGCACCTTGTCGTGCTTGATGAGGCTCAATGGATCGAGCGAGGACACCGCCATCACGTCCACATAGGGCACGTTGCGGGCGGCCAGGAACAGCTTCTCTTCGTAGGCTTCCACCAAAATCAGCGCGCGGGTGAGCCCGAACTCCGCCAGTTTGCCGATCAGCAACTTAGTTCGAGGGGCGCTGATTTCCAAAGACTCTATGGCTACCAGGCGATCCTGGCGAACCAATTCCGACACCATGGATTGCATGGCGGCGCGATACATCTTGCGATTCACCTTTTGCGTAAAATCACGTGGCCGCGCGGCGAACGCCCGGCCGCCGCCCACCCAGATGGGGCTGCGTATGGAGCCGGCCCGGGCCTGGCCGGTGCCCTTTTGGCTCCACGGCTTCTTGCCGCCGCCGCGGACTTCCGCGCGCGACTTCTGCTTCTTGGTGCCGGCGCGCCCGGCGGCCATGTAGGCCGTGACGACCTGGTGCACCAACGCTTCGTTGTAGGCGCGGCCGAAGGCGGCGTCCGACAATTGAATTTCGCTGGCGGGGCTTACATTCTTGAGCTGAAGCTTCATGGCGGCTACTTCTTATCCGACTTGGATGCGCCCTTACCGGCTCCGCCCTTCGCGGCAACGGGGGCTTTGTTCGGCGCCAAGCGCTTACGGCGGGCTTGCGCGACGGCCTTCAAGGCCGGCCGCACGATGACGCGGCCACCTTCCGAGCCCGGTACGGCGCCGCTAATCAACAGCAGATTGCGGCTGACGTCGATTTCGACGATGCGCAGATTCTCGATGGTGCGGTTCTTGACGCCCATGTGGCCCGACATGCGCTTGCCCTTGAACACGCGGCCGGGCGTCTGACGCTGGCCGATCGAGCCCGGGGCGCGGTGCGAAACGGAGTTTCCGTGGGTTTTCATGCCGCCGGCAAAATTGTGCCGCTTGATGGTGCCGGCGAAACCCTTACCCACCGTGGTGCCGGTAACGTCGACCATCTGGCCGGCCGTGAACATGTCGACTTTCAGTTCGCCGCCCGCCGCCAGC
Organism: Steroidobacteraceae bacterium; assembly: GCA_036502605.1. Lineage (GTDB taxonomy): Bacteria > Pseudomonadota > Gammaproteobacteria > Steroidobacterales > Steroidobacteraceae > Bog-1198. Next base: position 39,283 of record DASXYI010000048.1, read on the forward strand.
GACTCGCCTTCATCTTTATTCAAACGAAATTCTTGGGAGGTGTAACCGGCGGGGACATTCGCCTTGGCGAAGTGTCCGGCAAGCGCCTTGGGCACGCGCGACGGACGCCGCAGCCCAAGGGTCACCTGCACCGCGCGGTAGCCGTCGGTCTTGTCGTTCTTGATTTGTGAAATGCGATTCGGCAACGCCTCGACGACCGTCACGGGGACAGTCACACCGGCGTCGGTGAATACACGGGTCATGCCGCACTTGCGGCCAACCAGACCAATGGTCATTGTCAAATCCTCATGCCGCAAGAGCCGCGAGTGGCTCCGCTTTCGTTGCAATCAGCCGGCGGTTTAGGTACTCGAGACCCCAGGCCCCTCGAGCTGCACGGCTCTCGGAAAACTGGCGTCGGCACCCACGCGCTCCGACCTCTAAAATTGGACGGCGGATTATATATGTTTATGCGCGGTGCGCAAGTTTGGTTTTGGTATCCAGGCGGGCCGCCGAGGCGCGAGCCACCACGGGCACCGTGCGTACGCCGATCGTTGGCGTATCCCACAACATTCGATTCTGTGGGATATACAGGTCGTCGCTGCGGTGGAGCCGTGCACGGAGTCTCCCTGCAGCGGTGGCGCGCCCGAGTATGAAACTGACGCTATTGTTTTAGCGCTCGGGATCAATCTGTTTCATACGGACGTTCCCGCGGAAACGCGCCCTGTCCGTTAGTTGGACGCCGAAGCTGGCCACGGAGCCGGAAGCCCGCCTCCGCTGCTTGCCCCCGGCGCACCCGTTAAACGGCTCTCAATTCAGCTTGATTTGAACGTCCACGCCGGCCGGAAGCTCGAGCTTCATGAGCGCATCGACGGTTTTATCCGTCGGGTTCAATATGTCCATCAGACGCTTGTGCGTGCGGATTTCGAATTGATCCCGGGCGTCCTTGTCGCCATGCGGCGCGGTCAACACGGTAAAACGCTCCATTTTGATGGGGAGCGGGACGGGGCCTTTGACGGTCGCCCCCGTGCGCTTCGCGGTATCGACGATTTCACGCGCCGACTTGTCGATCAAACGATGATCGAAAGCCTTAAGACGGATACGGATATTCTGATTAGCCATGCATTCATTTCCAGGCGCTGCGCCATATTGAGGCGCTACGCGCCGAATCTACGGGGTCGATACGACCCCGTCCATTAAAGGGTGCGGGATATTACAGTTTCCCTGCGCTTCACGCAATTTCCAGGCGCTTCGCGATATTTAGGCGCTTCGCCCCGAACCTAGGGGGTCGAAGCCGACCCCGTCCGTTAAAATTAAGATTAAGCAATCACCTTGGCGACCACACCGGCACCGACGGTCTTGGTCGCACGGATCACGTGATCACCTTGGCTACAACCCCGGCACCCACGGTTTTACCCCCCTCACGGATGGCGAATCGCAGGCCCTGTTCCATCGCGATCGGGGCAATCAACTCCACCACTATCT
>DASXYI010000049.1:0-172500 GCA_036502605.1 Steroidobacteraceae bacterium
CAGCGGAACAGGGATGATCGATCGAGGTCAAACTATCCTGTGCGCCGTTCCGTGCTGTTTTCATTGTGCTTGTTGCTCCACGTTCGCGCGTTCGGGTCAAATCTTGCGCAGGAAGCCGACCAGCATGGGGACATCGAGGTCGGCGTCGTCCTCGACACGGCTGAGCAGACCGGCAGGGCGAGCGCGACGGTGCGGATCCACGCGCCGCGAGAGGTCGTGTGGCCCCTCATAACAAATTGCGCGGAAGCGCTTACGCTGGTGCCGGGACTCGTCGGTTGCGAGGTGCTGGAAACCGCTCCGGACCAGTCGTGGCAAAGAATTCGGCAAGTGGTGGATTATTCCTGGTACGTTCGAAAGCTGACCTACGAGGTCATTCTGCGGGCGGACAAGCCGGCCGACGTGTCCATTGAACGTGTTTCCGGGGATTTGAGCACCATGAAGGCCTCATGGAATTTAAAGAGCGACGGCGACTACACCGTCGCACACTACGTGGTCGATTTGGCCCCAGGTTTCTGGGTGCCGCATTGGCTGGTGCGCGTGGCCCTGAGGCGCGATTTACCAAAGATGTTGCGCGCCTTGCGTACTCGCGCCGAGTCGGCGGCGCACCGGTGAGGCGAAGGAACGCAATCGCGGGCCTAGCTCTGGCATTGGGACTCGGGGCTTGCGAACGTGAGCATCAGCCCGAGCCGCCGCCGCCGCGCGTCAAACAGGTGTTTCATCTCAGCGCGTACGAGAAAGACTTCGGCTTTTCACAGGCTGTCTTGATCGACAAGACGCTGTATGTATCCGGGTCGGTGGCGGCGGATCAAGACGGGCGCTTGGTGGCGCCCGGCGACATGGCCGGGCAAATGCGCGCTGCTTATTCGAACATACAGCGCACGCTGGCCGCGCACGGTGCGGATTTTGAAGAAGTGGTCAAGGAGACGATTTTTACCACGAACATGGACGCCTTGCTGAAAGCCTCGGATTTACGCTTCGAGTATTACAACAAAGAGCGTTTGCCCACGGCCTCTTGGGTGCAGGTGCAACGCTTGGTGGATCCGGGCTTCCTCGTGGAAATCGAGGTGGTCGCGGAGCTGCCCTAGGCTCCGCTCCCTAGTCGGCGACCCTTGCCTGATAAACGCCGCTAAGTTCAAGTATCCTAACCGCCCTGCGCTCAATGGCGTTCCCTTGGGGTCTCGGTATTGCGTAACGTGGTAGACAAGAAATTCGAGCGCCGGCTGGCGGGGCTCGTCAATTCCGGCGAGCGGGCCGTACTGCGCGGCGGCCGTAAGGGCGTCGAGAAAGAATCCCTGCGCGTGTCGCCGGAGGGCGAAATCGTCCGTTCACGGCATCCGTTCGCTTTGGGCGCGCCGCTCACCGACGAGCACATCACGACGGATTTTTCCGAAGCGCTGATCGAGCTGGTGACCCCGCCGTTCCTCGAAAGTTGGGAATTGCTGCAGTATCTGTGCGACATCCACCAATTCGTCTACCGGCACTTGGATGACGAGTTGCTATGGTCGACGAGCATGCCCGGCGCGATAGAGAGCGACGCAAGCATCCCCCTGGCGCAATTCGGCACGTCCAATGTGGGGCGGATGAAGACGATCTATCGTCACGGCCTGGGCGTACGGTATGGGCGCATCATGCAAGCCATATCCGGGGTGCATTTCAATTATTCGTTCTCGTCGGATTTATGGGATGTGCTCGCGCACATCAACAAGTCGACCCAGGCGCGGCAGGATTTCGTTTCCGAGCAGTACTTCGGGGTGCTGCGAAACTATCGGCGGTACGGATGGCTGGTCTTATACCTGTTCGGCACCTCCCCGGCCGTGTCCAAAAGCTTCTTCGCCGGCCGGGAGATTGATTTGCCGTCACTGGATCGCGACACCGTGTACGAGCCCCATGGCACCTCGCTGCGCATGAGCGACATCGGCTACCGCAACAAGAATCAGGCGACGGTGAGCGTGTCGGTCAACGGCTTGGACGAATATGTTCGCGACCTTTCCCGAGCCATCAGTACCCCCTACCCTCCCTATGAAAGAATCGGCGTGAAGGTCGACGGCGAATACCTGCAGCTCAACGCCAACATTCTGCAGATCGAGAATGAGTACTACAGCTACATCAGGCCAAAACGCATTGCCCGATCCGGGGAGCGGCCTACGAAGGCATTGCAGCGGGCCGGCGTGGAGTACGTTGAAGTTCGCGCTTTGGACGTGAGCGCGTTCGACCCGGTCGGCGTCAATCAGAACAAGCTGCGCTTTCTCGAAGCGTTTCTCGCGCTGTGCCTTCTGCGAGACAGTGAACCCATAGGCCGCAGCGAGCAGGAAGCGCTTGATGCCAATCACCTCAAGGTTGCGCGCCGCGGCCGCGAACCTGGGCTCACGTTGAACCGAGAGGGGCGTAGCTACCCGATGATGGATTGGGCGCGCGAGCTCCTGGACGCCATGCAGGGGTTGTGCGAGATGCTGGATCACGGCGAGCCCTCTCGCCCGTACACGGCAGCGCTGGAACAGCAGCGCGCAAAACTCGACGACGTCGAGCGTACCCCCTCGGCGCGGCTGCTCACCGAAATGCGTCAAACCGGCGAGACCTTCTTCGAACTCGCCCTGCGCATGTCCAAGCTGCATAAGGACTATTTTCTCGGGCTGTACCCGCCGAACGAGCGTCGTTTGGCTGAATTTGCAGCCGAGGCAGAAGAGTCGCATGTGGCGCAGGAGCGTCTCGAAGCGACCGACAAGACCGATTTCGATACGTATCTCGCTGATTATCTTGCAGATTAGTCAGTACCGCTGCAATGCCGCCGCTGCCGGCGGCGGTACTTGACATAATCAAACTGCGACCGGCCTGCATTTTTCTTTTGAGAACGTGTGCCGCAGGTCGTTGAGTCGCAACGCATTGCTGGGTACGGTGCACGCGATGCTCTTCGCCAGTCGTTTCACCATTGAGGATCTGCCGGATTTGCCGCACTCGCGCCAATTGAGGGCAGGTTTCCCGTGGCTGACCTTCGATGCGGAACTCGAAACCGACTTCCGTCGGGCCAATCTCGAGGAAAATTTGCGCCACATCCGCGTGAACCTCGGTCTCGCCGTCATGATCATGCTCGCTTTCTCGGCGGTGGAAGCGATGGTGCTGGGCGCCGACCTCAACCGTGTCCCCCGCATGATCCATCTGCTGCTGATCGTCCCCCCGCTCCTGCTCGTTCTCGCAGCGACCTTTTCGGCGCGATGCCAGCGCTTCTACACGCCGTTGGCGCTGGCGGCCGGAATCGTGGTCGGCCTGAGCGTGGCCGCGATTCAACTCATTGTGTCGCTTGGCGGCGTGTCGTTGTTGTTTCCCTGTTTGCTGCTGGCGACCATCTTCGTTTACTTCATGGGCGGCCTGATTTTCTATCACGCGCTCGCCACCAATGCATTCGTCACCCTCGTGTACCTGGCTGCAGGCGCCGCCCTGCAATTGCCCGGGCGCGAGTTCGGATTCGACGCCGTCAGCATCGTCGCAGCGAATATATTCTGTGCGTCGGTGGTGTACACGCATGAAAAGACCAGTCGGATGCGCTTTCTCGAAGCCGGATTGCTGCGCGAGATGGTCGCCCGAGATGGTCTTACAGGCATCCAGAACCGCCGTATGTTCGATCAGCACATTCAGCGGATCTGGCAGCAGGCGGTGCGCGAAGCGACGCGAGTGGCGGTGCTGCTGATAGATATCGACTGCTTCAAGGACTATAACGACCGCTACGGGCACCAAGCCGGCGATGAGTGTCTGCGGGCCGTCGCAGTTTCCTTGAACCAGTGCGCTCGGCGGCCATTGGACTTCGTCGCCCGCTATGGCGGGGAAGAGTTCGCGGTGGTGCTGTACGAGGCCAGCCGCGAGTACGTGGCCGAGGTGTTGACGCGAATTCAACGCTCGATCGCGGAACTGAACATTCCGCACGAGGCGTCACGGGTGGCGAGTCGGCTGACGGTAAGCATCGGGGCGGCGTTCATTCTGCCCACCGCAAACCGGTCGCACGAGGGGCTCATTCAACTTGCGGATGAAGCGCTCTACGGCGCAAAAGAACAGGGCCGCAATCGCGTCGTGGTGATGGAGGCCGAGTATCACACGCTGCGCACCGGTCGATTCGAAAAGCGCCGTGGTCAGTCAGCGCGGTAGATATGTATTTCGGGCTCCCCGCCCGCTTTGCGGCTGGCGCGGAACATTCCCTCCGAATTGAACTCCATCGCGATCTCGCCATGGCGGTCGATCGCGACGACGCCCCCTTCGCCATGCAGCGCAGGGAGTTCGTCGAGCACCACCTCGCGCACCGCGGCGACCAGATCGCGCTGTCCGTAGCGCATGCGAGAGCTGATGTCATGAGCCACGGCGGCGCGAATGAATATCTCGCCGTGTCCGGTGGCCGACACTGCGCATGAGCGGTTGTCTGCGTAGGTACCCGCACCAATGATGGGCGAATCGCCGATGCGGCTGTAACGCTTGCCGGTCATGCCTCCCGTCGACGTGCCGGCCGCCAAGCGACCGCCGCTGTCGAGCGCCACGGCGCCGACCGTGCCTACGTGAGAGATGGTCAACGCCGAAAGACTGGTGTCGCCGCCGCGAATGCGCTCGAGCTGTTGCCATCGGGCGGCAGTGTAAAAGTAACTGCTCGGCACGAATTCGAAGCCGTGATTCGACGCAAAGTCCTCAGCACCGGCACCGCTCAGCAGCACGTAGTCGGATTGTTCCATAACGGTGCGCGCCAGGGCGATCGGATTCTTGATACGGGTCAAGCCGCAAACCGCTCCGGCCTTCAAGGTGCTCCCGTCCATGATCGAGGCGTCGAGTTCGTTGCGACCGTCGAGCGTGAACACGGAACCGCGCCCCGCATTGAACGACGGGTCATTCTCGAGCAGCACGATGCAGCGAGTCACCGCATCGAGGCTGGTGCCGCCGCCCTCGAGCACGGCGTAACCGGCCGACAACGCGATGCTCAGACCCGCCCGATAGCGATCTTCTTGCTCTGCGCCCATTTCCGAGCGCGGCAGGGTACCCGCGCCGCCATGCAGTGCTAAACCGAACATCCGCTCTTTCGTTCCTCTGGCCGGTGGCTCGCCGCAAGGCTATCATCTTTCGCACATGAAGCCATTCCCCAAGACGAGCACCATCAAGAGCCTTCTCATTGCAAATCGCGGCGAGATCGCCATTCGGGTGATGCGGGCCGCAGCCGAACTCGGCCTGCGAACCGTTGCCATCCATTCGCGCGAAGATCGTTTCTCGCTGCATCGGACCAAAGCGGACGAGAGCTACCTGGTCGGCGACGGCAAGGGCCCGATCGAGGCGTATCTCGACATCGCGGACATCATTCGAATCGCCACGGAAGCCCGCGTCGACGCCATTCATCCGGGCTATGGCTTCTTGTCCGAGAGCCCCGAGTTCGCGGAAGCCTGCGCGGCTGCGAACATCATCTTTGTCGGCCCGTTGCCCGACACCATGCGCCGGCTCGGCAATAAGGTCGAAGCGCGCAATCTCGCCGCCGCCGCGGGTGTTCCGGTGATGCCGGCCACCCCGCCCTTGCCTGCCGAAGCCGCAGAGGTCATGGCGATGGCACGTGCCGTCGGTTTTCCGGTCATGCTGAAAGCGAGTTGGGGAGGCGGCGGCCGCGGCATGCGCATCGTCGAAGACGACCACGAACTCATCGAGACGGTGGCCGCCGCCAGGCGTGAGGCCAAGGCCGCGTTCGGCAAAGATGAGGTGTACCTCGAAAAGCTGATCCGGCGCGCGCGGCACGTCGAAGTGCAGATTGTGGGCGATTCCTACGGCAATCTCGTGCATCTATATGAACGCGACTGCTCGGTACAGCGGCGTAATCAAAAAGTGGTGGAACGTGCGCCCGCGACGTTCCTCACCGATGCGCAACGTCACGATCTGTGCGAGGCGGCGTTGAAGATCGGCCGAGCCGTCGGCTACCGCGCGGCGGGCACCGTCGAATTTCTGCAGGATGCGGATACGGGCAAGTTCTATTTCATCGAGGTCAATCCGCGCATTCAGGTCGAACACACGGTTACCGAATGCGTGACCGGCGTGGATCTCGTCAAGGCGCAGATCCGAATCGCCGGGGGTGCGCGCATCGGCACGGTGGAAAGCGGCGTGCCGCGCCAGGAAGACATTCGGGTGAGCGCGCATGCCTTGCAATGCCGAGTCACGACCGAGGATCCCGAGAACAATTTCGTGCCCGATTACGGTCGGATCACGGCTTACCGCAGTCCCGCCGGCTTCGGTATCCGTCTCGACGCGGGGACCGCCTACGCCGGCGCCATCATCACTCGCTTCTACGACTCGCTGTTGGTGAAGGTGACTGCCTGGTCGCCGACGCCGGAGGAGACCATCGCGCGCATGCATCGCGCGCTGTGGGAGTTTCGGATTCGCGGGGTGGTAACCAATCTTCGCTTCCTCGACCAGCTCATCATGCATCCGCGTTTCGGAAAGGCGGATTACACCACCAAGTTCATCGACCAAACGCCGGAGTTGTTCGACATACCGCGCAAGCGCGATCGGGCGACGCGGTTGTTGAGTTTCATCGGCGAAGTCATCGTCAACGGCAATCCCGAGGTGAAAGGCCGGGCGGCGCCCAAAACGCCGGTATTTCCGCGGCCGCCGCGCATTGCGCTGCCCGAGGCGCCGGCGCCGGGCACGAAGCAGAAACTCGACGAGCTCGGTCCGGACAGATTCGCAGCGTGGATGCTCGCGGAGGAGCGCGTACTGCTCACCGACACGAGCATGCGCGACGCACATCAGTCGCTGTTGGCGACGCGCTTCAGAACTCACGACCTCAAGCTGATCGCACCGTACTATGCCGCGCTGCTGCCGCAACTGTTCTCGGTGGAATGCTGGGGCGGCGCGACCTTCGATGTCGCCATGCGATTTCTGAAGGAAGATCCATGGGCGCGCCTGGCAGCGTTCCGCCAAGCCATGCCCAATCTGCTGCTGCAGATGTTGCTGCGCTCGGCGAATGCGGTTGGCTATACGAACTATCCCGACAATGTGGTGCGGCATTTCGTCGCGCAAGCGAGCGCCGCCGGCATCGACGTGTTTCGCGTATTCGATTGCCTGAATTGGGTGGACAACATGCGCGTCGCGATCGAGGCGATCAGAGGCACGGATCGCCTATGCGAAGCGGCCATTTGCTACACCGGCAATCTATCGAATCCGCGCGAGACGAAATACGACCTGAAGTATTACTTGAAAATCGCGAAGGAATTGCGGGCCATGGGCGCGCACGTGCTCGCCATCAAGGACATGGCGGGTTTGTGCCAACCGCGGGCCGCGGCGGCGCTGGTCAAGGCGCTCAAAGACGAAGTGGGCTTGCCGATCCACTTTCATACCCACGATACCAGCGGGATCGGGGCGGCAAGCGTACTCGCCGCCATCGAAGCGGGCGCAGATGCCGTCGACGGAGCGATCGACGCTCTGTCGGGATTGACGTCGCAGCCGAATTTGGGGTCGATCGTCGAAGCGTTGCGCTTCAGCCCCCGCGACTCGCTGGTGGATCCCGGAAAACTGCGCTCGATCTCGGCCTATTGGGAACAGGTACGTCACGGCTACGTGGCGTTCGAAAGCGACTTTCGCGCGGGTGCATCCGAGGTGTACGTGCACGGCATGCCGGGCGGCCAGTATACGAATTTGCGCGAACAGGCGCGGTCGCTCGGCATCGAGGATCATCGCTGGTCTGAGGTAGCCAATGCCTATGCCCAGGTCAATGAAATGTTCGGTGATATCGTCAAAGTCACTCCGACGTCGAAGGTGGTCGGCGACATGGCCATCATGATGGTCACCAGCGGGCTGACGCGCGAAGCGGTACTCGACCCGGCCGTGGAAATTGCGTTTCCCGAATCGGTGGTGCAATTGTTTCGCGGCGATCTTGGGCTGCCGCTCGGAGGCTTTCCCGCGGGCTTGCAGAAGAAAATTCTCGGGGTCCAGAAGCCGCTCGCCGTGCGGCCGGGCGAATTGATGCCGCCGGCGGACCTCGTCGTCGAACGCGCGGCGGCGGGGGCGAAGGTCGGCCGAGCCATCACGGAAGTGGAACTCGCTTCGTACCTCATGTATCCGAAAGTATTTGCGGATTACGCAACCAACCGCGCCGCGTTCGGCGATGTGAGTACATTACCCACCGCCGTGTTCCTCTACGGCATGCAGTCCGGTCAAGAGATCAACATCGATCTCGAGCGCGGCAAGACGCTGATCGTCAAGTATGTCACCACCAGCGATGCGCACGAGGATGGGACGCGCACCGTATTCTTCGAATTGAACGGACAGCCGCGCCCGATCAGGGTGACCGACCGTAGCCAGGTTGCCATACGGCCGCCGCAGCGAAAAGCGGCGCCCGGAAATCCGAACCAGGTGGGGGCGCCCATGCCGGGTACGATCGCGACGGTGCCGGTGCACGCCGGCCAGAAAGTCGCGCGCGGCGATGTGCTACTCACGCTGGAGGCCATGAAAATGGAGACCACGGTACGTGCCGAGCGCGACGGCATCATCGAAGAGATCGTGGCGAAGCCAGGCTTGCAAGTCGACGCGAAGGACCTCCTGATGACCTTCGGCTAAGTCATAGACGCTTGCTCGCGATCGCGTGCGCCGATTGGGCCCGTCCTTTCAAACCGACTCTTTCAGGGCCACCAGCGGGTCCGCCAGCTTGTCGAGATCCGGGCGTACGCGGTCGGCGATGAGCTTGCGCGCGGCCATGTAGTCTTTCGAGTGATTGATGGCCTCCACGGCCAACAGCTCTCCGCCCTTCAGGTAGCAAACGGTGAAGCTGCGGGTGGCCGGATCGCCGCGCGTTACCTGCTGATCATGACCCTGTGAGAGGCCGACGATGAGCAATTTATTGTCAAATTGATCCGACCAGAACCAGGGCACGCGGTCATGGACCGTCGGCCGGCCGAGCATGTTGAGCGCCGCGGTTTTAGCTTGCTCGAAGGCGTTATCGACCGATTCGAGACGCACCCGCATCTCGAATCGCGGGGACGGGTGATAGGTACAATCGCCGGCCGCATAGATTGCAGGATCGCTGGTGCGGCAATATTCATCGACGACGATGCCGTTCTCGCAGCTGAGACCCGCATCGCCGGCAAGCTGCATATTGGCGATCGCGCCGACGCCGACCACCAGCAAGTCCGCCTCGTGGGTGCTGCCGTCGGCGCAAACGACGCGTTCGACCCGGGATCCGCCCTCCAATCTCACGACGCGCGTATTGCAGACGAGCTTGACGCCCTGGGTGCGGTGCTCGTGTGCGAAATACTCCGAAACGTTCGACGCAACGACCCGGTTCATCACCCGATCCGCCATTTCCAAAACGGTGACGGCGCAGCCCATCTTACGGGCCGTTGCGGCGGTTTCGAGCCCAATGTAGCCCCCGCCGATGATGACGGCCCGTGCTCCCGGCTTGAGCCCCTCCTGAATCTTTGGGACATCCGCAATACTGCGCAGGTAGTGCACCCCCGGCAGGTCGGCGCCGGGACAGGTCAGCAGCCGCGATCCGGCGCCGAGACACAGGAGCAAGCGGTCGTAAGCGACCTCCTCGCCGTTCGACAAAACGACACGGCGAGCGGCCGGATCGAGGCCGGTCGCCCGGACACCCAGCTTGAGTTCGACTCGGTGCTCGTCGTAGAACGATTGGTGCCGAAACAGCAGCCGGTCGGCCGCCATCTCTCCGCAAAGGAATTTCTTCGAGAGCGGCGGCCGCTGATACGGCAACTGGGGCTCGTCGCTCACCAAGACGAGACGGCCGTCGAACCCTTCGCGCCGCAGGGTATCGATGGCCTGCGCCCCGGCCTGGCCGCCGCCGATGATGAGGATCGTGGAAATCATGGGCTTCCTTGAGATTGGCGATACGGTATCTTAACAGGCGCCTATCCCGGGTTGCGCCCTCCGAAAGGGGGTACCGCATATGTTCGTGCCGGTTGCGTAGAATAGTAATAGGATTGTCAAGACGGGCAACGTTCCGCGGAGTCTCGAATGAAACTGATTACTGCGATTATCAAACCCTTCAAGCTGGACGACGTACGCGCCGCGCTCTCCGAAATTGGGGTGTCCGGCATGACCGTGACCGAGGTCAAGGGCTTCGGCCGCCAGCGCGGTCACACGGAACTGTATCGCGGGGCCGAATACGTCGTCGATTTCGTGCCGAAGACGCGCATCGAAGTGGCGGTGAAGAATGAGCTGGTCGACCAAGTGATGGAAGCCATCGTGGGAGCTTCCAAGACCGGCAAAGTCGGGGACGGGAAGATTTTCGTCACTGACATTCTTCGCGTACTTCGCATACGCACGGGCGAGAGCGACAACGCCGCGCTGTAGGGACGTAGCGTTAGCTTGCCGTCTGCTTGCGCTGACCGTTCTCGGCGCCGTCGTCACTGACCTCGGGTTTGCCGCGAAGCTCACCGACCGTGAGCACACTCGAATCGAGGAACCGCGGCCCGCCGACGTACCCGACGATGAGGTGATGGAAGCTGCCGGGGCTGTGATCGGCAATATCGACATCGATATTCGCAATATTTTCGATGAAAACGATCCGCGCGAGGCTTCGGGCTTGTTCCGGCTCGCCAATCACCTACACATACGCACCAAGCGTTCGACCATCAAGGCGCAGCTTCTGTTCGCCACCGGCGAAAAATACAGCGCCCGCAAGCTGGCCGAAACCGAACGCGCACTGCGTCTGCTCAGCTACGTGTACGACGCGCACATCGTACCGGTGCATTACGCCGCCGGAAAAGTCGACGTCAAGGTGATTACCAAGGACGTCTGGACTTTGAGTCCCGGTATTTCCTTCGGACGCGCCGGCGGCAGCAACGCCACGAATTTCAATATTCAGGACACCAATTTCTTCGGCTGGGGAAAGACCCTTCAGCTTTCGCGCGGCAGCAGCGTCGACCGCACCAGCAACACGACGGCATGGTCGGATCCCAATGTGTTCGGATCGCATTGGACCGCGGCGGCGGCGTATGTCGCGTCCAGCGACGGGACGACGCGCTCGGCGCAAATCGCGCAGCCGTTTTATTCGCTCGATACCCGGTGGAGCGCAAAAATGACGGGCGTCGGTTTCGATCGCACCGTGTCGCGCTACAATCTCGGAAGGGTTGTCGATAAATTCAACGACGACCAAACATCCTATGAAATGAGCGGCGGGATTTCGAGCGGCTTGATCGACGGATGGACCAAGCGGCTGCTGTTCGGAATCCGCTACGACCGCAATATGTTCATGCCGACGCCGAACACGGCGACGCCGGCCAAAGAGCTGCCGGCCGATCGAACGCTGTCATACCCGTTCGTCGGCTTCGATATTCTCCAGGACGACTACAAGAAGACCGGTGACCAGAACGAAATCGGCCGGACCGAGGACCTGTATTTCGGCACCGACGTCACGGGTTCGGTGGGCTTGTCGAACAGCGCATTCGGCGCGAATCGCAACGCGCTGATGCTGGCCGCGACGGTCGTGAAAGGTTTCCAATTGCGGGCCGAGCAGCAGTTATTTCTGGCCAGCAATTTTTCGACGCGAGTCGAGGAGGGTCGTGCCCGCAACCTGATCGCCGACGGCGGAGCGAAATACTACTGGAGGTGGCGGGAGAATTGTCTGCTGTACGCCGCAGCGTCGGCGACGGTGACGGATTCGTTGGATCCGGAACTGCAACTTCTGCTCGGGGGCGACAATGGTCTGCGTGGCTATCCGCTTCGCTATGAATCGGGAACATCGCGGGCGCTGGTCACCGTCGAGCAGCGCCTTTTCACCGATTGGTATCCGTTTCGCCTGGCGCGTGTCGGCGCGGCGGTCTTCGCGGACGTGGGCCGTACCTGGGGCAGCGGGGCCAGCGGCAACAGCGATCCGGGACTGCTTCGAGACGTAGGCTTCGGATTGCGGCTTGGCAATACGCGCACGGGTTTGGGCAACGTGCTGCACGTTGATTTCGCGTTTCCGCTGAATGACATGGCCGGCATTCAGAAATTTCAATTTCTGGTGCAGACCTTCAAGAGCTTCTAATGTAGGCGCTTCGCGCCGGATTAACGGGGTCGAAGCGACCCCGTCCGAGAATTGCTCGCCCTGCGGGGGCACTAATCGTGGGCGGCTGCCTTGCGCCGCCGCGATATGAGCATCAGAAACCCGATGCACACCGCGAAATTCAATACCCACCACCAGAGCTGCCTGGCGCTATTCTTCTCCTCGGGTTTGGCCGACCCGGCGGCGGCCGGAAGCGTACCTTTGAGGTCCTCGCGAGCCGTGCCCTGCGTTACTTGGAACTCTACCGACGCCGCTCCCGGTAGGTCCAGATCCTTCGTCTGCAGCGTATAACTCCCATCTGCTTCGGCGACCGTCGGATGCACTATGCCGCGCAACAACACCGTCAAAACCGCATCGTGCACCGGCGCGTTGTCGACCAACCGGCTCAAGTGAATCGACATACGGTCGCCATGAACGATTCCCACCGCCATCAAATTCGCTGAGCGCGCTTCGATTCGAGGCACCGCCGGCTCGTCCGCGCCGCAAGCCGAGTGCGCCGCCAGCAGCGCGAAAGCGACGCAAACCGCGGCGGCGAATATTCTCAAAGCAGCCAACCCCAAAGGCCCAAGGCGGTGCCGGCGAGGCTGGCGAGAATGCCGAACGCCGGGAAAAAGGTCTTACGTGCCAAAAAGAACAGGGAACACAACACCAAGCCGAGCTCGAGCAGGCCCTCGCCGATGTCAAAGCGAAGCGCGCGGCGCTCTTCGAGTCTTTGTTCGGCATCTTTGGCTTGAGCTTCCTTCATGATGTCCTTGGCGTCATCGGAGTATTTGTCGCGCGCCGCCTCCAATTTGCGAATGGCCGCCTCCGACTTGGGGGGGTCGGGTTCGAGGACCCGCAAAAGCGTCAAGGCCACCTCGCTGGTGTTCTCGCGAATCTTCTTAGCTTGATAAAAGGCCCACTGATCGTTCGATTCGGTGCGGTGAATGACCGCCTCGGTATGCGCGCGGTGCGACGCGATGGTAACTACCGATAGGAGAATGCCGACCACTCCGACGAGAATGCCGACGCCCCGGGTATACGGGTCCGCCGCGTGTTCTGGCTTAACTTCGATCTCAGGCATGACGTAGCGCCTCCGCTTACTTGACCAGATGTAAACGCGGATTTGCGCGTGAAATCCCCAAGACACCACTGCGAACGACCTCGACGATTTCGCCGAAGGTGCCCGCATTGGCGATGAATTCGCTGATTTCGGTTTCGGTGCTGGTGAGCTCTACGATGTAACTCGACGGCTTGGCCGACAGGACCTTCCCACCCACCCGCCGCAGCAGCGTGTTGACCGCTTCGACGTGCTCAGCCGCGATCTGCAGCTTGATGAGCAACAGTTCGCGCGCGAGATGATCGCCGCTGGTCATGTCCTCGACCGCCACCACGTCGACCAGCTTGAGCAACTGGGCGTTGATTTGCGCAATGACCGGATCGGAACCGATGGTGACCAAAGTGACCCGCGAAACCGTGGGGTCGTTGGTGGGAGCCACCGACAGCGACTCGATGTTGTAGCCGCGGGTGGAAATCAAGCCGGTAACGCGCGTGAGCGCTCCGGCTTCATTTTGCAGGAGAATCGCTATGAGGTGTCGCATGGCCCGAGAGGATACGGGAGGGCGGCACTTGGGCGCCAGGGCGAGAACTGCTAGTCTTTGGGGGTGAAAGACCGCAATGACATGCATAATCATGGGGCCCACCCGCTGGCCGGCGCCAGCATGACGGGTGCGGATATACTCGTCCAAGTCCTGGCGGATGAGGGCGTGGACACCATTTTCGGCTACAGCGGCGGTGCGATTCTGCCGATTTACGATGCGGTATTTCGCTACAACCAGGAACACGATTCCTCGATGCCGCTGATCGTTCCGGCCAACGAGCAGGGAGCCGGATTCATGGCCGCGGGATTCGCGCGGGCGAGCGGCCGGGTGGGGGTCGCCTTGGTGACTTCCGGTCCGGGAGCCACCAATACGGTAACCCCGGTGCGCGACAGCTTGGCGGATTCGGTGCCCATCGTGGTGATTTGCGGCCAGGTGCCGACCACCGCGATCGGTACGGACGCCTTCCAGGAGGCGCCG
Source organism: Steroidobacteraceae bacterium (assembly GCA_036502605.1). GTDB lineage: Bacteria > Pseudomonadota > Gammaproteobacteria > Steroidobacterales > Steroidobacteraceae > Bog-1198. The sequence goes on from DASXYI010000049.1 coordinate 14,062, forward strand.
GTGCCGAGCATCATGGGTGCGGTGGCGAAACATGTCTTTCTGATAACGGATCCGGCCAAATTGGAGGCGACGGTACGCACCGCGTTTGAAATCGCGCGCACCGGCAGACCCGGCCCGGTGGTATTGGACGTCCCGAAGGACGTGCAAAATTGGAAAGGCGTTTTTCACGGATCGGGCCGTCTGCCGATCCCGGGCTATCGGCAACGCATGAATCGCCTGGAGGCAAACAAGCTGCCGGAAGCTGCCTGCGCCGACTTCTTTGCCGCCTTGGCCGCGGCGAAGCGTCCGCTCCTCTACGCCGGCGGCGGCGTGGTCAATGGCAGCGCGTCCCACGGTTTGCGCGAATTCGCAAAAGAATTTCAGATCCCGGTGGTAACCACGCTCATGGGAATCGGTGCGGTCGATACCAGGCACGCGTTGTCCATGCGTATGCTGGGCATGCACGGCGCCGCGTTCGCAAACTACGCGGTGGACGACTGCGACTTCCTGATGGCGCTGGGTGCGCGGTTCGACGATCGCGTGGCCGGCAACCCCGGCAAATTTGCGGGCAACGCCAAGTTCATCGCTCATCTGGACATCGACGCGTCGGAGATCAACAAGGTCAAGCGCATCGACTGGAGCCATGTCGGTCTGATGGCCGACGCCTTGCAGAGCCTCCTCGATTACGGCAAGCGCAGTGGATTCAAGCGCGATTGGTCCGAATGGCACCGCCACTGCGACGAGCTTCGGTCGAAGTACGCGATGAACTACGATCGAACCAGCGAAACGATTCAGCCGTATTATGTCATCGAAGAAATCAACCGCCTGACTCAGGGCGAGGCCATCATCGCAACCGGCGTGGGCCAGCACCAAATGTGGGCAGCGCAATATTTCGATTTTCGCAGCCCGAGGTTATGGCTGACGTCGGGCAGCATGGGGACCATGGGGTTTGGCCTGCCGGCGGCGGTGGGCGCGCAATTCGCGCGGCGCAACCGCCTGGTGATCGACGTCGACGGCGATGGCAGCATCCGTATGAATATCGGCGAAATGGAGACCGTCACGACCTATGACTTGCCCATCAAGGTCCTCGTGCTCAACAACTGCGGCGACGGTATGGTCAAGCAATGGCAGAAGCTCTTTCACAAGGGCCGCTTGAGCGGCAGCGACAAGAGTTTGCACACCAAGGATTTCGTCAAAGCCGCGCAAGCCGACGGGTTCAAGTACGCGGTGCGGCTCGACAAAAAGGCCGATGTGCCGCGCGTGATCGGGGAATTCATCGGCTTCGAGGGCCCGGCGTTTTTGGAAGTGATGATCGACCAAGACGCCGGCGTCTATCCGATGGTGGGTCCCGGCCAAGCCTATGCAGACATGATTACGGGCGATCACATCGCGTCCCGCCGTGAGGTCGAGGTAAAAGCGCCCGACGCCTCAGAAATGTTCTAAGAGGCCGGGCGTTGCCGGCGCTACCACACGCCGGTATTCGGCATGCTGGTCCAGGGTTCGGCGGGCTTCAGAGCGCCCCCCCGCTGCAGCAATTCAATCGATATGTTGTCCGGCGACCGAACGAATGCCATGCGCCCGTCCCGCGGCGGGCGATTGATGGTCACGCCGTGATCCATCAGGCGCTTACAGGTCGCATAAATGTCCTCGACAGCGTAGGCGAGGTGCCCAAAATTTCGGCCGCCATCGTAGGTTTCGGGATCCCAGTTGTGGGTGAGCTCGACCTGGGCGTGATCGTCGCCGGGGGCCGCGAGAAATACCAAGGTGTAGCGTCCTTGCGGGAACTCTTTTCGCGATAATTCGGCAAGGCCGAGCGCGTCCCGATAGAAGCGCAGCGATTGCTCGATATCGGTAACGCGTACCATGGTATGCAGATATTTCATGATGATTTTCCTCGTGAATGGCGCAAATTTGGAGGAAGCCATGCATAAAAGCAAACTAGCCGGATTCATCATCGATTGTCGAACCGACGAAACCAAACCGGGCTCCCGCGGGCACTGCGCTGCGGTCCATATGTTGCGTGTACGTCACAGGCCGGTGAACGCCGTGACGGAGCGCAACAAAGTGCGAGAACTCTTCGATAACTATTGGATTTTTCTGCGATAACTGGTATGGTTCCAGGAAGTGATGTAGCGGCGACCCGTTTGACCGTTACCTCAGCGCAACAACTGACAGAAGGTCGAACGTGATGCACCTTATGTGCCGCGTATCTGCCAATCAAGGACGTGTCGGGTTCTTACCCTGCACCTGTTCCCCTCGAATTCCCCGGCAAGTCCGGGGATTCTTTTGAGTGCCCCCGCAAGATTTGCATCGCTGCACCCCCTGGTCGCCGTTAGAATCCCTGTTCCCTAATCGTGAGGAAGATCGATGAACGTGAGTGATGGGTTCACCGATGCGATCGGCAATACCCCCTTGATTCGTCTGCGTCACTTGAGCGACGAAACCGGCTGCGAGATCTTGGGCAAGGCCGAATTCATGAATCCAGGCGGTTCGGTGAAGGACCGTGCGGCGAGATGGATCGTGCTGGATGCGGAAAAGCGCGGTGTTCTTCGGGCTGGCGGAACGGTGGTGGAGGGAACCGCCGGCAATACCGGCATCGGTCTTGCGCATGTCTGCAATTCGCGCGGCTACAAATGCGTCATCGTGATGCCTGACAACCAGGCGGCGGAGAAATACCAGATCATCGATGCGTTGGGCGCGGAACTGCGCAAGGTACCGGCGGTGCCGTACAGCAACCCCAACCAATACCAAAAAGTGGCCGGGCGGCTGGCTCAGGAATTGCCCGGCGCGATCTGGGCCAATCAGTTCGACAACACCGCCAATCGCATGGCGCATTTCGAGTCGACAGGACCCGAGATCTGGCGCGATACCGACGGCAAGATCGACGCTTTTTGCGCAGCCACCGGCACCGGCGGGACGCTGGCCGGAGTGGCCGCCTTCCTCAAAGCCAAGTCCGCTTCGATCCGCATCGTTTTGGTCGACCCGCCCGGCAGTTCCCTGTACCACTACTTCAAGGACGGAGAATTGAAATCCGATGGCGGCTCATCGATCACCGAGGGCATCGGCACGGGGCGCGTCACCGCCAACCTCGAGGGGGCTCCCATAGACGACGCGCTAAGAATCTCGGACGCCGAAACCATGCACTTCGTGTATCGATTGCTGCGGGAAGAGGGATTGCTCCTCGGCAGCACGTCCGGGATCAATGTTGCCGCCGCCGTTACGCTGGCGAAACAGCTCGGGCCGGGGCATACCATCGTGACAATTCTGTGCGACGGCGGCGCGAAGTATTCGTCCCGATTGTTCAACCCGGACTGGATCAAGGAAAAAGGCTTTCTCGAAGCCATCTCTGCCGGACGCACATCCGCGCGCACACCGGTTTACGCTGATTGAGAAAGGTCGGCGCCGGATATCGCGCTGAACCACGCCAGCTGCGAGCTCAAGGCGACGACCTCACCCACCACCAGCAGCGCAGGCGATTCGAGCGCTGCCGGAGAGGCCGTATCGAGGATGGTGCCGAGGGTTGCCGCGATGACCTGCTGATTCGACAGCGTGCCGTGGGCAACGATGGCGGCGGGCCGCGTCGCAGCCGCGCCGTGGTCGAGGAGCCTGCGGACGATATGATCCAAGCGCGCCAGGCCCATGTAGAACACCGCGGTGGCTCCCGGCATTGCCAGCGCACGCCAGTCGGGTTCCTTGCCGTTCTTGTGCGCGTGACCGGTCACGAAAGTCACGCTATGGGCGTACTCGCGATGCGTCAACGGAATACCGGCATAAGCGGCGCAGCCCGATGCCGCGGTAATGCCCGGGACCACCGAGAAATTGATTTGGGCCCGTGCCAATGCCTCCAATTCTTCTCCGCCGCGTCCAAAAATGAAGGGATCGCCGCCTTTCAGCCGCACCACTCGCTTGCCTTCGGTCGCGTGCCGGATCAGCAGCTCGTTGATCTCCTGTTGCGTGATGCTGACACCGCCGGCGGATTTACCAACGCAAACCATAGCGGCATCCCGGCGCGCGAAGTCGAGTACCGCCGCGGGTACCAAGCGATCGTGAAGAACGACGTCCGCGTCTTGCAACGCGCGCAGCGCCTTTAAGGTCAGCAATTCCGGATCGCCGGGACCGGCGCCCACCAGAGTCACTTCTCCGGTTGCGCGGGGGGCGGTGGACGTCACGGCCAGCAATCGTTGTGCGATGCGTTGCGCACCCTGGCTGTCGCCGTCGATGAAGCGGCGCGCCGCGGGACCGTCGACAATCGCTTCGAAAAAACGTCGGCGCTCCTGCGGGTCTCGCAGACGATACTGGCTTGCCTTGCGAAGCCCGTGCAGCCACAGCGCGAAACGCCCTAGCCGCTTCGGGATGAACGCCTCGAGCCGCTCGCGCAGTCGGCGTGCCAAGACCGGCGAAGTACCCCCCGTAGAGATCGCCACCAGGACCGGATCGCGATCGACGAGCGCAGGAACGATGAAGCGTGAGGCCTCCCGATCATCGACGACGTTGACGGGGATGGCGCGCGCGTCGCCCAACTTGGCAATCCAGCGGTTGACCGCGCGGCGCGAGGTCGCAACGATGACCAGGCGGGCTCCATCCAAGTCGCCCGGAACGAATTCCCGTATCACGAGTTTCAGGGACCCGGCGGCGCCGCGCTCCAAGAGATCAGGGACGACTTCGGGCGCCACCAGGGTGACGACGGCTCCGCTGCGCTGCAACAACGAGACTTTGCGCAACGCCACTTCGCCGCCGCCGACGACCAGCACGCTCTGTCCTTTGAGATCGAAGAAAACCGGAAAGTAGTTCACGATCGCAATCCTCGCACAGCGGCATGAGCCGCGCAGCAAGCGACGTGGGTCTAGCGCTCGGCGCCGCCGCTGAGAGCAGCCACCGCGGGGATCTTGCGGCGCGGGTGCAAACCGCATTCCCGCGAATCAGCTCGTTCCCACCACCATCGTCCCGAGCGCTCATCCTCGCCTGGCTGCACCGCTCGAGTGCATGGCGCGCAGCCGATACTCGGAAAGCCGCTGTCATGCAAGGTGTTGTAAGGCAGGCGTTTCTTGCGGATGTAGTCCCAGATTTCCCTTTCGGACCAGTCGAGCAGCGGGCTGACCTTGTGCAGACCGTACTCGCGGTCCCATTCCACCGGCGCCGCGAGGGCGCGACTGGCGGACTGGCCCCGCCTGATGCCGGTTACCCACGCGCCACGACCCGAGACGGCGCGGCGAAACGGCCCCACTTTGCGGATGGCGCAACAGCCGTGTCGTTGCTCGAGACCGTCGCGAAAGCCGTTGATGCCATTTTTGTCCACCCAGTGTTCCATATCGGCGGCATCGGGGTAGTACATGCGCAGCGCGCGGCCGTAGCGTTGCTGAACACGCTCGATCAGATCATAGGTTTCGGGGTAGAGCCTGCCGGTGTCGATGCTGAAGATCTCGATTTCCGGCACCGCCCCCCAGATGAGGTCGGTGAGCACCATGGATTCGGAGCCCAAGCTATTGGCATAGCAGACATTTTGGTATTCCGCGACCGCCGTGCGGAGTTGCGAAATGCTGGCCTCTGCGCGCTCTCGTAGGGGCTTGGGAAGTTCCGGCGAAGTTAAGCTCATCAGAGCCGAAATTATAAGAACGTCGCGCCCTCAAGCAAACGAACTATCGCTTATGACCTCATGCGCTTTAGTGCTAGCGATCATCCTGCCGCGGCCTGCGCAAGCAGCATTAACCTTATATCCTATGTGGATGCCTCCGCAAAAAGTCCCCTCAATCATCTAACCGGCCGCGCGATGAAATTCCAACAATTGCGCTATCTCGTCGCGGTCCACGAGAATGGCTTGAACATTACCGCCGCCGCCCGGCAGCTGCATACCTCGCAGCCCGGGGTCAGCCGCCAGCTCAAGTTGCTGGAGGAGGAGCTCGGCTTCCAATTGTTCGAGCGCGAGGGACGTGCACTTACCCGCACCACCGCGGCCGGCGATGAAATCATTTCGCGCGCCAGCAGCATTTTGCGCGAAATGCAGAACATACGCCGCACTTCGGCTGAATTGCGCAAGGCGGACGGCGGCACGCTGTCGATTGCCACCACGCATACCCAAGCGCGCTATGTACTGCCGCAGGTGATCCGCGCGTTCAGGGCGAAATATCCAAAGGTCCGGCTGCATTTGCATCAAGGCACGTCTGAGCAGATCGCCGAGATGGTGGCCCGCGACCGCGTCGATTTCGCCATCGCCACCGGCTCTGAGGAGCTCTTCCCGCATTTGGTGCGTCTGCCCGTGTATCGATGGCATCGGGCGGTCGTCGTACCCCGCGGGCATCCGCTGGCTTCGGGGGGCAAATTGACGCTGAAGAAACTGGCCGATTATCCGATCGTGACCTACGTCTTCAGTTTCTCCGGCCGGTCCTCGCTGCCGGCGCTGTTCGAAACCGCGGGGCTGTCGCTCGATGTGGCATTGACGGCGCGCGACTCGGATGTCATCAAAACCTACGTGCGCATCGGCCTGGGAGTGGGCATATTGGCGCGGCTAGCCATCGACCCGGTCACCGATGCGGACTTGGTGGTGCTCGACGCGACTCATCTGTTCGAAGGCCATACGACTTGGATCGGCTTTCGCCGCAGCGCGCTATTGCGGGCCTACATGTACGAGTTCATCGAATTGCTGGCGCCTCACTTGCCGCGCAAGCTCGTGCGTGAGACTGAAAGATTGGACACCCAGGAAGAGGTCGATCGCATTTTGGCCGATCTCAAAATTCCCCTTCGAGACAACCCATGAAAAAATACGACCGGAACCCACGCCTCCTTCATCTGATTGCGGCAGCCGGCCTGTTGGCGCTCGGCTTTTCATTCGCTCCGCTGTCGCGAGCCGCCACGGTGAGCCTGTTGAACGTATCCTACGACCCGACCCGTGAATTGTACGAAGATTACAACAAGGCATTCGCGGTGTTCTGGAAGGCAAAAACCGGCGACACCGTGACCATCAATCAAAGTCATGGGGGTTCGGGCAAACAAGCGCGGTCCGTCATCGACGGCCTCGGCGCCGATGTGGTGACCCTGGCGTTGGCGTACGACATCGATGCGTTGGCGGCGCAGGGCGGGTTGGTCCCTGCCAACTGGCAGAGCCGATTACCGGCAAACAGTACGCCGTACACCTCGACCATCGTGTTCCTCGTGCGCAAGGGCAATCCGAAGAATATTCATGACTGGAGCGACCTCGTGCGGGGAGGGGTCGCCGTCATCACGCCCAGCCCGAAGACGTCGGGCGGAGCGCGCTGGAACTATCTGGCGGCATGGGCGTGGGCATTGAAGCAGCCCGGCGGAAACGATGGCACGGCTGAGGCATTCGTGAAGAAGCTATACAAGAATGTGCCGGTTCTCGATTCGGGCGCCCGAGGGGCCACGGTGACTTTCGTGGAACGGGGAATCGGCGACGTTTTGCTGGCCTGGGAGAACGAAGCATATCTCGCAATGAAGGAGTTGGGTCCCGACAAGTTCGACGTGGTCGCGCCCTCGCTGAGCATCCTCGCGGAGCCGCCGGTGACCATCGTCGACAAGGTGGTCGACAAGCATGGCACGCGCAAGGTCGCCGAAGAATATTTGCGCTACCTGTATTCCAAGGAAGGGCAGGAAATTGCCGCCAAGCATTTCTATCGTCCGCGCGATCCTGATATCGCCGCGAAGTATGCGAAACAGTTTCCGAACATCCCGCTCGTGACCATCGACGGTGCATTCGGTGGTTGGGCGAAGGCGCAGGCTACTCATTTCGCAGACAATGGGACCTTCGATCGGATCTATGGCCAGTAGGCGCAGCGTCATTCCGGGATTTGGGCTGACGCTGGGGTACACCATGGTGTATCTGTCGCTGCTCGTGCTGATCCCGCTGTCGGCGACATTCATCCGCAGTTTTGGTTCGGGCCTGGGGCACTTCTGGGCAGTGGTGTGGGCTCCGCGAGTCGTGGCGTCGCTGCGCTTGAGCTTCGGCGCAGCGCTGATCGCCGCCGCGGTCAACGCGGCATTCGGACTCGTCATCGCGTGGGTCTTGGTGCGCTACACATTTCCGTTCAAGCGGCTCATCGATGCCATGGTCGATTTACCCTTTGCGCTGCCCACCGCAGTCGCGGGCATCGCGCTGACGGCCCTGTACGCGCCGAACGGCTGGTTGGGCCGCTTACTGCTGCCGCTGGGAGTTCACGTGGCGTTCACGCCGCTTGGGGTGGTCGTGGCGCTCATTTTCATCGGCCTGCCGTTTGTGGTGCGAACCCTGCAGCCTGTCCTGGAGGAACTCGATAAAGACGTCGAGCAGGCCGCCGCGACGCTCGGCGCCTCGGAATGGCAAACCTTCGTGCGCGTCATTATGCCGGCGCTTTGGCCGGCACTGCTCACGGGCTTCGCTCTCGCGTTCGCCCGCGCGGTGGGTGAATACGGGTCGGTGATCTTCATCGCCGGTAATATGCCGATGAAGTCCGAAATCGCGCCGCTGCTGATCATCACCAAATTGGAACAATACGATTATGCCGGCGCCACGGCGATTGCAGTGATCATGCTCGTGCTGTCCTTCGCCCTGATGCTCGGCATCAACGCGCTGCAAAGCTGGGCGCTGACCAGACACAGCGCTACATGATGGAAGCACCCATGGAAGTACCCGCCATCAGCGCGAGTTACGACTCGCCCAGCGCGCGAAGCCGGCGCGAGCGAAGTCCACGGCAGGGCCTGCGTTGGGGCCGGTTCATCTTGATTGCGGTAGCGCTGGCCTTCATGGCCGCATTTTTGCTGCTGCCGCTGTTGGTCGTGTTCGTCCAGGCGCTCGCCAAGGGAGCCGGAGCCTATGTCGCCGCGGTCTCCGATCCCATAGCATGGGCCGCGATCAGGCTCACGCTCATGGTGGCGGCGATTGCGGTTCCGATGAACGTGGTGTTCGGCGTAGTCGCGGCGTGGGCGATCACCAAGTTCCAGTTTCGCGGCAAGAGTACCCTCATCACGCTCATCGACTTGCCGTTCGCGGTGTCCCCGGTGATCGCGGGACTTACGTACATTCTGCTATTCGGCGCGCGCGGCTGGTTCGGCCCATACCTGCAAGCGCATGACATTCGCATCGTTTTTGCCGTTCCCGGCATCGTGCTCGCCACCGTATTCGTTACCTTTCCCTTCGTGGCCCGCGAGCTCATCCCGGTGATGCAGGCACAGGGCAAGGACGACGAGGAAACGGCGCTCTCATTGGGGGCCAACGGCTGGCAAGTCTTTTGGCATATTACGCTGCCCAACATTCGGTGGGGCCTGCTGTACGGCGTGCTGCTCTGCAATGCGCGCGCCATGGGTGAGTTCGGCGCGGTGTCGGTGGTATCCGGGCATATTCGCGGGCTGACCAACACCATGCCTCTGCACGTGGAAATCCTCTATAACGAATACAATTACGCAGCTGCGTTCGCGGTGGCGTCGTTGCTGGCGTTGCTGGCGTTGCTGACGTTGGCCGGCAAGAGCTTTCTCGAGTGGCGGCAGCCGGAACTCAAGCATGGCGTGCGCCGCCCGCGCGCAAATTCGGAGAAATGAGACATGAGCATCACGCTACGCGGCGTCAGTAAGCAATTCGGCGAATTCGCCGCCGTTGATGACGTCGATCTGGATATTCCGTCCGGCGTGCTGCTGGCGCTGTTGGGACCATCGGGCTGCGGAAAAACCACGCTGCTTCGCATCATCGCCGGACTCGAGACGCCGGAGAGCGGACAGGTGCTCATCGATGGACGCGATGCGACCTTTTGGCCGATTCGAGATCGAAAAGTGGGCTTCGTTTTCCAGAACTATGCCCTGTTCCGCCACATGTCGGTGTTCGAAAATATCGCGTTTGGACTGAAAGTGAAGGCGCGGCGCGAGCGGCCGGCGGCAGCCGATATACGCAAGAAAGTGCAGTCGCTGTTGGAATTGGTGCAGTTGCAATGGGCCGGCGACCGCTACCCGGCACAGCTGTCGGGCGGCCAAAAACAGCGGGTGGCCCTGGCGCGAGCGCTCGCCGTCGACCCGGAAGTGCTGTTGCTGGACGAACCCTTCGGCGCGCTGGATGCCCAAGTGCGGCACGAGCTGCGGCGCTGGCTGCGGCGTCTGCACACGGAACTGAAATTCACGAGTATTTTCGTGACGCACGATCAGCAAGAAGCGATCGAGGTGGCGGACACCATCGTCGTGCTCAACCGCGGCCGGATCGAGCAGACCGGAGTTCCCGGCGATGTCTATGATCTCCCTCGATCTGCCTACGTGCACCGCTTTCTGGGCCAGGTCAATGAGCTGCGGGTGCAGTGGCACAACGGGCGCGCGCGCATAGGTCCGATCGATATCACGGGCGACCCCGCCCTCAACTCCTACGGGAGCGACCGCATCGCGCTCATCCGTCCGCACGAGATCGACATCGGCGGCGAATCGGCGGGGTGGCCGGCGACGGTGCGGGACGTGCGGGTGATCGGACCCATCGTCCGTTTGGAACTTTGCGCCGACGGCCGGCCCGCGAACGAGCCCTTGGAGGCGGAAATCAGCCGCGAGCGCTTTGACGCGGACCGATTCCACATCGGTCAAAAAGTGGGAGTGCGCTTTCGACGTTGGCAGCTGTATCCCGGCGACGCGCCCAGATTGCCATCGGGCGGTGCCGTCGCCGCGGGATCCGAAAGCGCGGCGGAGACCAGCGGAAGCGGGAGGCTCGCGAGCGCTGCGGGCGGCTAGCGGCGTTGCAGCTTGAGCGCGAGCCCAGCATCGTTGGAAGGCTGGTATTCCGCCGAAAATGTCGAGAACGCGCTGCTCGCGTCTTCGATCTCGCCGGCGGGTAGCTCGAAGCTATTGAAGCCGCAGCGTGCGAGGAAGAACAGCTGATCGCGGCGCACATAGCCCGTGGCGCGCAACTCTCCGGTGAACCCATAGCGCTCGCGCAGTAAACGGCCCTGAGTGTAGCCGCGGCCTTCACTCGGCCCCGCAAACTCGGCGCCGATCAATTCGAAACGCGAGAGGTCGGGCGCCAGCGTTTCGACTTTGTGGACCGGCGAGAGCACGACGCCGAGGCGCACGGCGGCCGCAAGCCACTTCGCTTTATCGCCGAGCCATTGATCGAAAGTCAGGATCAGGCCCGTGGCATCGGACCCGGATGCAGCGGTCTCATGGTCCGTCTCGGCCAGGTACGTCCAGTCGTCGGCGACGACGCGGCCGTCACGCAGCAACTGGCGCGGCATACACTCTTTCCTTGAAGGGCTTCACGCCGAGGCGGCGCACGGTATCGATGAATCGTTCCTCGGCTCGCCGTTGCTCGACATACACCGCCAACAGCCGTGCAATGGTTTCAGGAACGTCGACCTTGGCCACCGATGGCCCAATCACCGAACCCAATGACGCATCGGCGCCGGCCGCGCCGCCGATGGTGATCTGGTACCACTCCTCGCCGCCCTTATCCACGCCGAGAATACCGATGTTGCCCACGTGATGGTGCCCGCACGCATTCATGCACCCCGACATTTTCACATCGAGTTCGCCCAAATCGTACAGATAGTCGTAATCGTCGAAGCGCTCGTTGATGAGTTTGGCGACATCGATCGAACCCGCATTCGCCAGACTGCAAAAATCGAGGCCTGGGCAGCAGATCATATCGGTCAGGGTGCCGATGTTCGGCGTCGCGAGCCCCGCGCCGGCCAGCGACTGCCACAATTCGAACGTCTTGCCCTGCTCGACGTCCGCGAGCAGCAGGTTCTGCGTGTGAGTGACGCGCACCTCGCCGAAACTATAGCGATCGGACAGATCGGCGATGAGTTCCATCTGAGCATCGGTGGCATCGCCCGGCGCAACGTCCGGCTTCTTCAGCGATATGTACACCGCTCGATACCCCGGGACCTTGTGTTCCACGGTGTTGTAGCGGTACCAGGCTCGAAACGCCGCATCCTTCCCGGCGGCCGGGTCGGTGTCGGCGAGTTTCAGGTAGGCCGGGGGCGTAAAGAAGCCGCGTATACGAGCGACCTCGGCCTCAGCAACGCGCAACCGGCTGTCTCGAATCAATGCCCACTCGGCCTCGACCCGCCGCCTGAATTCTTCGATTCCAAGAGACTTGACCAGGATCTTGATGCGCGCCTTGGTCAGGTTGTCGCGCCTCCCCTCCAGGTTATAGATCCGCAGTACGGCTTCGAGATATGACAACAGGTGCTCGCGCGGCAGGAATTCCCGGACCACCTGGCCGATAATGGGCGTACGGCCAAGCCCTCCGCCGGCGAGGATTTCGAATCCGAGTTCGCCATTGGGGCCGCGCACAATGTGTACGCCTACATCATGGACCAGCGAAGCGGCACGGTCTTGCGGCGCGCCCGTGACGGCGATCTTGAATTTGCGCGGCAGGTAAGTGAATTCGGGGTGGAACGTCGACCACTGCCTGATGATTTCGCACCAGGGCCGCGGATCCTCGAGTTCGTTCGGCGTCACTCCCGCAAGATGATCCGAGGTGGTATTGCGGATGCAGTTGCCGCTGGTTTGAATCGCGTGCATCTCGACGGAGGCGAGGTCGGCCAAGATGTCCGGCACCTCCTCGAGCTTCGGCCAGTTGTACTGGATGTTCTGGCGGGTGGTGAAATGTCCGTAGCCGCGATCGTAGCGTCTGGCAATGGCGGCCAAGGCGCGCAGCTGTACGGACGACAACAGGCCATAAGGTATCGCAACTCGCAGCATCGGCGCATGGCGCTGTAGGTACAAACCGTTGCGCAGGCGCAGGTGCCGGAATTCATCGTCACTCAATTCGCCGGCCAGAAAACGCCGCGTTTGATCGCGAAACTGCGTGACGCGCTCGTTGACGAGCGTTTTGTCCATCACATCATAACGATACATAGCAGGACAGTGTAGCCGGGGCGCGGCCCCGGGCGCTAATAACATGCCGGTATAAACTGATAACGGCGCACGCTATGGGACGGTTTTTGACGTGAAACCGTGATTCGCTTAGCAGCCAGAATGCTCGCGTAAGGGCAGCATCTGGGGGGGCAAAAAAGGGTCCGCACTTGGTGCTAAAAGATGTCACGGAAGTTTTAGTCGCGCCGGACACTTATCAGGTCTCGCCCGAACCCGTTTTGTTGATCGCCGAATTGCATGGGGCGCTTGCCTTGTGCCTGCATGACGAAGGACGGGGCGTGGGCGGATTGCTGCACTTGCGCTTCGTTGGCGGCACCGGACGACCGAGCGACGTGACGGACAATACGTTGAGTTCGGTGCTGGTCGTGCTCGATCGCTTCAAGCGCGGGGTAATCGGCAATTCGACGCGGCGCGACGGCATTCAGGCGCGCATCCTCGCGCATGCGCTGCCGCCGACCGCAGCAGGCGAGCCCAGCGCCAGTCTCGTCGATTTGATTCGCGCCGATCTCGCCGACGGCAAGATCAAGTGCGGTACGCAAATGACGCGTAGAGCCGAATCCGTGCGAGTGTGCTTCCAGCCGTTCGAAGGCCGCGTCTGGATATCCAGAAATCACGATACCGCGAGCTGAACCGCTTTACCCACTTTGACCGGCCCACGACCGCGCCGGCCATTTGCCCGGCCTCCGCATTCAGTCATTATAAGCATCTCGAATCGACCGGCTCGAGCGGGCTCGTCGCCGCGCGATCAGCGGCCGAGTTACAACAGAGGTGGGTATGCGAGTTGCGTTGGTTGTAGCGCTTGTGATGCTTTCTTCGTGCGCAAGCGAGAAGTTGGCGTTGGCGCCGCCGCCCGGTGTGGATTTCAGCGGGCAGTGGAAACTCAATGAGGCGGATAGCGATGACCCGCAGCGCCTCGTTCTGTCCCAGCTTGACGGCCCCGCGAGCGGTTCTGCCGGCACCCCCGGCGGCCGAGGCGGCCAAGGTGGCCATGGCGGCGGACGGGGCGGACGGGGCGGCCGCGGCGGCGGTGGCGGCCCCAGCTCCGGAGGGGCCGGTGCTCCGTCCGTGCCTGCGGTGGGCGCGTTGAGCGAGGGTTTACGCTGGCCAGGCAAAGAGCTCGAGATCAAGCAAGTTGCCGGTGTGGTCGCTATCACATCTGCGGGCGTAGCCCAGGTTTATCAGCCGGTCGCCGACATGAAACCGCATCATCATCGAAAAAAGCCGGCGGACGACGATGGTCAGCCTCGAGGGCGCGATATGCGCGCGCGAACCCAAGGTGATGGGCCACCGCCCCTCTGCGGCTGGGACGATAAGACGCTGGTGGTGCAATCGGGCGACCCCGACGACGATCATCCTCCCTTCGAAGAGCGTTATAGCGTCTCGGAGGACGGGCAGCGCCTCATCGAGGTGGTGGGGTTCAAGGGTGGACGTTCAGGCGGGTTCACCATGTCCCGGGTTTGGGATCGGGAGGCGCGCAATGCATCGCCCGGCGACCCGCGCAGCGTACCGCCCGGCGCTCCGTCGAGCGTGAAATAAAACCGTAGTCGACCGCGAAATAAAACCGTAAATAAAATCGCGAAATAAAAAAGCCGGGCATTGCCCGGCTTTCAAGTCCCCATGCCTAATCGTGGCGCTTTATATTGCGCTCCGGCGATGATTGGTCTTTTTCACTATCTCTAAGTCCTATTGCGTCCGAGCAACACTCTAGCCGTGAGCGGTTACAAGCGCTAGCTTTATTGCGACGAAATGCAAAAATTAATGTATTAAAAACACAACATTTGTCATAAGCGAGCGCCTCGGCCGGCCCGGTGGGCTAGGCGCGCCCGGACTCGCGTATCCTTGCGCCTGAATCCAGAAGCAGCGGGAGGCCCAGTGGCTAAGCAACCGAAATTCTCCACTTCCACGAACGCGGTTCGCACGCGGCGTGCCTACTTTGACTGCAAGTTCGGCCAATTACATGTGCGCACTGCGTTTCCCACCACCGGCGGTTTCGACGAAGGGACCACGCTTTTTTGTTTACATCCAAGTGAGGGATCGAGTCGCACATTTGATCGATTTTTACCGGAGATCGCCGACGATCGCTCCGTTTACGCGCCGGATCTACCCGGTTGCGGTGAATCCGACCCCGCACCCACAATGGAATTTGCGGATGCCGCCAGCGCGGTAGCTGATTTGGCGGCTGATTTACGATTACGCCGGATCGACGTGCTCGGGTTTCGCTTCGGAGCGGGGGTCGCGCTCGAATTGGGCGCCGCGCGACCCGAACTCGTGCGGCGCTTGGTGCTGGTCGGGGTGCCTCCCCTCGATCGATTACCGGTCATCAAACAGGAAAGCCTGGTGCTGCGAATGAAGCTGGGGGCCGGTGGCGACTCGCAGTGGACTACGGGCACCTTGCCCAACGCAAAGTTCATCGATCTGGCCGAGTACACCGCCGATCTGTTCGATGCCGCTCCCAAGACTCTGGCAAAGCAAATCGGCGCTTTCCTCAAGGAGTAGCCTCGTCGGCTGCACATTCGTGAGGCTCAACAAGTACATCAGCGAAACCGGCCACTGCTCGCGCCGCGAGGCCGACAAGTGGATCGAAGCGGGGCGCGTGACTTGCAACGGGGCGCTGGCCGCGCTGGGTACGCGGGTAAGCGACGGCGACGAGGTGCGCGTCGATGGCAGGCTGGTCGAACCGAAGAAAAAACAGATCTACATTGCGCTCAACAAGCCCGTGGGCATTACCTGCACCACCGAAGCGCACATCGAGGGCAACATCATCGATCTCATCGGCCACCGGGAACGTATCTTCCCGATCGGTCGATTGGATAAAGATTCCGAGGGCTTGATCCTGTTGACGAACAACGGCGACATCGTGAACGAAATCCTACGTTCGGAAAACAATCATGAAAAGGAATACATCGTTACGGTGGATCGGCCAATCACGGACTTGTCGCTCAGGATGATGGCCGACGGCGTCAAGATCATGGGCCAAGTCACGAAATCCTGCAAAGTGTCGCGAATCAATGAAAAAACCTTTCGCATGATTCTCACTCAGGGCCTGAATCGGCAAATTCGGCGTATGTGCTCGGCGCTCGGATACCGAGCCCAACGCCTGCAGCGAGTCCGCATCATCAATATCGATCTCGGCACATTGCCTGCAGGCAAGTGGCGCGAGCTGACCGAGAATGAACTCGCGGGGCTCTTGCCGCGCTGACGGCCGCGTGCCGCTCCTAGGCTAACTCGCGCGCATCTCCGCGGGATGCATTCCTTCCGACCAGCGTTGCCCGGTCACCGCGCGCCATTGCGGATCCGCCGCCCGCGCCACAACCCACAAAAAAAAATCATCTCCTTGACCGCTCCAATACGCATGGCTGCACAACACTGCACCGGAACTGGATTCGACGGTGAAGCGTCTGCGAAATCCAAAGCTTGCCAGGCCGCGGCTCCACTTGATGCGAGGCGAGTCCTCCGACAGCGGGTACTTATCGGGCCCTACTTGAAGATGCAGCCCGCCGTCCAGGCCGAAAAGACAAATATTCGGTTGTGCTGCCCGGATCAACGCGACGCCGTGCACCAGCGCAGGCGGGACATCGCAGGCAGTCCAGGTGCCGCCCGGCGCGTGCCACTGAAGCACCATGCTATGACGCCGAAAATCGATCACCGGGACGCTGGAGGGAAAGATTTCGGCCATGTTCGCAGCATGCGCCATTCACGACTCATTTCAAATCGCGATTGGGCAAATCCGCGAACGCATCGTGCACGATGTTCGCCGTTAGGAGTTGCGGTAGGACCACCGGTTCCGAAGATCCAGGCTTCGCGTTGTATACGACGTAGAGCGGCACTCCGGCGCGACCGAAGGTGGCAAGGGCCTTCGTGATGGCCGGATCGCGACTGGTCCAATCAGCCTTCATGAGCGTCACGCCCTTGTCGCGGAAGACCGCCTGCACCCCTGAATCGGCGAATGCATTTCGTTCATTGACCAGGCAGGTCAGACACCAACTTGCGGTGAAATTGACGAGTAGCGGCCGGCCTGCGGCATTGATTTCCGCTGCTCGCGCGGCATCGTAGGGTTGCCACGCTTCCCCGGCGTGCGACGAGGCTGCGGCGCTGCCGGTCGAAGCGGCCGCAACGTCGGCATATCGGAACGGCAGAAAAACGGCTATCAATACGGCTGCGATCGCGGTGACGATTGCAGTCACGCGCCCGCGGAGCCCGCTGAATTTGGATTTTTGATAAGCCCACGCCGCCAGCGCGATGAGGATGGCGCCCGCCAACGCGGCGCCCAAACCAACGGACGAGGTTTGCTGGGCAAGGACCCACAGCAGCCACGCAGCCGATGCATACATCGGAAATGCAAATATTTGCTTCAGAGTGTCCATCCAGGCGCCCGGCTTGGGCAGCGCGCGGCGGGTCCACGGTGCGAATGACAGCAGTAAGTAAGGCAGCGAGAGACCTACCCCGACTCCCGCGAAAATGACCAGGGCCACAGCCGGAGATTGCGTGAGCGCCGCTCCCACGGCGGCCGCCATGAAGGGCGCGGTACAGGGTGTCGCGACCAGCGTGGTCAACACTCCGGTGAAGAACGAGGCGCGATAGCCATCGCCTCGCGTGAGGCCGTCGCCGACACCCGCGAGTCCGCCGCCCACTTCGAACACCCCCGACAGGTTCAAGCCGACGGCAAGCAATAGATAAACCATCAACGTCACAAACAGCGGCGATTGCAGCTGAAATCCCCAGCCGATCTGTTCACCGCCTGCCCGCAGCGCCAGTAGCACGACCGCGAGACTGAGCATGGAGCTGATGACTCCGGCCGCGAAGACCAATCCTTTGGCGCGAACCGCGGCGGGATGCTTTTTCGCCTGATCCACAAGCCCGATGGCTTTGATGGACAGCACCGGAAATACACAGGGCATCAAATTCAGAATCAATCCGCCGAGGATGGCCAGCAGAATCAGCGACGGCAATGCCGGCGCGTGGACTGCGATTCCCGAACTCGCGGCGACTCCGGGACTCGTGGCTTCGGGAGCGGCCCCTGCAGTGAAGGCTGCGGCGATTTCGATGGGAACGGTCAACGTGCTGTTGCCGGACTGTTCGGTTGCCAGCAGCACGCCGCGAACGGTTCCGGCCTGAGGCGGCTGCGCGCCTTTTTTGATGGCAAGCTCTATGGCGTCCTTCGATCGCGTGAGGGTTTGCGGTGCGCCGTATTCAATGCCGCCTTCATCGTACGGAAAAAACGCCAGCGACTTGATCTGAGAAAGCGTCGCGCCCCACATCTTGCCGAGGGTGATGACCAGTTCTCCGTTCTGAATCCTGGCGCTGGTCGGTGCAGGTTCCGGGTTCGGCAAGTCGCTGCGTGCCCCCGCAAAAAGCGCGGCGTCCTTGAGATCGGCGGCGGCCGCGCCGGCGCTGGTCGGCAATTTCAATTGAAGATTGGCGTCTTCCGGAATGCAGACATCCGAGCAGACCAGCCAACTGGCCTTGGCGTCAAATGCGATGGTGCTCCCAGGCTTGAGATCCTGTGGCGCGGTAATTTGCACCAAGTGCATGGCGTGCTTCGCGTAGCCGTAATTGACCAGCGGCGGCAGTTCGAAGCGGTGCGGAATCGTCCAGACGATGGGGCCGGCGGTGAACCCCGGCGGTAGGCTCCATGCCAGGCTGGTGGCCTGACCCGAATCCCCGGGGTTGCGCCAGTAGGTATGCCAGCCGTCGCGAATGTTGAGTTCGAGGGCGACCCAAATCGATTGGCCCGGCCCGATGGCGCCTGCCTCGCTCACCAAGCGTGCCTTGACGTTGTCGGTTGCCACGACATTTCCCGCGAGCGGGTAGGCCGCCGGCGACGCAAGCAAACACGCTAGGATCCAGCACTTGAATGTACGCATGAGCCGTATGTTACTCAATTAAGGCAGCTCCGCAGGCCGACGGCTAAGCGGGGTGTGGATCATCTCACAGTATGAGGACCATACCGCCGGGCCGCCGGTTGAGCTACTGTAGGCACGCCCAAACCAAAGCCACCCATGCAAGAAAACTACGTAGAACGAATCCTCAAAGCCAAAGTGTACGATGTTGCCGTCGAGACATCGCTGGATGCAGCCCCGCGGCTATCGCGCCGGCTGAACAATCGCATCTTCTTCAAACGTGAAGACCTCCAGCCGGTGTTTTCGTTCAAAATACGTGGGGCGTACAACAAGATCGCGCAGCTTTCGGCGATCAGCGCGCAGCGCGGCGTGATTTGCGCATCCGCGGGCAACCATGCGCAGGGTGTCGCACTCGCCGCCCGCACCCGCGGTATTCCGGCGCTCATAGTCATGCCGCTGACCACGCCCGACATCAAGGTGCGCGCCGTTGCGGACCTGGGCGCAGAGATCGTGCTGCACGGCGATGACTACGATCAGGCCTATGAGCACGCCGTCGGTCTCGCCCGCGGCAGAGCTCTGGTGTTCGTGCATCCGTTCGATGATCCCGATGTGATCGCCGGTCAGGGCACCATTGCAATGGAAATCCTGCGCCAGCAGCATGGCGACGACATCGATGCGATCTTCGTGCCCGTGGGCGGCGGCGGCCTGATCTCCGGTATCGCCGCGTACGCGAAATCGCTGTATCCGCGCATCAAAATCATCGGCGTCGAGCCGGAGGATGCGGCCGGCATGTACGAGTCGTTGCGCGCCGGCAAGCGCGTCACGCTCGATCGCGTGGGCGCCTTCGCGGACGGCGTGGCGGTACGGCGGGTCGGCGAAGAAACGTTCAGATTGGCCCGCCAGTATGTCGATGAAATCATTCTGGTGAGCACCGACCAAATTTGCGCCGCAATCCAAGACATCTTCGAGGACACCCGCTCCATCGCGGAACCCGCGGGCGCCTTAGGCGTGGCGGGCATCAAAAAATACGTGGCGCGCGAGTCCTGCAGCGAACGCATGTTGATTGCGATCAATGGCGGCGCGAATATGAACTTCGACCGCCTGCGTTATGTGGCCGAACGCTCCGACATCGGCGCGCAGCGCGAATCGCTGCTGGCGGTGGAGATGCCGGAGGAGCCGGGATCATTTTTGAGATTTTGCGAACTTCTTGGCAGACGCAGCGTCACTGAATTCAACTACAGATACGGCGACCAGCGAGCGGCCCATGTTTTCGTCAGCATCGCGCTCACGCAAGGCAGGGCGGAACGCGACTCTCTCATCAAGACCATCGCCGAGGCTGGCTTTGCCGCGCACGACATGACCGACAACGAAATGGCAAAGCTCCATGTGCGGTATATGGTGGGCGGACGAGCGCACGGGCTCACGGACGAGCGCCTGTATCGATTCGAATTTCCCGAGCGCCCGGGCGCGTTGCTGAAATTCCTGCGGGCGATCGGCTCCGCTTGGAACATCAGTCTGTTCCACTACCGCAATCATGGCTCGGATTACGGGCGTATTTTAACGGGAATTCAAGTGCCTGCCGAGACGCGCGAGGATTTCATCCTGCATGTCAATGAATTGCAATATGCCTATACCGAGGAAACCGACAATCCCGCGTACAGGATATTTCTGGGCGGTTAAGAGCCTAGTGCTTCGTGCTCGCGGTCGGCGGCAGGTCGGCATGCACGTTCTTCAGCCAATTCTGCGCCCGGCGTACCGCGGGATCGTCGGGGCCGCGGGCGTTCAACAGCACCAGAACGGCCGCGGTCAGTTCATCCGCCGCTTCGCGCATACGGTTCAGATTGCCAAGCGCATAGGCGTGAATCGCGTGCGCCTGCGCGGTTGCCGGGTTGGACGCCGCGGAAGTCGCCGTCCAGATTTTCAAGGATTGATCGCTCAAGGCAAGCGCCTCCTCTGCTTTGCCGCGGTCGACCAAGAGTCGCGCCAGATGCATCAG
The DNA here is from genome assembly GCA_036502605.1 of Steroidobacteraceae bacterium. Lineage (GTDB taxonomy): Bacteria > Pseudomonadota > Gammaproteobacteria > Steroidobacterales > Steroidobacteraceae > Bog-1198. The sequence goes on from DASXYI010000049.1 coordinate 34,705, forward strand.
CGCCGACGCGCGCCACTGGTGATTGGGCGGCAACGATTTGTCATAGGTGGCGAGTGCCTGGCGGTACTCGCTCTCGGCGTCTTTCAGATTGCCCTCGTCGTGCAGCAGCATTCCCAAACTCACGCGCGCGTAAGCGACGTTGTAATTCTCAGGACCATAGAGTTTGAGGGCTACGCTCAAGGCGCCGCGCAACAAGGGCTCCGCTTCCTCCAGCCGCCCTTCGCGCTGTAGCAGCAACCCGTAGTTGCCGCGGGCGCCGGCGGTCTCCGGATGATCGCTGCCGTACGCGCTCTGCAGCCTGGTTATGGCGTCGCGATACAGGGCCTCGGCGCTGCGCAGGTCGCCCATGTTCTGCCCGACCACCGCCAGGTTATGCAAATGGGTGGCCACGCGCGGATGCTCGTCGCCGAGCATGCGCCGATCGACATCGAGCGCCCGCTCATAGGTTTGTTTGGCCAGCGCCCATTGCTGCGCGCCGGAGTAAACCTGAGCCAGATCGTCCAGCAGCGAGGCAATGTCGGTGGCGGGAGCTTGCGCGCTCTCGAGGATGTCGAGGCCGCGCTTGTACAGGTCCTTCGCTTCGGCGAATTGACCTTGCTGCTGCCGCAGGCGGCCGACGGCCCACAGCGCCTTTCCGGATTCCTGGCTCGCCGCGCCGAAGTCGGTCTGCGCGAGATGAAGTGCATCCTGCAAAGGCGCTTCGGCGCCGTTCAAGTCGCCCGCGCCCGAGAGGGCACGCCCCAATTCCAACAAGGTATCGATGTGCGATCGATCGCGGGCTGCGGGCTGCAGGGTCAATGACTCCTGCAAGATGGGCACGGCATCTTGGTACTGGCCGAGGCTGTCGTAGACCGCGCCCACCGTCGCCAGCAAAGCGGCCTTGGTTGCCGGCTGGTCCTGGAACGCGGCATGCAAACGCTTCGCGCTCGAATCCAGAAGTTCCCGGGCAGTGACTCGATTGCCGCGATTCTCTTCGGGATCCGACAATTTGAAAAGATTGACCAGAAACGTCGATACCTCTTCGGCCCGCGACCGCTCGAGTTCGGCGCGTTCCCGCTGCTGCGCCACTCGGTCGCGCTCCGCCGCGATTCGCAACGACTGCACATAGGTGGTCGCGGCAAACGCCAGAATGAGGCCGAACACCGCCATGCCGGCGGACACCGGCAACCAATGACGCCGGACGAATTTGGCTGAACGGTAGGACATGGTGTCGCGGCGTGCGATGACCGGCTTGCCGTCGAGAAATCTCTGAAGGTCGCGGGCCATCTGCTGCGCGGAGCCATAACGGCGCTCCGGTTCTTTATGCATGGCCATGCAGACGATGTTGTCCAGATCCCCTTGCAGCGTGCGGCGCAGCCGATTCGCACTGGTGCAACGCGATTCTAAAATTCCTTGCGTGTCCGCCGTGGCCGCGGTATCGATGGCTTGGCTGGCAAGCGGCGGATCTTTCTCACAGATCGCTCGCTCGATATCAGTCAACCGCATCGAGGGAATCACGAACGGACCCACACCCGCGAGTAGCTTATAGAGCAGCACCCCCAGCACGTAGACATCGCTCGACGTGGTGATGGGCTGACCGCGAATCTGCTCGGGACTCGCGTGATCAGGGGTCAACATGCGCAAATCGGCGTGGGTCACGGCCAGGGTGTGTTGCCCCGCCTGGCGATCATCCAGCAGTTTCGCAATGCCGAAGTCGAGCAGCTTGGGAACACCGTTGCTCGTGACCAGAATGTTCGACGGTTTCAAATCCCGGTGCACGATCAAGTTCTGGTGAGCGTAGTGCACGGCGGCGCACACGATTTGAAACAGTCTGAGGCGCGCGGCAACGTCGAGCCGATGCGCGTCGCAGTACGCATCGATCGGGATGCCGTCGACATACTCCATGACGATGTAAGCGGTGCCGTCCGCGAGCGTTCCGCCGTCCAACAGATGCGCGATATTCGGGTGATCGAGCTGAGCGAGGATTTGCCGCTCGAGTTTGAGCCGGGAATGGTTGCCGCGCCTGATCGTCCCGCCGTGCACGACCTTGATCGCGACCTTCTGCTCGAACTCGGCGTCCGCACGTTCGGCAAGGTAAACCTCGCCCATACCGCCGACACCGAGGGTGTGCAGTATCCGGTACGGCCCGATGCGATCTCCTAGCATGACTAAGAGCATGCTACGCGAGTCGGGGAAACCGCAAACCGCGATGGTGCTTGCGGCGGGATGCTGCTTGCGTGTATGAGGTAGCGCTGAACAGCGACGTCAAGGAGTCGAGACATGCCGAACAGCAACGATTCGAAAAAACCCCCGCCCGATCCGGCGAAAGGCACGGGCACCGGCACGAACCCGATCCCGATCCCGGGCAAACCGCCGAAAGTCGGTCCCACCCCGGACGGGATTTACAAACCTCCGCAGACCCGCAAGGTGGTCGCCGCCCCGGCAGTGGGTGTGATCGGCGCCATGTTCGGCGCGTTGATCGGCGTAGTTTGTCGTGTTGATTGAAACGCGTGGCTGCGTACCGAGCGCTGCGAGTGCCGCGGCATGAAACATTGCGAGTACGCGGACTCGATAGCCATCTGACCCGTTGGGGTCCGGAGCCCTCCGGGTCGGAATTGCCGGTGTTTCTTTTGCATGGCTGGCAGGACACCGGCGCGACGTTTCAATTCATGGTCGATGCATTCGAGCGCGATTGGCCGTTGGTGGCGCTGGACTGGCGCGGGTTTGGGCAGAGCGAATGGCCGCAGGAAGGCTACTGGTTTCCGGATTATTTTGCGGATCTCGACGCGTTGCTTGACGCGCTGTCGCCGGGCGTGCCGGCCCGCATCGTCGGCCACAGTATGGGCGGAAATGTTGCCAGCCAATATGCAGGCGTGCGGCCGGAGCGGGTACGTTGCATCGCGAGCTTGGAGGGCTTCGGCTTGCCTCGATCTTCGCCCGAGAGCGCGCCGGCGCAATTGCGCTCGTGGCTGGATCAAGTCAAATCCAGGCCCGCCATGAAGGACTACGAGTCCGTCGAGCAGCTGGCGTCCGTTATTCGCTTCCGTTACCCGCGATTTACGGAGGCCCAGGCCGGTTTCGTGGCCGGCGCGTGGAGTCAACCGCATGCCGGGCGAGTGAGATTGTTGGGCGACTCGCGGCATCGATGGGTCAACCCCGTTCGTTACAAACGCGAGGATGCCGAGGCGTGTTGGCGAGCGGTGAAGGCTCCCATCCTGATGCTGTTGGGTGACGAATCCGAATACCTGCCCAGGCTGGGAGCGGATGGAAACGACGCCGCGTTTCGGAACAGCTTTCCTCACATTGAAATCGCTCGTATCGCGGGTGCGGGACACATGCTGCATATCGAAAAGGCGGATCGGGTTGCAGCGCTGGTCGAGAATTTCTTAAGCGCTCACTGAGAATGCCGGGCACGATCGACGTATAAGTGCTAAGTTCAGCGATCCGTGGGCTCGAGAGCCCAAGCGGCGGCATGAAGCGCATGTATGGCGGTGGTGTCGAACAATGGCACCGCAGAGTCAGATTGCCTGACGAGTAAAGAGAGCTCGGTGCAGCCCAGGATGATGGCCTGGGCTCCCTGCGCGGCCAGGGCGGCGATGATCTTTCGGTAGGCATCGCGGGAGGCCGGAACAACTGTACCCATGCAGAGTTCTTCGTAAATGATGCGATGAACCAGTTCCCGATCTGCGGCGCTCGGGGTCAGCACCGTAAGCCCGTGGCGCACCGTGAGCCGCTCGCGGTAAAAGTCCTGTTCCATGGTAAAGCGGGTACCCAAAAGGCCAACCGCGGTGAATCCCGCTGCTTTGATGACCTGCGCAGTTGGATCCGCAATGTGCAGAAGCGGAATACGCACCGCGGCCTCGATGGCGGGCGCCACCCGGTGCATGGTGTTCGTACAAAGAACCACGCAATTCGCCCCAGCGGCTTCGAGTGAACGCGCCGCGGCGGCGAGAAGTTGTCCCGCGCCCTGCCAGTCGTCGCTGCGCTGCAAACGCTCGACTTCATGGAAATCCATGCTGTACAGAACCAGATTCGCCGAGTGCAGACCGCCCAGACGTTCTTTCACGAACTCATTGATGTGCCGGTAATAGGGAATCGTGGATTCCCAGCTCATGCCGCCGATGAGTCCTATGATTTTCATGGGCGACCCGAGCGCCCACGGCGCTGATCGTCGCGTTTGCGTCGGTTCGGCGACTTCGCGCTTGCAATGCCCGCCGCCACCGCGCGCATCGCCCACTCGACGCACTCATCCGCGTCTTCGAGCACGTCCGCCGGCACTTCGTAATAACTCATGCTCACCGGCGGCTTACCTCGCGGCGGCTTGTCTCCATAGGGACGGAATCGGGACATTCCGCGCGTCTCGTAATGAGTTCGACTGGCATCGTCGACTTTGAAATAAAGCGTATCGCCGCTGATGATGGCGAAGAACACGTCGTCGCGATACAAGCCGACGGCACCGAACATACGACGGCACGAAATCCGTTCAGCGCCGGCGAGTTGTTCGAGCACCCATTGCAGGTAATGATCCTTGACGCTCATGGTTTAATATGCCGGTCCGTTCTCGCCGAGGCCCGCTAAGATCATGCACCGGAAGTTCAACCTGCCGGACCTGTTCCTCGCCATTTCCCTCGGCATGATCGCGATCGAAGCCGCACTCGGCGCCTTTTCGTTCGGCGCCAGGTACCGAGTCGGCGATACTTTGGCGTCGCTCGGCATGCAGATCGGCCATATCGCCATGAACTTCATGATGGCGGGCATCGTATTCGCTGGATTGACGGCGGTCTACAAGGCGCGGCTGTTGGCGATTTCACCTGCTTCTCCATGGGCGTGGATCGCCGGCGAGCCGGCGGCCCGCGAACGGGGGAATCTTGCGCACTGACCCTAAATTGACCGGTCTATCGGGCAACGAAATCTATTGCATGCGGCTCAAGGGCCTGAAGCCAAGCGGTGTCGTCGTTGGCAACAGCATCCAATCGATGGGCTTTCTGGGCGGCGTCCGATCCGTATTCCGCGGGATCGTGGGGGGCGAAATCCCCGATGTCACGAGGATGATTCATGAAGGGCGCGAGGCCGCATTCCTGCGGATGCGGGCCGAGGCCGATCGCGAAGGCGTTCACGGCGTCGTCGGCGTAACCTCCGAGCTGCGCAACCTCAGCGGATACTCGGAGTTTCTGTTCGTAGGGTCCGGCGTCAGCGGCCAAGAAGGCGCAGCGCGCTTTACGAGCGCCCACGACGCTCAGGAGTTGTACTGCCATATGGATGCGGGCTACGAGCCGCGCGAATTCGTCTTCGGCAATATCGCGTACTCGGTGGGCGCGGTGGGTGGCATCGCCGGCACTCTCAAAACGCTGATACGCGGCGAAATCAAAGAGTTCAGCGATGTTTTCAACGAGACACGGCACCATGCCCTCGAGCGGTTGGCGAATCATGCCAAGGCTGCGAAGGCCAACTCGGTCGTGGGCGTGCGCACCAGCGTGCTGCATTTCGCTGGATTTCATGAAATGTATATGGCCGGGACGGCGGCCTTTCATCCGCTCCTTCCAGTGGAATTTACCAATTCGCCTGTGACCAGTGATCTCACGGGAGACGAGCTGTGGGGCATGACTCAGCTCGGCTACATCCCGATCAAGCTCCTGATCTCGACCTCGGTGTACTCGCTGGGTGCGATCGGCGGAATCAAAGCGGCATTCCAAGGGTTGGTGAGAGGCGAAGTCGGTGATCTCACCACGTTGATCTACGACGCGCGCGAGCATGTATTTGATCGACTGAAAAATGAAGCCGCCGCCATCGGCGCCGATGAAGTGGTCGGCATCAAGACGTACATTATCGAGTTGGGATCGAGCTTGGTGGAGATTTTCGCGGTGGGTACTGCCGTGCGCAAAATGGCGGGCGTCGGGGTGCAGACCGCGAACCTACCGGCACAGGCCATCATTCGCGACAAGGATACCTGGCTCAGCGGCGCGGGCGCACTCGATCTGCAATCCATGCGGGCGGGAGGCTAATGTTCAGCAAGGCCATGAAGGTCTCGATGATTGCAGTGCTGTCGATCGCGGTCGCAACGCAGAGCGCGGCACGTCATCGGCGCCATTCGAGCGACGCGGCTTCGGGCGAGTTCGACTACTACCTGCTATCCCTGTCGTGGTCGCCGGCGTTCGGGCCAATCCTCGTCTGCCGCCGCAATCGGTCGTCGCCACCTGCGGCGGGCGGGGAACGCCGCGGCTGCGCGAAGTGCACCTGTGTTTCAGCCGGGATCTGACGCCCCGCCCTTGTTCGGCGGATGCGCTGCGGGAAGCCTGCCTCGCGACGAGCGTGATCGTGCCGCCTATTCGGTAACGATCGCCGGCACAACTCGGTCCGACGGGCCCCAGAGCACTACGCAGTGGCCGCCCCGGTTGCGGCGTCGACCACGGCCACGGCGGATATCTCGACCAACAGGTCGGGAGCAATCAGCCGACTGACTTCAACCATCGTCGTAGCGGGGCGTACATCCCCGAAAACCTCGCCATGCACCCGACCCACCGCTTGCCATTGGTCGATATCGCACACGTAGACGCGCGTCTCGACCACGTCCTTTAGCGAGGCGCCGAGCTTGACGAGAGCCGCTTCGATTCGCTCGAGAATGAGCCGAGCCTGCGGTCCGGGCTCGCCGGGGTGCAGCGCTTCGCCTTCGGGTCCGGTCGCGGTTGTGCCGGACACGAAGACGAGATTGCCGACGCGCACCGCGCGCGAATATCCAACGATGTCGCCCCAAGGATTTGCGGTCGGTACTGAATTACGCATCGTCGTCTCCAAGCTTGCGCCGGTTCGGTGATCCTAGTGTATCTCGGCAACGAGGCATTAGCGCGCGCGAGCCCCGGCGCGTCTCAGCGCCGCGACGACTGCTGGCTGATTGGCGGCTACGGCAGCTTCTAAGGGGGTGGTGCCGTGCGCATCCGCCGCATTCGGATCGGCGCCGTGCGCCAACAGAGCATCGACCGCATCGGTGTGGCCATGCTGGATCGCCAGCATCAAGGCCGTGCGGCCGCTTGCGTCGCGCCCATCGATGCTGACCCGTTCCTCGAGCAGCGTTTGCAGCCCGTGGATGTCGCCGAATTCCGCGGCCCGCCGCAACGCGGCTGGGTCGGTTGGGGGCGGCGCCTGCGGCATCGGTGCGGGCGCGCTGCGCGCGGCAGCGCGGCCCTGAGCCGCCGAGTCCAGGTGCGAGGCGTCGGCGGAACGAGCTGGCGGTTCGGCCATGCTGCGCGCTTCTGCCGGCGGCGCAGATGGCTTGTCGCCGCCGATTTCGGGCGACGATGTTGCGGTGGGCGCATCCGCCAGTGAGTTTGCGGCCGGGTTTGCGGCCGCCTTCGGTCGCGAAACCGGAGGGGGCGGAGATACCGCCGTGGTGGAAGCGTAGTGCGTGAGAAAGCGCGGCGTGATCAATAAGCCGGCAAGCGCGGCTGCAGCCAACGTGCCGAAAATAGCGCGCCGCCGTGCTCGACTCGGCGCAGGCCGCGTCGAGTCAATGGGGGTGATGCCTTGCCGGGCCGCGCGCTCCGCGGCCAAGTCTGCGGCTTGGCGGAGCACGGCCCGCCGCAACGCCTCGCTCGGTCGGCTAGCATCGAGAGCCGACGCGCGCCGATAGTGTTCGTCGACGTCATCCGGAAGATCTTCGCCCGGCGGTGCCCCGTTCAAGCGTACTCCTTCAGCAGCGCTCGCAGTTTCGTGCGCGCATAGCGCAGTCGGCTCTTGGTCGTCTCGAAGCTGCTGTGGGTGATCGCCGCGATCTCCTCGACGCCAAGTTCGCCCTCGATTTGCAGCAAGAAGGCTTCGCGCTGTTCGGGCGGAAGTTCCTCGACCGCTTGAATGAGCGCCGCCGCCTGATCCCGCGCCACCGCCGCCGCGAGTGGACTCGAACTCGGGTCTGCCGTCAGTTGCCGGACCACCGACTCGGCCTCGTGCCCTAACGTGTCCAGGCTCAGTTGCCGTCGACTCGTTCGGATCGAGTCGATCATCCGATTGTGCGCAATCGTGAACAACCAAGTCGTGAATCGCGCCGACGGCTCGTAGCGCAGGGCGTCCCGGGCGACGGCGAACCAAACCTCTTGCATTAGCTCGTCCGTCGTCGCCCGGTTGCGCACGTTGCGTTCAAGATAACGCCATACTCGCATTTCATGGCGCCGATACAGAAGCTCGAATGCCGCGGCATCGCCGCGTGCGTAGCGGCCCATCAGGGTCTCGTCACTGTCGCCCGCGACTGTCATTCACCGCATTATGGCAGGACCGGGGCGCTTCATCCCGGCGGATCAGGTACATATTGCTGGTCGGGCGAGGCGGGGAAGGGGTTAGCCGCCGGCGGTGCCGGACGCGGTCGTTTGATGATGCCCATTGCGAACAAGTTGTCGAGACTGTCGTAGTGAATGCGAATAATTTCGTTCGGTTGCGGCTGCATCCGCAAAAACTCGGTGTGGTCGACGTACGAGTATTCGCGCTCGCCGTGGCCGGTGCCGAGTTTTGCGGTCGGCGCGGGCGCGCGAAGCATGGGCGCCGATGGCTCTGGGGCGGATTCGGATGCGCGCGCTGCGTCCGACCGATCCGACGATTGTCCAATCATCGGCGGTCGCGGCGAAGGCGGCGGTCGGCGTTCGCGAAACACCGCCACGCCGATGACGCCGATATTCGCCGGCCGTCCGGTGCGTTCCGCGTAGGAATTGCTCGAATCGGCGAACGTGAAAGCGGCCACTTCAGCGTCGGTTTTTCGCCAGCCTGTGATTTGGTAACGGTCGCCGGGGCTGAACACGTAGCCGTCTTGGTCCCAACCGGCGGTCGCTCCCGAGATGACGTTGACGCCGTCGACCGATGTCACCGCCAGCAAGCGTTCGCCTAAGCGGTTGCGGATCTCGATTGCGTAGCGAGCCCCGGGTTTTCCGGCTACCCAATACTCTCCATGGTAAACATGCGGGCTGAGCGCAACCCCGCTGTCCCTATCGATGATCGAGATCTCGGCAAGGCCGCGAACGGCCTGCGCATCACAGCTCGTTGCCAGCGCAACCGATATCGCGAAATACACTATACGTTTCATGTCGGCTCCAGTATTGGGTACAGGGACTGAAGCGACGGAGGCGCCCACACGGGGTTAACGCCAGGGGGAGTTCCGATTAAAATGCACCAGGGGCCGATACCTGGTCCAAGACGACACGTTACGTCAAATGCGAGCAACTGCGTTCGCCGGCGATCGTATTGCCGCAAGGTTCGCCAGCATCAACGATCTGCCGATCGCCGAGAACGAGCGCAAGCACCATTGGCCGTTGGGGCGCGGCGCCCCGGACGACCCTGCGTCATTGAGTGCACTCGGCCTTTGAGAGAATGTGCGCCGCAACGCGGCGGGCTCATGTCGTCCGCACTGTGGTCTTCTGGAAAAACGGCATCCGGTGCCATTTCGCTGGATCTTTTTGCGGTATCGTTCATGCGACTCTGCGCGCGGACATTCGATGCACTGCGCAGACAGCCGGTGGATTGGAGGACAAACGTGAATGGAACATAACGGCCCCGATTCGTTCAAGCATGACGATCACCATGGTGCGCACGACCACGGTCACGGTGAACGCGCGCATGCCCATGGCGATCACGGCCATTCCCACGCTCTGACCGCCGAGGGGGTCAACGCGCGCATGGGCATTGCGGTCGTTCTCAATCTGATTTTCGTCGCCACGGAGGGCACCTTCGGCTTCTTGTCGAATTCGGTCGCATTGATCGCCGATGCCGGCCATAACTTGGGCGACGTGTTGGGACTGGTGTGCGCGTGGACGGCGATCCGCTTGGCGCGCCGGCCGCCGGGCGGTAGGTTTACTTACGGTTTGGGGCGCTCGTCGGTGCTGGCCGCACTCACCAATGCGGTTTTGTTGCTGTTGGCCTGCGGTGCCATAGCGTGGGAGGCGATAGGGCGTCTCGCGGCGCCGCCGCCGGTGGCGGGTGCAACCGTCATGGGGGTTGCGGCGATCGGCATCGTTCTCAACGGCATCAGCGCTTGGTTGCTGCATAAGGGAAGCCACGATGATTTGAGCCGCAGAAGCGCGTTCCTTCACATGGTGAGCGATGCCGCGGTGTCCGCCGGCGTGCTCATCTCGGGCGGACTCATTCTGCTCACCGGCTTGAGCTGGCTCGATCCGGTGGCGAGCTTACTTATAGTCGCGGTGATCTTGGTGAGCACGTGGAGTCTGTTGCGCGACTCCGTTCACTTGTCGCTCGACGGCGTTCCATCCAGCGTCAATTCCACCGCGGTGATGTCGTTTTTGGCGGGTCAGCGGGGCGTCACGGACGTACACGATCTGCACATTTGGGCGCTCTCCACCACCAGCGTCGCGCTCACCGCACATCTAGTCGTACCCGACCGGGACGCGGAGGACGCTCTGCTGGGCTCGCTGACGCCGTTTCTCAAGAAGCGATTTCGCATCGATCATGCGACGCTGCAAATCGAACGGGACCACTGCGAGCACGACTGTCACGCCTGAGGTTTGCGGGGTGAGACAGCGTTGCACGTTGCCTCAACGCGGCCGCGGGCGCGCGCGGCGTGTGGGCGCTGCCGTGTACGGATCGTCCGGCCAATAATGTTTCGGGTACCGCCCTTTGAGGTCCTTTTTGACCTCATGGTAGCCGCGATTCCAAAAGCTCACGAGATCGCGCGTGATTTGCACCGGCCGCCCGGCCGGCGACAGCAGCTTCAACAGCAGCGGCAAGCGGCCGGCCGCGATGCTGGGCGTCACGCTCATACCGAACATTTCCTGAAGCCGCACCGACAGCGTGGGGACCTCGCCGTCGAGATAATCGATAGGAATGCGCGAGCCGCTTGGAACTACTAAATGAGTCGGCGCCTCACGTTCCAAGACGGTGTTCTGTTCATAAGACAAGCGTGAGCGTAGGGCGTTGTTGAGGTCCATGCGGGCAAAATGGTCGCGCCGCGCAAATCCTGCGATCCACGGCGGCGCCCAATCCTCGAGGGTCATGGCCAGCGCGGGGTCGCTCAGATCCGGCCACGGCGCGGCAGCGGGCACCGCGTATTTCAGCATGAGCGCCACGCGCGCCTGCCATTGCCTAAGCTCCGTCGTCCAAGGTAGGACGGCGATGCCAAGCTGCCGAAGACCCGCGAGCGCGGCGCTTTGCAGGGCGCCAGGGTCTGCGCTCCGAATATCGCTCGCCTGTAGCAACAAAGCCCCCAGACGGCGCTCGCGGCGGGCTCGGATGGCCTGTTCGCGTTCGTCCCAGGAGATCTCGGCGTGTTCGACTATATGCTGGACGAAGAGGCGCTCGATATCTTCGATCTGCAACGGAGCGGCGAGAAAAATCCGCGCTTCGCGCTCGGCGCCATCGAGTTGGGCGGCCACGATGAATTCCGACTTCGACAGCGCCTGCGGCTCTGCAAAGCGGGCGCCCCGGCCATTCGCCAGTACATACCGCCCGCCGTCGCCGCGAGCGCGGCCGATTCGGTCCGGATAGGCCAGCGCCAGCAGGATTCCGGTTGAATCGTGCGGATCCGCATGCTCGCGAATTCCCTGCGCAAAGGCGCGTTGCCAATCGGCCGAACTGCGTCGTGCCTGCGTCAAGGCGCGATTGTCCACCTCGATTCCCGCAGGCAGGGCGTGTGCGTCGCCGCGCAATGCGCCGACGCGCAGACGCAGATCGACATCGCGGGATCCGGCGGCGGCTCGCAGGATGTCTCGTTCGCTCAGAATCGCGGCCAGATCGCTTGCCAGCCGCGGGGCTCCCATGCCGCGTGCTTTGACCAGCATGTGCGCCAGGCGCGGATGCGCACCCACCGTGGCGAGCGTGCGGCCATGAGGCGTGATTCGCGCGGCGGCATCGACGGCCTCGAGTTGCCGCAACAGATCGCGCGCCTGTGCAAGCGGCGCGGCAGGCGGCGGATCCAACCAGCTCAAGCTGGCTGCGTCCGCGGCGCCCCAGCAGGCGAGTTCCAAGGCCAAGGGTGCAAGATCGGCGTGGGTGATTTCCGGCGCGGTTTGCGGCGCCAGCGATGCCTGCGTCCCTTGCGACCATAGACGATAACAAACGCCTGAACTCAAGCGTCCCGCGCGACCGCGGCGTTGATCGGCCGCGGCCTGCGACACTTTCGCCGTGACCAGATGACTCATGCCGGTCGCCGGATCGAATTCCGCATAGCGCCGCAGCCCGGCATCAACCACGACTCGAATCCCCTCGATGGTCAGACTGGTTTCCGCGATGGTCGTTGCCAACACGACTTTGCGCTCACCCGGCGCGCTGGGGCTGAGCGCCGCGTCCTGCGCGGCGCCCGCGAGCTCGCCGTATAGCGGCAACACGCGAACGCCGGGCACGAGTTCCGCTCCTTCCAAGGCCCTCTGTACACGGCTGATTTCGGCAGCGCCCGGCAGAAAGCAAAGAATGTCGCCCACATGGTCCTCGAGCGCGCGACGCACGACCTGCGCCGTTTGCAGCTCAAGATGGATGTCGTCGCGGCGCGGCACATAATGCGTGGCCACGTCGAAGCTACGGCCGCTCGCAGTGATGATGGGTGCGTCGTTCAACAGCCGCGCGAGCGGCAACAAGTCCAGAGTCGCGGACATGACGATGAGGCGCAGATCCTCGCGCAGGTTTTGTTGGCTCTCGATGCACAGCGCGAGCCCGAGGTCCGCATTCAGGCTACGTTCGTGAAACTCATCGAAAACCACGCAGGCCACCTCGTGGAGCTCGGAGTTCTCTTGCAGCATTCGGGTGAGAATGCCTTCCGTTACGACCTCGATGCGTGTGTCCCGGCCGACACGCGTGTCGAGACGTGTCCGGTACCCGACTGTCTTGCCGACCGGCTCTCCGAGCAGCTGCGCCATGCGTCCGGCGACCGCGCGCGCAGCGATGCGGCGCGGTTCCAACATCAAGATTTTCTTGGGCCCAAGCCAGGTGCTGTCGAGCAGGGCCAAAGGGACGATGGTACTTTTGCCGGCGCCTGGCGGAGCCTGGAGCAGCACACGAGTGTGCCCTGCAAGGGCGTCGGTCAATGCCGGTAATGCCTCATTGATCGGTAACGCCGGGAACGGGTGAAGCCTCATAGCGCGGCTACGATACCCTACCGCTCGACGCCTGAAAGGACGCCCGATCGCAGAAGGACGCTGGCAGCCGTTGCGTGGTAGGATGCGCATCGTCGGGCCTGTAGCTCAGTTGGTTAGAGCAGGGGACTCATCAGTTAATGGTGCCTTCGCATCGCAAGGTGCGAAGTGGACGGGATGAATTCAGGGAAACCTTAACAGCACGGCTGATGGCAACCCTGAGCCAAGCCGGTGGTACACCACCGGAAGGTGCAGAGACTACCTGAGCGCTGGAGTCGCGCTTAATGACAGGCTAGAGCGTCCCGCACCCCCTTTTCTTCGTAGACTAGGGGGTGAAGAGATAGTCCACTCCCACCGGAAACGGCGGGGTCGAGTGAATCCCTTGGTCCTCGGTTCGAGTCCGAGCGGGCCCACTAATTTGCGATGGTCGGGGACGGTCGGTAACGATCGGGGAGGGACGGCATTTGGGTCAAAGCACCGGAAAAACAGGTGTATCGGATTCGAATTAGTCCGAAATGACGTTCGCTAACGATCGGCAAAGTTCGCTGCCAGCCGGACATTTTCGGGGTAACTTTGGGGGTAACTTTAGGTGTCCTGTTGGAGTTACCCCCAGCGACGCGCCGTTTGATGAGTAAAATCAGCGCGAAAACTGCATGTAATCCCCTCTAATTCGTCTTCCCGGATCTCAATTCGATTTCGTACCCTTGAACTGAAACGGCCTGCCTTGCATGTGGACTCTGGTGGAGTTCGAAAGACTCAGACTGATTTTTGGCGATTTGGCTTTTGTCGGTACCGGCCAATACACGCCATGAGCGCTCCTAAAATGGCCGCCACAAACCGGACGTCCACGCCTTTACGATATGCTCCGTCATCCAAGGAACGTGGACCTAGATGCCACCGATGAGTTTCGACGTTGTTGCTGCCCCGGTGAGGCATAAGAACAGGGAGGTTTGGGTCAAAGACCAAAATAATCACTGATGAGTAATGCCTACTTTACATGGGACAAGTTCGTCGAGAATTTCGGCCCTGAGATGAGGATTGCCGGAGAAATATTCGACAGCATGACCGGCAACGGTTTAAGAGACGGTTGCTTGTGTTGTTTCGATTTCACTTTCGTGTCCAATAGACGCGACAACTTGGAGCGCTTAGCCCAATTCCTGCAATCGCACTACGCCTATTCGCTTTCCGGTATCAAGCCAAACGGCTCCGAATGGGATCTGGACGGAAAGACCGCAGAGATTCCTGTGAACGCCAGTAATTTGATGTATTGGGCACTCGACATGTCCAAGCGAGGGTATGAGTTCGACGCCGAGTTTGATGCATACGGGGCTTCTTTCGACCCCGCTGAGCAAACATTTCGTGCTACCGATGCCGCCCAAGAACAGTCACTGTTTGACCGCGGTGTGCACCAGTACGAGCAAGGCGATCTGAGCGGTGCGCTGATGACGTGGTCCGAGGTGATCGCGCTTAACCCAAAAAATGCGAACGCGTACTATTCAAGGGCAATCGTAAAAAATGAGTTGCATACTTGGAAGTCTGCGCTGCTGGACTATGACGCCGCCCTCGAAATTTCGCCGACCTTTGGAAGTGCATTGCTCAATCGCGGAAGCGTGAGAGATGATAACGGGGATTACGCCGGCGCCATTGAAGACTATGACAAGACGATAAGTTTATCCGACGATGATGAGTTGACGAAAACCAGAGCCTATTTTAATCGCGGGAATACTAAGCTGCATCTGAAGGACAAAAGCGGAGCGTGTGCCGATTGGAACACTGCGCTCCGACGCGGTGATCGGGATGCCCAGGCGCTGATAGACAAACACTGCAAAAGAGCGGCCATTCTGAAGCTCTTTCGAAATCGGTGAGATGTCAGCCGAGTCCGAACCGTATAGTTGTGGGCCCCAAAAGCCGACTGTCATCAATCACAGCTTCGGGCACTTAGCTGCCGGTCAGCCCCGAACTCGATCGTCTCCCGCTGGGTAGCTCAAGTTGCATGGTGTGTGTCGCCGGCTGCCCAGACATAGACTTGGTATGGAGGATGATAGGATCTGCTCGATGCCTACATACTCCTCAACGCCGTTTTGGAGGGATCTAATTCGTGAAGCTCCCGGAAGATTCACATATTGCACCGGAAAAGCTGACTCGCTACTTGCTCGTACCGCAAGCGCGCGGAGACAAGTCCGCATATCTGGCTTTGGCCGGCTATACGTTGGACAATTTCACGACCCTGTTGACGGATCTGCGTGCTCAGATTCTGAATCAGGACGCGGCTGCGCTCGAAACGACTTCCTACGGGCAACTTTACGAAATCCGGGCGCCGCTAGTTGGGCCTTCGGGACGCACCCTGCGTGTGCGAACCATTTGGATGACCGAATACTTGAGCGGCGTGACGAAGTTCATTACCCTGATCCCAGATTAGGAGGTCTAAAGACATGAATTACACTCTCTTCACGGATGTCGCGCTGACGCGCGATCTACCTGCACACGAATTGCGTCGCGGTGATGTAGTGCGACTGATCGATCGTCATGCTGGCCCTGACGGCAAAATGGGCTATTCAATCGAGGTGTTTAACGCTGTCGGCGATACCGTTGCCGTAACTGTGGTGGACGAAGACGCCATCGAAGCATTACAGAGCGACGAGGTACTGAGTGTGCGCCGAATCAAGTCCGCGGCCGCGTGATTGTCTCTGCCTGAGGATCGCCGGTCAGCCCCAAAGATATTCTCGCGGTGCGGCAATTAGACGCTACGTGAGGCCCTTTCTCCGGCCGCCAGTGCCGGGGTAACTTTCGGGGTAACTGCGATTCTCGAATTAGCGTTAGCCCTGTAAAAATAGCCGTTCCCGCGTTAATTCGATGGTGAGCGGGCCGAACTCGAATTGGCACATCGCGAGTCTTGTATCTTCAGGTGAACTTGCGATCGAAGGCTATTGCAGTCGGTATCGGCCAAATCCGGACGTACGTCACCCTAAGATCGTTGCCGCGAACCGGTCGTTCAGAGGATTACTATCCGCTAAGATTGCTGTTCGGCAAATGGCGTCGCCGATTGATTGCAAGGAGCACTGAATGGGTGTCGGGTACTGTGTTTCGCCGCTTCACCGGATAACCCACTTCGATACGTCCGCAGTGACTACGCGGCCGCCAGTCAAGAGGAGCGATTCACCCGTTGATCAAATTGCAGAAGCCACGGGCGCAAACATTGGCGTGGGGGCCCCGCGCCTCTATTCGCTGACCACGGAAGAAATTCTTGCATGGCGGCAAGGCATAGCAACCAAATACCGCGATCAGTTAGAGGAACAGCTGACATGGGACGAGGACACGACGTTCGAGGTGTCCGAGGATGTGGCCACGAGCGGTGATGTAATGTTTCACTATGTTGCCGCAATACTCGACCAACGCGGAACTTCGGAACTCAATAAACTGATCGACGTCACGGAACCGCCCAGACACGAATACGAAGCGGTCTTTGCCGAGGCGGATCGCCGCGGATTCGGCGGTCGCTTTCCCCACGTTCTATTAGGTGCGAATCTATGGCTGCCATTCAGAAGTCAGCTGATGATCGAGGAGCCAGACTGGAATGGAAAGCTTGATCGATATGGATCGATATTCCATCTTGTCGATGAGATCACCACAGTCCGAGCGGCTATCGCGGACGCAGACCCTTCTCTAATTCATTTTTCTGCCGCTCAAACCTCCTATAAAGTAATTATTTCGGCCTGGCAGACTTCAAGCACGATTTTGCGTCTTGCGACTATCGCAGCCACCAAGCATCTACCGCTTTGGACGACGGGGTAAGCATGTCGTTCGCGGCCTGCTCTAAGCTACTACCGGACGAAAGCGTCTTGGTGTTTCACCGATTCGAGCGATAACTAGGAATCTACAGTGCCGAATGGCAACGCCAATTTTGACCTGGACGTTGCGCAGCAGTGGTTTGCGCCGATCGCGGGCGTGCTCGTGTCCTTTGCCGAACGTCATAATCTGCTTGTGGACCGCTATTACCACGATAGCCCATCATGGACGTTTCGTTTCAATAATCCGCGCGGTGGCCAAGCGTCGGTTGGCGTCAGTTGCAATGCTGGGGAGATCGCCGCGATATATTCGTCCTGGCACCTAGACGATTACGATCGCTTTACTCGGTTCATTCACTGGCGCAAGCCGCGAGAAGTTTCAAAATTTGAAGATGCGCTGATCGAGGAACTGGAACTAGAGTTATCGGCGATTCTCGCGGTTCCTCTCGGGCAGTGGAATCAGGTGGCTGACGGCTATTCCAATATCTGGGGACGCCACACAAAGGTTGAGTTTGAGAAGATGAAGCCTTCGTACCCCGATCCGGTCTGATAGGCACGATATGTGGAACAATCGTTTCGCGCGTGCCGTTCGGTGATTGCCGAAAAGCGGACGCCCATCAAAGACGCCTTGGGGTCGAGCGCTGCCGGTCGACTCGCGGTGAGCTATGCCGCCTCTTCATCCTTGGGGCGGCCGCCGCGCGTTCCATTCTCGCGTGCTGCTTTGGCTTTGGCCGCGCTCCGCGCAGAACTGCCGAGCTCACCGATATGTTGCATCCATCGACGTGAACCGAAAGCGCCTTCGATGAGCGCTGGAACGTAAAGGTCTGCATCGAGCTGCGGCCAATGCCGTCGGAAAGGAGAACTCGCAACCGCCTTCCAGCGAAATTACGATCAGCGCGCGGCGGGCGTCATAACGAGCTGCTCGTGCGACTGGGCCGCGAACGATGGCCGCCGAGCCACGTTTATTTGCCGCTTCAATTTGCTCTCTGGTGATGGCCATGAATTGCCTCCCCCGTCTCCAAAGCCTCAATTGCAGCAGCTCGACACCATACTGAGCCGGTGGATAGATGGAACGGGCTTGTAACAGACCTAATTGGATGGAATCGGATGGGCAATTGGAGGTGGTGCCTAACTTCGCCGAAATGAGTTCCGTCTCATCCGGGCATTCTAGTTAAAATAAGAGTGTAAATTTAATTATGGTAGGTCGTTAATTAAATATTTTGACTCATTCAAGATGCTAATTAAATATAGAATGTTATATTTAAATAATAATCGACGGCTGATAAGGCCGTTTAACCTAGGCCAGGGGCGCCATGAAGCGGAATCCGTTCGGAACATATATAGAGACTACGACTCTGGGCGAGGCCGTGCGCGCCTTTGTGCCGCCTTCGCTGCCTCCGGATCAGCCTCTTTCCTTGACGGAAGGCGCTCAAACCGCCTTGGATCGTGCCATGCATTCGCTCGGAAGGCTCGATGGTGCCACGACGACGATGCCCGATGTGGACTTGCTGCTCTACACCTTCGTCCGCAAGGAAGCAGTTCTCTCCTCCCAGATCGAAGGCACCCAGTCGACGCTGGATGAGCTTCTTATACACGAGGTCCAGGCAGTGCCAGGGGCACTCGGCGATGACGTTCGGGAGGTCTCGCGCTACGTCGATGCCTTGAACCATGGTCTGGAACGGATTGCTGGCGGCTTCCCGCTAACGAACCGACTGTTACGCGAAATGCACGGCATCTTGCTTGCCGAGGGTCGTGGTGCACAGAAGCAGCCAGGAGAATTCCGCCGCTCTCAGAACTGGATCGGAGGAACGCGGCCAGGCAACGCCGCCTTCGTGCCTCCGCCGCCAACTCATTTAGACGCCTGTCTCGCGAATCTCGAGAAATACCTACATCACCCGACTAATCCTGTTGTGAAAGCGGCCCTCGCGCATCTGCAATTTGAAACCATTCACCCGTTTCTCGATGGCAATGGTCGTGTCGGGCGTTTGTTAATTACGCTGCTGTTCTGTCATGACAAAGTACTGCACAAACCGCTGCTGTATCCCAGCTTATATTTCAAGCAACACCGTCAGCAGTATTACGACGAGCTGAATGCGGTGCGCGCAAGCGGCGACTATGAGCATTGGATCGATTTTTTTGCGGAGGCAATTCGTCACAGTGCGGAGGTTGCGATCGAAACCGGCAGGCGCGTGACGCAAGCGTTTCACGAGGATCGAGCGCAACTGCGTGCCGTTCCGCGGATTGCCGGCTCGCTGCTCATGCTACAGGAAGCACTTCAGGCGAAGCCTGTCACTACGGTGTCGATACTGAAAACAGCCACAGGGCTCACGACACCGACCGTCAATTCGCTACTTAGAGAACTCGAGTCGCTAGGGATCGTGAAAGAATCAACCGGGCGCGCCCGAGATCGTGTCTACGTTTATCGACGTTATCTCGACGCATTGGCGGCTGAAGAGGAAAGGCCTTTCCCCGTGATCGCCGTTCGCATCGACGACTAGAAAGAGTCGAGCGAGCTGGGCTTTGGGCGTTCAGCTGGCCAAACGCCTCGAATCTCTTGCGCAGTGAAAGGGGTAACTTTAGGGGTAACTGCGATATTCGAATTGGCAAATAGCCTGTAAAAATAGGCATTTTCTGCGCTAATTCGATGGTGAGCGGGTCCACCATGTTCCCAGATAGCCGGCTTCGCATTCCCAATCAGCCGGCGCGGGATTCCCAGTTAGCCGTTGCTTGATTCCCAATTAGCCGCTGCGGTAGCCCGTCAATTACGGTATTTCCTGAGTAATCGTGTATTTACGCATTGCCGAGCCCCAAATCCGCAGCGCTCTGCGTGACACTTGAGTCGTCGCAATTAGCGGCCCGCGGCCCGCGGCAGTCGGGTAAAACCACTATGGCGCGCCGCTTCGCCAAGCAGGGCCGCAAATACGTCACGCTCAACGACCAGTCCACATTAGCCGCCGCCAAGAGCGATCCTGTCGCCTTTATACGCGGCCTCGATCGCGCGGTAATCGATCAGGTGCAGCGCGCGCCCGATCTTCTGTTGGCGATCAAACAAAGTGTGGGCGAGGACCGGCGGCCGGGACGCTTTTTGTTGACGGGGTCCGCGAATTTGTTGACCGTTAAGACAATTCACGAATCACTCGCCGGCCGCGTGGAAATCGTCCCGCTGTACCCGTTGGGCCGTAGCGAGCAGCTGGGTATCAAGCATCCACAATTTATCGCAAAAGCGTTTCGCGGCGCGGTTCCCGATACGGCAGAAGCCCTGTCCAAGGAGAAGCTCTCAGATTGGGTTACGGCAGGAAGTTATCCAGAGGCTATGAAGCGACGTAGTGAACGCCGGCATCAGGATTGGTACCGCGCCTACATCAAATCGATCGTCGAGCGCGATCTTCCCGAAATTTCCAATTTGGCAAAGCCCGATCAAGTTCCGCGAGTGCTGCAGATCGCGGCGCAAATTGCAGGGCAGTTGACGAACCTTTCCGAAATTGGCCGCAGCGTCGGGCTCGATCACAAGACGGCCGACCATTATGTACGCGTGCTCGAGCAACTCTATCTCATCCAACGCGTTCAGCCCTGGTTTCGCAACGAGCTGTCGAGGCTAGTCAAGACACCGAAGCTTCACTTCATCGATTCGGGGCTGTTGACCGCAATGCGTGGGTATTCCCTATCTCGTTTGCGTGCCGACCGAACTCTATTCGATCCACTGCTTGAGAGCTTCGTTTTCTCGGAACTACCCAAGCTGTCGGCATGGACGGAAGAGCGAGTCATGTTGTTTCACTACCGTGATCGCGACCAGCTGGAGGTCGATTTTGTGTTAGAGAACTCGGCCGGTGAAATCGTCGGTATCGAAGTGAAATCGGCCGCGTCGGTCACGCAGCGTGATTTCCTGGGATTGGAACGTGTGGCCAGCGCTGCTGGATCTGCATTTAAGCAGGGGATCGTTTTGTACGATAGAGTTCAAACGCTCTCGTTCGCCGACAATCTTCGTGCCGTCCCCGTATCGGCTTTATGGGCCTGATGGGCGGTGACCGCCGTCTGGCGATTTGAATCCCGAAGGCTGCCACGCTCGTCCTCCATGCCGCGAAACTCCACGAACGAGGTCATCCGTTTCCAAAGAAAGTCGCCGTACTCGAATGGCACAAACCGATCTGGCGGGTCGATGGGTAGCGGTGCGATGGTGGCGTCGGCGCGAGCCTCATAGAAAAACGGGATCGAGTTGCGCTCAACACCCCTGCCCAGCACTCGGTGCTCGGTCGCCCGGATACGGCCCGCCGACCATTGTTCGAGCACTTGGCCGAAATTCACGACCACCGTTCCTTCTAGCGGGGGAACATCGACCCAGTGACCATCGAGCGACCGGGCCTGAAGTCCCGACACCCCATCCTGCGCAAGCAGCGTTACGAAGCCCGAGTCTGTGTGAGCTGCGCCCACGATATGTCGACCGGTCGCACGCGGTCCGACCCAGACCGCCGGGTCAGCGACCGCCGCGAGATCTGCGGCGCTACGGGACGGATAGCGAATCAGGCGCAAGGTCGACAGTCCGCGGCGAAACGCGTCGTCGAAATAGTCAGCCGGAAGCCCAAGACTGCGGGAGAGAGAACGCATTAAGGTCTCTGCCACGCGCTCCATTGCTCGATAGTAGGTCGCAACGAGTTCGTGCCACCCCGGCAGTCGGTCATCCTCTGGCAGCGGGCTGGGCTCGCGCAGGGGATCACCTGCCATCGTGACACTCGGCCCGTGGGCGACATCGCTACCGATGTCAATGCCCTCCTTGGACGTGAGGTTCCCAGGTTGTAGGGGGAACCAACCGCGATAGATGTTGCGGTTTTCCGGCGCGAACTTCCGCCGGCACAGGCTGTATTTTTCGGCGGCGCCAAGACCAAAGATTGAAAGAAGACGGGCCCGGGTAGCCGGCTCCAGCGGGATGTCCGTCGGTAGCCCGGCGATACACACGAAACCGGTGTCCCTGGCAGCCGCGAACAACGCCCGATCAGGAACAACCCATGCGGATGGATTGGTATCGAACAACGGTCCTGCATCGATGAGAGGAATTGCCGAGCTCCCAGCGCTTTTATTGCCGCTCGTCAACGTCGGGCCTCCTGATGCCAAGGGTACACATGATGCGAGGACGGCTGCGTGGATAAGGACCCTCGTAACGTATGAGTCTACCCCCGTCATGGCCTGGGGTCTGCCGGACCGGCAACAGTCGGCCAACTTCCCGGAACAATGGCTCATTGTGAGCCTGATCTACCCGCCTAAGCGACTGCAGCAGTCTCTTCTGTGACTGGGCCATTAGCTGTAAGGTGGACGATGACGCCGCCGAGTTTGTGCGCCACCAGACTTCGGTGACAGAGTGCGTAGTCAGCCTCAAAGCACATCAGGCTGCAGCGCTCGGCCTTCATCGTCCATATTAGTTCGCGAAGAGCCACATCTTGTGACTCAAGGTAGGCGGTGAACGCGCGGGAGTACCGGCCCCAGTTGCCATCGACGCGATACTGATCCCGAATCGGTTTTGGGCAGCCGAGAGCGCGGACGTGGGAGTATCGGATGCCAGCTCGCTCAAGATGCTCAGACAGGGCGCTCTTCGAGAAGCCCTTCTTGCGTGAGAGCGCCACTTCGCGAATGTCGACCAGGTGAGCGATGCGCTGGGTGCATAGCGATGCAATGAAGGCCTCGATGGTCATGCCCTCGTAGCCGATCGTATAGGCGGTAAGATTTTTCCCGGCGCGCATTGGGCGCATTGTGCACAGCTAACGGCTTGTCCGAAAGCATTATGTATTGGCAGCGAGTTCTGGGAGACCGGCTGGCGGCCCGCACCTACTACTAGCCAGGCCGACACAACTATCAGTTTGGCAAAGTGAGCAGGTTTCAAACTTTCCCATGAATAACCGTGAATGGCCAAAGTAGTCGCGCTTTAAACCCAACCATGCTTGGCTTATACTGCGTAGTGCCTACGGTTCTCCGCTTCGGCCGCGTCGGGTCATGATCTATACGAACGATCATCGTCCGGCCCATGTGCACGTTTGGGAGGGCCCACGGCAGGCGGTATTCAATTTGAACTGTCCAAGCGGACCGATCGAATTGCGTGAGAACTTTGGGTTTTGTTGGCCGGAAGTGAACCGCTCGGCCCGGTCACTGCAAACCCATGTGCAACCGTTGTGTGCGGCCTGGAGGGCGATTCATGGTAATTACTAAAGATCAATTTAAAGCAGCGAACGCGCGCGGTGCGGCGGCTGTGGCGCGTGGCCCGATCGCGCAAGCCGCGCGCTATGATTCGCGACGTGGGCTGATCGTGATTACGCTCGAGGGCGGCTGCGAATTTGCCTTTCCGGTGGCTTTGGCCGAAGGGCTGGCAGATGCGCCCCGATCAAAGTTGAGGAAAATCAAGATCAGCCCGAACGGCCTCGGCTTGCATTGGCCGCTGCTGGATGTTGATCTCTATGTACCGGGCCTCATCGAAGGCGCCTTCGGTTCACGTCGGTGGATGCAACAGATTGGCAAACTCGGGGGGTCAAGCCGCAGTTCGGTTAAAACGGCGGCCTCCCGTGAAAACGGTAAGCGCGGCGGGCGTCCCAAAGAGAG
This sequence comes from Steroidobacteraceae bacterium, assembly GCA_036502605.1. Classification (GTDB taxonomy): domain Bacteria; phylum Pseudomonadota; class Gammaproteobacteria; order Steroidobacterales; family Steroidobacteraceae; genus Bog-1198. The sequence continues at coordinate 58,100 of DASXYI010000049.1, forward strand.
GGTGGCTGCTTAGCGCGATGCCACTTCCTTCCCGTCGCCTGAAATGGGCATGTTGAACGTAGGCCCTAGACGGCGGCAGGGGCTTCAACCTGACCTTCCTGTGTTTTATTGAGACAAATCGCAGTGGCTACTTATCTGGGTAACTTCCTCGGTAACAACGATTCTCGAATTGAGAAAAGGCCTATAAAACAAGGCAATTGGTGAGTCGATTCGATGGTGACCGGCCCACTAATTTGCGGTGGTCGGAGACGATCGGTATAACGCCCCCCTAAAAGAACGGGAGAGTCCAGGTCAGGCGAGTCTCAATTGCGCGATGGCACGCATGTGGTTGATTCGCATGCGAAGACTCGACTCGACCATTAACTGAGGTATCCGGCGCCGTACATGTATCGTCGTGCTAGGATTTTGTTAAGGGAAACGCCCTGCCCTTCCTTTCCAATCTACACTGAGTTGCTCGTCAGTTCTAACGAGTCGGTAACCGGCAGGGGTGCATAAGCAATCGTTGGCAAGGTTGTTAAGGAGTCGCGGTCGCATAGGACGGAATGAAGCGGCAAGGTAGTCATTGGCCCGCGAAGATACTCGACCTGGCCGGCGTTGATGTTGCCTTGGTGAATGCCGCACATTTGGGTGCCGGGCAGTCGAGCCCGAGGTTTCGCTGGGTGCCATTTGCCGATCCATTGCTTGCGCCTTTTTCGGGCAAGCAAAGCGTGTTGGCATTTCCGGGTGGTCCATCGTCTCTCACGAGACGGCGGCGCCAATTTACGCCCGCGGTGCCGCACGCGAGTCTCTTTCAGCGTCGGAGCAAAAAGAACTAGAGGACTATCTGTTCGTGGAAATCTCGACACGTGCCGGCACACACAACTTGGTCGTCCAGATTCATACCGGCAACGGTAACGGACCATACTTCAACAACAATGGAGCGAACCCTGGACTGTTGGAGAACGCAATCGATTCTGAGCCAATGCAAAAAACCAAGTTCGTGCTGCTCCATGGCGGATGGCCATTTTATCTGGTCGCCCAGTCAATGATGGATAAGCCAAATACCTACGCAGACTTCTCGGCTGCAACCTTCTTTCTGACAACTCACGCCCTTGCAGACCTCCTACGCAGTTGGCTCGGTTGGCATCCGGAAAAGGTGTTATTCGGCTCGGACGCGTACTCCGATGAGAACTCGCCGTTGAATGACTATGAAGAAAAACAGTGGCTGCTAACGGATAAATCGCGCCAGGCGCTCGCCATCGCGCTGGATGCCATGGTCAGTGACGGCGAAATATCTCGAGCACGCGCAATCGAGATCGCCCGCATGGTTCTCCACGACAATGCGGCCAAACTTTATGGGATCTCAGGCTGAGCCGGAACCTAGACGTTACGGTGCAGGACGCGGGCGAGAGTGGTGGCGATCTGGCGCGACTGCAGCGGCTTGGCGAGCATCTCGCTGACACCCGCGATGAGCGATTGCGGAGTCAGGGCCGGGTCGCTATAGCCGCTCACCAGCACGATCGGCAGGTCGGGCCGCCGGCGATGTAACCGCTGTGCGAGCCCCGTCCCGGTAAGACCGGGCATGACATCATCGGTGATGACGACGTCGAACGATCGGGGCTCAGCCTCGAAGGCGGCGAGTGCGGTTTGGCTATCGGAGAACGACGCCGGTTCGTAGCCGAGCCGCGTGAGCACCTCGGCAGTCATGGCAAGCAAATTGGCCTCGTCCTCGACGAGCAGGACCCGCTCGCCGTTGCCGCGGGGAAGCGCCGCCGCCGCCTCGCCGGTGGCGGCGAGCGCGGCCTCGGCGCGCGCCAGGTAGATGGTAAACGTGCTGCCTTGCTCGAAGGCGCTCCGGACGTCGATTGCGCCGCCCGTGTCGGTGACGATCGCGTATACCAGCGACAGACCGAGCCCTGTGCCGCGTCCGATCTCCTTGGTGGTGAAGAACGGCTCGAAGATGCGCGCGAGCGTCCCTTGGTCCATGCCGCATCCGCTGTCCTGAATGGTCAGGCGCACATAACGACCCGGCCCCAGCGTGCCGTGCGACAGCGCTCGCTCGGCGGAGAGGTCGGCGGCCTCGAGCGCCACGCGCAAGGTGCCCGTCGCGCTCATGGCTTGTATCGCGTTGCTGCATACGTTCATCACTACCTGGTGCAACTGGGTGGCATCGCCGATCACGATGAGAGGCAACGCTGGCGCGATCGATTCGAGACGGATATTGGCGGGCAGGGAGCCGCGCAGCAGCTCGAGCGTCTCGGCCACGACCGGCGTGATGTCGACGGGTACGCGCTTACCGAGCTGGCTACGGCTGTAGGCGAGGATCTGTTCGACGAGCGCCCGGCCGCGGGTCGCGGCGCTGAGCACGTTCTTCGCATAGCGCTTGAGCGGGGAGTCCTCGGGTGTTTCCTCGAAGAGCATCTCGCCATAGGCGAACACGCCGGCCAGAACATTATTGAAGTCGTGTGCGATGCCGCCGGCGAGCCTCCCGACCGCTTCCATTTTCTCCGCTTGGCGCAACCGCTGTTCGAGCTGCTCGCGCTCGGCCTGCGCAAATCGAATCCTGTCCTCGGTCTCTTTTGCGAGGGTGACGTCCATCACCGCTCCAACGAAGAAGCCGGCGTTGCCGCTTTCGTTTCGCGTGGCATGCGCCACGACGCGGATATGTTTGACCCTGCCATCCGGCATCTGCAGTCGATGCTCGTAATCGAAGTCCTGTCCGTCGCGCACCGCACGCTCCACGATCGGCCGGATTCTGGCAATGTCTTCCGGGTGAACCCGCTGGCTTAGGAGCAGTTCCACGGTTGGCATGGCCGACCGTTCGTACTCGAAGATCCGGAAGGTCTCGTCCGACCAATAGATTCTCCCGATAGAAGGAGTCCACCCAAAACTGCCCGTCTGACTCAGTCTCTGAGCCTCGGCCAGGTAAGCCTCGCTCCGCCGCAAGGCCTCTTCGGCTCGCCGACGCTCGCTGTTCTCCTGCTGCAAGGGGGCTATCAAGGCGAAGGCCAGAATGACAAACGTAATGCCGGCAACCACCAGAGCCAGATTGGTTTGATCGAGACTTGCGTATCCCCGGGCCTCGTGAACCGGGCCGTGAACGGCAAAAGTGGTGCCTCGCATCGCCGAATAGTGCATACCGGAAATGGCCACGCCCATGATGACGGCGGCAACGAGCCTTTGTCCAAAATCCGTGGTTCGGAATGCCAGCCATAGTGCCGCCGTCGACGCGCCGATCGCTATAACCAGGGAGAGCGCAACGAATAGAAAGTCGTAGCTGATCTCGACGTGCTCCCGCATCGCCGCCATGCCGATGTAATGCATGGCGGCAATCCCAAGTCCCATGAAGATGCCGCTGAATACGAGGGAAAGCGGCGGTGCGCGCTGACGATTGATGAAATAAAAGCCGGTGCCGGTTACGAAGATCGCCACAACGAGCGAAAGCGTGGTTAATCCGATGTCGTAGGACATCGGTATCGGTATGCTGAAGGCGAGCATGGCGATGAAGTGCATCGACCATATTCCGCCACCCATTGCGATCGCGGCCGCCACCAGCCACACGCGAGGCGCAATTCCTCGGGTGGCCGCCACGCGCCCGCCGAGATCGAGGGCGGTATAAGATGCGAAGGCGGCGACCAGAATGGACAGCGCGACGAGATGCGGATTGTATGTTCCGGTAACGACCATCGGGACGGTCCTAATTTTGGAACGAAGACCAGTGGACGACACGCCCGCGGATTGAGAGCCTAAGGTACATCTTCCGGTCTCCGGAGTCATCGGCTCGACCGACGATACGAGCCCGTTCGCCGTTCGATATCGCGAGACCTCAGAGGAACGCCAAGCGGGTGATTCTACGGCATTTTCTGCCTTACCGGTCCGACAGCGACGTCACTTCGCGGCCATACTTGCCGCAACCTCGATGCCGTATGTCTCGGCATCGCGACTCGTGTGCGTCTCGAGATATCGTGGCCGCCGCCGCTGTCATCGGTCGGGCTCCTTACCCGGCGTGGATTGACCGTTATCGTCCTTCAGCTCTTCATCAGGCGGCACTTTACCGTCGCGCACTTGATATTCTCGGCGCTGCAGCCAGGCATTGCGCAAAAAGGCATACGGATCGTAAGTCTTATCTATCAGCTCGTCGGTATCGAGCAGTCCGGCGCGTTTGTCCACGGCGCCGACGACCGAGAGACCCAAGTCCACGTTGGTACTGAAGAGGTAGGTCCTCGGGGTGCTGAAGTGGTCGACCACTTTTGCCGGCGCATCGCGCACGGTGGAAGGCCCAAAAATCGGCAACATGAGGTAGGGGCCGGAGTGCACGCCCCACTTCCCGAGCGTCTGGCCGAAGCCTCGTCATGCTTTTCGAATCCCCAGTGCGTTGCCGGGTCGAATAGGCCGCCGACGCCGACCACGGTGTTGATGCCGAAACGCGCCACATCACGCAGGCTGTCGTGCACCTTGGCCTGTAGAGCATCATTGATGATGGTGATCGGATAGTCGATGTTCGCGAAGAAATTAGAGATGCCCCGGCGTACCGGCCGCGGCGTTACCTTGACATAGCCGCGCGCCACCGGCCGCAGGATGGCATGGTCGATCGCCTGTTGAAGGCATACACAGAGCGATTGGCGCGCTCGAAGCGGTCGCGAGGATCGGGTTTGCTGCCGGCGGGAAGCGTCGCGCAGCCGCCGAGCAGCAATACCGCGGCAAACGCTGCGACGGCCGTCAATCTTTCAATTCGCAAGGTCAAGCGGGGGTGAATCAAGATGGCTGCTCCTCGAGTGGAGCAGCGATCCTAGCGGGGCATTTTTGCCCTTGATGTATGAATCTCTGGCGGAACGCTACAATGTGTATGTGTTGACACAAAGGCCTGATATCCGGACATCAACCGGCTATACGCGCATGTTGTCCTTGGAGAATGTTCTCAATGCCCCATCTCCTGCTCGTCGACGATGACGAGGACATTCTGTCCTTGTTGACGAACTTCTTTCGCAACCACTCGCACATCGTTTCGGTCGCGGAGAACGGTACCGCGATGTTCGCCGTTTTGGAAACGCAGCCGATCGATCTCGTGATTCTCGACGTCATGCTGCGGGAGGAGGACGGCTTTAGCCTGTGCCGACGGCTGCGCGCCCAATCCCCGGTAGCGGTCATCATGCTCACTGCCATGGCGGACCATACGGATCGCGTCGTCGGCCTCGAACTGGGGGCCGATGATTACCTGACAAAGCCGTTCGATCAGCGCGAATTGCTGGCTCGAGTCAAGGCGGTGCTGCGACGGACTGCCGAGAAAGCCGCGGCACCGACACGCAGTGAAACTCGACCGGTACTGCGTTTCGCCGGGTGGCGTATGGACGTTGCTCGGCGCGAACTGCGCTCGGCCGACAACGCGCTGGTGCTGCTCTCCGGAGGCGAATTCGACTTGCTGCTGGCCTTCGCCGAACATCCCCAGCGGGTGCTGACGCGGGACTAGCCGATCGATTTCGCGCGTGGCTCATCGCATGTGGCTTACGACAGAAGCATCGACGTACAGGTGAGCCGCCTTCGCTACAAGCTCGAGGAGGACCCGAAGAATCCCATGTTGATCCGCACCGTGCGCAACGGCGGCTACATTTTCGCACCGGCGGTGAGCCGCGGATGAAGTCCTGGTCGGGCGGCCCAACAAACTGCGCATCAGGCGGCGGAGAAAAATGGACGACGCTCGTACGTTCGGGAGCGGTGCGGATAGCGGGTTGGCAAATGCCAGCGAGCGTGTCTACACCAGCGGTACGCCTTTCGGCACGCGGACCACCACCGTGCCGGCGATCTTGTCGTGCCACGCCTGGTTGGCGCCGTCAAAGGCGATCCAGATGAATCCCAGACCGGCAACGGCCAATGAGAGGAAACATCCGAGCGCGCGCACGATCGCCGTCTCCCAATCGACGTCCCGCCCGTCCATTCGGACAACCTTAAGATCGAAAACAATGCCGCCGACGGTTGACCCGCGCAGTTTCCACATCACCGCGCCGTAGGCGGCAAGCATCAGCAGGTGAAAGTGAAACCCGTGGCGCAGTACGCTCATCGCAAAGCCGACCAGAAGCACGTCGAGAAACAGAGCGGCCATGCGTATCCAAAAGCCCGCACGGGGCATCGATGCGGAAACGTGCGGAGGCGCAGATGCAGTCGGCGGCGGTCCCGGCGGGGGTCCCGGTAGGGGTCCCGGTGGGGGTCCCGGAGGAGGCGCGGCCGCGTCGGCCGGTGCAGCCGACGTCTGCGCGTCGGTGCCGGCCGGCGCAGTCGAGCTGCCGGCCGATGCGGCATTGCTGCTGGGCGCAGGGCCGCCGCTGGATGCTGCTGCACCAGTTCGATTGCCTGGGTTATCTTTCGCAGCCTGACGTGCCCGCGCGGACAGAATAAGGGTGTAGACGACAGTACCTAATCCGAGAATGCCGAGCAGCTTGTAGACCAGAAAGCCCAGCACCGGCACAAGGTAGGTAGCCAGCACGACGGCACCCCCGACGAGCACGGCGAATGCAGGACTGCCAAGCGGCCCCGCAGCCGGCCTTCCCGTGATTCGCCCGCCAAGCCAGGCCAGCATGACTGCCTTGCCAAAAAGTCCGGCGCACCACAATGCGAGCACGACAAACGGCACCGCCGCAATGCCGATCACGGAGACGCATAGTAGAACCACGAGTACGGGTGACAGCAGCATGGCGATGATCGCGGCCAGCAGCGTTCGTCCTGGCTGCGTCTCGAAGGTCTGCACGCAGCGGGTGACCGCAGAGCGACATAGAAGGGCGAGGCAGGCATAAAAAGCCAAAAAACCCAATGCCAGACCCCAGGCCCATCCAAGCCCCGGCGCCATCGCCAGCGGCCGTCCGTACAGCAGGCAATGGTTGATCCACGTACGCAGCCATGCAACGTCGCCGAAGTTGCCGACAAGCACATTGTGCACGCCGCCATGAACAATCGCTGCCGCATCACGCCGCACGGTACCGAAAACTGCCACGACGTCGCCGCCGACTTCCGCGTGGGGTCCGAGTTCCACGTTCCCCATGACGGCGACCGCGTCGCCGTCGATCTTGCTATCGATGTAGGTACTGCCCAATACAGAGACGGCGCTGTCTCGCACCGGCCCGGTGACCCGGGTATCGCCGAGGATCGATACCACATCCCCCGCGTCGCCCTCGTTGGTCGAGGATCCGAGAATCGATACCACCGAATCGGCCTGCTTCCCATTCGCCAACTGAGAATCGTGGCCGATGCTCACCAAGTCGTTGCCATGGCGATCATCCCCGCGATGGTCGCGCCACCCCTTGGCGCGATCATGCCGATCGAAGCGACTGTGCCAGTCGCGGGACTCGGGCTCCGGCGCGGGCGCACTGGATGCTGCATCGTCGGACGTGCCGACAGCCGACGCGGCGGCCTGCGCGTGGACGACGCAAGTGGCACACAGCAGCATCAGCACGGCGCTCAATCGATGCAGCGGTGAAATATTCATGGACGCTCACCCATCATTGAAGGCTGAAGATAAAGCGTGCGATATGCCGCGGCACCAAGCCCGAACAAGATCATGTACAGCATGGCGCCCGCGGCTATACCGCCGTAAAGCCAGGTCGTTGGAATCACGCCTACAAGTAATGCCGCCAATTCGCCCGCCGACGTGATGGCCGCAACACCGGGTTCCGACCAGGACATCCACTGCGCGCCGGCTTCATGCAAAACCCGCGTGCCGGCGACTGCCCATGAGCCGTCGAGAAACGTGAATCCGATAATGGCGCTGCAAATCGCGACAAATGCGCCGCGCGCCGCCAGCGGCCAATGCCCAAATCCTCGACGCCACCAGCGAAGGGCGCTGCGGCGTTCCAATTCCCCGAGTACCCGCGACTCGAGCGTGACAGGCGCACGCCGCAATGGCAGCTCATGCAGCACCTGGCTCAAAAGCTGCTCAGATTCTTCTGTCGTTTCAGGCTGTTCGTTCATGGCCGGTGCACGCTTTACCAGGATTCGCGCAGCAGGCCGCTGGATTTGAGCATGGGTAGCAGGGCGGCGCGGGCTCGCCGTATGTCAGTCTTGATCTTGGCGAGCGAGGCATGCAGCTTATCGGCGATCTCCTGATAGGAAAGATCTTCGAAGTGATACAACACCAGTGCGAGCCGCTGATGCTGCGGTAGCTGACGTAACGCATCGTCGACCAGCAATCGCCGCCGCTCGGCGTCTAGATCGGCGGTCAGCGTATCTTGCGCGTCCCACTCGATCGCCGGAGCGGCTGCGGGGTCGTCGGCCGCACTCACGTTCAACTCCGAGAACAGCCGCCAACGCTTGCGGTATCGCGTCAAATAATTGAGTGTGAGATTGGTGGTGACGGTTTTCAACCAACCGCCTGCCGTCGGGCTGCTGCGTAAATGCGAAAAGTGCTCATAGGCCCGCATGAACACATCCTGCGCAATATCCTCGGCCTGGGCATCGTTGCCCGCCAGCCGGGCAGCGGTCGAGAAAACCATGTCCTGATAGGCGCGCATGAACCTCATGAATTCTGCCGAGTTGGGTCCCGTGGATTGCGTTTGCACTGGAGTGTGTTCGTTTAGAACCAAAACACGGCTGGCCGCAAAAAGTTGCAGATTTGCTGGGTCGAAGCGCCACTTTGGCAGAACGGCGCGCAGCCCGCCATTCACGCGGCCGCGCTCGGCGGGCTCACATGGCCTGCCGCCTAGGGCCTGCGACGCAGTTCGCACTCGCTCCAATAAACATTGGGTGCCTGCATTGCCAGCCCCGACCTTGCCGTTGGACGCAGATATTTCTCAAGTTTCCGAGCAGATTGTCGTCAAATACCGAGAGGTGACTGCCTCGCGCGACGAGCGGCAGGGGGCCGACGCCGCGCATAACGGGCCGGCGGACGCTGCAACGCAATCGACGCAGATTAAGTCCAATGCCGTTCACATCCGATTGAGTGTGTCGAAGGAATTCATGAATGACGTTCGCTAGGAAGCTCGCAATAATTCCTTTCATTTCCCTCGCCGGCATCCTCCTGATTTCCTTGGTGTTGATGAGCGACATCGGGTCCGTGTACCACTCCGCCAGCTACGGCAGCGACAAATCGGTACCCAGCCTGCTCGCCTTGGAGAAGTTGGACTCGAACTTCACCGGCATGCGTTTGAATGTCTGGCAGCATGTTGCGACCCCGGATGCAGCCGGAATGGCGACAGCCGAAAAGCAGATGGCCGGGCGTCGTCAAAAAGTCGACGAGGCGCTGAATGAATACGAGGCGCTGGCCGAGGACGCGAAGGATAAGGAGATGCTGGCGGACGATCGGGCCGCAGTCGCCCACTACGACACCGTCAGGGACAAGGTACTCGCCCTCTCGCTGGCTGGCCACAAGCCGGAAGCCCTCGCTTTGCTGATGGGGACAAAGGCACAACTGGCCAAGTCGACCGATGCGCTGAATCAGCATATTCAGTACAACGTGGTGTCGGCAAGGGCCGCGAGCGAGGCGGCGGCGCGGACCCAGCGGTCGGCGATACGGATGGGCATTCTGCTCACATTGGCGACCGTCGGTATCGTAGGTGCGCTGGGTTTTGTGATATTTCGGCAGCTTACTCGACAGCTCGGCGGCGAACCTGCCGATGTCGCGCTGGTCGCCAACAAGGTCGCGAAGGGCGACTTTTCGAGTCGCATCGATTTGCGCGCCGGCGACAGCACCAGTCTGTTTGCGACCGTCGCCCACATGCAGCAGGATCTCAAGGAACGCATCGAGGCGGATTCCGCAAGGGCGGAAGCCGATCGCGCGCGTACCCATGCGGAGCAAGCCGCGGGAGTCGAAAACGCGCGGATCCGCACGGCATTGGATCGCGTATCGGCCGGCGTGACGCTGATCGACACGAACGGCAAAATCATGTACATGAATGATTTCGCGGCCGGCATCTTTCGAACCCAAGCGGCTGAAATCCGCAAGCAAGTGGCGCACTTCGACACGGAACGCCTCATCGGCAGTACCTTCGATACGATACATCAAGGATCCTCGCAGCACGCCAATCGGCTCGCTGAACTGTCCAAGTCCCATACGGAGGAACTCAAGCTGGGCGGGGCGACGCTGCGGATCATTGCCACTCCCGTCGTCGATGGCCAAGGCAATCGTGTCGGTACGGTGGTCCAGTGGATCGACCGGACCGAGGAAATTGCGGTCGAGCAAGAGCTGGCAATGACCGTCGCCAGGGCGGTCGAAGGCGATTTGACCGCGCGCGTTCTGGAAGACGGAAAACAGGGTTTTTTCAAAATTCTTGCGGCGGGCATGAACAATCTCATCGTCAGCGTTGCCGGCGTGATTCGTGCGATGTCGCTGGCTGCATCCGAAGTGCGCACGGGATCCGATGAGATCTCGCGCGGCAACCTGGATTTGAGCCAGCGTACCGAAGAGCAAGCCTCCAGCCTCGAGGAGACTGCGGCGTCGATGGAACAGATGACGGCCATGGTGAAAAACAATGCGGACAACGCCGCCCAAGCCAACCAGTTCGCAGCGGCCGCACGCGAACAGGCGGAACGCGGCGGCAAGGTCGTGAATTCAGCGATCGCTGCCATGCACGAAATCAATGTCGCGAGTAACAAGATCGCGGACATCATTGGCGTCATCGACGACATCGCCTTCCAGACCAACCTGTTGGCCTTGAACGCAGCGGTGGAGGCAGCCCGCGCGGGTGAGCAAGGGCGCGGCTTTGCCGTGGTTGCCTCAGAGGTGCGCAACCTCGCATCGCGCAGCGCCGGCGCAGCCAAGGAGATCAAGGCACTGATTCAAGATTCGGTTGCCAAAGTGTCCGACGGCGCGCGGTTGGTCGACGATTCCGGCAAGGTGCTGGGCGAGATCGTCACGGGCGTCAAGAAAGTCACGGACGTCATGGCTGAGATTGCCGCTTCGAGCAGGGAACAGGCGTCCGGTATCGAACAGGTCAACAAGGCGGTCACGTCGATGGACAGCGTGACCCAGCAAAATGCGGCATTGGTCGAACAGGCCTCGGCGGCCGCGCACACATTGACCGAGCAGGCGGCGAATCTGACGGAGTTGATTGCGCGATATCGGTTGGATAACGACGCCGTAGCGGTCCGGCAGGCGGCGGCCGCAGTTGCGCCTGCAGCTCCGAGGGCAGCGGTGCCCGCAACCGAACGCGGCGCGGCGAATCGACCTTTCCGCGGCAACACCGCGCGCACCCCTCAACCGAAAGCCGCCGCGGCGCGCAAGGTTGCGTCCGGCGGCGACGAGGCATGGGAGGAATTTTGAACGAAAAGGCTCACGGCGGCAGCAGCACGCGAGGAGCCGCGGCAGTATTGAGCGAGGTTCACCGCTCAAGGTAGTTCGGCCCGGGCCGATACCCCACACTACGGGTGCTTTGGGTGGCGGATGCGCGTTCTGTCGGCTGTGGGGTTGTGTCTTACACTCGGCGCCGCGGGAATGGCGCCGGCGGCCGACTTCAGCTTCGAATCGTTGCGTCAGCTCATCGAAGCGCGTGGCGTGGACAGCGTCGAGGAACTCCTTGCGGTTTTGCCGGAGGACCTTCGGGCTCACTACACATTGGTGTTTTCGAGCCGCAGCCTGCAGGACGCCAGTTTGGAAAATCCACGAGCCCTGCTGTTCGGCAACAAGGCGCAACTCATCCTCACGTTCAACGGCGATGCGTCGCAGCGCGGCTTCGAGGCGGTGGAGACCATGGAGTTCGATGCGGCTGCGAACCGCTTCGTATTCCGAGAAATTACCTTCACACCCGGCAAAACGCAGCCGGCCGCGATATCCGATGCGAATCCCGCTCGATGCATTGCCTGCCATGATCGCCCGGCTCGCCCGATTTGGGACGCACCGCCGCTTTGGCCCGGCGTTTACGGCGAGCGCTACGGCGCCGGACTCTCAAGCGCGGAATTACGGGGCATGCGGGGATTTCTGTCGTCTCAGCCGACTCATCCACGCTATCGTTATCTGCTCGGCGCGAACGCGCTGGTCGACCGCGACACCTATGTATCGAGTTCGCGCGCAAGGTACAACGGCGCGTGGGCGGAGCCGCCGAACGCGCGGCTGTCGGCGCTTTTGGCAACGCTCAACGTGCGGTCCATTTTGTCGCGGCTCGCCGCGCAGCCGGGATTCGCAGCGCATCTCGACATACTGCTGGCCGCGGCGGGATCGAGCTGCGGACCGCTCACGGAGTTTTACCCATCGTCCATGCGAGCCGCGATCGCGGCCGACATAAAGCAATTTTCAGAGGCCGCCGCCGTCGCCGAGCGGCGCCAATCTCTGGCGAAAACGCTGCGCCGCGCCGGCCCGGAGAACGCTTACGTGGGTTTGGCATCGACCGCCGAGTTCACCGAACTGAGGTATGTGGCTGAACGCGGGCTCAATGTGTCGACTGAGCATTGGACCTTGGCGTTCGAGCGCGGTTCGTACGATTTATCGGCCCCCGCCGGCACGTTGACTCTCGAACGGGCGCTCTTCGAATGGTTGGCGCGTACCGACACCGACCTGCGAACCGTCGCCTCGTATCGGACTTTCAATGCGGATGACGCGTACTGCAAGCATCTGCGCCAAGCGAGCCGCGGTTCGCTCGCCGCCTGGTACGCGACGCCTGCCGCACCGGCAGCGGCGCACACTGACGGACCCATGCCGGAACCGCTCCTGCTGCAGCGTTGCGCAGCATGCCACAGCGGTGATATCGCGCCCTCCCTGCCATTCTCCGATGCCGACGCGCTCAGCGCTCGTCTTCGCGAGGGACATTACCCGCACGGCCGGCTGCTCGATGAAATTCTGTTTCGTCTTACGCCGCAGGCGGGAGCGGGCCGGATGCCTCGAGGAATCAATATCGATTCCGCCGAGCAACGGGAGCTCGAGGACTATTTCACGGAAATGGCCCGATCCCGGACCCTCACGCCGCTCAAGTAAACCGTACCTGCGTCGATACCTACTGCACGTTATGTAGCGAAAGGGTCGTCGTGCAAACCAGGGATGCTAGAAATATTGCACCGCAGTACACAGTCCTACTGTGCTGCGTTGCGCTGATGTCGCCGGCGGGATTGTGCGCTGCGCAGGAAGCGCGCAGCGGCGTGAGTCTCGACCAATTGCCGCAGACCTGGCACGACGATCAGGCGCGCGATCTGGCACTCACCGCGCTGCACGGCCATCGCGTGGTGCTGACGATGGCGTACGCGACTTGCCACCGCATTTGCCCGATGGCCATCGATGAACTGAAGCACATGCAACAGGCCGCCGATGCGCACGGCGAGACCATAGATTTCGTCATCGTGGGCTACGACCCAACCAACGACAGCCCGGCGGCGTGGCATCGGTACCGCCTGAACCGACGCCTGAACCGTGACAACTGGCACTTTCTAAGCGGATCGCGCGACGCCACCAATCAGTTGGCGCGCCAACTCGGATTCCCATTCTGGACATACGACGAACACGTGATGCACGAGTCCCGTGCCGTTCTATTCGACTCCCAGGGCATTCAACGAGCCGCTCTCGGCTCGCCCACTTCGCGCTGGGCCGACGCTCTCTCAATCTCACCCTGTCCCGAGGCATCATGTTAACCAAGCTTTTGATTCCCGCGCGCGCCGTCGCGCTTGGCATCGTCCTGAGTGCCGCCGCCCTGCCGGCGCTTGCAGACTCCAGCGGCGATGCGAAGCTCGAGGCCATGCAGCAAAAACTCGACCAAAGCATCAAAATGATCGAAGCGCTCAGCGCTCGAGTGAAGGAGCTCGAAGCGCGTCCGTCCAACTCGTCGGTCGCCGCCGTGGGGCCATCGACCGCGGCGCCGGCGACCGATGCGCAGCGTCTGGAGAGTGTCGAGCAGAAAGTCGCGCAGATCGAGACAGCTGACGCCACCCGGCAAGCGGATGACACGGGGCTGCCGATGCACGGCTTCGCCGATGTGAACATCGGCAATCGCAATCCCTACTTTGGATACTTCAAAGGCGCCAATGTCGGCAGCCTTGACTTCTACATCGCGCCCAGGCTGGGCGACCGAGTGGTCTCGCTGGCGGAACTCATCTTCGAAACGGGTCCCGACGGTCATGTCGGCACGGATCTCGAGCGCTTTCAGCTCGGCTACCAGTTCAACGACCAGGCGACGGTGTGGGTCGGCCGGTTCCATACGCCGTACGGCTACGTGAACACCGCCCTGCATCACGGCGTATGGCTCGCCGATGCCTTGCGCCGCCCCAAGTTTGCCAATTTCGAAGATAAGGGGGGCGTCATGCCGTCCCACTCGGTCGGCGTGTGGGTCACCGGCGCACAGCGCCTGGATGAAGGCAAGTTCCTTTACGACGTCTACGTCGGCAATGCCCAGAAAATAGAAGATGGAACCGTCGACATGCAGAACGGCGGAACCGACCACGGCGCAGTCATAGCGGGCACGCGACTTTCCTACCAGTTTTCCGACGGTCCCGTGGAAGGGCTCATGGTCGGCATCAACGGCTTCACCGACAAGGTCAGCAGCAACCAAACGCCCAACATAACCCGCCTTGGCATGCTGGGTGCGTACGCGGTGTACGACACCGACAGTTGGGAACACATCATCGAGGCGTACTCCTTTCACGACAAGAACCTGAACGGCTCGCCGGGCACACACCGGAGCGACGCCTGGTTTGCGCAGTTCGCGTACCGAGCCCATTGGGGCCTGCCGTATATTCGCTATGAGCGCGCCTCGCTCGACCAGGGCGACCCGTATTTCGCGGAACAGACCTTCGGCGCCTCGTACTACCGCAGCGCGCTGGGCGTCCGCTTCGACTTGAACGACAAGTCCTCCATCAAGTTCGAAGTTGCCCATACCCACACGACCGACTTCCGAGAGCAGGATGTACTTCTTGGACTGCCCGAGCAATACAACGAAGCGCTGGCGCAGTACGCGGTTCGCTTCTAACTCTTCGAAGGACACAGCATGCGCGCTCACACATTTGCCCGGGTCGTCGGTTTGATGCTCGCCGCGTGGGGATCGACTGCCGCTGCCGGCGACATTATCGTCATCTGCCATACCTCGGTCAGCTTGCAGGCAGGAGAAGTTCGCGACGTTTATTTCGGCGACAAGAGCTTCGCCGGAGCGGTCAAGTTGGCGCCGGCGGACAACAGCGCCATACAGGCAGAGTTCCTCGAGAAGGTCATGAAACTCGATGCCAAAAAGTACGCCGGTGTATGGATCAAGAAGGCGTTTCGCGACGGCAGCGCGCCTCCGCCGGTCAAGACCGGCGACGCCGAGGCCATCGCTTACGTCAAACAAACAGCGGGCGCATGCAGTTACGTGGCGTCGCCTCCCGGCGACGGGGTCGTCATTGTGGCGAAATTTTAGGCCAAATCCGCTAAACCTTGATCGCCGGTCGCCGATACGCTTGTTAAGGCACGTGCAGGCTGCCAAAAAACTCGGGCATTGACGCGCCTGCTTACCAAATCATGGCTGTGTCGGGCCTGGGCTGGGCCGCCGAACGCCTTGATGTGCGGCGATCGAAAAATACAGGAATATTTATGGCATCGACCATTCTGGCAGTCGACGATTCGGCATCCATGCGGCAAATGGTCAGCTTTACGCTGAAGCATGCCGGTTACGAGGTGATCGAGGCCGCCGACGGAGTCGACGCCCTGGAATACGCCCGCGGCCACTCCGTCAGTCTCGTGTTGACCGACGTCAACATGCCGCGCATGGATGGGATCACTCTGGTGCGCGAATTGCGCCAATTGATCGCCTATAAATTTACGCCGATGCTGGTTCTCACCACCGAGGCGGGGCCGGAGAAGAAAATGCAGGGCAAACAGGCCGGCGCGACAGGCTGGTTGGTGAAACCTTTCAACCCCGACAAGCTGCTCGCGACGATCGCCAAGGTCCTGTAAGTCCATGTCGGTCGACCTGGAAATGGAAGAGATCCTCAAGGTCTTCTTCGAGGAAAGTTTCGAGGGGCTCGATACCATGGAATCGCGCCTGTTGACGCTCGGGGACGGCGCAGATCGCGAAACGATCAACACCATTTTTCGGGCCGCGCACTCCATCAAGGGCGGAGCGGGAACCTTCGGTTTCATGGAGATTTCGGAATTCACGCATTCCGTGGAGACCTTGCTCGACGAAATGCGCAACGGTGCGCGCGGCGTCACTCCGGACGCCTTGCAGGTGCTATTGCAAGCCGTCGACGTCATTCGCGACATGACGCAGTCGGCGCAGGCTAAGCGGCCGATCGTCATGACGGGGGCAAAAGCTCTCAGCGGCGAACTCACCCGAATGCTTGCGCAAAAAGTGCCGCCCGCGGCCGCCCAGACGCCGTCGGACGCAGCCCCGGCGGGCGCATCGACGCTGCGCGCCTCGACGCAGAATGCCGCGGCCACGAGCGTCGGTCAGCCGAAGCGCGACAATGCAGCGGCAAGCATGTCTTCGACGGGCCCTATGGAAGGGTGGCGCATCGTGTTTGCCCCGGACGTGAGCCTCTTCAAGACGTGCAATGATCCGATGCGGATCCTCGACGAGCTTGCGAACCTCGGTCCGCTCGAAGTCACGGCGAACGTCGACGCGCTGCCGCTCTTGAGCGACCTCGATCCGACACAATGCCACTTGAGTTGGACGCTGTCGCTGCGCGCCGCCGTCGAGCACGCCCGCGTTGCCGAGGTGTTCGATTGGGTCGACGCCAATTCGAAGATCGTGTACGAGCCGATCTGCGCGAGCAACAACTTGTCCCCCGTGGCACCGCCGCCCGCGGATCCGACTCAGGCTGCCGTGCAGCGCACGGCGGGTCCGTCGGATTTGCAAGTTGCCGCGCCCAATGCGGCCAAGTCGGGCGGCGAATCCGGTTCGCTCCGAGTGGCGACGGAAAAAATCGATGCGTTGATCAACCTCGTCGGCGAACTCGTCATCACCCAGTCAATGCTCTGCAGATTTTCAGAAAAATATGAACCGGCCGATGTCGAGTCTTTGCGTCGCAGCATCGCCCAACTGACCCGCAACACGCGCGAGCTGCAGGAAAGCGTCATGCAAATACGCATGCTGCCCATTGGTTTCTCGTTCAACCGTTTTCCGCGCATGGTGCATGACTTATCGCGCAAACTGGGCAAGCGAGTTGAACTCAAGTTAAGCGGCGAAAATACAGAACTGGATAAGACGGTGCTGGAGAAAATCGGCGACCCGTTGGTACATCTCGTGCGCAATGCCCTCGATCACGGGTTGGAATCGCCCGAGCAGCGCCTGACGGCGGGGAAGAGCGAAACCGGAACGCTGGAACTCAACGCGTTTCACGAGGGCGGAAGCATCATCATCGAGGTGAAAGATGACGGCGCGGGCCTCAGGAAGGATCGCATATTGGCGAAGGCACGCGAGCGCGGCCTCGTGGACTCGGATGCGCTGCTGTCCGACGAGCAAATCTACAATTTGATTTTCGTCGCCGGCTTTTCGACGGCGGATGCCGTCAGCGACGTATCGGGCCGCGGCGTCGGGATGGACGTCGTCAGGCGCAACATCAATGATCTGGGCGGCCATGTTCAAATATTCAGCGTCCAAGGTCAGGGCAGCACCATTCGTATCCGGCTGCCGCTGACGCTGGCAATTCTCGATGGTCAGGTCCTGCGGGTAGGGAAAGAGATCTACATTGCTTCGCTCGTGTCCATCATCGAAACGGTCCAGTCGACGCGGGAAAATCTGAGCTGCGTCGCGGGCCGCACCGAACTCTTCAAACACCGCGCCGACTACCTGCCGGTAGTCCGACTCCATGATCTGTTCGGCATCGAGCCGGACAGCCGCGACATTACCGACGGATTGCTGGTCGTGCTGGAGGCGGACGGCCGTCGCGTCGCCATGCTCGTCGATGAGTTGCTCGCGCAGCAGCAGGTGGTGATAAAGAGCTTGGAGACCAATTTCAAGCAGGTGCCCGGTCTTGCCGGCGCGACGATTCACGGCGACGGCACGGTTGCGTTGATCCTGGATGTCCCCGGCCTGATAGGAACTTTCCTCGAGCGTCAAACGGCGCATATTGGGCGAGCGGCATGACTACCGAGCGCATGTCCGGCGCAACGCAAGGGGCAGGCGCCGTGCATCAGTATTTGAGTTTCTTCCTGGGCGGGGAGGAATACGGGGCCGACATTTTGAGCGTGCAAGAGATAAAGGGATGGGACACCGTCACCCGCGTACCTTACTCGCCGGATTATATCCTCGGGGTCATCAATCTACGGGGCTCCATCGTTCCGGTAGTCGACCTGCGCGCGCGCTTCGCTCTCGCGAACGCGGCCTTCGATGCTGCCACCGTCATCATCGTAGTTCACGTGGCCGGTACCCGGGGCGAGCGCGTCGTCGGCATCGTTGTCGACGCGGTATCCGATGTGTACAGCGTTGCGAGTGAAAGCATTCGGCCGCCTCCGGACATCATGGGGTCCGTCGATCATATGTTCGTGACCGGGCTGGCGGATCTCGACGGCAAATTGTTGATCATCCTGGACATCGAGCGCCTCGTCGAATCGAGCGTCCTCGGCGACGGCAAAGCGGCGGCTTAAATGAACAAGGTGAAATCGACCAAAAAGCGCAAAGCATCGCCGCGCGCAGCGGCGATGAGCGTCGTCACCGAGAGCTTGGGTCCCGTGATGGCGCACGCGAGCGTGGACGCGCGCGACGCCGCAGGCGCGGCTCCGCCCTCGGATGCGGCCACGGGCTCGGATGCCAAAGTGTATTTGGAATCGAGCCTGGAGATTAAGGATGTCGAGGACGCACATCGACAACTCATGGCACTGTTGGCCCGCACGTCGGCGGTGGCCGTGGACGTGAGCCGCGTCGGGGCCGTCGATACCGCCGGTGTCCAGCTGCTCCTCGCCTTCCAAAGCGAGGCCGTGAATTGCGGCGTATCCGTCGCATTCTGCGGCGAATCGGCAGCGCTCAAGCATGCTTTGACCGCTTTGGGCTTGAGCGACGCGCTTCGCATGGCGGTTGCATGACGGACCACGAGCCGCCGATCGCGGACCGGGAAAACGCCAAGAGCACCGAGCTCAAGGAGGTCATCCTGGAATTCGGGCGCCATTTGGACATCCTCGCCGAGCAGCTGGGTGCTTCGCTGGTTGAAGCCAATCGCGACTGCGTGTCCGTCGGTGAATCCTTCCATGAACTGGCAAGGGCCAAGCAAACGATCGACGGAATCAGCTGCGTCGAGCCTGAACGGACCGTGCTGCGAAACTCCTGCAAGCAAATTGGCGACTCGATTCATTCCGCGGTCGTCGCATTGCAGTATCACGATCGCCTCGCTCAGCGGCTGGGACTGGTCCGCGCCGGACTGGTGCGTCTGCAGACGCTGTTGCACGATCGTTCGGCACGCTCCTACGATGAATGGCTGCAATCGCTGCGCGACGTCGAGCAAGTCAATCGAGTCGAGCAGCAGCGTCTCGGCCCGGAAGCGGCCGGGCAAATCGGCGGCTCGCAGCCGTCGGACGCCTCCCACAGCAGCGTAGAGCTATTTTGAGAGTCCCGGAAACGGCGTTCAAGAATCACGGTTCGGGTGCCGATAAGGCAATGCATGCCCAGGAGGGGCTAGCCGAGCGAGCGCTCGAGAAAGACTGCGTGGGCAGACAAGCGGAGTCGAAAAAATGACAGATCATTCACCAAAAAAACAGGGCGATGGTGTCCCTGCTTCCTCGCGGCAGGTGTTGACTTTTTGCCTGGGCGCAGAGACCTACGGTGTGGATATTCTACGTGTCCAGGAAATCCGCGGCTGGACCCCGGTGACGCGCATTCCGAAATCTCCGGCGCATGTGCTCGGCGTCCTGAACCTGCGTGGATCGATCGTGCCGATAGTCGATCTGCGGGTCCGCTTCAGTCTGGAGCGGGCGGAGTTCACTCCGCTCACGGTCATTATCGTGTTGTCGATCATGACGTCCACCGGCCGAAGCGAATTCGGATTGGTCGTGGACAACGTTTCCGACGTGGTCGACATCAGCGTGAACGACCTGAAGGAGACGCCGAATCTGGGGGGTAAATTGAATGCTGATTTCATTCAATGCCTCGCCACCGTATCGGATCGCATGTTGATACTGCTCGACGTGGACGCGCTCGTCGGCAGAGATTTGTTGCCGGCCGAATCGAACACGCTGGCCGGCGCCGCCTAGCGGAACGATCGGACAACGGCGAGAGCAAGGGAACGCAATGGATGACTCAGTAAGTACCGTGGGCGGCGAAGCGGTACCGCGGAAATGAATCGCCAATCCGCCGCCATGCCTGCCAGTGAAGCTCGCGTACGCGAGTTTCACTTCACTGACTCGGACTTTCAGGCGCTGCGCAAATTGGTCAAGGAAATGACCGGCATCAATCTCGCGGAATCGAAGCGCGAATTGGTTTACGGGCGGGTCTCGAGGCGCTTACGCGCGCTCGGCTTGTCGAGCTTTGGTGCATATCGGCAGCTGCTCGAGTCCGGCGATGGCTCGGAACTCGTGGCGTTTTGCAACGCCTTGACGACCAACCTCACATCGTTCTTCCGCGAATCCCATCACTTCGACTATCTGCGCGGCGAATTCCTGGCGCCGCGCCGCGCCGCTTCGCGTCGGTCCGAGCGCATCCGCATATGGTCTGCGGCGTGCTCGTCGGGCGAGGAACCCTACAGCATAGCAATGACCATCGTGGAAGCGATTCCGGACTGGCAGAAGTGGGATATCAAGATTCTGGCGACCGATTTGGATTCGGATATCTTGGCGCGTGCCCAACGCGGCTGCTACAACGCCGAGCGGGTCAAAGGACTCCATCCCAAGCGCCTCGGTAGATTCTTCACGGAAACGCAAGAGGGTAGGGAACGCGCCTTCCGTGTGGTACCGGAACTCGCCAAGCTCATCACGTTCAAACAGATCAATCTCATGCATGATCTGCCCATGTCCGGGCCGCTCGACGCGATCTTCTGCCGCAATGTCGTCATCTATTTCGACAAGGATACTCAGCGAGGACTCTTTTCACGGATGGCAAAATTGCAGCGGCCGGACGATTTGCTGCTGTTGGGACACTCCGAGACGCTGTTCAAGGTGTCCGAAGACTACACCCTGATCGGCAAAACCATCTATCGCCGGAGTTGATGGTGGCGGACCTCCTCCCCAGTCAAACCAAAACCGAGCTACCGGCCGCTGCCCGGGGTTTCGAGCACGTAATGCGCTATTGGGACCCAGGGTGCGATCGTTGGTCGGCAAAAATACTGCCGGGTGAATATTTCGTCACGCGCAACGATGAGGCAATAACCACGGTGCTCGGATCGTGCATTGCGGCGTGCATTCGAGATCCGGCTGTGCGCATCGGAGGTATGAATCACTTCATGCTGCCGGAGGATAACTCGGCGGGCAAGAGTTCTTGGATCGACGGCCCGGGAGGGCTCGCCACTCGATATGGCTCGTATGCCATGGAAAGCTTGATCAACGAGTTGATGAAACTCGGCGCATGCCGCGATCGGCTTGAAGTCAAGTTGTTCGGCGGCGGGAAGATTCTGTCTTCCATGACCGACGTCGGCAGGAAGAACATCGCTTTTGCGAGGAGTTTCTTGAAACTGGAAGGCTTCAAAATTGCAGCCGAGGATGTCGGCGACGTCTATCCGCGCCGCGTCGTGTATTTCCCCGCCACCGGCGTCGTCAAGTTGAAGAGACTGCGTGCCCTGGATGTCGTGGAGATCGCACGGCGCGAAACCAATTATCTCAGCAGCCTGGCCAAGCCGACCGACAATGATGTGGAACTGTTCGAGTAGGGATGCCGCAAGCCATGCAAACCCTCGCGACATCGACGGTGAGTCCGCAAACCAAGGAGCGCATCAAGGTGCTCATCGTCGACGATTCGGCCCTGGTTCGCCGCCTATTGACGGAAATGCTGACGAGCGATCCGGCGATCAAGGTGCTCGGGACTGCGCACGACGCTTATGACGCACGCGAGAAAATCAAGGCGCTGAATCCGGATGTGCTCACGTTGGATGTGGAAATGCCGAGGATGGATGGCCTCACTTTTCTGCGAAATTTGATGCGCCTGCGTCCCATGCCCGTCATCATGGTCTCGTCGTTGACCGAAAGAGGCGCCGAAGTGACCCTGGATGCCTTGTCGGTCGGCGCCGTCGACTACCTATCGAAGCCGAAAATCGATTTGGCCGCCACGCTCGCAGATTACAGGGACGAGCTCATCGCCAAGGTAAAGGCCGCTGCATCGGCCCGGGTGCGGGCGCCATCGGCCGCTGGTGCGGCAAGCGCGGATGCCGTACTCGCGAAGCGCGCCCCGCAACGCCAACTGCGCACGACCGAGCGCATCATCGCGATCGGCGCATCGACCGGCGGTACCGAAGCGATCAAGGACGTGCTGATTCATCTGCCGCCCGACACACCCGGCATCGTGATTACGCAGCACATTCCGAAGCTGTTCAGCGGGGCGTTTGCCCGCCGCATGAATGCCTGTTGTCAACTAAGCGTCTGCGAGGCCGAGGATGGCCAGCAAGTTCTGCGTGGCCACGCCTATATCGCACCGGGCGACAAGCATTTGCTGCTGGTACGCGACGGTGCTCGATACGTTTGCCGATTGGATGAAGGGCCGCCGGTGAATCGGCATAAGCCTTCCGTCGACGTGATGTTTCGTTCCGTGGCGCAGCAAGCGGGCCGCAATGCCATCGGCGTCATACTGACCGGAATGGGTAAGGACGGGGCGATGGGGCTCAAGGAAATGCGCGACGCCGGGAGCCGGACGCTTGCGCAGGATGAGGCGACGAGCATCGTATGGGGCATGCCGGGCGAAGCGGTGGCGGTGGGCGGCGCAGCGGAAGTGATGCCGCTGGGCGACATTTACATCCGCGTCCTGGCGCTGGCTGATGAAATGGATGTCACCCGGTCGCCCGGGGCCGGCTTAGGATAGGTCATTCGGCAACCGATTTGGAGTAGAGCAGTGAAAATTCTGATCGTCGACGATTCAACAGCTATGCGCATGATCGTAAGGAAGACCTTGCGGCTTGCCGGTTTCGAAGGACACGAGTTCTCGGAAACCGATGATGGGATGAAGGCGTTGGCGGCCATCAAGGCGAGCCCGCCGGATCTCGTGCTCTCCGATTGGAACATGCCCAATATGACGGGTATCGAACTGCTGGAGAATCTCACCAAAGACGGTATCAAGATTAGATTTGGATTCATCACCACCGAGGCCACCCCCGACATGCGGCAGCGTGCCGCGAGCGCCGGCGCGCATTTTTTGATTTCCAAGCCGTTCACGCCCGAGTCATTCAAAGAAACGCTAGGAGCCTACATAAAATGAGCGCCCCAACCGCAAATCCCGTCTACCCGCTGCCGGACCTGGCACAGGTGAAGGGCCTGCTCGGCATGCTCTTTGACGGGCTGTCGGTCAAGCCGGGTCCGAAGCTCGATGTGGCGCCGAAGGCGAACAGCTATTTCGCCGTGTATGTGTCGGATGACGGCAATCCCGCCGCACTGTGCGGATGCGACCTGGCGTTCGCGGCCAACAGCGGCGCCGCGCTTTCCATGTTGCCGCCCAACGCGGCCAAGGACGCGATCAATGACAAGGAACTCACGCCGGTGATGCTCGCCAATCTGCATGAAGTCATGAACATCTGCACGCGGCTGATGCTGCGCGACGGGTCGCCGCATCTGAAGCTTCGCGAGCTCTGTGCGCTGAGCGCACTCCCGCCGCCGGCGGCCGCCATCATCGGTGCTCCGAGGGGCCGTGTCGATTTCGAAATCGGCATCGTCAAGTACGGCGTTGGCGTGCTTTCCGTCATGTGTCTCTAAGCGCGGGCTCGGCGCCCCGGAACGGCGTCACGGGGTGTGTCCCGCATCACACTTCCGGCTCAAGAACGCAACGATGCGGCCGACACTTTGCTTTAGAACCGTACAGATTCGAATGGTCGACCGTGCTCATCTCCCTGGGAGTAGCCAATTGCGTAAGAATATTTCGCTCATCGCGAAGCCCGCCGCCGCGGCTCCCGTAAAAGCCTTACTCTCGGCGCAGTAGAGCAGCGCCATGTTCAGTGCAATGCCGTTCAAGATGAAAATCTGGTCCATCCCGATTACCGCCGTGGCGGTGTTCTGTTTGAGCCTGGCTCTGACATTCCTGTTGAGCACGCGGACTGCACGGACAATTTCCGATTTGGGAACCGTCCGCTACCCGAGCATGGACATCGCGCAAAGGCTCGAACGCGAGCTCAGACAAATCGTGGAAGGCATGCAGTCTGCGGTCGCGGAGGGCGACACCGCAAAACTGGCCGACGTGCGTACCACGGCGGAGGAATTTCGCCAGAATGTCGATGCACTGTCGGCGCTGCCCGGACAACGCGAGGATGGCAGGCTTCTGCGGTCGGGCTTCGACGCCTATCTCGAAGCGGCCATGCATGCAGCCAAGGTCATGGTCGATCCGAAGAGCGGCGACGTGCCGAGCGCGATCGCACAGATGCGGGCGGAACACGATACCGTCGATGCGGCGGTGAAGGCCACCACGGTCAAGGCTCACGAAAATTTCAAGGCCGGTCTCGACGCCGGCGATGCCGGAATACGCAAGATCGTTTGGGCAACGGTTGTCGGCGCATTGGTGGTGACAATCGGGCTGGTCCTACTGTCCCATTTCATCGTCGGCAGCCTCTGGCGCCAGCTGGGCGGCGATCCGGCGCTGGCCCGCCAGTTCGCCGAGAAAATTGCCGCGGGCGATTTGTCGGCCGAAATGGAATTGTCGCGCAACGACACTCAGAGCTTGATGGCGGCTCTCAACGCAATGGCCGGGCGCATCAATGCCGTCATTGCGGCGCAAACCGAAATGTCGCGTGAACACGAAGGCGGCAACATCGAATACCGGATAGATGCCTCGGCGTTGCCGGGTACCTACCGTGATTTGGCGCAAATGAGCAACGAGCTCGTGGAAGGTCACCTGAAGGCCACACTGCTGTTGGTCAGCGTGCTGCAGGACTACGGACACGGCAACTTCGCCGTCGATATGCCTCAGTTGCCCGGAAAAAAGGGAGACCTGACGCGTGCGGCCGCCGAGGCCAAGAAAAACCTGTTGGCAATCAACATGGAGCTGAAGCGGTTGGTCGACGCGGCGACGAGCGGAGATTTTGCGGCACGAGGCGACGACGGCGCCTTCCACAATATGTTCGGCGAGATGATAGGCGGCATGAACCAAGTGATGGCGGCCTGTGAAACCGGCATCACCGGCGCGGGCGGTGTGCTCGAATCGCTGGCGCGGGGCGACTTGCGCACCAGCATGCGGGGGGAACATCGCGGTCAATTCGCACGCTTGCAAACCGATGCAAATACCACGGTCGCTAAACTCAATGAAATCATCGCGCAAATCAAGCGCTCGACCGGGTCGATCGACCTTGCGGCGCGGGAAATCAGCGACGGCAACAACGATCTCAGCCAACGTACCGAACACCAGGCGGCGAGTCTCGAGGAGACGGCGAGCTCCATGGAAGAGATCACCGCCGCGGTAAAACAAAATGCACAGAATGCCAGCCGCGCCAACGAGTTGGCGATCGGGGCCTCCAATGTGGCCATCAAAGGCGGCCAAGTCGTGGCACAGGTCGTCGCAACCATGAGTTCCATCGAGAGCAGCTCCAAGAAAATCGTCGACATCATCAGCGTGATCGATGGCATCGCGTTTCAGACCAACATTCTCGCTTTGAACGCCGCCGTCGAGGCTGCCCGCGCCGGCGAACAGGGGCGCGGTTTTGCAGTCGTGGCGAGCGAAGTGCGCAACCTGGCGCAGCGCACGGTGGCGGCCGCAAAAGAGATCAAACTGCTGATCGGCGAATCCGTCGAGAAAGTCGGCGCCGGTACGGCGCTGGTGGATACCGCGGGTCAGACGATGAAAGAAATCGTGGATGCCGTCAAACGCGTCAACGACATCATGGGTGAAATAACCACGGCGAGTGCCGACCAAAGCGCCGGCATCGAGTCGGTGAACACGTCGATCACGAAAATGGACGAAGCGACTCAGCAGAATGCGGCGTTGGTTGAGCAAGCCGCCGCCGCCGCAAAGAGTCTGCAGGAACAATCCGAGAGGCTGTTCCAGGCGGTGGCTATATTCGAACTCGCGGACGAGGAAACCGTCTCGCCGCAGGCGATGGCACCGCCGGCCGAGCGGCGCCGACCGGACCGCGCCAAGAATGTGGTCCGGCTGGCGAAGAAAAAATCGGCGGCACGAGCCGCGCCGAGTGCAGCGCCGGCCGCCGGCGAGAGCGCATCGGACGAGGAGTGGCAGCAGTTCTAAAAATCAGCCGCCGTGCTTGAGCAGTGGCGCCGACAGGCGCGAAATCGCCACTGCCGCGGGCGGTTCCGGCTTGCGCGAGCGGATGTAGCGTCTGGCCGCAAATGACTGCAGCAACTGGTTGATCGCGGGCGGCGCAAATTCGCACCATTCGATGCCGATGCCGTCCTTGAATTTACGTGCGACGTAGGCTGCGACGGTGGGCGCCTCATGCTTCGAGCGCTGCGGCAATTCGATCGCGACTTGAATTCGCGACAGCAGCCGCAGGTCCAGATCGGCTTTGATGAATGCGCCGCTGACGCTCAAGTTCGCAAGCCTGCCGGTCCGCACGGAAAAGGGATGCCCGCTTATGCGAACAGGTATGTCGACGCCAACTCTTTCGCCCCATCGATGTTCCATGGGGTTATCGTTCCACAAGTGGCGGCGGGCGTAATGACGACAAAACCCTCAACCTCGCTGCGACTATTCCTACAGCGCGACCGCACGTCGGTGAACCGCATAGGGCACGCAAATCGCGAACGCGTACGGTTCAGAACCGTCGCGTAAGGTACGCGATTAAGCTCTCGATCTTGTAGAAACTGTCGGGTCTGACGCCTGGAGGGTCGGTCGGCAGGACGTGGTTGCGCGCTATATTCTGTGCGTAGCGAAAGTCGAGGCCAACATCCCATTTGGGGAGAATATTCCGCCATTGAGTGCCGATCCCACCGTAGAGCGAGTATGCCGGCGTGGCGAGATTGTAGCGGTCGACTCCGGCAAACAAGCTCAGCGAGAAGGTGTCGCCGAAACGGTGCCGGTAGTCGATCGGCCGTGCACCGATCAACGAATGACCGTCGACTTCATCCAATTCGAGCCGGACTCCCCAGTCGTTCTTGTCGGAGACGGCGCGGCGCGCGCCAATCGCAAAATGCGGTCCAAACATCACTTTGGAAGTCGTGATGGGTATTCCCTTTTGCAGGTCGGTGCGCACCCGGTTGGCATTCGCACCGGCATCGACGAACAACTCGGTACCGTCCGTGTCCTCGGTATCGGCAGCCGATTCGTCATCGCTGGTATCGTAGTCGCGGGTGTGCCGATCGCCGCCGTAGCGGACGAAACCTGAAATTCGCGAAAACGATTTTCCGAAGACATCGCGACCCGCAAGTACTTCGCCGCCCACGGTGAGGTCGTTCCAGGGGCGTGAATAGCGGACCGTTACATCAAGGTAGTGCCGGTAGGGATATTGACCGTACGTTTGATTGACCAGAGTATGCACGCGTTCTTCCAGATAACCGCCGAACGGCGGCTCCCAACCGATGCGCAGCATTTGGCTGCGCGCACCCACGCCGTCGCCGAATAGCCGCTGGTCGCCTCCCCAAGACCCCAGGACGAGTCCGTGATTGGTCATGCCATCCAGGAAGGGATTGTTGACGTACCACGCGTTTTGCCATTCGGAGGTTTCATAGGTCAGGTCGAAGTAGTGCCAGAGCTTGGGGAAATCAATGCCCACGGTCAGCGCGGCCTCGCCGAGCAAATAGCTGCCGCCATTCAAGTTGTTCTCGCCGGCGTACTGGGCGTACACGGCAAACGGCGTCTTGCCCGGATAAATGAAGCGGGTGTCGTACGAGGCTTCTTGGTTGCCTTGGGTCTGCGATAGCCCGCCCGGTTTGAAGAAATTCCGCAGCAAGGTACTCGCGGAGTCCGGCAGTCCCCCGCCGCCGTATTGCAGCTGACGGTTGACGCCGAACGACCAGCCGCTGAAGGGTTCGATGGAAAATTGCGCGCCGAAGAGCTTCGGATTGCCGCTGCTTTGTACCGTCGTCCCCTGGCCACCGCCTAGAATGTGATCGGAGCGCGACATTTGAGCGAGAAAAAATTCATATTGAAATCCGAACCGCGTGAGCGGCTCGTAATTCGACAGGGTGACGGAGGGCATGGTGGGCGCCTCCGTGCCTATCAGCATGGGGCTGTCGACGGCGGGAGAGAACCAATGATCGCGGTAGCCGACGTCGAGTTGCGCCCAATTGAAACCGAAACTCAGCATGGAGCCTGTGGGCACGGTGCGGCCGTCGTAGGCAATTACCCCGGCGCTGGCGAGGAAGTAGTCGCTGGGCTGAACGAAACCTTGCGCGGATACCTCCCAATCGCTTTGAATCGGGAGGCCATGTTCATTGGGCACCACGCCGTCGGCGCCATGGGTGATCGACCCCGTCGCGCTCGCATGCGTCACCGCGTAATCGCGCGAGTAGCGCTCCAGATATTTTTTGACTCTCGTACAAAGCGCCTTGTCGCGCTCACAGGCCTTGGGAAGCGCAAGTTCGACCAGGGCCACGGCGAAGGGCCGTTTGAGCACCGGCTCGTCCGCAAGAATGAGCACGCGTTCGATTTGCCGTTCGGTCTCCGGTTCGAGATTCAGCGGCAGGTATGCACTGACGCCGTCCGCCAGCGCTGGGCGCGCAGCCGTCACTGTCAGACAAGCGCCCGCGATAGCCAGTTTCAATGTCTTGATCCATGACGCCACGATGGTTGGTAAGCTCTGCTCTGCGTTTGCGTAGCCGCCGGGACGGGAAGTACACACATCACGCGCACGGCGGTCAAGGGTTTTGTCAGCCGTACTGGCACCGGCCTGCCCAAACCATTAGGCTGAGCGTGAAACCATGAGTATCATCGAGTCGGAACGGCTGGTGCTGCGTGAACTGGAACTGAACGACGCGCCGTTCATCTTGCAGCTCCTGAACGAAGCTTCGTTCCTGCGCTTCATCGGCGACAAGGGCGTGCGGACACTGGCCGACGCTCGCGATTATATCGAGAAAGGCCCTAGGGACAGTTACCGGCGTTTGGGCTTTGGGCTGTACCTGACGAGTTTGCGCGACAGCGGCGTAGCCGCAGGAATTTGCGGACTCGTGAAGCGCGAGACGCTCGCGGACGCCGACATTGGCTATGCCTTTCTACCGCAGCACCGATCCAAGGGATATGCCACGGAAGCCGCCGCCGCCGTTTTGGCTCACGCCAAGCTGTCGTTGCGATTGGACCGTGTCGTCGCGATTACCTCCCACGACAACCATGCCTCGGTTGCGGTGCTCGAGAAAATCGGTCTCGTGTTCGAACGCACCGTGAAACTCACGGCCGATGGCCCCGAACTCAAGCTGTTCGGCTGCGGGTCATGGCCGGATCCGTGAGGATGCCGATTGTTTCACTGTTGGGGTCGGTATTCGCGCTCTCTGAATTGGGCCTTACGCTGTTCAAACGCGCAAAAAAAGGCCAAGCCCGGTCCGCTGACCGCGGGTCGCTGTGGCTGCTGTGGGGCGTCGTCGTCGTCAGCGTCAACCTCGCCTACGCGTTGGGGGCCCGCAAGCCCGAATTCGGGTTTGGCCCTGCGCCCGCGGCCGTCGCGGCGGGAGTAGCCCTGTTTGTAGGCGGACTGGCGCTGCGCTGGTATTCCATCATGTATCTCGGGCGCTACTTCACGGTGAATGTGGCCATCGCGACGGACCACCGAGTCATCGACACGGGCCCGTATCGATATATCCGACACCCATCGTACACAGGTGCTCTAATGGCGTTCGCCGGTCTGGGACTGGCCTTGCGCAATTGGGCGGCGCTCGCCGTCATGGTGGTTCCGATCGCATTGGTCTTTCTGTGGCGCATACGGGTCGAGGAGGCTGCCTTGGCGCAGGCTTTGGGCGACACGTACCGCGATTATATGAGCCGCACCAAACGGCTGGTCCCTGCAATTTACTGAAACATGATTCGCGGAGTTCCCTATGCATCCTTTCCCTCATCGCTACATTGTGAACGCCGCGGCCCGTCCGGACGGCGACGTACCGTTGTCCTCGGAAGGAACCCGCATCATCGAATCGGCACCGCCCAAGGAATTCGACGGTCCTGGCAACCAATGGTCGCCCGAGGGGCTGCTGACGGCCGCGGTCGCTGACTGTTTCGTGCTGGGATTTCGTGCGATCGCAACCGCGTCGAAGTATGCGTGGGTCAGCCTGGAATCACGCACCGAAGGCACGCTCGATCGCGTGGAAGGCAAAATGCGCTTCACGCGCTTCGATACGCACGCGAAACTGCAAATACCCGCGGGGGCGGACGTGGAACGAGCGAAAAAGCTGCTGGAAAAGGCCGAACTCACCTGCCTGGTTGCGAATTCACTCAGTAGCGAACGGCATTTGACCCTGGAAGTGATTAATTAATGCGCTTCGCGCAGGATCTACGGGGCCGCGGCGCATTGCGCTGCGCGGTCCCTGCTCCGCGCAAGCCGGGGGTGGCCATTGCGCTACGCTATCCTGCTACGAGCAAGCCCGGGGTGACCTTCCATGGTCACCCGCCCAACGCATGCGTTGGGCCCTTGGCCACCCGTTCGACGCATGCGTCTCACCCGTTGAAAGTTGCGCGAAGCGCATGAGAATCAGCGCCTAGACTAGTCAACTAATCATCCATCAAGAAGCTGCGCAGCTGCTCGCTGCGGCTGGGATGGCGCAATTTGCGCAAGGCCTTAGCCTCTATCTGACGGATGCGCTCCCGCGTCACGTCGAACTGCTTGCCGACTTCTTCGAGCGTGTGATCGGTATTCATATCGATCCCAAAACGCATGCGCAGCACCTTGGCCTCGCGCGGCGTCAACTGGGCCAGCACGGAATGCGTGGTCTCTCGCAGCGATTCCGTGGTTGCCGAATCGATCGGCGAGGACACCGACGTGTCCTCGATGAAATCGCCCAAGTGCGAATCCTCGTCGTCCCCGATAGGGGTTTCCATCGAGATCGGCTCCTTCGCGATCTTGAGAACCTTGCGCACCTTGTCCTCCGGCATCTCCATGCGCACGGCCAGTTCTTCCGGCGTCGGTTCGCGGCCCATTTCCTGCAGCATCTGGCGGGAGATGCGATTCAGCTTGTTGATCGTCTCGATCATGTGCACGGGAATTCGGATGGTGCGCGCCTGATCTGCGATCGACCGCGTGATGGCTTGGCGAATCCACCATGTCGCGTAGGTCGAGAATTTGTAGCCGCGGCGATATTCGAATTTATCGACCGCCTTCATCAATCCGATGTTGCCTTCCTGGATCAGATCCAGGAACTGCAGGCCGCGATTCGTATATTTCTTGGCGATGGAAATCACCAGGCGCAGGTTGGCCTCGACCATTTCCTTCTTGGCACGACGCGCCTTCGCCTCGCCGATGGAAACCTCGCGATTGATTTCCTTGATTTCGCTGATGAGTACGTGGAACAGGCCCTCGAGATCCTTGAGCTTGTTCTGGCGGCGCTCGACCTCGTCCTTGAACTTCGCGAGCGGCGCAGAATAACGCTTCTTCGCCTTGATGTGCTTGTCGAGCCAACGCGTGCTGGTCTCGTTCTTGGGGAACGTCGAAATGAAATCCTTGCGCGGCATTCCAGCTTGTTTGATGCACAGGAACATGATCTCCTTCTCGAGCAGGCGAACTTCGGTCACGTGCTCGCGGAGGTTGTCGATCAGTTGATCGAACATTTTCGGGCTTAGCTTCAGCTCCATCAACTCGCCGCAGATCTTCTTGCGAATCTTCTGCGTTTTCGGATCCTTCGACCCGAGCTTGTCGAGCGAACTCAAGAACTGATGATGAGCCTTCGCTATCGAGTTGAACCGCTTCGCTGCCTCTTCGGGATCCGGGCCGGTGTCGATGACCTCGTCATCCTCGTCGCCGTCCGCCTCGTCCTCGTCGTTGGCAGCCTCTTCACGCTCCAGGGCCATCATTTTCGGATTCTGAGGCTGAGCGATTTCATCCGGCGCGTTCGGGTCGACGAAGCCGACGATGACGTCCACAAGACGCATCTGGCCTGCCTTCACCGTCTCATAGTGCCGCAGCAAAAGATCGTAGGTGCCCGGGTAGCTGCCGAGCGCAATTTTGACCGCCTCCAAACCCTCTTCGATGCGCTTCGCAATTCGAATCTCGCCCTCGCGGGTCAACAATTCCACCGTGCCCATTTCACGCATGTACATGCGTACCGGGTCGGTGGTGCGGCCGAACTCGGCATCGAGATTGGCAAGAGCCGCCGTGGCTTCCTCGACCGCTTCTTCGTCGGGAGCAGCGGTGGCATCCGTCAACAACAGCGATTCGGCATCCGGCGCCTTTTCGTACACCGGAATACCCATGTCGTTGATCATGTTTACGATGTCTTCGATCTGTTCGGGATCGACGATCTCGCTGGGCAGATGGTCGTTGACTTCAGCGTAAGTGAGGTAGCCCTGCTCCTTGCCGCGCGCGATCAACAATTTAAGTTGCGACTGACGCTCATCCGCAATTTGAGTCGCGGTGCCTGCTGGCGCTTTTTTGATCAAGGTGGACGCCTCGTGAAAATCTGGAGGTTTGATGCTCAGCCGACAAGTATACGATCGCGGCCAATCCGTGACCACTAATGCTTGTCGAGTCAGGTGGGTGCCCGGGGGCGCCCTTTTGCTTTGAGAAGCATGCTTAATTCGGTCTTTTCGTCGTAATTCAAGCCCAATTCCTCCGCTTTTCGAAGTAATTCGTCCATTCTGCGGCCAGGGCCGTATTCCTCAAGCAGTCTTTCGACCGCCATTAGCAATTCTTGAGCGGCGCCCTCCGCATCCGTGACCATGGGCTCGGATATCGCCAACTCGCTCAAGCGGCCATATTCGGCGCGAGTTCGCCACCGTTCGAGCAGCATGGCCGTCGTCGGCTGGTCCATGGCGACGGCCTGATCCAAAAGCTCTTTCAGTACGGCGACACCCGGCTTGTTGACGCTCGAGAGCGCATCTGGATCCTTGACCAAGCGCGCCGCGGCCGGATGGTGCAATACCAACACTATGGCCTGACTCAGCAAATTGCCGCGGCCGGCTGAGGCGCGGCCGCGATTCGCGCGCCCTGAACTCATTGGACTGACCCGCGCCGCCGGTGGTTCCGCGCCCGTGCCGCGCAGCCGATGCGGCGATGCGCGCGCGGCGTCGCCGGCAATAAACGACCTTTTCAGGGTCGTTGCGGGCATGCCGACCCGCGCCGCGAGCCGCTCGGCCAGCATTTCACGGTATATCCCCTCCGGCATGCGCGCGAACAGGGGTGCCGCCAGGGCCTTGAGCTTCGCGCGTCCGTCGACGTGCTCGAGGTCGACCTCGAGCAGCAGTTGCTGCACCAAATACTCGGAAAGCGGAAGGGCGGCTCTAAGGCGGTTTTCGAAGGTTGCCGCGCCCTCCGCGGCAATCAGCGTGTCAGGGTCGTGGCCTTCGGGCAGGAACATGAACTTGAACTCGCGTCCGTCGCGAGCCAGCTCGAGTGAATTCTCCATCGCGCGCCAGGCTGCCTGGCGCCCGGCGCGATCGCCGTCGAAGCAGAACACCACCTCGCTGGTCATTCTGAAAATCTTGTTCAGATGCTCCTGGGTGGTTGCGGTGCCCAATGTGGCGACGGCATAGCTGATCCCGGCCTGGTGCAGCCGCACGACGTCCATGTAGCCTTCGACGATCAATAATCGCTTGAAATCAGCGCGCGCTTGCCGCGCCTCGTACAAACCGTAGAGTTCACGGCCTTTGTGAAACAGCGGCGTTTCCGGGGAGTTCAAGTATTTCGGCTCGCCTCGATCGATGACCCGTCCGCCGAATCCGATGACGCGTCCGCGCGAGTCTCGAATGGGAAACATCAGGCGATCGCGGAAGCGATCATAGAACCCGCCGTTGCGCTCCCCGCCCGAGCCGCGCTCCACGATGAGCCCCACCTGAAACAGCCGGCGCCGCTCTTCTTCGCGGGATCCCATGCGGTTGAGCAGGGCATCCCATGCATCGGGCGCGTACCCCAAAGCAAAGTCGGAGCTGGTTTTCGCATCGATGCCGCGCGCCTCCGCGTATTTTTGCGCGCGCGCATTGTCAGCGAGGTTTTGTTCGAAGAATCGCGAGGCCTGCGACATGACATCGTGCAGATCCGCGCTGCCGGGGTCACGCGGCGCCTGGGCCTCGCGCGGCAATTCGAGGCCGGCACGCTGCGCGAGATCCGCCACGGCATCGATGAATTCCATTTTCTCGTACTGCATGAGGAAACCGATGACGGTGCCGTGGGCGCCGCAGCCGAAGCAATGGTAAAATTGCTTGTCGGGGCTCACCCAGAACGAGGGGGATTTTTCGTTGTGGAACGGGCAGCACGCTTTGAACTCGCGGCCGCCCTTCTTGAGCGGCACGCGGGCGCCGATGATCTCGACGATATCCGAACGCGCGACGAGTTCGTCGAGAAACGAGTCTGGAATTCGGCCGGCCATGGCCCGGTTGCGGTCAACCGCCCAGCTTGGCTTTGATCTTCGCGCCCACCGCGGCCATGTCGGCCCGGCCCTGAGCCTTGGCTTTGATGATGCCCATGACCTTGCCCATGTCTTTGATGCTGGCGGCGCCCGTGGATGTGATCGCATCGGCGATCAAGGCGTCGATCTCGGCATCGCTCAACTGCGATGGCATGTAGCCCTGCAGCAAGGTAATTTCGCTGGATTCCTTGTCGACGAGATCGGGGCGATTACCCGCCTGGAATTGCACCAGCGACTCCTTGCGCTGTTTAATCATTTTCTCGAGAACGCTCAAGACCTGCGCGTCATCGAGGGTGATGCGCTCATCGACCTCGCGTTGTTTGATCGCGGCGGTCAACATGCGGATGACGCCGAGACGCTCCTTCTCGCCGGAGCGCATCGCCGCCTTCATATCTTCGGTAATTCGCTCCTTGAGCGACATGGAGGGACTATCAGTACGGACGGGCCGGAGCAGCGGCCGGCGCACTGGCCGGAGCACCGCCTCCCGTGCCGCGCATGTTCTCGCGGGACAGGCGCTTCAAATGGCGTTTTACGGCAGCGGCCTTCTTTCGCTTACGCTCTTGCGTCGGTTTCTCGTAGAATTCGCGGCGCCGAAGCTCGGTGAGGACGCCCGCTTTTTCACAGGCACGCTTGAAACGACGCAGGGCGGCGTCAAAATACTCGTTCTCGCGAACACGAACGCTGGGCATTCAAACCTCAATCTTAACGCAAAAGGGCCGCCGGCTTTCGGCGACAGGGGCGCGCATTCTAAAGTGCGGCCCTGCAAAAGGCAAAGGCTGCGCATCGGCGCTGCCACGCAGTCCCGGGAATGGGGGTTTTAGAGGGTTTTATGCGCGTAATCGGCATTGAAAGTTCGTGCGATGAGACTGCGGTGGCGGTCTACGACCGGACGCGAGGGTTGCTGTCACACCGGCTTTTCAGCCAGGTGGCCATGCACCAGGCCTACGGCGGGGTGGTGCCCGAACTCGCGTCCCG
Organism: Steroidobacteraceae bacterium; assembly: GCA_036502605.1. Taxonomy (GTDB): domain Bacteria; phylum Pseudomonadota; class Gammaproteobacteria; order Steroidobacterales; family Steroidobacteraceae; genus Bog-1198. The sequence goes on from DASXYI010000049.1 coordinate 93,462, forward strand.
GGACCACGTCCGGAGGCTGTTACCGCTCGTCCGAGCGGCGCTGGCCGACGCGGGGTCGGATCAGGCGTCCATCGACGGGGTGGCTTATACAGCGGGGCCAGGGCTCATTGGCGCCCTATTGGTGGGTGCGGGCTTTGCGCGGAGCTTGGCCTACGCGTGGAACAAGCCTGCCCTGGGCATCCATCATCTCGAAGGGCACCTTTTGGCGCCGCTGCTCGAGCCCAATGCGCCGGCGTTTCCGTTTCTTGCGCTGCTGGTCTCCGGGGGACATACCCAGCTGGTCGACGTATCGTCGCTAGGCCGCTACCGAATCCTCGGCGAGACGCTTGACGATGCGGCCGGCGAGGCCTTCGACAAGACCGCCAAAATGCTGGGACTGCCCTATCCGGGCGGGGCGGCACTCGCTCGGCTGGCCGAGGCCGGCCGGAGCGGGCGCTTCGTTTTTCCGCGTCCCATGCTCGATCGGCCGGGGTTGGAGTTCAGTTTCAGTGGCCTGAAGACCGCCGCCCTAGTAGCCTTGCGGGGCCGCGTTGTGGACGACCAGACACGGGCCGATGTCGCGCGCGGTTTCCAGGAAGCAGTGGTCGACACGCTCGCGGAGAAATCTCGCCGGGGGCTGCGCGCCACCGGCCACCGGCGCCTGGTGGTGGCCGGGGGTGTGGGAGCCAATCGGAAACTGCGCGAGCGCTTAGGCCTAGTAGCGTCCGAAAGCGGGGCGGAACTGTACTTTCCGCGGACGGAATTTTGCACCGATAACGGTGCGATGATCGCACTTGCCGGCTGCCTACGGCTGTCGGCGCATTCCGCGGTGGACGGCGATCGGCAATGCTTGGCCTTCAACGCGAGGGCGAACTGGCCGCTGGAAGATAGCGGCTGAACAGGGGATTAGAAGTTTCGATGGATAAAATTTTCATTCATGCGCTCAAGACCGAGGCCATTATCGGGATCTTCGATTGGGAACGGCAGGTCAGGCAGACAGTGCTCATCGACATCGAATTTAGCGCCGACATTCGCAAGGCCGCGCTGACCGACGCGATCGACGACACCTTGAATTACAAGCGGGTGGCAAAGCAGGTGCTGGCCTTCGTCGAGGCGTCGCAATTTCACTTGGTGGAAACTCTTGCGGAGCATATCGCCATGCTGATCCTCGAGGATTTCGGCGTGGCCTGGGTCAGCATCGTGTTGAGCAAACCGGGTGCCGTCCGCGGCTCGCGCGATGTCGGCGTTGCACTGGAACGCGACCGATCTCGTCTCGAGGAATGGCGCGAGAGGAGCGGCGCGAGCAGCGCCGCTCAATCCCAGGCTCCTACAAATCTAGGCTCCTAGATGCTGCGTCCGCCGTCCACGGCGATGATTTGACCCGTGATGTAGGGGGCGTCCTTCGCGAGGAACAGCGCCGCGCGCGCGATGTCCTGGGGAGTACCATGGCGCTTGAGCGCAGTCTTTGCGATGATTTCGCGCTTCAAGTCTTCATCCATGTCGCGCTCCGGCCAGAGCACGGGGCCGGGTGCGATGCCGTTGACGCGGATGGCCGGACCCAATTCCCGCGCCAGCGATCGCGTCAGCATGGCGAGCCCGGCCTTGGCTATGCTGTAGACCGGATGCCTTTTCAGCGGCCGCAGCGCATGAATGTCGACGATGTTGATTATGAGCCCACGCTGCGCTCGAAGGCTGGGCACCGCGGCCTGCGACAGGAAGAGCGGGGCTTTCAAGTTGGCGCCCATGAGATCCTCCCAATGCGCGAGTGTGATCCCGCCGATCTCGGTTGGGTAGAAGGTGGAGGCGTTGTTGATGAGAATATCCAGCCGACCGAATTCACGCAGCGCCGCCCCGACCAGCTCGTCCGGTGCATCGGGGTCGAGAAGATTGGCGCACTGGACGGCGACGGAGCTGGGACGTATGCGATTGAGTTCGGCCGCCAACTCCTCGGCCGCGGCAGCGGAGCGCCGATAGTGAACCAGCACCTGGGCTCCCGCCCCGTGCAGCGTGCGCACGATTTCCGCGCCGATTCGCCGCGCGCCACCGGTAATCAAAACCGCGCGGTTCTGCAGGGGAGCGGGGTCCTTACTCGATGTCATGCGGGGCAACGATACCGGATTGTCGCTGCAGGGTGTACCCATGCACAGTGAAGTCGACTTGAGCCCCGAGGAAGTCCGGCACACGGAACGTGCGCGCGCGTTCATCGCCGGCGAGATTGCTGCGGCCGGCGGATGGATCAGTTTCGAGCGCTACATGGATCTCGCGTTGTATGCGCCTGGCCTGGGCTATTACAGCGCGGGCGCCCGCAAGCTCGGCAGAGGCGGCGACTTCACCACCGCCCCGGAGACTTCGAGCCTGTTCGGTGCCTGCATTGCGAAGCAATGCGCGGAGGTTCTGGGCGAGGTCGCGAACGGATCGATCTTGGAGGTGGGCGCCGGCACCGGCCGGCTGGCCGTGGACCTGTTGACCCGTCTCGAATCGCTCAGGGTTCTGCCGGCCCATTATTTCGTTCTCGAGGTGAGCGCCGATCTGCGCGAACGTCAGTACAACCTGGTGCGCGAGTGCATTCCGCATTTGCTCCCGTGCATGACGTGGCTCGATACGCCGCCCAATGATGGGTTCGATGGCGTAATTCTGGCGAATGAGGTGCTGGACGCGCTACCCGTCGCGCGATTTCGATGGCACGAAACCGCCTGCGAGGAGCTGGGCGTCGCCGTCTCGGAGGGTTTGTTCCACTGGTCGGCGCGGCCGCCCAGCGCGGCAATGACGGCAACCTGCCGCCTCCTGGGCGCGGCCGCAGGAGGATGGGATGGCGGTTACATATCGGAGTATTGCCCGCGGCTGGCTCCATGGGCGCAAAGCATCGTTCAAGGCTTGAGCCGGGGCGCCGCCCTGTGGTTCGACTATGGATTGCCGCGCCCGCAGTACTACTTGCCGGAGCGCCATGAGGGCACCTTGATCTGCCACTTTCGGCAGCGCGCGTCCGAAGACCCATTCCTCCGCCCCGGTTTGCAGGACATCTCGGCATGGGTTGATTTCACGGCGCTGGCGCAAGCCTGCAGCGCCGCCCGCTGCCAACTCGCGGGCTTCACGACGCAGGCATATTTCCTGGCAGGACTGGGCATCGATGGGGAAATGCGGGCCCTTGCCGGCGAGAACGAAAATCAATTTGCCCGGCTTGCCAATCAAGCGCGACGGTTGATGCTTCCCGGTGAAATGGGCGAACGCTTCAAGGCCATGGCATGGACGCGCGGCATCGAGCGCGAATTATCCGGGTTCGTGCTGCAGGATCTGCGGCATTCACTCTAATGCCCTAATGCCGGCCGAGTTTCTCGCGAAGCGCAGTGATGGCGCGAATTCTGCCCTCATGAATTGCTTGCGCGATCTTGGCGCCGCTATGCGCCGCGACATCGTCGGCCGACGGTTTGATCGCCGCGGCGGCGTCCCGCGCCGCCAGCACGTAGTCTCGCTGCGGGTAGGGATTCGCTTCCAATCCGGTGCGTCCCCGCGCATCCGCTTCGCAGGCGAGCAGCGCCTGGGCAAACCGTTCCGAACGGCGAAAGGCGTCCGCCCGTTCCATGAACTCCAGCAAGGTATTGACCCGCAGTTCGAAGGCCCGATGCACGATGCCGTGATAGCGCGCGACGATCAAGGCGAGCTCGCGGTAGTCGCCGGGCAGCCGCAGACGCGCAGCGAGCGCTTCGATGAGCGCGACGCTGCGCGCTTCGTGACCACGATGGCTGGGCCATTCGGCTCGCGGCGTCGTTGCCTTGCCGAGATCATGGACCAGCGCCGCGAATCGAACTTTCGGATCGTCGGACAGGGCCGCGGCTTGATCCAACACCATGAGCGTATGGATTCCTGTGTCGATTTCGGGATGCCACTCGGCAGGTTGCGGCACGCCGAACAGCGCATCGATCTCAGGGTAAATCGCTTTGAGCGCCCCGCACTCGCGCAACGTGCGGAAGAAAGCGCCGGCTGCCGGTTCACCCAGCGCCCGCTCGGTTTCCTGCCAGACGCGCTCGGCCACCAGCGTGTCCACTTCGTGCCGTTCGACCATGCTGCGCATCAACGTCATCGTTTCGGGCGCGACGCGGAAGCCGAGTCCGGCAAAGCGAGCGGCGAAGCGCGCAACGCGCAGCACGCGCACCGGATCCTCGCTAAAGGCGTCGGACACGTGCCGCAAGGTCCGCGATTCGATGTCGCGCTGTCCGCCGTAGGGATCGATCAGGGCCCCATCGGCTGCCTGGGCGATGGCATTGACGGTCAAGTCGCGGCGGGCGAGGTCCTCTTCGAGGGTAACCTCGGGACCAAATTCTACGGCGAAGCCGCGGTAGCCGGGAGCGACCTTGCGCTCCAGCCGCGCGAGCGCATATTCCTCGCGGCTTTGCGGATGGAGGAATACCGGGAAGTCCCGTCCGACCTCGCGGTAATTCGAGCGCAGCAGTTCGTCGCGCGTGCCGCCGACCACGACCCAATCGCGCTCCTTCACCGGCAGCCCGAGCAAGGCGTCCCGAACGGCTCCGCCAACAAGATAGACTTGCATGCGTGAATAGTAGCAGCTACGCCTCGAGTATCCGCGCCGCGGTGATTCTGGGGCTGGTTTCGTGCTTGACCGGCGGCTGTTATGTATTGGAGAGCGCCCAGGGTCAACTGGCGCTAATGTCCAAACGCGAACCGATCGCGCGCGTGATCGAACGGTCCTCGACGGCGCCGGCGCTGCGTACTCAGCTCGAGGAGGTCACGTCCATACGGGACTTCGCGAGCCACTCGTTGGGCCTTCCCGATAACGGCAGTTACCGCAGCTACGCCGACGTTGGCCGCCGCTACGCCGTGTGGAACGTGGTCGCGGCGCCGGAATTCTCGGTCGACGCCAAGGAGTGGTGCTATCCGATTGTCGGATGCGTCGCATACCGGGGATATTTCGTCGAGCGCAAGGCATGGTCATTTGCAGCCAAAGCGAGGGCGCGGGGATTGGATGTGACGGTCGGGGGTGTCGCTGCCTATTCCACCCTCGGTTATTTCAATGATCCGATCCTCAACACCATGCTGGGATGGAACGACATCGAACTAGCGGCCATCGTTTTCCATGAACTCACGCATCAATTGATTTACGTCGCGAACGACGCATCCTTCAACGAAGCGTTGGCAACGACGGTCGAGGAGGAGGGCGTGCGGCGGTGGCTGTTGGCGCAAGGCCGGGACGCCGATTTGGCCGAGCACATCGTGCAGCAGCAACATTACCTCGAGGTCATCGAGCTGCTCCGCGGTACCAGCGGCGAACTGCGCGATATCTACGCATCAGGAGTCGATCCTGCCCTCATGCGGCAGCGAAAGAAGGCGGCGTTCGGGGCGCTGCGCGACTCCTATGCACGCCTCAAAGCGCAATGGCACGGGCGTGCGCCGTTCGAGTCCTGGTTCGAGGGGGATATCAACAATGCTCATCTGGCGTCGATCGCAACCTATTACGATTGCGTGCCGGGATTCGAACGCGAACTCGCCGCGGCGGGCGGAAATTTGCAGGCCTTTTACCGGCGGGTGCACGAGCTTGCGGCCTTGAATCAAGCGGCACGCGACGCCGCCGTATGCGGCAAGCCGCGCTTCAGTTGGCTCGGACGGCCGCTACACGGCGTCCGCTAAAACCGCGACGTGTGGGAGCGTCCGGTGCGGCCGGCGGCCGCGCGGTTGTGACTGAGTCTTGCGTTGTCTTCCAAAGCGCCCAAGTACTGCCGCGCCGATGCGACCATCGACTGCGGCTTGATGCCGAGCCTAGCGAAGCCGTCGTCCGAGCACACGCTATCGACTTTCAGGGAACGGTAGTTGTCGCTGGAGAACGGGCGGCCCGGCACGAAGTTCATGACGAGACCTTGCAAACGAGCGGCGAAGTCGGGCATTCCGACGACCCAGCGGCGACTGCCCGTGAGCTTCGCGACCAAGTTGAGGATTGCGCGCAGCGTGTACGTCTGCGGCCCGCCAAGTTCATAGGTTTGCCGGCTGGACGAGCCGCCGCGCAAGCATCGCAGGAGTGCGTCGACTACGTCATCGACTAGAACCGGTTGGAAGCGCGCGTTGGGTCTTGCGAGAGGAAAGACGAACGGAATCGATGCGAGGAGCATCGCGAAGCGATTCAGGAACGAGTCGCCGGGGCCAAACATGACCGAAGGTTGAAGTATGGTCCAATCCAAACTTGCGCCGCTCCCGCGGATCAGCTTTTCGGCTTCGCCTTTGGACCGCAAGTAGTAACTCGGCGCATCCGGCGAGGCCTTGAGGGCGGATACCTGCAGCAGCCGAGTCACGCCCGCGGATCGGGCGGCCTGAAGCACGACGCGCGTGAGTTCGGTGTGGGCGCGGCGAAAGCCGCTTCCGCCAAAGCCGCGTTCGTTGAGGATGCCGACGAGGTTTACCACGACATCCTTGCCGCGAAGGCGCTCGCTCAACTGCGCTTCGTCGTAGACGTCGCAATTTTCCAGCGTAAGCCCGGGCAGCACCAGCAAGTGCTTATGCTGCTCGCGGTCGCGCGAGAGCACGGTGACGCGATGGCCGTCCTTGATCAGGCGGGCGACCAAGCGCGTTCCCAAGAATCCGGTGCCGCCGAGAACGCATATGGTCAATAGTTTCATTGCGTCATCGAATGGGAATGAGGACCACGGCTGACCCGCGCCGGACATTGAGCAGTAAAACATTGGCACCCTTCGCGGCCGCGCGGAACGTCTTGGTGTTCGAAACCGGGGTACGGCCGACGCCGACGATCAAGTCGTTCGGCTTGATGCCGGTTTGCGAGGCGGGACTGCCATCCTGCACAGCGCGCACCAAGACGCCGGCGGCATCCGGCGCGTCGACGAGCTCCGCGCCCTCGAGGCCCGGGTTGATATCCGCCGCGTTGGCGGTCTCCGCTTCATTGCGTTCGCCGATCAGAGCGGTGAACTTGTGCGGCTTGCCGTCGCGCAGCAGGCCGATTTCCGCCTTATCTCCCACCCGCAGCATGCCTATGGCGTTGCGCAACTCTCCGGCACTTTTCACGACGAGGCCATTGATCGAGGTGATGATATCGCCGGTCTTGACGCCGGCGTGTTCGGCCGACGAGCCTTGAGCGACTCCTGCGACCAGAGCGCCGCTCGAGTCGGTCAAGCCATATTCCTTGGCGATCTCGGGCGTCACATTGTAGATATTGACGCCGAGTTGGCCGCGCTTTACCTGACCATATTTGATGAGCTGGTCCATCACGCCCTTGACCATGTTGACGGGAATGGCGAAACCGATGCCGATGTTGCCGCCGCTGCCCGACAGGATCGCCGAGTTGATGCCGACGAGTTCTCCCTTGAGGTTCACGAGTGCGCCGCCCGAGTTCCCCGGGTTGATCGAAGCGTCCGTCTGGATGAAGTCTTCGTAGCCTTCGGGATTGATGCCGGAACGGCCGAGTGCGCTGACGATGCCCGCTGTCACCGTATGCTGCAGACCGAAGGGGTTGCCGATCGCGACGACGAAGTCGCCAACCTCGAGATGCGCCGAGTCGCCAAGCGCCATGGCGACCAGGTTCGGTTGCTGCGCCTGCAGTACCGCGATATCGGCGCCCTCATCGCTACCGATGACTTTCGCCGCGAAGCTGCGGTTGTCGAGCAGAGTTATGGTGATTTCGCTGGCATTCTCGACTACGTGATGGTTGGTGATGATGTAGCCGTTCTTGGCGTCCACGATCACGCCGGAGCCGGCGCTTTGAAACTGCCGCTCGCGCGGTTTCGAGTCCTGCGGAGCATCGAAGAAGCGGCGAAAGAACGGATCGTCCAACAGGGGATTGCGCTGGCCGGGCTTCTCCTTGATGGTCCCGCGGGTGGCGATGTTCACCACCGATGGCGAAGCCCGCTTGACCATGGGCGCCAGCGACGGCATCGGCGAGTCTGCACCGGCAGCCGGCAGCGCGGCATATGCAGCGGGCGCGGCGATGACGGCCGCAGCGAGCGAGGCGGCCGCAAGTGTGAGACGGAGATTCATGCACGGTCCTTTAAAATGATTCTGCTGACGAGCCGCGAACCTTTGCGTGGACGCGGCGCAATCGGCACCGGCGCGGGTAGCCGACTTGCTAAACCCCCAAGACTTGGTAAACCCCTAAATGGGGTCGGACGAGTCCATCGCCGACCCCGCGCGAACCGCTACACGGCATCCGCAACTTTCGATTCGCGATCTTACACGTAAGAACGCGTGCGGCCGATCCTCTTAGGCAGCTTCGACCGTAATTCGATGCGGCTGCACTTGCGCAAGCTTGGGAATTGCGACTTCCAGCACACCATTGACGGCTTTTGCCTTGATGTTTTGGGTGTCCGCGGAATCCGGCAGGCTGAACCGGCGCTGGAATTCCCCACTGATGCGTTCGACGCGACGCGTCTCGCCGGCTTCGCGACGAGTCTCTTGGCGCTGTCCGCGAATCGTGAGCACGCCTTGGTCGGACGTGATCTCCACGGCTTTGGGATCCACACCCGGCAAGTCGACGTTCAATACGAACTGATTCGCTTCCTCGTGGATGTCGACTGGGGGCAGCCAGGCGCCCGAGTCGGCGGCGGTGGTTTGCGGTGCGCTGAACAAACGATCGATATCTTTTTGGAGCCGGCTGACGAGCGCCCAAGGCTCATAACGTACGACGGTCATTGTGTTACTCCTGAATTGAAAATTAAGTTGGCGACCCAAGTAAAAATGCTTGCAGTACAACTCTGCTTGGCATCAAAAATTGGGACGAAGCGGACAATTTCAACAGCGTGCCGGCCGTTGACTGGGAACGGCTGGCGAGGATCGCGTGAAAAGTCAATGGAACATAATGTGTATAAGATGTGGAAACACAAGATGTTGCGATTGGGTGAAAATCCTCTTGACCTAAGATGCCCGCGGGTAAATCAGCTAATTTCTCGTGAGAATCTCATAACATATTGATATTTATGTAATTATTATGATGGAAATTACCTAAAAAAAACCTTGACGATGCTAGCCGACGGTCTTACGCTTCAGCTCCGGACACAATATGTTGTGGTGTCCCAAAGTAGCGATAGTCCCCGTAAGCTTTGACCTCGCCGTCGTTTATCTTGATCGGGACCGCCGCCTTTCGCTGTACGGATTTCGCGCAAGAATTAACGGGAGCGCGATAATTAAAGGGAGAATATTCAACGCATGAACACGGTGGTCAAAATACAGCCGAAGGATGTCGCCAGTATTACCTTCCAGGAAGCGTCGCTCGACATCTGGGACAAGAAATACCGGCTCACAGCAAAAGATGGATCGCCTATCGATAAGTCGATGGACGATACCTACAAACGCGTCGCGCGCGCGCTTGCCGACGTCGAGGCGGAAGAACTCCGCGAACAATGGTACGACTCTTTTCTGTGGGCTTTGCGTCATGGCGCCATTCCCGCCGGACGAGTCACCTCGAATGCCGGTGCGCTGGAACACAAGCCTGCCACGTCAACCATCAACTGCACGGTCTCGGGCACGATTCGCGACTCGATGGACGATATCTTGAACAAGGTTCACGAGGCTGGTCTCACGCTCAAGGCGGGTTGCGGCATCGGATATGAGTTTTCGACGTTGCGGCCGCGCGGCGCGTACGTGTCGGGAGCCGGCGCGTACACGTCGGGCCCGCTGTCGTTCATGGATATCTACGACAAAATGTGCTTCACCGTGTCCTCGGCGGGCGGCCGCCGCGGCGCTCAGATGGGTACCTTCGACATCGGTCATCCCGACGTGTTGGAGTTCATCCGTTCGAAGCGCGAGAACGGCCGTTTGCGGCAATTCAATTTGTCCTTGTTGATCACCGACGAATTCATGAAAGCCGTCAAGAGCGACGGCGACTGGCAGCTGGCGTATCCCTTGGGCTGCAAGGAATTCGAAGCGGAACGGCCGGATCTGGGCGATACCTCGAAATTCGTATGGCGCGAATGGCCGCATACCGAGGGGTACGTGGCGAACGACGAGGGCCTGGTCGCTTGCAAGATCTATAAGACGCTGCCGGCGCGCCGCGTCTGGGATCTCATCATGTCCTCGACTTACGATTTCGCAGAGCCCGGCTTCATCTTGATCGATAGGGTCAACGAGATGAACAACAATTGGTGGACGGAAAATATCCGCGCCACAAATCCGTGCGTGACGGCTGACACCCGTCTTGCGACTCAGTTCGGCATGGTGCGGATCGGCGATCTGTACGACGCTCGAGTCGACATTCAGGCGACCGTGGATGGCCGGGCGCTCGGCGAAGGCAAGGGCGTGGCGGTGCGGCCGGCTGTTCCGGCTTTCATGACGTCATCGTCCGCGGATGTTTATCGCGTCGTGACCCAAGATGGCTACGAGATCAAGGCGACCGGATGGCATGATTTCTACACGGCTCGCGGCAAGATCAAGCTCAAGGATCTCAAACCGGGCGATGAATTGCTGATTCAGTCCGGCAAGGGGCAATTCGGCGGTTGCGGCAGCGCGGAACTCGGGCAGTTGTTGGGTTTGCTGACGGGCGATGGTCATTTCACGAACCGCGGCAAGAACAAGGAAGCGGCGGTGGTCAATCTGTGGGGAGCCGACCGCGCCTTCGCCGGCACCATCGTTGCGTCCATCAATTCATTGATCGCCGGCTATGCTGAGCGTGCGAGAAACTATCGGGTGACGGCGGTCGCGGTCCCCGAGCGCAATCTGGTGATGATACGTTCGGTGATTCTCACTCGTGTGCTGGCGCAGATGTACGGATTCACTTCACAGTGCAAGACCCACGTGCCCGAGATCGTGTGGCGCGGTAATGAGGAGTGCGTCAAAGGCTATCTGCGCGGGTTGTTCCAGGCGGATGGAACCGTTCAGCGCGACGACAAAAATGCTTATTGCACGATCCGGCTTGCGTCGAGCCAACAGTCCTTGCTGAAGGACGTTCAGATACTGCTCGCCAACTTCGGTATCTTCTGCCGAATTCTGAAGCGCCGTGCCGCCGGTGAGCGGCTGCTGCCGGACGGCAAGGGCGGGACCCGGCTGTATAGTTGTCAGGCAGACTACGAATTGATTATCGGCTCCGAGTCGCGCGACTACTTCATGGAACAAATCGGATTTCTGACGGACGAAAAAAATGACAAATACCGCGAGTGGAAGCTGGCGCGGGGGAGCGCACGCCGCGAGGAGTTTCTCAGCCCCGTAGCTACCATCGACTATGTTGGTCGCGAGGCCGTATTCGACACGACGCAACCCGATAAAAACAATTTGATATTTAACGGCCTGGTGACGGGGAACTGCGGGGAGCAACCATTGCCGCCCTATGGCTCCTGCCTGTTGGGCTCGGTGAATCTCACCAAGTTCGTGATCGATCCTTTCACCGAGGACGCTCGCTTCGATTGGGAAACGTATCGCAAGGTCGTGAAGATCTTCACGCGTATGCTCGACAACGTGGTCGAGGTCAATGGCTTGCCGCTGCCGCAGCAGCGCGATGAAATCCTCCGCAAGCGCCGGCATGGGATGGGCTTCCTCGGTTTGGGATCGGCCATCACCATGCTTTGCATGAAATACGGTTCCAAGAAATCGGTGGCGTTCTCTCAGAACGTATCGCGCGAAATGGCGATTGCGGGATGGGAGGCCGGCCTCGAGTTGGCGCGCGAGAAGGGTCCGGCACCCATCATGAACGAGGAATTCACGGTCACTCGCGAAATGCTGCGCAAGCGTCCCGAGATGGTCAAGGACGGCTGGCGCGTCGGCGCCAAGCTGGCCGGACGCGTGCTGCATGCTCGGTATAGCCGCTACATGCAGCGCATCGCAGAAGCGTCGCCGGAGCTGGTCGACGAACTCGCCGAGGTCGGCTCGCGGTTTACGCATCACACCTCCATCGCACCCACGGGCACGATTTCCTTGTCGCTCGCCAACAATGCCTCGAACGGCATCGAGCCTTCGTTCGCGCATCATTACTTCCGTAACGTGATACGCGAAGGCAAGAAATCCAAAGAGAAGATCGACGTATTTTCGTTCGAACTGCTCGCCTATCGCGAGTTGATCAATCCGCGCGCGATGCCGAATTCGCAAATGGCGGCCGAAAAGCTGCCCGACTATTTCATATCCGCGGACGACATCGGTCCGAAGGAGCATGTGGACATTCAGGCGGCGGCGCAGCTTTGGGTGGATTCGTCCATTTCGAAGACGGCGAATGTTCCCACCGACTACAAGTACGAAGACTTCAAGGACATTTACTTACACGCCTTCGAACAGGGGCTCAAGGGATGTACGACGTTTCGCTTCAATCCGGAAGCGTTCCAGGGCGTTCTCGTCAAAGAGGACGATCTCAAGAACACCACCTATGTGTTCACGCTCGACGACGGTACCGAAGTCGAGGCGCGCGGCGACCAAGAGATCGAATACGACGGTGAAATGCATACGGCTGCGAATCTCTTCGATGCCTTGAAAGAAGGTTATTACGGGAAGTTTTGACATGGCTCACATCAAAATCGACAAGAAGATCGCTAAATATCGCGTGCTCAAACCGGAAGCGAAGGATGCTTCCGGGGCGGGGCCCAAGGAGCCGCCGAAGGCGCAGGACAACGTGATTTGGATGCATGAGAAGCTCGAGCGGCCCGAAGTGCTGATCGGCTCCACCTACAAGATCAAAACGCCGGTCTCCGACCACGCGATGTACGTCACCATCAACGACATCGTTCTCAACGAGGGGACGCCGCACGAACAGCGCCGGCCGTTCGAGGTGTTCATCAACTCCAAGAACCTCGATCATTTTCAATGGATCGTGGCGCTGACGCGGGTCATTTCCGCGGTATTCCGCAAGGGCGGCGACACGACCTTCTTGGTCGACGAGTTGAAGGCGGTTTTCGATCCCAAAGGCGGCTACTGGCAACCGGGCGGCAAGTTCATGCCATCGACGATCGCGGAGCTGGGATACGTGATCGAGAGGCATTTACAGTCCATCGGTTTGCTCAAGAAGCCCGAGCTCGACGTGCATCAGCGCAAGCTGGTTCAGGAAAAGCGCGCTGAGTTCGAAGCGCGCGCCAAGCAGACCGACGCCTTTTCGAAATCGCATTTTCCGGAAGGCGCGCAACTTTGCGCCAAATGCAGCACCGCTGCCGTGGTGATGATGGACGGCTGCAACACCTGCCTCAATTGCGGCGATTCCAAGTGCGGATAGAGGCGTAGGCCGAAGTCAGCCGCTTGCCCGCGCCTCGGACGGTCCGCATGTTGCAAGTGTTTGATTTTGGCTTTGATTTTGCTATTAAATAAGTTGCGGATTAGGCGCTTGCTCGCCATGGCGGCGCTTTTGCTCGTGCTCGCCCCGTCGGTGAATACGTACGCGGCCGTGGGCGACGCAGCCGATCCGTTCGCGCACCCACCGGCGCTCGAGCGGGATATTCGCTTTTGGATACGCGTATACACCGAGGTCACCACGGATCAAGGTCTGTTGCACGATGATTGGAATCTCGGTTTGGTCTACGAGGTGCTGCGCTTCGATCCCGCCTCGTCGCCGGCGCAACGCGAACGACGCGTCAATGAAGCGAAAGCGCGCTATGCGGCGTTGCTGCGGCGGTTCGCGGATGGTTCAACCGACAATCTCGGGGCGCACGAGCGGCGCATACTGCACGCCTTCGGCGATAAAGCGACGCCCGCCGATTTTCGCGAGGCGGTAGGACGAATCCGCTTTCAGTTGGGACAAGCGGACCGATTTCACGAAGGCCTGATTCGCGCCGCCGTGTGGGAAAAACAGATCGCGCGCACGTTGTCGCAACATGGGGTGCCGGCGGAGATTGCAGCATTGCCGCACGTCGAGTCCTCCTTCAATGTGACGGCGTACTCGAAAGTCGGCGCAGCCGGACTGTGGCAATTCATGCCCTCTACCGCCAGACGCTACATGCGCGTCGACAGCTTGGTCGACGAGCGCCTGGATCCACATAGCGCGACCGAGGCCGCCGCCAACTTGATGCTGTACAACTATCGGCTGGTCGGCACCTGGCCGCTCGCGGTCACCGCCTACAATCACGGGCCCGGCGGCTTGCGCCGCGTGCAAGACGAGCTCGGCACCAGCGACATCGCAGTGATCGTCAAGCGCTTCCAGGGTAAGACTTTCGGTTTCGCCTCGCGCAATTTCTATGTCGCGTTTCTGGCCGCGCTCGAGGTGGACCGCAACGCCGAGAAATATTTCGGACCGATTACGCGCCTGCCCGATACCGAGAGCACGCCCGTGGAACTCCCGGACTATATTTCCGTGGAAGCGTTGGTGAAGGCGTTCAAGGTCGATCTGGGAGCACTGCGCGTGTTGAATCCGGCGCTGCGGCCGCCGATCTGGAGCGGCAGTCGGCTCGTGCCGCGGGGCTACCTGCTGCGGCTGCCCGGTACGCAGCCGCCCGCCGAAATCGCGGCGGGTTGGGCGCGGCTGCCGATGACGCAACGCTACCTGGCCCAACGCAATGACGGCGGCCACCGAATCCGCCGCGGTGAGACCGTCGCGAGCGTGGCGGCTGCCAGCGGCGTGAGTGTCAGCAGGCTATTGGCCGCCAATGGCTGGAACAGTACGCACACGCCGGCGCGCGGCGACATGGTGCGCATTCCGGCGCCGGCCACGCGCGCGGAGATCTCCGGCGGCGGCGCGGTCAGCGTTGCCGCCGCGCCAAGCGTTGCCGCCGCCGCGCCCGCACCAAGTAGCGGCACGCCGGAGACTGCCGCTTTACCGGCTCCTGTCGCCGCAGCTGTTCCGCCGCCCGCGGCGACGCCGCCCTCTACCGCAGCGGAAAAAGTCCCGCGGCCCCCGAAGGAGCCCGTCTCCGCGCGTCAAACCGAGAGCAACTCCCTGCTGCCGGTCGCGAGCCCTACGGGTAGTTCCGATACCACGGATTATGGCGTCGGTCCCGGCGGTACCGTCATCGTTCAGGCCACGGAGACCTTGGGACATTTTGCGGATTGGGCACGGGTCGACTCGCAGGCGTTGCGCGCCTTGAACAAGTTGCACAAGAACGCGATGGTAACGCAGGGTAGAAAAATCAAGCTGAACCTGTCCCGGGTTTCCGCGGCCGAGTTCGTTGCCGCTAGACTCGAGTACCACCGCCGTCTGCAGGAGACTTTCTTCGCCGGTCACCGGATCGCCGGCACCGAGACGTATGCCATAAAGCGCGGCGACTCGCTGTGGACGATCGCCCAACAGCACGCCGATTTGCCGATTTGGTTGGTGGCCCAATACAACCCTGACGTGAACTTCAACGACATGCGACCGGGGACCTCGATCACGCTGCCTCAAGTCGTCGCCATCAATCGCCAGTGATGGCCCTTGCGTGCGCGAATTGCGTCAACGTCGTGCGGGTTTCATGACTGGGTGTGAAATCAACCGTGGACTCATCGACCGCGCGAAATTCCAGCGCCAGCTTCTCGCTGGCCGCCATGCGCTTCAGCATCTCGGGATTGAGCTCGAAATACCCGGATTGACCCCAGGAGGCTATCGGCCGGTACGGACCTGCCCCGATTTTTGGCGCTTCAATCGGCGACAGCACCAACTTACCGGCGTCGAGGTTCAGAGTGACGGCACCCGGCGCGTGAATATCGCCAACCTGCCGATCATTGCCCGGCGCAACGTGTATCCAGAGCCCGTAGCTGCTCTCGCCCGACCGATTCCATTCAATGGGGCCGAGATAGGCGAAGCTCGTGCGTTTCCCCGTCGCCACAGCCGCGTTTTGCACGTTCTCGACGAATTCAATGGGTTCTTGCAGCGCACCCACCGTCATACCGGTCCGTTCGTCCAGAATTTCGGCAGGTTTGATCGAGGATTGGCCGCCGCAACCGGCCAGCAGCCCAACACCCAAGACAGCTTGAATCAACGGCAAACGCATCGGTCCCATTATACCCGGTCCGTGAGCTACGGCTCCTTATGTCGCGGCGAGTACACGTTATAATTTTTACCATGGTCAATCGAAGCCGCCGTCGCATGGTCAGGAGCCTGTGGACGATACTTGTGTTCATCTTGGGGGTTGGCACGGCATTTCCCGGTACCGCGACGGAGATTACCGCCGCCGACCATGTGGTCGTACGCAAGGCCGAACACAGGCTTTACTTGTATAACGGCAGCCGCCTGCTGGGCGAATACAAAGTTGCCCTGGGGTTGAGCCCGGTGGGTTCGAAAGAACGAGAACACGACTTCCGGACGCCGGAGGGGCGGTATTTTCTGGCTCGCCGCAACACACGCAGCGACTTTTTCCTCTCCATCCAGGTGTCGTATCCGAACAAAAACGACGAGCAGCGGGCGCGGCAGAAGCGCTGGGCGCCGGGCGGATCGATCATGATTCATGGATTACCCAACGTGCCCAAGCATCCGGCGGCCTATTATTCGTCCAATGATTGGACCGATGGCTGCATTGCCTTGTCCAATTCCGACATGGTCGAAGTGTGGCTGCGCACCCAAGACAATGTCCCGATCGACATTTATCCGTAACGAGTGCCGCGTGGAAACTACGATTCTATCGTCTGATTTGGTCGATGCGCGGGTTGCGCCCAAGGGCACCCTCGAGCATCTGTCCCAACAAGAAATAGCCAAGCTGCTCGATTCCGGCCAGGGAGGCCTGTATCCGTTGTTCCGCAAATGTGCGCTCGCGGTCCTCAATTCCGGCAGCGATATCGACGACACGCGGCGCATTTTCGAAAAATACAAGGATTTCGATCTGCGCATCGTCAGGCAGGCGTGGGGCATCAAGCTCGAAATCAAGAATGCTCCCGCAGCCGCCTTCGTCGACGGCGAGATGATTCGCGGTTTGAAGGACCATTTGTTTGCGGTACTTCGAGATGTGGTTTTCATCTCGAACGAGATCATCGAAAGCGGGCGCTTCGATCTGAATTCCTCGCCCAGCATCACCAACGCCGTGTTTCACATTTTGCGCAACGCGCGGGTGTTGGAGCTGCAGGTGCGGCCAAACCTCGTCGTTTGCTGGGGCGGCCATTCGATTCAACGAGTCGAGTACGACTACACCAAGAGGGTCGGCTACGAACTCGGGCTGCGCAGCATGGATGTGTGCACGGGCTGCGGACCCGGCGCGATGAAAGGTCCGATGAAGGGCGCCACCATCGGGCATTCCAAGCAGCGCATCGTCAATGGGCGCTATCTGGGCATCACTGAACCCGGCATCATTGCGGCCGAACCGCCCAATCCCATCGTGAGCCAGCTGGTCATCATGCCGGACATCGAAAAGCGCCTTGAGGCTTTCGTGCGCCTCGGCCATGGAATCGTCGTTTTCCCGGGCGGAGCCGGCACGGCGGAGGAAATCCTCTACCTCCTCGGTATATTGCTCGACCCAGCGAATCAAGATATGCCGTTTCCGGTGGTCTTCACCGGCCCCGCCGAGGCCGCGGAGTATTTCGACCAAATTCACGGCTTCATCGGCGCGGCGCTCGGGCCTACTGCACAATCAAAGTACCGGATAATCATCGACGATCCCGCCGGCGTCGCGCGCACCATGGTGCAGGGGCTCGCAACTGTCCGCGATTATCGGCGCACTGCAAGCGACTCCTACGGCTTCAATTGGCTGCTGAAGATTCCGCTCGAATTTCAACAGCCTTTCGAAGTCACGCACGCGTCGATGCGCAACTTGAGGCTGTCTCACGATCAGCCGGTACATGAGCGCGCCGCCAACTTACGCCGCGCGTTTTCCGGCATCGTGGCCGGCAACATCAAAGAATACGGCGTCAACGCAATCGAGAAGTACGGCCCGTTCGAACTCCTGGGCGAAGAATCGATCATGCAGCCGCTCGATCGATTGCTGCGGGCTTTCGTGGCGCAGCGTCGTATGAAGCTCACCGGAACCGAATACACCCCCTGCTACCGATTGGTCGCATGAGCGAACCCCTGCGCATTTGCTATCGATTCGATTTGCCGGACGGATCGACGAAGACGCTGGAATTCGCCTTCGACCCGATCGACTTCAAAATGCAGAAGGCGCCGCCCGCGGATCCGCCGTTCTGGACGAACTTGAGCTTCAGCCAATGCGCCAATTGCCCCCTCGAGCAACGGGAGAATCCGCATTGCCCGGCCGCATTGCAGATGGCGTCGGCGGTGGAACCGCTGAAGGCGCTGGTCTCATTCGATACCGTCGGAGTGACGGTGATCCAAGAAGAACGAACCGTGCATGCGGAAACGACGGCGCAGCAAGCGATGAGTTCCGTGCTCGGACTCATCATGGCAACCGCCGGATGCCCTTGGACCGATCATCTACGGCCGATGGCACGGTTCCATCTGCCGTTCGCGAGCGAAGCGGAAACCGTGTATCGCAGCATCTGCATGTTCCTGCTGGCGCGCGAGATGATCGATACGGATGAGCCGCAAGGCTTCGCGGCGCTCGAAGAGTTGTACAGGAACTTGCATGTGGTAAATCGCGATATGTCACGTCGCTTGGGCGCCGCTACGCGGACCGACCCGGCGCGCAACGCAATGGCTCTGCTCGATTCATATACGACATTGCTGCCCGCCGCTCTCGAGCGCTCTCTCGATGATCTCAAACCGCTGTTCGATGCTTGGCAAACCAAGAGAATTCCAGCGATTTAACTTACCGCGACACTCTGTGAGATGCGCATCCCAACGCTCGCTCTTGCATGGCGATGGGGCCAAGATGCCTGTGACACAGTTCCTGCCCTAGAGGGTGCGCGACACTTACTGTCATGCACATCCGAGGAGACCGCAGATGAGCGACAGCAAGACCCCGATTCGATACACCGGAATAGACCGCCGCACGCCACGCGTGGAGCCCGGCGCCGTCAAACCGGGAGCGGGATCTGCCGCTCCGCGGGAAGGGTATAAGACCGGCGGCCGTCACGCAGCGATCACGAACAACCTGTACAACTGGCACAGCTACAAGAACTGGGCGGACAAGGTCCGCGGCAGCTGGGAAGACAAGAAGTAACGGATACGGCGCGCAATGCACGGGCGTGCAGCGCATTGGTAGCGCGCCGCGCGCCTTAGCCTGTGTCTTGCAACGGGTTGATGCTCTGCGGCCGGCTCGACGCTTCCTTGGCTCGCAGCCACCCGAGCAACGATTCCCAATCCGCGAGATCTTGGTCGGCCAGAGGCTTCTTCATCTCGTGCAGCCCGACACCCTGTTCTGCCGCCCGCACATAGTTTTGCGAATCGCGCAGAGTGGCGATGACCGGAATCCGCAAGGTGTCCAAGAATCGCATGAGCGATTGATAAATGAGCGTGTTGCGCTTGACGCGGTTCGCCACCACAC
This sequence comes from Steroidobacteraceae bacterium, assembly GCA_036502605.1. GTDB lineage: Bacteria > Pseudomonadota > Gammaproteobacteria > Steroidobacterales > Steroidobacteraceae > Bog-1198. Next base: position 112,631 of record DASXYI010000049.1, read on the forward strand.
CGATGCGATTTTCGTCGCGCCGCACTTTCGCTATCAACAGCAAGTCGGCGATGCATTTAGAAAAGGCATGAATATCGATGTCGGAGGGAAGCACCGGGATGATGATGGCGTCGGCGCTTCTGGTCATTTCGGGCATGTCCTGTGCGAGGACCGCCGCCGGAGTATCCACCACGACGTGCGCCGCATCGGGCGGTATGCGCATCTGCCACGCTCGCGTCATCCGGCTGTTGCGCTCGAAGGCCGCGATGCCGTGTATGAAGGCCTGTTCGGGCTTGCGCTTCTTCAGCCAGCGCGTGCTCGAACCCTGCTGGTCATTGTCGGACAACAGCGGTCGGTCTCCCAAACTCGCAAAATAACTGGCGAGATTGGTCGCTATCGTCGTTTTTCCCGAACCGCCCTTCGGGTTCAGGACGAGAATTCGCTGCATGTGGATGAAGCCTACGCAGCCGTCGGCGCCATAGCAAGTCTGTGACCCTACGCACGGCGACCCCGACGCGGCTTGCCTAGACTGGGAGCCTATGGAGTGGGTATTGCAATTCGTCGACGAGATCGATGACGCCATCGGGGTCGTCAGGCACGGCTGGCTCGGTCTCCATGCGGAGCTAGAGGAGCTTTTCGCCGGCACACGCGGCAGCGGCGGCCCGCTGCGATCTCAGGATGCGCGGCTGAAGGTGCACGACTGAAGGACGCGCAGCCGCCTGCGGGCGCGCTCGGGAACGACGGACGGCGCGAAATCCTTTAAGATGCTCAGGTATGGCATCTCGCTCCTTGCGTCGCTTAAGCATGGCTATCGCTCTCGGGCTGATTGCGGCCTGCGGCGGGAAACAGCCCGCGGTACCCCCATCCGCCACGGCCCCCACGGTGAATGCGTTGGAAATCGTCGAGCTGCAGCCAGGTTCCGGTGCCGCGATCGCTGCCGGCCAGAAGGCGGTCGTTCAGTACACCGGGTGGCTGTACGAGACGGCGGCGCCCGACAAGAAAGGCAAAGAGTTCGATAGCTCACGCAACAGCGCGCAGCCTTTCAAATTTGTCATCGGTACGGGCCAAGTCATCAAGGGATGGGATCAGGGCGTCCTCGGCATGAAGGTGGGCGGACGGCGTAGCCTCACTATTCCTGCGGACCTTGCCTACGGCGACGTCGGCGCCGGCGGCGTCATTCCCCCCGGGGCGACGCTGGTCTTCGACGTTGAACTAGTCGCCATCGAATGAAAGGTTGCCGTTTTCCCCGCGCTTAGGCCGGCAGCGATCAGCCATAGTTCCTAGCCATGCCCCCGGAGCCGGGCATTCCTTTCACGGCCGTGTGCCATCTGCGCGACGCCGTAACCGATACGATCCGGAACCGGCTGAGCCGGCACGCGACCCGAGCTCGCGCGCCCCCCAGGCTCCCCAGGCTGCTAGTTTTCGATCAGTTGACGAATTCCTTGAGGTTCTTCAATGCGGCGATACGCACCTTCTTGCTGGCCGGTTTGGCCTTGAACATCATTTTCTCGCCGTTGAAGGGATTGACGCCTTCACGCGCCTTCGTCGCCGGTTTCTTCACGACTTTCATCTTCAGTAATCCAGGCAACGTAAACAAGCCGTGACCGCGCAGACTCTTCTTGATCGCGCCGGAAAGCGAGTCAAACACGGCTCCGACCTGCTTCTTAGAGAGCTCTGTTTCCTTCGAAATGGTAGCGAGAATTTCAGACTTGGTCGGTGCTGCATTCTTTTTCGCCATATAAATCTCCTGATGGTGTTTGCGAGCGCGGGCAATAAATACCCGCATATTCAACTCGGCGCCGAAAATAACATAGAAAAAAGCCGATGTTTAGCGCATTTGAGAAAAAAGATCGGTATGTCGCCGTGCGCGCGGCCCTAGTTTTCTAGGCTTCTCGCGATAACGGCGGCGCCGTTACGGCGCGCGAACAGCGTCGTTCGCAGTGATTTCAAGCACGTAGCACGTCCTTCAGCGCAGAAGTATCAGCAATGCGCCGATCCCAATCGACACCCACAGAACCGAAAAATCGATTTGCCCGATGGGTGGGATGACTCGCCGCACGGGCTTTAAAATCGGCTCGCACAGCTGGCCGAGCAAACGGACTCCCGGCGCATAGCCGCCGGGAGTTACAAAGCTGGTCAGCCAGTACAGCAGCAGCGCGAACAGATAGATGCGCAGCGTGAGATCGACGAGACCGATGACCGTAATGCGCAAGAATACGAGCAATTCGCCGAAGCCTTCGCGGTCGAGCGCGAGTATGGCTGCGGTGCGCACCGAGGCGACCAGAACGACGGCGACGAGCGTCGCGGTGTCGACTTTACCGATCGGCGGCAACAAACGCCGCAGCGGCAAAATCAGCCAATTCGTCACGCGCACGATGGCATCCGCCATGGGATCCCGAAAATCCGCGCGCACCAGCTGGAACAGCAGCCGCAGCAGGAAGGCTAGCGTCAGCAGCCACAGCAACGTATCGACGATGTATCTTATCGCTTCCATTTCAGTTCACTGCCAAGGAGTCGTTGGCGACTCAGCCTCAAATTTCGCCCAAAAGGGGGGTAATCGGCCGTACCCTAGGGGGTACCGTACTCCGCGGCGAGTTCGGCTGAGCGGCGATCGGCCGCCGCCACGGCGTGTGCGACGATAGCACGAAGGCCCGCCGCGTCGAGAACGTCGAGCGCGGCTGCGGTGGTACCGCCTTTCGAGGTGACCTGGTCGCGCAGCGTGCTCAAGGATTCGCTCGAGAGGCGCGCCATCTGAGAGGCCCCGAATGCCGTTTCCAGGGTCAGTTTGTGTGCGATATCGTTCGGCAGCCCGCGCGCGTGTGCCGCGGCTTCGAGCGCTTCCATGAACAAAAAGAAGTAGGCAGGGCCGCTGCCCGACAGGGCGGTGACGGTATCCATCTGCGATTCGTGTTCGACCCAAACCGTGGCGCTGACGGCGGCCATGATGGCCTCCGCCAGCGCGCGGTTGGCGGCCCCGACGCTGGTCGGCGCGTACAGGCCGGTGGCGCCGAAGCCATTGAGAGCGGGTCGATTCGGCATGGTGCGGACAACGGGCACGTGCGTGCCGAACCACCGCGCGAGCGCTGCATGGGGGATGCCCGCGGCAATCGATATGACCAAGGGATTCGCCTCTGTGAGATGCGGCGCAAGTCCGAGGGCGACCGCCCGCATCTGCTGAGGCTTCACGGCCAGTACCACCACCTCGGCACCGGCCACCGCACTCTGATTGTCGGCTGCCGCAGCGATGCCGTAGTCGCGCAACAGGCGCTCGAGCTGCTCGCGGCTTGGATCGGCGACGACGATGCGCTCCCGCGAAAGACCGCGCTTGCTCAAGCCTCCGATAAGCGCGGCCGCCATATTGCCGCCGCCGATGAATGCCAATCTACGTATATTGTGCATGCGAGCCTCGTCTGTAGGTACGTTTATTCCGTCACCGGCTGCCGAAAAGAGCCGTTCCGATCCGCACGTGAGTTGCGCCTTCGGCGATTGCCGACTCGAAATCGCCGCTCATCCCCATGGACAGCGCGTCGAGAGCATGGCCCCCGGCATTCAGCTCTTCGAGAAGCCTGCGGAGCCGGGAGAACATCGCGCGCTCGGCCGGTACGTCCGGCTGCGGCGGCGGCACACACATCAGACCACGCAGTTTCACGCGCGGTAAGGCGGCGGTTCGGGCCGCGAGTTCCGGCAGGTCTTCGGGTTCGACGCCCCCCTTGGTCGGTTCCGGGACGAGGGCGACTTGAATGCACAAGTTGAGCGGCGGTGCGTGAAACGGCCGCTGATCCGAGAGACGCTTGGCCACGCTGAAGCGATCGACGCTGTGCACCCATTGGAAGCGCTCGGCAACGGCGCGGGTCTTGTTCGATTGCAGGCCGCCGATGAAGTGCCAATGCAGGGGCAGTCCGCCGAGCGCGTCCAGCTTCGCAACCGCTTCCTGCAAATAACTTTCACCGAAATCCGTGACGCCCGCCGTTGCGACGGCTCTCACAGATTCGGCAGTCTTGGACTTGCTGACGGCGACCAGAGTGACCGAGGCGGGATCGCGTCCCGCGGCCGCGGCGGCTCGACGTATCCGAGATCGGACGTGGTTCACATGAACCGCCAGATTCTGCGGACCAATTAACATATTGGGTGACGACACCCTCTTATATACTGCTGGCGAAACCATCGCCCAACTTAGGAGCCGAAATGGCGGTTGATATCGCGCAGCTTCTCGCCTTTGCGGTGAAGAACAATGCGTCGGACCTGCACCTTTCAGCGGGTGTGCCGCCGATGATTCGTGTCGATGGCGACATGAAGCGCGTAAATATGCCTGCGCTGGTGCACAAAGAAGTGCACAGCATGGTGTACGACATCATGAACGACAAGCAGCGCAAAGCCTTCGAGGAATTCTTCGAAACGGATTTTTCGTTCGAAATCCCCAAGCTCGCCCGCTTTCGCGTCAACGCCTTCAACCAAAATCGCGGCGCTGGGGCCGTGTTCCGCAATATTCCCTCGGTGATCTTGTCGTTGGACGAATTGAACGCACCGAAAACCTTCAAAGACTTGTGCATGTTGCCTCGCGGCCTCGTTTTGGTGACCGGACCCACCGGTTCCGGTAAATCAACGACTCTTGCCGGCATGGTGAATCATTGTAACGATAATCGCCCGGATCACATCATCACCATCGAGGATCCGATCGAATTCGTGCACGAGAGCAAGCGGTGCCTGGTCAACCAGCGCGAGGTGCATCGGGATACGCTTGGATTCACCGAGGCGCTGCGCTCGGCGCTGCGCGAAGATCCCGACGTCGTTCTGGTCGGCGAAATGCGCGACCTCGAGACCATTCGGCTGGCGCTGACGGCGGCGGAGACCGGACATCTGGTGTTCGGAACGCTGCACACCAGTTCGGCGGCAAAGACTATCGACCGTATCGTGGACGTGTTCCCGGCCGCGGAAAAGGATATGGTGCGCGCAATGCTCTCCGAAAGCCTTCGTGCCGTGGTCTCGCAAACGCTTATGAAACGCGTCGGCGGCGGCCGTATTGCAGCGCACGAAATCATGATCGGTACGCCGGCTATACGAAATCTGATCCGCGAGGGCAAAATCGCGCAAATGTACTCGGCAATTCAAACCGGACAGGGGCAGGGTATGCAGACTCTAGATCAATGCCTGCAAGAATTGGTGCAAAAGGGCGTCGTCAGCCGCGAAGAAGCGAAATACAAGGCGCAAAACAAGGACAGTATTTGATGCGCTTGCGCGCAAACTTTCAACGGGGTTCGCTCCAAGCCGCGAACCCCGGACGTGTGGCGGCGCGCCGGGCGCGCCGGAAGATGGGATCCAGGGGCTAACTATGGAACGTGATCAAGCTATCAAGCTGATGCAAGACCTGCTGCGGCGCATGGTCGAGAAGAAAGGCTCGGATCTTTTCATTACGGCCGGCTTTCCGCCCGCCATCAAGATCGACGGCGAAATCAGACCTCAATCGGATCGAACCTTGAGCCCGGAGCAAAGCGCGGGCCTGGTTCGCGCGATCATGAACGATCGGCAAACCAAGGAGTTCGATTCCACCAAGGAATGCAATTTTGCGATCGCGCCGCCGGGAATCGGCCGCTTTCGAGTCAGCGCCTTCGTCCAACAGGGATTCACCGGAGCGGTGCTGCGGACCATCAATGCGAAGATTCCCACGCTCGAAGAACTCGAGCTGCCGCCCATCCTGAAGGAGGTCGTGCTGTCGAAACGCGGCTTCGTGATCCTGGTCGGCGGCACCGGCTCGGGCAAATCCACTTCGCTCGCGGCGATGGTCGGGTATCGGAATGAAAAGACCCGCGGCCACATCGTGACCATCGAGGACCCCGTGGAGTATGTGCACGCGCATAAGGGCTGCGTCGTCACGCACCGCGAAGTCGGCGTCGATTGCGACAGCTGGCATCTGGCGCTCAAGAACACGCTGCGCCAGGCGCCCGATGTCATCCTCATCGGGGAAATTCGCGATCGCGAGACCATGGAGTACGGCATCCAATTTGCCGAAACAGGGCATTTGGTGCTGGCCACGCTGCATGCGAACAGCTCCAACCAGGCGCTCGACCGCATCATCAATTTCTTCCCCGAGGAACGGCGCGAGCAGCTGCTCATGGATTTGTCGCTCAACATTCGCGCCTTGATTTCACAGCGTTTGATACCGCGCGAAACCGGATCCGGCCGGATCGCGGCCATGGAAATCATGCTGGCATCGCCGTTGATTTCGGACTTGATCTTCAAGGGCGACGTCACCAAGATCAAGGACGTGATGTCGCGCTCCAACCGCCTGGGGATGAAGACCTTCGACCAGGCGCTGTTCGAACTGTACGAAGCCGGCCTCATTTCGTATGAGGACGCGCTGCGCAACGCCGATTCGAAGAACGAATTGCGCCTGAAGGTGAAGCTCGAGAGCAAGCGCGAAGTCAAGCACCCGGAAGAGGGCGCCACGGCATTGCAAATCGTAGAGGAAGAAGAAGGTCAGGTGTTCTAAAGCATGTCCGCAGCCGTCCCGGCTCAGGTGATGAACACCAAGCCGCTCTTCAAATTGATGGTGGAGCGCAAGGCCTCGGACCTTTTTTTCACTTGCAACGCGCCCGTCAAGATAAAAATCGAGGGAAAGATATTTCCCGTCAACAAACAGGTCCTGAGCCCCGAGACCGTGCGCCAAGCCGCGCTCGGACTCATGAGCCAGGAGCAGCTCGAGTATTTCACCGAGGAATTGGAAATCGACTTCGCGATTTCCGAACCGGGCCTGGGCCGTTTTCGCGTCAACGTGTTCTATCAGCGCGGCTATCCGGCAATGGTGCTGCGCTACATCACCGCGGAAATGCCCAGACTCGAAGATCTCGGCATGCCCGATATCTTCAAAGATCTGGTCATGTTGAAGCGCGGGCTCATTCTCATGGTCGGGGCGGCGGGAGCGGGCAAATCGACGACTCTTGCCGCGATGATCAACTACCGCAACGAGACGTCATCCGATCATATACTGACCATCGAGGATCCGATCGAATTCCTGCACACCAACAAGAAATCGATCGTCAATCAACGTGAAGTCGGCCTCGACACGAAATCGTTTGCCCGCGCGCTGCGCAGCGCCGTGCGGTCGGCGCCCGACGTCATACTCGTGGGCGAAATTCGCGATCGAGAGACCATGGAGGCCGCGATCGCGCTGGCCGGAACCGGGCACCTGTGCATAGCGACGTTGCACGCCAATAACTGCGCGGAAACACTGGACCGCATCATCAACATGTTTCCGCGCGACCAGCACAATCAGATTTTCCTGGACCTTTCGCAGTATTTGCGCGCAATCCTCTCGCAGCGCCTGGTGCCCGCAAAATCGGGCATCCGCGTGGCCGCTTCGGAAGTCATGGTCAATACGCCCTACGTCTCCGAACTCATCAAGAAGGGAGACGTCATCGGTGTGAAGGAAGCCATTCGTACCGGCACGGAGCGCGGCATGCTGAGTTTCGACAGCTCGCTGTACGGCCTGGTGCGGGAGGGCCGAATCGAACTCGAGGAGGCGCTGTCGAACGCCGACTCGCGCACCAATCTCGAAGCGAAGATCAACTTCGGCTGAAGCAGGTTCCCGCTAGGAACTCGCGTGCGCCGCCGGTCCTGGAGCGGTTTCGACCGTCCACAAGCCGCGGTGCGGCGGCTGGCTCGAATGGCATGACACGAGATTTCCCTCGAATTCACGGGCGCTAGCATCCCAGCCGCAACGCACCGCGTTCGCGCGGCAGACCTTGGGATCGAGAGACAAAGCGCGCCGCGCCGCTTTTTCCAGGTCGTGATCCAACGCGCCGGTCACACCGTCCTGAATGATGTCGATCGGGCCGTTGACCGGGTAGGCGGCCACGGGGACGCCGCAGGCCATCGCTTCGAGATTGACCAGCCCAAAGGTATCCGTGAGGCTGGGGAAGACCATGACGTCAGCCGCCGCCAGGTGGGCGGCCAGGTCCTCGGCGAAGCGAAACCCCGTGAACTTGGTGTCAGGATACTGCGCTTGCAGGCGCGCTCGTTCCGGGCCGTCGCCGATGACGATTTTGCTGCCGTCCCACGGCATCCGCAGAAACGCCTCGACATTCTTTTCCACCGCGACCCGGCCGACATAGGCGGCGATGGGGCGAGGCATGTCCAAGAAATCCTTCGCTCCCGGCTTGAACAACTGGGTGTCCACGCCGCGCCGCCATGCGGCCAAGTTCTTGAAGCCGCGTCCCTGCAATTCGGTGCGCAGCGAGAGGGTACTGACCATGCAGCGTGCCGCCGCACCGTGGAACCGGTGTAAGACCCAGTAGGAAAACGCGATGGGAATGGGGAAGCGCGCCCGCAGATACTGCGGAAATTGAGTATGGTAGGAGGTGGTGAACCGCAAGTTGCGGCGCAGGCAATAGCGTCGCGCCGCGAGCCCAAGCGGCCCCTCGGTCGCGATATGCAGGGCCTGCGGAGAAAACTCGGCGATGCTGTGTTCCACGAGCTTTCGCGGCAGCAGCGACAGGCGAATTTCCGGATAGGTGGGACAGGCAATGCTGCGAAAGTCTTGGGGGGTCAGCATACGGACTTCGTGACCGAAGCGGCCGAGCCATTCCGCGGTCTCCGCCAAGGTACGCACGACGCCGTTGGTCTGCGGCAACCAGGCGTCGGTAACGATCATGATTCTCATGTACGCCAAGGTTCGCATTTTCGCGTGACGATCACGTGAACGTGGAAACAAGCCGATTTCGCGGGATGTCCATAGTGTGACTCCCGTAACAGAACGGCGCTCTTGTAACCTGCATGTAACCAAAATCCTATATTTGCTTCATGACAGACAACTCAAGCAATTCCAACGAGGATTCTCTATGCAAAGTTTCTTGGCAGAACTGCGGACGCAGCGGTGGGACGATCATCGCTACTATCACCACAGCCGCATCAACCAATCCCTCCACTTTCTGAGTGCCGTCAGTTTCCTGGTCGCTTACGTGATGCTGTTCAAGGATCCGGTGGCCGCCGCTCTGATCGGATGGCTCGTGGCCATGGTCAGCCGGCAATCCGGCCACTTCTTTTTCGAGCCCAAAGGCTACGACGAGGTCAATGAGGCGACGCACGAGCACAAGGAGGCCATCAAGGTGGGCTACAACTTGCGCCGCAAGGTGATCCTGCACTTGGTGTGGGTGCTGGCGCCGTTTGCGCTGTGGTTGAATCCGACCCTGTTCGGGCTGTTCGAACCGCACACCGGAGCGGAGCCGTTCATGCGTGATGTGGGTGAAATATGGCTCGTCGTCGGAATCGGCGCGTTGGCGTTCCGCACCGTCCAGCTGTTCTTTCTGAGGAATGTGCAGACCGGGCTGGTGTGGTTGACCAAAATCATCACGGACCCGTTCCATGACGTGAAGCTCTACTGCAAAGCGCCGCTCTATCTGCTTCGAGGCGAACTCATTGACCCGATGGGCGACGAGCGCCACGCTTGAAGCATTTCTTTGACCAGACTGCGGCGGATGGACTTGTTGGTGAGCTGGGGACTGGCCCACCACCAACCGTCCTCCTGCATGGCGCGGGCGGCCGCCACGACGGCATCGCTAACCGCAGAAAAGTCGGCATCGGTGTAATTTAGACTGAAAATCAGCCGGCCGGTGCCCACCCAACTCAACGCCAGGCCCGCGGCGCGCAGATAGTACTGGAACATCCAATTGTAACGCGACGGTTGCCGATAACAGATCGTCCATATCGAGGACAGGTTCGCGACCTGCACCGGCAGCTGCGCCGTTTGCAGGCGCTCGTTGAGCCCCCGTGCGCGCGAATTCCAAACAGCGTCCAGATCGCGGTACAGCATTTGGATGGGCTCGCTATCGAGACGTTTCAGGAATTCGTACATCGCCCCCATCACATAAGGATGCGAATTGAACGTGCCTCGCGCGAAGCAGATATCGGCGGGCCGGTCATCGCGAAAGCGGCGCATGAATCGCCGCCGTCCGCACAGCACGCCGATCGGCAATCCCCCCGCCACCGTCTTGCCATAGGTCACCATGTCGGCTTGCACGCCGAAGTATTCCTGCGCGCCCCCAAGCCCAAGCCTGAAACCCACGAATACCTCGTCGAAAATCAGCACGATGCTTCGCTCGCTGCACACGGCACGCAGTTCGTTGAGCCAGGCCGAGTAGGCCGCACGGTCGAAATGAGCGCTGCGCCCGCTGTCGACGAGCGTGGAATCGCCCGGAGCGCCGCTGTTGGGATGCAGCGCCTGCAAGGGATTGACCAGCACACAGGCGATGTCGCGCCGGGTCCGCAGCACCTTGAGCGCCGCCCGGTCCATATCCTTCAGAGTGTAGGTTTCGCGCGCCGCGATCGGATTTCCGACGCCGGGTTGCACGTCACCCCACCAGCCGTGGTATGCGCCGCAAAAGCGCACCAGGTGGCTGCGGCCCGTGTGATAGCGGGCCAGACGCACCGCCTGCATCACGGCTTCCGTCCCCGACATGTGGAAGGAGATTTCCTCCTGCCTAGAAATTTCAAGAAGCCGGCGGACGTTGTAAGCGGTACTGGTGTGGTAGGCGCCCAAGACCGGACCCAGGTCGCGTACACGGTCGCTGCCGCGGGCGATGCATTCTTTGTAGAAATCGTATCCAAACACGTTCACGCCGTACGAGCCGGTCAAATCGTAAAACCGATTGCCGTCCAGATCGGTGACTGTAACCCCGGAGGACGACTCCAAAAACACGCCCGCCTTGAAGCGTTCCCGCACGAAACGGCTGAATTGAAAGGGCACGCGGTAGCGCGAGGTGAATTGCAGGTCGGATACGCCGCCGAAGATCTCCTCCGTCAGATCCGCCGTTTCTCGATACCGTTCGCCGAAGACGGCCGCAAGGCGCATGAATCCCGCGCGACGCGCCGCAGCGATATTGTCGGGTGCGCCGTCGGCGCGAAAGAAGTGCGCCTCGTCGTACTCGTAAAGAGGCACCACGGACGCGAATCGACGCGCCATGCGCGAGTGGCCGGCGAGCGATGGATGCTTCGCACGCGACAGTTCCAACCGCCGCTTGAGCCTAAGCAGCAGGATAGTCAGGGCGCAAACACCTGTGACATACAAGGGAATCGATTTGATCACGAAAATCCTCGGCACGCACTTTATTGCAGACGGATGACACTACGATGACTGCGCGCTCGTTGATCGACCGGATCGTCCAACAAGAAAACTTGAATTTCCTGCTGACCAACCGCATACCGCGGCGCTGGCTCACCCTGTTCGTGGGCTGGTTGAGCCGCATCGAACAGCCATGGCTATGCGCGGCCTGCATCGCGCTGTGGCGCCTGTTTTCGGATCTCGACCTGAGCGAGGCGAAGTGCAGCCGGTTCGTCAGCCTGCGTGACTGCTTCACGCGCGAACTCAAGCAAGGCGCGCGGCCGATCGATGCGGATCCCTCGGTGTTGGCGAGCCCGTGCGACGCGTTGGTCGGCGCTTGCGGGGCGGTGACGGAGGGTTCGGTGGTGCAAGCCAAGGGCTTTCCATACGCGCTGATCGACCTATTGGGCGACCCTGAACTCGTGCGCTATTACCGCGACGGCAATTACGCGACGCTGCGGCTGACCTCGAGCATGTATCACCGTTTCCATGCTCCCTACGATTGCCGCGTGGAACAGGTCAACTACATTTCGGGGGATACCTGGAATGTGAATCCCATTGCGCTGCGGCGGGTCGAAAACCTGTTTTGCAAGAACGAGCGTGCCGTCATTCGCTGCCGATTGCCCTCAGGTGCATTGCTGACGCTGGTACCGGTAGCGGCGATTTTGGTCGCGAGCATCCGCCTCCGATTCCTCGACATACGGTTGCACTTGCGGTATCGCGGACCAAACCTCATCCCCTGCGATGCGTCCGTCGCCAAGGGCGAAGAAATGGGATGGTTCGAGCATGGGTCGACCATCATTGTCTTTGCGCCGCACGGCGTTGCGCTCGGCGCGAAGATCCGCGAGGGGGACCGTATTCGAATGGGACAGGCGCTGATGGAGTTCGATGCGCTCCGACGCTCATAGAGGCCGGCGATGCCGCGTCAGCGTCGCCGCAATGGACGCCAGCACCGCCATGCGCACCGCGACCCCATTGTTGACCTGTTCACGGATGACGGAGCGCGGGCCGTCGGCGACATCCGAGGAGATTTCGACGCCGCGGTTCATCGGGCCCGGATGCATGACGAGTACGCTGGGAGAGGCAAGCTTCAGGCGTTTCGCGTCCAATCCGAAATCGCGAAAGTACGCCGTGTCGTCGAGCGCGGCGCTTTGCGCCATTCTTTCCTTCTGAATGCGCAACATCATCACCACATCGGCGCCGGCGATGCCGTCTTCGATTCGCGTGAAGCGTTGAGCGCCGCGGAATTCCGTTTCCGCGGGCAGCAGAGGTTCGGGCGATACGAGGCGTATGTCGGTGGCACCCAGGGTCATGAGAGCGTACGCCGTCGAGCGGGCGACCCGGGAATGCTTGATGTCGCCGACGATTGCGATTTTGAGTCCCGCAAAACGGCGCTTATGCGTGCGTATGGTCAGCGCGTCGAGCAACCCTTGCGTGGGATGGGAGACGTGCGCCTCGCCGGCGCTGATCACCGATACGTGCGGTGCCACGTGGTCGATCAGGAACTCCGGCATTCCCGCTTCAGAGTCGCGAATGACGAACACGTCGGTGTTCATGGCTTCGAGCGTATAAATCGTGTCCAACATGGTCTCGCCCTTGGCACGCGAGCTTAAGTGCTGGTCGAGATTGAGGACATGCGCGCCCAACCGTCGACTCGCGAGATCGAACGAGGCGCGCGTTCGGGTGCTGGGCTCGAAAAAGAGGTTGGCGACGGTGACGCCGGCAAGTTCCCGTCCCTCATAGGCAGGCTGCCCGGGCAGCCGGCGGTAGCTCTCGGCTCGGTCGAGGATAGCCGTCAAGGTGTCGCGGGTGAGCCCATCGAGCGTGATGAGGTGGCGCAGTCCCCCCGCGCTATCTTGTTGTGATCGCATTTAGGAGCCTGGGCCTCATGTTGATTCGACTAACCAGCGTTCCAATATGACGCATGCCGCCGCCGCATCGACGTCGGCCTTCGCCACGCGGCGCTTGCGCAGCCCGGATTCCCGCTCCGATTTGAGGCGAGTTTCAGCTTCCAGCGATGAATAGCGTTCGTCGATGAGACGCACCGGCAGCGCATACCGCTGGCCGAGCTCGTTGGCGAAGCCGCGGACGGTCTGGCTCATCCCGCTCTCGGAACCGTCGGCATTATACGGCAGCCCGACCACGAGGAGCGCCGGCTGCCAATCCCGAATCAGAGAATCGACAATATCCCAACGCGGCCCCGTGGCGGTGTTCGCAATTCCGGTGAGCGGACTCGCGGTGCGACTCAACGTATCACCGCACGCGGCACCAATTCGCCGGCGTCCGAAATCAAATGCCATAACGAGTTGCGGAGTGGCTTCGCCGAGGCCATGCGGCACGGACAGGCTCCTAAGCATTGCCGCTGATCGGGCTAATCCGGGAAAGTTCGACGCCCAACAGGCGTCCGGCGGCATGCCAACGGGATTCGAAGGGCAGGTCGAAAATGATCCCGGACTCAACCGGGGCATTGAGCCAGGCGTTCGCCCGAATCTCATCCTCCAATTGCCCGCCGTCCCAGCCCGCGTATCCCAAGGCGACGACTGCCTCCTCGGGTCCCTGGCCGCGTGCCATCGCGGCCAAAATATCCCGCGACGTGGTGACGTGAATGGTGTTGGAGACTTTCAGCGTCGAGTCCCATTCGCCGCCGGCTCGATGCACGACGAATCCGCGATCCGCTTGCATCGGGCCGCCCCGCAGCACGTGGCGTTCGCTCAAAGGACCGCGCTCCAGTTCGATTTCCAGCTGTTCGAATATTTCGCTCATGCGCATCGGCAGAGGTTTATTGAGGATCAGCCCGAGAGCACCGCGGGCGCTGTGGTCGCACACCAGGGCGACCGTTTGTGCGAAGTTAGGATCACCCATCGCGGGCATTGCGATCAGCAGTTGGTTCGTAAGATAACCTGAAGCGCTCATAGGGTGTCCAGCAACGAACAGTGAGGTTAGAGTTTACGGCGCGGCGCCGGGAGCGTGTGCGGCGCCGGGGGCGTTTGGCTCGGCGTAAAAAACGCTGGAGCCTCGCGCCGCGCCGCCGAGAAACTGCCATTCATATGCGATCCGAATTTCGTCGTGCTTTGAGTTCAAGGCGCTGGGAAACGGATCGTAGGGGGCCGCCAGCTTCAAGATACGTATGGCGGCCTCATCGATTTCGGTATGGCCGCTGCTGCGGCGAAGCAAAGTTTGCAGGAGCGTGCCGTCGGCCCCAATGGTCACCTCGATCACCGGGGTGCCCGAGAGTTTTTGGCGCCGCGCGACGTCCGGGAAATTCATGGTGCCCACACGCTCGATTTTGCGCCGCCAGCTGTCCAGATAAACCGCTACGTCGGATTCGCGGGTATCCGCCGCGATCCACAGCTGGTTTTTCGACTCGCCGCGCATGCGCAATTCGATCCCGTCGTCGTTGGACGCCATGCCAAGGTCCGGCTTCTTCTCGAGCAATTCGGGCATCTTGGATGCCTCTTTGGCTGCGGCGGGGGCGGCAAAGTAAAGAATTTTCAGCGCCGACGCATGGGTGGCCACCAGTTCGTCATCGCCCATCGTCTCGCTGGTTTGTACCGCCGCAGCGCCATCGCCCCCGGGAATCCCCGCCCGGTCGACCGGCATCAGGGAGGATTTGGGTATCAAAGTCCGTTCGCCGTTCAACATATTGCCCGAACCGAGCTGAGTGCGCTGCGCCACATATCGAGCATTCGGGTTGGTCGCGGCCTTCGGTGCTTGGTCATTGACCAGCACTACTTCCAGCGCCGGCGCATCCGGGCCGGTATCGTCCTTCGGCGAGCTGAAGGTGACGCCCAAGATCACTATTCCGTGGAAGAGAGCCGCCAGGAAGCAGGTCGTCAACATGCGGTCGTTTGCCGGCGGCAGGCCAGTTTGCAGGATATCGGAATTCACGCAGCGTCCAGGGTTCTCGAGATCGCGCTCACCAGCATTCCACCAATGTCGACACCATGCTTCTTGTTTAGTTCGCGAATGCCCGTGGGGCTGGTGACGTTGATCTCGGTGACATACTCGCCAATCACATCCAGGCCGACGAAGATCATTCCGGCCGCTTTGAGCTTGGGCCCGATGATGGAACATAGCCATCGGTCGCGATCGTTGAGCGGGCGGCTCTCGGCGCGTGCTCCGGCCGCGAGGTTGCCGCGGTTATCGTCGAGCAGAGGTATGCGCTGCAAGGCGAACGGCACAGGATCGCCGTCCACCAGCAGCACCCGGCAGTCGCCGGCGGTCACTATTTCAGGCAGGTAGCGCTGGACCATGGCGTACCGGCGGCCGTAGTCGGTCAATGTCTCGAATACGACGTTGCGGTTCTTGTCGCCTTGTTCGAGTACAAAAATCGAGCGGCCGCCCATGCCGTCGAGGGGCTTGCAGACGGCTTTGCCGTGTTCGCGCAGGAATTCGCTCATGTCGTGCATATCGCGGGTGATTAGTGTGGGCGCGCAGCATTCCGGGAACCAGGCCGTGTACGCCTTTTCGTTCATGTCGCGCAGCCCCTGGGGTCGATTGAAGACGAGGGCACCCTGATCCCGAGCGCGATCCAATATGTACGTGCAGTAGATGTACTCCATGTCGAACGGCGGGTCCTTGCGCATCAAAATCGCGTCGTAATCGCCCAGTTTGGCAACCGCTGCGTCGCCGCGCGTGAACCATGCTCGCAAATCGTCGAATACCTTTAACGGTGCAAGGCGGGCCCAGGCCACCCCGTCGCGCAAGTAGAGGTCCTTCTGTTCCGCATAGAACAACTCCCAACCGCGCGCCTGCGCCGCCAGCAGAATCGCGAGCGTGCTGTCCTTCGCCGGCTTGATTGCTTCGATGGGGTCCATGACCACGACGAGACGAACTCGGGAAGACATGCGCGATCCTTAAGGAGGGCAGAAAGATTGATTGGGAGGTCACAGTCTAGCGCATGCGACTGCGGGCGCCGCGAGCGCGTACGGGGACGCAGCGGACGCTCGATCCGGTATCTTGAGAAAACTGTGAACCACGCCACCGATGTTTACACGCTCTTGCCTCGAAATGTCGACCCCGTACCGTGGCTTGCGCGCCCCGGATATGTTAAAAAGCCACTATATTCCAGCACCTACGAATGCGTAGCTTCAAGTCCCGAAGGGCATTTTCATGGAGAGCATGATCACTAACGGCAAGCCGAGACTCGCGGGACTAAAGGTTCTCGTGATCGACGACAGTAAAACGATCCGCCGGACTGCCGAAACGCTGTTGACCAAGGAAGGCTGCGAGGTCTTTACGGCTGTCGACGGCTTCGACGCACTCTCCAAAATCGCCGATCATCAACCCGATATCGTGTTCGTGGATATCATGATGCCGCGTCTCGACGGCTACCAGACCTGTTCGCTCATCAAGCACAACAAAGTGTTCAGACAGATCCCGGTCATCATGCTATCGAGTAAGGACGGTTTGTTCGACAGGGCTCGGGGCCGCATCGTTGGGTCGGAGCACTATCTGACGAAACCGTTCACCAAAGATGAACTGCTCGGCGCAATCGAAGCACACGTCGGAAAATGACGGAGAATCCGCGAATGGCATTGATTCTTATTGTTGACGACTCACCCACCGAAGTCTTTGTCATGCAGAAGGCGCTCGAAAAGCATGGCTTCAAGACCGCTGCGGCTGAAAACGGCGAGGAGGGCATTCGCAAAGCGAAGGCCATGAAGCCGGATCTGATTTTCATGGATATCGTCATGCCCGGCGTGAACGGCTACCAAGCCACGCGAATGCTCATCAACGATCCTGAAACCAGTCTGATCCCGATCATCATGGTGACGACCAAGGGTCAGGAGACGGATCGCGTCTGGGGTCTGCGGCAAGGAGCGGTGGACTATTTGGTCAAACCGGTGTCGGCTCAGGCGCTGGTCGAGAAGGCACAGGCCGCGCTTGCCACATGACCGGCACGATGTCCGGTACGGACCACACTTTGCGCGACCTGCGCGACCGGCCGTTCGAATTGCTCAAGGAACTCGAGAAGCGCAGCCGTCCGGTGACCGCCGGCAGCGCTCCGGATGCGGCCGTCGGCCGCGAATGGGTGGGAGTTGCGTTCAGGATGGGCGGGGAGACATTTCTGGTGGCTCGCGAAGAAACGCGCGAGGTTTTGGGCTACCCCGCCGTCGTAACACGAATCCCCGGCGCGAGGAGTTGGGTTAAGGGGCTGGCCAACATTCGCGGGCAACTCCTGCCGATGCTGGACCTCAGACAGTTTCTCGGCAGCGGAGCCACGACACCGGGACGAAATACGCGCATTGTGGTGGTCAACCACCGGGAAATTCCGGCGGGACTCATGGTCGATGAGGTTTTGGGATTTAGACGTTTTGCGGAACCGGAGTTCAACGCGGAACCGCCGCCGACGGTGATCCGTTGCGATAGCTATCTCGCGGGCGCCTTTCGGCGCGGCGGCGAGGTGTGGCCGGTGTTGAGTTTGAAGAGTTTGGTCGAGAGCCAGAGCTTTTTGCAGGCTGCGAGCTAACAGCTGCCGGAATCACGGAATGAGTACGCGAGACAACACCCCTCCATCGAAAACGAATCTGCTGCCGGCGCTTCTGGCTCTCATCGTATTGTGCCTGGGCGGGGCCGCAGTGCTCACGCTGCTCACGCATAGCGCCCCGCCGGTCGCGGCGCCCGCCGAACAACTGTCCTTCGTCGTGCAGCGGGTGCCCTTCGAGGCGCAAAACGCTCTGCGCGGCGAACCGAGCGCATTCGATGCTCTGGGCAAGAGCGCGGCGCAAATCAAGAGCCTGCTCAAGGCGTTGCCGGATGCCAAGGGCTCCCCCGACGCAGCGTGGGCCAAAGTGAGCGACGCCGCGGCCACCGTCGGGCAAGCGCGAACCGCGGTGGAGAGAATTCAGGCTTCCAATCAGGAGGCGCGTGAACTCGCGCCGAAGCTGTTGTCGGAGCTGGGAGATCTGGCCAGCGCGGTCGGGGCGCAAAAACTCGAGGGCATGAGCCGCTATCTGGAGCGGTTCGAACTTACGGTTCAACGGGTGCAACAGGAGCTGGGCGGCCTGAGTTCGAGTGTGAGCGACGCCGCCCCGACAGCGCAGCGGTTGGCAGACAGCTTGGAATTCCTGAATCAGGTGATGCGCGGCTTGTCGGGTGAGGATTCCGGTCTTGCGTTGTCGCGGGTGACCGGTAGCGATGCCGAGCAGCGGTTGAAGATCGTGGTGCAGCGCAACCAGCAATTTGCCGCCAGCGTGCGCAAGGCAATCGGTGCCGCCGAACCGCTGTCGAAAGCGCAAATTGCGGCACGGACGCTGCCGGCATTGGCCGGCGTCCTCGCGTCGGGGATCGGCGAATCGGCGCCCCCGCGCGACTCAGGTTCCGGCTATAAACCGCTGATCTTGATCCTGCTCGGGGTAGCGGCCGCATTGCTGGGAGTGCTCTCCTGGGTGTTTCTGAAATCGGTGAGCGCGCGCCGCAACACCGAACTCCGGGTGCGCGAGAACGAGCGCAACCAGGAAGCCATCATGCGCTTATTGGATGAGCTTTCCAGCTTGGCGGACGGGGACTTGACCGTGCAGGCGACGGTGACCGAGGACATTACCGGCGCAATCGCCGATTCGATCAATTATGCCATCGAGGCGTTGCGCGAACTGGTCACGACCATCAATGACAGCGCAATTCAGCTCGACGGCGCGGCCAAACAAACACAGGGAGCGGCGGCGCACATGGCGAAGGCGAGCGGCGCGCAATCCCGGCAGATTTCCGCCGCCAGCGAATCCATGGAGGATATGGCGGCATCGATCGAGGAGGTTTCCGGCAACTCCGAGCGGTGCTCCGATGTGGCGCGGCATTCGGTCGACATCGCGCACAAAGGCGGAGACGCGGTTCGCCGCACCATCGACGGCATGAACGCGATTCGCGAGACCATCCAAGAGACCAGCAAGCGCATCAAGCGCCTCGGCGAGAGTTCACAGGAGATCGGCAACATCGTCGAACTCATCAATGATATCGCCGAGCAAACCAATATTCTTGCGCTCAATGCCTCGATTCAGGCTTCCATGGCGGGCGAGGCCGGACGCGGTTTTGCCGTGGTGGCGGACGAGGTGCAGAGGCTGGCCGAACGGGCGGCCAACGCCACCAAGCAAATCGAGGTTCTGGTGCGCACCATCCAGACGGATACGAATGAAGCGGTGGTATCGATGGAACGCAGTACGACGGACGTCGTGGGCGGCGCCTTGCTTGCGGAAAACGCCGGCGCCGCGCTCGAAGAGATCGAACAGGTGTCGAATCAGATCGCGAGTCTGGTCCAAAACATTTCTGCCAGCGCTCGGCAACAGGCCGTGGCGTCAGGGAACATTTCGAAGAACATGCAAGTCGTACGGGAAATCTCGTCGCAAACCGCGGAAGGCTCGACCGCGACCTCCACCTCCATCGCGAAGCTTGCCGCCTTGTCCGCGCAGCTGCGTAAGTCGGTAGCCGGCTTCCGCTTGCCCGATTTCGGCGAGGGCACGACCACGGTCGGTCCGCCTCCGGCGGCCCTGCCGGCAGCGCCGGATCCGGTAGCCCTGAACAATTCCGGGAGACTGCGCAAGGCGAGCGGCGTCGGCGCCTAGCGGCCCGCCTGGTTATCCAATTGGCGAAGATTCCGGCATGACTGACATCAGCTCTCAAACCTTGCACATCGTCGCCAAAGAACTCACGGCGACCCTCAACGAAGCCCGTGCCGCGCTGGAAGCGTATGCGGAACGCACAGATCAGAGTGCATTTCTCGAGAAGTGCGCCGATCAGCTGCACCTGGCGCACGGCGTCCTGCGCCTGGTCGAAGTCTACGGAGCAGCGCTTCTTGCGGAGGAAATGGAATACGTCGCGCGCTACATCTTCGGCGCAGGCAGCGACCAAAAGCGGCAAGTGGAGGGACTCGATGCGCTGATGCGTGCGATGGTGCAGTTGCCGACGTATCTGGAGCGCGTTTTATCCGGCGGCCGCGATCTCGCGCTGGTCCTTCTGCCGCTGCTCAATGATTTGCGTTCAGTTCGCGGCAGCCCTTTGTTGTCCGAAGGGACGCTGCTGCTCCTCAACCTGAAGTCCGACCAGCCCGCGCAGCCGCAATCTCCGCAAGGCGAACCGACGATCACCGTGGTGCAATGGGCACGACGGCTGCGGCCCCGGTTCCAGGTCGGCTTGCTGGGCTACATCCGCGGCGAACGCACGATTCAGAATCTCGAAATTCTGGCGAAGGTTGCCGAAAAACTGGAACACATCGCAACCACACAGCCGGTCTTTCAACTGTGGTGGGTGGTCGGTGCGCTTCTGGAAGCCGTGCGGGCAAACGGTATCGAGGGCAGCGCCACATTGAAGCGCTTGCTTGGTCAAGCCGATCGGCAGATCAAGGTACTCTACGAAATCGGCGAGGCGCGCTATTGCGAAAATCCGCCCATCGATCTCCTCAACAACCTGCTGTACTACGTTGCCCGGGCATCCACCGGCGGCGGCCGGATCGCTGCGGTGCGTGCGTCCTTCAAGCTGTCCGAGTTGCTGCCGGTCGATGACACCATCGAGCAAGAGCGCGAGAGCCTGTCGGCGCCCAGTGTAAAATTGATGCGGACGGTTGCGGCCGCGATCAAGGAAGATCTTTCCAAAGTTAAGGACGTCTTCGATATTTTCGTGCGGCGCGGCGGGGGGCGCACCGATGAACTCATCCCGCAACTCGATTTACTGAAAAAAATCAGCGATACGCTGGGTGTTCTGGGTCTCGGCGAGCTTCGGCAACGGGTCCAACAAGAGGTTTCGGAGCTTTCCGAAATCGTAACCGATGGCAAGACGCCGTCCGAAGCCGCGCTCGTTCAAGTGGCCGGCGTGCTGCTGTCGGTCGAGGATAGTCTCGACGACCAACTTGTACGCCTGATATTGCCTGCTGCGGCTACCGCAGCCGATTTCCCCGTCGAACAGGATCACGAATTCCGTCTGGTCAGCGAAGCGGTGCTGCGTGAATGCATCGTCAATCTGGCGCGCATCAAGGAGGCGGTGTCGGTCTCGGTACAGAAACCCGGCGATTTCCCGCCGCAGGGCTTGGACAACGTGCCGCAGTTGCTGCGCGGCATCACCGCGGGCCTTTTGATGCTGGGCAAGGGACGGGCTGTCGAATTGATGGATGCCGTCGGCGCCCAGGTGCGCAGTCTGATCGAGCCGGGTGCGCCCGCTGCGGACGCGCTGCGGCTCGAGCGTATTGCCGATGCGATCGTGAGCATCGAGTACTACATGGAAACGCTGCAGAACGGGCGCAACGATCCCTGGTACATGTTGGACAACGCTGAGATGTGCATCAAGGCGCTGCAGGACGAGAGTTCGTCCCGGCTGCCGAAATTGGATTTGCCGAGCGGCGATATCGCCAAGACCGTACGGCTGGATCCCGCCGTCACGATTGCGCTCGAGGAAACAAAGGACGTGCAGGTTTCCACCCACCCCTTGGGTGCGGTTGCAACGCCCGAGGCGGTCGATCCGCAGTTCCTGGAACTGTTCATCGAGGAAGCCAAGGAAGAAGTCGCATCGATTCAACGAGGGTTCCCCATGTGGGACCAAAACCCCATGGACTTGGAATCGCTGGGCGTATTGAGACGCAGCTTCCATACGTTGAAAGGCAGCGGCCGGATGGTCGGCGCCGGGCTGATAGCCGAGTTTGGATGGTCGGTCGAGAATTTGCTGAACCGCATTCTCGACAAGACCCTGTCCCGCACGCCGGGCATGATGGCCCTGCTGCGCAGCGCAGTCGCCGCGCTGCCGCAGATCGTCGAACAATTGGAAACCGGCAAACAGAACTCAGGTTCGGTGAACGACATCATGGCCCGCGCCTTTGCCTACGCCGACGGCCGTGAAGCCGAGCCTGCCGCGCCGGGCATGGCGCCTGAGGACCGCGGCTCGGCCGAGCCCATCGAACAGGATGCCGCTGCGACTCATGGCGCCATGGCAGCCGTCGCGAGCCTGGCGGCCTCTTCGGCCCCGGAGTTTTGGCCGGCTGAGATTCCCGGTGCAGGCAGCGACGCAGCACCGGCCGACGGCGGGTCTTCCATGGCTGCCGCGGCTGTCGCAGCCGACAGCGAGCTTTCCGCGGCCGGCGCGATTTTCCCGGCCGACAGCGAGCCTTCCGTGGCCGGCGCAGCTTCTGCGGCCGACAAGTCGCCCGTCATGGATCCGTTGTTGCACGACATCTATAGCAAGGAAACCTCCAGCCACTTGGCGGAAATCCGCGAATACCTGCGCAAGAGGTCGGGCCAACCCGCCCCGCATCATTTGCCCGAAGCCGTGTATCGCGCGATCCATACCTTGAGCGGCAGCTCGAAGATGGCTGAGGCACGGCATGGGATTCGAATCACCGAACCGCTCAATCAGGTCATGCGCAAAGTCTACGACAGCGGGCACGGACTGACCGATTCTGGAATCGCGACTCTCGGCGATGCGGTTGGCGCAATCGACAACGTGGTTTCTCATATCAACGAGTCCACGGCGTTTTTTACCGATCAACAATCGCTCCTCGATCGACTGCATGATCTCGAAATCGAACTCGATGCGGAAATCGCACGTGCCGCCAGCGACGCCGGCGCGTCCGCGCTCGTTCCTGTGCTGCCGCAGGCCGAGACGGCTGCGGCGGCCTTCGAGCAAGCGGCTGCGGAACCTAAGGCCGACGAACCGGCGGCCGGCGAACCGGCGGCCGGCGCACCGGCGGTCGAAGACTTCGATCACGAAATAGCCAACATCTACAGCGAAGAGGCCACTGAGCTGCTGGAGGCGGCTGAAGTTTCCCTGACGGCGTGGAATCGCGACCGTAAGGACAAGGATCGAGTTGCCGAACTGCAGCGGCAATTGCACACCCTGAAAGGCGGGGCGCGCATGGCGGGCATCACTGCAATGGGCGATCTGAGCCACGAACTGGAAACCTTGGTCCTCAATATCGATACCGGCGCGGTGCCGGCCGACGATCATGCGCACGCGGTGATGCAGGCTAGCCTCGACGAACTCGCACGGATGCGCGATTTGGTGAGCGAGGGTTCCCTGCCCGCCGCCGCCGCCGCGCTTCTCGCACAAATTCGCAATTTGGCAGGAGGCGCATCGCAAGCGCCATCCCTTGCGTTGTCGACCGAGCCGCCTGCGGCGCCGGCGGCCGCTCCCATCGCGACCGCCACGCAGCCCTGGGCGCGCACATCGGCACCCGCGGCACAGACCCCCGCCCCCCCGGCGGATATGCCCGGAGACGCCACGCCGGGCGTCGCCACGTCGGGCGTCGCCACGCCGGCCGACGAACAACCGATTGAGACCGCGGCCGAGTCTTTGCGGGCCGTGCCTCAACCGGCCATGCCCCCCTTGCAGGCGGTGCCTCACCCGGCCCCGCCAACCGCTGTCGGCGAAGATTCCATTTCGAATCTCGAAGTCAGTACCGCACCCGTGCTGCCCGGCCGTGAGAATGTTCCGGCGGAGCGCGTGGAAATGGCGCGCGTGGACGCCGACCTCCTGGATACGATGCTCAACAATGCCGGCGAGGTGAGCATCTTCCGCGCTCGTCTCGACCAGCAAGTGAACTCGATCGACTTCAACTTGGCGGAGTTGGCGCGCACGGTCACGCGGCTCAAGGAGCAGCTGCGTGGATTGGAAATCGAAACCGAAGCCCAGGTGCTCAATCGGCATCACGATGAGGACTCGCGGCGCAGCGACTTCGATCCTCTCGAGCTCGACCGCTATTCCGCCCTGCAGCAGTTCTCGCGAGCCCTGTCCGAGACTTCGGGCGACGTCGCGAGCATCCAAGGCCTGTTGGAAACGCTGACCCGCGAGGCTCAGAACCTGTTGACGCAGCAAGCGCGCGTCATCACCGAGTTGCAGAACAGCCTGATGCGCACGCGCATGGTGCCGTTTCAACGCCACGTCCAGCGATTGACGCGTCTGGTGCGCCAAGCCGCGAACGACACCGGCAAGCGTGCAGAACTGGTGGTTCAGGGTGCGTCAGCGGAACTCGATCGACAGATGCTCGAGCGCATGGTTGCGCCCTTGGAGCACATGCTGCGCAATGCCGTCGTGCACGGCATCGAATCGCTGGAACGCCGCGCCGCCCTCGCCAAGCCGGATGTGGGCAGAATCTCGGTCAGCTTGACGCGCGACGGGGCGGAAGTGGTTATCGTAGTCACCGATGACGGCAGCGGCGTCAATGTGAAACTGATCCGCGAGAAGGCAGTGTCGCTGGGTCTCATCGACAGGCACGCCAAACTCACCGACGAAGAGGCGATGCAGCTCATTTTGGAGCCCGGTTTCAGCACGGCGGGCCACGTTACTCAAGCGGCGGGCCGGGGTGTGGGCATGGACGTGGTGGCCACGGAAGTCAAGAAATTGGGCGGCGGCTTGTTCATCGAGTCGACCGCGGGCAAAGGGTCGCGATTCACCATTCGTCTCCCGTTCACGCTCGCGATCAGCCAGGCATTGATCGTCCGCGTCGCCGAAGAAGTCTATGCATTGCCGCTGGCAACCGTGGAAGGCGTGGTGCGATTGCCGCGCAACATCGTGGCACGGCATCTCGGCAGGGACGCACCGCTGTTCGAGTACGGCGGTCAGAAGTATCGATTCCAGCAACTCGGTTCGTTTGTCGGCCTCGGGCCCACGCGCCTGCCCGAATCGGATGTTTCAATGTCGGTGGTGCTGATCCGCGCCGGCGAGCATTCGACCGCCTTGGTGACGGATGAATTGGTCGGCAGCCGGGAGATCGTGGTGAAGTCCCTGGGGCCGCAAATCTCGGGAATTCGCGGCATCGCCGGCGCCACCATATTGGGCGACGGACGCATCGTCATCATTCTCGATATGGGCTCTCTGGTGCGTTCCGAGTGGCGTGCCAAGGCGACCGAAACGGCGGTGCTCGATCAACGGGACCGGCGCACGTTCGCGCTGGTCGTGGATGACTCGATCACGGTACGGCGCGTCACTCAGCGGCTGCTCGAGCGAAACGGAATGCGTGTGCTGACCGCCAAGGACGGGGTGGACGCCATTTCGATGCTGCAGGAAAATCTCCCGGACATCATTCTGCTCGATATCGAAATGCCGCGCATGGATGGTTACGAAGTGGCAGCCCACGTCCGCAATGATCCCAGGCTCAAGGACATTCCGATCGTCATGATCACGTCCCGCGTCAGCGAGAAGCATCGAGCGCGCGCGATCGAACTCGGCGTGGACGACTATCTGGGCAAGCCGTACCAAGAAAGCCAGTTGCTCGATGCCATCGAGCCGCTCGTCAATCGCCGCAGCGCCATCGCGCGGTAACGCAGCCATGTCCGATCTACGCGACGAGCTCTACAGCCTGTTGGTGCCGCTGGCCGGAGAACGGCTGATCGTGCCGCGCGCCTGCGTGGCGGAAGTCATCAGCTATCAAGCCCCGGCCGAAATGACCAACGCGCCTCCCTGGTATGCCGGCCTCGTGAGTTGGAGCGGCCGCAGCGTGCCCATCGTGTCCTTCGAAGGCGCATTCGGACAGGCGCTGCCCACGGTCTCCAGCCGCACTAGAATCGTG
Source organism: Steroidobacteraceae bacterium (assembly GCA_036502605.1). GTDB lineage: Bacteria > Pseudomonadota > Gammaproteobacteria > Steroidobacterales > Steroidobacteraceae > Bog-1198. The sequence goes on from DASXYI010000049.1 coordinate 138,184, forward strand.
ATTTTCCATGCTGCCGGAGGCAAGCTGCAGTCCGGATATTTCGGCATGCTGACCCAAGGATTTCCGCAACTCGTGCGCGTCAACGCCGACGTGGTCCGGCCGGACCCGTCGCGCAGCTTCCCGGAGCGGTCGCCGGTCATTTGCCAGGTGCGCATGGTCAATGAAACGCCGCTCATCCCCGATTTGCAGCGTCTCGAGCAAATGATCGCCGAAGAAACGTCGGTCATGCCCTAATCGCGGGGCCGGGGGGCCTGAGATCAGACCTGGTTTGCCCGCATATCGCCGAATCGGGTCTGCAGCCAGGTGAGAGCGGCGATCGCAGCCGTCTCGGTGCGCAAGATGCGGGGTCCGAGCTTCACCCGCATGAATCCGGCCAGGCGAAATGCATCGAGTTCGTCGTCGGCAAAACCGCCTTCCGGTCCGATGGCAATCTCCACCGCCGCGTCGAGACTCGGGGGTCCCCCGACGGATTCGTCCGCGGGTTCGAGAACCAATCTCGCGGCCGTCGATGCCGAACTGCCCAGGTAGTTGATGAGTGGGGCAGGCGCCTCGATGACCGGCAATCGGTTGCGGCCGCATTGTTCGCAGGCGTTCAGTACGACGGCGCGCCAATGCGCGACTTTCGATTCTTTCTGGCTTTCGTCGAGACGCACGACGCTGCGTTGGCTCAAGACCGGCACGATGCGCGCCACGCCGAGTTCGGTCGCCTTTTGCACGATGAAGTCCATGCGGTCGCCGCGCGGCACGCACTGTACGAGAGTGATCGCGAACGGCGATTCGCGGTCGACATCGGCGCCGTTGCCCACCGACGCCGTTACACGCGAGCCGCGCACGCTCTCGATCGCGCCGACGTACTCGCGGCCGTCGCCCCTGAAGAGGATGAGCGGATCGCCGCTGCGCGCCCGCAGAACCTTGGCAAGATGAGCGGCTGTTTCCGCAGGCAGTTCGACGACCGTGCCCGCCGTCAGGGGCGCGTCGACATAGACCCGGGTCAACCGCATGTCGCCAACTCGATCCCTTCGGCCGCGACCCGAACCATTAAATCCATTTCCGCTTCGTTTACGATATAGGGCGGCATGAAGTACACGACATCGCCGATCGGGCGCAGCAGCACGCCTTGATCCAGGCCGTGTCGATAGATGATCTGGCCGCGGCGCTCAGTCCAAGGATAGGGCTCGCGGTTGCGTTTGCTCTTGGCGAATTCGATGGCGACGATCATTCCGCATTGCCGAACTTCGGTGACGTGCTCGTGGTCCTCGAGTTCGCGCGCGCGACGGCCGAGATACGCGGCTGTGGAGCGGTTGCGCTCGATGGTGCTCTCCGCGGCGAAGATATCCAGCGTCGCAAGCGCCGCCGTGCAGGCCAATGGATTGCCGGTGTAGCTGTGCGAATGCAGGAACGCGGTCAGATTGGCGTAATCGTCGTAGAACGCGGCGTACACATCGTCGCTGGTCAAGACCGCTGAAAGGGGCAGATAACCGCCGGTCAGGCCCTTCGACAAGCAGAGAAAATCCGGTGAAATTGCCGCCTGTTCGCAGGCGAACAGCGACCCAGTGCGGCCGAATCCGACCGCAATTTCGTCGGCGATGAGATGTACACCGTGGCGATTGCACGCATCCCGCAGGCGCGCCAGATACACGGGGTGGTACATGCGCATGCCGCCGGCGCATTGCACCAGCGGTTCGACGATCACGGCCGCGACTTCTTCGGCGTGTGCGTCGAGCATGCGCTCCATGGCGTCGAACTGCCGCAGCGAGTATTGCTCCCAAGACTCGCCCGCCTCGCGGAAGTAGCAGTCCGGCGAAGGCGCGGTGAGCACCTCCATCAGCAGCGGTTTGTACAAGGATTTGTAGAGTTCGACATTGCCGACCGCCAACGCACCCAGAGTCTCGCCGTGGTAGCTGTTGGCCAGCGTGATGAAGCGGGTCTTTCGCGGCCGGCCGCGGTTGCGCCAATAGTGAAAGCTCATTTTGAGGGCCACTTCGACCGCCGCGGAGCCGTTGTCCGCGAAGAAACAGCGGGTCATTCCGGGCGGTGCCAGTGAAATCAGCCGTTCGGCCAGCCGCACGGCGGGCTCGTGCGTGAATCCGGCAAAGATGACGTGTTCCAGTTGGTTCAGTTGATCGCGTAGAGCGGCGCCGATGCGCGGGTTGGCGTGACCGAAAAGGTTCACCCACCAGGAACTGATCGCGTCGAGGTAGCGCTTCCCATCGAAGTCCTCGAGCCATGCACCCTCGCCGCGCTTGATCGCAATCAGAGGCAGGGTTTCATGATCCTTCATCTGCGTGCATGGGTGCCACAACACGCGTAAATCGCGCGCGGCGAGCGCCGCGGAACGGTTAAGCCCCCGATCGTGAGTGTTCATGATCCTGCGGATTGTCGCATATGCTATGGTCGCTGTGGTTCATGAGGGCGCGGAATTGCAGGTTGACCTTGCGAGCGGACTGATGCGCGGCGTCACGCAGATTGCTTCGCCGAATTGCGACGCGCGGCCGCCGGGTGTGGAGGCAGACCTCATCGTCGTGCATGGCATCAGTCTGCCGCCCGGGGAGTTCGGCGGTCCTTGGATAGACCGCCTGTTCACCAATGACTTGCCCCTCGATGCGCATCCGTATTTCGCCGAAGTGGGCACGCTGCGCGTGTCCTCGCACTTGAGCATCAAACGCGACGGTGCGATCACGCAATACGTCAAGTTCACGGAGCGCGCCTGGCATTCGGGCAAATCCAGCTTCAATGGCCGGGAGGGATGCAACGATTTTTCGATCGGCATCGAACTCGAGGGTACCGACACGCTTGCCTACGATGCCGCCCAATATCACGCGCTCGCCGAGCTGATCGCCGCGCTCTGTACAGCCTACCCTCGTCTGTCGCCCGATCGAGTGGTCGGACATAGCGATATCTCGCCGGGCCGCAAGACCGATCCGGGTCCCGCCTTCGATTGGCCGCATGCCCTCGACTTGATCGCCAAAGCCTGCACCCGCCCGCATAGGACATAATCATGCCGGGAATCCCCGGGTTTCGGCGCAACGTGAACGGCGTCACACGCGGCTTCAGCAGGTTTCATCCAGAAAGCCGACACACTTGGCTGAGCGGTAATTTCACGATTCTACAATCCCACAATTCGTTCCTCGCCCGGAGGGCTATTGATACGTTGGTTCGCGAGCCTCCCAATCGAGCGCAAGTTGCGCGTGGTCGTCACGGTGCCCGCGGTGGCCGCCTTTGGGATCGCTATGCTCATGCATGTGGCAACGAATTTGCTGCATATGCGGGAGGACATGCTGCACTGCGCGGCGGGCGTCGCCCGCGTCACCGGCACCGCCGTCATTGCGCAAATCGAGGCCGGCGATCGGCAATCGGCCGCTAGAACTTTGAAGCTGCTGCGCGACGAACCGCTGGTGAGCGTGGCAGAAATTCTCCTGGTCAAGGGTAACCGCGTGGCCGCCTACCGGCGAAGTGCGGGGGACGCGGCGGTGGGCGAAGCACAGGTGGGCGCGGCCGATTCGACCCTGCCCCTGGATCCGGCCCACCCGACATTGTTCGCGAGAGGGGGGCATTTTCACGTCACCGCGCCCGTGTTGAAAGACGGCAAAGTCCTGGGCTTCGTCCACATCATTGTGCCGCTCGCTGCGTTGTTTACGGATTGGCCCGGCTACCTGCTCATTACTCTAGCGGCCATTGCGGCCGCCGTCGGGGCGTCGTACTGGGTGGCGGCGCGCCTGCAGCAGCAGATTTCCGGGCCCATCGTGAATCTTGCGCACACCATGCAACGGGTGTCTACGGAGGAGGATTACAGCCTGCGGGTGGAGCGCAATTCGCACGATGAGATCGGCTCGCTGATCGACGGCTTCAACCAGATGCTCGGCCAGATCCGGCATCGCGATTCGCGTTTGGAGCGGTACCGGGAATTCCTCGAACAGCAGGTGGCGGAGCGCACCGTCAACCTCGGCAATGCGAATCGAGAATTGCAAGGAGCCATCGACGAGGCAAACCGCGCCAAGGACGCCGCCGAGAGGGCGAGTAGTGCGAAAAGCGAATTCCTCGCCCGCATGAGCCATGAAATCCGCACTCCCATGAACGGTGTAATGGGCATGTCGGAGCTGCTGCAGGGGACGGATCTGACCCCGCGCCAACGGCGCCTTTCCGAAACTATTTCGAAATCCGCCGAAGTTCTGCTGCAAATCATCAACGACATCCTGGATTTCTCGAAGATCGAGGCGGGCAAGCTGGAACTGGAGCGGATCGAGTTCGGTTTGCGGGAAGCGGTTGAAGAAACCATCGAGATGTTCGCCGGCCGCGCCCGTGCGAAGGATCTCGAATTGGCGTGCGTCATCGAGTCCGATGTGCCGGCTAACGTACACAGCGATCCCACGCGATTGCGGCAGGTACTCACCAATCTGGTCGGCAATGCGGTCAAGTTCACCGAGACCGGAGAAGTTGCCGTCCGCGTCAAGGCGCTCGATGCGACCGGGCTCATGCGCTTCGAGGTCACAGATACCGGCATCGGCATCCCGGAGGAGGCGCAGGCCGACATATTCAATGCTTTCAGCCAGGCCGATTCCTTCACGACGCGCAAGTACGGCGGGACCGGTCTCGGGCTGGCGATCTGCAGGCAGATCCTCGATTTGATGGGAGGCGAAATAGGCGTGCGCAGCGTGGCCGGCAGCGGATCAACCTTTTGGTTCGATGTACGGCTGGCCATCGCGGCCGCGGGCCCGGCGGACGCCGACGCAACCGGCACGCGGTTGCCGCGGCTGAACCTCACCGGCCTGCAGGCGCTCGTTGTCGATGACAACGCGAACAATCGCGAGATTCTGCAGCAGCATTTGCACTCCTGGGGCGTGGACGTCGTGTCGGCGGAAAACGGCGCGGCAGCACTCGTCGCGCTGAAAGCGGTGGGTCCGCCGCGCTTCGATCTGGTCTTGCTGGACGACAATATGCCGGGACTGGGAGGCATCGACGTCGCCAGGATCGTTCGACAGGATCCGCGCTTCATCGGATTACGCCTGATTATGCTCAGTTCGCAGGACAACAGCGGCGACAGCACAGAGTGTGCGAAGCTGTTCAGCGCGATCCTGCCGAAGCCGTTGCGGCGCTCGCAACTTTTTAGTTGCTTGAGCCGTGCCATGACCGAAGGCGGGGACTCTTCGAGTGAGCAACCGCTCGCGGCCACGGCCGCAAACCCCTCGCCGCGGGATGCCGGGGCGCAGATTCTTCTGGTCGAAGACAATCCCGTGAACCAAGAAGTCGCGGTGGGGATGCTCGAAAGTTTGGGCTGCAATACGCAAGCAGTCGGCAACGGCTGGCTCGCCATCGAGGCCATGAACGGCTCGAGCTACGATGCCGTATTGATGGATTGCCAAATGCCCGTCATGGACGGTCTGACCGCAACCGCGGAGATTCGGCGCCGCGAGCTGCGTTCGCGCAAGCCGCGCGTGCCCATCATTGCGCTGACCGCGAACGCCATGGAAGGAGACCGTGAACGTTGTCTCGCCGCGGGCATGGACGATTTTCTCAGCAAGCCGTTCACGCAGCAGCAGCTGGCTACGCTGCTCAAGCGCTGGCTCGCGGTGCGAGCCAACCCCACGCAGCCTGAGCGCAGCGGAGCGTCGCGAGCGCCGCTGATCGACGTCGGCGTGCTGCGAAATATCACGGCGCTCGCGCGGCCGGCGCTCCTCAACTCGTTGATCGACCTATATTTGCAGCACTCGCCGATCTTGATGGCGGCCGTCGAGACGGCCGCGGTCAATATGCAATCGACGGCGCTGAGCGAGGCCGTACATACGCTCAAATCCAGCACCGCGAACCTCGGCGGTACGCGCCTGGCGATGGCGGCCAAGGAATGCGAGGTGTTGGTGCGGGAAGGCGGAATATCGCGCGCAGGACCTCTGGTCCTGCGCATGCGCAAGGAATACCTGGAATTTTGTGCGGCGCTGACCCGCGAGCGATCGGCCGACGCGGCGTAACGAAGAGAGGATGTGATGAAAACGCGGGATACTGCAGAAATCATGGGGGCCACGGTGCTCATCGTCGACGATGATCCCGGGGTCCGCCTGTTGATCGGAGCCGCACTGGAAATGGCGGGCTTTCGCGTCGCCACGGCGCCGGACGGACGGAGCGCGCTGGACGAGTTTCGCGCGCGGCCGGTCGACTGCGTCATTCTGGATGTGGTGATGCCCGGAATGAGCGGATTCGATGTTTGCAGCGCGCTGCGAGTGATTCCCGAAAACCGGCATGTGCCGATATTGATGCAAACCAGCCTCGACGACATGGAATCCGTCAACCGCGCATATGATGCGGGAGCCACGGATTTCTCATCGAAAGGCATCAACCCCATGCTGCTGGCGCAACGCGTCAAGTTCTTGGTGCGTGCCAAGCAAACGCAGGACAGGCTGCGTGAAAGCGAAGCGCGCGTGAGGTATTTGGCGTATTACGACCCCCTCACAGCATTGCCGAACCGGCAGCGCCTGCTGCAAGTTCTCGAGCAGCGCGTGGCCTGGGCGGCTTTGCGGCAGGGCGGGATCGCGGTGTTGATGCTGGACGTGGATAATTTCTCCCGCATCAACGATACCCAGGGCCAGGCAGTGGGCGACTCTCTGTTGAAAGAAATCGCCAACCGGCTGCAGCTGTGCTTGCGCGACACGGAAGGGAACGCGCACCAATTGGACCACGATGCAGAAGCCAAGAACATCAATGATTGGGTTGCCCGCACCGGCGCCGACGAATTCGCGCTGGCGCTTCCGAGCGTATCGACGGTCGATACCGCACAGGTCGTTGCCCGCCGGATACAATTGGCGCTGGAAAGGCCGTTCACGTTCGGGCAGCAGGAAATGTCCTTGTCTGCGAGCATGGGCATCAGCATCTTTCCGGCAGACGCCGCCGACGCGGAGGCGCTGGTCAAGAATGCGGACGCGGCCATGCATCACGCCAAGAAGCTCGGCCAGGGCGGAGTGGAATTCTTCAAGAAATCGATCAGCACCCGCGCGGCCAAGCATCTTTCGTTGGAAACCGATCTGCGTAAGGCCATGGAGCGTCAAGAGTTCACGCTCAATTACCAACCGCGCCTGGCGCTGAAAGACTTGCGCGTCGAGGCCGTCGAGGCCTTGTTGCGATGGTCGCACCCGCAACGCGGGTTCGTACCACCGGACGAGTTCATCCCGCTCGCCGAGCAGAGCGGCCTGATCGTCGAGATCGGCGACTGGGTGCTGCGCGAGGCCTGTGCGCAGGCGCGCCGCTGGCGCGATGCCGGCGCGCCGAATTGGCAGGTGGCGGTAAACGTTTCCGGCGTCCAGTTCCGCGACGGCACATTGGTGCGCCGAGTGTCGAGCGCCATCGACGCGGCCGGCATCGATGCGCGCATGATCGAGCTGGAATTCACGGAGGGCGCGCTGATCGAGTATTCAAGTGCGGTGAACAAGGCGGTCAAATCGCTGAAGAACCTCGGTGTGGCGACGGCGCTGGACGATTTCGGCACCGGCTACAGTTCGATGTCCTACCTGCGGCACTTTCCGATTGATACGCTGAAAATCGACCGTATCTTTGTGCGCGACATCGCGTCGAAGAGCGCCGGCAATGCCCCGCTGGTGGACGCCATTATCGCCATGGCCAAGAGCCTGGGCGTAGCGACGGTCGCCGAAGGCGTGGAGACCGAAGCGCAGTGGCAGTACTTGCGCAACCGCGAAGCGAATCAGGTGCAGGGATTCTTGTTCTGCAGGCCGGTGTCCGTAGAGGAATTGAATCGCTGGCACACCGATTGGCTGCATTCCAACCAGCTGCGCGCCGCGAGCGTCGCCTAGGAACCCTGCGGCTCCAAGGCAACTTGCGGCCCGAGACGGTCTACTTCCGCTTTCGCTGCCAAATGGTCTCGCTGCCTTGCTCATGACGAGCGAGCACGCGCGCGACGACAAACAATAGATCGGACAAGCGATTCAGGTATTTGAGGGCGTCCGGTGCGACCTCTTCGACCCGTGCCAAGGACCAACAGCGGCGCTCAGCGCGGCGGCACACCGCGCGAGCCAGGTGACAGGCGGCTGCGGCTGGACCGCCGCCGGGAAGGATGAAATCCTTGAGCGGCGGCAGGTTTTCATTGAGCTCATCGAGTTTGGCTTCGAGGCGCAGTATGCAGGCGGCCGTCATCATGCGATGTCCGGGAATGCATAGTTCGCCGCCGAGATCGAAAAGATCATGCTGCACCTCGGTGAGGCAGTCTTTTATCGCAGCAGGCAATGTTGCGGCCGCAAGCACCGCCCCGATCGCGCTATTCGCCTCGTCGACGGTCCCAAAGGCTTCGACCCGCAAACTTTCTTTGGGTACTCGGAGCCCGTTTCCGAGGCCGGTACTGCCATCATCGCCCGTGCGCGTATAAATCTTGGTGAGCCGATGGCCCATGACGCGATAACTCCTCAGGTTGGTGGGACCGTAGCACAACTGCTGTATATAATCTAAGCGAAGCCTATGCGTCACCGCCCATTCACAACGACGAAAGATTTAAAGCCGCGGCCAATGCCCGGTCCCATAAATACCTCACTCGCTGCGCTGCGCCTTGTCGCACCAGGAATCGCCGTCGGGAGTGCGCGGGTTCTGTGAGCACGCCTGAAAACCTCAAGAGCCGCTCCCCGGAACTACAGGCGGCGCTCGACGCGGCAAGCGAAGCCGCCGCGATTGCGCGCTCCATGTACCAGCACAATATCGAAGTGCGAATCAAGGCCGACAAGTCGCCGGTCACCGAGGCGGACATCCGCTGCGAGACGGCGATTCGGGAGATACTCGAGGCGCGTTTCCCGACCTACGGCTTCTTCGGCGAGGAAACCGTTTCGCGCGGCATCGATGCCGACAATTTATGGCTGGTCGATCCCATCGACGGCACCAAGGCGTTCGTGCGTGAGTACCCCATGTTCTCCACGCAGATCGCGCTCATGCGCCGCGGCGAAATCGTTCTCGGCGTGTCGAGCGCCCCGGTCTACGGTGAAATCGCTTTCGCTGAGCGGGGATGCGGCGCCTATCTCAACGGCAAGCGATTGGCGGTCAGTCAAATTTCAGACTTGGGGTCGGCGGCTCTTTCGGCCGGCAACCTCAAGACTCTGGCCTCGGGCAGCCAGTGGAACCGATATGGCGCGTTGGTGGCGCAGGTCAACCGCATCCGCGGCTACGGAGATTTCCTGCATTACCATTTGCTGTCCGCCGGTAAGATCGAGGCCGTGATCGAAACGGATGTGAATATTCTGGACATTGCCGCGTGCGTTGCCATTGTCACCGAGGCCGGTGGCCGCTTCACCGAGCTCGGCGGCGCACCGATCACACTGCAATCGAAATCTGTGTTGGCAACCAACGGATGTCTGCACGCGGCGGTGTTGGCGGCGCTCCGCTAGGAGCCTCAGACAGGCTCCTGGCCCTGTCTGAGGCTCCTATGCCTGAAAGAACACGCGGCGCCCATCGACGTCCAGGTCATCGAAGCGTGTATCGTAAAGCGCCGACAAATGACCTGAGGTGAGGATCTCAGCCGTGCTGCCCCATCGCCAGTCTCCCAGCCTGCCGATGAGCAGGGCATGGTCGGCGAAACGAGCCGCCAGATTCGGATCGTGCAGCGTGACGACGACGGCGGCGCCCGCATCGGCGCGCGCGCGCAGCAACTGCAGCGCTTCGACTTGATGGTTGGGATCCAATTGGTTGGTCGGTTCATCCAGCAAAAACACCCGTGGGTTTTGCGCGAGCACGGCGGCAAGCGCCGCGCGGCGCCGTTCACCGCCCGATAGGGTAAATATATCGCGGTCTTCGTATCCGGCGAGGCCCACCGCGGCGAGTGCGCCCTGCGCGATGGCGATATCCTCCGCCGATTCCCATTGCCACTGCCCGATGTGCGGGTGACGCCCAAGAAGTACTGTTTCGAGTACGTTTGCGGGAAAGGGATCCTCGACGTTCTGCGGCAACAGGGCGAGTTCACGCGCGAGCGAGCGACGCGCCCACCCGGCAATGGGTCGATCCGCGATCAACAGCTCGCCGGCCCTTGCGGCGCGCAGTCCCGCAAAGGTGTGCAGGGAAAGACTTTTACCGGAGCCGTTGGGCCCGAGCACCACGAGCATCGAGCCGGACTCGACCCGTAGATTCAAACCGCGAACCAAAGTACGCGATTCGATGCCGATGTCGAGGTTTCGGCATTCGAGAAGCGGGCGACGCCGCTCATTCGGCATGTCGAGTCCAGCGAATTTCGAGCGCCGTCGCTCTGCCTAACACGACTTCGTCCAAGCTCGATGGCTGCTGCCATCGATTCGGGCTGAGCATACGGCGCCCCGCCATCAACTCTGCGTTTTTCTGCGGATACAAGGGGCTTTGTTGCGGGTCGCCGAAGCCCTCCGGGAAGTGCGGCGCGTCATCCGCCTGGCCGTATTTATCAGTGGCGCCGACCGTGTGCAGCAATTCATGCGCGATCACGACGTTGTTCTCGCCGCTCATCTCGGGGGCGGCGAAGGCGTATACGACGCCGATCAAGCCCTTGGTGAGCCCCAGCGAATGCGGCACCGTGGGCGTGAGCGCCGGATCGTGATAGAGCACGAAAATACGCACATCCTCGGGTTCGCGCGCATGCCGGCTGACGCTCCAAGCCCAATAACGCAGTTGCAAACTCCACAGAGCCGTGGAAAGTACACCCGCCTGCGCGGCGCGCTGCGGCGGCCGGTCGGTAAGAGTTGGTTGCAGCCGCGTTCTAATGGGTTCGTCGGTGCTCAAATGATAGCGCGCCGCTTCGCGAGCGAAGAAATGGTCGATGGCCTTGAAGCGCTCGCCATCGAGAGAGTCGAGATAACCCGTGGTGATGGGGCTTTCATCTGCCGCTATGGGGTAGATCGCAACGAACAGCGGCTCACGCCAACGGGTGCTGCGGTAGCGATCCTGCCACGTGGTCAGTGCTACCACCAACAGAATCAAGAGCAAAGTCGCAACGCGCAGCGACTTGAACCAGCTTACGCGCTCAGGAGCAGCATGCTTGAGCGGGCTCAATCTGAGGGGTCAACGCTGAGTGCATCGACTTCGCCGTCAGCGGCGGTATAGGAGACCAGCATAGGTTTGCAGCACACGGGGCAATCTTCGATGTACGACTGTTCGGGCACCGATAGGTCGAGTGTCAGATTGATGGTCTCCCCGCAATGAGGGCAGGTAGCGTCATGGCCTTGAAGAAGGTTCAATGCGAAATCTCCCAACTGCCCAATCGGCGGCAGCTCTCAAGGATAGCAAGGAATGAGATTGGCGCGCAGGGCGCCCCCCGGGGCGTATCCGCGCCCTGCGCCTGGCGGCCGCCCTGTGCCCGGCGCCAGCCCGGCGGTAGCCCCAAAGTGCCGCCATCTGCGAAATGGTTCTCAGATTTCGTGCTCTTCCGCACAGCGGCGCGCATTTTGGCGGTCGACATCATGCAAATGTGACCTAGGCGGTCTCGCGAGACTCGCATTTCCCTAAGGATAACAGCCTCTTCGCAGTCTCCTCTTTCGCCGGGGCGAATCGAGCTGGGCGCATGCGAGGCAATTTTGGTTGTTTGAATCTGGGGGTGCAGGGGTGCCTAAGTTAGCAGAGACGCTCGGACCGGCCGCTACGGACTCATCGGAGCTGAACTCGGCTCCGTCATCCGACAAACTGAAGCTGCCGGTATTTCTCGTCACATCCGATGATTCGCTATGGTCTCAGATCGGCGGGCTCGGCAACGACTGGATCCCGAAACAAGTCGACTCCATCGATGAGTTGGTTGCGACCACTCGATCGGGTCAAGCCGGCGCAGTGTTGTGGGATGCGCGCGGTTGCCGGACATCCGCCGCCGCGCTATCGCATATGCAATTGCATTCGGATCGCTTTGCGATCGTCGCACTCGACGATGCCGGCGCCGCTGGGTGGACGCTTCCCATCGAGCAGAGGCAAGTTGCCGCCCACGTTCCGCTGCCCGTCGTCGCCGAGAATCTGATCGATGCGCTGAAGCGCGCACGCGAGGAAATCAATGCGCGCGTGGCGTTGTTGGGTAACGGCGCCGCGGCGGCAAGCCCGCCGCCCGGCCGGCGCAAATTTCCCTGGGCGGCGGCCGCAATCGCGGCCGGCGTTCTCGGTGCGTGCGCCGCAACCTTCGTCTTGATGCGGCACGATGATTCCGCCCTCACGCCGAAATCCCAGCCCGGCACGGTGCGCGGGCCGCAAGAACCCGACAAAGCGGCCGCCGCGGTCGGTGAGAAAGCCGTCGCAATGGGCGAGAAAGTGGACGCGCTCATCGATCGGGCTCGGCAAGCCATGCTCGATCGACATTATCTCGATCCCGCGGAGGGCAGCGCCTTATCCCTGTACCGCGACGCGTTGATTCTCGACCCGTCCAATGGGGAAGCCGCTCAAGGGCTGCAGCGTCTCGCAGAAATCCTGTTCGCGAGAGTTCAATCCGCGCTGGATGAGCGCAAGTTCGATGTCGCTTTGCAGGCCCTCGAGACTGCGCGCAGCATCAGTCCCGGCGACCGTCGCTTGGCGATACTCGATGAGAGGGTCGCCAGCTTGCGGGCCGAACTCGGCCCGGCACAGATTCAGGCCGCTCTCAGCGCACAGAATTTCGATCGCGCCGTGCAACTCATCGATGAGGCCGCCCGAGCGAAGGCGCTGAGCGGCGCAAAGCTGAACCAACTGCGTGACGAAGTCCGGCGGCGACGCGAGCAATTCGACGTCGGCCGTTTTGTGACGCTCATCGATGCGCGCTTGCAGCAAGATCGACTCATCGACCCGCGAAATGACAGCGCCGCTTATTATCTGAATCAAGCGCGGCAGGCCGGCGCGAGTACGCCGGCATTGCAATCGCAGAACCAAGAATTCCTCAAGCGTTCCACGCAGGCCGCGCATGGCGCCATCGACCAGCGCCGCTTTGGCGACGCAGAGCGGTTCCTGGCCGAGCTGCAAAACAGCGGCGCGCCGGGCGCGACTTTGACGGCGCTGCAGCGCGACCTCACCGCCGCACGCAGTCAACCGGCACATGAAAAGAACGATCAACCGCAATTTCTCGAGCTCGCCCGCGCGCGTCTCGCGCAAGGGAATGTGATCGAACCCGAGAACGATAGCGCGCTGCATTATGTCAACCAGCTGCGCGCGGTCGATCCGCAAAACGGCGGCTTGGCGCAGATATCCGGCGCGGTCCAGGGCCAAATACTCGCGCGCGCGCGCTCGGCGCTCGATGCCGCCGATACCGCGAAAGCCGAAGCCATGCTGCGGCTGGCGAACGGACTCGGGGCTTCTACCGACTTGGAGGCCCTCAACGAACGGTTGCTGCAAGCGAAGCTGGCCGCTTCCGGCGTTACCCCCGCTTCGGCCGGCGCCATGCCGGAGGTGGCGGAAAATTCGTTGACCCGCTTGAAGTCGCTCCAACCTCTATATCCCCGTCAGGCCCTGGCGCATAACACCGAGGGCTGGGTTGAAATTAGCTATACCGTTACTCCCGCAGGCAAGGTCATCGACGTCAAAGCACTGAACTCGAACCCATCCGGTGTCTTCGAGGCGGCCGCTACGGAAGCGGTTTCGCGGCTGCGCTACAAGCCGTTCCTGCAGGGCGGGAAAGCCATCGCGGTCGGGACCAAGATCCGCGTGGCATTTCGCATCGCCGCCTGATGAATCAACCGATGAGTAAGCTCTCCGCAAGCGCCGACCGACGCGATTCGACTGTGGCCGCCGCAGCCGGCCGCGCGACCAGCAGCCGCCGCGGCGTGTGCCTCATCGTGCACGATGACATGGACCTACGCTTGCGCTTGGCGGCGCTGGTGCGGCGGGTATCGCCTCTGCTCGATGCGGACAGCGTCGACCGTACCGCCTTCGCGGCGCTGTCGCTCGAACGAATCGGCCACTACGTCGCCGTTCTTTTCATCATCGAATTCAGTCTGCCGGCGGGCGGAGCCGACCCGCTCGCGAACGTCGCGCGTCTGCGCAATCAGGCCCCGCGCATGCCCATACTCGTTTTTGCCCGCGGCGGCGACGAGCGCAACGCAGCGCGCACCATCAAGTTGGGCGCCATGGATTACTGGCCAATTCACGCCGTGAAGGTCGACGAATTAGGCGAGGCCTTGAAGCCGTTGGTCGAATCGGTGCGTAATGCCGCCGCGCCGGCGAAGACGGTCGACCGACGGCGTCAACCGGAAATTGCCGGCTATCGTCTCCTGAAGAAAATCGCGCAGTCCGCGGGGGCGACGGTGTATCTGGCCCACAACGACGAGTTGGCGCAGCCGGTGGCGCTCAAAGTGCAAGCCATAGAGGGCTTGCGAATCGGGTCCGAAGCCGACCGCCAGCGCTTCGCGAGCGAGTGCAAGATTCTATCGGGGCTGAATCACCGCTCCATTGCCGACGTGCTCGATTTCGGCATCACCGCCGACTATCTCTTTCTTGCGTTGGAATATTTCCCGTGCGGCAGCCTGCGCGAGCGATTGAAGAATCCGCTGAGCGAGGTCGATGCACTCAACTATGCCCGCCAGATCGGCGAAGCGCTGCAAATAGTTCACGCGGCGCACATCGTGCACCGCGACCTGAAGCCATCCAATGTCATGCTGACGGACGACAATCGGGTGGTCCTGATCGATTTTGGATCAGCCCGCAGTCAACTCATCGCGAGCGACTCATCCCGCTCCGGCTCGAGCACCGGCACGCCTTACTACGTATGTCCGGAGCAAATTGCAGGCCAAGATCCCGACGCTCGCGGCGACTTATACAGTCTCGGAGTCGTCCTGTTCGAGATGTTGGCCGGAGCGCTGCCCTTCGAGGGCAAGACCTTGGCCGAGATTTTCGCGGCTCACCGTTCGGCGGGCGTGCCTCGCCTGCCGAAGCATCTTGGCCGTTACCAACCCGTCGTCGATCGCCTTCTGGCAAAGGACCCAGCCGATCGATATGCCTCCGCCCTCGCTTTTCTGGAAGCCTTGACCGCGGCGAGCGGAACGGCCGCGATTCGATCACCGGCGTACGCGCCAATCTCCAAGGGAGCAGTAGATTCATGAATCCTCGTTCTGTGAAATCCTGGATACCGCGGCTGACCCCCGGCGGACTTGTCGTGCTGGTCATCGTTCTGGGGTTCAGTTTCGTGGCAACAGTGCTGATACCCGGGCTCGAAATCGCCGGCGAGCTGGTCGAAAGTACCGTGGCGCTGAAATTTGTCAGCGAACAGCAGCGCTATCCGACCATCATCCGTGCAACTCTCGATTCCCTGCACGACCGCCTGAGCACCCGCGCCTACATTCAGGAGTCCGTGGATCAAGTCCGCGACGCGGCCAGCAAACTCGACAAGGCGCTGCCGGTGATGAATGCGGCACGGCCCGCCAATTGGTTCGCCTTGACGGGCGATACCGGGGCCGTTGCCGAATCGATCGCGGGAAAGCACGCGGCGGCTTTGGGCGATCTCTGGACGCGCGAGCATGAAGCCTTGAAACCGGTGCTCGGCTACGGCGGAGTGCCCTATGACGACAACGAATCGACCGGCACCGTGCTCAACGAGAGCGGCCGGCAGTTGGAGCGCGACGTCGCCGCGGCCATCCGTGCAAGCCGTCACTCACTGCCGCTGCTTGACGCCGAACTCACGGCGGTAGCCGCCGACTTGCAATCGAACAATGCCCAAGCGGCACGGCAGCTGCGGCTCGTCATGCTGGGAGGCCTCGCGATCGCCGCCGTGTTGGTGGCGCTGGTGATCACGCTGCTCGGCGCGCGCCGGCGGCAAGACGAAAGCCTGCGGCAGGCACGTCAGCAGACCACCGATATTCTGCGCACCGTCAAAGACGGATTGTTCTTGCTCGATCGGGATTTGGTCGTCGGCAGCGCCTACTCGGCCGCGCTCGAAACGCTGTTTCAGCGGAAGGACATCGCCGGACTCGCCTTCGATAGCTTCCTCAAGAACATCGTTTCGGAGAAAACGCTCGCCACGGCCTTGAAATTCGTCGCGATCCTCTGGTCGGAGCGGACCAACGAGAAACTGGTCAAGTCGATCAATCCTCTGGGCGAGGTTGAAGTTCATCTTGACGTCGGCCATGGCCGATTCGAAACGCGCTACCTGCAGTTTGAATTTCATCGAGTGCGCGTGGACGGCAAGATCACCCATGTGTTGGTTTCCGTTTCCGACGTCAGCGCTCGAGTCGACCTTGCCCGGGAACTGCAAGCCTCGCAAAGCCAGGCCCAGGCTCAGGTCGATACGCTTCTCGGCATTTTGCACATCGACCCGGTGCAGCTTGGATCATTCCTGAACGATTCGAACGCGGCGATGAAAATGATCAACGCCGTGCTGCGCGAACCCGCAAGAGAAGAAGGCGTGTTCCGCAAGAAGCTCGACACCCTTTTCCGGCAAGCGCATTCCGTCAAGGGAGAGGCGGCGGCCTTGGGCCTATCGTCGATCGAGAGCCGCGCTCATTCGTTCGAGGAAGACCTGAAGTCGCTGCGGGAGAAGCCCGATCTGTCCGGCAACGATTTCCTGCCGCTCGTAATCAAGCTCGACGACCTGTTGACTCACCTGCATTCCGTGGGCGAACTGGTGTCGCGCCTTTCGAGCCTGCAGCTCGCGCCGAGCGAGGTTCATCACACGAGCACCGATGTGATCGCGAGCGAGGTCAGCGTAACCGATAAATCCGATTCCGGCCTTGCGGCGGCGCTGCAGCAGCTTGCGGCACGCATTGCAACCGAGAACAACAAAGAGGCGACGCTGCTCTGCGTGGGATTCGACACGGTGCCGGAGGACTATCGCCGCACCATCAAGGACATCGCGATTCAAGCAGTGCGCAATGCCATCGTGCATGGAATCGAACCGGCATCCGTCAGGCGGGCGGCTGGGAAGCTGGAACAAGGGCTGGTGCGTCTCACGTTCCAACCGCTGGGCGATGCCGGCTACAAATTCACCGTCGAGGACGACGGCCAGGGCTTGGCAACCGACCGCATCAAGGAAGTCGCGCTCAAAAAGGGTTTCATAACGGCCGAACAGGCGGTCACCTTGGATGCGAAGCAAACCTATTCGCTGCTGTTCAAGCCGGGGTTCTCTACGGTCGAGCACGCCACGAAGGACGCGGGGCGCGGCGTGGGAATGAATTTGGTGGCCGATCTCATGAACCAGGTTGGCGGGCGAGTCGGCGTCGCTACGGCGCGCGGACGATTCACGCGGCTGACGGTGACCTTGCCGTTCTCGCCCAAGCGCGCGGACGATACGGCGGCGGCCTGATGGGTAACGACGGGTCCAAGAGTATGAAACTCATGATCGTCGATGATTCGAACATCATTCGCCGCCGCATCGAGCGCTCGCAGCAGATAGCTCGGCTGGAAGTAGTCGGTGCCGCGAGCAATGGACGCGAGGCCGTGGATTTGTTTCGTCGTACGCAGCCGGACGTGGTGACCATGGATCTGACCATGCCTGAGATGGATGGCATCGAATGCGTGCAAGAACTGGTGGCGCTCAATCCGAATGTGTTGATCCTGGTCGTATCCGCGCTTGCCGACAAAGCGACTGCGGTGGAAGCCATCGAGAAAGGCGCCAATGGATTTCTGTGCAAGCCTTTCAGCGATAAGCAGCTCAATGAAGCCTTGGAAGAGCTGCTGTCGGAGGCATGAAATGTTGAAAGAAGAGGAAATTCGCACTTTCATCGAAGGCACGACCAATTATTTCGAAACGTCGGCGCAACAGGCCGCCAGCGTCGGATCGCCCTATTTGGTGACGGACGGCAAACCCGGGGCGTATGAGTACACCGGCGTGATTGGGATTTCCGGCGCGCGTAAAGGCATTGTGTACTTCACGGCGCCGCGGGGCATGCTCACCGTTCTGCTGATGCGCATGCAGGAAACCGATTCCAGCGACGAGAACATCAAAGACCTCGTGGGCGAAGTAGCCAACACGATTTCCGGCAACGCACGCCGCGATTTCGGCAAGAATTTCGTGATTTCGGTCCCGACGGTGATTGCGCACGATCCGGACAAGGTGACCGCGCCGCACGCGCGCGCTTACGTCATTCCCATCAATTGGCGTACGCATTCGGCCAAGCTCGTCGTCTGCCTGGAGTGACAGGCGAAGCCGTTCGTCAGGGCTGCAGTCGGGTGACCGACCAGCCTACCGCGTCAGCGGCCCCTCGCCGCTGATCCGGAGCACGTGTCCAGCGCGCGCGATCATGAATGCGGAACTCGCCTTCCACCCACAGTTCCACGGCGTCCACGCAAAGGCGATATCCGCCCCAGTTGGGCGGCCGCGGGACCGGAACGGCGACCTCGTCGGGTTCTGCGGTTCCAGGCCCGCCGTAATGAATGCCGAAACGACGCGCGGCCGCAGCCACGGCTGCGACGAGAACGGTACGCGACGGCACAGGCTCGCTCTGCCGGCTGGCCCAGGCGCCGAGCCGGCTCTGCCACGGACGACTAGCAAAGTACGCATCGTTGTCGGCATCCGACAGCCGCTCGACTCGGCCTTCAGCGCGAACCTGCCGATGGCGGTTATCCCAGTGAAACACGACGGCAGCCTGCGGATTCGCTTCCAGCTCGATGCCTTTGCGCGATTGATAGTTGGTATAAAAAGTGATGAACCCGGCATCCGCAGCGATATCCTTGCACAGGACCACCCGGGCCGAAGGCTGACCGCGGCCGTTCACCGTCGCCAATACCATGGCATTCGGGTTCGGCTGTGCGGCGTCGATCCGAGCCTGCGCCAGCCAGTTCGCCACTACCTGCAAGGGATTGGCCGGCAATGGCTCGGGAAGGGTTTCGATCCACGGTTTCGTCGTAATCGCGCTCATTTGGCGATGGTATCCGTGCCGTTGCGCTTGCGATAGCGGTGTGCGGCCAGTAAAAGGGGAACCGGCACAAAACGAGATTCGATACATGACTTTGGACGAACTGCGAACCGCATTGACCGAACTCGACGAGCAGTTGCTCGATCTAGTCGCGCACCGTCAGGCTCTCAGCGAGAAGGTGGCATCCGTCAAACGGTCTACCGGGCGCGCCACGCGCGACTTCGCGCGGGAGCGCGAGGTCATTTTACGCGCCCGGACCACCGCGCAACGCCTGAACATCTCGCCCGATCTCGCCGAATCGCTGCTGCGGCAGTTGATCCAATCGTCGTTGACGACGCAGGAACATGCACGCGTCGCGGCGCGTGCGCACGGCAGCGGCAAGCGCGCCCTGGTGATCGGGGGCTACGGCAAAATGGGCGGGTGGTTCTCGGAATTTCTCGCTTCGCAGGGTTTCAGAGTCGCGATTGCCGATCCGTCGGGCTGCCTTCCCGGATTCGAGCACCTGGTGGACTGGGAACGCGACGCCCTCGATTTCGATGTTATCGTGCTGGCGACGCCGCTTCGCGCGACCACCGGCCTGCTGCTGGAACTTGCCAAACGCGCGCCGCGGGGCTTGATCTTCGATTTGGGTTCACTCAAAACCCCATTGCGCGCCGGGCTCGACGCGTTGGTCGCGGCGGGTTGCCGCGTCACGTCGCTGCATCCGATGTTCGGTCCGGACACGGAGCTGCTTTCCGGGCGCCATGTGATCTTCATCGATTTGGGCAATGCCGCTGCCCTGCAGGAAGCGCAAGATCTGTTTGCGCCGACCATGGCCGAGCGCGTTGTCATGGGGCTGGACGAGCACGATCGCTTGATCGCCTATGTTCTCGGACTGTCACATGCGCTCAACATCGCATTTTTCACAGCTCTTGCGGAAAGCGGAGAGGCGGCGCCGCGGTTGGCGAGACTCTCGAGTACCACGTTCGATTCGCAATTGGACGTGGCCAGCCGCGTGGCCGCCGAAAGCCCTGAGCTGTATTTTGAGATTCAGAGCTTGAATGAGTACGGCGGCGAGTCATTGCTGGCACTGGCCCACGCGGTTGAGCGCTTGGTGACCACCGTGAAAACGAAGAACGCCGATGAATTCGCCGCCCTCATGAATCGAGGCCGAGCCTACCTGGATGTACGGGCCGCTGCGCGCGCCGGCTAAAATCGAATTGAGGATTTTAGATAATGGACGAAGCGATTCAAGAGAACGAAGATCTCAAGAAGCGTCTGAAGGAAATGACCGCCGAGGCCGCCAACAACGAAAGCATTTTGAAACGAACGCAGGCGCGCGAGCTCACGTTGCTCCGCGCCGACAGCCTGGCGCAACTGCTGCGAGCCTTGGTCGACGGCCTGCGCGAGTCGTACTCGCTCGACGCGATCAGCGTCGTGCTTCTCGATCCGCAGCACGAGATTCGCCATTTGCTGCTCGCGGGCGGCGACCGCCCGGACGAGTTCAAGCAGATTTTCTTCGTCGACTCGCTGGTCGGACTCGCACCGCAACTCGCGGTCTTGCATAGACCTTGGCTGGGCCCCTTCGTCGGCGCCGATCATCATTTGTTGTTTCCGGGAAGCGTCAACCTGAAAAGTGCGGCACTGGTGCCGCTGCCTCGTAAGGACCGGGCGACGGGCGCGTTGTGCTTCGGCAGCCGCGACGCCGCGCGCTTCACGCGCCACCATGGAACGGATTTTCTCGGACATTTGGGGGCGGTAGCCGCCGTGTGCATCGAGAATGCGGTGAACAATGCGCGGCTGCTGCGCGCCGGGATAACCGATTTCTTGACCGGCTGGCACAACCGCCGTTATTTGCAGCAGCGCTTGAAAGAAGAGTTGGCGCGCGCTCAGCGGCGCGCCGGCACCATTGCCTGCCTGATGATCGACATCGACCGATTCAAAGGCATCAACGACGGCTACGGCCACCTTGCCGGGGACAACGCGTTGAAAGAAATCGCCAATCGAGTCGACTCGCAGATTCGCAGCATGGACACTGCCGCGCGCTTCGGCGGCGATGAGTTGGCGATTCTATTGCCCGAGTCCAGCGCGGCGGAAGCGGCCACATTGGCCGAACGCATTCGCGAAGTCATTGCCGCCGTGCCATTTGCACTCACTCCGCAGATCGAGCGCACGCTGACGGTATCGGTGGGCGTCGCATCGGTCTCGCCGGGGCGGCATGAGACCGATCTGAAGGCCGTCGCGGATCGATTGCTTGCGGACGCCGACGCGGCGCTGTATCGAGCCAAGGCGTTGGGCCGCAATCGAGTGCAATTGGGGTAGGAGCTTGCCGTGACCCCTGAAACGAGAGCCTCAAAACGTGATGCGACGTTCGCGGCGCAGCAGAATCAAGAACAGCGGCACGCCGATGAGCGCGGTCAGCGCACCCACCGGAAGTTGGCGCGGCGGCGCGGTGATCCGCGCCATGGTATCGGCCAGACTCAATAGGCTGCCGCCCAGCAAAACAGAGGCCGGCACTACCACCCGATGATTGCTGCCTGCCGCCAGGCGCACCAAATGCGGAGTGACCAACCCGATGAAGCCGATTCCCCCGGCGGTCGTGACTGCCGTTGCCGTCAGGGCGGCGGTCGCGCAGAACAGCGCCATTCGCGCGGGCCGCAACGCCACGCCCAATGATTGCGACTCGACTTCGCCGCGCGCCAGTACATTCAAACTGCGTGCCCCCGCCACTGATAGAAAACCGACGATCAGCAGCATCGCAAGCGCAACCGGGGAAAACGCCGAGAACGACAAATCGCCCATCAGCCAAAACAACATCCCGCGCAGCCGGCTCTCATCGCCAAGGGCCAGCATGAGGCTCACGATCGCTGCGCAGCCGGAGGCCACGACGACGCCGTTGAGCAGCAATCGCTGCGGGGTCCAGCCTCCGCGAGCGTGCGCCAATGCGAATACCAGCAAGGTCGCGCCCAGAGCCCCTATCCCAGCCGCCCAATCGACGAAAAGACCGCCTAACCCCAACAACATGGCCGCCAGCGCCGCCACGGCGGCACCGCCGGAAATGCCCAGGACATAGGGGTCGGCCAGCGGATTGCGCAACAGCACCTGCATCAAAACGCCGGCCAGAGCCAGCAGTCCGCCGGTAGTGAAGGCGTTGAGCGCCCGAGGCAGCCGCAAGTCAAGAATCACCTCTCGGACGAGCGGCGCGCTTGGCCCGATGGCGTCCGGCGCAAGGCTGCCTTGGCCGGAGAGGGCCCACAGGATCGTCTTGGCGTTGAAATTCGTGCTGCCGACGGATATGGCCAAGGTAAGGCTCGATATCCCGACAAGCACGAGTAGGGGGAGCAGGCGGCTTGCTTTCATGTGGCAGGTACCATACGGACCCTGCGCGGTGGCCACAAGCAGCCGGCGATATGGAACAATTGGCCCTATGTCCGCTCAGCCAGCTACCGATTACATAGATAAGGACGGGTTTCGCGCAAATGTGGGCATCGTTCTGACTCGGGGGGCCGGCGAAGTGTTCCTGGGTGGCCGCGTCGGGGGCCGTGGCTGGCAGTTTCCACAGGGCGGGGTTAATCGGGGCGAGCGCGTGGAAGATGCGCTATTTCGTGAATTGAAGGAAGAAATCGGCTTGGAGCGCCAGGATGTACAGGTCTTGGGGTCGACGCGCGGGTGGCTGCGCTATCGCTTGCCCCGGCAATACGTGCGCGACCGGTGCATCGGCCAAAAACAGCGCTGGTTCCTCCTCAAACTCACGGCCGACGAAACCAAGCTGCGCTTCGATAGCACCAGCGAGCCGGAGTTCGATCGGTGGCGGTGGGCCGACTACTGGACGCCGGTGCGCGAGGTCGTCTACTTCAAGAGGCGGGTCTACGTACGCGCGCTGCATGATCTGGGCTCGCTGATTTTTCCCGATGGACTGCCGCCTTACCCCGAGTGGTGGAATGGTCATGCGCTACGCTAGTCATGCTAGTCATGCGCTGCGCGCAACTCCTACGGGGCCGCCGCGGCCCCGCCCTTTAGGTCGGGGTCGGAACGACCCCGTAGATCCGGCGCGCCAGCGCCTAGAAAGGCTTGACGACGGCCAGGATGACGATGCCGAGCAGCAGCAGCGTCGGCACCTCATTGAACACGCGAAACCACTTGGTACTGTGCGTACGGCGATCGTGGGCGAAATCGCGCACGAACTTGAAACACAATAGGTGATAAACGATGAGCAACAGCACCAGCGTCAGCTTGACGTGCAGCCATGGCATCTTGAGGTAAGCGGGGGCGGCCACAATCATGGCGCTGCCCAGCAGCAATGTCGCTATGGCACCGACGCTCATGATCATGAACAGACGGCGTTCCATGATTCGGAAGCGCTCGACGCTGATCCAGTCCCCGGCATCGGCGTGATACACGAATAGCCGAGGCAAATAGAACAGGCCAGCGAACCAAGTCACCATCGCGGCTACGTGAAAAGCCTTTAGCCAGAGCAAGTTCCGTTCCTCGAGCGGAGAAGGGGCACGGATGATAACGCGTCGGCCTCAAGTTCGTGTAAGGTCTCGTACCCTCGCGGATCGCGGCAGGAATCAACATGGCGGACCCGTTCGGCAAACTCGTCGTTCGATCGCATGCGCCCAGGCGACGCGCCGTGCTGTTCGCGGCCTCGGCGTTGCTTGCCGCCATAGTGCTCTATGGCGCGTTCGAACTCGGCCGGTACGATGCGGGCTTTCGCGTCATGGACTCCGTACGAGGCGCGTTGTCGGCGAGTTCGCGTATCGCTAAGTTGGAAGCGGAAAACGGCCGGCAGCGCGAGCAGTTGGCGGCGGCCGATGTGGCTCGGCGGGTCGATCGCGAGGGGTACAAACAAGTGGAGCGGAGTCTCGGCGACATGCAGAGCCAAATCGCCCGGCTCACTCAAGATCTGTCCTTCTATCGTGGCTTGGTGCAGCCGGATTCGCTGGTTCACGTCAAGGTACAGCAGATGCAAATCGTGCCCGAAGCCGCGGTAGGCAAGTATCGATTGAAGTTCGTTCTGATGCAGACAGGCAAGCCGGACAATGTCGTGGCAGGCAACGCCGCCCTCTCGATCGACGGGCTGCAGCGAAACAAACCGACGACGCTCACGTTTGCGCAAGTATCGCCCAACCGCCGTAGCGGCCTGGCATACTCATTCCGCTACTTTCAGGACTATGACGAGTTCGTAATCCTGCCGCCGGGATTCGAGCCGACACGCATCGGAATCGAGATCCATTCCGGCAAAGATGCAAGCCACGGTTTTCGACAGGCGTTCGTCTGGAAGGCACAGGGCATGTCGCTGGAAACCGAGGCGGCCGGCACAGATGGGGCCGGCGGTCGGGCGAATGGCGAGCCCCATCCTAAGGGTGAATTAGATGTTCAAACGGAATAACAACGTAAAAATCGATACCCTGATCGGGGCCAACACGCGGATCAACGGCGACGTTGAATTTTCGGGTGGCCTTCATCTGGATGGCCACATCAACGGCAACGTCAGCGTCAGCGGTGAACCGGGGACAGGGTCCAGCTTGTCGGTCAGCGAGCAGGGCGAGATCGAGGGATCGGTGACCGTGCCTAATATCGTCCTCAATGGCATTGTCAAGGGCGATATCGACGCCGCCGACCGGGTGGAACTCGGCGAAAAGGCGCGGGTACTCGGAAATGTGCGGTACACCATCATTGAAACCGCGGTAGGCGCCCAAATAAGTGGTAAGTTGATCCACAGGGCGACTGTCGGGGACGGCGAAGGTGATGCCGGTCCCACGGGCGACTCTAAACTTTGATTGGGCACGGGCTGCCGGGTACACTACGACTATGAGCGTTTCGTCAGAATCTGGCTTCCAATCGGACCTTGCCCCTCCACCGCCCGATGTATTGGTGTTCACCGACGCTGCGGCGGGGAAGGTGGGCGAATTGATCCGCGAGGAGGCGAACCCGAGCCTCAAGTTGCGGGTGTTCGTCTCAGGCGGGGGATGTTCCGGTTTTCAATACGGATTCACCTTCGATGAGAAGATGGAGGAAGGCGACTTTTGTGTCGAAAACCGCGGCGTGCAATTGCTCGTGGATCCCATGAGCGCGCAGTATCTGATGGGCGCGGAAATCGATTACAAAGAAGACTTACAGGGCGCCCAATTCGTCATTCGTAACCCGAACGCCAAGACCACTTGCGGCTGCGGCTCTTCATTCTCGGCCTAGGACGGCCGCGGTCGCGGGCCACGCGGAATGCTCAGACAGACTCCTGAAATGCCGGCTGTGTAATGAGCGGCGGCCGTGTCGTGCCCGACGTGCTCGCCGCCGTCGATTTGGGCTCGAACAGCTTTCATATGGTCGTCGCGCGTTATTCGCATGGCCAGCTCGTCATCCTCGATCGATTACGGGAAATGGTCCGGCTTGCCGGGGGCTTGAGCGACAGCGGCCGCCTGGATGATGCCGCCGCCGACCGTGCATTACGATGTCTGGAGCGTTTCGGGCAGCGGCTGCGGGCCATGCATGCGGACAGCGTGCGCGTGGTGGGCACCAATGCGTTGCGCCGCGCCAGACGCAAACGCTGGTTTCTCGAGCGCGCGCGCGCGGCGCTGGGTCATCCCATCGAAATCATCTCCGGACTGGAGGAAGCGCGGCTGATTTATTCGGGCGTCGTGCATACCAGCCCGTTGAGTCCCGACAAGCGGTTGGTCATCGATATCGGCGGCGGTTCGACCGAAGTCGTGATCGGCGAAGGTTTCAATCCGCTGCTGCTCGAGAGCTTGTCCGTGGGCTGCGTCGGCTTGAGCTCGAGTTGCTTCGACGACGGCAGAATCTCGGAAAAGCGTTTCGAGCGCGCGCGCACCGCGGTGAGGTTGGAACTCGAGCCCATCCAAGAAGCCTACAAGAAGTTGGGTTGGCTGCAGGCTTTCGGCAGTTCGGGCACGGTGCGCGTGATCGCCGACGTAGTGCGCCGCTTGAACCCCGATTCGCCGCGCATCACGTTGGACAATCTGCGCAGCCTTGCCGACCGGGTCATCGCCGCCGGCCACGTCGATGATCTCGACCTGGCCGACGTGGATGCCGAGCGCGCACCCGTGTTTCCCAGCGGCCTTGCCATCCTGTTAGAGATCGTCGAGAGTCTCGGGATTGATCGTGTCCGGGTCGCCGAGGGTGCGATGCGCGAAGGATTGTTGTACGACCTGATGGGACGCTTCACCGACGAAGATGCACGCGTGCGCAGCGTGCGTGCCATGGAGAAGCGCTATCACGTCGATTCGCTGCAGGCGGACCGTGTCGAAGCGACCGTCGTGACGCTGCTTGAACAAGTCGAGTCCGACTGGGGGCTCGAGGACCCTCTGGCGGAGTCCGTGCTGCGTTGGGCGGCACGCTTGCATGAGGCGGGTCTGGATATCGCCCATTCGAAATATCATCGGCACAGCGCGTATTTGCTCCAGCATGCCGACATGCCGGGATTCCCGCGAGAGGAGCAGTTGCTGTTGTCGGCATTGGTCGGCGGCCACCGCCGGCAATTGTCGCTCCAACCGCTGGAAGATCTGCTGCCGCCGTGGGATCGCCACGCGGAATTTCTCACCGTCCTGCTGCGGCTGTCCGTGCTGTTGCATCGAGGCCGCAGTCCGCAACCGCTGCCCGATGTCAGCTTGCGTGTGAAAGGGCGCACCTTGACCTTGGAATTACCGCAGCGTTGGATGAAGGAACATCCTCTGACTCTCGAGGACCTGGAGCAGGAGCGCGTCTACCTGAAGGAAGCCGGCTTCCGCCTCAGCACGGTGTGACCGCCGGTGCCCCCGTCAAGATTCCGTGAGCGCCACCCGCTCATCGTACAAACTCAAGAGGCGCGCTTGCGCGCTCGTCTGGCCCGCGGCACCGGCCCGAGCGTAGTGACCGTCCGGCGACAAGACCCAGGCTTGGCAGTCGTCCGCGAGGTAGAGATGCAAATCATCCACGACCCGTGTTTGCAGTTCGGGCGACCCCACCGGAAATGCCACTTCAATCCGGCGAAATAGATTTCGGTCCATCCAATCCGCGCTGCCGCAATATATTTCCCGCGTACCGGCGTTCTCGAAGCAGTAAACCCGCGAGTGCTCGAGAAACCGTCCGACGATCGAACGCACTTTGATCCGCTCGGACACGCCGGGGACGCCCGGCCGCAAACAGCACACGCCGCGGACGATCAAGTCTATGTCGACGCCCGCTCGCGAAGCTCGGTAGAGCGCTTGTATCACGGTCGGTTCGGTGAGCGCATTGAGTTTGGCGATGATCCGCGAGGGACGGCCTGCGCGGGCATGCTCGACCTCTCGTTCGATTTTCGCAAGCAGCGCTTGTTGCAGGCTGAAAGGCGCATGCAGGAGCTTGCGCAGGCGCGGTACCTGGGTGAGTCCGGTCAGCTGCAGGAAAATTTCATGAATGTCTTCACCGATCGATTCGTCCGCAGTCAACAGGCCGTAATCCGTGTAGAGCCTCGCGGTCTTTGGGTGGTAGTTGCCGGTACCCAGATGGCAATAACGGCGCAGGCCCTTTTCTTCGCGCCGCACCACCATGACCAATTTGGCGTGAGTCTTGAAGCCGAATACCCCGTACATCACATGCGCTCCGGCCTCCTGCAGCTTGTTGGCGAGCTCGATATTGGCCTCCTCGTCGAACCGCGCGCGCAGCTCGATGATGACGGTCACATCCTTCCCCGCCTGCGCCGCCTCGGCCAGGGCGCCGACGATGGCGGAGTCGCTGCCGGCGCGGTACAGGGTCTGCTTGATGGCAAGCACCTGCGGGTCGCTGGCGGCTTGTTTGATGAAGTCCATGACCGGTCCAAAGCCTTGAAACGGATGATGCAGAAGCACATCGCCGGAACGCAAAGTCGCGAAGATATCGCTGCCCATCTTCAGTCGATCGGGAATGCTCGGCGTGAATGCCGCGTACTTGAGCTCCGTACGGTCAACGAGGTCATAGACCGCCATCAGGCGGTTGAGATTGACGGGTCCTGAGACCTTGTAGAGATCGTCCCCATCGAGGCCGAATTGTTCGAGCAGGTAAGTCAGAATTTCGTCCGGACAATCATGTGCGGTCTCCAAGCGCACGGCATCGCCATAGCGGCGCGAGGCCAATTCGCCCTCGACGGCACGCAATAAATCGTCGACCTCTTCCTGCTCGACGAACAGGTCGCTGTTGCGCGTGACCCTGAACTGGTAGCAGCCGCGCATGCGCATTCCGGCGAATAGGCTGGACACGAAAGCCTCGACGATGGTCCCGAGGAACACGAAGTGGCGGCTGCCCAATTCATCCGGAAGTCGAATGAGCCGGGGCAGGGAACGGGGAGCTTGAACCACCGCCAGGCCGCTATTGCGACCAAAACCGTCCTCACCCTCGACGACGACAGCAAAATTGAGGCTCTTGTTGAGGATTTTCGGGAACGGCCGTGCCGGATCCAGCGCCAATGGACTCAACACCGGCTCGACTTCGCGTTCGAAATACGCCCCCAACCACTTGGCTTGCGCCTCCGTCCACGTGTCCGGTGCCACGAACACCACGCCGTTCTTCGCGAGTTCCGGCAGGAGCCCGTCGTTGAGCAGCTGGTACTGCTCGTCGACCAGGCGCACGGCTCGCGTGCGAATCGCCTTCAGCAGTTCCGACACCGACAACCCGTCCGTGGCTCCCTGCACCGCACCGGCATCGAGAAGCTCTTTCAGACCCGCCACTCGAATTTCAAAAAACTCGTCGAGGTTTGCGCAGGAAATGCACAGAAACTTCACACGCTCCAACAGCGGAATATGGCTGTCTTTGGCCTGTTCCAATACCCGTTGGTTGAACTCGAGGAATGACAGCTCTCGGTTGATGTAGAGCTGGGGAGTTTGTAGGTCAGTGTCGTTCATGACGAAGTGTGTGGGTCCTCAGGCGTAGCGCGATGCCGCCCAGGATGCGCACCCCATGGGACGCGCGTCAAACCGGCCGAATCGCGCCGCGGATTAATTGACCGAAGTCTTGGATCGCGAATCGCCCCAGCTTTGCGAGGCTCTGAGGCTGGCGGGGGTGGCCGGCGCATCCGCGATAGCCGTGTCGGCCGGTGCCGTCGCTGCGGCCGGTGGTGCTGCCGTTGCGGCCGGTGGTGTAGCCGCCACCGGTGCTGTCGCGACCGGCGGCCCCGACAGGCTGCTGAGCAGCGGGGCCGCGGCGCTGTGGAATTTGGACAGCGATGCGGTTCGCAATGGCTCTGCTCCCGGCAATCGCACGGTCTGCGGGTTCATGTGGACCCCGTTCATCAGATACTCATAATGCAAGTGCGGTCCCGTGGCGAGTCCTGTCATGCCGACGTAGCCGATGACATCTCCCTGCTTCACGTGCGAGCCGACATGGATTTTCCTGGCGAAGCGGGACATGTGACCATACAGCGTCGACACGCTGTTGCTATGCGCGAGCACGATCGCCTTGCCGTAGCCGCCGCGGGTGCCTTCGAAGCTGATCCGCCCATCGCCCGCTGCATGGATGGGCGTGCCGGTCGGGGCTGCGTAATCGGTCCCCATATGACCACGAATGGTGTTCAGGATCGGGTGCCGGCGGGACGGGTTGAAGACCGAGCTCACGCGCGTAAAGTCCACCGGTGCGCGCAAAAACGCCTTGCGCATGGGTTTGCCATCCGGCGAGTAATAGCCGATCGAGCCGTCGTCCGCGATAAATCGAACGGCACGATACACCTTGCCGTCATTGACGAACTCTGCCGCCAGTACGTCGCCGTCGCGCAAATACCTTCCGTCCTGATAGACCTGTTCATAAACAGCCGTAAAGCGGTCGCCTTCGCGAATGTCCAACACGAAATCGATATCCCAGGCGAACACGTTGGCAAGCTTCAGTGCCACCGCATCCGAGATATCGGCTGCCTCCGCCGCCTGGAACAACGAGGAATCGATGCTGGCAGAGGCGGTGCGAATGCGCGTTTCCACCGGGTTGCTGATGATCTTCGCCGCGAAACCGGTGTCCTCGCGCACCACTTCGAGGGTCTGCGTCTCACTGACCTTGCGCGACAGCTCTTTGATTTCGCCGCCGTTCAAATGGGTAACCTTGATCGCGTCACCGGGTTTGAGAAAGTCCAGGCTCTGACGAATACCCGGCAAATTGCGAATGGCCGCCAGATCCGATTTATCCAGTGCCATGCGTCTAAAAATGGCGTCCATGGTGTCGTTTCTGCCCACAACCACCTCGATGGTCGAGGCGACGCCGGCCTGCTGGGCCGGCAGAGGCGTGACTGGCGTGACCTCCGGGGCAGCGGGCGCCACGGCCGGCGTGCCGGTCATGGCGGAACTTGGATAGACCAGCGGCGCCGGCACTCTGGCGATCGCGGCGGGCTTATCCCGCGCAGCATGCCAAAGAATGAGTGCAGCGCTCGCGGCGGCGGCATAGGGCGCGACACGGGTCATCATCGCGCTGAATCGATGCGCTACTCCTGAGGTTCCGAATCTTGCGGCGCACCGACGGCTCCTCACCAGTAGTTCCTCAATCGAAAACGGGATATCAGGCTAGCCGCCACCCATCGCCCGGTCAATCGGAAATGCGCCAAAAGGTGACGTGGGACCTAGGGCGATGGCAGTGCGCCCTACGCCGATGGCATTGCCGCCAACAGCTTCGCGGCCTCGTAGGCCGGTAGGGGGCGGCTGAACAAATAGCCCTGGGCCTCGTCGCAGCCGAGCGCGAGCAGCCGCACCGCTTGGTCCTCGGTTTCCACACCTTCGGCGACGACGAATATTCCAAGTGCCTTGGCGAGGTTGATGATGGCCGAGACGATGGCCATGTGTTCTGCACTTGCCGTCATACCGGCAACGAACGCACGATCGATCTTGAGCGCGTTGAGCGGCAGGTGCGCGATTTGGCTCAAACCCGAATAGCCCGTGCCGAAATCGTCCAGGAACACCTGCACGCCCGCCTCGCGCAGCTGCAACAGCTTTTGAACGTTGGTTCCCGCGTTTTGGGCAATCATGGTCTCGGTGATTTCGACATCGACGCCGGCGTCCACGCCGGACGGCGAACCAAGCGCCGTGAGAACGGTGGCGACGAAGTTCGGTTGCCGCAACTGAACCTCGGACACGTTTACCGCCACTCGCGGAACACAAAGGTCCAGGTCGCGCCACGCCTGGGTGTCGGCCACCGTCTGCTCGATCACCCAGCGGCCGACTTCCACGATTAATCCGGACTCTTCGAGCAGCGGCACGAAGTCCATCGGGGACACCAGACCATGCTCCGGGTCTTCCCAGCGAATCAGGGCCTCCAAGCCGCGGATACGGCGGGTCGCCAAGTCGACCTTCGTTTGGTAATGCAAGACGAACTGCTTCTCGGTCACCGCTTTACGCAGCCGGCTCTCCAGACGCAGGCGATGAGCAACGCGCGCGTTCATTTCCGGCGAATAGAAGAGATACGGGTCCGCGGCGTCTTTAGCGCGATGGAGCGCGGCCTCGGCATTGGCGAACAGCGTCTCCGCGGTCTCGGCGTCGGCGGGATAGAGCGCAATGCCGATTTTCACCGACGTGCGCAACTCGATGTCATCGACCACCAGGGGTTCGGCAAACGAGTCGACGATCCAGTTGTCGATCCAGCGCGCCATGGCAGCGCCGGGAAGGTTCGATACCACCAGTGCAAAACGGTCGCCGCCGATGCGCGCAGGTGTCGCCGATTCGGCCGTCGTGCGCTGCAGGCGATTCGCAAGCTCTTTGAGCACCTGATCGCCGGAGTATCGTCCAAGCGTGTCGTTGACTCTCTTGAAGCGCTGCAAATCGATGATCATGACGGCCAGTTCGCGCCGTTCGGAGCGAGCTACGTGCAGCGCCTGGGCCAGGCGATCGAAGAAAAGTTGGCGGTTCGGCAGCCCCGTTAGGGTGTCGTAATAGGAAACGTAGGTGAGTTGTTCCCCCTTGCCGATGTAATCCAGGGCAAACGAAATGTCGCCGGCGAGGTCCTTGAGCAGCTTCAATTCCTCGTAGTCGAAGAACCCCGTTTCCGCCGCATAGAGCACGAGGACGCCCACCGCTTCGTCGGCGACCATGAGCGGCATGGCAATCAGCGACCGAAAGCCGCGCGCCAAGGCTTCGCGTTTGAATACCGTGTGCGGGTCGGTTTCGATATCGTTGGCTACGACGATCTTCTTGTAGCGAATCGCCTTGCCCACCTGACCTGGGTCCTCTGCCGCGCTGCCGAGCGCGCTGCTCACGTCATTCAGGTAGCCTTGATTGAATCCCTCCCACACCAACGGCGTCGCCCGCATGGCCCCCGGCTCGACCAAACCGATCCAGGCCATTCGGAACCCGCCCTGCTGCACGGCTATACGGCAGGACTCGCGAAACAGTTCGCGCCGGTCGCGGACCCGTACGATGGTGGAGTTGATGCCGCTCAGCACCGCCTGGATGCGGCTCAAGCGGGCAATTCTTTCCTGCTGCACCCGGCGTTGCGTGATGTCGCGAGCGACGCCGCGGTAACCGATCACGGTTCCGCCTTCGTCGAATAGCGGCAGGGCATTGTTGTCCAACCAGCGTATGCCGCCGTTCGCGTGCCGCAGATGAAGGGTCAGATCGCGCCAACCGCGCTTTTCGCTCGTTCCACGGCGCAGCAATTCGGTGACCGCGGGCCGTGCGTTGGGCGCAAGGATGTTGAGGCAATTCTTGCCGAGCAGATCGTTCGGCTTGTAACCCAAAATCATTTCGACCGCGGGACTCGAGAAGGTATAGATGCCCTGCGCGTCGATCTCCCAGATCCACTCTTGCGTGGCCTCCGCGATCGAGCGGAAGCGCTCTTCGCTCGCCTCGAGTTTGCGCAGCGCCAAACGCCGGGCATCCCGATATTCGGCCTCTTTGAGCGCTCGTTCGATCGCCGGGACGAGGCGTGCACGATTGTCTTTGAGAACGTAGTCGACGGCGCCTTGCTTCAATGCCTCGATTGCGCGCTCTTCGCCGATGGTTCCCGACACGAATATGAACGGCGTATCCGGGCGCTGCTGCCGGGCAATTTGCAGCGCGAGAGGTCCGTCGAACGCCGGTAACGTATAATCCGATAGGATCAAATCCGGCGCGAAGTTCTCCAGCGCATCCATGTAGCCCTGTGCGTTCTCGACGCGGCAGCTCACGACGGCGAGCCCACGCCGACGCATTTCGCTCAATAGGAGTTCGGCGTCCTCGATTCGATCCTCGACCAGCAGCACCTTGATTTCGCCCATGTTCAATTTATCCATGGTTTCCGCGGCTAACCGGGTAGCCGGTTCATGACGGCCCAGTACAATCCGGCTTGCGCGACCACATCCGTGAACGTCGAAAAATTGACCGGTTTGACCAAGTAGCTGTTAACTCCCAAGTTGTAGCTTTCCACGATGTCCCGCTCCTCGGCAGAAGAAGTCAGCATGACGACGGGAATCACCTTCGTCCGGTCATCCGCCTTGAGGCGCCGCAGAACATCGATGCCGCCGAGCCGTGGCATCTTGAGGTCCAACAGGATGAGCTTCGGATTCTCGCCGGTGCGCTGGCCGAACGCTCCTTCGCGGAACACGAACTCGAGCGCCTCGACGCCATCGCGCGCGCGGACCAGCTTATTGACGACGCTGCCCTTGCGCAGGGCACGCACGATCATCTCTGCGTCCGCGTCGCTGTCCTCGGCCAGGAGTATGTCCGCCGCCACGAATTCATCCATCGTTGAGCATCTTGGGAAGTGAGAAGGAGAATACCGCCCCGTCGTCGACCTTGCCTTCGGCCCATACCCGGCCGCCATGCCGGGTCACTATCCGGTGGACGATAGCGAGGCCGACCCCGGTGCCGCCGAACTCGTCGGCGCGGTGCAAGCGCTGGAACACACCGAATAGTTTATCCGCGTACCCCATGTCGAATCCCACGCCATTGTCCCGGATGGAGTATAGATTCTCCGAGGCGTTTTGTTGGCCGCTCACTTCGATGCAGGGCCGCGCCGCCTTGCCGCTGTACTTGATCGCGTTGGATATCAAGTTCACCCAGACTTGGCGCAATAAACCGCGGTCGCCCAGCGTCGGCGGCAGCTGACCGATCTCGATCCGGGGCGCCGCCTCGCCGAGTCCGTGCGCTGCTTCTTCGACGACTTCGCGCACCAGGGACTCCACGTTTATCTCGTGGGTCACGACCGGCAGGCGGCCGAGCCTGGAAAACGCGAGCAGGTCGTCGATGAGCGCTCCCATGCGCTTGCCGTTATCGCGGATCACGGCAAGGTAACGTCGACCCTCAGCGTCGAGCTGCCTGCCGCAGTCCTCTTCGATCATGAGCGCAAAACCGTCGATGGCGCGCAGCGGCGCGCGCAGATCGTGAGACACCGAATAGCTGAAGCTTTCCAGCTCTCTGTTGGTGGAAGTCAGTTGTTCGGCCTTGGCTTCGAGCGCCGAGTTCAGAGCGCGAATGGCCTGTTCCGCCAGCTTGCGTTCGGTGATGTCGACCGAGATCGTCAGCAGGAATAGCGGTTTGCCGTCTCGACCCCCGATCGGCATTCTCATGGTATGGAGTGTGCGGACGCCGACATGGGGCAGATCCGCGGTCTGTTCGGGCATGTCGACGAGCCGGCCTTGTTCTATGGCCTCGCGGTCCTGCGCTTCGATGACCTTGGCTTCTTCGGCTGTGAACAAGTCGCGGGCGCTTTTGCCCAGCAATTC
>DASXYI010000049.1:177500-188323 GCA_036502605.1 Steroidobacteraceae bacterium
AACCTGAAACCGTGTGCGTACAAGCAGTGGGAGCCCCGCAAGGGGTGACTGCGTACCTTTTGTATAATGGGTCAGCGAGTTACTTTCAGTGGCAAGGCTAACCGAATAGGGGAGCCGTAGGGAAACCGAGTCTTAATCGGGCGTTTCAGTCGCTGGGAGTAGACCCGAAGCCAGTCGATCTATCCATGTCCAGGGTGAAAGTAGGGTAACACCTACCGGAGGCCCGAACGAACCACTGTTGCAATAGTGCGTCGATGAGGTGTGGATAGGAGTGAAAGGCTAATCAAGGCTGGCGATAGCTGGTTCTCCCCGAAAGCTATTTAGGTAGTGCCTCGTGTAATTCACCCCTGGGGGTAGAGCACTGTTTAGACTAGGGGAACATCCCGTTCTACCAAATCTATGCAAACTCCGAATACCAGGGAGTGTTATCACGGGAGACACACGGCGGGTGCTAACGTCCGTCGTGAAGAGGGAAATAACCCAGACCATCAGCTAAGGTCCCAAAGTTTTGGCTAAGTGGTAAACGATGTGGGAAGGCTAAAACAGCTAGGAGGTTGGCTTAGAAGCAGCCATCCTTTAAAGAAAGCGTAATAGCTCACTAGTCTAGTCGGCCTGCGCGGAAGATTTAACGGGGCTTAAGCCAAGCACCGAAGCTATGGGTGTAACGATCTTCGGATTGTTACGCGGTAGGGGAGCGTTCTGTACGCCTGCGAAGGTGAACTGCGAGGTTTGCTGGAGGTATCAGAAGTGCGAATGCTGACATGAGTAACGTTAATGCGGGTGAAAAACCCGCACGCCGAAAACCCAAGGTTTCCTGAGCTATGTTAATCAGCTGAGGGTGAGTCGGATCCTAAGGCGAGACCGAAAGGTGTAGTCGATGGAAAGCAGGTTAATATTCCTGCACCGATTATTACTGCGATGGGGTGACGGAGAAGGCTAAACAATCCGGGGTTGGTTCCCGGTTCAAGGTCGTAGGGAGAGATTCCAGGTAAATCCGGAGTCTCGTTAATCCCAAGAACTGAGTACGAGGACTCTTCGGAGTTCGAAGTTGTCGACGCCACGCTTCCAGGAAAAGCCTCTAAGCTTCAGGTAATGATCGTCCGTACCGCAAACCGACACTGGTGGGTGAGAGGAAAACTCTAAGGCGCTTGAGAGAACTCGGGTTAAGGAACTCTGCAATTTGACACCGTAACTTCGGGAGAAGGTGTGCCTTTGATGGTGAGAGGATTTACTCCTTGAGCTGTTAGAGGTCTCAGATAATCGGGGGCTGCGACTGTTTACCAAAAACACAGGACTCTGCGAACACGAAAGTGGAAGTATAGGGTCTGACGCCTGCCCGGTGCCGGAAGGTTAATTGATGGGGTCAGCCGCAAGGCGAAGCTCTTGATCGAAGCCCCGGTAAACGGCGGCCGTAACTATAGGCATTGGTAGACGAGAGAGTCGAGTCGACGATGTAGAGTTCGTGGGTAAGTAAATTGGGACAACTTCTATAGTTGTAGTTACGTAAATAAACTTGGCTATATGCTGGAAACACTGAGTATCGATTAGTACTCATCGCCTGCGTCGAGCGAGCGGTAGTGAAAATCTAATCGTGCAGTCAATCAGCAGGAAAGGCCGGCATCCGCCGGAATCCTCAGAGACTTTACGCCAGGCTCCTTGTTCGAGGAGATGATAAAGTCCGAACTGCATGGCGACATGCAGGAGTTGAGCGCAATGCAAAACTCCACAAACACGTTGATTTTGCGTGTTGTGTAACGACCAGAACGGTCCTAAGGTTTCGGGAATCGTTGCCTTAGTAAAATTTGGCCATATGCTGGAAAACCCGTGAATGCTGCGATACTCGTTGAATGATGAGGATTGGGTTCGTGAACCGGACTCGCCCGCGTCGTACAGCAGTGACAATTCGACAGCTGCGGAAAATCAGCAGGAAAGGCTTTCAGTTAGCGAGAAGAAATGTTGGTTCCTTGCCGGCTTAATCGAGGGCGAAGGTAGTCTTTGCGTCTCGATAAAAAATCACAAGCCATCGCGTTTTGGGTATCTGGTACATCCCGAATTTTTTATATACCAGCACAAAATTCGAAGGGGCTTGTTGGAGCTTGCATGTGATGTGTTTGAAACAGGACGAATCACGCCCAAGGTTGGAAACGAAGACGGATTGGTCTACTCGATCGTAAGTCGTCGGTTGATAACCGAAAGAGTGCTGCCGTTCTATGAACGCTACATGGCGTTCTCTTTCAAAACTCGTGACTATCATTTATTTCGCGAAATCGTGATGGCGATGAATAACAAAAGCCATTTCGATCCTCATGGATTAGTCGAGATCGTAAAAAAGGCCTACCAAATGAATATGGTAGGTAAACAACGAAAGCGACCAATTGAAGAGGTAACTGGAAGAATCCTCAGAGACTACACGCCAGACGCCAACGTTATCGTTGGTGAAGATATAGTCCGAGCTGCATGGCGACATGCAGGGTGATGTAACTTGATCACCTTGATTTCGAACAAAATAATAAACGAAATCAATAACATACATTTCTAAGCGAAATTCCTTGTCGGGTAAGTTCCGACCTGCACGAATGGCGTAACGCTGGCCCCACTGTCTCGACCGGAGACTCAGTGAAGTTGAAATCGCTGTGAAGATGCGGCGTAGCTGCGGAAAGACGGAAAGACCCCGTGAACCTTTACTATAGCTTTACACTGAACTTTGAATTTGTTTGTGTAGGATAGCTGGGAGCCTACGAAGTGGGGACGCTAGTCTTCATGGAGGCAACCTTGAAATACCAGCCTGACAACTTCGCAGTTCTAACCTTGGTCCATTATCTGGATCGGGGACAGTGTATGGTGGGTAGTTTGACTGGGGCGGTCTCCTCCCAAAGAGTAACGGAGGAGTGCAAAGGTACCCTCAGCGCGGTCGGTCATCGCGCATAGAGTGCAATCGCATAAGGGTGCTTAACTGTGAGACGGACATGTCGAACAGGTACGAAAGTAGGTGATAGTGATCCGGTGGTTCTGTATGGAAGGGCCATCGCTCAACGGATAAAAGGTACTCCGGGGATAACAGGCTTATTCCTCCCAAGAGTCCACATCGACGGAGGAGTTTGGCACCTCGATGTCGGCTCATCACATCCTGGGGCTGTAGCAGGTCCCAAGGGTATGGCTGTTCGCCATTTAAAGTGGTACGCGAGCTGGGTTCAGAACGTCGTGAGACAGTTCGGTCCCTATCTTCCGTAGCCGTTGGAGAATTGAGGGTGAGTTGCTCCTAGTACGAGAGGACCGGAGTGAACGTATCTCTGGTGTTCCGGTTGTCACGCCAGTGGCACTGCCGGGTAGCTATATACGGACGGGATAACCGCTGAAAGCATCTAAGCGGGAAGCCCCCCCCAAGATTAGTTCTCCCTAGACCTTTAAGGTCTCTAAAGGGCCGTCGAAGACTACGACGTTGATAGGCTGGGTGTGTACGCGCAGTAATGCGTTTAGCTAACCAGTACTAATTGCCCGTGAGGCTTGACCATATAACACCCAAGCGATTTGCCCCAAAGGTGGGATATAACGCGCAAATCGTATTGGGCGAGATCAATGATCTCGAATGCAACGCATTCAAACCTAGAGCTCGAAACAAATTGTCCGAATTCGTGGCGGGGCCAGACATGACTGGCCCCTCTGCAACCGTTTTGCCTGGCGGCCATAGCGAGTGGGAACCACCCGATCCCTTTTCGAACTCGGAAGTGAAAACGCTCTGCGCCGATGCTAGTGTCGACTTTGTCGATGTGAAAGTAGGTCACTGCCAGGCTCTTAATTTGATGAAAGTCGAACCCTCACCGGCGAAAGCTGGTGGGGGTTTTTTCGTTTTTGGTTTCGGCCGCCGCTGCGCCCGCGGCGGGGGGCTAGCGAAAGATCAAAGACGAAGATCAAGACTTGAGGCAGAATGCCTCGAACCCAGTTAGATGCCCATGAACAAGTACACCACCCAGTTGCTGAATGTCGACAACGCCTTAGCCCTGTTTCGTCGGCATCCCGTCGATGCCGTGTCGGAGCCGGAAGGCTACGAACGCGGCTACAACCGTCAGCTGGACAAGAGCCACGGCGACTTCGCCGACTTTCGGCAGACCGTTATGAAGACGGCTCAGAAGATCGTGCGCGTCACGCTGGACAAGAAGATCAAACACACCATTACGGCAGGTGCCTGCGGTGCGGCAGGGGCGCTGCACGTCAAGGCGAAGGTGGGCGACGACGCGGACGCCGTGCCGGCCTACTTCCTGCCCTGGGATCAACGCGGCGGGTCGGTCCAGATGACCATCCCGTCCGGCGGCGGCACCGACCTGAATGCCCATCCGCAGCTCTTTTTCACCGCGGCGCTGTCCGGGTGTTCGATCCTCATCAAGGGTACGCCGAGCCAACCCACGATCATCCATGCAGGTTCTGGCCAGCTCCCACTGCCGTACGACGCCAACAAGTTTTGGAAGGATTTCGTCGAGCACCTGGACAGCCATCCCGACCCCGCAATCAAGCACCGCAAGTCCGGCCTGGGTGTAAAGGCGCAGGCGACGAAGTCAGAGTACGTGACGGGGATCGAGATCGACGACAAGGTCAGCTTCACGGGCAAGTCCAAGACCACGCAGCACGCCGTGGACTACCACCGCAAGCTGAGCAAACATTACGGCGACACGGTGGAAATCGCCAACGTCGCGCCCTGGGGCGCCGTCTTCGGCGTCCGGCGCGGCAGCGACTGGACCTTCTACCTGCAGGAAAACGCCAACATCACCTACTACCCGAGACGCAAAATCCAGCAGGTCTTGGAGTACACGAAGGGTGCGCCCGTGTACCTGCCCGACAAGTGGGTGCGCGAGATGGGGCCGGAGCACATCGTAAGCCGGCCGATGGCCCTGCAGGTCGTGTTCCCTGAAGGCGGCGCCAAGGCCGAACTCACGAATCGCTGGCGCAGCCTTCTGCGCACCGACCCGCTGAGCGACTCCCCCGCCGCTTACCCCCACGAAGGCTGAGGCGGAGCACAGGCGGCTCATCAACCCCCTTTGATCAACCCATGCCGCTTCTTGCCGACCGCAAGGCGCGCCATCCCCTGCCCATCCAGGTCCGCCCCCGAGACCCTCGCGGTGGCCGACTGCACCGGTTGGTCGTTCAACTTCACGCCGCCCTGCACGATCAGCCGCCGCGCCTCGCCTTTGGACGCAGCCATGCCCAGGGCCACGATCACGTCGACAATGAGTATCTGCGCCCCCGATCCAAGCGTCATGGTGGGCAGGCCATCGGCGGCGGCGCCGGTAAAGGCCTTGGCCGCCGTCTCCAAAGCCCCGCGCGCCGCGGCGTCGCCGTGGCACAGGCGTGTGGCCTCGGTGGCGAGGATTTTCTTGGCCTCATTGATGTCGGCACCGTGCAGTTGCTCGAGACGGGCAATTTCAGCCATCGGCAAGTCAGTGAACATACGGAGGAACCGGCCGACGTCGCCATCCTCGGTATTGCGCCAGAATTGCCAGTAGTCGTAGGCCGACAGCCGCTTCGCGTTGAGCCATACGGCGCCGCTCGCGGTCTTGCCCATCTTGGCGCCGGAAGCCGTGGTAATCAGCGGCGACGTGAGTCCGAACAATTCCTGCTCGCGCACGCGGCGTCCCAGTTCCACCCCCTGCAGGATATTGCCCCACTGGTCCGAGCCACCCATCTGCAGCGTGCAGCCGTAGCGCTTGTTCAGCTCCACGAAATCGTAGCCCTGCAATATCATGTAATTGAATTCGAGGAAGGTGAGCGGTTGCTCGCGCTCGAGCCGCAGCTTCACGCTGTCCATGGTCAGCATGCGATTGATCGAGAAGTGCCTTCCGATGTCGCGCAAGAAAGGGATGTACTGCAGGCCCGACAGCCAGTCATCATTATTGACCATGACGGCGCCGGTCGGCGAGTCGTCGAAGCGCAGGTAGTGGCCGAAGATCTCGCGGATACCGGCGATGTTGGCGTTGATCTGGTCATCGGTGAGGAGCTGGCGAGTCTCATCGCGCCCCGACGGATCGCCCACCTTGGTCGTCCCCCCGCCCATTAGCACGATGGGGCGGTGACCCGTCTGCTGCAGATGCCGCAGCAACATGATCTGCACCAAGCTCCCCACGTGCAGGCTGTCCGCCGTGGCATCGAAGCCGATGTATGCGGTGACGATACTGGAGAGCGCGAGCTCATCGAGCCTCGCGGCGTCCGTCTGCTGATGGATGTAGCCGCGCTCGGCGAGCGTGCGCAAAAAGCCGGATTTGTGTTCAATCACGGCTGCGGGGATCGATGACGAGGGAATAGGCGGCATCGCTGCATATTACCAGCGCATGCCTTGTATTCGCTTATCCCGATGCGCAAGGATCCATTGCGCATGTTCGGCAAGACAGGCATGTCCCAGCGAACGCAGGATCTCCAGCTTTCGCTCGTTGGTGGCGGCCGCGCGCAATTCACCGGCCGCGAAGCTGAAGAGAGAGTACATGTAGCGGTACTGACGGATCAGCGCCCGATCGGCCTTTTCGTTCAGATAGATCTCGAAAATGGCCGCATAGACCGGAAGCAAGGCGAGCGCCCACAGCATCCAGCCTCGCAAGTATTCCGGCAGCAAATACACCGATCGCGATCGTAAGGCGACGTCGAGCGCAAAAGCTAGGGCCAACACCAATCCGCCGAATAGAAGGGCACGATCGATTCGTTCGGAGTTGTGCAGTTTGCGCTTGAGGGTTTGCAGGCGCTGGCGATAGTAGAGCATCTGCCCGGTCCCATTCACGAGGTCATCGTCGCCCACCCATGCGGCGTAGACGAACGGAAACCCTTTGGCGAAATCACCGGAGGGGCGAATAGCCAACTGCAGGCTGACCGCCCGCATGGCATTGCGGATCCACTGTAGTTCGACGTCCTGTTTCTGTAGAAAGCTCTCGTGAGCAAATTCGCCGTCGAACTCCTTGCGAACGCCCGCCACCTCCCAAAAGAAATCCACGCGCAATGCCTCGGCCAAGGCGCGATAGTCCAAGTATTTACGATGCCAGGAGCGCCGATGCGCCCACATCGCGAGCAGCGTGCCGAACAGAAAAACGGCCAGCACCCCGATAATTGCGAATATCGCCAGTTTGCCGGTCGATTCCTTTTTGAAGGTAATCAACAAGAATGCCATGACGGCCCACAGGCCATAGCGCGCCTTGAGCGCGCGAGTAAAGCAGCGGCGATAGTAGCTGCCCATCCAGTCAGCCGCGCTGAACAGCCGGTCCAGATATTGAAGCGTCTGTGGAACAGGCGTCGGGCTGGGTTGGGATAGCCGTCTGCCCTGGCGAGCGATCTTATCGCTGAACGCTTCGACGTCTCGATTGAATGCGGCGAGGCGCTCGAAGGTCGTGCGCAATCGTTGCGGCAGTTCCTCGCCGCCGTGGCTGTCGGTACCGGTGAATCCACGAATGACGACGCCATTCGAGTTCGGCTGCGAGCTGCGGGAGCAGCGTATTTCAAAGTTCAAGTCGTCGTCGTGAGGAGAGAGCAATACATCGCGCGGCGCCACGAGGAGTTCATCGGTGGGCATCACGCCGCGGCGGCGAAACTCCACGGCTCTCGCGGTACCGGCGCGGTGGTCTGTATCCACGCCATTCCAGATGGCGATCATCACTCCGCTGTAGCGCGCAATGAGGGAGCCGGCGCGTTGCAGTCGCCCTTCGCGCTGTTCTCCGGCCATTTCGCCATCGTCGGCTTTTGAACTATCGGGCAACGCGAGTTCGACCACTTCGCTCGAATCGCAGAGGCGGTCAAAGCTGCTGCGGTCGCGCTCGGATTGCAGGTCGTCCCGGCACAGCCGTCGTGCGTAGGGAAGCAGCGCAATGATCGAAATTCCGATTTCGGCGGCGACCTCGGCGACCAGCAGATCGGCCCCCGCGGCCATCGAACACAGTAGCCGCAAGGGTACGTCGGGATTGTCGTCGCGAAGCCGCTGCAGCACTCGTCTGACGGCAACACGTATTTGCGGAATCTCATCGGCTACCAAGTCGCGGTGTCCGACCACGCCGATCATGAAAGAGATCTTGAACTGTTGGGCTGAATCCAGCATGGCAGTCAGGTGGCCGCTGTGGGTCAGGCGGCCGCTGCGGTCAGCCACTCTCGCAGCGCACGAATCTTCGGCAGCGATCCCCGCTGCGGAGGATAGATCAGAAAATACGAAAAGCCTTGATCGAGAACGCAGTCAAAAGGCGCGACCAGAACTCCATCGCTCAGACTTTCCTTCAGCAGATTCAGGTCGCCCAGCGCCACCCCATTACTCCGGGTCGCCGCCGACAAGGCGAATTCCAACGTGTCGAAGGTTTGCGCGTGGTGGGACGCGATCCAGCTGACGCCCGCAGCCTCCAGCCAGCGATTCCACGCCTGGACCGGATAGCATTGCAGCAAGTGCATGCCTTTTAGGTCAGCGGGGGCGGACAGACTCTTGGCCAGTTCCGGCGAACACACAGGAGTCAGCCGCTCGGGCATCAGGCGAATACATTCCACATCCGGCCAGTTGCCGCGACCGTACATGATGGCAGCATCGACGTCGCTGTCTTCGAAACGAGCTGCGCGTCCGTCAGAGGTGGTCACGCGCACGTCCACCTCGGGCAATACGGTGCGCAGCAGCGGCAGCCTAGGCAAGAACCAGCGGATGGCCAAGGTCGGCGGCATCCGCAACGTGAGAACCTGACCGGCGTTGCGCAAGCCATCGCAGGTGCGCATCAGGCGCGTGAACGCGTCCTCGACCACCGGCAGCAGCGCTTCGGCTTCAGGCGTGAGGCGCAAGCCGCTCTTGTGACGGACGAACAGAGCGAGTCCCAGATGGTCTTCGAGTTGCTGCACCTGACGGCTGATGGCGCTCTGCGTGACCGACAGCTCCTTGGCCGCGCGGCTGAAGGTGCCGCAGCGAGCCGCCGCCACGAACACCCTTAGTCCATAAAGCGGCGGCAGGCGATACGGTAAGCCGGTGCCGGGCGATACGTGATCAATATGCATGGATCGCATGAGAAAAAATCTCGTTTTCTTCGTGGTTTCAAGACTGTATCGTAATCCTGGAAGCTTGGTTCAATCTAATTCACGCATCGAAAGGGCGTCAACTACAGGGAGGGTGAGAGTCAGTGGGAGAGCCGGACCCTGGCCTAGGACGCTCTAAATGCATTGCGAACATGCGCCGCCTGGAGATTCCCACGTTCATCGTGGCATTCGCGGTCTACGGCGGTTTTCTCCTCTGGACCGGTTATTTTCAGGATCTGCCGCTCTTGATTGCCGCGCCGTTGGGCAGCCTGCTGCTCGCCTGGCACGGCTCCCTGCAACATGAGACGATCCACGGCCATCCCACTGCGTCGCGGCGCGTCAATGCGTTGCTAGGCAGCGTACCCCTCTCGCTTTGGATTCCCTACGACCACTATCGAGATATTCATTTGCGGCATCACCGTTACGGGGGACGACATCTGACCGACCCCGCACATGACACCGAATCGTTTTACATGTCGCCGGGGGCCCTGCGCACTATGGGACGCATCCGGCGCGCCGTCTATTCCGCGAATTGCACGCTCGCGGGCCGCCTCATTCTGGGGCCTGGCTTGGCGATCCTCGCATTCTGGGCGAGTGAGATCCGAATGCTTTGCACAGGAGACCGACGCCGCCTTCTGGGATGGCTGCGCCATGCGGCGGGAGTCGGCCTCGTTCTCGCGTGGGTGGTCGGAGTCTGCCGCGTGCCGTTGTTTGTCTATATCGGCCTCGTCGTCTATCCCAGCGCAGCGCTCACACAACTCCGCTCCTTCGCGGAGCATCGCGCGAACGCTGATCCGACCCTGCGCACGGCAGTGGTCGAAGCCAATCCGTTGTGGGCATTGATTTTTCTGAACAACAATCTACACATCGCCCATCATGCGCAGCCCAAACTAC
Source organism: Steroidobacteraceae bacterium (assembly GCA_036502605.1). Taxonomy (GTDB): domain Bacteria; phylum Pseudomonadota; class Gammaproteobacteria; order Steroidobacterales; family Steroidobacteraceae; genus Bog-1198. The sequence goes on from DASXYI010000049.1 coordinate 187,398, forward strand.
CTTGGTATGAATTGCCGCGCGTGTGGCGGCAAATGCGTACTTCCATGACGGGCGCGCGCGCGAGAGCGGCAGGATTGGTGTTCCAGAGCGGCTATCTCGGCGTGATGCGGGCATATTTTCTTCGACCTTTCATTACCGTCGAGCATCCGCGCCCCGATGAATAGTGAGTTCATCGCCGCGTTGCCGATGTACGACTATCCCGAGCTGGCGACAGCACACGATGCGCTCTGGAGCGCATTGGCCGAGCGATTGATCGCTGCCGGGGTGAGCGGCGCCCCGCCGAAGCTGACGCGCGAGTTGAGTCATTTCGCCACCTGGCGGCATCCGCATTTGCTGCTCGGCCAGGGTTGCGAATATCCGCTGGTAAAGTCGTTTGCGGAGCGCGTGCGCCTGGTCGCAACTCCGCGCTACACCGCGCCGGGTTGCGATGGACCCCGCTATCGAAGCGCCATCGTGGTGCGCGCCCAGGACCCGGCCGAAACGCTTGGCGATTTGCGGCACCGGCGCTGCGTCGTGAATGAACCGGACTCGAACAGCGGCATGAATCTATTGCGCGCCGCCATCGCGCCCATTGCTCATGGCGCGCGATTTTTCGAATCGGTGTCGTTGAGCGGTTCACACCGCCGCAGCGTTGAGATGGTCATCGGCGGACAGGCCGATGTCGCGGCGGTGGATTGCATCAGCCTCGCGCATATCCAGCGGCTTCATCTCTCGGTTGCCGCCGACTTGCGCATACTGTGCTGGACGCCGGCGAGCCGCAGCCCGCCCCTCATCACCGGCAGTGCGACCGACGAGGCGACGCTTCACGCGCTTCGTTCCGCGCTGGCGAGTGTTATCGCCGACCCCGCCTTGGCTCTGGTACGCGAAAGTCTCTTCCTGCATGGGCTTGATTTTGAACCAGAAGGCAGGCTTGCTGACGTGCTGAA
>DASXYI010000050.1:0-6554 GCA_036502605.1 Steroidobacteraceae bacterium
GTGTCGCCATGGCCATGTGCCGATGCTAGTTGCGGAGGTGATAATGACAAGCGGAAATTGGTTGCGTCCGGGTGCCACCTTCCAGCGCATTCGTGAGCTCTGCCACGAAAGCCTCCTGCATCGTCCATGCGAGCCCATTGCTGCTTGCCACCTTCCTCCCTACACGCTTCTAAACCCGCCCCCCCTACGCGCTTCTAAACCTACGCCCAAGACTCGATCGAATGACACCCCGGCAAGTATTCGGCGCAAAGCGTCGGGGTGGAAAGATGGTGGAGCCAGACACCAGGGTCGTGTCCAAATCGGCAATGGATCAGCGCGAAGTTCGCACGGTGATCCTGCGGCACGATATCCCGCCATCGATTTTGCAGCCGTTCGAACAGAACCGCATCACGAAAGGTAGCCGACTTCAGCAATACCCATTCACCACGATCGTCCGTGGACTCCACAATATCTGGCAGGCGCCATTTGATCTGATTGATCACAGCGCTCAATGGGGGTGAATACAGTCCCACGATTCTCTCCCACATTCGGATGCAGCATGAAAGCAGCTGCCGAACAACGTGCTTCAGAGACTCTGCGACGATAACGCCAATTTTTCAAGGTTGCGCCCTCACTTAACCGATAGACCGACGCGCCGTGCGGCATCCAGGAGAACCCGCTGAACCAAATTGTCGTATGAAATGTGCCCGCGCGACATGATCACGATGTCGCTGTCGGAAGGATTTAGCCCTGGCAAAGCATTGCATTCCAAGAAGAAAGGCTGTCCGGCGGCGTCAAGCCTAAAGTCCAGCCGTGCGAGGTCGCGGCAACCGAGCAGCTGGCACGCCTTTAGCGAATAGTCCCGGACAGCATCAAGGCAGATAGCCGGCAGACGAGGCGGCACATGATAGTGAATCCTGCGGCGCCAATCACGTTTGGCTTCGACGTCATAGACAAACAGTGATTCCGGCTCCGCGGGTGCAATCTCCATCAACCCCAAGACGTGTCGTGTGCTGCCGTTTCCCTGCACGCCGACGGTCACTTCCACGCCAGGCACGAATTCTTCAACCAGCGCCCGGCATCCATAAGATGATTGCAACCATTGACAGTTTTTCATTGCCGCTGCAGCTGATGCGCATACCGAGCTGCGTCTGATCCCTTTACTCGATCCTTCGTCGTTCGGCTTGACAATTACGGGGTATGTCAAATCTGCCAAATGCCTTTCGTCGTGCTCGGCATCGACCAGCACCGCGCGCACGATCGGAATATCGGGAGATACGATGCGCCGGGCGAGCGCTTTGTCCTGGGTCACCGCCAAGGTCGATGCATCTGAACCTGTGAAGGGGAGCCCGAGCAGTTCGCAAACAGCAGCGGGTATCGCCTCGCGGCAGCGACCAACCTCGCCTTCCGCGATATTGAATGCAAAATCGAAGCGTCCCTCCTCGAGACGCCAGGGAAGTCGCTTGTCCGCCACGACCGGTATTGCGTCGCCACCCAATCCGGCCAGCGCAACGCAGATTGCCTCAACGGTTTCCTGTCGATCGTAGTCCTCGAACATGTCGTCGGGGACGGCCGCTTCCTTCTGCTCAGGACGCAGGTTGTGGAGAACGGCGATCCTCACAACAACAAATCCTCGACAAATCCGGCGGGGAGTATGCTCCTTTTTCTATGTTCCATGCCTGACCGGGATCGAGCGAGAGGCGGTCGGGCCGATGGTGGAGGTCGAAAATGTTGTCCCAGCCTAGGCATCATCACGAATTTCCAATGTGGGCAGCCATCAGCGAGCATCAATGGAACGATTGGAAATGGCAATTCAAGAATCGGATTTCGACTCCGGCCCACCTTAACTCCACCCTGTCGTTGTCCGCCAGCGAGCGCGATGCCGCCGCACGCTCGAAAGAGTTTTTTCGATTGGGCGTCACGCCGCACTACGCCACTTTGATCGACCCGGATGATCCGTCGTGTCCGATCCGCCGGCAGGCCATTCCGCAAATCGAGGAACTCACCCGACTTGACCACGAAATGGAGGATCCGCTCCACGAAGACAGCGACTCGCCGGTGCCCGGGTTGACCCATCGCTATCCTGACCGGGTGCTTTTGCTGGTTACGCATGAATGCGCCTTGTATTGCCGCTATTGCACGCGCCGCAGGATAGTAGGCGACCGTGCCGGCAGCCGACGCGACCAGATCGATGCGGCAATCGACTATATCAGGGCCAATCCTTCGATCAGGGACGTGCTGATTTCCGGCGGCGAGCCGCTTGGACTGAGCGATGATCGCCTCGAAGATATCCTGGCGAAGATTCGGCGCATCGAGCACGTCGAGATCATCCGGATCGGAACACGCATGCCGGTCGTGATGCCGCAACGGATCACGCACGAACTTGTCGCCATGTTACGCCGCTATCATCCGCTCTGGCTAAACACGCATTTCAACCATCCGTTTGAGCTTAGCCCTCCTTCCACCCGCTCGGCGATGGAACGACTGGTTGATGCCGGCATTCCAACGGGAAATCAGAGCGTTTTGCTCAAGGGGATCAACGATTGCCCGCTCGTGATGCGTAAATTGCTGCACGAGCTCGTCAAGCTGCGGTGTCGTCCGTATTATCTATACAACTGCGACTTGGCGGAAGGCTTGGGCCACTTTCGGACGCCAATCGAAACGGGCCTTGCCATCATGGAGTCGCTCTGGGGACATACTTCGGGGTTCGCCATACCCGCGTTCATTGTCGATGCTCCGAAGGGTGGTGGGAAGATCCCGCTCCTGCCAGACTACAAGGTCTCGCGAGGCGCTGGGCAAGTCGTGCTACGCAACTACCAGGGCAGAGAATTCACTTACTACGAAGGCGAAGCGACCGATCAGATGATCGGTGGCGTTTGCCGAGTTTGCCGAACGGATCATTCCAGCATGACGACCGGACCGGCTACAAGGCTTGGAGGGCCCGAAGCCGTAAAAGCTCATGCCGCATCTGGCGTAGAAATTCCTGTGTCATGAAGGTATTGGTGCTTCACACGCTTGCACCTAGGTTTCCTGCGGCTGGCCGAACGGCTGGCGAATTTGATTTAAGCGCCGCTGCCGAAGGAATCGCGCAAGTTCTCCCAGGCGCGGCCTTGGCCGGGGTGCGCGGCGACATTCCTGAACTACTTGCGGTGCTGGCTACTCATCAGCCAGATGTGGTTTTCAACGCCTGTGAGGCGCCATTAGGCCGCCCGGACCTTGAGCCGCATGCCGCTTCACTCTTGGAATGGCTCGGTATTCGCTTCACTGGTTCCGACAGCGAAACGCTGGCGCTCTGCCGACGCAAGGACCGCACCAAAGCCGTCCTTGCCACAATGGGCCTTCCAGTGCCGCGTGCGAATGTGTTCCCCTGCATCGTCAAGCCGGTGGATCAGCATGGATCAGTGGGCATTAATCCCGAATCAGTGTGCGAAGACGCCGATGGGCTGGCGCGGGCATGCGCACGCCTGGTGGGTCCCGTGCTCGTCGAGGAGTTTCTACCCGGACGTGAGTTCGCCGTAGGACTGTGGGGAGGTGGCGAACCCAAACACGTTTCTATTGGTGAGACTCTCTTTCGCAACGGGCTTCGTGTGAACAGCTATGCGGCAAAGTGGGACGTCGACAGCGACGCGTTCGCCAATTCACCGATTTCTTACACAACTGACATTGAACCAGGGCTGCGTGAAGCGATCGTCGCCGCGGCGCGAGGCGCGTGGAAGGCCGTGGGCGCCTGGGGATATATACGCGTCGATATCCGCCTCAATTCCGCGGGATTGCCATTCGTGATCGACGTCAATCCCAACCCCGAGCTTGGACCAGGCGTTGGGATGTGCCGTGCCGTGCAGGAAGCCGGTTGGACCTGGGAGGGCTTCGTGCGCCACCAAATCGAATGGGCATGACCGTTCGAGAACTGCGAGTAGAGGATCGTGCCGCCGTGCAGGACGCGCTGATCACGTGCGGCACATTCACCGAGGAGGAAGTGCGCGTGGCGCTGGAGATGGTGGATGCCGGTCTGAACGGTGATTATTCTTTGCTCGCCGTTGAACAAGACGGAGAAGTCCGGGGCTATGCTTGCGCCGGTCGCGCGCATCTCACATCGAGCTCTTGGTATCTCTACTGGATTTGTGTCCATCGCCGGGCACAAGGTGCTGGTCTCGGCCGGATGCTTCAAGCCCATATTGAGGACCTGATTCGTGCGTTGGGAGGGGACCGCCTGGTTCTGGAAACCAGCGGACGCGCGGACTACGTGCGTTCCAGGCGCTTCTACCGGACTGCGGGCTTCATCGAGGTCGGGCGTATCCCTGATTTTTATAAAGCAGGCGACGACTGTCTGATTTACTGCAAGGTTCTTACTGGTGGGGCAACCAGATGATCGATCCCACACCGCCGAAAAATCTAGAGTTCCCCATTGTCAATGTCGAGCAGGCGACCTTCGATTGCACTTTCGGCCGAGGGTGCGATGGCGTCTGCTGTCGCGATGGACGGCCGCCGGTCTATCGCGACGAAGCCGGTTGTATCACGGCGAATCTCGACAAATTTCTTCCTGCGTTGCGTCCTGAGGCCCGCACCCTCATCAAAGCGCATGGCTACCTTAGCCGCCGCCGCAAGGCAGGCCAGCCGACCATGCGGGTCGCCGCCGGCTGGTGCGTCTTCTTCAATAGGGGCTGCGTCCTGCACCGGATCGGCGCCGAGGAGGGCGACAAATACCGCTACAAGCCAGCGGTGTGCGCCATTTTCCCGATCACCAAAGACCAGCACGATCGCTGGCAGGTAAGGCAAAAAGGTTACAACGGCGAGATATGGGACTTGTCCTGCCTCGACCCGACAGCCAGCACGATGCCGGCCACCGTCTCACTGCAGGATGAGATCGCCTTGGTGCAACAATATTCCCGCGACGAGCAAAGCAGCGACGGACAGGAAACCTGATCCCATCGACCCTTGGCAGCTCTTGTTGATTGGCGCTGAACCCATCGAAGGCCCCGTTCACGGCCGGTCGACAAGTCGCCGGAGACCGAAACAAATTCGGCACGTGCCCGCCCCGCGCGCCATCGCCATCGATAGTCTCGGCTACGCCTGGAACACCGTCGGCCATCCCGACACACAGGAGAAGTTGGCGTTGGTCGAGGAAAGCTCAAATCGAAGGCTTATGACTTTGATCAGCCGCCGGGACGGCGGCAAATAGGCGGCCTCCGGCCTATGCCGGATGGATATTGCCAACGACGTCGCCAGATAGTTCCAAACCGTGTGCCGAAGCGAAGTCCTATAGCACCTCGACGGGTATGACCCCATTGGCCTCTGGCTTGCCAACGATCGCCCAACCAGACCTTGGCGATCTCCAATGATGAGCCAGTAATCTGTGCATATCGCGCGCGGGGAGCGTTTACCGGCTGCATTTCCAATACTGTCCGGATCAACGAATCAACGGAACTAGGAAACACGATGGTCGCCCAGATGACTAAGTCGCAGCTGATTGAGAAAATCGCTACCGAGAACGAATTTGCGAAAAAAGACGTTAAAGCCGTCTTCGAAACCCTGGCGAACGTTGGTTACAAGGAGTTGAAGAAGAACGGCATCTTTGTTGTCCCTGGTTTTGCAAAGTTTGTTGTCATCAAGAAGCCCGCCACTAAGGCGCGTAAGGGCATCAATCCTTTCAATGGCGAAGAGATGATGTTTAAGGCTAAGCCGGCTCGGAAAATTGTCAGAGCGCGCCCCGTCAAAGCAGCAAAAGACGCGGTGTAAGGGGCTCGCAATCAACGCGCCATCCAGCTGGACCCGCTTTGCCTCTCGGCGCTGCGCGCGCCCGGGGTGAGTCTACGGATACCTGATGTTCGTGCGCTAAGCGAAGCCCTAGAATCTTTCGACTGACTGACTCCATTGCCTGCTGGCTCGCCACCTTTGGGCGAGCCTAGCCTTGGCGCTATCTGTTTTCCCCTTGGCCAGGCTCAAGCCTCGAGCGACTGCGCGATCACGGCGTCCTAGGCGAAGCCGGTTCTACGCTCGAATAATCAAAGATCGGTTACGAATTCCGGTATCCAGACATTTCGTTGCAACACAAGTTCAGCGGTACACTCCTCCGCGAGCCGCTTGGTTGGCAGGCTTTCACCTCTCTGTCTCTGTTCACCGATGATGTGGAGCGCCTGCTGCGTGATCTCTACGGCGACTCTGACGTGAAGGCGGTAGGCCGACTTCGGAATGCCATCTTGTTGATTGCAATGGAATTCACGCGATTTTTTTGCCTTGATCTTTATGAGGAACATAGAGCTGCACAAGACATCGATTACGTAAACGGAAGCAGCGCACCAAATGGGCATGTCATCAGCGCTGGCGATCATCGCGATATGTGTTGCGCCGCCAATAAGCTGGCGGAGCGCGCTCGTGCCGTGCGTGCTAACCCGAGGGCTTTCAGCAAGTACACCGTTGAGTTTGTAAAGGTGTTGGATGGTGTTACGCCGGCGGCCGCTCATTCGACTTGTCCTTACGGTTCTGCATTTTACGGCGCGGCTGCGACAGTTGCGTGAGCGGGCTCTCGACGGCTGAGATCATGCCGGTGGCCACGCGCGTGTAACGTGCCGTCGTCT
>DASXYI010000051.1:0-4204 GCA_036502605.1 Steroidobacteraceae bacterium
TTTGGAGGCTTTATGGGAATGGCGACCGAGGAACATTCCGTACCGTGGAACAAGCTCACTTACGACACGAACCTCGCCGGCTATCGCACGGACATAACGGAAGCCCAGTTGCGGAGCGCGCCCGCCATCTCGCGAGATCGCGACTACGACTGGACTGATCGAAACCGCGAACGAGAGCTACATGATCATTGGCGCACCCCGTACTACTGGGATGAGGAGAACAATCCGTCCTAGAAAACGATGGTGTCTCAGGTTTTGAGATGCGACGTTGCCGGAACGGGCAAGTGCGGGTCTTACAAAAAGCAAGGACCGGCGTAATCTGCCGACATGAGCTTGCTTCGCAACTGCCGAGCCTTCGTCTGCGGTGTCGCGCGGGCAGTTGCCGTGAGGTTTATTGCCATAGCGGCAGTGTTAGTCATAGGAACAGCTAGTCTTGAGGCGTGGGAGTGGTTCAGTTTCCCGCCTATCATTCGGGGTATTCCGCCCGGATTTTTCCGGCATGGCGTCGCCCACCCGGAAGCCGCATTTCGACGGTCTGTCAAAGCTGCTTTCCCGGCGGACTCTATGGCCGAGAGTGATTTGATCGCCCGCTTGCTGGATGAGGGCTTCGAGGGGCCATTTCCTGCCTGGACTGGCCCTCGGATGGATATTCAATCTGGGAGGTATGTACAGTTCGGGTACAGCTCTTTTCCTTGCATGCATTCGTGGATCATTGGTTGGCAAACGGAACAGCCTGACCTTGCTTCTAAGGTTGATGCGAAACTGCGATCAGTTTGCTTATAAGGAGCGCCTAAAATTCAAACTGAAACACTACCTAGAAAAACCGTAGGCCACAGGTCGCCGGGTGCAATGGTACGAGTTGCGGCCTCAGGTCGTGACGCTGCGGGGCGCGTCGTTCGCCGGTATCACTTTCTCCTGCGATGACTGGAGGGCGCCGGCCTGCAACGCCAAGCCACGCCGGCGTTTCAAGTTTACAGGTGCGCATGAGCAGCGCGGGCGGCAATCTCAACCTGTCACAGGGCCTTGGCGCGTCTCATCTGCGCCCCAGGCTCATCAACCGTCTACTAACCATTCCGGGGTAGCGTGCGGTCGTTACCTTTCTGAGTATACGTGCGTAGAGAGGGGCCCCGGTCACGCAACTCTACCGGGGCTCTTCCCTTTGCGTCTGCGTAGTAGCTTTTGCGACGGCGTGTCCGCGGCTTCTCGCGTATATCACGTCCAGCGGTTTGAACCTGTCACCGTGAAGCCGACGTCGCCCTCAAACGCCAGTCTCGGCGGCAATCGCGAAGCCCCGCGGCGCCCTGTTAGAGTTCCGCTTTTGGTAGGCCGAGATGAAGATCGGCCCTAGTTTGCGCCCATCAGGATGCGATATTTCATAGGCATCCACCGGATGCGGCGACGCTTCCGATGCGACAGACCCCGCGCGCGTGTGTAGACGACCTTTGCCCCATCAGATGCTCGCAAACGGCTGAGATAAACAGTGCTGCCGAACACCGTGTTGCACGGTATCGGGTTTGCAGGGTCCCAACCAAATTCGCCACGACCGTTCGGCAGTTCGTCAGCATCAACGCCGCCTTCACACAACCGGATCATTGCGTCCTGCAACATCTGTTGTTCTTGGAACGGTGGGAGGCGCTGAAGAGCATCCCATGCGCTCACTGGCCTCCGGCCGATCCGCGCGGCTGAAGGCACGAGATAAGGCCATAGCAGGACAATGCCGCCGATTAGCGCAAAGGCGAAGGCTCGAAGTTTCCAACGGGGTATGTTGTGAGTGTCGAGTTTAGTTTTGCGTTGCTCGCGACGCCGCTCACGGGCAGCAGGCCCGATGAATGCGAGTATTAGACCGATGGCGAAGTAGGCTGTAAGCGCGATCATGCACAGCGGCATTGCACCCTCTCACAAGTTCAGGGGGCGCAAACATTTGGGGATCGCGAACGGGGTCGGCTAGAGGCCACCCGCTGGGTAAGAAGGTTTCAGGGTAGGACGGTTAATGCCGCCGAGGTTCTCTGTCGTGTCGATGCCGGGGCGCCGGGCGGTTCAGACCTGTCACCGCCGAGAATTTTAGCTTGCTGCAATGCTGGGCCTTGCGCGACACTCAAAAACCCTCTCAGATTTGTGATGGAGCCGACTGTCATCAGCCGAATCTCGGGCAATTAGACGAAGAGGAGGAGCACAAATGCGCGCAGCGATTATCTCAACGGCCATTCTGGCGTCATGCAGCTTCTGCTTCAACGCCAACGCTCAGCAGGCGGACATGACCTTCTTCATTACCAGCGGCGGTCCTAGCAAGGGCGGCGATCTCGGTGGGCTCGCCGGCGCGGATGCCCATTGTCAGAATCTGGCGCAGGCTGCCGGCGCTGGCAACAAGACGTGGCGAGCCTATCTCAGCACGAATGCCCGCGGCGGCGCGAACGCGATCAATGCTCGCGACCGGATTGGGAATGGTCCATGGCAAAATGCCAAGGGTGCCGTTATCGCAACCAGCGTGGCCGATCTCCATAGCGACAATAACAAGATCAGCAAGGCCAATGCTGTCGACGAAAAAGGTCAACCGATCAAGGTGCGGGGTGACAAACCCAACATGCATGACATCATGACAGGCTCGGACAAGGACGGTCGTGCCTATCCCTCCAACATGGACCTCACCTGTCGAAACTGGACCAGCAGTGATTCCGGTGTCACCATGCTTGGACACGCTGATCGGGAAGGTAATCCCCCCGTGGAGGGCTCACAAAATGTAGCGGCTTATATGGAGACCGCCCGTTCTTGGAATGCCGCCCACACGTCGCGCGGCTGCAGCCAACCCGACCTGATCGCCACGGGCGGCAATGGGCTCTTTTATTGCTTTGCAGCACAGTAGCTTCCCGCTTCCCGGACTCGAGGCTCACCGGACAATCGATGCTCTACACGCTGTTGGAAGGTTGGTCAGAGCTTCCCTATGAAGGACGTCACCATGGTATCTCGTGATTTGAAGTTGACGAGACGAGCCGCGCTGCAAGGTGCCGCTGCCGCCGGATTGATCCATCGTGGTCCCGCAATTGCGGCGCCCGCGGTGCACAGCAATAGCAAGCTGACCGTCACAGGCTATTTCCGCACTCCAGCCTTCCTGATCGCCGCACAGAAGGGGCTCTTCGCCCAGGAAGGGCTCGACGTGGAATTCCATCTGGTGAGACTCGCACCCGAGCACAACAAAGGATTGGCCGAGGGTCGATGGCCCATGACACTGTCGTCCATCGACACCATGCTGGCGCGAACAACGCAAGATGGCGTGGATTTTGTGGCTTTCATGGAAGCAGAGGAGGGCCTGAGCGTCCAGCTCATGGCGCGACCGGGGACAAAGTCGCTGGCCGACCTGCGCGGCAAGCTGTTTGCGGCCGATCCGGTCGATTCCAACTACGATCTCATCCGCAACAAGATCATGCGTGATAACGGAATCCCAGAAGACCAATATCGCATTGAAATTCTTGGCAATTCGCGGGTGCGGGCGGAAGCGTTCGCCGCCGGAAAGGTTGATGCGGCGATGTTGCAGCCGCCCGCTACGGACGAGGCGATTGCCAGCGGCGCAGTGCTGCTCGCCGAGGGCGCCGACTACGTCAAGAACTGGCCACTGGTCACCGGTTGGGGGCTGCGGCCTTGGCTCGAGAACAATCGCTCGACCGTTGTTCAATTCGTGCGCGCGATGGCGAGCGCGGCGGACTGGCTGCTGAAACCTGAAAACCGCGAGGAAACGATTTCGCTCATCATGCGCGAGGAAAAGCAGGCTCGCCCGCGAGCGGAGGCAAGCTACGGTTATGTCGTCCCAAAATGCATGATCAATCCGGACTCCATCCGCAAGAACGTCGAACTGCGTATCGAGCTCGGCTACTACAAGCCGCCGCACAAGCCAACAGAGACATTCTACGACGCGAGCTTCTGGTCGGAAGCCACTGGACTGCCGCCGCCGCCGCCGGCCGGCAAGGCGAGGAACGCTGCGCCGGCATGAACTCCCGGCGTCCGATAGAGGTGTGTCCTTGGCGTTTCTCAAGCGCAGGATCATTCATCAAAAAACACGGTCGATCTACCAACTGCCAGTTTGCCGATCGGAATCATGAATGGTTGCGAGCCAAGCCCGAGGTTCAGCACTTCATCGGCCGAACCGGCGAAGTCGCCAAGCTCTGGCGAAGCGGCGGCGGGGATGTCAGTTTGGGGCAGAAGTGCGGAACAT
>DASXYI010000052.1:0-1703 GCA_036502605.1 Steroidobacteraceae bacterium
CGGATTATTCGGCGCGGACGGCCGCAAAGTTGCGGGCAACCTCGAAACGCTTCCGGTTGATCTGAAGATTGACGAGTCTGTCCAGAGCGTCTCGGTTCTCCGAACGCTGCCGGGCGGGCCGCAAACTCGCGTGATTCGCGCGGTTGCCCGGCGCATGCCGGACGGCGGCGCGTTGGTGATCGGGCGCGAAGTCGACGAAGCCAGGGAAATCTCCCACGTCGTCGGTCAGGCGCTGGCGCTGGGCCTTCTGCCGGCCTTTTTCCTCTGCCTGCTGGCCGGAGCGTGGCTGAGCCTGCGCGCCCAGAAGCAAGTTGAAGAGGTAAATCAGCGGGTTCAACGCATCATCGCCGGCAATTTGCGCGAGCGGCTTCCGCACCGAAATGTTGACGAGCCGTTTTCAAAGCTCGCCGCGATCGTCAATGGCATGCTCGATGAAATGGAAATGATGATCCACGCGCTTGCCGGCGTTGGCAACGACATCGCTCACGATTTGCGAACGCCGCTGACGCGTGCGCGGCTCACTCTCGAGCGCGGCCGCACCAATGCGACCAATCTGGAACAGCTCCAGACAGTAGTGGACAAGGGGATTGCGAACCTTGATCAGTCCCTGGCGATAATTACAGCGCTGCTGCGCTTGGCTGAAATCGAAAACAGCCGGCGATCCGCGGCTTTCGGCAGCGTCCAGCTGCACGACATACTGCGCGAGGTCTGCGATGTTTACGAACCGATTGCAGAGAACAAGAATGTCGACTTGCTGGTGGAGATCGCGCATCCACTCACCGTGCTGGGAGACCGGGATCTGCTGTTCGAAGCGGTCGCCAACCTCGTCGACAATGCCATCAAATTCGTGCCTGAAGGCGGCAAGGTAGGCATCGAACTGCTACGCAGCGACGACAACACCGTCGTGCGCGTCACCGACAGTGGTTCCGGGATCAGCGAGCATGAGCGCGAGGTCGTGCTGCGACGCTTCTATCGTTCCGAAAAGACGAGGAGCACGCCGGGAGTTGGCCTTGGCCTCAATCTGGTGGCCGCCATCGTGAAACTGCACGGCTTTCGGCTGGTGATCCATTCCGGACCGGGAGGCCGGGTAGAGATCATCTGCCCGGACCCGCGACCAAACAGCATTGCGCCGCGCATGAAAGCCCAGGCGACTTTGGTCGGCTAACCCGAAGGATGAAACCCCATTTAATGGAGATCGATGGCGGCCACCATGCCTGGTGGCGCGCCGATCGGTCATTTGCAGCCGCGGGCACCGCAGTTTGCTCCCGAGTCAACAGCAGAGCAGGCCCAGCAAGGAGAGATGTCCAATTTCGATGCCGAGCAGCAGAAGCTGGACGAGCAGCTCGACAAGCACCTGAATATCTGCCGGGGGTGCTGATGCCTGCGGCGAATGGCGCATAACGCTTTAACAGCGCAGGACAAATTGAAATGGATGTTGTGACGATGGCCGGGCTAACCGCCGGCCGCGACGGTCCGGGCAATTTCCTCGGGGCGGTGATAGTCACCTGCGAGCGGAAGATCGAGCTCACGCCATACCGCGACCAGCGCGTCAGCCAACTGTTCGATGAGCCCGAGGTCATGCGCCGGGGTGGGGGTAATCCGCAATCGCTCGGTGCCTCTGGCAACCGTGGGATAGTTGATCGGCTGGATGTAGATCCCGTGCTTCTCGAGCAGGAGATCGCTTGCCTGCTTGCACAGATCGG
>DASXYI010000053.1:0-81715 GCA_036502605.1 Steroidobacteraceae bacterium
CCGCACTTTGGAGTAGCTCAATTCACCGCGCGCCATGGCGGCGGCGATCTTGGGGACCCCGGCGAGCGCATGCGCGACGCGCACCTTCTCGCGCGCCGCGCCGATGTTCAAACCGACTTTGAAATTCAGCCAATGCGCGCAGGAGTGCAGGCTCCCGTCCGACCATCCCTGCCGTCGATCGAACTCGGCGATCAGGGTGAGCCAGCGATAATTGGCGGCATTGAGCTGACCCGCAAGTTCGGTGATCTGCGCTTCGAGTTCCTCCCGCGTCAGCTCCGAATAGGGCGTCGCGGGAGCCGGTGCCGCGGCAGCCGGGGTTGAGCCTGAGCCATCCATACGTGCCTCCAGGGTGCTGGTGTTATATCCAGTATAGCGAAATCGACGGTGAAATTCATCATGTATAGCAGCGTTTTGAAGCGATCTTTCAGGGCTTTTGATGGATTTTTGCGCTATCGACAGGAACGGGATGCCTGCTTGGAAAGCACTGAGACTGCTACCATTCCGGCCACAATTCCAAAGCTTGGGAGGGCTGATGCGCGCGATACAAAAGACGAGACAAATGGCGAGGGGATGCGGATCCCGGGCTCTTTTACTCACGGGGGTCCGTTTTGACAATGCGGAGCCACCGATCACGTTTGGTCGGATCATCGCATCGCGATGGAGAGTTCGATTTTGACCTGGCTGGCGCGACTGGGAACTCCGTGACCTGGTCTGCGGATCAATATACGAAGTTCGAGGATGAGCGTACGCGGCCGGTGCGAGACTTGCTTGCCGCGTTGCCGGCCATGGAGGCCCGGACCGCCGTCGACATCGGCTGCGGGCCGGGCAATTCAACCGAGCTGTTGGCGGCGCGCTTTCCCGGCGCCGCGATTATCGGTCTGGACAGCTCGGCCGACATGATCGCCGCGGCTCGCAGGCGGCTGCCTGATGTACGATTCGATGTCGATGAGATCGAACGATGGATCGGTGAGAACGGACAATACGATGTGATTCTCGCCAATGCCGTTCTGCAGTGGCTGCCTGACCACGCGGGAGTGTTCCCGGCGCTGGCATCCAAGCTGGCTCCCGGCGCGGGGCTGGCGGTGCAGATGCCGGATAATCTCGACGAACCTGCGCATCGATTGATGCGGGAGATCGCGGTCGACGGACCGTGGGCTGGAAAGCTCGCCGCCGCCGCCGCGACCATGCGCCCATCGATGGGAGCCGCGGATTGGTATTACGAGCTACTGCGTTCTTCGGGTTGCAAGGTCGACATATGGCGCACGACCTATTATCACGCGCTCGCGGGAGGCGCCGAAGCCATCGTGGAATGGTTCAAGGGCAGCGGTCTCAGGCCCTTCATCGCTCCCCTCGACAGTGTTGAACGAGCGGATTTCCTGGCGCGATATCGAGGCGCCGTGGCGCGGGCCCATCCGGCAATGCCGGACGGAGGCGTGCTGCTGCCATTCCCTCGATTGTTCATCATCGCCGTTCGCTGATCGAGCTTCCCCATGAGCAACGCCAAGGCGCCGCATTCCGACCTCCCGCTCGCGAAGGTTCCGGAAGACCTGCGCGAGCCGCTTGCCCGATGGTGGGAGCGCGCCGGGGCGCTGCCTGCGCTGCTCGATGGTTATGAAGCTTTGCCGGACACGCTCCGCGACGAATTGCCGCGCGTTGCCGCGGGCAGCGAATTCGTGGCCTCTGCTTTGATACAGGATCCGGAGTCTCTTGCATGGCTCGGCCGCAACGATGAACCGTCGGCGGCGCGAGCCGCGGGTGACGAATACGAGCGGCGCGCCTCATCGGCGGCAACGACAGCCTATGCTCAGCAGGTGCTGCGCGAGTGGCGGCGGCGCGAGATGCTGCGTATCGCCTGGCGCGACATCGCGGGGCGGGCGAACGTGGTTGATACCCTGCGGGCCGTCTCGGATCTGGCCGATGCCTGCATTCGCGCGGGCTGTGCAGCGGCGCAACACCATCTCGAGACTCCATTCGGCAGGCCCCGCAACGCCGAGGCGGCGGAAGTGCCGCTCATCGTGGTCGCCATGGGCAAGCTGGGCGGCCGGGAACTCAACTTCTCTTCCGACATCGATCTTGTGTTTTTGTACGCGGAGGCGGGCGAGACCGATGGCCCCCGGCCCATCGACAATTCCGAGTACTTCAATCGTGCCGGCCGCGAACTGATTCGCCTCCTCGATGCGAGGACCGAGGATGGCTTCGTGTTTCGTGTCGATATGCGCCTGCGCCCGTTCGGCGACAGCGGTGCGCTGGTCGCAAGTCTTGCCTCACTCGAGGACTACTTGCAGGAACATGGACGCGATTGGGAGCGATATGCGTGGATCAAAGCGCGCGCCGTGATCGGCGTTGCGCCATATGCGACCGCGACCAGGAATTTTATACGGCCGTTCGTCTATCGACGTTATCTCGACTTCGGGGTATTCGATTCGCTCCGGGATATGAAGGCGCTCATCGCACGTGAAGTTGCGCGGCATGAACTCGATCAGCATCTGAAGCTCGGCGCCGGCGGCATTCGAGAATTGGAGTTCATCGTGCAATCGATGCAATTGGTGCGCGGCGGCAGCGACCAACGGCTGCAGAATGCCGCGCTGCTGGAGGTGTTGCCCTTGCTGGCGGGCTCCAAGTTGCTGTCCAAGTCCGCTGTGGCGGAGCTGCACGACGCCTACGTGGTTTTGCGCAAAGCCGAGAACGCCGTGCAAATGATTCGTGACGAGCAGACCCACTCCTTGCCTGACGATCCCGTCGATCGCACACGCCTGTTCATGAACCTGGGGCTGCCGGACTGGCCCACGACGGCCGCGCTCATCGAGGCGGCGCGACGGAAGGTGGCGCGGCAATTCGAGGCGCTGGTGTTCGGGGGCTCGGAGGCCCAGCGCAAGGACAGCGAAGGTGCGGTGAATTGGCTCGAATCGCAAGACGTGAAGATCGACGAGGAATTGATCGAGTTCAAGTTTCCGGCAGTTGACATCGCGCCGGTGACCACTCTGCTGCAAGCGTACCGCGACGCCGCCTCGTACCGGCGGTTGGACGAGGCCGCGCGGCGGCGTGTACACGTGATTCTAGGCCGACTGTTGAAGGCAGCGGCCTTGCTTCCTCAGCCGACTACGGTGGTGCAACGGGTGCTGCGCGTGCTGGAAGCCATCGGGGCTCGGTCCTCTTATCTGGCGCTGTTGAAGGAGCAGCCTGCGGCGCTGGACCGCCTCATCGACGTCTGCGCAATCAGCGGTTTTCTGGCCCGCCAGATCGCGGATTTCCCGTTGTTGCTCGACGAATTGATCGATCCGAACGCGTTCGACGAGCTCCCGTCGCGCGCGAGCTTCGTGCGCGAACGCGACGCGCGAACGGAGCGGCTGCCGGCGGACGATCCAGAGAGGCAAGTCGAAGCGTTGCGTCAGTTTCAGAAGGTCGCCGTGTTCTGCGTTGCAGTCGCCGATCTGACCGGGCGCATGCCGCTGATGAAGGTGAGCGACCGCTTGACCGACATCGCCGAATTGATCGTCGAGCGTTGTATGGATCTCGCATGGGATCAGATGACGCAGACGTACGGAGTTCCCTATTGCGTGGACGGCGGCAAGGAGCGCGCCGTAAAGATCGCCGTCGCCGCGTATGGCAAGCTCGGCGGCCTCGAACTGGGTTACGGCTCGGATCTCGACCTCGTCTTCCTGCATGATTCGAGCGGCGAGTTGCAGCAAACGAAAGGCGACCGGCCGCTCGATAACGTCGTTTTCTTTTTGCGCCTCGGCCAGCGGATCGTGCATCTGCTCACGATGCATTCGGCCGCGGGGCGATTGTACGAAGTCGACATGCGCTTGAGACCGAACGGCAAGGGCGGCTTTCTCATGACGGGCATCGATGCCTTCGAGCGTTATCAGCAGCAAGACGCTTGGACTTGGGAGCATCAAGCGCTGCTGCGCGCACGCGCCATCGCCGGAGACCGGGGTCTTTGCCGGCGATTCGAAGATGCGCGGCGGCGGGTGCTGCGCAGCGCCGTGCGCCGCGCGACCTTGCGCGCGGATGTGGCGGAAATGCGCATGCGCATGCGCCGCGAGCTGTCGCGCGCGGGCGTGGATCAATTCGACATCAAACAGGACGCAGGCGGCATTGCCGACATCGAGTTCCTGGTGCAGTACTGGGTGCTGGCCGCGGCCGGCGAACACGCGGAACTGCTTACGCACACCGACAATATCCGCCAGCTCGAAGGGCTGGCCGCGGTTGGCGTACTCGACGCCGTCACGGCGAAATGGCTGACGGAGGCCTATATCGGTTATCGAGCGGTTCTGCATCACTTGTCGCTCGAAGGCGGCGAGCGAGTGGTCGAGGCAGCACCCTACACGGAGACGCGGGCGCGCGTGCGGGACATCTGGCGCAGCACGTTCGAGGGGAACGCGCTGCTCGATCCTTGGACCGGTCCGTACGGGGGAACGCCGCCGTTAGACCGCGTGCGCGTCGTCGATTTCAAGCCCGCACTCGAGGCCGCAATGGCGGAGAAATTGCGTGAAATCGACCGGATCGCGACCAACCCTGCCGCTCCGACCTTCGACAACACGCTGGTGGAACTCGAGCGGGCGGGACAGACGTTCAAGCGCGTGCACGCGATTTACGATATCTGGGCATCGAGTATGAACACAGGGGATTTTCCGGCGGTAGAACGAGAAATGGGGCCGAAAATCGCTGCATTTCGCGATGCCATCACGCAAAACGCGGCATTGTTCGCGCGCATCGACGCAATTTATCAACTTGCACCGACCGGTCTCACATCGGAACAGCAACGACTGCGCTGGCAGTACCACACGAGTTTCGTCCGCGCCGGCGCCAAGCTGGACCCAGCTCGTAAAGCCCGGGTTGGCGCGATCAACGAGAGGCTCGCGAGTTTGTTCGCAAATTTCAGTCAAAACCTGTTGGCTGATGAAGCAGAGTACGCGTTGTATCGCACTACCCGGGCGGATTTGGCAGGTCTGCCCGAGGCGCAATGCGCGGCCGCCGCTGCCGCCGCGGCGGCACTGGGTCGTCCAGGCCAATGGGCGATTCTCAATACCCGTTCCGCCATGGATCCTTTCCTGACGTACGCAGAGCGCCGCGATTTACGCGAGCAGGTGTGGCGCACGTATTACAACCGCGGCAACAACGGCGGCGCACACGACAACAAGCACATCATCACGGAGATCCTTGCTCTGCGCAGCGAGCGCGCGAAGCTGCTCGGCTACCCGACGCATGCACACTGGCGGCTCGCGGACAGCATGGCCGGCAATCCTGAAAATGCCCTGGCGCTGCTGATGCGCATCTGGCCGGCTGCGGTGGCCCGCGTGCGCGAGGAAGTTGCCGACATGCAGGCGATCGCGGACGTCAAGATCGAAGCGTGGGATTACCGCTATTACGCCGAAAAGGTGCGCCAGACGAAGTTCGATCTCGATATGAACGAAGTCAAGCCGTACCTGCAGCTTGAGAAGCTGCGCGAAGGAATGTTCTGGGCCGCAAGCCGGTTGTACGGCTTTACCTTCGTTCAGGTGTCAGGATTGCCCGTCTACCATGCCGACGTGCGGGTGTGGGAGGTCAAATCCGAAACAGGCCGGCACGTCGGGCTTTGGTACTTCGATCCCTACGCGCGCGCGGGCAAGAACTCCGGGGCATGGATGAGCGAATATCGCGATCAAGCGAATTTGGATCGCGAGATTTCGCCCATCGTGTCCAACAATACCAACTTCCTGAAAAGTCCCGGTGAGGACCCCACTCTCATCAGCTGGGACGATGCGGTGACGTTGTTCCATGAGTTCGGTCATGCGCTGCATGGCTTGAATTCCAAGGTGCAGTTCCCATCGCTGTCCGGGACGCACGTGGTGCGCGATTTCGTGGAATTCCCGTCGCAATTGAATGAAAACTGGCTCACCGTCCCGGACCTGTTGTCGCGGTTTGCACTGCATTTCACCACCGGCGAACCCATGCCGGCGACGCTCGCAGCCAAGATCAAGTCTGCGCAGACGTTCAACCAAGGGTTTGCCACCGTCGAATATCTGGCCGCCGCACTGGTCGATATGAGGCTTCACTTGGCGACTGAACCGGTACTCAGCCCGGAAGCCTTCGAGCGCGAGACGCTCGCGGCACTCGGAATGCCCGACGAAGTCGTCATGCGCCATCGCACGCCGCAGTTCGCCCATATTTTTGCGAACGACTCGTATTCGGCGGGATACTACAGCTACCTTTGGGCCGAGGTCCTGGATCACGATGCCTTCGAGGCGTTCGTCTCGGCCGGCGATGCGTTCGACAAAACCATTGCAAAGCGTCTGCACGATGACATCATGTGCGTCGGCAATAGCGTGGATCCGGCCCAGGCCTACCGCAACTTTCGCGGCAGGGATCCGAAAATCGACGCTCTTTTGCGCGCCCGCGGCTTCGCGGTAACACTGGAGTGATGACAATGCCGGCGATGGTTCAAGACGATTCGAAGCATAATTTGATTCAGCCCAACGCACTACATCAGTACACGGTGACCCCGGCTGATTTGCCCCTATCATGCCCCATGCCCGGCATGTATCTGTGGAACTCGCATCCCCGGGTGTATTTGGCGATCGAGGCGACCGGCTGGGCCAAGTGTGCCTACTGCGGCGCGGAATACACTTTGTCAGGCGCTGACGCGCCGACTCTACGGGGTCGGGGCGACCCCGTCCGATAGGGGTCGGAGCGGCCTCAATAAACCTGGTAGGATTTTTCTTCGACGATGGTCGATCCGAGCTTCAAATTGATGCGCCGTTTGATGGCCGCCCGCTCGTCATTTTCGACGTACACGGCACGTGCCAGGCGAATGAATTCGGCATCGAACGCCTGCGCGCGCTCCTTGTCCCGAATGTCGTCTTCGATCACCCACAAGCGTTCGTTGACCGTCGTCAAGGCGTCGACGTCGGCGTCGATATCGACGCCCGCATAGGCGGAACTCGTCCACGTTCCTTGCAGCGCGTCGAGTTCGAGCCGCACATTGCGCAGTTTATTCGGGTCGCTCATGCGCCGCGACTTGATGCGCAAAATGGTGATCTTGTCGAGCAGTTCGCCGGGCGATACCGGTACCTTGATCTCATTCATCCCGGTATTTTAAGCTAGTTTCGTTCGCGCGATCAGTGCATCGAGCTTGTCCGTGACTTCCTTCACGCCGATCAGGTCCATGACGCCGGGCCGCTCGATTTTCTTCGTCCAGGGTATGGCAGCGGCCGGCTTCCCGAACACCCTGCGCGCAGCCTCATCGTATTTGTCCACGCACCATTGGCGGCTGTAGTAGGGTCCCGCCCGGGCGCTGCGCGTGGCCGCATAGAGGCCGATGACGGGAAGGCCGACCATGGTGGCCATGTGCACGGGCCCGGAATCGGGCGACACCAGAACCGTCGCCTTCCCCAACAATCCCAATAATTCAGGCAAGGTGTCTTTACCGATTTGATTGACGATGGGCGTTCTCGCCTTGACGTCAATCGCGGCAGCGGCCACGATCGCCGCGCCCATATCTTGTTCCTGCGCACTGCGCCCGCCCGCCAGGATGACGCGCATGCCATGAATTCGGGCGGCGTGATCGGCGACGGCGGCATACCGTTCCGCGGACCAATTGCGCGCACGGTGACTGGAGCAGGGGCTGATGACCAGAGTGGGCCGAGAGTCGGGAATCAGCCGAGCGGCGTAGTCGCGCGCGCCCGCGGGCAGCGTGATGTTCCAGGAGGCAGCGCCCGTTTGGATGCCGCAGGCCCGCACGAAGCCCAGGAATGAATCGAGCACATGTTCCGACGCGGCGGACGCGATCCGCGCGTTGGTAAACAGCCATTGCAGTTCGCGCGCACGCGCGCGGTCGAACCCCAGCTTGACGGGCGAGGAGACCAGGGTTGAAACGAGGCTCGCACGGATCGAGAGCTGCATATCCAGAAGCAAATCGAAGCGCCTCGGCTTGAGCACCTTTCGCAGCCGCAGTAGTTCTCGAGTCATGCCGCTTTTGTCGAAGGTGATAAACTCGACGTCTGGAAGAATCGCCGACATCAGCTTGGCTTCGAGCCTGCCGATGATCCAAGTGAACCGAGTTTGCGGCCACGCCTCGTTGAGCGCGCGTAACGCGGCCGCCGCGTGGCAAGTATCACCGATGGCCGATAGGCGCAGTACACAGACAGTTTGCGGCGGTGGATCGAAGCGGTGCGGCATCGGGGTATAATGACAAAGGACGGCGGTCAACGCATTGCCACTTCCAACGGCGCCATGCTGGCTGATCCCGACAGCCTTGGCGGCCTTGCGGGCGCCGCGATCGAGTCCCTATTCGAACCGACATTTTGGTTTGGCCGCGGCGAACTCGTCGATGTGACCGGCGGCCGGGGCGCCGCATGGTTCATCACGGGATCGGCGGAGTGGGTATTGCGGCACTATCGCCGCGGCGGATTCATCGCACGCCTGTCGAAGGATCGCTACGTGTGGGCCGGCGAGAAACGCGTGCGTGCCTTCGCCGAGTGGCGTTTGCTCGCGGAGCTCTCGCGGCGCGGCTTGCCGGTGCCGAGGCCGATCGCCGCACGCTATCAACGCGTCGGTGTTCTTTATCGTTGCGATCTCATAACCCAGCGAATTTCAGGTGCCCGGCCCTTGAGTGCGGTGCTGTCGGATGGTCCTTTGCAAGAGAATACGTGGCGTGACGTCGGCGCGGCCGTCGCACGCTTGCATGCCGCCGGTGCGTATCACGCCGATCTCAATGCGCACAACTTGCTGCTCGACGGCGGCGGCGCGGTCAGCGTGGTGGATTTCGATCGCGGCAGGCTAAGAACGCCCGGCGAGTGGGCGCTCAAGAACCTATCGCGGCTCAACCGTTCGCTCGTCAAGGTGGGGCGGGGCTTGCCGGCGGATCGCTTCGGCGCCGCCGCTTGGGAGTGGTTTCTTGCCGGCTACGCTCGTGCGCTACCTCTATAGCGCGTTGATGTATCTCCTTCAACCGATCGCGTTGTCGGTCGTGTTGTGGCGCGGCCTGCGCAACCGCCGCTATTGGGAGTCCTTGGGCGAGCGTTTCGGTTTTGGAGAATCCAGCGACAGCCCCACGATCTGGGTGCACGCCGTGTCGCTCGGCGAGGTGACCGCGACAGCGGCGCTCATTCGCGTCTTGCGCACCCGCTATCCGCAACTGCCTGTGGTATTGACGACGGCAACGCCGACCGGACGGGCGCGCGCGCACGCGCTGTTCGGCGACTCGATGCCGGTGCGCTTTCTACCCTACGACACGCCTGGGTCCATGCGGCGGTTGATCGCGCGGCTTCGGCCGCGTCTCGCGATCATTCTGGAAACAGAGCTGTGGCCGAACCTGTTCAACGAGTGCCGGCGCCGCGGCATTCCGACGATCCTGGCGAGCGCCCGGCTGTCGCTGAAATCCGTGGCGCGATATCAGCGTTTCGGCGCATTGTTCCGCAGCGTGTTTTCCGGCAGCACGCTGGTGGCGGCGCAGAGCGCGGAAGATGCGGAACGGTTCATCGCCATCGGCGCCGAGCGGGGCAGGACGCGCATCATCGGCAACGTGAAATTCGATCTGACGGTCGACGTCGCGGTCGTCGAACGCGGGCTCGAGCTGCGATCTGCCTGGGGCACGAGACCGGTGTGGATTGCGGGCAGCACGCATGCGGGCGAGGAAGAGCTGGTGTTGTGGGCACACACTCGATTACAGGCCGAAGTCGCCGGCGCGCTGCTGTTGTTGGTGCCGCGGCATCCGGAACGGTTTCAGTCGGTCGCGGACTTATTGAGCCGCCGCGGCTTTCGCTTCGAGCGCCGCAGCGGCGGCAACGCGGTGCGGCCGGATTGCCAGGTTTTGTTGGTGGACACGGTGGGGGAACTCGCGGCGCTGTACGCTTCGGTCGATGTGGCATTCGTGGGCGGAAGTTTGGTTCCCGTGGGCGGACACAATCTGTTGGAGCCGGCCGTGCTGGGCGTACCGGTGATCACGGGTCCCTACCAGTCGAACGGCAAAGAGATTGCGCAGCTGTTGCTGCAACAGGGCGCGGCCTTACAGGTCGCCGATGCGCCGCAACTCGCCGAGGTGTTGAAGCAGTTGTTTTCAGACCCTGCAAGGCGTGCGCGGATGGGCGCGAGCGGGCGTCACGTCATCGAAGTGAACCGCGGCAGCGTGGCGCGCCTGCTCGAACTGGTCGAGCCTATTCTTTCAGCAGGGAGTTGAGCCGGTTCAAGCTCTGCACCGATAGAATGCCGGCGGCTTGCTGCAGTTTGAGTACGTTTATCATGTAGTCGTAGCGGCTGCGCGAGTAGTCGGTTCGAGCTTGGATCCACAGGCGCCGAGATTCCAGCACATCCACCGCCGTGCGGGTCCCGGCCTCGTAGCCCGATTCGGTCGCATTGAGCGCCGTAGTGTTCGATTCGACCGCGCGGCGCAACGCTTTGACGCGCGAGATCTCGGAGAGGACGCCGAGATATGAATCGCGAGCGTCATGTTCGGTTTGACGCGCCACGCGCTCCACCCGCTCCTTGGCCGCCCGATGTTGGTATACGGCTTGGCGAACCTGCGAGGACACCATGCCTCCGGAATACAACGGGAAGGTCAACTGTATCCCGATCGAGCGTTGATTTTGATCGAGCATCGAATTGCCGTACGGCGTGCCGTCCGTGTTGATGCTGTTGCCGTCGCTGTTGACTTTGTAGCCGCTTGCGACGAGGTCGAGAGAAGGAAAATGTCCGCCGCGCGCAGTGCTGACGTTCTCTCTGGCAATGTCCGCAGCCAGACGGCTGGAGACCAGAGACAGATTCTGTTGCAGGGCCATATCCACCCACCGCTCTTCGCTGATGGGATCGGGATCGGTCAACTCGAAAGGCTCGATCGGACGCGCCAATGTGTCGAAGAGGTCGCCGGTGATTTCGCGCAATAGCTCCTTCGCGGACGCCACTTGCCGTTTGGCAGCGATGACGGCGGCCGCGCTGCTGTCGTGCGAGGCGCGCGCCTCTTGCGCGTCCGTGATGGCGATGAGGCCAACCGCATAGCGCTTTTCAGCCTGTTCGAGCTGACGATTGACCGAGGCCAGAGCGCCTTCCTGGGCATCGAGATCGTCCTGCGCCGCGAGCACGTCGAAGTAGCGCTGGGCGACTCGGGAGATCAGATCTTGCTGCGCCGCCTGGTAATCCGCCTCGGCCTGCGCGACCTGGGCATCCGCGCGTTGCAGCGCCACCCAGTTCTCCCAGCGAAATATGTTCTGTTTGAGATCGACGCCGAACTTATGGCTATGCGTGATCGTGCGGCCGTTGAAGTCTTGATTCTCGACGATGACGATAGGCTTGCCGCTCGAGACGTCGGTAAACGAAAACTGTTGATTCGACGGTCCGGTATCGCGCTCCTTGCTGGCCAACGCGCTTCCGGAAATCTGCGGAAGCAATGCGGCGAGCGCCTGCGGTTTCGACTCGAGGGCGGCGAGGCGATTCGCTTCGGCCTCGCGCAATTGAGGATCGTTCTGCAAGGCGCGCTGATAGACCGCTACCAGATCGGCCGCCGAAACGGTATGAAAGCTCAAGAGACACGCAACCAACGTCAGTGAACGCTTCATTCGTTTTCCAATCGAGTGTTATATGTGACTATAACACCGTGCCGGGGTTTCAATACTGCGGTATGTTCGGGTCCACATCCCTGGACCACGCCAAGATGCCGCCGGCGAGATTGGAGACCGACGCAAACCCCTGCGCCGTTAGAAAGCGCGCCACTTCGAGGCTGCGGCCTCCGGAGCGACAGATCACCACCGTCTCTAGCTTTGGGTCGAGCTCGCTCAAACGATCGGCGACCTGACCCATGGGAATGTGCACGAGGCTCGAGGGAACGGGCGCGAGCCGTGTTTCCCAGTCCTCGCGGACGTCCAATAACGTCATCGGAGTACCCGCGGCGCGGCGCGAGAGGAACTCTTTCGGGCTAATTTCCTTGATCATCAGAATACGAATCCTTGCGGTGCGGTGGCGTTGGTCAAAGGCTCGATCACGGTCTCGAACAGACTCTCGCGAATCCATTCGGTGTCGTCTACGCGGCGAACCAGGATAGCGTCCATCACCGGCGCCGCTCCGACGACGGCGAATAGACGGCCGCCGACCCGCAACGCCTTTTCGAACCGCGTATCATAGACCGGCAGGGAACCGGTGACGGCAATGACATCGTATTCGCCCAGGGATGCGCCATTGAACGCATCGCGCGTCTCCAATCGCGCGCGGGCCTGAGGTACGGCACGCAGATTCGCGCCGGCGGCCGCGGTGAACTCGGCACGAATGTCGATCGAATGCGTGGAGCTCCCGAGCATGCTCAAGCATGCGGTCAAGTAGCCGGTGCCGGTGCCGACTTCGAGCACGCTATCCGACGCGTTTAGCCCCAAGGCTTGCAATATCCTCCCCTGCAGTACGGGCGCGAGCATGGACTGGCCAAATCCGATGGGAATCGGCGTGTCGGCAAAAGCGAGTTCGCGGTAGTTTGGCGGCACGAACGCTTCGCGCGGCACCGCGGATAGCACGCTCAACACCCGCGGGTCGAGAACCTCCCAAGTGCGGATCTGCTGATCCACCATCTGCTGCCGAGCTGCCAACGTATCCATATGTTACCTACATGATTAACCCCATCGATTATGGTCAATTTCGGCAGGCTAGGCGAGCCCCTTAGGATATTCTCCTACACACGATGTTCACGATGCGCTCAAGCAGCCAGGAACCTAGATTTTAAGCATCGTCACGATTCGTCGTCATCGAGGTCCGCGTTGATCCTGTCTCCCGTCGCCGTGTGGTTCATTACCTCAGCCGTATTAGCCGTGGGCATCAGTGTGCTCGTCGTTTGGAATCGGCGCCAGGAGCGCGCCGTCAGCGAGTTCTCTGAACAAATCCGGCGACTCACATTCGAGTCCGGAACAGCCGGACGGATCGTACTGGACGGCAAGCCCGAATCCCTCGAACAATTGGGCGCGGCGGTCAATAAACTGCTCGAAACCCTCGAACAACGCGGCGCCAACTTGCAGGGCCGCGAACAACTGTTTCAACGCCTGGTCGAGACGGTACACGATGCGGTGCTCGTTCACCGCAAACAGATCCTGTTCGCGAATTCGCGGTTTCTCGCGTTGCTGGGATTGAACGCGCCCGACGTGATCGGCAGGCCCTTGAGCGATTTCGTCGCTCCGGAATATGTCGAGCTGGTCGACAGCAATTTGCGGCGGCGCTTGCTTGGCGAACCCGCCGCCGAGCGCTACGAGGTCGAATTGACCGGCGCCCATGGGGAAGTTACCCGCGTCGAATTGTCGAGCACTGTGATCGACAGCGCCGGCGAGACGGCGTTGTTGCTCACCGCTTTGGAGATGCTGCCGGAAGCATCGAATGGGGCGCCGCCGCCGGCGCGGCCGCGAGCCGTGGCCGCCCTCGACGCCATGGGCGAAAGCGTCATTACGGTCGATGCCGCCGGGCGGATCGATTACATCAACACTTCCGCGGAGACCCTGTTGGGCCAGCGTTTCGACCAGGTCGCCGGAAAATCGTTTCCCGAGGTTGCATCGCTGGTGGATGAAGCGGACCGCCGTTCGCTCGGAGATCCGGTTCGCATGGCGCTGACCGCGGGGGGGCGCGTAACCATGGGCCGGCGCGCGGTACTCGTGCCCGCCAACGGCGCGGTCGAGCGTTACGTTGAGCTCAGCGTGACGCCGCTGAAGTCGGAGGCCGGAGACACGCTGGGGGTGGTGCTGGTGCTGCACGATACCAGCGAATTGCGCGGACTCGCGCGTCAAATGACGTATCAGGCCAGTCACGACGCCTTGACCGGTTTGGTGAATCGCCGCGAGTTCGAACGGCGGCTGCAGGAAGCGCTGGACTCCGCACAGACCGGAGACGCCGCGCACGCGCTGTGCTACCTGGATCTCGATCGGTTCAAAGTCGTGAACGACACCTGCGGGCACACCGCCGGCGACAATATGTTGCGCGAGGTGGCCTCGATCATCAAAGAAGCGGTGCGGGACTCCGACACGGTGGGGCGCATTGGCGGCGATGAATTCGCGCTGTTGCTGGTTGGCTGCCCGCTCGAGAAAGCGCGGCAGATAGCCGACGACGTGGTGCGTTCGGTCGGCGATTACCGCTTCGTTTGGAAGGACAAGATATTCAACATCGGCGTCAGCATCGGTCTCGTGGAAATCGGCCGCGGCGGCGGCGCGATCGAGGACCTCATGAACTCGGCGGACTCGGCATGCTACGTCGCCAAGAAGCAGGGAGGCGTGCACGTCCATGTGTATTCCGCGCGCGAGGAAGCGAATGCGCGCCACAGCGGCGAGATTCACTGGCTGCAGAAGCTTCAAGGAGCCCTGCGCGACAACAAGTTCGAACTTTACTACCAGCCGATCGTGCACGCGCAAATCGGCGGAGTGCGCGGGCCGGCGCTCGAGGTATTCGTGCGATTGGAGAGCGAAAACGGTCAACCCGGCGCACCGCCCGCCGAATTCTTCCGGGCCGCCGAGCGCTATCGCTTAATGCCGTTTGTCGATCGATGGGTGGTTCAGGCGGTGCTGTCAGCCTTGGGACGGGGCGGAATGAAACTGCCCTCGGGCCGCAGCGTCGCGATCAACATCGCCGGCCAAACGCTGGCCGATTCCGAATTCCTGGAATTCGTGGTCGATTGTTTCGATCACAGCGGCGCGAGCCCGAGCGACATCTGCTTCGAAGTCACCGAAAGTGCGGTGGTCGCGAACCTAGACCACGCACGGCGTTTCATCGGCGTGTTGCACGGCATGGGCTGCGAGTTCGCGTTGGATGACTTCGGCAGGGGGTTGAGCTCGTTCTCGACCTTGAAGACGCTGCCCATGGATTATCTGAAGATCGACGGCTCGTTCATCCGCAATCTGGCGGAGGACACGGTGAACCAGGCGATGGTCGCTGCGATGATCGAGCTGTCGCGCAGCCTCAACTTTCGCATCGTTGCGGAGCAAGTCGAGGACCAGTCGTCGCTGGCCGCCGTGAAGAGCATGGGCATCGACTTCGTACAGGGCTTCGTCATCGCGCGGCCGCAGCCCTTGTCGGTGACCCCGACTCCCACCTTATAACCGCCCGGCAGGGGCTCATAACAAAGTTCTATGGCATTTGCCCCGTGCTTAGGAGGAAAATCGGGGAGGCCCAGGGTTTAACGAGGTGCAGCATGCCGATTTACGAAGACAATACCAAGTCCATTGGGCGCACGCCGCTGATTCGGATCAACCGTTTGGACGCCGCCAGCGGTGCCACGGTGCTGGCCAAGATCGAGGGCCGTAATCCGGCCTATTCTGTGAAATGCCGGATCGGATCGGCCATGGTGTGGGACGCCGAAGAGCGCGGTACCCTGAAGCCCGGAATGTCCATCGTCGAGGCCACCAGCGGCAATACCGGCATTGCCTTGGCGTTTGCCGCCGCCGCACGCGGCTACGGCTGCGTGCTCACCATGCCGGACACCATGAGCATGGAACGGCGTAAGGTGTTGATCGCTTTCGGCGCCAAGCTGGTTTTGACCCCGGGTGCGAAAGGGATGAAGGGCGCCATCGCCAAGGCCGAGGAACTGGCCACCTCCGACCCCGCCAAGTACGTGCTCATGAAGCAATTCGAGAATCCCGCCAATCCCGCGATCCACGAAAGAACCACGGGGCCCGAGATCTGGGACGACACCCAAGGCAAGGTCGATATATTCGTCTCCGGCGTGGGTACGGGCGGAACGCTGACCGGCGTCTCACGTTACATCAAGCACACGCGGGCGAAGAAGATTCTGACCGTGGCCGTCGAGCCCACTCATTCACCGGTGATCAGCCAAACGTTGGCGGGGCAGCCGCTGGTGCCTGCGCCGCACAAAATTCAGGGCATCGGGGCGGGGTTCATTCCCCAGAACTTGGATCTTTCGCTGGTCGACCGCGTCGAACAGGTCAGCAACGACGAAGCGATCGCGGTGGCGCGCAAGCTGGCCCGGGAGGAAGGGATATTGTGCGGCATATCGTGCGGTGCTGCGATGGTGGCGGCGCTTCGCCTGGCGCGCGAACCGGCGCAGGCTGGGAAGACCATCGTCGTGATCCTACCGGATGCCGGAGAAAGGTACCTGTCGGGCGCCTTGTTCGAGGGCCTGTTCGAGGAAGTTGAAAAAATGCAGGCCGTTGCATGAGTGTGCCTACCGCCGCTGCCAGCCCGAAGACCGCTGCCGACGCGAAATCGAAGATCTCCGCGCTGGAGAGCCTGGCGGGACAGCTGCTCGACAGCTACTTGAGCGATGAGCGGGCGCGCCGCATTTCGCATCGCTACCTGCCGTCGCGGGAGGCCATCGTCGAGATCTTGGAGGCCGTGCTCGATCTCATGTATCCGGGCTATTTCGGGCGGCGCGATCTGAACAACGAGAACCTCGGTGCTCACATTGCGCAATCGGTGGCGGCGTTGGCGCCGAAGATCGAGCGGGAGATGGAACATTGCCTGTGCTACGGGCGCGAGCGCGACCGAAACGATGTGGGCGACTGCGCGCCGCGGTCGCGCGAGCTGACCCAGGTGTTTTTGCGTCGCCTGCCGGAGATCCGCAAGCTGCTGCTAGGCGACGTTCAGGCGGCTTTCGACGGCGATCCCGCCGCCACGAATCTCGACGAGGTGGTTCTCGCCTATCCCGGCCTGCTGGCCGTCAGCGTGTATCGAATTGCCCACGCCCTGTACGATTTGGGGGTGCCGATGATGGCGCGCATCATGACGGAGTGGGCGCATTCGAAGACCGGGTGCGATATTCATCCCGGTGCGAATATCGGGGCAGCGTTTTTCATCGATCATGCGACGGGCGTGGTAATCGGCGAAACCACGGACATCGGCGAGGGCGTGAAGCTGTACCAGGGCGTGACCTTGGGGGCGCTGTCGTTTCCGAGGGACGCGACCGGCCAGATCATTCGCGGCAAGAAGCGGCATCCGACGGTTGAAAGCGGATCGACCTTGTACGCCAACGCGACCGTCCTCGGCGGCCAGACCATCGTCGGCGCCGGCAGCGTCATCGGCGGTTCGGTGTTCCTCACGCGCAGCGTTCCGGCGCGTTCGCGCGTATCGCTCAAAGAGCCTGAATTGCGAGTGGCGACGCGCGACGGCGCCGCCGAGCCCGACGCGATCTATTTTGATATTTAGTTGAGGTTACGGGCTACTACATCAGCTTGCCGAGCACGGGCACCATCAGCAGCGCGACGATGTTGATGATTTTGATGAGGGGGTTGATCGCAGGTCCGGCGGTATCCTTGTAGGGATCGCCGACGGTATCGCCGGTCACGGCCGCCTTGTGAGCGTCGGAACCCTTGCCGCCGAAGTGACCTTCTTCGATGTATTTCTTGGCGTTGTCCCATGCGCCGCCGCCGGTGGTCATGGAAATGGCCACGAACAAGCCGGTGACGATGGTGCCGATGAGCAAGCCGCCCAGGGCCTGAACGCCGGAGCCGGGCCCCATGAGGAAGTTCACGACGAGTACCAGCACGATGGGCGCGAGTATGGGCAGCAAGGAGGGAATAATCATTTCCTTGATCGCGGCCTTGGTCAACATATCGACCGCGCGGGAATAGTCGGGCTTCGCCGTACCCTCCATGATGCCCTTGATTTCGCGGAATTGGCGCCGCACCTCGTTGACCACCGAACCCGCGGCGCGGCCTACGGCCTCCATCGCCATGGCAGCGAACATGTAGGGTATGAGCCCCCCGATGAACAAGCCGATGATGACGGCCGGATTCGATAGATCGAAGCTCGTGGC
The DNA here is from genome assembly GCA_036502605.1 of Steroidobacteraceae bacterium. Classification (GTDB taxonomy): domain Bacteria; phylum Pseudomonadota; class Gammaproteobacteria; order Steroidobacterales; family Steroidobacteraceae; genus Bog-1198. The sequence continues at coordinate 17,699 of DASXYI010000053.1, forward strand.
GTGCCCCAGGATTTCCTCGAGCTTGTGGGTGTAATCGGCGAACAGGACCAGGGCTGCGAGCCCTGCAGAGCCGATGGCGTAGCCCTTGGTGACCGCCTTGGTGGTATTGCCGACCGCATCGAGCGGATCGGTGACCTCGCGGACCTTGGCGTCGAGACCGGCCATCTCCGCGATGCCGCCGGCGTTGTCGGTGATCGGACCGTAGGCGTCGAGCGCAACGATCATGCCGGTCATCGATAACATCGCCGTAGCGGCTATGGCGATGCCGTACAGCCCCGCAAGCTGGAAAGAGGCCCAGATGCTGAAAGTCACGGCGATCACGGGCAGGGCGCAGGCCTTCATCGACACGCCCAGTCCGGCGATGATGTTGGTGGCGTGACCGGTCTGCGAGGCCGAGGCGACGTGCTGTACGGGTCCGTATTCGGTCGCGGTGTAGAACTCGGTAATGACGATCATGGCCGCCGTCAGCGCGAGGCCAACCAGCGTGCACAGCCACATGGCCATGGCGGCCTCGCCCATGATGTGCTGGCAGACGAAATAAAACGCAATGGCCGAAATGACTCCCGACACGATCACGCCTTTGTACAAGGCGTTCATGATCTTGCCGCCTTCCTTGGTGGAAACGAAGAACGTGCCGACGATGGAGGAGACGATGGAAATAGCGCCCAGCATCAGCGGGAACAGTACGGCTCGCTCGCCCATGTCGACCATGACCAATCCGCCCAGCAGCATGGTAGCGACCAGCGTGACGGCGTAGGTTTCGAACAAGTCGGCCGCCATACCGGCGCAATCGCCCACGTTGTCGCCGACGTTATCGGCGATGACCGCGGGATTGCGCGGATCATCCTCCGGAATTCCGGCTTCGACCTTGCCGACCAGGTCGGCACCGACGTCCGCGCCCTTGGTGAAGATTCCGCCGCCCAAGCGCGCGAATATCGAAATCAGCGAGCCGCCGAAGGCCAATCCCACCAGCGACCGCAGCGCCATTTCGGCGTCGCCCAGGAGATGCAGCATGGCGATGTAGTATCCGGCCACTCCCAGCAGGCCGAGCCCCACCACCAGCATGCCGGTGATGGCGCCGCCGCGGAACGCGACTTTGAGCGCGGCATTTATCCCGTGATGGGCCGCCTGGGCGGTGCGCACGTTCGCGCGTACGGAGATGAACATGCCGATATAGCCGGCAAGCCCGGAGAGAACCGCGCCGACCGCGAAGCCGCCGGCGGTCGCCCAGCCCAGGGTCACTCCCAGAACGACGAAGAGAATCACGCCGACGATCGCGATGGTGGAGTACTGGCGATTCAGATACGCGCGAGCTCCGGCCTGGATGGCGGCGGCAATCTCCTGCATCCGAGCGTTGCCGGCGGGCTGCGCCAAGATCCAGCGGACGGATACCAGTCCATAGAGAATCGCTATTACACCTGAGCCTATCGCTAACCAAAGCGCGTTATCGAGCGTCATCAAGGGTCTCCGTGGTCTAAGTTATTGAAATCTAAAGAACAAACCTATTTTTAAGCCGCCTCGGCACGCCGCTACCCTTGAGCGCGACGTATTCCGGCAGGCCGTCGCGGTACGGCGGGTATTCCTCGCCGCGGATCAGCGGCGACAAATACCGTCGACAGGCGGCGGTAATCCCGAAGCCGTCCGCCGTAATGTAATTTCGCGGCACTTTCTTTTCTTGGTTCGCGACAGCGCTCAACGGCGCCTCGCCGATGGTCCAGCGATACGGTTTGGACGACTTTCTCACGATCACCGGCATGACGGCGTTCTTGCCCTTGAGCGCGAATTCGACCGCTGCCTTGCCGACGGCATATGCCTGTTCCACGTCGACCTTCGAGGCAATGTGCCGTGCCGAGCGCTGCAAATAATCGGCCACGGCCCAATGAAATTTGTAGCCGAAGGCTTCCTGGGTCATCTGGGCCACGAGGGGACCCACGCCGCCGAGCTGCGAGTGTCCGAAAGCGTCCTTGGTGCCCACCTCGGCCAGGAATTTGCCGTCACCGTCCCGCACCCCTTCGGATACCACCACCACGCAATAGCCGTTTTTCTCGACGGCCTGCTTGACCTTGGCGAGGAAGCGCACCCTATCGAAAGCGATCTCGGGAAACAAAATGACGTGGGGCGCGTCGCCGCTCTTTTCGGCCCCTAAGCCGCCGGCCGCGGCCATCCAGCCGGCGTGACGGCCCATGACTTCCAGCACGAATACCTTGGTGGAGGTGCGCGCCATGGACTGGACATCGAGCGCGGCCTCGCGCGTGGAGACGGCAATGTACTTGGCCGCCGACCCGAAACCGGGGCAGCAATCCGTGATGGGCAGATCGTTGTCCACGGTTTTCGGCACGCCGATACAAGTGATCGGGTAGCCCAACTGCGCGCCGATCTCCGACACCTTTTGCGCGGTATCCATGGAATCATTGCCGCCGTTGTAGAAAAAATAGCCGATGTCGTGGGCTCGAAACACGTCGATCAAGCGCTCGTACTCGGCACGATTCTTGTCGATTCCGGCCAGTTTGTAGCGTGCCGATCCAAACGCGCCGCCCGGGGTGTAGCGCAGGCCGCTGATGGTCGCCCGGCTCTCCTTGCTGGTATCGATCATGTCCTCGGTCAGGGCACCGATGATGCCGTGCCGGCCGGCGTAGACTTTCGCTATTCGGTTCGGGTACTTACGCGCCGTTTCGAGCAATCCGCAGGCGGACGCGTTGATGACGGCGGTCACCCCGCCTGATTGTGCGTAGAACGCGTTTTTTGCGGACAAGCGTTTCATGAGGCGCGCAGGATAGCCGATCCGAGCTTCCGGGGCACCACTGCTTCCGCGGCACGGAGGTTTGACGGTGGCCGCCCGCGAAGGTACGGTAGCGCGCTTTCATCAGTATAGAGAATCATGCGTATAGTTCTGCTAGGCGCCCCGGGGTCAGGCAAGGGGACGCAGTCGCAACTGCTGGTCAAGACCTACGGCGTGCCGCAAATATCGACCGGCGATCTGCTGCGCGAGGCGGTGGCCGCGCGGACCGAGTTGGGCATGCGCGCGAAGTCCGCGATGGATTGCGGCAAGCTGGTCGACGATGCCACGGTGCTCGGGATGATTCGCGAAAGGTTGGGCCAGGCCGATGCCGCCAAAGGCTTCATTCTGGACGGCTTTCCCCGCAATATCGCCCAGGCCGATGCGCTGGCAAAGGTATTGAGCGACATCCATAGGCCGCTCGAGGCGGTGGTATTGCTGAATCTGGACTTAGGGGTTCTGTTCAAGCGCCTGACCGGCCGCCGAATTTGCCAGGATTGCGGGCAGGTGTTCAACGTGTTCACCTCCCCGCCGGACAATGCCTTGCACCTGCAAAAATGCGGCCATGCGCCGCGGTTGATCCAGCGGCCGGACGACAAGGAGGACGTGATCGGCAAGCGCCTCGAGGTCTACGACGCGCAGACCAAGCCGCTCATCCAGTACTACCGGGAGGCCGGGCTATTGCGCGTCGTGGACGCGGATGCCGACATGGATACCGTATTCAAGAGCATCCAACAAGCGGTGCAAGCTCCGAACCTCAAGGACGGGGCCGCCGCGGCCCCGTAGGTCCGGCGCGGAGCGCCTAAACTAAACTTTCGAGCAGGCGTTCGCCGATCTCCGTACGCCGCCAGCCGCTGAGGGCGTGCGAGTTGCGGCTACCCATGGCGAGTGCCTTGAGTTCGCCGCGCGGGGCGAGAAGCTCCGCGCTCACTTGGAGTTCGGCGGCGCGCGCATCCACGATTTTGCCGAGGCGCACGACCAACGCTTTCTGTTCCGGAGTCGGGCGCGAATCCTGACTTGGGTTCAAGTCGGTGACCGGGATGCCGGACTGGTCGTGCAGAGTTTTCAACAGATCCGCCGCGAAGGCGACATTGAAATTCGCCGGCATTTCGTTGACTGCGCCAAGCGCCGCCCGCGAGCCCGGGTTGGCCTGCGCGACCGCAAAAATGGCTGCGTCGGGAATGATCCAGGCTCGCGGCAAATCGCGTTCCCGCGCGAGTCTTTCACGCCACACGGCGATGCTTTTCGCACGCGCGCGAGGTCCGGGAGCAAGTTGGCCGATGCCGCGCAACCGCTCCCACGCCTGAGCGGGATCAGGCTCGTAAAGCGCTGGATCCTCGAGCGCGGCGCAATCTTCCGACGCCCAATGTGCTCGCCCAAGTTTACGCAGACGCGCCATCAGGATCTCGGCCATATCGCCGAGATACAGGACATCGTCGGCGGCGTATTCCAGCTGTTCGGCAGTCAGCGGCCGTTTCGACCAATCGGTGCGAGTCTGACCCTTGGGAACGGTCACATCCAGCAAGGTCTTGACGAGATCTGCGTAGCCGATTTGCGGCTTGAGACCAATGCAGCCGGCGGCGATCTGGGTATCGAACAACGGTGAAATAATGCGTTTCGTGGCCAGATAAAACGCCTCGAGATCTTGGCGCGCCGAGTGGATGACTTTGCGCGTCGTCGCTGCGGTCAGGGCGGGAACCAGCTCATCGAGATTGCCGCCGCGCAATGTGTCGACGCACCAGATATGTCCGCCGGCCGCGAGTTGCAGCAGGCAAAGCTTGGGGAAAAAAGTTCGCTCGCGCAGGAATTCCGTATCGACGCCGATCATGGACTGCGACTCGAGCGTGCGCGCCAGCGCCGGCAACTCCTCATTTCGATCGACCCAAATCGCGTCGGGCATACTTTTAATCCGCGTGTACAATTTAAAGAATTGTGATTATGACTGACACATCGCGCATGCACGTGCACATCTTGGGGATAGCCGGTACCTTCATGGGGGGAGTCGCGGCAATCGCCAAGGCGGCGGGATTTCGCGTCACCGGGTCGGATCTCAATGTGTATCCGCCGATGAGCACGCAGCTGGACGCGTTGGGGATCGAGTACGTCCAGGGGTATGGCGCCGGCCAATTGGACTTGCGGCCCGAAATGGTGGTGGTCGGCAACGCACTGTCCCGCGGCAGCCCGGTCATCGAGGCCATGCTCGACCTCGGCGTGCCTTATACATCGGGACCGTTGTGGCTCGCCGAGCACGTGCTGCAGGGCCGGCATGTGCTGGCAGTCGCCGGCACTCATGGCAAGACCACGACCAGCAGCATGCTGACCTGGATCTTGGAACATGCCGGCCTCCAGCCGGGGTTCTTGATCGGCGGGGTGCCCAACAATTTCGATTGCACCGCGCGGCTGGGGTCCGCACCGTACTTCGTGATCGAGGCGGATGAATACGACACCGCGTTCTTCGACAAGCGGGCGAAGTTCGTTCACTACCGGCCGCGCACCGCGATATTGAACAATCTGGAATACGACCACGCGGATATTTATCCGGACGTGGCGGCCATCCGCCGTCAATTCAATCAGCTGCTGCGGACCGTGCCGTCGGCCGGCCGGCTGATCGTCAACGGCGACGATCCAGAACTCGGCAGGACCTTGGAAATGGGCTGCTGGACGCCCCGCGAGACATTCAGCGCGGCGCGCAGCGACGCGGAGTGGACCGTGCACGATGAAGCGGGAGAGTCCGCGCTGTTTTCCGTGCATTTGCGGGGCCGTAAGGTGGCGGAGGTCGAGTGGACGCTGATCGGCAAGCACAACGTCATGAATGCGTTGGCGGCCATCGCCGCGGCTCACCACGTGGGTGTTGAGCCGGTGCGCGCGGCGCAGGCTTTGAACGAATTTCGCGGCGTCAAGCGGCGCATGGAGATTCGCGGCGCCGTCGGGGGCGTGACCGTCTACGACGATTTCGCGCATCATCCGACGGCGATCGAAAGCACGCTCAGGGGATTACGCGCGCGGGTCGGCAAGGCGCGAATCGTTGCCGTGGTCGAGCCGCGATCCAACACCATGAAGCTCGGGGTGCATCGCGAGCAGTTGGCGCCGGCGCTGGCATTGGCTGACCATTCGTGGTTCTTGAAGTCGGCGGATCTTGGATGGGATTTGCCGGCCGCGCTCAAGTCGTTGGGGGGACGGGTGAGTTTTGCGGAAAACGTCGACGCGCTGGTCAAAGCACTGGCCGACGACAGCCGCCCAGGCGATCAAGTGCTGGTGATGAGCAACGGCGGTTTCGGCGGTTTGCACGACAAGCTGCTTGCGGAACTCCGGGCGCGGCAGTGACTTCGATCGCGCTGTTCCCGCTCAACATCGTGCTGTTTCCCGACGGCCCGTTGCCGCTGCGGATATTCGAGACGCGCTATGTGGACATGGTGCGCAGTTGCATGCGCGAAGACCGCGGCTTCGGCGTCGTATTGATTCGCGCGGGCAACGAGGTGGGCCCCGCTGAAACCTACGACGTGGGCACGATGGCGAAAATCACGGACTTTCATCAGTTGTCGGACGGCCTGCTCGGCCTCTCTTGCGTGGGACAGCAGCGCTTTCGCATCGTGCAGAAAACCGTGCAGGCGGACGGCCTCAATCTGGGTGAGGTTGAATGGCTGGCGCCCGAGCCGACGGTAGGCGTGCCGCCGCGACACGCGCGCCTGGCGGATTTACTGCAGACCGTTTTGCCGCAACTTGGCGAGGTGTACACGGACATCGAAATGCATTTGGACGATGCGGCGTGGGTGGGTCATCGCCTTGCGGAGATCTTGCCCATCCCCTTGCAGGAGAAACAGTCCTGTCTCGAAATCGACGATCCGGTACAGCGGCTCGACCTGTTGGCACCCCTGGCTCAGCCCGCGGCCCGGGCGTAGCCGGTCCGCGCATAAAAGCGTCGCAGGCCGAAGCCCAGCAGGATCGTCCACGCCAATACCAGCCAACCTACGAACCCATCGAAGCGGCTCAGCAGAAAGTTCAAGGGTGCGGCGCGCAGCGGCTGCGACAATTCGTGCACGACCAGCATTACCCATACCCAGCCCGCATGCAGTCCGATGCAGGCGGCGATGTTGCCGGTCGCGGCGCGAATGGTGCCGAGCACGATGCCGACGGCCAGCAGGCATAGGAACGCGTCCGCAATGCCCAAGGGATGAGCGAAGAGATGCAGCGTACCGGAGAGCAGATCCACACCGCTCCATGCAGTCACTTCATCCGGCGGTATCTTGAAGCTGGCGAAGAAATGCGTGGCCGAATAAATGACGGCGGTCAAAATCACCGCGGCTGCGGTACCGGATTCGCGCTCGATCCCGGTCTGCATGGCGCCGCGCAGGAACGTCTCTTCGATGAACGCCACCGCCAGCCCGGAGAGAAGCCGCATCGCGATGAGCTTGGTCAGAGCGGCCGCGGTGAAACCTGCGGCCGCGGTCCAATCGAGCAACCCTAGCGCGGACATGATTCCGACCACCGCGGCCATAGTCACGACGCCGAGCGCCAATCCGACCGACATCTCGCGCACGAACACCCGCCGCGGAATACCGTATCCGAGACTCGCCCGATCGCTCAACCGCAAACGGCGCGCCGTGAGCAAAAAACCCACCGCCAAAGCCAGCATGCCGATCCGATCGCCGATGCGGTGGAACGGAAAACTGAAATACGGATGCAGCACCATCCAGACCGGATAGGTGAACACCGCTATCGAGACGAGACCTATGAGAATCAGTCCCAAAAACCAGGCGAACGCGCGCATCGGGCGAACTTAGGCGGCGGCGTGCAGTTCGGGAAATATCTTCTCCGCCGCCGCCACGGTGGCGTCGATGTCCGAAGGCGTATGCGCTGCCGAGAGAAATCCCGCTTCGAACGCGGAGGGCGCAAAGTAGACGCCGGCTCGGAGCATGGCGTGGAAAAAGCGCCGGAAACGTTCCACGTCGCACGCCATGACCTTGGCGAAGGCGTCCACTTTGTGCTCGGCGGTGAAAAACAATCCGAACATGCCGCAGACATGATTGGTCGCCAGCGGGATGCCCGCTCCGGCCGCGGCAGCGGCGAGGCGCTGCATCAAGGTACCGGTGGTTGTCTTGAGGCGCTCATGGAATCCTGGAGCGGCAATCAACTCCAACGTGGTGAGTCCCGCCACCATCGCCACCGGATTGCCGGACAGAGTGCCGGCTTGATAGATTGGGCCGAGCGGCGCCAGCCGCTCCATGATATCGCGCCGTCCGCCGAATGCGCCCACCGGCATGCCGCCGCCGATGATCTTGCCGAGCGTCGTGAGGTCGGGCCGCACGCCATACACTGCTTGCGCACCGCCGAGCGCGACGCGAAAGCCCGTCATCACTTCGTCGAAGATCAACAACGCGCCGGCGCGGTCGCATTCCTGACGCAGGGTTTGCAGGAAGCCGGAAGCGGGCGGCACGCAGTTCATATTGCCGGCCACGGGTTCCACGATGATGCATGCGATCCGATCGCCGATCTGCTTGAACACGTCGCGAACTTGGGCCGCGTCGTTGTAGTCGAGCGTCACGGTGTGCGCGGCCAATGCCGCGGGCACGCCCGGAGAGGTGGGAACGCCCAAGGTGAGCGCTCCCGAGCCCGCCTTGATCAACAGCGAGTCGGAATGACCGTGATAGCAACCTTCGAACTTCACGATGGTGTCGCGGCCGGTGAAACCGCGGGCCAATCGAATGGCGCTCATGGTGGCTTCCGTACCGGAACTCACGAAACGCACCATTTCGATGGACGGCATGAGTTCGACCACGCGCCGCGCCAGCGCCGTCTCGAGTTCAGTCGGCGCGCCGAAGGACAGGCCATCGGCGGCTACGGCTTGCACCGCCGCGATGACCTGGGGATGCGCGTGACCCAGTATCATGGGACCCCACGATCCCACGTAGTCGATGAAGCGGCGTCCGTCGGCGGCAATGGCGTGAGAGCCGGCCGCCTTTTTGAAGAAAATCGGTTCGCCGCCGACGCCGCGGAACGCTCGAACCGGCGAATTGACGCCGCCCGGAATGTATTTACAGGCCTCTTGGTACAGGCTCAACATGGGTCTCCAAAGCTCAAGCTGACTTCAAGGCCGCCGCCCGTATGATTATTCGCCCTGGCCGAGCCGCCATGGGCTTTCATGACCTGGGAGGTAATCGCGAGGCCGATACCCTCACCGCCGCTATCACGGTCGCGCGACTCCGCCACCCGATAGAACGGTTCGAATATACGCTCCAAGTCGGCCGCCGGCACGCCCGGACCCTGATCGCGGATGACGATGGACACACCCGCACCCACGGCCGGCGTAGCTGCGGCATCGGGCCGTGCGATGGATACTTCGACCGGCGTGTCTTTGGGACTGTAGCGCACGGCGTTGCGCAGCACGTTCTCGATGGCGCTGCGCAGCAGCTCGCGATTGCCGAGCAGCGTGCTGCGCGCCGCGCCGCGCAGCAGCACCTGGCAGCCCTTGACGGCGCCTTCGAAGTTCGCGTCGCGCACGACTTCTTCGATCACTTCATCGAGATCGAATACCTCGCGTCCGAAGGGTATGTCGGTGCTGTGCAAACGCGCCAGCTTCAGCACTTGACTGATGAGGCCGTCGAGCCGTTCGATTTCGCGTTCCAATCGATCCAACTGCCGCGGCAGATCGCCGCCCGGTTGACGCGCCAGCCCAAGGGCGACGCGCATGCGCGCCAGCGGTGAACGCAATTCATGCGAGATGTCGCGCAGCAGCTGAGTGATGACGGCGCGATTGGCGCGCAATTGATCGGCCATGGCGTCGAAGTCCCGCGCCAACACCGCGACTTCATCCTGGCGGTCTTCGAGCCCGGCGCTTACGCGCACGGCGCCCGCGCGCACGTCGAGTTTCTCCGAGGCGAGCGCCCGCGCGCCTTCTTGAATCCGGCGGATCGGCGCGCTCAAGTGCCGGGCGAGCCACCAGCTGGCAAAAGCGCTCACCGCCAGCGCGATACACAGAATGGTCAGCGAGATTCCCGGCAGACTCAGGGCGCCGAAAATGCTGGGACGGCGCGGCACCTGTAATACCGTGTAGGTCGAGCCGTCCGGGCCGACGATCTGCGGCGCGAAATGCGGCGCCCGAAAATTCCCCGGAGGTGGGGGACCGAAAGTGCGCGGCTCGGGGCTTCCCATCGCGACGTGGTTGAAGAGCTCCAGGCGCCGAACGGCACCGTCGGAGAGGCGCCGCCCGAGAATGTCTTTACCGTCCGGGCCGATGATGTAGAAATGGCGATCGGCCATCGAATTCTTGTTGGCGTCGAGCCACTCCTTCAGCGCGGGTAGTCCGCCTTTTCCGAGGACTTCCGATGCCTGGATCGCCACGTTCGGCCGGCGCTGCAGTTCCGGGGATTCGTATTCGCGCGCGGCCACCGCAAAGGTGATGGCGATGCTGCCGCCGACGATGAGCGCCATCGAGATCCAGAACAAGACGAAGATCCGTACGAACAGGCTGTGCATTTCAATGTTCTAGGGCATTTCAATGTTCTAGGCTCGCCCAGGTGAGCATGTAGCCCGAACCGCGCACGTTCTTGATCTCGGGATTCTTGCCCGCCTCGAGATCGAGTTTGCGACGCAGATTGCTGATGTGGGTATCGATGCTGCGATCGTAAGGCACGAGCTTGCGGCCGAGCGCCTGTTCGGTCATCGCCTCGCGCGAGATCACCTGCCCGGCGGACCGCATCAGCAATTCCAGCACGCGAAATTCCGCGCCGGTGACGGCCACCGGTACCTCCGCGACGCGCACCTGATGCATTCCGGTGTTGAGCACGATCGGCCCCACGCACAGTTCGTCGGGCACGCCGCCGCGTGCGGCACGGCTGCTCGCGCGCCGCAGGATGGCGCGAATGCGCGCCACCAATTCGCGGGGATTGAACGGTTTACTGAGATAATCGTCGGCGCCGAGTTCCAGACCGACTATGCGGTCCACATCGTCGCCGCGCGCGGTGAGCATCAAGATCGGCGTTTCATAAGAAGCGCCGAGCTTGCGCAGTACGTCGAAGCCGCCGACGCTCGGCAGCATTACGTCCAAGATCAGGATCTCGAATTCGTTGACCTTGAGTTCCGCCAGCGCGTCGCTGCCATCGTGCACGCTCTTCACGTCGAAATGCTCGGCCTCCAGATATTCCCCCAGCATTTGACAAAGTTCGCGGTCGTCATCCACGAGCAGCACGCGCGCCTCGCGTGCGGCTGGAGACTCCGGGGGCGGTGCATGGGGGATGGTCATTTCGTATGCATACTCTCGCACAAGCTTAAGGGCAATCGGCGACGGATGCATGAATTGACAAAACTTTGCATGGTCTTTCGTCCCCTTTGACAGCAGTTGGCCCGTTGTCGGCTTACGATAGAGCGACGTAATACCTGGTTACCTATTTGGGAGCAACGGACATGAAATCGATACGGAATATGCTGGCAGCCATCACGCTGGCGGGCGGCGCACTACTCGCTGCGGCTACCGGTTTTTCGCTGGCGAACGCGGCCGATAATGCGACCGCCGCGACCCCGCCGCCCGGCCCGCACGAGCGGCACGGGCCGGGAGCTCATGGCTTCGGACCCGAGCATATGTTCAGCAAACTCGGACTCACGACCGAACAACAGGCGTCGATCAAGTCCATCATGACGGCGTCGAAGCCGCAAATGAAGACCCTGCATGAGCAAATGCGGGCCAATCATTTGAAGCTGATGCAAACGAAGCCCGACGATCCGAACTACGCCAACGTCGTCGCCGAAGTGGCGCAGTCGAATGCCACGCTTGCCTCGCAGCGCACCAAGCAGGGTGCGGAACTTCGAACCCAGATGTATGCAGTGCTGACGCCGGCGCAGAAAACTCAGCTCGCGACCTTGGAAGCGCAGTGGGCCGCGAAACCTCATCAGGAGGGGCATGGGCATTGGGGTCCGCATGCTCCCGCCGCGGCTGAATAGCTGCCGCGGTTGAATAGGCCGCGGTTGAGTAGTAGAGCCCCGGGGCTCGGTCGACGCCGCGTGGTCAACGTTGCGTTGCGCCGACCCCGTCTTTTTTGAGGAGTTCGATGACGCTGTTGCGGCCGACGAGGTGGCCGGTACCGACGATCACCAGGTAATTCTTGTCATCGTTCAGAAGCGCCTCGATCTTGGGTATCCATTTACGATTGCGCGCCGCGAGCAGCGATTGATAGAGGACGGGATCCCGCCCAAATTCGGAAGTGAGCTGGCTGTCGAACCAGGCCGTGTCGCCGCGCTGCCAGGCGTGCACCATGTCATCCACTTGTTTCGGGAGCTCTCGAGCTTGTTCGAGGCTCGATACCAAGTACTCGGCCTGCGCGTCCATGGACAGGCCTTCGAAGAGCGCAATTTGGTCGTGCACGGTCTCAAGGCCTGCGATGCTCTTGCCGTCGCTGCGCGCGCGTTCCAGAAAGTACATTTCGACGCCGGACTGCGGCTGAAAGCCTAGCTCCATCAACTGCAGTTGAGAAATGGCCTCAGCCGCGAACCACGGCGCGAATTGGTCGAAGGTCGAGAGCTCGACGCCCACATCATGCGCCAAGCTGGTTGCGTGCGAATAGCGCCGCGACCCCAAGACCCCCGGCAGCGTTTTGCCTTCCGGCAACATGGCGCTGCTGAGCATTTCCGATTGCACCTGTTCGGAATCGATTTCTCCTAGATTGATTTCCATCAGCAGCGATTTGGCGTTCGCATAGGCCTGCAGCACCGCCGGCGCGAGCGGATAGTCGCCCGGCCGCAGCACGTGAATGGAGCCGAGCAGGTACACCGTGTTGTGCTTGCCGTGCAGTTCCCAGAGCGAATGCAGCGCCGGATCGGCGCGGCTGGGAAGCGCGGACGCCCAGAAGATGAGCGCCAGCGCTAAGAATTTTCGCATGCGGTCAGCGCGCCGCGGCGTTGCGCATGGCCAAAGACTCCAGCCAGCGGACCTCGGTGTCGATGCGGCCATCATCATGCAAGTTGAAACGGCGATATGCCGGCGGCCGCGAATCGACGGCATAGCGATCGCTCTTCGGCAGGAATTGGGCGCAGGTCGACGGCGTCCCCAACAGGCGTACGCCGTTGCGCTCGCCGTCGTACTCCTGGTGAACGTGGCCCCACGCGATTCCGCGCACATGCGCGTGCGAATCGATCACGCGCCAGAACTCGCCGGCATTGGCGAGCCCGATGCCATCCAGCCAACGACTGCCCATCTCGACCGGATGATGATGCAAACACACCAGCGCATGGGCGGACGAATTCGCCAGGGCGGCATCGAGCCGGGAGAGCTCGCTCGCGCTCAGTCGACCGCCGACGTGGCCAGGTTCGTAGCTGTCCAACATGATGAACTGCCATCGGCCGATCGCATGAGTGCCGCAATATTGAAACGGTTCCTGATCGAGGCTGCGACGCATGGCGTCGGGTTCATCGTGATTTCCCGGAATGCACAGCACGGGCTTGCGCAGACTGGCGAAAATGCTCTTGAAGCGCAAGTAGCCCGACGGATCGTCTTGTACGAGATCGCCGGTCACCAAGATGGCCGAGTAGTCGGCGTTCGGCGTAGAGACGCCCGGCGCGAACGCGTCGTCGAGCACGTTTCGCAGACTCGAGTCGGTTTCCACGCCGCGTAAACTGCCGCTGGCATTGCCGTACAAATGCGGATCGGTGATTTGTAGAATTTGCATCGATTAAATATTAGCAAAGCACTTCGAGCGCATCGGTGAACTGGGTCATGACCGCGCCTACGAATTACTATGACAAGTGCACGCCGGGTGTGTTCCCGCGTAAAATGCGACCTGGGTCTTAGGTTGCTGGCGGCGGGCGCATCGGGGACAATATGCGGCCTCTCCCCTATTGTAAGAAGCGCGCCATGCCTACCCGTCGTGAACTTGCCAACGCAATCCGTGCTTTAGCGATGGATGCGGTGCAAAAGGCCAATTCAGGGCATCCGGGCGCCCCGATGGGCATGGCCGATATCGCCGAGGTGCTGTGGCGGGACGTACTTAAGTTCAATCCGGGAAACCCCACCTGGATCGACCGCGACCGCTTCGTGCTGTCGAACGGTCATGCATCCATGCTGCTGTATTCCGTGCTCCATTTGACCGGATATCCGCTGTCGATGGACGAGATCAAGAATTTCCGGCAATTCGGTTCCAAGACGGCCGGCCATCCGGAACGCGAAACCCATCTTGGGATTGAAACGACGACGGGGCCGCTGGGCCAGGGATTCGCGAACGCCGTGGGCATGGCGCTCGCCGAGCGCACGCTCGCCGCAACGTTCAATCGTCCCGGTCACACGGTGGTCGACCACCACACCTACGTGTTCCTGGGCGACGGCTGCATGATGGAGGGAATCTCGCATGAAGTCGCTTCTTTCGCCGGAACGCAGCAGCTCGGCAAGCTCATTCTAGTCTACGACGACAACGGCATTTCCATCGACGGCAAGGTGGCCGGCTGGTTCGGCGACAACACCGCCCAGCGCTTCGAGGCCTATGGTTGGCATGTCCAGCCGCATGTCGACGGTCAGAACAGCGAGGCGATTTCGGCCGCGCTGGCGGCGGCGCGCGCGGAAACCGCCCGACCGTCGCTGATTTGCGCCAAGACGGTGATCGGCTGGGGTGCGCCCAACAAGCAGGGCAGCGCGTCCATGCATGGTGAAGCCATGGGGAACGAGGAGATTGCCGCGACTCGGGCTCACTTGGGTTGGAGCTCGCCGCCCTTCGAAATACCGGCCGACATTCGCGCCGCGTGGGACATGCGCGAAAAGGGAGCGCGGGTGGAGGGAGAATGGCGAACCCGCTTTGCGGCCTACAAAAACGAGTTTCCCGCCTTGGCCGCGGAACTCGAACGCCGGATGGCGGGCGACTTGCCGGACGGCTTCGGCGAGCTCATCAACGCCTACATTGGGCGTGCACAGTCCGAGGGCAAGGCGCTCGCGAGCCGTCAGTCATCGCAAGCGACGTTGAACGCGATTGGACCCGCGATGCCAGAACTGCTCGGCGGCTCCGCCGATCTCACGCCATCGAACGGCACGCTGCGCAAAGATTCGGTGGCCCTCACTCCGGCGTCGCCGGGCGGCAACTATTTGCATTTCGGCGTGCGCGAATTCGGTATGTCGGCCCTGCTGAACGGCGTGACCGCGCATGGCGGCTTCATTCCGTACGGCGGCACCTTCCTGACTTTTTCGGACTACGCCCGCAATGCCGTGCGTATGGCGGCGCTGATGCGCTTGCGCGTCATCTTCGTGTACACGCACGACTCCATCGGGTTGGGCGAGGACGGCCCTACGCACCAGCCGATCGAACACGTGTCCAGCCTGCGGCTCATGCCGCACATGGATCTGTGGCGGCCCTGCGATGCGGTCGAGACCGCGGCGGCCTGGGGCGTCGCGATCGAAAACCGCGACGGTCCCACCTGCTTGATATTCACGCGGCAAGCGCTGACGCATGAGGCGCGCGACGCGGCGCAGTTGGCCGCGATCAAGCGCGGCGGCTACGTGCTGATCGACACCGATGGACCGCCGGAGGCCATCGTGATCGCCACGGGATCCGAGGTGGGAATTGCCGCGGCGGCGGTCCGCAGCGTGGCCGCCAAGGGGAAAAAGGTCCGCTTGGTGTCCATGCCGAGCACCACCACGTTCGACCGCCAGGATGACGCCTACCGGCAGAGCGTGCTGCCGCCGAACGTCACGCGGCGCGTGGCGGTGGAGGCCGGGTCAACCGGACTTTGGTGGCATTATGTCGGGTTGCAGGGCGAAATCGTCGGCATAGACCACTATGGCGCATCCTCACCGGCGAAGGATTTGTTCAAAGCGTACGGTTTCACGCCGGAGCGTGTGGTCGAGGCGCTCGAGAAAGTTTTAGTTAAATAGGGGTCGAAAACGATGGCAATCAAAGTGGGCATCAATGGCTACGGGCGCATCGGCCGCAATGTGTTGCGCGCGCTGTACGAGGGAAAACACAAGGACGCGGTCAAGATCGTTGCGATCAACGACCTCGGGGACGCCAATACGAATGTCCATTTGACGCGCTTCGACACCGTGCACGGCCGCTTCCCCGGCGACGTGCGCGTCGACGGGGATTCGATGGTGGTGAACGGCGACCGAATCCGGGTGGTCGCGCAGCGTGATCCGGCAAAACTGCCCTGGGGCGAACTCGGCGTGGATTTCGTGCTGGAGTGCACCGGCCTGTTCACCACCAAGGCCAAGGCATCGGCGCATCTGACCGCCGGCGCCAAGAAGGTGGTGATCTCGGCGCCTGGCGGCGAGGATGTCGACGCCACCATCGTCTACGGCGTGAACCACAAGGTGCTGAAGTCGACCGACACCGTCATTTCGAATGCATCCTGCACGACGAATTGTCTGGCGCCGCTCGCCAAGGTGCTGCATGACGAAATCGGCATTCTGGCCGGCGTCATGAACACCATCCACTCGTACACCAACGACCAGGTCCTCACCGACGTGTACCATTCCGACCTGCGGCGTGCGCGATCGGCGACCATGTCCATGATTCCGACCAAGACCGGCGCGGCCGCCGCGGTCGGCCTGGTGCTCCCGGAATTGAAAGGCAAGATCGACGGATTTGCGATTCGCGTCCCGACCATCAACGTCTCCTTGGTCGACCTGAGCTTCAACGCCGCGCGCAAGACCACCGTGGAAGAGATCAACGCGACCGTCAAGAAAGCGGCGAACGGCGACCTGGCCGGCATTCTCGCGTACAACGATGCGCCGCTCGTGTCGGTGGATTTCAATCACGATCCGGCGTCATCGACCTATGATGCGACGCTCACCAAAGTCATCCAGGGCACGATGGTCAAGGTCTGCGCCTGGTACGACAACGAATGGGGTTTTTCCAACCGAATGCTCGACACCACGCTGGCGTGGTCGAGGGCTAGTTAAGGCCGACCGCTGGCTGGCGGAAATGCAATGAAAATCATAAAAATGTCGAGCTTGGATCTGTCGGGAAAACGCGTGCTGATTCGCGAAGATTTGAATGTGCCCATCAAGGACGGCGTCGTCACCAGCGATGCGCGGATACGGGCGGCACTGCCCACCATCCAGATGGCGCTGGCGGCCAAAGCCCATGTACTGGTGATGTCGCACCTGGGCCGGCCGGAGGAGGGGAAATTCGCCGAGGAATTTTCGCTCGCGCCGGTGGCCAAACGCCTGATGCAGTTGCTGGGCATTCCGGTGGCATTGAAACGCGACTGGCTGGACGGCGTCACGGTCGGCGCCGGCGAAGTCGTGCTGCTGGAAAACGTGCGCTTCAATAAGGGCGAGAAAAAGGATTCGGACGAGCTCGCGAAGAAAATGGCGGCGTTGTGCGATATCTATGTCATGGACGCGTTCGGCACGGCGCATCGCGCCGAAGCGAGTACGCACGGCGTGGCAAAATATGCGAAGGTGGCATGCGCCGGTCCGCTCCTGGTGAGCGAGTTGTCGGCGCTGGAAACCGCATTGGAAAAACCGGCGCGGCCGCTGCTGGCGATCGTCGCCGGCTCAAAAGTATCCACCAAACTCACCGTGCTCGAGGCGCTTTTGGCCAAGGTCGATCAGCTCATCGTGGGCGGCGGCATCACCAATACATTTCTGGCGGCGCTCGGGTTCAACGTCGGCAAGTCGCTGCACGAGCCCGAGATGTTGGACATCTGCAAGCGCTTGTTGGATCAGTCGAAGAAGCGCGGTATCGTAATTCCCATGCCCACCGACGTGGTGGTCGCCACGGAGTTTTCGTCCAAGGCCGAGGCCGACGTGAAGCCGGTGGACAAGGTGCAGGCCAACGAAATGATATTGGACATCGGTCCCGATTCGGCTGAGGTGATGGCCAACCTCATCGCAGGCGCCGGCACCGTCCTGTGGAACGGTCCGGTGGGCGTGTTCGAGTTCGAACAGTTCGGCGAGGGCACGCGGACGTTGGCCGACGCGATCGCGCGCAGCAAGGCGTTTTCGCTGGCCGGCGGCGGCGATACGCTCGCTGCGATCGAAAAATACGGCATCGAGGACAGCATCTCGTACATTTCGACGGGCGGCGGTGCATTCCTGGAATTCGTCGAGGGCAAGAAACTTCCCGCGGTCGACATTCTGGAGGCCCGCGCTGCATGAGTTTCCAGCTGCGTCGGGCCAAAATCGTCGCGACGCTGGGCCCGGCCACGGACAACCCTGCGGTGTTGACGGACATGGTTCGCGCCGGCATGGATGTGGTGCGACTCAACTTTTCGCACGGCGCGGGCGCCGATCACGCACGGCGTCTCGAGATGGTCAGGACGGCCGCCAAGAAGACGGGGCGCTACGTCGGCGTTCTGGGCGACCTGCAGGGGCCCAAGATTCGCATCGATCGCTTCGTGGCGGGAAAGGTGGAACTCGCCGATGGCGCCGAGTTCACGCTCGATGCGAGCCTCCCAGTGGATGCCGGCACCGAAAAGGCGGTCGGAATTGCCTACAAGAAACTTCCGTCCGACGTGTTCGCCGGCGATGTGCTGCTGCTCAACGATGGGCAGATCAGCCTGCAGGTGCAGAGCATTGACGGTCCCCGCATCAAGACCCGCGTGCTGGTCGGCGGCGAACTCGGCAATAACAAGGGGATCAACCGGCAAGGCGGCGGCTTGTCCGCCGGCGCGCTGACCGACAAGGACCGTGAAGATATTCACGCTGCGGCTGCGTTGAAGGTCGATTATCTGGCCGTGTCCTTCGCCCGCGACGGCGCCGACATGAACGAAGCGCGCACCCTGTTGCGGCAGGCGGGGGGCCATGCGTTGCTGGTGGCCAAGATCGAGCGTACCGAAGCGATCAAGAATCTGCCCGACGTGGTCCGCGCGAGCGATGCGGTGATGGTCGCCCGCGGCGATCTGGGCGTCGAGATGGGCTACGCCGAGCTTGCGGGCCTGCAGAAGCTCATCATTCAAGAGGCGAGGCATCAGAATCGCGTCGTCATTACAGCGACTCAGATGATGGAGTCCATGATCGTCAACACCATTCCGACGCGGGCCGAAGTGTCGGATGTCGCCAACGCCGTGATGGACGGCAGCGATGCGGTGATGCTGTCCGCCGAAACCGCGGCGGGCAAGCATCCCACCAAGGTCATCGAGGCCATGTCGCAGATCATCGAGGGTGCGGAGAAGTACCAGGGAGCGCATGTTCGAATACGGCAGCGCAATTCCGGCTACTACGAGCGCGCCAATGAGGCGATCGCAGCGGCAGTGATGTACACCGCGAATCATTTGCACGTGAAGGCCATCGTGGCCCTTACCGAGTCCGGAGAGACCACGCTTTGGATGTCGCGCGTGCGTTCCGACATCCCGATCTATGCATTTACGCGCCAAGAGATCACCCGTTCCCGAGTGACGCTGTACCGCGGCGTGTACCCCGTGGCCTACGATGTGACCGACAAGGATCGTGAAGCGTTCTACTTCTCGATATTCCGCCTCCTGCTCGATCTGAAGCTGGTGAAAGATGGCGATCTCATCATCCTTACCAAGGGCGAATTGTCCGGGGTAGCCGGCGGTACGAATTCCATGCAAATCCTGCAAGTCACCCGAAAGTAAACTATGGCAACGGAATTCCGCGGCACCGACCGCTATATTGCGACCGAAGAACTGATGGCGGCGGTCAATGCCGCCATGGTGCTGTCGCGCCCCTTGCTCATCAAGGGTGAGCCCGGCACCGGAAAGACGCTGCTCGCGGCGGAAATCGCCCGATCGCTGTCGAAGCCCTTCTACGAATGGCATATCAAGTCCACCACGAAGGCGCAGCAGGGCTTGTACGAATACGATGCGGTCTCACGTCTGCGCGACTCGCAGCTCGGGGATGAGCGGGTCAAGGACATCCACAACTACATCGTCAAGGGCAATCTCTGGGAGGCGTTCGATTGCGACGTGCAGCCGGTGCTGCTGATCGACGAGATCGACAAGGCGGACATCGAGTTCCCCAACGATTTGCTGCGTGAACTCGATCGCATGGAGTTCTACGTGTATGAAACGCGCGAGACCATACGCGCCAGGCAGCGGCCGGTCATCATCATCACCAGCAACAACGAAAAAGAACTGCCCGATGCGTTTCTGAGGCGCTGTTTTTTTCACTACATCCGTTTTCCCGACGAAGCGACGATGACCCAGATCGTCGATGTGCACTTTCCGGGTTTGAAGCGCGAGCTGCTGCGCGAGGCGCTGCAGACTTTCTTCAAGATCCGCGAAACGCCGGGCTTGAAGAAGAAGCCCACGACCTCGGAACTCCTGGACTGGATCAAGCTGCTCGTGAGCGAAGACATACCCGCCGAGGTGCTGCGCAGCGACGATGCGAAGAAGCTGATTCCCCCGCTGTATGGGGCGCTGCTCAAAAATGAGCAGGACGTGCACTTGTTCGAACAACTGCTATTCCTCAACCGCCGGAATGCTCGTTAGATTTTTCTTGTTGTTGAAGAGCGCCGGCGTGCCGGTGTCCATCACCGAATTGTTGACGCTGCTCGAAGCGTTGCGGGCTGGATTGGGCGACGCCAGTGCGGAGCGGTTTTACTACCTGGCGCGCACGTCTTTGGTCAAGGACGAGCGGCATTACGATCGCTTCGACAAGGTGTTCGCGGCGCATTTCAAGGGAGCGCAGGATTTGTTCGCACTGCTGGAGCGCGAACTGCCGCCCGACTGGCTCGAGAAAATGGCGGTGCGCGACCTGAGCGACGCGGAAAAGTCCGAGATCGAAGCATTGGGCGGCTGGGACAAACTGATGGAGATGCTCAAAAAACGTCTCGACGAGCAGCAGGGCAGGCATCAAGGCGGCAACAAGTGGATCGGCACTGCCGGCACGTCGCCGTTCGGCGCCTACGGCTACAACCCCGAAGGCGTGCGCATCGGGCAGGATGTATCGCGCAATCGCAGCGCCGTCAAGGTCTGGGACAAGCGCGAGTTCGCCAATCTGGACGACAGCGTGGAACTCGGGACGCGCAACATGAAAGTGGCGCTGCGCCGTCTGCGGCGCTTCGCGCGGCGCGGCGCACCCAATGAACTTGCCCTCGCCGACACCATCGATGCCACGGCGCGCTCCGGCGGGTGGCTGGACATCAAAATGGTTCCCGAGCGCCACAACGTCGTCAAAGTGCTGCTGCTGCTCGACGTCGGCGGGTCGATGGACGATCACGTGAAGACCTGCGAGGAACTATTCTCCGCCGCGCGCAGCGAGTTCAAGCATCTCGAGCATTTCTATTTTCACAATTTTCCCTACGAGGCTCTGTGGCGCGACAACGCGCGGCGCTTCAACGAGCATGTCGGTACCGTCGAAGTGATGCGCACCTATGCTTCCGACTACAAGTTGATTCTGGTGGGCGATGCCACCATGAGCCCGTACGAGATCACCGCCGCCGGCGGCAGCGTCGAGCATTGGAATGCGGAGCCCGGCGGCGTGTGGCTGCAGCGCTTGGTGAAGGCGTACCCGAAATTCGTCTGGATCAATCCCCAACCGCAGGCGCGCTGGCGGCACACGCAATCGGTCGAGTTGATCCGCGACATGTTGGAAGGGCGCATGTACCCGCTGACCCTGTCGGGGTTGGATGACGCTATTGATGCCTTGAGTTAGCGTGCGGCCTGCAGGGCTTTCAAGTCAGTCAGTACCGCCTGCGAATGCCCTTTGGGATCGACGGCCGCGTAGTGCTTGGCGATGCGGCCCTGGGGGTCGATGATGAAGGTTTCGCGCGCGGCGATTTCCATGATGCCGAGCACACTACGCAGGACGCCGTAGGACTTGGCGGTCTCCTTGGTGCTGTCGGCGAGCAGCGTGAAGGGCAGAGAGTGTTCTTCGGCGAACTGCTTGTGCGACGCGACGTCATCGACGCTGACGCCGAGAATCACGGTGCCCAATTTGTGGAACGCAAAGATGTTGTCGCGAAACTCGCAGGCCTGGGTGGTGCAGCCCGGCGTGTCGTCCTTGGGGTAAAAATACAACACCAGCCATTTACCGCGATATTCGCTCAAGCTGTGCCAGGCGCCGGCCTGATCCTGTAAACGGAACTCGGGGGCGGCCATTCCCACCGCCGGGACGGCCGAATAGCTGAGGGAGGATGCTGCAGCCCCAATTTGGAGCACCGCGAGCGCTGCCAGCGCCCGGATCCTGGTCAGCCGGGGGTTCCGCATGATGACTCCACGTGACGTAACGCCACAAAAAAAACCGCTGCGAGTGCATACTAGCTTGCGTTGCGTTCCTATGACAGCGGCGGGGCTACAGGTGGATGACGAAGCGCCCGAACTAGGCTTGGTATTGACCGGAGGCGGTGCCCGCGCCGCTTACCAGGTCGGCGTGCTGAAAGGTATTGCCGAGTTGTTGCGGCGCGGTTCGGGTTGCCCATTCCCCGTGATCACCGGGACCTCCGCGGGCGCGGTCAGCGCCATCGCTCTGGCGACCGATCCGGCGCATTTCAGACAGGCCGTTTACGCCATTGAGCGCGTGTGGCGCGATTTTCGGGTTCACCACGTGTTCAAAGCCGACGCCGTGAGCGTGCTCAGGTCCGGTTTGCACTGGATGCTCGCGCTCCTCACCGGCGGCTGGCTGGTGCACCCGCCGCGCTCGTTGTTCGACAACACCCCCTTGTGGAATCTGCTGGGGGGCAAACTGAATTTCGATGCGATCCCTCGCGGTCTCTACAAGAAACATTTGACGGCCATCGGCGTTTGCGCCACCAGCTACGCCAACGCGGACTCGGTGACCTTCTATGCCTGCACATCGGCCATCGATCCGTGGCAGCGCGCCTTTCGCAAAGGCGAGCGGGTTCAATTGACGCTGGATCATTTGATGGCCAGCCTGTCGATACCTTTTTTATTCCGGCCGATATACCTGCAAGACCAGTACTATGGCGACGGCGCCATGCGCCAAACGTCGCCGCTGAGTCCGGCCATCCATCTGGGCGCCAATCGTTTGTTGGTCATCGGCGTGGGCGATACCGACACGTCGGGCCTGGGTCTTCGCAATCCCAAAGCCGAGCCCACCTTCGGACAGATGTTCGGCTTCATGCTCGACTCGCTGTTCATGGACCAGCTGCACGCGGATTTGGAACATCTCAAGCTCTACAATGAAGGCCCCGGCGTGCGCCGCGTCGAGACGCTGGTGATCACGCCGTCGCAGGATTTGAGCGAGATCGCACGCCGGCATCGCCGTGAATTGCCGCCCAGCCTGCGCGCGATGCTGCACACCTTGGGTGCCAACAACAGCGCGGGCACTCAGCTGCTCAGTTATTTGCTGTTCGAGCGCGGCTATACCCGAGAGTTGATCGCGCTGGGACAAAGCGATGCACGCGCCCGCGCCGCCGAGATCCGCAAATTTCTGGCACTCGAGTATGCGCCGCGATACCGGACGCCGAACCCATCCGAATCCGCCTGACCGGCGTTTGACTTAATGCGGTCGGACGCGCGGAAAAATTGACAGAATCCGCAGTTGGATCGCAGTATCCGCACATCGAGGGGTCGTGCGCAAACTGTGAAGTGGATCGTGGTAGCGCCGGGAGATTTGTGAGTGTCTCGCGTGGGCACCCGACCGTCATGACTCGGATTGCAAACGAATCAACAACAAATTTTCAGGGGATATAAATCATGAATAGGCTCGTTAAGGCAGCCCTGCTTGCTGCCGTAATCACTATGGCCGGTGCTCCCGTGTTCGCACAGCAAGGCTACACCTGGAAGGACAGCCATTTTTCCAAGCGCGTCAACGGTGATGGGGATAGTTGGGATGAGCGTAACGGTGCAGAAGCCGACAATCTCCCACCGCCTCCGACCGGTGCCAGTTCGGGCCCGCTCGGGGGTGCGGTGAATGCTGCCGCAAAATTGGCGCAATCGCCGTCCCTCGAGCTTGGACAATGGCGCGAACTCGGACCGTTCGTGCCGAACGTCCCGGGTGAAGTGACCTACACGGGCCAGCCGACGACCGATTCCGGAAGAATCGCTAGCTTGGCGATTTCGCCGCAATGCCGCAGCGGAAGGGATTGCCTGCTGTTCGTCGGCGCCGCCGGCGGCGGCATATGGCGTTCGGACAATGCGCTCGATGCGCATCCTCAGTGGGACTCCTCGAGCCGGGGATTGCCATCGCTGACGATCGGTACAATTCTATTTGATCCAACGGATCGCGACGCGCAAACGCTCTACGTTGGCACGGGCGAGCCGAATGGTTCCAGCGATTCGGAGGCCGGCGTGGGATTGTACAAGTCCACGGATCAGGGCCGAAGCTGGTCGCTCTTGCCTGGCAGCGTGAGCGTCGCCTACAACCGCTCGATCGCCGCGGTGGCCGTCGACCCGGTGGACCCGCAACATGTGTTCATCGGCACCGCCGTGGCGCGTCGTGGCAGTTCCTCGGTCAATGGCGGACGCTTTACCCCACCAGGCGCCCCAGCGGTGGGACTGTATGAATCCTGGAATGGCGGCCAGACTTTTGCACTCGCATTCAGCCTGCCCGCGGATGCGGTGAATCCGCTCAGCCCGAACGGCAGCGATTTCTTTCGCGGCGGCGTCAGTCATATCGAGTTGTCGCGCCTCGGACTGAGGTCGAACGCGCCGACGCGCGTGTTTCTCTCGGTATTCGCCTATGGCGTCTATCGCTCCACGGCCGGCGGCGGCTACGAGCAGATCTTTGCGAGCGGCGGGTTGGGTGCACCGTTCGCGTCCAATTCGCGCACGGAGTTCGCGCTCGCGCCGATGGGAAAGAAGCTGCGCATGTACGTGGGCGACTCCGACAACAACGGTCTCGGCACGCTCTATCGTACCGACGATGCGAATGCGAGCGCGCCGGCCTTTCTCTCCCTGTCGAACGCCACCCCGGGCGCCGTGGGTTTTGATTCGTATGATTTCTGTCAGGGCCAGTGCTACTACGACATGGCGATAGGCTCGCCGGCCGGTCAGCCGGACACCGTGTGGATTCTGGGTTCGATGAATTACGATGAGATATTCACCGGGACGCCGCCGTCGAATGGACGCGCCGTGATGCGATCGATTGACGGTGGGGTGACGTTTACGGATATGACCAACGACACTCAGTCGCCGCCGCTCGGCATGCATCCGGACCAGCATGCGATTGCGTTCGTGCCGAACAATCCAAATATTGCCATCATGGGTTCGGACGGCGGTGCGATTCGCACCGATGGGGTGTTCGTCGATACCTCTTCCAGCTGTGCCGGACGGGGCATTTCGGGCGCAGCACTGCTCGATTGTCAGGCCTGGCTCAAGGCCGTGCCGAATCGCCTCATCAGCCTCAACGCCGGCCTGCGCACGCTGCAGTTTCAGAACCTGTCTTTCAATCCGCAGGATCCCCTCAACGACATCATCGGGGGCACGCAGGACAACGGGACCTGGGCCTACGACGGCCGTACCGGTACCTGGTTTGAAAGCGTAGGGGGCGACGGCGGCAATTCCGGCATCAATGCGGTGCATCCCAATGTGCGCATGCACACGTATTACGCTCCGCAAATCGATGTCAATTTCCAGAAGAATTCGACTCTGGGATGGGACTGGATTGCCGACCCGCTGCTCGGCAGCGGCGAAGCCGCTTCGTTTTACGTGCCGCTGCTGGCCGATCCAATTCTGGACGGTACGTTTTTCGTCGGTCTGCAGCATGTCTGGCGGACTCAGGACAACGGGGGGCCGCGGGCGTATTTGGATTTACACTGCAACGAATTCACAGGTGACTTCACGGTGAGTTGCGGCGATTGGGTGCCGGTTGGCGATGATTTGACCGGCCCGACCTTTGGAACCAGCAAGGCGGGTTCGTATGTTGCGTCAATTGCCCGCGCCAAAGCGGCCGGCTCGCCGCTTTGGGTGGCGACGCGCATCGGGCGGTTGTTCGTGTCCACCAATCCGGACGGCAACGCGGTGAAATTCACGCGCATCGATACGGCAGCGCAACCGCAGCGATTCATCAGCGGCATCGCCGTTGACCCGCGCAATCCGCTGCGCGCGATCGTGTCGTTTTCAGGTTATAACGCCTACACGCCGACGACGCCGGGCCATGTATTCGAGGTCATTTATGATCCGACCTCGAAGACGGCTCTGTGGAAGGATCTGAGCGCGAATCTGGGCGACCAGCCCATCTTGGGGACGGCCCTCGATCCGGCGACCGGCCGGGCATTCGTGGGCACCGACTTTGGGGTGCTGGCGCTGGACCGGGGCCATTGGGCGCCCGCGGCGCAGGGCTTTCCGGGCGTTGCCGTCTACGGCATCAGCTTCGACTCCACCACTCACACGCTGTTCGCGGCCACCCATGGCCGTGGGATTTGGCGCTTGAAGATCGACCAAGACAGGTAAGTTCGGCGCTGAGCTACATTTGAAACGTCCGCCGGGTGCCCAAGGATGGGCACTCCGGCGGGGCTAGGCGGAGACATGCGGGGTTGAGAGGCTACTCTCGCTGCGCGGGCTTTGGCGCCGCCGCCTTACCGGCTGCATCGCCGCGAGTGCATGTCCCCGGGTGAAGGCGGCATCGCTGCTTTCGCGCGGCGACGGCCTTTACCGGATCCGATTTGACCGCGGCGCTGGCCGCAGCATCCGGCTGAGGAGGCGGGGGCACCGGTGTGGGGGTCTGCGCCAACGTGAGCGCCTGTGCGAACAACGCCAAGCTCAAGGCGATCGGGATGACGGTCGGCCGGAATCCGTATTTTTGCATCAGGCTTCTCCCCGGGTTGAGCTGCGAAACGAGCTAGCGAAGTGTAAGACATGAGACCGTTCGCGAGGGGTGGGGTTCCGCGGTGAGAATTTCAAAGGTACGTCGCCTTGCTGTCATTTGTGCCAGAGACGATCTGGGAAAAATGCGCCTGACTAATGACAGCAGCCGCGCTGTTCTTGAATAGGCGGACAGGCTACCGATCCGTAAGAACAGAACACGCAGCAATCGCCGGCTTTCGGCTTGAGCAACGTTTTGCAGCGGGTGCACTCGTAAAAATACTGACAAGCATCCGTGGGCATGATCTCTTGCTGTGCGTGGCCGCAGCTTGGGCAGGTCAGGACCGACTCCAGGATAATCGTACTCACGGCTTTGCAATGAGCTTCGAGGGGAAGCCTGCTTCCGTCGTCGCCTGAGTCAGTTTCGTAGAGGTAGCCTTGTCGGGATCGAAGGTAACGGTCGCCGTTTTCTTATCGAAATCGACTGTCGTTGAGCTGACGCCGGGTACACGCTCAAGCGCCTTTTTGACCACGATGGGACAGGTGCCGCAGGTCATATTCTCAACCGCCAAGGTGGCAGTCTGCGGAGGAGCGGCGAAAGCGGGGCCGGCGGCGATCAACAGGTTGATCAGCGACAAAGTACCGAAGGTGAAGCGACGCATGACGTTTTTTCCTTTATCTGATCAGTAACGGGGCGTACCACGGGAATGCGATGAGCGCCGCGAGCCCGACAACGACGACCCAAAATAGCTGCCGCTGCCGCCGTTGTAGCCGCGGATTAGCACATACCTCACCGGGAGCGCATTGCGCGGGAACGATATAGAGCTGTCGAAATGCAAGGCCCATAAAAACGAGCATCAATCCAATGAAGATCGGCCGGTAGGGTTCGAGTGCCGTCAACTGGCCGATCCAAGCACCACTGATTCCAAGGGTCAGCAACACCAACGGCGCGACGCAGCAGAGCGAACCGACGATCGCCGCTACCACGCTGGCCCATAATTGCTTGGTCGCGGTTTGCATGGGGTGTAGCCTACATCCAGATGCGGAGAGGCACTCGGTTCAATGCCTCTCATACTCGTCATGACGATGCCACCACTGATAGGGCAGAGTCTGGGGCCAATCGCGCGGTGAGTCCTCCCACTCTTCTTGGCGGCCGAAGGGCGTTGCGTCTAGAAAACCCCATACGTTTCCGAGCGCCTCTGAGCCCCTCCGGGACGTGAAATACGTTCTGAAGATATCATCTCCGTCGCGCAGGAAGACGCTGAGGCCGTGCATTTCGCCTTGATCGGTTGTCAGGCCAAAATCCACGTTGAACGAATTGCCGGCGGAAGAGACCCAGCGGTACGGCCACTCCATTCGCTTCCGGTAAGCGTCGATATTTGCCAGCGGTGCTCTCGATACGACGGCAAGGGCGACATCACGCGCTTTCAGATGCACCGGTGCGAACTGCCCGATATTGTCCAGGAACATGGAACACCCTGGACAGCCGGCGTTCGGCCACCCGTGGACGCCGGGCGCGAACATGAAGTGGTAGAGCAGCAGCTGCGGACGGCCGTCGAATAGTTCGAGCAGGGTCACCGGTCCACCGGTCCCCTCGAACGTGTACCGCTTCTCGACCTTCACCATGGGCAGACGCCGCCGTTCCGCGGACAGCGCATCTTTCGCATGCGTGAATTCCTTTTCCTTGGCGAGAAACGCCTCATGGGCGGCCCGCCACTCTTTGTCAGAAACCACTTTCGGAAGTGCTTTGCCTGTCAGGGGCATGTTCGATCTCCTTTACGCGCGAACGCCGCGCCGGCATAACTTGAAGACGAGCAGCCGGCGACGAATCCGACATCATTTGTACGACCCGCGCAAGGCACGCGTGCTCGGCGCGCACCGCGCGCGGGCTCTGTAGGTTCTTGATTTCGTTTATGTTGTGGAGGCGCGCGTTTCCACGGAAACGTTTTTCGTCCGCTGGTCGGACGCCCGGATGACGCGCCGGCGCCGAACTCAGGATTTCGTCAGCGAATCGTGCCGCGTCAGCACCTCGGGAAAGCTGTGCACGAAGTGCTCGGCGAGGCGTTCGGCAATATAGACCGAGCGGTGCTGGCCGCCGGTGCAGCCTATGGCGATGGTCAAGTAGCTGCGGTTGGCCTGGGCGAACTCGGCGATGCGTTCGGTCAGGAATTGGATGAGCGCCGAGATCATGCGGTTGACGCTGGGGAGATTCGCCAGGTACTCGATCACCGCCGGGTCGCGCCCGGTGAGACGGCGCAACGAGTGCTCCCAATACGGATTGGGCAGGCTGCGGACATCGAAGACGAAGTCAGCGTCGCCGGGAATTCCGTGCTTGTAGCCGAAGGATTCGAACATCAGCGCCAAACGGCCCTCGCTGCGGCGATCGATGCGCTCGCGAATTCGTTCGCGCAGCGTATGCACACCCATGTTCGACGTGTCGATCACCAAGTCCGCGGCGATCGTGATCGGCTCGAGCAGCGCCCGCTCGGAGGCTATGGCTTCGCGCAAGCTCACATCGCCGGATACCAAGGGGTGCTTGCGCCGCGTCTCGGCATAGCGCTTGAGCAGCACTTCCTCGGTGGCGTGCAGATACAATACTTCGCAGTTGATGCCGCTGCGCCGCAGTTCCGCCACCAACATCGGGATGGTCTCGATCTCCTTCGGCCGATTGCGCGCATCGAGTCCCACGGCGGTTCGGGGGTAGACGTCGTCCGTCCCCCGAATCGTGTGGGAAATGAATGGCTTCAACAGCGCTGCGGGAATGTTGTCGACGCAGTAGAAGTCGATGTCTTCCAGTAGGTGCAGGGCGACGCTCTTGCCGGATCCGGACAAGCCGCTGACGATGATCAAACGCATCGGTCAAGTGACGGTGCGCGCCTTGATCACATCCTCAGCGTGATGATCGGAGGCTTTTTCTTTGTGCTTCTTGACGCAGCGATCGAGTTTGTCGGCGAGGGCGTCGATGGCCGCATACATGTTGGGTTCGGTCGCATCGGCATAAATCTTATTGCCGCGCATCATGAGTGTGGCTTCCGCCTTATGGTGCAATTTCTTTTCGACTGTTAAGACGCAGTGAACGTCGAGGACTTGCTCGAAATGCCGGGAGATTCGTTCGAATTTCTTCTCGACATAACCGCGCATGGAGTCGGTGATTTCCACATGATGACCGCTAAGATCGAGCTGCATAATGCTCCTCCTCTAGTCGACTTGTTTACGACGCGCGAGCCGCAGCACGTTTCCGTTCGTTGGACGGAGCGATTTGCATGCCCTCGCGATATTTGGCCACCGTGCGTCTTGCCACCGGTATGCCTTCCTGCGACAGAATCTCCGCCAGCTTGCTGTCGCTGCACGGATTTTCCGGGTTCTCCTGAGAAATCAACTTCTTGATCTTGGCGCGTATCGCCGTGGACGACATTTCCGTACCGTCCGCCGCCGCGACATGGCTCGAGAAAAAATATCGGAATTCGAACACGCCGCGCGGCGTGTGCATGTATTTCGCGGTGGTCACGCGTGAGATGGTCGATTCGTGCATTTCCACGGCTTCCGCCACGTCCTTCAAGATCAGCGGCTCCATCGCTTCCTCGCCCAATTCGAAGAAGCTGGTCTGACGCTGCACGATGCAGCGCGCAACCTTGATGAGGGTCTCGTTGCGGATCTCGAGGCTGCGCATCAGCCACCGCGCCTCCTGCAATTGCGTGCGCAGCATGGCGTGATCGGGCGCGCGCGAAATCAAATTCGCGTAGCTCTGATTGACGCGAACGCGCGGCACTGTTGCCTGATTGATCTCGACGATCCAGCCATGATCGGTGCGCCGCACGAAGACATCGGGAATGACGTACTCGGCCTGGGCCGGATTGACGGCGGCCCCGGGACGCGGATGGCAGGAGCGCACCAGTGCGAGCGCCATTTCCAGGTCGCCCTCGCTGCAGCGCAGCTGGCGCCGCAGCAAGACCAGCTGTTGACCGGCCACCAAGTCCAAATGTTCGAGCGCCACCCGGATCGCGATGTCGCGCGCCGGCGTATCGGCGTGCAGCTGGCGCAGCTGCAGGGCAATGCACTCGCCCAAATTCCGCGCGCCGACGCCGGCGGGTTCGAGTGATTGCACGGCCGCCAGCACGCGTTCCACGTCCGCCGGAGTGGCCTCGATTTCCGGCAGCAAACTCAAGCGGATGTCTTCCAGGTCGTCCTTCAGATACCCATCATCCGTGATGGCGTCGGTGATGACGCGCGCCATCGCCAGGTCGACAGCGGACAGGTTGGCGAGTTCGAGCTGTTCAATGAGCTGTTCTTGCAGTGTCTGGCCGTGTTGGTCGCTGAAATCGCTGCTGCGGTCGTCGTCGCCCGACCAGGGGGCGTCCGCCGGGCCGCTGGTCTGTTCTCCCCAAGCCTCGTCGGCGATTTCGACTTCGGGCTCTTCGCGTTGATCGCCGGCCGTCGTGTGGCCGTCGAGTTCGGCATACTTTTCCTCGACCCGTACGTCCTCGCGCTCACGCACGGCATCGGGCGGCGCGTCCAGGGCGAGTTCGTCCTCCGCCTCGAGCATCACATTGGTCTCGAGCGTCTCGCGAACGTGCGCCTGCAGATCCAGCGATGGCAACTGCAGCAGACGGATAGCCTGTTGCAGCTGCGGCGTCATCGTCAGCTGCTGGCCAATGCGAAGCTGCAGACTTGGCTTCAACATAGTTCTTTAAGGTCCAAAGCCTACAGTTTGAAATCCTGGCCCAAGTACACCTCACGAACCTGCGGGTTGGCAAGAATCTGGTCCGCAGAACCGGAAGCAAGTACCATGCCTTGACTTACGATATACGCGCGGGCGCAGATTCCCAAGGTCTCTCGGACATTATGATCCGTAATCAGCACGCCGATTCCCTTGTCTGATAAGTGCTTGATTATGCGCTGGATATCCGCTACCGACAGCGGATCCACGCCGGCGAATGGCTCATCCAGCAGGATGAATTGCGGGTCCGCCGCGAGGGCCCGGGCAATCTCGACGCGGCGCCGCTCGCCGCCCGATAAGGACAGGCCCAAGCTTTCCCGCACGTGGCCGATGTGCAGCTCCGCCAACAGTTCCTTGAGGCGTTCCGCGCGCTGGGCGTCATCGAGACCGGGGCGTGTCTCAAGTATCGCCATGATATTGTTCGAGACCGACAAGCGGCGAAATATCGACGGTTCTTGCGGTAGGTAACCCAATCCCAGCTGCGCTCGCCGGTGCATGGGCAGACGGGTAATGTCCTGATTGTCGAGAAAGATCTCGCCGTGTTCGCACTTGGTGAGCCCCACCACCATGTAGAAGGCCGTGGTCTTGCCGGCTCCGTTCGGACCCAGCAGCCCCACGACCTCGCCACTCTCGACCTCGAGCGACAAATCCCGCAATACTTGCCGTGACTTGTAGCTTTTTGCGAGGTTCAGCGCCCGCAGCACGCTCATGGTTTGGACGGCGGCGGCGTGATGATGATGTGCACGCGCTGCGATCCTTGATCCGAGCTTTCGGCCACGATGCTTTGGGCAACCACGTTGTACTTCAGAGACTCACCGCGAATCTCGGTTTGTCCGTCACTGAGCCACGCGTTCTTCGACAGGCGCACGACCCCCTTACCGGCATCGTAATCGATGGTATCCGCGCGCCCATGCGCCACCTTGCCGGTCTTCGCCACATGCTGCTCGAAGGCGGCGGGCTTACCGTTGGCCACCGCCTTGGAGAGCGCTTTTTTCGCAAAACTGATTTCCGCATCATCCGAGGTGAGCAGGCCTTCCGCCACGGTAATTTTTACATTACCGCGGAACACCCACAGACTGTTGTCAAAATCGAGCCCCGTGCCCCTGGTGGTTTGTCCCTGATCGGCGGATATCGTGGTCGCGCCCTGGGCAATGCGCACCTTACGGAAAATAGCATTGTTATTGCGCAAATCAATTTCCGAGGACTGCGCGTCGAACGCGATGGTCTCCTGCGCCGGACGCGCCGGCGCGGCGAACACGTGAGGGGCCGGTATCAAGAGCGCGAACAACGCGAGGCATTTATGGTTGGAAACGGCCATTGACCTTCGATTCTAAGCGCATCGTACGCTCTTTTAAATTTGCGATGAGTCCGCGCGCGGTCAAGGTCTGTTTGCCGAACTCGATGCGTACGTCGCTCTTGGTGGTCGCAATGGAATCGGTGACGTCGTAGCTCAGCGTATCGGTGAATACGACCGGGACGGGCGAACGGCCGGTGCTGTCACCTTGCAGACGAACGTTGCCTTCGACGTCCACGATCTTGCCGCCCGGCTGCACATGCGCGATATCGCCGAACATTACCCAGTTCTGTCCGCCCGAGCTGAGGTAATTCACGCGCACGCCGTGCAGGGCGACCTCGGGACTGTGATCGATCTGATCGATTTGCTCGGCCTCGATACGAATACTGGGGACACCCTGCGCATCGTAGTCCGTCAACACGGCGTTCTTCAGATAGTAGCCGGGCAGTTCGGCGCCGGCGGCGTTCGAAATCGGTTTCGGTCGATGCGCCGGAGAACTCAAGATCCAGGTGCTGATCGCGAGCGCCGCCACCGCCAACACGGTGAAGATTCTAAATAGCATTGGCGCGCGCCCGCAGTATGGCGTCGGTGAACTCGCGTACGGCACCGTGGCCGCCGGGCGCGGTGCTGACCCAATGCGCGGCTCTTTGCACCAACGGATGCGCATCGGCCACCGCCGCGGCAAAGCCGACGGCGGACATCAGCGGCAGGTCGGGCGTGTCATCGACGATGCAAGCGCAGGCCAACGGTTCGATGCCGAGGCGCTGCGTGAGTCCCTCGAGGGCGGCGACCTTGTCGCTGCACCCTTGGATGAGGTTGCGTACCTTGAGTTCTCGCATCCGCATGGTCACCGCCGCGGAGCGGCGACCGCTGAAGGCCGCGACCTCAACGCCGCTTCCCATCAGCAGCTTGATGCCGTGGCCGTCGCGCACATGAAAAACCTTGAGCGCCTCGCCGCGGCTCGAGAAATACAGGCGCCCATCGGTGAGCACGCCGTCGATGTCCAAGATCACGAGTTCGATCTTGGCCATGGGCGATGCTTTGCGCGCTGCGGGGTGCGCAGGCTTACTCAAACGACACCGGCACGCATCAAGTCGTGCACGTTGAGCGCGCCCACCACGATGTTGTCCGCGTCGACCACCACGAGCGAGGTGATACGGTGAGTTTCCATCAAATGAACGGCCTCCGCGGCGAGGGTATTGCCGCGTACGGTCTTTGCGCCCCGCGTCATGACCTCATCCATGCGCGTGCTGTGCAGATCCGCCGCCCGATCGAGCGCACGGCGTAAATCGCCGTCGGTGAAGACGCCGAGAACATGATCTGCGGCGTCGACGATAGCAGTCATGCCGAGGCCCTTACGGGTCACCTCCAGCAGACCGACCGCGAGCGGCGTGTGCGGTGCAACCTTCGGCACGTCTTTGCCCACGCGCATGACGTCCTTGACGTGCAGCAGCAACCGCCGCCCCAAACTGCCGGCGGGATGGGAGCGGGCAAAATCTTCTTCAGTGAACCCGCGTGCCTTCAGAAGTGCCACCGCGAGTGCATCACCGACGGCGAGCGCCGCCGTGGTACTCGCCGTCGGCGCCAAATTGAGCGGACAGGCCTCGGCGGGCACGCCGATGTCCAAGTGCACGGTCGAGGCCTGCGCGAGCCTCGAAGCGGCGCTGCCCGTGAACGCGATCAGAGAAACACCCAGGCGCTTGATGATCGGCACGATGGTGAGGATTTCATCGGTCTCGCCGGAGTTCGACAAGGCGAGCACGGCGTCGTCGCGCGTAATCATGCCAATGTCGCCGTGACTCGCATCGCCCGGGTGTACGAAAAAGGCCGGTGTGCCGGTGCTGGCGAGCGTGGCGGCGATCTTGCCGCCGATATGGCCCGATTTACCCATGCCGGTCACGACGACTCGCCCGCGGCAGTCCAGACAAATTCTGCAGGCGCGCGCAAACTCGGCTCCGAGGCGGGGCACTTGGGCGCGCAGGCCGTCGATTTCGACGGTGAGGGCTTGACGGCCGAGATCGACCAGGGCTTGGTCCGTGAATTCGAGGGCCGCAGAAGCGAGGTTCATCCGTGAATGATACCCCGTATGAACGTATCCCACTGCCGGTGGGTTATGCTCCCTTACCCATGCGCTTCGCGCCGCCTTACTTAGGCGCTTCGCGCCGAATTTAACGGGGCCGCGGCGGCCCCGCCCTTAAAGTTCGGGGTCGTTCCGACCCCGTTGAAGTTGCGCGCAGCGCCTTAGGAGCCTAGGAAACACATATGAACCCACAACAAGTAGCGGCGCTGATTCAGGCCGGCCTGGCCGGCGCCACGGCCACGGTCAGCAGCGAGGATAACGTGCACTTCGAGGCCGTGGTGGTGGCGCCCGCATTCGCCGGAAAGCGCGCTGTGCAGCGTCATCAGTTGGTCTACGCCACATTGGGCGCGGCGGTCGGCAACGAGATCCATGCGCTCGCTTTGCAAGTCTTCACACCCGAAGAATATGCGGGCCAAAGCCGTGGATAAATTGCAGATTCACGGTGGAATTCCGCTCGAAGGAGAGATCCGCATTTCGGGCGCCAAGAACGCGACGCTGCCCATCCTCGCGGGCTGCTTGCTGGCGGATGGTCCGGTGACCGTGTCGAACGTTCCGCATTTGCAGGACGTGACCACCATGATCGAACTGCTGGGCCGCATGGGCGTCTCGGTGACCATCGATGAAAAGATGCGCATCGAAGTCGACGCATCGACGATCAAGGAATACTTCGCGCCTTACCAACTCGTAAAGACCATGCGTGCGTCGATTTTGGTGCTGGGGCCGCTGCTCGCGCGCTTCGGCAGCGCCGACGTATCGCTGCCGGGCGGCTGTGCGATCGGTGCGCGCCCGGTCAATATCCATGTTGCCGGCCTGCAGGCGATGGGCGCGGATATTCACATTGAAAACGGCTACATCAAAGCGCGCGCGGGACGTTTGCACGGCGCGCGTTTGGTGTTGGAGACGGTCACCGTCACCGGCACCGAAAACCTCATGATGGCGGCCGCCTTGGCACAGGGTCAGACGGTTCTCGAGAACGCGGCGCGCGAACCCGAAGTAGTCGACCTTGCCAATTTTCTGATCGCCATGGGCGCGAAAATCAAAGGCGCGGGTACCGACACCATCGTGATCGAAGGGGTCGAGCGTCTGAACGGAACCGCCTACGAAGTGTTGCCCGACCGGATCGAGGCGGGGACTTACCTGGTCGCCGGCGCGATCACCAGCGGGCACATTCGCATCAAGAACACGCGGCCGGAACATCTGGACTCGGTGATCGACAAGCTGCAGGAAGCCGGCGCCAAGGTCGGCGTCGGCGATACCTGGATCGAGGTCGACATGCGTGGACGCCGACCGAAGGCGGTCGATATCCGCACCGCTCCCTATCCTGCGTTTCCGACCGACATGCAGGCGCAATTCGCGGCTCTCAACACCGTCGCCAGCGGCGTCGGCACCATCATCGAGACGATTTTCGAGAATCGCTTCATGCACATGCTGGAAATGCGCCGGATGGGCGCCGAGATAAGGCTCGAGGGCAATACTGCCATCATCAAAGGCGTGGAGCGGCTGACCGCCGCGCCGGTCATGGCCACGGATCTGCGGGCATCGGCGAGTTTGGTGCTGGCGGCACTGGTCGCCGATGGCCGTACCGAAATCGAGCGCATTTACCATATTGACCGCGGCTACGAGGCCATCGAGGAGAAATTTCAGCAACTGGGCGCGAGGATTCGTCGCACGCCGGGCTAGGCGGCTGGGCGAGGCGCGGCCGGCGCGGGAGTTACTGCTGCTGCTGGACTTGGCGCGTGGGCCGCTCGATCACCTTGATTTTGATCTTGAAGGGCTGGCGGCGATGCTGCCCGGTCACTTCGGCACTCGCGCCGAGCTCGAGCGCGGCCACTCGGCTGACCAGGTCTTGGGCGCTCTTGACGGGGTCGCCGTTCAACCCGGTGATCAAATCACCGGGCCTGACGCCGGCCTCGAAGGCGGGACTCTTCACCAAGATATTGACCACAACGACCCCGCCATCGGCGTTGATACCAAGCTGTGCCGATTGCTCCGGCGAGAGGTCCTGCGGCATGAACCCGAGCCAGCCGCGCACCACGTGGCCCTTGCTAAGTATCTGTTCCATCACCCCCCGCACCAGGTTCACGGGAATCGCAAAGCCGATGCCCTCCGGTCCGCCGGAGGTGCGATTCAGCACTGCGGTATTGATCCCCACCAGATCGCCATTCGCGTCGATCAACGCGCCGCCGGAGTTGCCCAAATTGATGGCCGCGTCCGTTTGAATGAAATTCTCGAAAGTCGCGAGGCCGAGCTGGCCTCGGCCGGTGGCGCTCACGATGCCCTGGGTTACGGTTTGGCTCAGGCCATACGGATTGCCGATGGCGAGCACGATATCTCCAACCCGCAGCGTATCGGAGCGGCCCATGGGCATGATGGGAAGATTGCCGATGGACAGATCCAGAATCGCGATGTCCGTGTCGGGATCCTGGCCGGTGATGGTGGCCTCGGCGATGCGTCCGTCCGCGAGCTGGACTCGGATCGAATCGGCGCCGGCAATGACATGCTGATTGGTGACGATGGTGCCCTCCGCATCGACGATGACGCCGGAACCCAAGCTGCGCTCGACGCGTTGCCGATAGCTCGGCCAGTAGTCGCCGAACAATTGATCGAGGGGCGTGGTCTGGTTGCGTTCGGTGACGACGCGCGCGGTATAAATGTTGACGACCGCCGGCGCGGCCCGGGCCACCGCATCGGCGAAGCTCGGCAGAGCCACGCCGCGGGGCGCGGCGCCCGGACGCATGGCTCCGCTCTGCACCGGGGCTGTGGCAACGCGCTGCCGCGGTGGGGCGGCGCCCAACAATGCGGGCTTCCACCACACCAAGAGAAACGCGGCGGCGAGACCCACGATCACTGCTCTCAGCAAGAAACTCATGAGGACGCGTGCGCTCTGCAATTAATCGCTCCTCATGCCTGCGAGGCCAGCCACTTAATCTGTGTATAATGCGCTCCCAATATTCTTTGGGAAACACTACCGCCATAGGGGTTTGCGTGAAGATTTGGCAACATTGCGTAGGACAATCGAATGAGTGATCAGGTCGACTACAGTCGGCGCCGCTTATTGACGGCGGCTACGGTCGGCACCGGTGCGATCGGCGTCGCATTCGTCGCGGTGCCTTTCTTGGCATCCTGGGAGCCTAGTGCACGCGCGAAAGCGCTGGGCGCTCCGGTGGAAGTGGACGCATCGAAGCTCGAAGTCGGTCAGATGTTGAAGGTGGTCTGGCGCGGACAGCCGGTGTTCATCGTACGTAGATCGAAGGCGGTGATCGATCAACTCGGCGGCCACGATGATGAGTTGGCCGACCCTAAGTCGCTGGATTCGCTGCAGCCGGACTACATCAAAGGCGCATCGCGCGCCCGTAATCCGGAATACTGGGTGGGCCTGGCCGTTTGCACGCACCTGGGCTGTTCGCCGCTGGGCGCGTTCGAACCGAACAATGCGACGCAACTGGCGGGCACGGATTTGGGGCAAGGTTGGCCGGGCGGATTCTATTGTCCCTGCCATGGCTCGAAATACGACATCTCCGGCCGTGTCTTCAAGGGCATGCCGGCGCCGAAGAACCTCACGGTCCCTGCTTATGCGTTCTCGGGGGGTGCGCGCATTTCCATAGGCGTGGACGAAGCCCCCAAGACAGCCCCCATTTGACGAAGAAATTGACGAACGAGAGGTTCCGCGATGGCCGAAGCATCTGAATCCGCCGATCCCGGCAAGTCCGGAGGTTTGATTGGCTGGATCGATCAGCGTTTTCCCCTGACCAAGTTGTGGAAGGAGCACGTCGCCGAGTATTACGCACCGAAGAATTTCAATTTCTGGTACTACTTCGGATCGCTGGCGCTATTCGTTCTCGTGAATCAATTGATCACGGGCATCTTTCTGACGATGAATTACAAGCCCTCGTCCGCCGAAGCGTTCTCGTCGGTGGAATACATCATGCGCGATGTCGATTGGGGCTGGCTCATACGCTACCTGCACTCGACCGGCGCGTCCGCGTTTTTCATCGTGGTCTACCTGCACATGTTCCGCGCGCTCCTCTATGGATCGCACCGCAAACCGCGCGAGTTGCTGTGGATATTCGGCTGCTTGATCTTCCTACTGTTGATGGCCGAGGCGTTCATGGGCTACGTGCTGCCTTGGGGCAACATGAGCTTCTGGGGCGCTCAGGTGATCGTTTCCTTGTTCGGCAGTCTGCCCGTGATCGGCGGCGGATTGGTGGAGTGGATCCGCGGCGATTACGTCATCGCGGATGCCACCTTGAACCGATTCTTCGCGCTGCATGTGGCGGCCTTGCCGCTGGCGCTGGTGTTCCTGGTGATCGCGCATGTGATGGCGCTGCATCAGGTCGGATCCAACAATCCCGACGGCATCGACGCCAAGAAGCACAAGGATGCGCAAGGGCACTATCTCGACGCCATTCCGTTTCATCCGTACTACACGGTGAAGGATCTGGTCGGCTTGACCGGATTCCTGCTGATATTCTGCGCTGTGATTTTCTTCGCTCCCACCTTCGGCGGATTGTTCCTGGAGGCGCCGAACTTCGAACCGGCCAATCCCTTGCAGACCCCTCCGCATATCGCGCCGGTCTGGTATTTCACGCCGTTCTACGCCATGTTGCGCGCGGTCCCGTCGTTCGCGGGCACGCAGGTGTGGGGCGTTTTGGTCATGGGCGCCGCGATCGTGGTGTTGTTCTTCGTGCCGTGGTTGGATCGTTCCCCGGTACTCTCGATTCGCTATCGCGGACCGTTGTATAAGATCGCGTTGGCCATTTTTTCGGTGTCGTTCATCGTCTTGGGCGTGTGCGGATTGAAGCCGCCGGCGGGCATTTATCCGACCTTGGCGAAGATTTGCACGGGACTTTATTTTGCGTTCTTTTTGCTGATGCCCTGGTACACCAAGCTCGACAGCGTGAAGCCGGTGCCGGAGAGGGTGACAGGACATGCATAAGCGTTTGGTGCTGATCGCGGCCTCGCTCATCGCCATGGGGGCGGCCGCGGGCGTAGCCTCGGCGGAAGAGGGCGAAGCCTTGCCGCATTCCGGAGCGGACATCAATGACGTCGAGTCGCTGCAGCGCGGTGCCCGCAATTTCATGAATTACTGCTCCGGCTGCCACTCGCTCAAGTACGTACGGTACAACCGCATCGCGAAGGATCTCGAGATTCCGGACGCGGAATTGCGCAATTTGATGTTCACGTCGGACAAGCCGTTCGACACCATCAATTCGGCCATGCCGGCCGACGCCGAAGGCTGGTTCGGCAAATTGCCGCCGGACCTGTCGCTGATGGCCCGAGCCAGGAGCGTGGACTACATCTACGCGTTCTTGAAGGGGTTTTACGTCGATAAGACCCGTCCCTGGGGCACCAATAATCTGATTCTGCCGGGAGCCGCGATGCCGGACGTGCTGGCGGACTTGCAAGGGCTGCAAAAACCCGTGTTCAAGAACGAACCGGACGAACATGGCAGCGCCAACATGGTTCTGGTGGGCGTCGAGTCGATGACGGCGGGCGCGTTGAAGCCAGAGGAGTATGATCGGTTCGTCCGGGACACCGCGAACTTTCTCGACTACGCGGGGGAGCCCGTCAAGGCGAAACGTCAATCCCTGGGTATTTTCGTGATGTTGTTCTTGGTGGTGTTCTTCGCGTTCGCGTACATGCTGAAGAAAGAATATTGGAAGGACGTCCACTGACGCATCAGCCGGACCTCCCGTTTGTCGCAAGGTCCTAGGAGATCGCGTTTGGCACGTCGCTCGGTGATGACTCTGTTTTCCGCGCCGGCTGACCCTTGGAGTCATCGGGCGCGCTTGGTGCTTGCCGAGAAGGGCATTTCCATCGAATTGGTCAACGTCGATCTGCACAAGCTGCCGGAGGACCTGCTCGATCTCAATCCCTATCACAGCGTGCCGACGCTCGTGGATCGAGACTTGGTGCTCTATGACTCGCGGGTCATCATCGAGTACCTGGACGAGCGCTTCCCGCATCCGCCGTTGATGCCCATCGATCCGGTGACCCGGGCGCAGTTTCGCGTGGCCCTGTACCGCGTCGAGCGGGACTGGTATGCCTTGGCGCAGGATATCCAGCTGGGTGCGCTCTCGAAGACCGCGGAGCACAGCCGCAAGGTGTTGGGCGAGGCCATTTGCGCCAGCGCCGAGGTGTTCAAGGCGAAGCCTTTTTTCTTGAGCGACGAGTTTTCGCTGGTCGATGCCAGCATCGCGCCGATCTTGTGGCGGTTGCCGTCCTACGGTATAGAGCTGCCTGTACAAGCACAACCGATCGTGAAGTACATGAACTCGATCTTCGCACGCTCGACTTTTCGTTCTTGTTTGTCCGAGGCCGAACGGGGAATGCGCCATTGAAACCGCGCCGCCCCTATCTGCTCCGTGCCCTTCACGAGTGGATCACCGATAGCGGCGAGACGCCGCATATCGTCGTGGACGCCGCAGCGGAAGGGGTGACGGTGCCGCGCCAGTACGTGAAGGACGGTAAAATCGTCTTGAACGTCAGTTTCTCCGCGACGCAGATGTTGAAGCTGGGCAACGATTTCGTCAGCTTCGAGGCCCGTTTCGGCGGCGTGGGTTTCGCGGTTCTCGTCCCCGTGCGAGCCATTCTTGGCATCTACGCGCGCGAGACCGGTCAGGGCATGATTTTCCCCGAGGGCGACGCCGACCCCGATCCCACCGATGGACCGCCGGCCGCGCCCACCACCGGTAGCCCGACCCCCACCCCGTCCAAGCGGCCGAAGCTCCAAGTGGTCAAATAACGCCGCCGCGGGCCAGGCGCGCCGGCACCGGGTCAAGCCGCACGGAAGGCGTCTTTGATCCATGCGATTTCCGATGTGCCGTTCGGGCCGCCCTGCAGGGCGATCACGTCGAAACGCAGCAGCCTCTCGCGCCATTCCCGCTGACGCTGCCAATGGAATTGCGTGGCGCGAACGAGCTTGCGCTGTTTTCGCCGCGTCACCGAGGCCGCGGCGCCGCCGAAGTCGGCTCGACCGCGTTGACGCACTTCCACGATAACGAGCACGTCGCCGTCCAGGCAGACGAGATCGAGCTCGCCGGCCCTGCAGCGCAAGTTGCGGGCAATCACCGACAGCCCTTGGGTCTGCAAGTAGTCGGCGGCGAGCGCTTCGGCCGCCGCGCCGCGTTGGAGGTTTGAGATCACATTTTGGGATCTCAAACGGACCTTGCGCACATCTGAAGCCATCGCCGCAGAGTGCCTCAGGGTGGGCGCCGCGGTCGCTGCCCGTAGCTGTCGCAATCATGCCGAAATGGCGTGCGAGCGAGGCGCGTGACCACCGTCTCACATTTCGCTACAACCCCACTGGCACTCCATTCTTCATCTGCGCCCAATCCAGCTCACGGCGAATTCGGTTGTGATCGTCCAATCGCAATTTACCGGTGACGCCGGCAATCTGGTTGGACCCGCTCAAGCTGTTCGAGCGCAGCGCCGGAACGAGCCGATACGCATCGAAGCCGAACGCATATAGGCGATCGCGCCGAGCGGCGCGCGCCGGCCACGCGTCGCGAACTGCATCGCGGATCCGACCGGTCACGGGATCGGCCGACACCATCCACGGCATGTCGGGA
The DNA here is from genome assembly GCA_036502605.1 of Steroidobacteraceae bacterium. Taxonomy (GTDB): domain Bacteria; phylum Pseudomonadota; class Gammaproteobacteria; order Steroidobacterales; family Steroidobacteraceae; genus Bog-1198. The sequence continues at coordinate 59,717 of DASXYI010000053.1, forward strand.
AAGAACAGGCCGTCCAGATCGCTATTGGCGCTTGGGTCGGGTTCGAAACTATCCGACGTGGAATACGCCGGGACGTCCCCGGCATAGTGGAACTTGAGCTGCGACACCAGCAGGCGCTCGGTACTCGGAGTGCCGGCGACGAAGACGAAGGCGGCGTCGCCGCGATGGGTGGTGGGCTCGCCTTTGACGGCGTGTATTTGCAAAGTTTGCTTGATGACGTCCGAGAAATCGGCCCGGCCCGTGTCATAGCGGCCGCTGTCGAGCACGCTTCCGCCAAGCTGCGTCAGTTCATCCGCGAACGCCGCACCGACACGCGTGCCCCACTCGCCGGCGGGAAGAATCGCCACGCCCTTGAGCTTGCCGTCGGCCACCAAGCGCCGCGCGACGATGCGAGCTTCATCCTCCGGCAATAGCGCAAACTGATAAAAAGTGTGTGGGGCAGTGATCGAATCGGAGAGAAAATTCAGCGCCAGCACCGGCGTGCGGCCGGCGCTCAAGGGTGCGATGGCGGCGACATCCTCCTTGGTGAGCGGGCCCACCACGAAGCCGGCGCCGTCTTGGACGGCGGCCTGATAAGCGGCGGCAACGGATTCCGCGGCAACGTCGTAGATCCTCAAGCGCGGGCGCGCGCTAGGCTGTTGTTCGAGATACCCGGCGATGAAACCATCGCGCACCGCCACCCCGACGGCTTCAGCGCGGCCCGACAACGGCAGCAGCAACGCGATCTGGTCGGGAAACTCCGTGGCGACGGCAATTTGGCTCTGCGCGAGGGCGAGCACGCTCTGATTCGCCGGATGCTGCGGATACAGCCGACGCCAATTCTCGAGGGCGGCCGGTGCGTGCATGGGATCGCGCTGCAGTTCGACTGCCACCGGCCCCAATTGCAGCCAGCCGGCGAGCACGGGATCGGACTTCGCCGGTGGTTTCAGCGACACCCCGCGTTCGGCGGCGCTACGGATCTTGTTGAACAGTTCTTCGCGGCTGGCGCGCAGCGCATTGGTGTCGGTCAGGTAGCGTTCGCGTTCGATGAAGGCGCGCGTGCCTTCCACCGGGTGTCCGGTGAGGAATGAGCTCATCCCGCGGATATACCAATAATTCTGCGCGAGGTCGGCGGCGGCCGGCACGGGGATTGAATCCAGTTCGCGGATGGCGCCTACGCCGTCGTTCTCGGCCAAGGCGATCTCCGCGGCAACGAGTGCGAACGAAGCGGCAGATTTGGTGCGCGCTTCGGCCGACACCGCCGCCAGCGCTTGCTTGGCCGGTGCCACATTACCCGCGGCAACCCACTCCTCCGCGCTCAACAGCTCATAATTGTCATGATCGGCGGGCGCTTCGGCCGCAAGCTCCGCATAGGCGCGCGCGGCATCGGCATGGTTGCCTTGGCTCGCCAACGTCCGGGCCCGGGCTTCCTTGTCGACCGGAGTCTCGACGGGCTTCACCAGGCTGCAAGCCGCCGCGATGAGCGAAATCGCCAATATCGTGAAGAACCACCGCCGTGGACGTCGGGAGATCACTGCCATACCCTCTCGTACCTCGAACCTTGAAGACAGGCGGCGATTATAGTGAGTATTGCGATTGCAGGGCGCCTCTACGTGGTTGCGACACCGATCGGCAATTTGGGGGATTTGAGCCCTCGGGCGCGCGCGACGCTCGAGAGTTGCAGCTTGATTGCGGCTGAGGACACGCGGCATACGGGCAGCTTGCTAAAGGCCTTTGGCGTCAAGACGCCGTTGGTGTCGCTGCACGATCACAATGAGCAGCAGCGTGCTCCGGATTTGATCGCGCGCATGCAGGGCGGGGCGTCCATCGCATTGGTGAGCGACGCGGGAACGCCGGCCATCAGCGATCCGGGGTTCGACTTGGTGCGCGCGGCGGCAGCGGCCGGCATCGAGGTGGTGGCAGTTCCGGGGCCTTGCGCGGCGGTGGCGGCGCTCTCGATTGGGGGGCTGCCAACGGATCGGTTTTGCTTCGAAGGATTCCTGCCGGCGCGGGGCAGCGCGCGCCGTGCACGGTTGGATCAGCTCAAAGCCGAACCGCGGACCTTGGTGTTCTATGAATCGCCGCATCGCGTGGTCGAAACGCTGGAGGACTGCGCGGCCGCATTCGGCGCCGCACGCCCCGCGACGGTGGCACGCGAAATCACCAAGCTTTACGAGACCACGTATCGCGGCACTTTAAGCGAATTGGCGGCGCGCGCCGCCGCGGATGGCGATTTCATACGCGGAGAAATCGTGTTGCTGGTGGGCGGTGCGCCCTCGGAGATTGAGACCGGCGGGAGCGGCGCCGACGGCCATGGCGGCGCGCTCGACCGGGTGCTCACGATACTGCTCGCGGAACTGCCGTTGAAACAAGCGGCGCACCTGGCTGCGAAAATCGCGCAGGTGCGGGACAACGAGGTGTACAAGCGGGCCTTGCTTCTGAAGCGCTAACGCGCGACTTAACGGCGTCGAAGCGACGCCGACCGGCAGGCGCTGCGCGTGAAGAAAAAGCAGCGCTGACGCGAGGATTGATGGCGGCGCTCGCATTCGGCCCCATACCTGCGTATGGTGCACGCCGGAGTCGGCCAGGCAGTCGCTGCTCTTGCAAGCGCAAGCTCGCACGGGTGGAGGAAAGTCCGGGCTTCACAGGGCACGGTGCCAGGTAACGCCTGGGAGGCGCGAGCCTACGGAAAGTGCAACAGAAAGATACCGCCTAAGTGCCGCGCAAGCGGTGCCGGTAAGGGTGAAATGGTGCGGTAAGAGCGCACCGCGCTGGTGGCAACATCAGCGGCACGGCAAACCCCACCTGAAGCAAGACCAAATAGGGAAGCAAGCGGTGCTTTTGGCCGCAGTGTGTGGCCCACACATAGGCTTCCGGGTAGGTCGCTAGAGGTGCGCGGCGACGCGCATCCCAGAGGAATGACTGCCCACGACAGAACCCGGCTTAACGGCCGACTCCTTCTTAGCGCTGACTCGCCCTATTACGGGGTCGAAGCGACCCCGACTCGGCAAGCGCTGACGCGCCCTATTAACGGGGGTGCAAGACACCCCCGACCTGGAGGCGCTCGCTTCGCGAGCGTGAAACAAGAGCACGCGCAAAGCTCGCGGGGCGCGACTCATGCGGCCGGCTTTCTAAACAAGCGCTAACAGATTGATTAAAAACAGAGTCGCGCCTGAAGCTTCTGGATGGCGACCGAACTGTGACCTAAGTCACTGTTGTCCCAAGTTATTTTTAACTTAAGGCGTTGACAGTGCGGCGCTGCGGTCCATATAGTGGTGCCCGGTGGGAAATTGTGGGAGGGAATGGGTTTTCGGACCCAATCCAGCGATGTTCAGGGGCGCCAACAAACTAACTCTCGATGCAAAAGGCCGGATGGTGATGCCCACCCGGTATCGAGAGCGGCTGCAGGAACGTTGCGGTGGGAAATTGGTGGTCACGGTCGACAAGGATCAGTGCCTGCAAATTTATCCCTTACCCGACTGGGAAGAGGTTGAGCGCAAATTGATGCGGTTGCCGGCGTTCAACGCGCAGGCACGGCAGTTGCAGCGCCTGATGGTGGGGCATGCGACCGACCTGGAACTCGACGGACACGGCCGCATCCTGCTGCCGCCGAATTTGCGCGAATTTGGTCTTCTGACACGCGACGCGATGTTGATCGGACAGGGAGTGAGGTTCGAATTGTGGGACGAAGCGCGATGGAATGAACGTCGCGATGAGTGGCTGGCGAGCGACGGCAACGCCGGCACGCTGCCCACCGATCTTGAAACGCTGTCGCTGTAGCGATACGCGATGAGTGATACGGCGCTGGAGCACACGCCGGTACTGTTACCACAAGTACTGGCAGCGTTGAACATACAGGCGAGTGGCGTCTACCTGGATACCACTTTTGGACGAGGCGGACACGCAGGGGCCATATTGGAGAAGCTCGTCGCAGATGGTCGATTGGTATGCCTCGACCGCGATCCGGTCGCCGTCGCCGAAGCCAAGAAGAGCTTCGCCGCCGATCCGCGCGTGACGGTATTTCTCGCGCCCTTCTCGTCGCTCGCGGCATGCGCCGACCAAGTCGAATCCGGCCTGAAATTCGACGGGATTCTGTTCGATTTGGGCGTGTCCTCGCCGCAACTCGATGATGCCTCGCGCGGCTTCAGCTTCATGCAGGACGGCCCCCTCGACATGCGCATGAGCAAGGGCGTGGGCCTCACCGCCGCCGACGTCGTCAACGGCGCGTCGGAAGCCGAGTTGATTCGCATCTTTCGCGAATTCGGCGAAGAGCGGCTTGCGCCGCGCATCGCGCGCGCCATCGTCGCGGACCGCGAGGCCAAACCCTTCGAGCGCACACTCGAGCTCGCCGAGATGATCGCTCGGGTGGCGCGCAGCCGCGAGCGGCACAAACATCCGGCGACGCGTGTTTTTCAGGCGCTGCGCATATTCGTCAACGGCGAACTCGACGAACTCGAAACGGCGCTCAACGCTGCGTTCGAGCGCTTGGCGCCGCACGGGCGTCTCGCGGTGATCAGTTTTCACTCGCTGGAAGACCGCATCGTGAAGCAGTTCATGCGCCGGCATGCGTCGACCGACCCCGTTTATGCGGGACTGCCGTTCGTGCCCGCGCACGCGGCGCCGAAGCTCAGGTTGGTGGGGAAGCTGGTCCAGGCCGATGCCGAGGAATCCGCGCGTAATCCGCGCGCCCGCAGCGCGCGCCTGCGCGTTGCCGAACGTTTGAGTGAAGGGCTCGCCGCATGAAGATAGCCAAGTTGATGCCCATCGTTCTTCCCGTCCTCTGGCTGGCCGTGCTGGGTTCGGCCATGCAGGTGATCTACGCCCGCCACAACGCGCGCAACATGTTCGTGCATCTGGAAAAGCTCAATGCCGAGCGCGATTCGCTCGAGATGGAGTGGGGCCGCCTGCAGCTCGAACAAAGCTACTGGTCCTCGCACGCCTTCGTCGAGCGGGTGGCGAGCGCCAAGCTGCAAATGAGTCTGCCGCAAACGCATGATGTGCGGATCGTGCGGCCGTGAAGTCGCGGTCCAGTGTCAAGCCGCGGTGCGGCGAATACGACGCGCAAGCGAAGAGCTATCGCTGGCGCTCGTCCGTGGTGCTCGGGCTCGTGGTGCTGGGCGCCTTCGGTCTCGCGGCGCGAGCGGTCGAACTGCAGCTCTTGGACCACGGCTTTCTCGCCAAGCAGGGCGACGATCGCTCGATGCGCGTGGTCAAGATCGCGGCGCATCGCGGCGCCATTACCGATCGCGCGGGCGAACCGCTGGCCATCAGCACGCCGGTCGACAGCGTGTGGGTCAACCCGCAGGAACTCAACGACAACATCGATCAGCTGCCGAAGCTTGCCAAGGCGCTGAAACAGGATCCGCAGTTCCTGGCGCGGCGCATCACCAGCAATCTGGATCGCGAGTTTCTGTATCTGGTGCGGCACATGCCGCCGGACCAGGCCGGGCACATCAAGGCGCTGGGAATTCCGGGCGTGAATCTATTGCGCGAATACCGGCGCTACTATCCGGCGGGCGAGGTTGCGGGGCACGTGGTCGGCTTCACGACCATCGATGACACGGGCCAAGAGGGTCTTGAACTGTGCTTCGATCAGCTGCTGAACGGCGAGGACGGCGCGAAGCGCGTCATTCAGGATCTGTATGGCCGCTATGTCGAAAACGTCGAGAGCATCCGCGCACCGCGGCCGGGCCGCGACCTGGTCACCAGCATCGACCTGCGCATCCAGTATCTCGCCTATCGGGAACTGAAAGCGGCGATGCAGGAATACCGTGCGCAAGCAGGATCCGTCATCGTCATCGATGTCGACACAGGCGAGGTGTTGGCGATGGTGAACCAGCCTTCGTACAACCCCAACGATCGTGAGCAGCTGAAGCCCGGCCTGTACCGCAATCGCGCGGCCACCGATATTTTCGAACCCGGCTCCAGCATCAAGCCCTTCATCATGGCCGCGGCGCTGGCGTCGGGACAGTATCGCGTCGACAGCGTGGTGGACACGTCGCCGGGCTTTCTGAAGGTCGGCACGAAAGTATTCGAGGACGAAACCAACTTAGGCACGGTGGACCTTGCCACCATTCTCGCCAAGTCCAGCAACGTGGGCACCGCCAAGGTCGCGCTGTCGCTGAAGCCCGAACAGATCTGGAAGACGCTCACGGGCCTGGGGCTGGGTCAGGTGACGGGAAGCGGTTATCCCGGCGAGTCGGCGGGCATGCTGTCGAGTTATGCCCATTGGCGGCCCATCGGTATTGCCACTCTGTCGCACGGGTACGGCCTGTCCGTGACGCCGCTGCAGCTGGCGCATGCCTACGCCACCCTCGGCGCGGGCGGGATCAAGCGGCCCCTGTCCTTCGAGCGGGTTTCGGGGCCGGTGCCGGGCGAGCAGGTGCTCGATCCCAAAGTAGCGCATGAACTGGTGCAGTTGATGGAGCAGGTCATCGAGAAAGGCGGCACCGCCACGCGCGCCGCGGTGGTGGGCTACCGCGTGTCGGGCAAAACGGGCACCGCCTGGAAGTCGTTCGCCGGCGGCTATTCGACGGATAAGTACATGGCCGTATTCGCCGGGCTCGTGCCCGCCTCCCATCCGAAGATCGCCACGGTGGTGGTGATCGACGAACCGAGCGGCGATCTGCACCAGGGCGGCACGGTGGCGGCGCCGGTGTTCGCGAACGTCATGTCGGGCGCGCTGCGTCTCATGGACGTGCCGCCGGACGATCTGCAAAACGTGCCGGCGGCGACGCTGGTACAAGCGAGCGACACGCAATGAGCGTAGTGGCGCCCGGCGTTTCCCTCACGTGGCTGCTCGACGGCATCGCGACGCTGCCGGCAAATAACGCGCGTGTTTACGATCTCACGCTCGACAGCCGCGAAGTGCAGGCAGGCAGCCTGTTCTTTGCGCTACGCGGCCAAACGTCCCACGGACTGAAATTTGCCGCGGAAGCGGCGGCGCGCGGTGCCAGCGTGGTGTTGTGGGACCCGAGCGGCGCGGAGGTGCCGGCGCCTGCGTTGACCGGCGCGGTATTCGCAGCACCGGTGGCTGGGCTGCGGCAATTGGTCGGGCGGATCGCGGATCGGTTCTTCGGTTGGCCCTCATCGCATCTACGCATCGTCGGGATCACCGGCACCAATGGCAAGACCACCTGCGCGTACCTGCTTGCCCAAGTCTTGAAGCGGCTGCAGTCCGATGCGGCCTACATCGGCACCATCGGTTGGGGGCGCATCGGTGCACTCGAGGTTCCGACCCATACCACGCCCGATGCGGTGAGCGTGCACCGGCAGCTGTCGAAGCTGCGCGCCCTGGGTGTGCGCGACGTCGCGATGGAAGTGTCGTCGCATGCGCTCGATCAAGGGCGCGTCGACGGCGTGCGCTTTCATTCCGCGGCGCTCACCAATTTGACCCGCGATCATCTGGACTACCACACGTCCATGCAGGCCTATGGCGCCGCGAAGGCGCGTTTGTTCGCGTTCACCGGTCTGCAGCACCTCGTCATCAACATCGGCGATGCCTTCGGCCGCGAGTTCGCACGCTCCTACAGCGGCCGCGTGCCGCTCACCGCGGTGTGGGTGGGCGCGGGGGATTCGGGCTGGCTCGCCGATCGATCGCTGCATGCCGCCGACGTGGTGCTCGACTGGCATGGCATTTCGCTGACGCTCGACGGCAGCTTCGGTGAGCAGCGCGTGGCCACGAAGCTCTTGGGTCATTTCAACGCGGAGAATGCCGTGATCGTCCTCGCCTGCCTGTTGGGTTTGGGCGTGTCCCTCGGCGCTGCCGCCGCGGCGCTCGGCGAGTGCACCGCGCCGCCGGGGCGCATGGAAGTGATCGAATCCCAGGAGTCCGGCAAACCCATGGCGGTGATCGACTACGCACACACTCCGGATGCGCTCGCCAAGGCGCTGCGCGCCGTGCGGGAGCATTGCCGCGGAGCTTTGTGGTGTGTGTTCGGCTGCGGCGGCGATCGCGATCCGGGAAAGCGTCCCTTGATGGGCGCCATCGCCGACGAACTGGCCGACCAAATCATCGTCACCGACGACAATCCGCGCTCCGAGAGTCCGCAGAGCATCACCCGCGGCATCACCGGCGGCATCCTGAAGCACCCGCCGCGGGTCATTCACGACCGCGGCGAAGCGATCGCGACCGCGCTCAACGAGGCCGCGCCCAGCGACGTGGTGTTGATCGCCGGCAAGGGTCACGAGGATTATCAAATCTACGGCGAGGTACGGCGAAGTTTCAGCGATCGGCGCGAAGCGCTGCGCTCTTTAGGGGCGGCGGCATGAAGCGGGGCCGCGGCATGATCCGGGAGCGGCGATGAAGCGCACCCTACGCGACGCGGCGCAGGCGCTGGGCGCTCCGCTCGGCGGCGAGCTCAGCGGCGACGATGTTCGCTACAGCGTGGTGTCGAGCGACAGCCGCACCCTGGGACCCGGCGCGCTGTTCGTCGCATTGCGCGGTCCGAACTTCGACGGCGCGGACTTCGTCGCGGCCGCCGTCGCGCGTGGTGCCGTGGGCGCCTTGGTGGAACGCCGCTTGGCTGTGTCGCTGCCGCAAATCGTCGTGCCCGACGCGTTGCGCGCGCTGCAGCAGCTGGCGCAGGCCTGGCGTGCGGACTTCGACATACCCATCGTCGCGGTCGCGGGCAGCAACGGCAAGACCACGGCGAAAGAAATGACCGCGGCCATTTTGTCGCGCATGGGAACGTGCATGGCGACCCATGGCAATCTCAACAATCACATCGGCGTGCCCCTGACGTTGATGCGCCTCGAGCCGGCGCATCGCAGCGCGGTAGTGGAGATGGGTGCCAACCGCATCGGCGACGTCGCGGAGCTGGTCGAGCTGGCGCGGCCCAGCGTCGGCCTCATCACCAATGCCGGTGCGGAACATCTCGAGGGATTCGGCGACCTGGACGGCGTGGCCAAGGGCGAGGGTGAAATGGTGGCGTGCCTCGAGCCGGAGGCGACCGCCATCATCAATGCCGATGATCCGTACGCCGGTTACTGGCGCAGCGTCGCGAGCGCGCGGCGCGTCGTGACGTTCGGCGTGCATGCCGCCGCGGATGGCAGCGCCGCGGTTGGCCGCCCCGCGGATTTCACCGCCAAGGACACCGAGCAGACCATCGAGCGCGGCGGATTCGCGACTCGGTTCACCCTGGTATGTCCGCTCGGCGAGATGCAGATCCTGCTGAAGGCGGGCGGTGCGCACAATATCTCGAACGCACTGGCCGCGGCGGCCGCGGCGAGCGCAGCGGGCGCGTCGCTTCAGGACATCGCCTCGGGGCTCGCGGATTTCCGACCCGTGGCGGGCCGGTTGCAATTGAAGGCCGGCGCACGCGGCAGCTGGATCATCGACGACTCCTACAACGCGAATCCGAGTTCGGTGCGCGCCGGTCTCGAGGTGCTGCGTACGCTGTCGGGCCCCACCTGGCTGGTGCTCGCGGACATGGCCGAGCTGGGCGAGCACACCTCGGACAGCCACGCCCATATGGGCAGTTATGCGCGCGCTTGCGGCGTGCAGCGCGTGTTCGCCATGGGGGAGCAGAGCTCCCGTGCGGTCGAGACTTTCGGCGCGGGCGGGGAATGGTTTGCCGACATCGATTCGTTGATTCGACGCCTGCAGGCCGAGCTGTCGTCCGGTGTGACGGTGCTCATCAAGGGCTCGCGCGTCAATCGGCTGGAGCGCGTGGTGCAAGCGCTCACGGGAACGGGCTGACGCGCATGCTGCTCTATCTCACCGAATATCTCGCCAAGTTCTACTCCGGCTTCCATGTCTTTCAGTATCTGACGCTGCGCGGCATTCTCGCGGCGATGACCACGCTCGCGATGGCGCTGTTCATCGGTCCGCGCATGATCGCAACCTTGACGCGGTATCAGATCGGCCAGCGGGTGCGCACCGATGGCCCGCAGACGCACCTCCAGAAGTCCGGCACGCCGACGATGGGCGGGGGGCTGATCTTGGTGGCCATGGTGATCGGCACGCTGCTGTGGGCGGACCTGTCGAGCCGCTTCGTCTGGATACTGCTCGCCACCACCTTGGGTTTCGGCGCCATCGGTTTTTACGATGACTACCTGAAACTGGTGGTCGGCAATTCCAAGGGATTGGCCGCGCGCTATAAATACCTGGCGCAGTCGGTGGTGGCGCTGATCACGGCGTTCACCTTGCATAGCCTGCATCAGACGGCGGCTGAGACCACGCTGTACGTGCCGTTCTTCAAGACCGTGGCGGTGCCCATGACCACCGTCGGGTTCGTCGCGTACGCCTATTTCGTCATCGTCGGCACCAGCAACGCCGTGAACCTCACCGACGGTCTCGATGGGCTCGCCATCATGCCCTCGGTCATGGTGGCGACGGCGCTCGGCATCTTTGCCTACACCACCGGCAACATCAAGTTCGCAACCTACCTGCAGATTCCCTACATCAACGGCGTGGGCGAGTTGTTGATCTTCTGCACCACACTGACGGGCGCGGGTCTCGGATTCCTGTGGTTCAACGCCTATCCGGCGGAAGTCTTCATGGGCGATGTCGGCGCGCTCGCCATCGGCGCGGCGCTCGGGACCATCGCGGTGATCGTGCGCCAGGAAATCGTCCTATTCGTGATGGGCGGGGTGTTCGTGCTCGAGACGGTGTCGGTGATCATGCAGGTGGCGTCGTTCAAGCTCACGGGCAAGCGCATCTTCCGCATGGCGCCGCTGCATCATCATTTCGAACTCAAGGGCTGGGCCGAGCCCAAGGTCATCGTGCGTTTCTGGATCATCAGTTTCGTGCTCGTCTTGGCGGGTCTCGCGACCCTGAAGATACGCTGATGGCAAGCGTCGTGGTCGGTCTCGGCAAGACGGGCGCATCGTGTTTGCGCTACCTCGCGCGGCACGCGATCGCCGCGTCCGCGACCGATTCGCGCCGCACGCCGCCGGGACTTGCGGAACTCGGGGCCCTGGCGCAGACGCTCGACATTCGCTTGGGCGGCTTCGATTTATCGCTGCTCGACGGTGCGTCGCAGGTGTTGATGTCGCCCGGCGTGTCGCTCGAGGAGCCCATCGCGAAAGCGGCGCGCGCCCGCGGCATCGAAGTACTCGGCGATGTGGAGCTGTTCGCGCGGGCGGTGCGCGCACCGGTCATCGGTATCACCGGCACCAACGGCAAGAGCACGGTGACCAGCCTGGTCGCCCGCATGGCGAGCGCCGCCGGGCGCCGCGTCCTCGCCGGCGGCAATCTCGGCGTTCCGGTACTGGACCTGTTGGAGCAGCCGGTTCCGGATCTCTATGTACTCGAATTGTCGAGCTTCCAGTTGGAAACGACGTCGTCGCTCGATCTTACGGCCGCGGTGGTGCTCAACGTGAGCGCGGATCACCTGGACCGCTACGCCTCGGTCGACGCCTACGCGCGCGCCAAGGCGCGGATTTTTGCGCGCGCGGCCACGGTGGTGCTCAACGCCGACGATGCCCGCGTTGCGGCGATGCGTGCGGTGGCCGGCCGCGGTTTGGCCGGGCCCACGACCAAGACATTTTCGACGCAGCGTGCCGATGCCGACTATTCGTTGTTGCGCACCGGAACGCGAACGCTGTTGGCGCGCAACGGCGAGGCTGTACTCGATGTCGAGCGCCTGAAAATCTCCGGCCTGCACAATGCGGCCAACGCGCTTGCGGCCCTCGCGCTGGGCGATGCGGTGGGATTGCCGCTGAAGGCGATGCAGGATGCCCTCGAAGCCTTTCCGGGATTGCCGCACCGTTCGCAGTGGATCGCCGACGTTGCGGGCGTGCGCTACGTGGACGACTCGAAGGGCACCAATGTGGGCGCCACCATTGCCGCGGTCGAGGGCCTGCAGGGGCCGCTGGTGATGATCGCCGGCGGCCAGGCCAAGGGACAGGACTTTGCGCCGCTGGCGGCGGCATTCAGGGACAAGGTCAGGCACGTGGTGTTGATCGGCGCGGACGCGCGCGCCATCGAGCAGGCGCTCGCGCGCGTGTGCACCACGGAACACGCGGCGTCGATGGAAGAGGCCGTGGCGGCCGCCGCGCGCGCGGCGCAGCCCAAGGATACCGTGCTGCTGTCGCCGGCATGCGCCAGCCTCGACATGTTTCGCGACTACGGCCATCGCGGCGACGTGTTCGCCGCGGCGGTGTGCGCACTCGCGGGGCAATCCTCATGAACGCAACCACCATGGGTTACGGCGTGCGGGCGCGGGAGCGAATGCCGTTCGCCTGGGACACCATCACCCTGGGGTTGGTGGCCGCCTTGCTGCTGATGGGGCTGGTGATGGTCACCTCCGCGTCCATGTCGGTGGCCGCGAAAAATTTGGGCGATCCCTTCTATTTCTTGGAACGGCAGTTCGCGTTCGGTCTGTGCGGCGTGTTGGTGGCCTGGGCCGTTACGCGCGTGCCGGTCGACCTGTGGGAAAAACACAGTCTCGCACTGCTGCTCTTGGGCCTGTCGCTGCTGCTGCTGGTACTCATTCCGGGACTCGGCGCCAAGATCAATGGCGCCCGCCGCTGGATGCGCATCGGACCCATGAATTTCCAGGTCTCGGAACTCGCCAAGGTGCTGGTGCTGATCTGGGTGTGCAGCTACTGCGTGCGCAAGCGCGCAGAACTCGAACAGACCTTCGCCGGCCTTCTCAAGCCGGTGGGACTGTTGGCGATCGCGGGCGTGCTGCTGTTGTCGGAACCGGACTTTGGCGCGGCCACGGTGCTGTTCGCCACCGGCTTTGCGGTGCTGTTCGTCGCCGGGGCGCGGCTGCGCTACGTGCTGTCGCTGGTGTTGCTGGTCGGCGCCGCCTTTGCGGTGCTGGCGCTGACCTCGGCCTATCGTCTGAAGCGGCTCACCGTGTTCCTGCACCCGTGGGACGATCCGTTCAACGGCGGCTTCCAGTTGACTCAGTCGCTGATCGCGATCGGCCGCGGCGGCTGGTTCGGCGTGGGCCTCGGCAGCAGCATTCAAAAACTCTTTTATCTACCGGAGGCGCACACGGATTTCGTGTTCGCGGTGCTGGCCGAGGAATTGGGCCTGGTCGGCGTCATCGGCGTGATCGGCTTGTTCGTCGCTCTGGTGTGGCGCGCCATTCTCATTTCGCGCATGGCCTCCCAGGCCGGGCTCAAATTCCAGTCGTATCTGGCACTGGCGTTCGGCATGTGGCTGGGCCTGCAGGCCATGGTCAACATCGGCGTCAACATGGGCGTGTTGCCCACCAAGGGACTGACCCTGCCGCTGCTCAGCTACGGCCGCAGCAGCCTGATAGTCAGTCTGGGATGGCTGGGTGTGCTGCTGCGCATCCATCACGAAGTCAAGTGCACCTCGCGCTCGGCCGTGATGCGCATGCCGGGAGGCGCCCGATGATGTCCGCAGCGACCCGCCATGGCGCGACTTCACCCACCGAGACTCGCGGCCCACCCGTTCTCATCATGGCCGGCGGCACCGGCGGACATGTCTTCCCCGCGCTCGCCGTGGCGAAGGTGTTGCGCGATCGCGGCGTGGCGGTGGTGTGGTTGGGTGTGCCCGCCAGCATGGAATCGCGGCTGGTGCCGGCGAATGGATTTCCGATCGAGTGGGTTCGGGTCAAGGGAATTCGCGGCAAGGGTCTCGCGGCTTGGGCGAAGGCGCCGCTGGCCATCGTCAATGCCGTGCTGCAGGCCATGGCGGTACTGCGTCGCGTGCGGCCGCGCGCGGTGCTGGGCGCGGGAGGCTATGTGAGCGGTCCCGGCGGCATTGCCGCCTGGCTGCTGCGCATTCCGCTCCTGATCCATGAACAGAACGCCATACCCGGTTTGACCAATCGCTGGCTGGCGCGCATCGCCAGCCAGGTATTGCAAGGTTTTCCCGGCAGCTTCGACAAAAGCTTTAGCGCGCGATTCGTCGGCAACCCGGTGCGCGCGGATATTGCCGGCGTTCAAGAGCCGGCGGTGAGGTTCGCGGGCCGGGCAGGCCGCGCCCGATTGCTGGTGTTCGGCGGCAGCCAGGGAGCGCAGCGTTTGAACGCCATGGTGCCGCTGGCGCTGGCGCGCTTGGACCCCGAACGCCGGCCGCAGGTGCGGCATCAGGCGGGCGAGCGCGGCATCGACGCCGCGCGGGCTGCCTACCAAGCAGCGCAGGTCGAGGCGGACGTCACGCCCTTCATCGAGGACATGGCCGCCGCCTACGCGTGGGCCGATGTCGCAGTATGCCGTGCCGGCGCCATGACCATCGCCGAGTTGCAGGCGGCGGGCTTGGGCGCGCTGCTGGTGCCGTTGCCGGTGGCCACGGACGATCATCAGACCAAGAACGCCGAAACCATGGTGCACATCGGTGCCGGATGCGTGCTGCAAGAGCGCGATATGACGGCGGATAGCTTGAGTGCCTGCATCGCGGAGCTCACGGCCGACCGCGAGCGCATGCTGAAAATGGCCAACGCCGCGCGCCGCGCGCGAGTCATCGACGCCGCGGAACAAGTCGCGGATAGCTGTCTGGCGGCCGGAGCGGCGGCATGAGCGATCGCTTGAACCAGAGCTTGAGCAACAGCATGAACGATCGCATGCGCCGCATTCACAGCATCCACCTGGTCGGCATCGGCGGCAGCGGCATGGGCGGCATCGCGGAAGTGTTGCTGAACTTGGGCTATGACGTGCAGGGCTCCGATCTGAAAGCCAATTCGGTGACCCAGCGTCTGGCGCGTTTGGGCGCGAAGATTTTCATCGGCCATGCGGCCGAGCATCTGGGCAAGGCCGACGTGGTGGTGGTGTCGAGCGCCGTCAACCGCACCAACCCCGAGGTCGCGGCGGCGCTGGCAAAGCGCCTGCCGGTGGTGCCGCGCGCGGAAATGCTGGGCGAGCTGATGCGCTTCCGCTATTCGGTGGCGGTCGCCGGCACGCACGGCAAGACCACGACCACGAGTCTGGTCGCGAGCACCTTGGCCGAGGGCGGCCTCGATCCCACTTTCGTCATCGGCGGACGGCTCAAGAGCGCGGACAGCAATGCGCGCCTGGGCGCGGGCCGATATCTGGTCGCCGAGGCCGACGAGAGCGACGCGTCCTTCATGCACCTGCAGCCCATGATCGCCATCGTCACCAACATCGACAACGACCACCTCGCCACGCACGACGGCGATTTTGCACGGCTCAAGCAGAGCTTCGTGGATTTTCTGCATAACCTGCCGTTCTACGGGCTCGCGGTGCTGTGCGCGGACGATGAAAATGTGCAGAGCATTCTCGAGGCCGTGGGCCGGCCGGTGGTGACCTACGGGTTCGGCGAGGGCGTGGATATTCGTGCGGTCAATGTGGTACGCGACGGGCTGCAGTCGCATTACGAGGCGCTGCGTGCGGGGCACGAACCGCTCAAGCTCACGATCAACCTGCCCGGCCGGCACAATGTGTTGAATTCCCTGGCGGCGGTGGCGGTGGCCAGCGAACTCGGGATCGCGGATGCCGCCATTCACAAAGCGCTGGCCAATTTCCAGGGCATCGACCGGCGCCTGCAACAGCTCGGCGAGATCCGGTGGGCGGGCGGGCGCGCGCTGCTGGTGGACGACTATGGCCATCACCCCACCGAAGTGGCGGCCACCATCGATGCCGTGCGCCAGGGCTGGCCGTCGCGCCGGCTGGTGCTGGCGTTCCAACCGCATCGCTACACGCGGACGCGGGATCTGTTGGACGATTTCGGCCGCAGCTTGAGCGCCTGCGACGTGCTGCTGGTGACCGAAGTGTATGCGGCCGGCGAAACGCCCATCGCAGGCGCCGATGGCCGCGCCATTTGCCGCGCGGTACGCTCGCGCGGGGTGATGGAACCGGTGTTCGTCGAGCGCGTCGACGATCTGGCCGACTCGCTGCGCAGCGTACTGCATGACGGCGACGTGGTGCTCACCATGGGCGCCGGCAACATCGGCGCGGTCGCGCAAGAACTCAAAAGCCGCTTCGCGGCGGGAGCTGCCGTATGAGCGGCACCTTGCAGCTGCGCGCGGCGCAAATCCCACAGGAATTCAGCGCGCGGGTGGCGTTCGACGCGCCCATGTCCAAATACACCTCGTGGCATGCCGGCGGACCCGCGGATGTGTTTTTCACGCCCCGCGATGTCACGGATCTATCCTCGTTCTTGAGGCAGCTTCCGGCCGACGCCCAGACGCTATGGATCGGACTCGGCAGCAATCTCTTGGTCCGCGATGGCGGCGTGCGCGGCGCCGTGATCTCCATGAACGGCACCTTGGGAACGCTCGAGCGCGTGAGCGCGACGCGCATCCACGCACAGGCCGGCGTCCCTTGCGCGCGGCTCGCTAAGCAGTGCGTGAAGTGGGGCCTGGGACCGGCGGAATTCTTTGCGGGCATACCGGGAACTCTCGGCGGCGCGCTGGCGATGAATGCCGGCGCCTGGGACGGCGAAACGTGGCGGCACGTGATCGAGGTCGACGTGCTCGACCGGCACGGCATGCGGCGCACCCGTCCGTACTCCGACTACGAGATTTCGTACCGCCAGGTGCGCGGGCCCGCGGACGAGTGGTTCATCGCCGCGCGCCTGGAATTCGAGCGCCGGCCCGCCGTCAACGATGCGGCGATTCGCGAGCTGCTCGAGCGGCGCAAGGCAACCCAGCCCATCGGTGAATGGAGCTGCGGCTCGGTGTTCACCAATCCACCCGGCGAGCATGCGGGGCGCCTCATCGAGAAGTCGGGCCTCAAGGGGTTTCGCATCGGCGATGCCTCGGTGTCCGAGAAGCATGCCAATTTCATCATCAACCACGGCGCGGCGCGCGCCGCCGACATCGAGGCTTTGATCGTGCACGTGCAGCGAACCGTCGCAGAAGTCCACCACATCGAACTCAAGACCGAAGTGCGTATCGTCGGGGTCCCGGCATGAGCCTGCTCACGCAAGCCGCCGCCCGCCGCGCAGCAGCCGCCTCGGAGTTCGGCAAGGTAGCCGTGCTGTTGGGCGGCGATTCATCCGAGCGCGAGATTTCCTTGCTGAGCGGCAATGCCGTGCTCGCCGCCCTCAAGCGGCGCGGCGTGGACGCGCATCCCTTCGATCCCCGCGATGTACCGGTGCAAAAGCTCGCGAGCGAAAAATTCCATCGGGCGTGGATTGCGCTGCACGGGCCGGGGGGCGAGGACGGTGTGATGCAAGGGGCGCTCGAGTGGTTGGGCATCCCCTACACCGGCAGCGGCGTGCTCGCCTCGGCGCTCACCATGGACAAACTCAAGACCAAGCGCGTGGTCGTGGGCGCAGGGTACGCCGCGCCCGAATATGCGGTGTTATCGAGCCCGGCCGATCTAGCCGGCGCGCTGGCCTCCGTGGGCCTGCCGCTGATGGTCAAGCCCGCCTCGCAGGGCTCGAGCGTCGGCATCACCAAGGTCAAGACGGCCGCAGAATTTCAACCCGCCTACACGGAAGCGAGCGCGGTCGATCCCATCGTATTCGCCGAGCGCTTCATCTCGGGCGACGAATACACGGTCGGCGTGCTGCAGGCGCAAGCGCTGCCGTCCATTCGCATTCAGCCGGCCACCGAGTTCTACGATTACCAGGCGAAGTATTTCCGCAACGATACGCAGTACCACTGCCCGAGCGGCCTCACCGCCGCGGCCGAGGCCGAGCTGCAGGCGGCGGCGCTCGCCGCCTTTCAAGTCACCGACTGCTTCGGCTGGGGCCGCGTGGATTTCATGCGCGACAGCATCACCAACAAGTTTTATTTCATCGAGATCAACACCACGCCCGGCATGACCGATCACAGCTTGGTGCCCATGGCCGCGCGCCAGGCGGGAATGGATTTCGAAGAGCTGGTGTGGCGGGTGTTGGAAACGAGTTTCGCGAGACAGAGAAAACCATGATGTCCCCGCCCATCAACGTGCAACGCCTATTCGCGAGTACCCGCCAATGAATCTGCAATGGCTCACCCGCCGTAATCGCTACAAGAAGCGCGCGCTGCCCGACAAGCCGCCGCGCCAATGGCCCAAGTTCATCCGAGAATGGCGCCTGTACGCGCGCCGCACGGCGCTGCTGCTGCTCATCGTCGGCGCTCTGGGTGCCCTTACCTGGGCGCTCGACCGGCCGATCCGCGTGATTTCCATGGACGGCGCCTTTCAACGGGTGTCGCCCGGGCAAATCGAGAAGGCGGTCGCGCCCTTCACCAAGGCCGGCTTCATGTCGGCGGACCTCGATCGGATTCAGCGCGCGATCGAGTCGGTGTCTTGGGTGGACCACGCAAGGGTGTCGCGAAGCTTCCCGAACAGCTTGCACGTCACGGTGTTCGAAGAGACCGCGGCGGCGCGCTGGAACGAATCCGGCCTGCTCAACACGCGCGGAGAGCTGTTCGTCAGGCAAGCGACGCACGTGCCTGCGGAGCTGCCGCGCCTCTCCGGTCCCGAGGGCACGGAATCTCTGGTCGCCCAGCGGTATCTGTCGACGCAGGGCCGGATGCTCGAGGCGGGCATGCGCATCGCCGCGCTGCGCCTCGATGAGCGCGGCGCGTGGGAAATGGATTTGGATAGCGGTGTGACGGTGCGGCTCGGACGGCGCGACGTCGACGAACGGCTCGACCGGTTCATCCGCACGGCCTCGCAAGTGATCGCGCATCGCTTGAACGACATCACCTATGTGGACATGCGCTACTCCAACGGCTTCGCCATCGGCTGGCGCAACTCGCAAGCGCCGGCATCGGCACGGGATTCCTGAAAAGACATGGCAAAGCGCTCTGATCGCAATTTAGTGGTAGGCCTCGACATCGGCACGAGCAAGGTGGTGGCGATCGTGGGCGAAATCAAAGCCGACGGGGCGCTCGAGATCATCGGCATCGGCAGTCATCCGTCGCGCGGCCTGAAGAAGGGCGTGGTGGTCAACATCGAGTCCACCGTGCAATCGATTCAGCGCGCGGTCGAGGAAGCGGAACTCATGGCCGGCTGCGAAATCCACTCGGTGTATGCGGGCATCGCCGGCAGCCACGTGCGCAGCCTCAACTCGCACGGCATCGTCGCCATCAAGGATAAAGAAGTGGTGCAGGGCGATGTCGAGCGAGTGATCGACGCCGCCAAGGCAGTCGCCATTCCCGCCGACCAGAAAATCCTGCACGTCTTGCCGCAGGAATACATCATCGACACGCAGGAAGGCATACGCGATCCCATCGGCATGTCGGGCGTGCGACTCGAGGCGAAGGTGCACATCGTCACCGGCGCGGATAGCGCGGCGCAGAACATCGTCAAGTGCGTGCAACGCTGCGGCCTCGCGGTCGACGACATCGTGCTCGAGCAGCTCGCGTCGAGCTATGCCGTGCTCACCGAGGATGAGAAGGACCTGGGGGTGTGCGTGGTCGACATCGGCGGCGGCACCACGGACATCGCGGTGTTCGGCGGCGGCGCGATTCGCCATACGGCGGTGATTCCGATTGCGGGCGATCAGGTCACGAACGACATCGCGGTGTCCATGCGCACGCCGACGCAGTACGCCGAGGACATCAAGATCAAGTACGCCTGCGCGCTGTCGCAGCTCGCCAACCCCGATGAGACCATCGAAGTGCCGAGCGTCGGCGACCGGCCGCCGCGCCGCCTGGCGCGCCAGACGCTGGCCGAGATCGTCGAACCGCGCTACGAAGAATTATTCGCGCTCGTGCGCGACGAACTGCGCCGCGCCGGCCTCGAGGAGTCGGTGGCCACCGGCATCGTGCTCACCGGCGGCAGTTCCAAGATGGAAGGGGCGATCGAACTCGCCGAGGAAGTGTTTCACATGCCGGTGCGCCTGGGCGTGCCGCAATACGTCAGTGGACTGGTCGATGTGGTGAGCAATCCGATTCATGCCACGGGCGTCGGGTTGCTGCTTTACGCAAAGAACAATTTGGAAGTGCGAAGAACCGAGGGGCCGCTGTTGTCGGGCGGCATGAAGTCTATTTTCGAGCGAATGAAAGCCTGGTTTCAGGGCAATTTTTGATCGCCAGCCGAATGTTTTGAAATCAAATCAATGAAGGAGAACTGGAATGTTTGAACTGATGGACTCTTACAGTCAAAACGCCGTCATCAAGGTGCTGGGCGTGGGCGGCGGCGGCGGCAACGCCGTCTCGCACATGGTCTCCGCCGGCCTCGAGGGCGTGGAATTCATTTGCATCAACACCGATGCGCAGGCGCTGAAGCACTCCAAGGTGCGTACCGCGCTGCAAATCGGCTGCAACATCACCAAGGGCTTAGGCGCAGGCGCCGATCCCGAAGTGGGCCGCCAAGCGGCCATGGAGGACCGCGATCGCATCATCGAACTCATCGAAGGGTGCGACATGCTGTTCATCACCGCCGGCATGGGCGGTGGCACGGGCACGGGCGCAGCTCCCGTGGTCGCGCAGGTGGCGAAGGAACTCGGCATTTTGACGGTCGCGGTGGTGACCAAGCCTTTCGAGATGGAAGGCAACAAGCGCTCGCGCGTCGCCGAACAGGGCATGCTGGAATTGTCGAAGTACGTGGACTCCCTGATCACTATTCCCAACCAGAAGCTCTTGGCAGTTCTTGGCAGCAGCACGACACTTCTTGACGCGTTCAAGGCGGCGAATACCGTGCTGCAGGGCGCGGTTCAGGGAATTGCCGAACTCATCACGCGGCCGGGCCTCATCAACGTCGACTTTGCGGACGTACGCACCGTCATGTCGGAAACCGGCATGGCCATGATGGGTTCGGGCGCCGCGGCAGGCGAGGACCGGGCGCGCGAAGCGGCCGAGGCGGCGATTTCGAGCCCCTTGCTCGAGGACATCAATCTTGCCGGCGCGCAGGGCATTCTCGTCAACGTCACCGCGGGCATGGACCTGTCCATCGGCGAGTTCCAGGAAGTGGGCAACGTCATCAAGCAGTTCGCTTCGGATGACGCCACCGTGGTCGTGGGCACCGTCATCGACCCGGACATGGCCAACCAGATCCGCGTCACCGTGGTCGCCACGGGGCTCGGCAAGCCGGTGGTTCGGGCCCTGGCTCCGCAACCGGCGGCAGCGGCCCTGGCGCCGCCGCCCACCATGCGCGTGATTCGCCAGAAATCG
The DNA here is from genome assembly GCA_036502605.1 of Steroidobacteraceae bacterium. Lineage (GTDB taxonomy): Bacteria > Pseudomonadota > Gammaproteobacteria > Steroidobacterales > Steroidobacteraceae > Bog-1198. The sequence continues at coordinate 80,632 of DASXYI010000053.1, forward strand.
CCGCTGGCGCCCACCGACTACGCCATGTTGGACCGGCCGACGGTGCAGCGGCAGCGCGCTGTTGGGGACGGCTATCGAGGGGAGGCGCAGTCGGAGGATTTGCTGGACATACCGGCGTTTCTGCGCCGACAGGCGGATTGATCGCGGCGATTGATTGATGACATTCCAGCTTGGCGCTCGCGAGGCTTTTTCGGTCTTTGCGAGCGCCCGTTTGAACTATTTTGGATTTTAGGCTTACGACTGGCCTGTGGTACCTTTGACGCTGTTTTACTTAAGGTCGGTTCACTAGTTTCATGCTGAATCAAAGAACGCTGAAAAATTCGATTCGTGCCACGGGGGTGGGCTTGCATACGGGTAAAAAGGTCTTGATGACCTTGCGGCCCGCCTCGCCCGACACGGGCATCGTGTTCCGTCGTACGGATTTCGATAGGCCTGTCGATATCAAAGCCCATGCCGAGAACGTCGGCGACACCACGATGGGAACGACGTTGCACACCGGCGACGTGAAGGTGTCGACGGTCGAGCATTTGCTGTCGGCGTTGGCGGGATTGGGTGTGGACAACGCCTTGGTGGAATTGAGCGCGGGCGAAGTACCCATCATGGACGGCAGTGCGGGCCCGTTCGTGTTTTTATTGCAGTCGGCGGGCATCGAGGAACAGAAGGCGCCCAAGCGCTTCATCCGCATTCTCGAGAGTCTGCAGGTCGAGGACGGCGACAAGTGGGCGCGCTTCGACCCCTACAATGGATTCAAGGTCAATTTCGAAATCGAATTCAATCACCCCACTTTCAAGAAGCATTCGCAAGTCGCTTCCATGGATTTTTCGACCACGTCGTTTTTGCGCGAAGTGAGCCGCGCCCGGACTTTCGGCTTCATGCGCGATCTCGAAAGCCTGCGGGCACGCAACCTCGCGCTCGGCGGCAACTTGGACAATGCCATCGTTCTCGACGATTACCGCGTGCTCAACGAAGACGGACTGCGCTACGAAGACGAATTCGTCAAACACAAGATCCTGGACGCCATCGGCGATCTGTACCTGCTCGGGCACAGCCTCATCGGCGAGTTCAGCGGCTACAAGTCGGGCCA
>DASXYI010000054.1:0-182009 GCA_036502605.1 Steroidobacteraceae bacterium
GCCGCCCCGCAATGGGTTCGATATCACGCGCCTCATGTCCCTCGAAGATCCGCAGCTCCCCGCCCGCATCCGGTGTCCACGCGTCGTTCAGATACAGGATGAGCGACACTTTGCGTTGGTCCCGGCCTTGCAGCTGATCGACGTGGCGCGCGTAGCCGGCGCCGGGCGGATACCAGGCATAATGCAGTTCGAGATCGAACAAACCAAGAAATCCCTCGCGGTTGAGCTCGAGCCGCAGCCGCTCGAGATCGCTCAATAGCGCCCGCTCTGCCGCGAACAGCGGCGCGGCTATCCAACACGTACGATCGCCGCGAATGTCCTCGCGCCGCTGCAAACGCCGGTCGGCGCCGACGCGGGCGGCGCCAAAATCGCCTTGGGCAAGGCGAAGTTCAACGCAGTCGATCAGCTCGCGAACGCGTGGTTGAGGCAGAAAGCCGTCCTCAACGGCGATGCCATCGGCCAACAGGCCGGCGTGCAGCGCGCGCGAGCTGCCGGCAGAGCCGCAGGGGATTTCAGCGTGCCGCGCCACGGCGTTTCTCGGCGTGGGTCCGACGTGTGACCGCACCCGCCCATGGGCGTCCGGACTGCGCCTTTCGCGATGCAGGGACCCGCCGTGCCGCGGAGCGCCGCGTCCCGCGCTCCGCCGCTCGAGACTTCTTCTTGGCTTTCTTGGCGGGCTTCTTGGCGGTCTTTGCGGCCGTCTTCCTGCGCGGTTTTTTCGGCGCTACCAGCATGCTGCCCCGGCACGTTGCGGCACCGCAACGGCAGGCAAAAATGACGTCCACGTCGGGCGGATCTTCGGGGTCGCGTTGAATTTGATAATCGTAGGCCAGTTCTTCGCCGGGCTGTATCGTGCGGATGGCCTCGACGTAAATACGCTTGTTCTGAGCCGTACTCTCGCAGTTCGGATCGCACCCATGGTTGATGTAGCGTGCATCGTTGCCGCCGATGCCGCCGTCGATCACCGTCTTGGAGTCCACCGTGAACAGGAACGTGTGATTATCGTTCGGATCCTTGTCTTCGTAGCGCGCGTCCGCCACTTCGTGGCTGACGCGATCGCCGAGGTACTCGGTGACCGTCGTTCCCTTGCGAATCCGTCGCAGCGCGAATACGCCATAGCCATGGATGGGGGAGTGACGCACCTCGAACAGGGGCTGGCGACTGGCGCGCTTCAACATACGGTCCTATACCTCGAACGTTATACGGCAATCGGCGCTTTGATCGCCGCGTGATATTCATAATTCTTAATGTCGAAATCGTCAAACGAATAATCGAACAAGCTGGGCGGCTTGCGTCGGATGCTCAGGGACGGCAGCGGATACGGATTGCGCGACAGCTGCAAATCAGCCTGATCCAGGTGATTCAAGTACAGATGGCAATCGCCCCCGGTCCATACGAAATCCCCCACGCGCAGGTCGCACTGCTGCGCGACCATGTGCGTGAGCAATGCGTAGGATGCGATATTGAACGGCACCCCCAGCAATGCGTCGGCGCTGCGCTGGTATAACTGGCACGACAATCGATTGTCGGCGACGTAGAACTGAAACAAGGCGTGGCAGGGCAGCAAAGCCATCTTGTCCAGTTCGCCGACGTTCCAGGCGCTGACCACGAGGCGGCGCGAGTTGGGATTGGTCCTCAGCTGATCGACGATGCGTGAAAGCTGGTCGATCTCGCGGCCGTCCGGGGTCGCCCAGCTGCGCCACTGTTTGCCGTAAACGGGGCCCAAGTTGCCTTCCGCGTCGGCCCATTCATCCCAGATGGTCACCGCATTGTCGCGCAGGTACTTCACGTTCGTGTCGCCTTTCAAGAACCACAAAAGCTCGTGAATGATCGACCGCAGATGGAGTTTCTTGGTGGTGACCAGCGGGAATCCCTCGCCTAAGTCGAAGCGCATCTGATAGCCGAACACGCTCAAGGTCCCGGTACCGGTACGGTCCTCTTTATGGGCGCCCGACTGCCGTATATGGCGCAGAAAATCGAGGTACTGCCGCACCGTCAGGCCCCGGTGGCGCCCAAGTTGCCGCTCTTTTGGTCGCGGCGATACGCAAAGATCATGACGATCGCTCCAATGAGAATCATAGGGGTGGTCAACAACATGCCCATCGTCAACCAATCGCCGACGAGGTAGCCGATGTTGGCATCGGGAAGCCGAACCCACTCTACGGCAAAGCGACCGCATCCGTACAAGAGTAGAAAAAGACCCGTAGGCGCCAAGCGCGGCCGCGGTTTGCTCGTGTACCACCAGAGAATCAAGAAAAGCGCCAGGCCCTCGAGGCCCGCCTCATAAAGCTGGGATGGATGCCGTGCCACCAACACCCCACCGGCGTCGGGCACGCCGAAGCCCCAGGGCAGATCCGTCGGTTTCCCCCACAGCTCGCCGTTGATGAAGTTGCCGAGACGGCCGGCCATCAAACCGATGCCGGGCAGAGGTGCGAGAAAATCGAATACGTCGGGGATTCTTTTTTGCTTCGCGCGGGCGAATATCATGGCCGCGACCAGCACGCCGGTCATGCCTCCATGGAACGACATCCCGCCGTCCCAAATGTGAAACACGTTCAGCCAGTTTTCAGCGATGACGTCGTGACCGTAAAAAATGCACCACCCTACCCGACCGCCGACGATGACTCCGATAGCGCAGTAAAAGATGAGGTCATCGATGTCGAGCGCCGTCCACGTCGATCCCGGCCGCCGCGCCCGGTATCGAGCCAGCCACCAAGCCGCGACGAATCCGATGAGATACATGATGCCGTACCAATGCACGCGCAGCGGTCCGATACCGAAATAGGGCCCAACGGAAATCGCAATGGGATCGATGTGCGGATAGGTCAGCATGCGTTCTACTTTAAACCGTCGGTCACACGACAGAAATAGGCTTTCAGATAGCGCGTCTCCGGTATCGCCGGGTGCACCGGATGGTCCGGCGCCTGCCCGCCCAATTCCAGAATTTGCAAATGCTTGTCCGTGGCGCGCGCCGCCTTGGCAATCGCATCCTGCAAATCCTCGGCGCTGACATGATAGGAGCACGAACAGGAAACCAGGATGCCGTCGCTTGCGAGCAGCTGCATGGCCAACTGATTCAAACGCTTGTAGGCTGCCAGCGCCTTGGGCAAATCCTTGCGGCGCTTGGCGAACGCCGGCGGATCGACGATCACCACATCGAAGCGGGCGCCCTCTTTGGCCATTTCCTCGAGCACGTCGAAGGCATCGCCTTTACGAGTCCCTATCGTAAAGCCATTGCGTTCGCCGTTCTTCGCGGCCAACTCCAGCGCCGGCGCAGAGCTGTCCACGCAGACGACCTCGGACGCTCCGGACCTCGCGGCGCGCACGGCCCAGGCACCGACATAGCTGAACACGTCCAAGACACGCGCACCCTTGCGCACATACTTGGACAGGGCGCGCCGATTTGCGGACTGATCGAAGAACCAGCCGGTTTTCTGCCCCAGGGCCAACGGCGCACTGAATTTGAGCCCGTCCTCGATGACCAGCCCAAGCTCGTCCAATTGACCTTTGGCGATCTCGACATAGCTCGGCAGTCCTTCCATCTCGCGTGCACCGCTGTCGTTCTTGAACAACAGCGCATCGCACTTGAGAACCTCGAGGACGGCGTCCTGGATATGCGGCCTGAGCAGCTCCATGCCCGCCGTGCCGATCTGCACCACGCACTGCGTGCCATACCGGTCGACCACCAAGCCGGGCAGCCCATCGGACTCGCCGTACACCACGCGATAATAAGGTTCGGGGTACAGGCGCTCACGCAGCGCAAGCGCCACGCGGATGCGTGCGGCGAACCATGCGGCATCGGGCACTTTCCACGTGCCGAGCATGCGCGCGCTGATGAGCGATTTCGGGTTGACGTAAGCCAGGCCCAGAGCCCGGTCATTGTGCGCCAAAACCCGCGCGATCTCACCGGGGCCGAACTTGGTCAGCGGCGTCTGCTGCGTATCGACCTCGTTGCTGAAGACCCAGAGATGGCCGGCGTGCAAACGACGATCTTCGTTGCGCTTGAGGCGCAGGGCGGGCATTTGCGCCGCGGTACCGGGATCGGACATGGGAAGTACTTCGGTTAGAATGGTCGGCATTCTAACCGACAGCGACCTGTAAGATGCAGCGCAATCGCCTCAGCCTGGAAACGAGCCCGTATTTATTGCAGCATGCGGACAATCCCGTCGATTGGTATCCGTGGGGCGAGGCAGCGCTCGAGCGGGCGAAGCGGGAAAACAAGCCCATCCTGCTATCCGTCGGTTACTCGGCCTGCCACTGGTGCCATGTCATGGCGCACGAGTCTTTCGAAGACCCCGCGATCGCGGCGCTGATGAATGAATTGTTCGTCAACGTCAAGGTCGACCGCGAAGAGCGCCCTGACCTGGATAAAATCTATCAGGTCGCTCAACAGCTCATCACGCAGCGCGCCGGCGGTTGGCCGTTGACCATGTTTCTGGCGCCCGAAGATCAGCAGCCATTTTTCGGCGGCACTTATTTCCCGAATGAACCGCGCCATGGCATGCCCGGCTTCGGCGACCTTCTGCGGCGCGTGGCGGAGTACTTCAACGGCCACGCGGCCGAGATTCGGCAGCAGAACGCGCAACTAGCGCTGGCATTCGAACGGCTCACGCCGGGCAAGCCGTCCGGTGAAGTCGTGCTCGACGACTCGCCGCTGCTCGCGGCACGACGAGTCCTGGAGGAATCCTTCGACTCGCGTTTCGGCGGTTTCGGTCGAGCGCCGAAGTTTCCGCATCCGAGCAGCGTCGAACGCTGCCTGCGCCATTGGCATGGCACATCGCGCGAGATATCGCCCGATCTGAAAGCGCTATTCATGGCGACGCTCACCTTGACCCGCATGGCCGAGGGAGGGATCTTCGACCAATTGGGCGGCGGCTTCTCGCGCTATTCGGTCGATGAATCCTGGATGATTCCGCACTTCGAGAAGATGCTGTATGACAATGGACAGCTTCTCCATTCCTATGCCGCGGCGAGCGTCGCAACCGGCGACGGTGTGTTTGCGCGGACCGCCCGCGAAACGGCCGACTGGATCTTGCGCGATATGCGCTCACCCGAAGGCGGGTTTTACTCGAGCTTGGACGCGGATTCCGAAGGTCACGAGGGAAAATTTTACGTCTGGAGCCGCACCGAGATCCAGGCGCTGCTCACGCCTGCTGAATACGCGAGTTTCGCCCGTCGGTTCGGCCTGGACCAGGATGCGAACTTCGAAGGCCGTTGGCACTTGCATGCGCATGAGTCCCCGGAGAGCATCGCACCGACCGGTGAATCCCCGGCGGCAGCGATCGACTCGGCGCGCGCCAAGTTGCTGGCGGCGCGCAACCTGCGAGTTTGGCCGGCGCGAGATGAAAAGGTCCTCACCTCGTGGAACGCTTTGGCGATCAAGGGCCTTGCCGCCGCCGGCCGCGCGCTGCAGCGGCCCGACCTCACCGCGGCCGCCACGGCGGCGGTCGATTTCATCCGTCACAAGCTCTGGCGTGACGGTCGATTGCTGGCAACCTACAAGGACGGCCGCGCGCATCTACCCGCCTATCTCGATGACTACGCCTTCCTGGCCGACGCGTTGCTGGAGCTGCTGCAGAGCCGCTGGCGCAGCAGCGATCTCGAATTCGCGCAAGCGCTCATCGAAGTATTGCTGGCGAAGTTCGAGGATCCCGACGGAGGTTTTTATTTCACCGCCTCGGATCATGAGCAGCTCATCCATCGCAGCAAAACTTTCAGCGACGACTCGGTGCCCTCGGGCAACGGCGTCGCGGCCTCAGTGCTGTGCCGGATGGGGTATCTCTTGGGCGAACCGCGCTATTTGAATGCGGCGGAACGTACGCTCAAAGCTGCCTGGCCGATGATGCTCGAGTTTCCCCAAGCGCACATGAGCTTGTCGAACGCCTTGGAGGATTTTTTGGCGTCGATGCAGATTCTCATCATCCGCGGCAACGCCGCCGAGGCCCAGATGTGGGCACGGAACTTAGGCGCGCTGTACGCGCCGGCGCGCATGATAGTCGCGATTCCCAACGAAGCTTCGGGACTTCCGGCGGCCCTTGCCGACAAGCGAGGCGGGGCCGTTACCACGGCTTATTTGTGCACGGGCATGACTTGTTCCGCGCCGCTGACCGATCTCGGCGATCTCGCGCGCAAACTCGCCGCGCGTATCACCCCCTGACGGACGGCTCTGATGCGGTTGGCGACCAGGGGAGGATAGTCGGCCGCGCGGCAGCGATCGACCATTGCGTGAATCGCGGTCGCCGGCACCGACATCGAAGAGTCCCCCGTCGACGAGTGCACGGCTACTCCCCCAACGCCCGAGCCACCGTGGCCGGATCGACCGGCGCGGCGGCGTTGCCGAAACTGGCGCGCAAGTAGGTGAACAGCGCTGCCGCATCCTCAGCCTTCATCCAGCCGAATTGCAGCATCATCGTCGGGTAGCGCCCGGCGGGGAGGGACGGCGGCCGCCGGCCCTTGACGACCCACAGCGTCAGATCTTTCGGATCGCCCAGAACCACTGGCGATCCGACCAAGCTCGGATACACTCCTGGAATGCCGCGCGCGTCTTGCTGATGGCACGCGATGCAGTTTCCATTGTAAATCCGTGCGCCCGTGTCCGTGGAGTGCCCTTCGGATAGCGGCTGCGGAACGGTGGCGGTGTCAGCCGAACAGCCGGCCAAAAAGCCGAGCATCAGGATTGGGAGCCATGCGATATGTCCATGCATCTCAGAAATACTAACAAATGCCGCCGCGACGTATTGTAGTGCCGCGAGTTCGAGCCGCGGCGGTTGCCATCATTGCCGCCCTTTTCACGACGATGGCGCTGGCACAAGCTCCCCAGCAGGCTCCCGCAGAAGACGCGCTCAAGCAGATCATCGACGAAGGTAACCCGGCGTACCTCGACTGGGCGACAGCGCTCATCGACCGCGAGCGTGTCGCCAAATTATATGAAGCCAACGGCTACCGCTTGCTGTGGAGCGACGGCGAAAAGCCCACCACGGCCGCCATCAACCTTCTGCAGGAATTGCGCCAGGCCAAAGACCGGGGGTTGGATCCTGAGGACTACCCCGGCAACCGCTTGGCGTACCTACTGGTCGACTTGATCGACTCGCCGCATGCGGGCGTGGAGCAGTGGGCGCTTTTCGATGCGAGCTTGTCGCTGGCGGGCATTCGGTTCCTGTCCGATCTGCACTACGGACGCATCGACCCCGCGGCGGTGGGGCACAACCTGACGGTCGAACGGATCAGACTGGATATGCCGACCACGCTCGCGCACCTGGCGACCGCCGTGAACGTCGCCCTAGCCGTCGATGCGCTCGAACCGCAATTCACCCACTACGCGCTCTTGAAGCGCCAACTGTCGCGCTATCGAGCGCTGGCGAGTGAAGAGGGCATCAATGAGCTGCCGCCCTTACCCGGTGCGCCGGCAGCCGGGTCGCCGGCCGCCGGGTCGCCGGCCGCCGCCAAATCGTTGAAACCCGGCGACCCGTATGCAGGCGCCGCCCAGCTGCAGCGGTTGTTGACCGCACTCGGCGACTTCGGGGACGGCCCACCGCCGGCCGGCGAACCCGCGCCGAGCGCGTCATCTGCCACCGCGGCCGACGCGTCATCCAGCGCCGCGCCGCCGCAAACGCTGACACCTCCCTTGGTCGACGCGCTCAAGCATTTCCAGGGCCGGCACGGCGAAAAAACCGACGGCACTCTCGGGCCGGCGACTTTCGCAAAGCTCACCAAACCGCTCAAGGAGCGGGCCCTGCAAATCGAATTGACCATGGAACGCTGGCGCTGGCTGCCGTCGGAACTGGTGAGCGCACCCATCATCGTCAACATCCCTCAGTTCCGCCTGTTCGCGTTCGAATCCACCACCGATTCCGAGGCACTCATTCGCCAAATGGACGTCATCGTCGGAAAGGCATTCGAGGCCACGCAAACGCCGGTATTCAGCGCCGACATGAGCTACCTGGTCTTTCGTCCGTACTGGGAGGTCCCGTACAGCATCGCGTTGAAAGAGATCGTCCCGGGAGCGCGTACCAATCCCGCAAGCATCGAGAAGCATCAAATGGAAATCGTGCGCGGCAGCGGCGATGCCGCCGTGGTCATGGCCAACACGGCGGAGAACGTCGAGCTGCTTGCGAAGGGCGTCTTGCGGCTGCGGCAGAAGCCGGGCCCAAACAACTCCCTGGGGCTGGTCAAGTTCATGTTGCCGAACCCGTACAACGTCTACCTGCATTCCACACCGGCGCAGGCGCTGTTCGGCGAATCGCGCCGCGATTTCAGCCACGGTTGCGTGCGCGTCAGCGACCCGGTGGGACTCGCACAGTATGTGTTGCGCGAATCTCCCGAGTGGACGCGTGAAAAAATACAAGCCGCGATGAACGGCTCGAGTCCGACGACGGTGACCTTGAAGCATCGCATTCGCGTGTTCATCGTCTACGGCACGGCCCTGGCCACCGAAAAGGGCAATGTCCTGTTCTTCGACGACATCTACGGCCATGATCAACGCCTGGAAGAGGCGCTGAATTCACGCCGCCCGCGATCGGCGGCGATCAGTGGAGCTGCGGCAATCGCCGGACCGCGCCGCGCAGAACCGTAGATGCGAATCACGCTCGATCATTTGCGCCGCTATGCCGTCGCGCGTTCGCTGTTCAAGCCGACCACGCTTGGGAGGGCGATCGCCAAACTCGGCTTCGTGCAGGCGGACCCGATCCGTGCCCCCGCCCGTGCGCAAGACCTGACATTGCGCCATCGCGTCGTCGATTACCATGCGGGCGATCTCGAGCTGCGCTATCCGAAGCTGCCCATCGAGGAAGACTTCTTCGTCAACTATGGATTCCTGCCGCGCGCGCACCACGGATTGATGCATCCGCGTGTTCCGAGGACCGAGTGGGCTGCGTCGCGCTCGCAAAAAGCGCAAGCCGTGCTCGATTTCATCCGGGAGCGCGGCGCCGTGCACCCCCGCGTGGTCGACGCCCACTTCGCGCACGGCAAGATCACCAACTGGTTCGGCGGCTCATCCAACGCGACCACACATCTGCTCGATGATATGCACTATCGGGGAATGCTGAGGATCGCGCGCAGGGAGAGCGGAACACGCATCTATGCGGTCCGCGAGCCCGCTTACCCAGAGGCCGGTTCGACACCGGCGATCCCCGTGCCCGAGAGCGATCGCTTCGACACCCTGATCGACGTGGTGATGCACAAGTACGCGCCCTTGCCGGCGGCAAGCCTGGGCCAGCTCGTGAGCCTCTTGTGCCGCGGCGTGCCACAGTGGATCCCGCAACGCGCGGCCGCCCTGGCACGCGCCAAGGAGCGCTTCGCCCACGTGCGCCTGGACGGCACCGACTGGTACTGGCCGGCAACCGAGTCGCCGGCATCGAGACGCTGGCGGCCCGATGATGAGGTGCGGCTGGTCACGCCCTTCGATCCCATCGTTTGGGACCGCCGCCGCTTCACGATTTTCTGGGACTGGGTCTATCGCTTCGAGGCCTACACACCCGCGTCCAAGCGCAAGCTCGGCTACTACGCCCTGCCCTTACTGTGGCGCGACCGGGTGATTGGCTGGGGAAATCTCACGCTCGCAGACGGAGCGCTTCGAAGCTCTTTCGGTTACGCGGCCGGCAAAGCGCCGCGGGATGCCGCGTTTCGCAGCGGTTTGGACGCGGAGCTGGATCGAATTAAATCATTTCTTCGGCCACCATAGGTCCTATGAGGGACTATCGACTGACCCCGAGCTGATCGAGCACGAACGCATACTCGCGTGCGGTGTCGTGATAGCGCTGATAGCGGCCGGGCTTGCCGCCATGACCCGCAGCCATGTTCACACTGAATACGAGCGGGTGATGGTCGGTCTTGGTGGCGCGGAGCTTGGCCACCCACTTGGTCGGCTCATAGTACTGCACCTGCGAATCCCACAGCCCGGTAAAGACCAGCATCGCCGGGTAGTCCTGCGCCCCGACGTTGTCGTAGGGTGAGTAGGACAGCATGTAGTCGTAGTACTGCTTCTGCTTGGGATTACCCCACTCGTCAAATTCGTTGGTGGTAAGCGGTATGCCCTCATCCAGCATGGTCGTGACCACATCCACGAATGGTACGTAGGCAATGATGGCGCGATAGTCCTGCGGCGCCATGTTCGCCACCGCGCCCATCAGGAGGCCGCCGGCGCTTCCCCCTTCCGCGAACACCTTGTCTTTGGCGCCATAGTTCTGCTGCACGAGATACCGGGTGACATCGATGAAGTCGGTGAAGGTGTTCTTCTTGTGCAGCAGACGGCCGTCCTCATACCACTGCCGGCCCAGCTCCTGGCCCCCACGAATGTGAGCTATGGCTACGACGAACCCCCGGTCGAGCAGGCTCACCCAATCGGGGAAGAATGCGGGATCCGTGGAATACCCGTAGGAACCGTACGCATACTGAAAGAGGGGCGCGGTGCCGTCCAGGCGGGTGCCCTTACGATAGGCCACGGAGACGGGGATCTGCTTGCCGTCACGCGCCGTGGCGTGCAGGAATTCGGTGTGGTAATTGGCCGTGTCGAAGCCGCCGAGCACCGCATCGGTCTTCTTCAGCTCCTTCTGGCCGGAGCGCAAATCGTAATCGTAGGTAGTGCGCGGGGTGGTCAGCGAGCTGTAAACATAGCGCAGCTTACCGCTGTCAATTCCCGGCGTTTCCACCAACATCATCGTATAGGCGGGCTCGCTCGAGTCGATCAGGACTTCCTTCGCGCCGCGCCAGGCTTTGACCCGCATTTTCAGCAGGCCGCCGGAGCGCTCGTTCACGGCAAGGTGGCTCGTGGAGACTTCAAAGCTCTCCACGAAGGCAGCCGCGCGATGTGGGATTACATCCTTCCAGGTGCCCTTGTCCCCGCTTGTGGCGATCGGCGCGCGCACGATGCGAAAGTTCGGCGCCTGCCAGTTGGTGCGGAGGATGAAGTCCGTGCCGAGCTGTTCCACCTGGTACTCGAGATTCGGCTCGCGTGGCAGCACAGCCTTGAAGCGCAGGGACGGATCGTCGGCGCCTGCGTAACGCCACTCGCTCTGTTGTGTGCTGCGTAGAGCGATGAACAGGTACTTCTCGGACCGGCTCTTGCGCACGCCGATGTAGTAGCTATGGTCCTTCTCCTCGTAAACGACCGGGTCTTGGGCAGGATCGGTGCCGAGTTCGTGCTTGCGTACCCGCACGGACAGCAGCGTCACCGGATCCTTTTCGACGTACAGCAGCGTCTTGTTGTCGGCTGCCCAGACGAATTTCGGCTCGACGCTGACCATGGCGTCGGCGAGCACGACGCCGGTGTCGAGATTCTTAATTTTCAACGTGTACTGACGCCGTCCGACATCGTCCTCGGTATAGGCCAGCAGCTTGGCGTCAGGACTAATCTCGGTATCGCCGATCCGAAAGTATTCGTGGCCTTTGGCCATATCGTTGCCTTCCAACATCACCTGCTCCGGAGCTGCCAGCGATCCCTTGCGGCGCGCGTACACCGGATAGTCCAGGCCGGGCGCGAAGCGGATGTAATACCAGTAGCCGTGCTCGTACGCCGGAACAGAGGAGTCGTCCGGTTTGAGACGGCCGACGAGTTCGTCATACAGCTTCTGTTGGAGTGCCTCGGTTGGCGCCATGACGGCGTCGCGATAGGTATTTTCCTTGCTGAGGTAATCGAGCACTTCGGCCGATTGACGGGTATCGTCGCGCAGCCAGTAATAGTCGTCCGCGCGCGCACCGTTCGGCGATGGCACCTCATAGGGCTTCTTCGCCGCGACAGGGGGTACCGGCGCGGGCGGCGGCACCGCTGCGCCAACGGCGGCCGTCTGCGGCGTCACAGGAGTCGGCGCCTCCGGCGAGCCTTGAAGCGGGGCCGCGCACGAGCTGGCAAATAGCGCCATGAGCGTGATCCCCAGTAACTGACGACAATTGTCCCTGACCATCGCGATCCTCCCTCGATTCGTTCCGCATTGTATTGTGAGCGCGGTTAGCTATAGTTGAAACAGGATGCTGGAAGGCTAATACAACGTGACCAAATTCCAACCCGATGGATGGCATACCATCACGCCGCGGATCATCGCACGGGAGCCGGAAAGCCTGGTCAGATTAACTTGAGGAGTGCTTCATGAATACCGGGCTCGACAACTTGGGACAGGTCAAAGGCACGTTGATCGATCTTGCAATCCGTTTCGGCCCGAAATTGTTGACTGCGATAGTGATCCTGACGGTCGGCGGCTTTGTCGCCGGTTGGATCGCGCGCACGACCGGGCGCGGGCTCAATCGGTTGGATCTCGAACCTCCCGTGCGCCAGCTTTTGATGCGCGTGGCACGCGTACTCGTGCTCCTGCTATTCGCGATTCTTGCGCTGCAAAATCTCGGCGTCGAGCTGTTGCCGCTGATTGCCGGGGTTGGTGTCGCCGGAGCGGGAATCGCTCTCGCAACTCAAGGCGTATTGAGCAATGTCGTCGCCGGCCTCACGATCATTTTCACGAAGCCGTATCGGGTCGGCGAGTACATCGCGGTCGTCGGCGTGGAAGGCGCGGTCGAAGCCATCACCCTATTCAGCACGGTGCTCCGGCACGCCGACCGCTCGCATATCGTCGTTCCGAACCGCAAGGTCATTGGCGAAATATTGCAGAATTTCGGCCGAATTCGCCAATGTGAAATCCAGGTGGGCATCGCCTACGAATCGGATCTTTCCATGGCGCTCGGCGCGATTCGCGATCTGGTTGAGGCGAACGTCCGAGTGTTGACGGACCCGAAACCGGTGGTCCAGGTGGTCACCCTGGCGGAATCCGCCGTGTTGATTGCCGTCAAGCCATGGGTCGCCGTAACGGATTTCTCGGTCGTCGCCGGCGAGCTCAACTTGTCTCTGGTCGAGGAGCTGCGTCGACGTCAAATCAGCATTCCCTACCCCCAGAGCGAAGTGAGGTTGCTCAAGGACGCCGCGTAAGCGCTGCGCCGCGCGTGGTCAGCCCTTCCAAGTCCGAAACGCGCCGGTATCCAGGTGGACGAAATCCGATTTGCGATAGTAGCCGACCCCGCCTCGGGTCAATCCTAGGGCGCGACCGGCAAGATCTGCGCAGTCGACGGCGGCCAGCCTCACATCGATGGCGCGGCCCTCCAAATGCAGGCTGTGCCGCGCAACGCCGTCGCTGCGCTCGCGCAATTGCGCGTTGGTTTGCGGCGACCGATAGCCCGAAATCACGCTGAATACCGGGTCGACCCCGGCGTGCTGCGCCACATCGAATAGATAGTCCATCAGCCGCGGATCGATGGCATGTTGTTGGTTGTTGCGAAAGTCTCGCAGCAGTACTTGGATGGACGCCAGCGATTCGCCGACATACGCGCCGCCGCGGAAGAACTCTGCTTCGAGTTCCTCGCCCGTATGCAGATTCTTCAAATGAATGCGCTTCGCCGCCGCCCGACGACCGGCCGACGCCGCAGTGCCTGCGGCCCGCGCGGGCAGCGCCAACACTCCGGCGGCCGACATTCCTGCCAAAGCGCCGCCCATTTGCAGTAGCCGTCTTCGCGTCCAACTCATCGCTGTCTCCGCTCGGTCACGAGGCGGCCTCGATCGAGCGCCAGCACGGTGGCGCGCGGGAAAAAATTGAAGTCCGAGGCGGATGCCCAAGTATACGCCCCCATTGCGCGCCCTACGATGACATCACCGAGATCGAGCTTCGGGAGCTCCAGGTTCTCGCTGATCACATCGATACTGTCGCAAGTGGGACCCGCCAGCACCGAGGGGTACGTCTTACCCGGCGCCGCCAGCGCTTCGATCGGGTATCTCGCATGATCGTACATTTGCCCGCTGTAGCTGCCGTACAAACCATCATCCAGGTAGTACCACCAGCGGCCGTCGCGCAGCGCGCGGCCCATGACGGAGGACACGGCTACCGCGGCGGGGGCCGCTATGTAGCGGCCCGGCTCGGCAATGACGCGGACATTGGGCTCGAGGAACTTGAGCGCGGCGCGGATCGGCGCGCAATATTCGTCGATCGGCAGCGATTGCCGCGAATAATCCACCGGGAAGCCGCCGCCGATGTCGAGGGTATTGAGCTGATGACCGTGTACGGCGCCGCGCATCAGCTCGCGGCACACGTTGATGGCCTGCACATGCATGCCGGAGTCCGCGCACTGCGATCCGACGTGAAACGACAGGCCCTCTATCTTGATGCGCAGGTCGGCGGCTACGCCAAGCAGCTCCGCGACCGCCTCCGGCGCGCAACCGAACTTCTTCGACAGATCGCAAACGGCATCGGGGCTGCGGAAGGAAACGCGGATCAGAAGCGACACCCGATTGCGAAACTTCACGAATTTACGCAGCTCGTCCAGGTTATCCACCACGAACTGCTTGACGCCATAGGCGAGCGCCGTGCGAATGTCGCTGTCGCGCTTGATCGGATGGGTGTGGATGCAGCGATCGGCCGGTACTCCGGTACGCTCTACCAGATCCACTTCCCCATTGGTCGCGAGATCGAAATAGGCTCCCTCCTCGTGCAGCGTCTGGATGACCGAGGCATGCGGCAGGGGCTTGAGGGCGTAATGCAAATCGACGTTTGGCAGTGCGCCGGCGAGCGCCCGGTACTGCGCGCGAACTCGCGCCGTATCGATGATGAACAGCGGCGATCCATAGCGTTTCACGAGGCGTTCGATGGATTCGCGGGCGAACGGATCCTGCGCCGGATCGAGTTCCAATGCATCGCCTTCAGGCAGCTTGCGAATACCGGCCGTCTTGGTCAACGCCATCTCCGGCCTAACCCGCGCTCAGTTCGAGCGGATCGCCGTCGTCGATCCCGCTGGCGCGCTGCAGGCGGTCGAGGATCGCCGTCCAGCGTTCATCCTCCGGCAACTCCTGCACCAAAATTCTGGCGCAACCCGCGCTGTCGAGCGTGCGCAGATGGTTGTAGAGGTTGTGGGCATAGGCATCGGGCTTTTTGCCCGCATTGATCCAAGTCATATAGCGCTGAGTATCGAGCGGCGGGCGCATGGCCAACACCGCCACTTTTTCCTGCCTGGCAACGAACTCGCCCGCGTACCTCTCCAGATCGTCGGATGCCACGATCGCCAGCGGCGTCGATGGGGCGTAATGCAAGCGCCTATCTCCGGAGACGCGCGGTACGGCGCCGCCGATGGCCAATGTGCCGACGATCTGTTCGAGCTGCGAGCGGGTGATGAACCCCGGACGCAGCAAGCGGGCCTCATTGCCCAGACACGACACGATGGTCGATTCGAGACCGATGGGCGACTCCCCGCCATCCAGGATGACGCGAACCGCGTCGCCGAGTTCGTCGCGCACATGCTCAGGCTTAGTGGGACTCAATCGACCGAAACGATTGGCGGACGGCGCGGCGATGCCGCCGCCGAACGCCGTCAACAACTGCTGTGCAATGGGGTGCGAGGGCACGCGAATGCCGATGCTGTCCTGTCCGCCGGTGACGATGTCGTTCACATTGGCGGCTTTCGGCAAAATCAAGGTCAGAGGTCCCGGCCAGAACTTGGCGGCCAACTTTTCCGCCACGGGCGGCATGCCCGATACCCACCGATGCAGGTAGCGGGGATTGTCCAAGTGCACGATGACGGGATGGTCCGCCGGACGCCCCTTGACCTCGAATATCTTGCGCACCGCCCCGGGGTCGGCGGCATTGGCGCCCAGACCGTAAACCGTCTCCGTGGGAAATACCACGAGCCCGCCGGCGCGGAGTTCGCCCACGGCATCGTCGATTTCTGTCTGTGTAGCTCTTACCACGTCGCCATGATATCAAGACTGCGATACGAGCAAACGACGCTTCGCGTGCGGTCTCGCGCAAGTGTGCCGCAGTACCGTTTTTTTCCGCGGTTTTGGCAAGGCACCGCTCCTCAAATGGTGCGTTCCAGGAAAACCAAATCCAGCCAACGCCCGAATTTGAAGCCCACCTCGTGAAAATGGCCCACGACCCTGAAGCCAAGGCTCTGGTGCAACCCGATGGAGGCGGCATTGTCCGCGTCGATTCCCGCGATCATCACGTGCTTTTGCATTGCCTTCGCGCGCTCGATCAGCTCAGCCACCAGCGCCCGGCCGATGCCATGGCCACGGCTATCCGCCCGCACATGGACGCTGTGTTCCACGCTGTGGCGGTAACAGGGCCACGCTCGGAAATCGCCGAACGTCCCAAATCCCACCACTCCCGCGGCATCGCACGCCACGATGAACGGGAAACCCTGCTCGGCCTTCGTGGCGAACCAGGTTTCGCCCTGGGCCACGGTGAATTCGACCTCCGAATACACGGCCGTGGAGTTGCGGATGACCTCGTTGTAAATGGTCAAAATTTCGGCAAGGTCCCGCCGCGATGCATCCCGGACTGTCGTCGTTTGGCTACAGACGCCGGTCATTCCAAGTAGGCCGCCCATTTGCTCATAGTCATGCATTTCCTTGCCGACCCACGTGGCGGCGTTTGGCTACCGATGCGCACGCCCGCGTCGACCGAGGACCTCGAGCGTTGTGCGGAGGCGTGGCGAGAAGCGGCGGAGCATACGCCGCACGGGCAACCCGTCCTGCTCGGCCCCGAATGCCACGAAAGATACTGAAACATCGGTTGCCAAGATGGTGGCCGATCGCCATCGGGCGATCTAGCCCCTTGGTGGACCCTTAGGGCTTCTGCGCCATCGTTGTCTCCGGCGGATCGAGCGCAGTTCGCGTCCAGGTCCCGTCGCTTTGACGATCCAGTTCATAGGCCGGCCAGTAGTGCTTGTCGAGTTTCAGGGTGATCACATCGGTCTGGCCATTCCAGCTCAATGTCTTCAGCCGCAGCGACGCTCGATCCGGTTTACCCCGAACCACCTTGATGAAGGCGTCCATATCGCCGGTGGGTTGCCCGTCTACTTCAGTGATGCGGCGGCCCGCGTATAACCCGTAGTGCGTCGCCGGCGAACCATAAAAGAAAAAGGAGACGAAAACACCATAGGGCGCTATGCCGCGCTGCACCGCCATGGCGCGATGCGGAGCCTGCAGCGTCGCTCCGGCCCAAATGAGAACGCGGTCGATATCGCGGCCGTTCAGCGCCACCGTCTGCATATCCAGGGTTTTTTCCGCACCGTCTCGCCATACGGTCACCGAGACGCGTGGGCGTTGTACGGCGCGCTCCACCTCGCGAAAGCGATTCACGACATTGCCGTCGATGGCGAGCAGCAGATCGCCCGGCTCGAGCAGCGCCGCGGCCGGAGATCCCGCCACCAGCCGATCGACGCCGAGCGCTTGCCGGCGTTGCGGATTGTGATTTTCGAAGCGCCTCACCCACTCATCCGGCAAGCCCAACTTGCGCGCACTGGCCAGCGACTGCACGTCGAACTCCGCTTCGAACGAATAGAGCTGCCGCCCATCGGCGACGACCTTGATCATTTCCGCGACCAGGTCGGCTGGAATACCCCGGTTGACCTGCTCGAGATCGCGCTGAGTCTCGAAAGCGAAACTTGACCAGAGCGCAAGGACCTCACCCTTGTCATTCGCCAGTACGCCGTCGAAATCACCGGGCGCGTTGACCAGACTCACCGCCTCCAGATTGCTGTCGCGAAATCGCAAGGTGCGCGACAGAGGAAATGCGACGGCATCGACGCTGGCCACCTGCGTTCTCTGCGACATGATCCGCGAATCGCTGCGCTCTCCCACCACCCAGACGTCGTCACCCGCACTCAGGTCCTTGCTGACCAAGGTGGCGGCCCGCACCGGGGTATCGCCGATGGATTTCGGGTCGTACGAAACGACGGCTAGATTGTGCAGGGGATGAATGAATTCGACTTTGCCGGGCACCTCGACCGCGCCGTTGAACGTAACGCGCACATCGCCCATGGCGAGCGGTACGGTATTGCGATCGACCACCACCAACCCGCGTTGTGCATCGACGATGAGGCCGGTGCCGTGATAGTTCTTCTCCGTAACTCCGGAAACGGAATACGGCATGTCGAACGTGACCATTACCAAGGACGGCGCCAAGCGATCGATGCGCGCATCGCCGGTCTTCGCGAATTGCGTGGCCGCCGGCGTCACGCTCGACGGCAACGGTCCCGCTGTGATGCCGACGCAAGGCCAGATCCCCAGCGCGTCGTCGCGCTTGCACTTGCGCGCGGGAAACCAGCGTCTATCCATGCGAATGACTTTGAGCTGCGTTGCACGCGGGTCCTCGAGCGTCACGTAGCGCACCGGTGCCCGGGCCCCGTCGGCCAGATCGGCGAGAGCCGCTTCGAAATCCGCGAGGTTTTCTATTTTCTTGCCGTTGAACGAGCCGATCAAGGCGCCGTGCGGTATTCCGGCGCTGCCGAATACATAGCCGGGATTCGCGACATAAACACCCTTGATCGGCAGGTTGTAGTGCCGCGCCTGCTCGTACGAGAGCGTATGCACGACCGCCTCGCCGAATTCGATGTACTCATCGGCGGTGATGGCGCTCAGGGATTGCACATTGAGCGCGTGTTGCAGCGTGGCGCTACCGCGCTGAGTCTCGACCTTGATCTGCCGACCGACGTGATCGTCGAGCACATCCTCCAGCGCGAAGAACTCGGGCACCGGCTTGCCGTTGATCCCCACCAGGATGTCGCCGGGCGCCAGCACGCCGTCTCCCGCGGAGCCGGGCTGCACATCGTCGACCACCAGCATGCCCGTCAACTTGGGATAAGCGCTGCGCATCCGGGCTTCCGTGTCCGGATTCAAGCCGAGGCGCCGCAATTCATCATAGGGTGTGTACTTGAATACGGTTTCCAAGGTACCGCGCGGTACGGGCTTGGCGGCTTCGATGAATTTCAGCGCCCTGACGACTGCCGTCAGCGGCAGGTAAAAACTCGACGCGGCTCCGGTCGCACCCCCGGCATTGAGCGCCACCACGCGACCGTCGATGTCGATGACCGGCGAGCCCGAAGACCCTCCGGATGTGCCGGAAGCGGCCTGGTAATAGAACGTGTTGAAGTCGTTGTACTTGCCGTAGCCGTATTCCGGCGCCTCACGATCCAGGCGCGCCAGCGTCCCGGAGAGAATCGACAGCTGCTCGCCCGCATCATTGCCGACGACGCGTATCTCGCGCCCGATCACCGCGCCGGCGGGATACAAAGGCAGCTCGGCGGGTTGAATGAACCGCAGCTTGGCGGGGTCGTAATGATAAATCCCGAAATCGTGTACGGGGTCGCGATACACCGGGTACAGCTGCACTTCCTCACGATTCTGGAAGATTGCCTGCGCGGTCACCGGACCCGGCGTGACCACGTGCCGATTGGTAAGAATGAATCCGCGTTTTGCATCGATCACGAAGCCGGTCGCCTGGGCGGAGGTGTTCCATTCGGTGTCGAAGGCGCGGGTGCTGTCGATCTGGATCGACACGACGCCGCTCGCTATCCGCTCCAGCGTCTGCGCCCAATTGGCCGGCGTGCTCGGAGTTTTGGGCGGACTGGAGCCAAAAACCTGTGCGCTCGACAAGAGAAATAATGACAAAAACAAGGAGATACGGGGCATGCCGATCCTAGGAACCTGTGTGAGTATTCAAAGTGAGCCGCGTAGAATACTCACACGGGCTCGTGATGTTGCAGTTTTTCACTATCCGTGATCGGACAAGATCAGGAACCACACGGTTCCTAGCAAGACGAAACTAAGCATGACGGCGGCGGATCCCATGTCTTTCGCCATCCCGGCAAGCGGGTGGCGCTCGGTGCCGGATCGATCCACCACGGCCTCGACGGCACTGTTCAATATTTCGACCACCAAGATCAGCAGCATCGGGCATACCAGCAAAGCTCGTTCCACGCCCGAACGGCCCAAGAACACGCCAACGGGTATCACCAACAAGGCCAGGCATACTTCCTGGCGAAACGCGGCTTCCTCCCGCCATGCGTGCGCGAAGCCCTGAAAAGAATAGCCGAAGGCGCGCATCAGGCGCGTCATTCCGATCGGTTTGTCTCTTTCCATCAGGAGCGGCATTGTATGCGAGGAACGGCGATATTCTTCGGCGCATGTTCCATTTCTTGACGAATCTATAGAATGCCCCGCGTGAAGCAGCCTATTTTCGCGATTCTGATGTTGTCGGCAACCCTGTGCTCGAAGGGTGCGATGCCGGCCTTCGCCGCGTCCGCGCCAATCGATGCGAAATCTCAGCTCGAAGCCCTTTACGAAGCCGAATGGCAGCGTTGGTTGCGGGAAGATCCGACGCTCGCGACCAGCGTTGGGGATCCGCGTTACAACGACCGCTGGCCGGACCTGTCAATTCCGGCCATCGACAAGTCTCGACAGATGGATTCTGCGGCGCTTGCGGCGCTCGAGAAAATCGATCCCACCGGTCTGCCGGCGGCGGATCGGCTCAACTATGACATCGCCAAAGTGCAATTCGGGCGACGCGTAGCCGGTGCGCCATTCAAGCCCCACCTGTATGCGATCAGTCATCTTGGGAGCCTCCAGAGCGGGGGGAGCGTTCAGACGGCTAACGAGATTGCGGAAATCACCCCTTTCACCACCGTCCAAGACTACGAAAACTGGATTGCTCGTTTGCAAGGCTTCGGCAACTACGTGGATCAAGTCACTCTGCTGCTGCGTATCGGGATTCGCGAAAAGCGCACCCAACCGCGCGTCATCATGGAACGGGTCAAGCCGCAGCTCGCCGCGCAACGTGTGGCCAACCCCGAGGACAGTCCTTTTTTCACTCCGTTCAAACGATTCCCGCCATCGGTGCCAGCGGGCGACCGCGAGCGCCTGACGATCGCCGGCCGTGCGGCAATCGCCGGCGCCGTGCTGCCGGCATTCGCTCGCTTCGAGAAATTCTTCAACGGCACGTATCTACCGGCTTGCCGCCAAAGCGTCGGTATCGCCGACACACCCGATGGGCCGGCGTTCTACCGTGAGCTCATCGCGTATCACACGACGACGGCGCTCACTGCGGACGAAATTCATGCCATCGGCCTGGCGGAAGTCAAGCGCATTCACGGCGAGATGGACAAGATCATCGCCACAGTGAATTTCAAAGGCAATTTTCAGGAATTTTCGCATTACTTGCGCACCGACCCGAAATTTTTCTACACCGACCCCAATGATTTACTGCACGGCTACATGGTCATCGCGAAGAGCATCGATCCGTACCTCGTGAAGCTGTTCGGCAAACTGCCGCGCACGCCCTACGGAGTGCGGCCGGTTCCGGAAACGAGCGCGCCGAACACCACGACCGCGTATTACCAGCCGCTATCGAGCGACGGATCGCGCCCCGGATTCTACTACGTCAACTTGTTCAAACCAGAAGCGCGCCCGAAGTGGGAAATGGAAGTGCTGACCGCTCACGAGTCGGTTCCGGGCCATCATCTGCAGCTGGCTCTGCAATACGAGAATTCGGCCGGGGTGCCCATGATTCGGCGCATGAGCGACTTCACCGCATACGTCGAGGGCTGGGCCTTGTACGCGGAAAGCCTCGGCGAACAGGTCGGGCTTTACACCGATCCCTACCAGAAGTTTGGCCAGCTCACCTATGACATGTGGCGCGCAGTGCGGCTGGTCGTGGACACGGGCCTACATTCCCAAGGATGGACGCGCCGGCAGGCAATCGACTTTTTCATGGAAAACGCGCCGAAGAGCGAACTCGACATCGGCAATGAAATCGACCGCTACATCGCCTGGCCGGGCCAGGCGCTCGCCTACAAAGTGGGTCAATTGAAAATTCTCGAATTGCGCGATGCCGCGGGCAAGGCGCTGGGCGCGAACTTCGATATTCGCGAGTTCCACGATGTGGTGCTGTCCACCGGAGCGGTGCCGCTATCGGTGCTGGATCGCACCGTGCGCGACTGGATGGCCGCCAAGCGTTGATTAGTCGCTTCGCGACGGACCAACGGCGTCGACGCGACACCGTCTTCAATTGCTCGCTGCGCGAGCACTAAACCAGCGGCGCGCTAGCCCCCGGATTTCTTCGCCGGCCAGCCCAGCTTAATCAATTCCCCGACGATGACATCGCGGTGATCGCCCTGAATTTCAATGACTCCGTCGCGCACAGTACCGCCCGAGCCGCAGCGTTTCTTGAGCCGGGCCGCGAGCGCCTCGATATCCGATACCGCGAGGGGTAGACAGGTCACGGTCGTCACGCCCTTGCCGGCTCGCCCTTTGACTTCCCGCCCCACGCGGACGGCGCCGCCGCCGACGCGCTTCCCCGGAGTCCCTTTGGGGCATACGCATTCGTTCACTGGTCGGCGGCAGTTGGGGCACAGGCTACCGATGCCGGTGGAATATACGATTCTGGCCGCCTGTTGCATGCCTCATTATGCCGCCGGGGGCCGCCAAGGTAGAATAGCGGCATGAGTTCACGTAGAAAATCTTCATCGGTCCAGGTCGGCAATGCGACCATCGGCGGCTCCGCCCCCATCGTCGTTCAATCGATGACCAATACCGACACCGCGGACATCGAGGGCACGGTGGCGCAGGTCAAAGCGCTGGCGCGTGCCGGATCGGAACTGGTCCGAGTCACGGTCAACAACGACGAGTCCGCAGCCGCGGTGCCGCACATCCGCGAACGCCTCGACGCTCAAGGCATCAGTACTCCGTTGGTCGGCGATTTCCACTTCAATGGCCACAAGCTGCTCAAGGCACACCCCGACTGCGCCCAGGCGCTGGCGAAGCTTCGGATCAATCCGGGCAATGTGGGGCGCGGCAGCAAGCGCGACCCGCAGTTCGCGGAAATGATCGAGACTGCCTGCCGGTTCGAGAAACCCGTTCGCATCGGCGTCAATTGGGGCAGTCTCGACCAGGATCTGCTGACGCGAATGATGGACGAGAATTCGAAGCGAGCCGCGCCGCTGCCGGCCATCGATGTCATGCGCGAGGCCATTGTCGTATCGGCTCTGGATAGCGCCAAGCGTGCCGAGGAACTCGGCTTGGGTGCGAACAAAATCGTCATCAGCGCCAAGGTCAGTGGGGTCCAGGATCTCATTGCCGTGTACCAGAATCTCGCAGCGCGCTGTACCTACCCCCTGCATTTAGGCCTTACCGAGGCCGGCATGGGCAGCAAGGGCATCGTCGCATCCACGGCCGCGATGGGAGTCCTGTTGCAGCAAGGTATCGGCGACACGATACGTGTTTCGTTGACGCCGGAACCCAACGGCGATCGCACCCAGGAAGTCATCGTCGCCCAGGAAATCCTGCAGACCATGGGCCTGCGTGCGTTCACTCCGATGGTCATCGCCTGCCCGGGCTGCGGCCGGACCACCAGCACTTACTTCCAAGAGCTCGCGCAAAAAATCCAGGGCCATATCCGCCACCGAATGCCGGAATGGCGCAAACAGCGAACCGGGGTGGAGGACATGACCGTCGCGGTCATGGGATGCGTGGTCAACGGCCCCGGCGAAAGCAAGCATGCGAACATAGGCATCAGCCTTCCGGGCACGGGAGAACACCCCGTCGCCCCGGTTTACGAAGATGGCGCAAAGACGGTGACGCTCAAGGGCGACCGCATCGCCGAAGAGTTTCAGGAACTGGTCGAGCGCTACATCGAGCGCACCTACACCCGGATTTCGGCGTGAAGAAACTCTCCGCCAAGAAGTGCGTCCCTTGCGATGGCGGAGTACCCCCCTTGTCTGCCGCCGAGGCCGCCGCATTGCTTGGGGAGCTGCACGGCGACTGGAAGATCGCCAAGGACTCGAAGAGCGTGCAGCGCTCGTACAAGTTCAAGGATTTCTATCGCACCATGAGCTTCGTCAACGCAGTCGCGTATATCGCAAACTCCGAGGACCATCACCCGGATTTGGAAGTCGGCTACGACTACTGTCGCGTCACGTTCGCGACTCATGCGATCGGCGGACTGTCGCAGAACGATTTCATCTGCGCGGCCAAACTCGACCAGCTCTAATCCCCGCTAATCCGCATTCGCTTGCAAGAATGCCGGCACGTCGCCGCTGATACCCATGGCACGCTCCACCAGCCGCCGCTTGATGAACGGCAACCGGCCGACCGCATTCAAACCCGCGACGCGCAATCCCGCGATGGCGGGATTGTCGCTCGAGAACAACTGCTCCAAAGCGTCCATGGCCGTTGCGGCCAGCAAATTCTCGGATTTCCGCCAGCGCTCGTAACGCCGCAACAGTCGGTGCTCGCCGAAGCGGCCGGCGCCGCCGAGGCCGCGCAAGTCGCCGCTCAACACATCGGCGAGCGAGGCGCAATCGAGGAGCCCGAGGTTGAGTCCTTGCCCCGCGAGGGGGTGCACTGCATGCGCGGCATCGCCCACCAATACCGCTCGCGGCCGCACATAGTCCATCGCATATTGCAGCTTGAGCGGAAAACTCGCGACCGGCGTGGTCAGTTCGCAAGACCCTAGGACCTCGCCGCTCGCCGCCGCGACTGCGGCGCCGAAAGCCGCGGAGTCGAGGGCACGCAAGCGGGTCGCTTCTGCGCGCGCCACGCTCCACACGATCGACGAGCGGCCGTCGGGCAACGGCAGCAAGGCCAGCGGGCCTGTGGGAAGAAATCGTTGCCAGGCGGTGTTCCGGTGCGTCTTCGCTGTGCGCACATGCGCCACCAGGGCATCTTGATGGTAGGCGTGCCCGGCGGTTTCGATGCCGAGCAGTTTGCGCACCGTCGAATCAGCACCGTCGGCCGCGATCAACAATTCGCTGCGGAGCTCGCGGCCATCGTTCAAGCTGAGGCGCACCTGGGTGTCGCCGATGCGGATTCCATCTATGCCCGCCTCGATGAATACGACGCCGGCCGCGCTCGCCGCGCGGCGGCACTGCCACTGCAGTGCGCGGCCCTCGACGATGAACCCGAGGTTGGGCTCCCCCAGCTCGGCACAATCGAAAGTCAACGAACCGGCGCCAGGCGGCTCTGCGCCAGGCGGCTCGGCGCCGTGCGGTTGGCCGGCCTGCGGGGGGCCGAACTGCGGGTGGCCGCCCCGCGGGTCGCCGCCCTGCGCATCCCACACGCACATGCGCTCGTAGGCACACATTTTTTGAGGCGGCAGAAGCTGCCATGCGCCGCAGATCTTGAGCAGCCGCTGCGACGCGCGGCTCAGCGCAAATACCCGCAAATCCCAGTCCGACTCCGCAATCGCCGCGGCTGCGGGCGGCGCGCCGCTCTCGGCGATGATCGCCACGCGGCCCGGCGCCGCCAGCTTGCGTGCCAACGCCAGGCTTGCCATGGCCATGGCCGTAACACCCGCACCCACGATGAGAAAGTCGAAATCGCGGCCCGGCGCGACACCGCCCGTCATCGCAGCGCGACTCCGCGCGCCAGCTTCGGGATGCGCCCGCTCGCTCCCGTGCTCAGGCGCGACAGCGCTGCCTTGGCGGGCGGCAGCACGTCAAAGGCGAGCAATCCCAAATTTCGCAGGTGCTGGACCGCGCGCAGTGGATTGGAAAAGAGCCGGATCAGGCCATCGGTGAACGCAATGATGCCGTCGCGATCCGCCGCGCGCCACGCATCGTATTCGGCCAGCAGCTTCGCATCCCCGCAATCGATATGGTTCGCGCTGCGATGCTCCGCGATGAGTTCGGCGAGACTCGCGACATCGCGCAGCCCAAGGTTGAAGCCCATGCCCGCGACCGGATGCAGACCTTGCGCTGCATTGCCCACGATGACGCAACGTCCTGCGCTGGTGCGGTTCGAGCGCGTCAACGACAAGGGGTAAGGAACCCGACGGCCCACCTTGAGAAAACGCCCCAGCCGAAACCCGAAGCGGCGTTGCACTTCGGCGAGAAACTCTGCGTCGGACCACTCCAGGGCCTGCGCCGCCATCGCAGGTTTGAGAGTCAACACCAGCGTGCAGCGGCCGTCGGCCAGCGGCAGCAACGCCAGGGGACCTGAGTCCGTGAACCGCTCGTATGCCACGTAGTCGTGGAAGCGCTGCGGCAGTACCGCCGTGATGACCGCGGTTGCATCATAGTCGCGCACCTGGGCCGCGACACCGAAGGCGCCGCGCACTGCGGATTGCGCGCCATCGGCCGCGACCACGAGCCGCGTTTCGATGGTGGATTCGCCGCCCCCGGCCAATTCGGTTGCGCCGGCCGAGATGCTCAATTCGACCGAGTGTTCCCCAGCCGTGACCCGCAGCACCTGCGCAGGGCAGAACAGGCGCACCCTGGCGCTCGGGGAGAGAGCCGCCCATAGCGCCGATCCCAGGGAACGGTTGGGCACCACATAACCCATGGCGCTCAAGTTCTGTTCCGCCGCATCGATGCGCGCAAATCCAAAGCGCCCCTGATCCGATACATGAATCTTACGAATCGGTGTGGCCGCCGCAGACAGCGTGGGCCAGATTCCCAATGTCTCCAGGATGCGGCGGCTGCCGTTCGACAATGCCGTGGTGCGCTCGTCGAAACTGGGTTGCGCGGCGTCATGGTGCGGAACGGCTTCAATGAGCGCAATACGCACCCCCAGTCCCTCGAGTGCGACAGCAAGACTGGCGCCCACCATTCCGCCGCCAACGATGGCGATATCGAACATTTCGCTCATGCGGCCGACACCAGGCGTTCGACGGCCTCGGGCGTTTTCTCCAGAGCGCCGGTCAACACGTCTGCAGGGCCGCCCGTCACCAACACGTCGTCCTCGATGCGCACGCCGATGTTCCAAAATTCCTTGGGCGTGCGCGGCGACGGTCGGATGTAGATGCCGGGCTCGACGGTGAGCGCCATTCCAACCTCGAGAACGCGCCATTCGCCGCCCACTTTGTAGTCGCCGACATCGTGCACATCGATGCCCAACCAATGCCCGGTTCGATGATTGAAATACGGCTGGTAGGCTTTCTCTTTGAGGAGTCGCGCCAAAGGCCCTTTGATGATCCCCAATCTGACCAGCCCCTGCGTTATCACGCGCACCGCAGCCTCATGCGGCTGATTCCAATGGTTCCCGGCCCGCACCTTGTCGATGGCGGCGCTCTGCGCATCGAGCACCACCTCGTAGACCGCGCGCTGCGGCGGCGTGAATCGGCCGCTCACCGGGAAGGTGCGCGTGATATCCGAGGCGTAGTAATCATGCTCGCAACCCGCATCGAGCAACAAAAGGTCGCCGTCGCGCAGGCGCTGATCGTTGTCGCGGTAATGCATCACGCAGGCATTGGCGCCGCCGGCGACGATCGGCGTGTACGACATATCGGCATTGTGCGAGCGAAATTCATGCAGCACCTCCGCCATCACCTGGTATTCCATGCGTCCCGGACCCGCGAAGCGCATGGCACGGCGATGTGCGCCCACTGCGATCTGCGCGGCGCGCCGTAGGCTCGACTGCTCGGCGCGGCTCTTGTACAGACGCATGTCGTCGAGCACGTGATTCAGCGCAACAAACTCCCCCGCCGTCCCCGGAGAGCGGCGCGCGTGGGTGCGCAGTCCATTGACCCATCCCATTACATGGGGATCGAAATCGAGATGCGTACCCATGGAATAGAAAATCCGCGAACGTTGCTCGATCAGGCCCGGCAGGATCTCATCGATATCGGCGATGGGGAACGCATCATCCGCTCCAAAGCGCTCGATGGCCCCCTCGGTACCGGCCCGCGGTCCATCCCACGCCTCGCGCGCAGCGTCGCGCTCCCGGACGAACAGCAGGTATTCAGCCTGCGGCCGCCCGGGCACCAGGACGGCGACCGCCTCGGGTTCCGGAAATCCTGTCAGATAATGGAAGTGACTATCCTGCCGGTAAGCGTATTCGATATCGCCGTTGCGATGGCGCACCGGGGCGGCGGGAAGAATGGCGATCGCGTCCTTGCCGATCATGCGCATGAACTGCCGGCGGCGGCGCACGAACTCCCTGCTGTCCATGAGTCCGTTCAGTGCAGCCGCTGCTGAGCCGCCGGGTAAACCTGTCGGCGCAAAGGGAGCAATTCTTCGAACACGACCTGGGCCGCAACCCGGATGAATTCAACCAGCTCCGCATACGCCTGTTCGTTGGATTCGTCCGCGTCCGCATCGTCGCCGGTGGCCCGCGAGATCTCGGTGAAGTCCCTGACGATTTCGCCGACCTCGCCATTGAGCGCTTCGAGGTCGGAGATTTGGCCGGTACCCAAACCGTATAGAAATCCGGTACACCATAGCGCCAACGCGTTCGCGCGGCCGTTGAGGGGTGAGTCATCGTCGGGCAGCAGCGGTTGGAACTCCATTCCCTGCTCGCCGAACGACGTGGCGGTCGCGCTAAACACCCTCTCGATCATCGCCGACGATTCGTCGGACAGCGACGCCCCATCGGGTAGGATTTCGTTGACCCAATCCTGCATCTTGTACGGCGACATGGAACACAGCGCACCGCATAGCGACCCATGGGCCTCGGCCGCATCGGCCATGCTGCCGGCGGCGGCCAACACATCCTCGAAGTCCCGAAATCGAATATCCGACATCATATGGACCGAATAATACCGCAGGCGCCGTCCTTGGGTGATTGTTGCAGACTTTGCATTGCGGAATGCCCCGCTCTATATTGGCGGCTATGAACGAAAGCACGCCGAAATCCGCGGTCGAACTTGAACTCAAGCGCCTCGAAAAACGCCTGGAGGACCTCATTGCGACCGTCAGTCAGATCAAGGAGGAGAATCGGGCGTTGCGTCAGCGTCAGGAAACTCTGACATCAGAACGGGCCAGCCTGCTACAGAAAAACGAACAGGTGCGGGGGCGGGTCGAAGCCATGATCGGTCGGCTGAAATCGATGGAGCAGGCATGAGCGAAACCCAAGCAAGAGTGAGCGTGCGCATACTCGAGAAGGAATATCACATCACTTGCCCCATTGAGGAACGATCCGATTTGCTTGATTCCGCTGAGTTCTTGAACGCGAAAATGCGCGAAATCCGCGATAGCGGGAAAGTGGTGGGCCTGGATCGCATAGCGGTGATTGCGGCGCTCAATATGGCAAACGAGTTGATTCGATACCGCAATCGTGACAGCAATCTCGAATCCGACGTCGGCGGGCGCTTGCGTATCCTACGCGAGCGCGTAGAGTCGGCCTTGGAGAAGGGTCAGCAGCTCGAGCTTTAGGCTCGCCCCCCTTCTCCGAAGTTTAAGTTTGGCGCTGCCTGCGGTGTTCGATGCGGATCGGGTTACCTCCTGACCCTAATTTGTAAACCCCAGGGGCCATTGCTTGCTGGCAACATTGTGCAGGTCCGCCTCGAGCGGAAAGCCTTAAGTGCCGCAGTTAGCCCCACCTGTTGCTCAGGTCGGGAGCAACGGTCCAAAACGGCATATGCGGGCAGCGCCATCTCCTATTCCGCGATGAAAATGCGATTACGTAAAGAGCTGCGGGGCAAACGGCGTGGTTTGTCGCCCGCGGAACACGCTCTGCGTTCAAATCTCGCCGCGTCCGCCGTCACCCGGTTGTCCGCGTTCAAGGCAGGCGCTCGCGTCGCCGTCTATTTACCGTTCGATCGCGAGACCAATACGGCCGCTCTTCTGGTCGCGGCGAGGCGCCGCCGAATCCGCCTATTCGTTCCGGTCGTCACCGACCTGCGTCATCGCCGTCTGCGTTTCTATCCGCTGTCGGGCAAGACCCGTCGGGGCGTGTTCGGCATTTCCGTGCCTCACCGCAAGGGGCAATCGACCGCGCCGCGTTGGTTCGATCTCATCGTCGTTCCCCTCGTGGGAGTCGACGGCAAGGGTCGCCGCCTGGGCATGGGCGGTGGTTTCTACGATCGAGCACTGGCTTTCCGGCGCGCGCGGCGGCAATGGAGGGGGCCTCGCCTGGTGGGGCTCAGCTTTGATTGTCAGCGCGCCGCTACCGTGTTCGCGGACCCCTGGGACGTGCGACTGGATTCTCTGGCGACCGAATCCGGTCTTGAACATTTTCCCCAAAGAGCAAGCGGAGGGTGAGCAATGAATCATTGGCTACTGAAATCGGAACCCGCCACCTTCAGCATCGATGATCTCGCGGCCCGTCCGAAACAGACGACGGCATGGGATGGAGTGCGCAACTATCAGGCGCGAAACATGCTCCGAGACTCTATAAAAAAAGGGGATTTAGCGTTTTTTTATCATTCGAGCTGCGAGGTGCCGGGCATTGCCGGCATCGTCAGCGTGGTGAAGAGCGGCTACCCGGATGAGACGGCATTCGACCGCAAGCATCATCACTACGACCCCGAGAGCCGGCCGAGCGATCCGCGATGGTATGTGATCGACGTGAAGTTCCGGCGCAAGTTCAAACGCATCGTCACGCTCGATGACCTGCGGAAGCACGCGGACGACGCACTTGCGGAGTTGGTGTTACTGCGTCGTGGCAATCGTTTATCGGTGACGCCGGTGGCGAAGAAGGATTGGGATTTCATTCTCAAGCTTGAGTGAAGTCGTTCACATCGCTACCACATAAGTGCCGTTGGTGCGACGTATTGCTTGTAAATTAATTATTCGTGTATATACTCGGTCCCCGGACTAACCCGATCTACGGAGTTTCTATCATGGCAGCAAAAGCGAAGAAGGCGAAGAAGAAGGTAGCTAAGAAAAAGGCCGCTAAGAAAAAGTAAGCCTTCGAAAGTAATCAACTGTGCCCGCGTAAGCGGGCACAGTTGTTTTGGAGGAGCGTAAAATTTCCTCATCCACAGAAAAAAAGCGCCGCGCGGCGGAAGCCGCGATTCACTATATCGAAGAGGGCATGGTGCTCGGCATCGGCACCGGCTCCACCGTCAATCAGCTCATCGAAGTGCTGAAAGACCGTAAAATCCAGCTCCAGGGCGCCGTCTCGAGTTCGCGCCAAACCTCCGAAGCGTTAGGCAAAGCGGGAATTCCGGAACTGGATCTCAACTCGGAAGGCGATCTCGCCCTGTACATCGACGGCGCCGATGAGGCGACGGCGGGCGGAATGCTCATCAAGGGGGGCGGCGCCGCGCTCACCCGCGAGAAGGTCGTCGCGGCGGCTTCCGCGAGATTCGTCTGCATCATCGACGACAGCAAGCTGGTCGACCTCCTGGGCAAGTTCCCTTTGCCGGTCGAGGTGGTGCCGATGGCGCGCTCCTACGTCGCACGTCAGCTGGTGAAGCTGGGCGGCCAGCCCGTCTGGCGTGAAGGCGTGGTCACCGATAACGGCAACGTGATCCTCGACGTTCACCGCTTGAGGCTGCGGGATCCGGTCGCCACTGAAACCGCGGTCAACCAGATAGCCGGAGTGGTAACCGTCGGTTTATTCGCCCATCGACGCGCGGATGTGATTCTGATCGCGGGCGATGACGGCATTAAAACCCTCACCCCCTAGATTTCTATGCGCGTGCCGATCTCGACGACACGGCTCGGCGGCAACCCGTAGTAGTCCGCGATCACCTGAGCGCTGCGCGCCATCTGCATGAAGGCCTTGCGCCGCAATGGGGGAAGATCCGAGCGTTGACCCTGCAATAATTCCTCTCGGCTCAGGAAAAACGTCGTCCGTTCGGGCTCATAGGGGACGCCATAGGCTTCGGCATCGCGGAGTATCTGCAGAATGTTGGGCTTCTCCATGAATCCAATCTGGGCCACGATCCGCACGATTCCCTCGCATACCGGCGTCACCGTCAGGCGCTTCGCCTCCGCGATGCGCGGTTGCTCCCGGGTTACGACCGTGAGCAGCACCACCCGCTCATGAATGACGCGGTTGAACTTGATGTTGTTGAGAAGCGCTCGCGGAATGCCGGATGCCTTGGCATCCAAGAAAATCGCGGTGCCCGCCACTTGAACCGGCGGATCGCGTTTCAGGTCTTCGAGGAAGTCGCGCACCGGCTTCTGTTCGCGCAGCAACCTCGCCATGACCGATGCCCGACCCCGCTGCCAGGTCTGCATGAGCCAGTAGATAATGACGCCCGACACCAAGGGCAGCCACCCACCCTCCTCGATCTTGGTCATGTTCGCCAGTAGGAATGCAATGTCGACGACGAACAGCAACGACAGCCCGGTTCGCAGCGCACGGCTCTGGCGACCGGTTCGCGACTTGATGAGGCTCAAGGTCAATGGCGTCACGATGGTCATGGCGCCGGACACCGCCAGGCCATAGGCGCCCGCGAGCGCAGACGAACTGCCGAAGCTCATGACCAGCGCAAGCGCCGCAAGCATGAGCAACCAGTTCATCATCGGTACGTAGATTTGCCCGACGTTTTCCGCCGACGAATGCTCGACTCGCAAGCGCGGCAGGAGTCCCAGCCTCACCGCCTGCGTCGTCACCGAGAAGACGCCGGAAATGACGGCCTGCGATGCGATGACCGTCGCGGCAGTCGCCAGGATGACCAGCGGCCACCGCGACCACTCAGGCGCCATCAGGTAAAAAGGATTGCTGATCGCGGCAGGGTTCTCGATGAGCATGGCGCCCTGCCCGAAATAATTCAGTACCAGCGCCGGCATGACGATGAAAATCCACGCTGCTCGTATCGGCGCCTTGCCGAAATGACCCATGTCGGCGTAAAGCGCTTCGCCGCCCGTCACGGTCAAAAAAACCCCGGCCAGCACGGCCAGAGCGCCGACTTTGTGTTCGAGGAAAATGCGCAACGCACGCGTCGGGTCGAGAGCGAGCAGCACCTGCGGCTCGCGTACGATCCAGTTGATGCCCATGACCGCCAAGACTGCAAACCATCCCAGCATGACCGGCCCAAAGACTCGGGCTACCGAACCCGTACCGTGCCGTTGGATCAGGAATAGTCCAATCAGCACGACGACCGTGATCGGCAGGACAGGAATCTCGGCGGCAGGCGCCGCGACGTGCAGACCTTCGACCGCGCTCAAGACGGAGATTGCCGGCGTGATGGCGCCATCGGCAAAAAACAGCGACGCACCCAATATTCCCAACGTGCCATAGATCCTGCGGCGCGGACTTGCCCGTTCGGTGTTGACCACCAACGCGGTCAGCGCCAGTACGCCTCCCTCGCCCTTGTTGTCGGCGTTCAATACCACGCTGACGTACTTGAGCAGGATGACGAGTACCAACGACCAGAAAATCAGAGATAGAACGCCGTAGATGTGGTCGGGAGTCACATCGATATGCGGCCCCATGAAACACGCCGACATGGCATACAGCGGGCTGGTGCCGATGTCGCCGAACACGACACCGAGCGCGGCAAGCGCCATCGGCGCCAGACGTCCACTCGAATTGCGTTCGCCCGACATGTTTATCCGCTTTCGCTCAAAGAAAGGGCCCACCGGTGTGGGCCCTGTTTGGCTGGGGGACTAGGATTCGAACCTAGGTAAACGGTGTCAGAGACCGTTGTCCTACCACTAGACGATCCCCCAAAACCGTCGATCGCCCAGGTAACCGGAAAGGGTCGCGACTAGCGTTTGGAGAACTGCGTTCCGCGGCGAGCCTTGCGACGGCCGACCTTCTTGCGCTCGACTTCGCGTGCGTCCCGGGTCACGAAACCCGCCTTGCGCAGCGCGGACCGCAGCGTTTCGTCGTAAGCCATCAACGCCCGGGTAATCCCGTGTCGAATCGCACCGGCCTGACCGGTGATTCCGCCGCCCTCGACATGCGCGTCGACATCGAACTTGCCGTCCAGCTGAACCGCACCGAACGGCTGCTGCACTATCATGCGGCCGGTTTCTCTGCCGAAAAACTCGGCCAACGTACGACCGTTAATGGACACTTTTCCGGTGCCTT
The DNA here is from genome assembly GCA_036502605.1 of Steroidobacteraceae bacterium. Classification (GTDB taxonomy): domain Bacteria; phylum Pseudomonadota; class Gammaproteobacteria; order Steroidobacterales; family Steroidobacteraceae; genus Bog-1198. The sequence goes on from DASXYI010000054.1 coordinate 33,446, forward strand.
GGCGCAGATAAACCCGCGCGCTCGAGGTCTTTCGACGTCCGGTACCGTAAAAGGAATTGGCGGCTGTGTTTGATGCCATTACATTTTCCTGCGTTTAAAATTCCAGCGCTTTGGGCTGCTGTGCTTGATGGGGATGCTCGCTGCCGCCGAACACATGCAGCTTCTTGTACATGCGACGGCCCAGCGGGCCTTTGGGCAGCATTCCCTTGATGGCGAACTCGATCGCGCGCTCAGGATGCTCTTGGAGCAGCTTACCGAGCGCAATGCTCTTCAAGTTGCCGACGTAGCCGGTGTGCTGGTGATAAAACTTGTCGGTGAGCTTGGCGCCCGTCACCCGCACGGTGCCGGCGTTGATGACGACGATATGATCGCCAAGATCCTGATGGGGTGCATAATCGGGCTTGTGCTTGCCCTTCAGACGGTGGGCGATCTGCGAAGCCAGGCGGCCCAGAGTTTTGCCTGCGGCGTCGACGACGTACCAGTCGACACGCGCTTCATCAGGCTTGGTAAATACGGTATACATGGAAATACTCGGCTGTTTCGGGACGCGATTATTTTGGGACATGGGAAAGGCGCGAAAGTGTACAGAACCGCGGGTCCCGTTACCAGCCCCGCTGTGGCGGCCACCGCCATCTATAATATAGTGTCGGCATGGCAGACCGCGCATTTGGCATCCTGGACCGCCTCATTGGCGAAATTGATAAAGCAATCAAGGTGTTAGCCTCGCCCGCACGCTCCAACCGGGCCTTGCCCGGGGCCGCCGGCGGCGAATTGGTGCTCGAGCCCGCCGACGCCCTGGAGTCGGGCCGCCTGATGCGGGTCAACCATTCGGGCGAGGTCGCGGCCCAGGCTCTGTATCAGGGGCAGGCACTCACGGCACGCCAGCCGGCGGTCGCCGCCGCCATGCGCCGGGCCGCCGCCGAGGAGATGGATCACCTCGCCTGGTGCGAACAACGGCTGCGCGAATTGAACGGCCGCACCAGTCTTTTGAATCCGCTGTGGTACGCGGGGTCATTCGCCATCGGCGCCCTGGCGGGGGCATTGGGCGATCGCGCGAGCCTGGGATTCATCGCCGAAACCGAAAAACAGGTGGAAGCCCATTTGCGCGGTCATTTGGGACGCCTGCCCGCGGCCGATCATCGCAGCCGCGCCATCGTCGACCAGATGACGCACGATGAGGTCGCACATGGCGCGCAGGCCGAGTCTTTGGGCGCCAATGAGCTGCCGTTCCTGCTGCGTTCGGCGATGCGATTGACCTCCCGAGTCATGACCGGTGGTTCCTATTGGCTGTAGCTCCCGGTGTACCCATCCGACTAGCGCTTGCGATTCCGGGACTTATGTAATAAAACGTGCGCAGCACACGCGTTTAAGCCGCGTTTCTTTAAATCTAGGGAGTGACCATGGAAGACGGGGCAAAGGCCTTAAGCGATATCCCAGCGATCAATCGTTTCTTGAGCTACTGCCGCATCCGGACAGTCCCATCAAAGACCGTGATCATCCACGCCGGCGATCTACCCGACATTCTCTATTACATCATCAGCGGCTCGGTCGAAGTCATGATCGAGGACGAAGACGGCAACGAAATGGTGCTTGCCTACCTCAACAAGGGCCAGTTCTTCGGGGAGATGGGCCTGTTCTATGAACAACCGACCCGCAGCGCCTGGGTCCGAACTCGCCAACAGTCCGAACTCGCCGAGATGACCTATCCGCGCTTTCGGCAGATCGCGGCAGAGAGCCCGGGCCTGATCTTCGAATTGGCCACGCAGCTCGCGACCCGCCTCGACCGGACCAATCGCAAACTGGGCGACCTCGCTTTTGTCGATGTCACCGGCCGAGTGGCGCACGCCATCATGGATCTTTGCGGCGAACCGGACGCGATGACGCACCCGGAGGGGATGCAGATAAAAGTGAGCCGGCAGGAGCTGTCCCGATTGGTGGGTTGCTCGCGTGAAATGGCCGGCCGCGTTCTCAAGGTGCTCGAGGAACAAGGATTACTGCGCGCCACCGGCAAGACCATCGTCGTATTCAACGCGCGTCCGAAGGTGAAGACACGGCCTTTGATCGTCCCGGTGAAGGCCGGCGCAAATACCAGCGGTGCCGCGACCCCTAAGACCGCCCGGACGGAACCGGTCGATGATGACGACGAGGACGAGGACGACGACGAGTAAGGATCGCTCCTTATCCTGCGGCGCGGCGCCGCCCCTTATCGATCTGCGCCCGCATCTCGTTGATGGTTTTTGCATAGTCGGCGCTGCCGAATATGGCGGAGCCGGCAACGAACGTATCGGCACCCGCCGCGGCGATCGCGGCAGCGTTGTCGATCTTGACCCCACCGTCTATTTCCAATTTTATATCGCGGCCGCTGGCATCGATTCGCGAGCGGGCGGCGGCGAGTTTGGCCATCGCTTCCGGAATGAATTTTTGTCCGCCGAAGCCTGGGTTGACCGACATCAGCAATACGATGTCGATCTTGTCGATCACGTAATCCAGCCAGTTCAACGGCGTCGCCGGATTGAACACCAGCCCCGGCTTGCATCCTGAATCCCGGATGTGTTGGATGGTGCGATCGACATGCTGCGTTGCTTCCGGATGAAAGCTGATGTTGGTCGCTCCCGCCTTGGCGAAGTCCGACACCATGGCATCCACCGGCGACACCATGAGGTGGACATCGATGGGCGCCTTGATCCCGGCTTTGCGCAAGGCCTCGCAGACCAACGGGCCGATGGTGAGATTCGGCACGTAGTGATTGTCCATGACATCGAAGTGGATCCAATCAGCGCCTGCGGCGAGGACCGCGTTGACCTCTTCACCCAAACGAGCGAAGTCAGAGGACAGAATCGATGGAGAAATGATGATGGTCATGTTGTTCCGTGCTCGTGCAGCCTATTCCCGTGTAGCGTTCACTCTCAGCGCATGCCGCGTGCGGCCCGTATCGCCTCGTAAGCCTCTTGTATGCGCTGCGTCTTTTCTTTCGCCATTTGCGCCATGGACTCCGGCAATCCGTTGGCCACCAGTTTATCAGGGTGGTGACGGCTCATCTGTCGCCGGTAGGCCTTCGTGACTTCCTTGTCGCTGACACCGCCGCTGACCTCGAGCTCCGCATAGGATTCCGTTAGCGGCTTTTCGGCCGACGGCCGGCCGCTCGGCCCGCTGCGTCCTTGCTGGCGCGCTCGCTGCGCAGCCTCCATGTGTGCAAACTCGAGTCCCGACATTCCAAGCCGCTCAGCGATCCGCGTCAAGATGGTCCGCGCCGGCAGCGAGATACCGTCGCCGGCGAGGGCAGCGCGCAGCTGCAGTTCGATGAAGGCGCGCAACAAGTCATGACGCATGGCGCAGGCATCGCGCAGATCCTCGATGCTTGAGTCTGCATCGTAGCGCGCGGATTTGCCAAAACGAAAACAGGCGATGGCGGCGCTGATTTCGTTGGGACCTAAGCGCAGTTCCTGCATGAGCCGACGCGCCGCCCCGATTTCCGCCTCTGAAACACGTCCGTCCGATTTTGCGACATGTCCCATGAGTTCGAATGTGGTCCGAAAAAAAACCTCGGAAACCGACGCCTGGGCAAGCCCGCCCGCGGCGGCCGCGGCGGCAGACGCGTAGGCGCTGCCGGCGTACCTGAGCCCTGCACTCTGATCGAACATATGTCCAATGATGGCGCCCATGACGGCTCCCCAGATGTTCCGAGTTATCAGAAAGCCGATCAATGCCCCAATAAATTTACCTTTCCATGCCATTCGCGTTGACCTATCCGATCCGCCCCGCCACAATCGCCGACCTTCGACCTTTATGGTAGCAGTCGGAAGCACGGGCACACATGGAACAGTTTTCGCAATCCGCACCATTGTTCGAGACCCGGATACGCAGTCTCAAAAAAGTTCACCAGGGAAAGGTGCGCGATATTTACGATGTCGATGCGGATCACCTGCTGATCGTCGCCACCGACCGGCTGTCGGCCTTCGATGTGGTATTGCCGGATCCCATTCCGTTCAAGGGCGAGGTTCTGACGCAAATCTCGTTGTTCTGGTTTTCCAGGACGCGCCACATGGTGGCCAATCACGTGTCCAACGTGAGGTTGGAAGATGTCATCGTCGATGCGCAGGAGCGGGCGCAACTGGCGGGCCGCGCCATGGTGGTGAAAAAACTCACCGCCTTGCCGGTGGAGGCCGTGGTCCGCGGGTACCTGATTGGTTCGGGTTACAAGGATTACAAAGCGCGCGGCTCGGTATGCGGCATTACTTTACCGCCCGGATTGCAAATGGCGGACCGCCTTCCGGAACCGCTGTTTACGCCGTCCTCCAAAGCGCCGGTCGGCCAGCACGATGAGAACATCGATTTCGATGCCATCGTCAAACTGGTCGGCCATGATCACGCCGCCAGCATTCGCCGCATCGCCTTGGAAATCTACGGCTTCGCAGCAGAACACGCGCGCGCGCGAAACATCATTATCGCCGACACCAAATTCGAGTTCGGCGTCGACAGGGCGGGTAACCTGTTGCTGATCGACGAGGCATTGACCCCCGATTCATCCCGCTTCTGGCCCGTCGCATCGTACAAGCCGGGAATCAGCCCACCGAGTTTCGACAAGCAATTCGTGCGCGACTATTTGGAGTCGTTGCATTGGAACAAGAAGCCGCCCGCTCCGCATCTGCCGGCGGATATTCTGACGCGCACCAGCGACAACTATCGCGAAGCCCTGAGATTACTCACGGCCTGAAGTTCGTCTCGAATGCCAGGCTGCGCGCGCCATGCTCTGAAGCAGAGGACGGCGCGTTGCTCGTGCATCGCAACATTTCATTCGAGTTCGCACCAAGAGGCGAACCGGGTTGCGCTACGCGGCCTGCATCCGCTGGAGGCGCGAGTCAACCACCACTTCCGCGGCGATCCAGTCTTCGAGTTCGTGACCCGCCGCAAACCCGCGGCGCTCCGCGAGGAAGTACGCCTCTGCCGCCACCAGCTCGCGTCGATCGACCGAGTCAGTACCCGGCGCCGTTTCGGATTGCGCTGATTCCAGCAGGACAATCGCCGCCTTGTCCGTCAGACCAGGTGCCGCGGCCGCAGTCTTTCGCTTCGCTGTCTTCTTACCAGGTGATTCGCTCTTCGTAGCCATCATTCGCCTCCGTGTCTCATTACCAATGGAGTCGTTCCGGGATGCGTTGCTCATCCCGCTTCAGTGAACTATATAACGGTCTTGCACCCGTTTCTGCAAGAGAACTTTATAGCCTTCACCCTTCGCCCAACCATCTCGCCGGCGATGCCGGCTAGACTGAATCCACGACAGACGGTCACCAGATCAAGTCATCGGGGACAGAAAAGTCCCGGTACGCTTCGTCGGTGTGCGCGGTTTCGGCGCCGACGCCGGAAGCGACGAAGGCACGCTCATCTCGCTCGCGAATGCGCGTCGCGATCGTCGCGGGTACCATGTCGTAGCGTCCTTCGTGGCGCACGATGACGATCTCACCGCCGGTTAGCCGAGCACGAATCGCGGCGTTGACCTCGATACGCCGAATCTTGGAGCCGTCGACGAAATTGTAGGACTCGCCACCCTCGACTGTCGGTAACCGGTTCTGTTCGATTAGCTGGTTGATCTGAGCCAGCCGTGCTTTTTTCTCTGCCTTCTCGTGTTGGCGGCGGTTCAGCGCATGATCGCGCGCGGCCTTTGCCTTTGCGCCCTGGGCGTCGTGGGGCGCGGGCGCCCGGTCGGAAGTTGCTGCATGTTTGTGCTTGGGCGGCGGTTGCCGCTCCTGGCGCTGCTGCTGCCGCTCGGCTTCGTTGGCCTGTTTTTTGTTGATCAGGCCGGCTTTGAGCAGCTGGTCACGCAATGATGTGTTCATGATTCGCGATTGCTCATCGTGGAAGGATGGAAGCATTTTACCGCGCTCATGCGGCTTGACAATTCCTTCGACGCAAAAAGCAGTAGCGCCTGTCGGCACATCGGATCGAGAGCTTGCCTTGCCATCGCAGATTCGCCATGTAAGGCTGCGCGCATGCTCAATTGGCTGGAACGTCTCGAAGGTGGCTTGTTTCAGAAGTCGCGCAGCATGGCGCCTCCGTGGGGACCGGTGTTGCGCTTTCTACGCTATCCCGCGGCCATCACGCGCGACTGGCTCGCCGGGGAAATCAGCGTCAGGGCAATGAGTCTGGCCTACACCACGCTGCTCTCGCTGGTGCCGTTATTGGTGTTCAGTTTCTCGATATTGAAAGGCCTGGGAGCGCGCGGTGATTTGCCCTACCTCCTGCATGAGTTCTTCCGGCCCATCGGCAGCGCGGCGACGGAATTGACCGAAAGCGTCATGCAGTTCGTCACGAATATGCGCGGCGATCTTCTCGGCTCGATCGGTTTGGCGTTTCTCGTCTACACCGTGATCACCACCATTCAAAAGGTGGAGGCAAGCTTCAATTTCGTCTGGCGGGTCGAACGCCCGCGCAGCTTTGCGCGCCGTTTCACCGAATACTTGAGCGTGATGATCATCGGGCCCATTCTGCTGGCGGTTGTCCTGGGACTGTTGGGCTCCGCCGAACACAGTCCTTTCGCGCAATGGCTGATCGCCATCCCGCCGCTCGCATGGACCATGGCATTGCTCGGTCAGTTCGTGCCTTATATCGTGGTCACGATCGTATTCACGTTCATGTACCGGTTCATTCCGAATACGCGCGTCGCGCTGCGGGCGGCGCTCATCGGCGGCGTGACCGCGGGCGTCATGTGGGCGCTGGTGGGACAGGTGTTTACCGCCGTCATCCTGTATTCCTCGCAAATGATGGCGGTCTATACCGGCTTTGCCATCGTGCTCACGACCTTGATCTGGGTGTACTTGAGCTGGCTCATTCTGCTCATCGGCGCCCAGCTGGCCTTCTATGTGCAATGCCCCCAATACTTGCGCCACGGCCAGGAACCGATTGAACTCACCGGCAGCGCGCGCGAAACGGCCGGTTTATCGGTGATGTACTTGATCGGACGCGACTACGCCGCGGGCAAGACCTATTGGACCGGCAACGGTCTGGCCGCGGAACTCGACATCCCGAGCATCGCGCTGGCGCCGGTGCTCGCCTGCCTGGAACGCGGCGGCTTGATCGTAGCCACCGAAAAAGAACAGTTCCTTCCAGCGCGCGATATTGCCGGCATCCAACTCATCAACGTCATCGACGCGGTGCGAACCCGCCAACCCGGGCGGCTCATGATCGACATGCGTTCTGTGACATCGGCAGCGCACGTGATGACGGAGGTCGAAGCCGGCATCAGGGAACGGCTCGCCGGTCAATCGCTCAAGGATTTGATCGGCGCCGATTGAGCCATCATTCCGGGCGTATCTATTCCCCCGCGATGGTCATTTCCTCGAGCAGGATCGAGCCCACGCGAATGCCGCCGCGAGTATCGATGTCGTCGCCCACAGCGGCTATTCCGGTGAACATTTCGCGCAAGTTTCCGGCGATGGTGATCTCGGCGACGGGATATTGAATCTCCCCGTTCTCAACCCAAAAGCCCGCGGCTCCCCGCGAGTAATCCCCGGTCACCATGTTGACGCCCTGCCCCATCAACTCCGAGACCAGCAATCCGGTGCCGAGGCGCTTGAGCATCGCCGGCAATCCCCCGGCGGCATTGGCGGCAACGATGAGATTGTGCGCACCGCCGGCATTGCCGGTGGTCTTGAGTCCCAATTTCCGCGCGGAGTAGCTCGACAGAATGTAGCCGGTGAGCACCCCATCGGCGATGAGTTCGCGATCCTTCGTCGCCACCCCTTCATCATCGAATGGCGCGCTGCCCATGGCCTTCAGGATATGCGGCCGTTCCGCGATCGAAAATCCGGAAGGGAATATCCGTTCCCCCACCGAGTTCAACAAGAACGATGACTGCCGATACTGGCTGCTGCCGCGGATTGCAGCCGTAAAGTGGCCCACCAGGCTGCGCGCAATCTCCGGCACGAATAGCGCGGGTGCGCGGCGCGTGCTCAATTTGCGCGGATCCAACCGCGCGATGGTGCGCCGCGCGCTCTCGCGTCCGATCGCCTCGGGGCCATCCAATTCATGCCAATCCCGTGAGCTGCTGTACCAATAGTCGCGCTGCATGGCATCGCCCTTGCCGGCGAGGACGACGCAGCTCACGCTGTGAGAGGTTGTAGGATAACCTCCTACGAATCCGTGGGTATTTCCGTACACGTGCAGCCCTTGATGGGTGCTCACCGACGCGCCTTCCGAGTTATTGATGCGCGAGTCGAATGCAAGAGCCGCCGCCTCGCATGATTTGGCGATTTCAATCGCGCGGTCGGCGCTGACGTTCCAGGGGTGGGCCAGATCCAGGTTGGGCGGAGATCGAGCCATTAGCGCCGCATCCGCCAGGCCTGAGCAGGCATCCTCGGCGGTGAAGCGGGCAATGCTGCAGGCCTTGGCCACCGTCGCGCGCACGGCGTCCGGCGAGAAATCCGCCGTGCTGGCCGACCCCTTGCGCTGCCCGAAATACACCGTGATCCCCATGCTGCGGTCACGCTGGTGTTCCAGCGTTTCCACCTCTCCGAGTCGCACACCGACCGAAAGACCAGTATCCTGGCTCACAGCCGCCTCTGCCTGGGAAGCGCCGCGGGTGCGCGCTTCCTCCAGAGCGCGCTCGATAATCGATTCCAAGTCTTCTGGGGCAAGACGTAACGGGTTGCCGGGCACGATGGCCATCGTCATCTCCAACTTAAGTCTCCGAGGACTCCAGTCCGTGATTCTACCGACCTGAGTGATAGCATGCGCAATATGACGACCGAGAGTGAATTCGACGATTCCGGGGAGACCGAAGAGCAGCGCTTGAGCAAGAGCGCGCGCAAGCGCGAGGCCGCCTCCCTGCAGGAGCTCGGCGTCCAGCTGTCGGCTCTACCGGATCAGGAAATCAAGGCGCTGGGCCTGCCGGACAGCCTTTTCGTGGCCCTCCGGGACTTGCGTCGCCTGCCCTCGCATGGTGCGCAGGTGCGGCAGCGCCAATATATCGGCAAGCTCATGCGCAGCATCGATCCGGAGCCGGTGCTCGCCAAGCTGGCGGAGCGCAAACAGCGCCACGATATGGAAATTCGCCATTTTCAGCAAATTGAGCGCTGGCGCGACCGCCTGCTATCGGAGCCGGCTGCCGGCGTTGAGGAATTGCTGCAGGCATACCCCCAGATCGATCGGGCGGCTCTGCTCAAATTACTGGATAAAGCGGAAAGAGAGCGGATCGAGCAGCGCTCGCCCGTCGGCGCCCGCGAGCTTTTCGCCTTCCTGCGGCAGCTGCTTGCGTAGGCTTGGGTCGTGAGCGTGCGCAAGCCCGTGGTCGGAATCATTATGGGCTCGTCTTCCGACTGGGACACCATGCAGGGAGCGGCCGATACGCTGACCGCTCTGGGGATCGCACACGAAGTCCGGGTCGTCTCAGCGCATCGCACTCCTGACCTCTTGTTCGAATACGCCTCGTCGGCGCGCGAGCGCGGTCTCAAGGCCATCATCGCCGGTGCCGGCGGAGCGGCGCATCTCCCCGGCATGACCGCGGCCAAGACCTCGGTCCCCGTGCTCGGCGTGCCGGTGCAGACCAAGAGCTTGAGCGGCATCGACTCTTTGCTGTCCATCGCACAGATGCCGAGCGGCGTGCCCGTCGCCACCTTTGCCATCGGCAGCGCCGGCGCCAAAAACGCCGCGCTGTTCGCCGCCGCGATACTTGCCAACGAGTTCATCGAAGTGCGGATTGCGTTGGACGCATTTCGGTCCGCGCAGACCGCTGCCGTACTTGCAAAGTCGGACCCGCGCCAGCCTTGAAGTTCTCCAATGTGGGCATCGTCGGCGCCGGGCAGTTGGGCCGCATGCTGGCTCTTGCCGGGTACCCATTGGGTTTGCGGTGTCTGTTTCTGGACCGTAGCGCCGATGCTCCCGGCGGCCAAGTGGCACCCATCCTGGTGGGTGAACTCGAGGACCCCGCGGCGCTCTTGGAATTGGCGTCGCGCAGCGATGTCGTCACCTTCGATTGGGAAAACATCTCGGGAAAAGCCCTCGTGCCGCTCGAGAGAGTGGCGGCCATCCGCCCGCCGCGCGCGGCGCTTGAAGTCTCACAGGATCGGCTGCAGGAGAAGGCATTGTTCGGGGCCTTGAGGATTCCGGTCGCCCCTCACGCGGCCGTCGACAGCAAGCGAGATCTCGTGCGCGCCACAGCCAAGCTCGGGACCCGCGGCATCCTCAAGACTCGGCGCATGGGCTATGACGGCAAGGGCCAGTTCGTCATTCAGCGCCCGGACGACATCGATGTCGCCTGGACCCGCATCGGCGGAACCGGACTGGTCTACGAAAAATTCCAGGTGTTTTCCCGGGAAGTCTCCATCATCGGTGCGCGTTCCGCGGCCGGCGAGACCGTCTACTACCCCCTATCGGCAAACACTCACTCCGGCGGAATTCTGCGCTACAGCGTAGCTCCTTTCATAGATCAGCCGCTCGAGCGGATGGCCAGGCGGTATTTGAAAAAGGTCATGGAAACCCTCGGCTATGTCGGCGTCTTGACCATCGAGTTCTTCGTCGTCGAGGGTCGGTTGATTGCGAATGAGATGGCGCCGCGGGTTCATAATTCGGGTCATTGGACCATCGACGGCTGCGTCACCAGCCAGTTCGAGAACCACCTGCGCGCCATTTGCGACCTGCCGCTCGGCAGCACGCGCGCCCTGGGGCACACCGCAATGATCAATTTTCTGGGGAAAATGCCCGACACTGAGCGGCTTTTGGCCGTTGACGGTCTTGCCTTTCACGATTACGGCAAAGAACCACGTCCAGGGCGCAAATTAGGGCATTGCACGATCACGAGAAACGGCGCGCGGGATCGAAATCAGGCTCTGGCCGAAACTCTCAGACTAGTCGAATGGGCCTAGGAGCGCGGCTCACCCAGAATACTCAGACAGGCTCCTAAACCGCCGGGGAGTTCACGGTTAGTGCCGGGATTTCACGGTTTACTTGCCAATCCCGTAAACTGCCTCTCGACATGTATTTAGAATTATTCAAACTGCATGAATTGCCGTTCCGTCTCAGTCCGGATCCGCAGTTTCTATACCTGAGTAAACAGCATGCACGCGCCAAGGCGTACATGGAGTCGACCATCTGGTTCACGGACGGTTTCGTGGTGATCACCGGCGAAATCGGCGCCGGCAAGACCACGCTCATCGAGACGTTCCTGCGCGAGCTGCAGACCGATGTGGTGGTGGCGCAAATCAACCAGACACAGCTCTCGCCCACGGCGTTCTTGCAGACGGTATTGGTGCAGTTCGGCTTCTCGCCCTTCAACATGAAGAAGCCCGAAGTGCTGGCGACCTTGAATCAGTTCTTGATGGACCAGCACAACAGCGGCCGGAAAGTGCTGCTGATCGTCGACGAAGCGCAGAATTTGAATCATCGAGTGCTGGAAGAGATACGCATGCTGTCCGGTGTCGAGACCGCCAAGGAGAAGGCGCTGCGCATCATTCTCGCCGGGCAGCCCGAACTCAACGACAAACTGAATTCGCAGGAACTGATCCAGCTCACGCAACGCGTACGCCTGCGGTTCCATCTCGCCGCGCTCACGAGGCCGGAAACCACGGCCTACATCGATCACCGGCTCGAGGTGGCGGGCTCGCAGGGACGGCGAATATTCGCGGAAGAGGCATACCCGACGATATTCAAATATACGGGCGGCGTGCCGCGACTCATCAACACCCTGTGCGATACCTGCATGATGTCCGCTTTCGGCCGCGATAGAGACACCGTTACGGTCGGCGATCTCGAAGCGGCGATTCGGGAGTTGCAGTGGGTCGAGTTCACGTCCAACACCAATCGTATGCACGTGCCCAGCATTCAGCACTCATACGCCCCGACTCATAGCGATCAGGAACAACCGGTCGGCAGAATACTCCTGGCCAGCGAAGGCAAGACGGTGGTCGAGCGAGAACTCAAGCCGGGCCGCTTGGTGATCGGGCGCACTCCGGACAATGATTTACAGATCGACAGCAAATTCATCAGCCGGCATCACTGCCAAATCGTGACTCAGCCCGACGCCTGCCTCATCGAGGATCTCAACAGTACCAACGGCATATACGTGCAGTCCAAACGCGTCAGACGCTACAACCTGAACGACGGCGATGTGGTGCAGGTCGGCCAGCACGAAATCATGTATATCGACGAACGCGCACAGCGCATGCGCGCGCCGGTTGAGCCGGCCGACACCGCAAATATCGAAAAGCCCTGAAGGCGTGGCCCGCCAACTTTTGGCGCTTCCGCGCGCCTCGCTCTCGCATTAGGCTGGCGTGGCTTCACTCATGGCAAGCATCGCAAAGTCGAACTTACCCACCCGTTGCCGCAACCAGTCGCAGCGAGCGGCCCAAAGAAAGGACGGCATCCGATCTCAAGCCGAAACGGGCGGCCTCCTCGGTGAAGTAACTTTGAATAACTCAAATGTTGATCGAAAGGCTGGATTTGGAATACGGCGATACCTGGGATTACCTCCTACACTATTGGCTGCCCCGGAGTGCCCAATGGGTTGGTTTGTCGTCACGATAATTGTCCCGCTGGTTGCACCGATCCTTTTGATGGCGATCTACGGAGTTGTGCAGCTTCCGCCGCGGTTCAAAGTTAAGACAAAGCTGGTCGTACCGATCAAGGATGGTCAGTTTTGCTGGGTCGGCATGGCCTTCTGCGCCTCGGCAATGTACGAGCTTGCCTCCGCGCGTGGACACGACGGACAGCCAATTCAGTACCTCTCCGGAGCGTGGGCGTGGGCTATAGGAGGTTTGATTGGGACGTTGGTAGGCTGCTCATTCATTGCGGCTAGCGGAGCGGTATTTTCGACACCGCTGCGCATACCGGCCGGTAAGCCCTGGTACAGCCATTACATAACGCTAATTTGGTCGGCGGCAATGACCGCAGTCGCCGCAGGTATCTACATCGTGGTACATTTTTCGATAACCGGTTAGGTTGGAACGACTATGAGCAATTGGGTTAAAGAGCACTTTAGAGATGCGCAGCACGCTCGAGAGACGGTTGCGATCGGCGGCTTTGTTGTCGGGGCCATCGGAGCCCTGACGACGTTAATCGCGTTGGCTATTGCACACTGGGGCACCCACCTGCGCTGAATCGGTAAGCGACCAGCTCACGGTCGCAGCGCCTTCCCGCACTTGAAGGCTCGTCAGCGTAGTAACACCCAATCCGCTCGACCAGGCCCATCCGCCCCCGGGCCGGGACCAGCAGCTCGGCCAGGGCTTAGCCGTTCAATCGCGGCAGATCGATGGTCTCGCCGGAATACTCGCGGCGCAGCGCACGATAGTCCCTGCGCCGCAGGAAAACGGTGAGCGCAGCAATCTCCGCGACCAACCCGATGACCAGGGCTATCACCGTCCGCGGGCCTTCAGGATCGAGGTAGGAGAGCAATACCGCAAGTCCGCCGATGGCTGCGTAAATCAGCGGCATACTTTCGTAGACAGGACGAGCCAGGCGCATGGACATTACCTCCGTGCACCGATGGTAATCCTGCTACGGCATAACGAAATACCGTATTTTACCTATGCCGACCTGATTTAATCTTTGCCGACCAGCATCTCCGAAATGCGCGACAGCCACGAGGTGCGCCAACCCTCGACATGAAGCTGGTCGTCATTCGGCTTGGCATGGCGTTGCGCCTCGAACACCAGGTCCTCCGGCAGGTTGAGTTCAACCGTCTCGGTCATTGAATTGTCGGCCATGAAACCTCCGTAGTGAACCAGCGCCAAGGGTACTAAGAGCGGTGCCCCGCCATTGCGACGCGTAGCACGTTACCGCGTTCCGGCGGCGGTTAGTTGAGGAATTGCGTCGCCAGGCGGCGACGAAAGCCTTTGCGCCGCAATATGTTGCGTGTTTTAACTTCCGCGGGTCACTCTGCGGACGTCGCCTCGCCCCACTCCGGAAAAGCGCTCAAGGCGTCCACGTAATTGTGAATGACGTCGGTGTGCGCATCTTCCTGCCAGCCGCCGGGTACGGCGCTCTTGCAGAGATCGCGCGGGCGGCCCAGATCGTCGATCGCATAAAGAGTAAAATTGAGCGCCTGTCGAGCTTCGCCGGCCACGGTCGCCGACCCGATGGCGCGCGCGTAGAGCGCCAGCACGGCGCCGTAAGTAGAATTGACGCCGCCCCAAGCCTCCCTATCCTCGTCCTGTTCGTGACAAACGGTTACGCCCAATTCCACGTGAGTGAAATTCTTGCGCACGAATTCGATCAGGGTGCCGCAATCGCCGCGCCAGTCCGAGTCGAGCAATTCCCTTTTCTCGAGCAGATACCGGGCAAGATTCAGCGGCGCCCAGGCGGTACGGTTGGTGGGCGTATCGTGATCCTCGAAGAACTGAGCAAAAAGCGCTCCGTCGGCGGCGGCACTGAGAATTTGATGGCGTTTGATCCATCTCCATAGCGACTCTCGCGGCGCGGAAAATTCCTCGTATCCGTGCGAGAGCAACGCATCGTAGAGACGCAGAATGTAGGTCATGTTGCCGGAAACGGGCCCGCGGCCTTCGCCGCTGCGATAGTCGACCCGAAAGGGCCACGGCGAATGAGAGGCGTCTCCGTCTTGCTGATTGGCCGCCAGCACACGGGCATTTTGCAGACCTTGGTCCATATATTCGCGCTTGCCGGAGGCTGCGAACAGCAGCATCAAGGCATAGCCGGCGATGCCGCCTTTGTCGGGCTCGATTTCATACGGGCGATCGGCTTGCGATCCAGAGTCCGCCGGCAGTGGGAATTGGTCGCGCTTGCCGGTGGAGCGTGTGAACGCCGGATACTGACCCAAACGCGGCGTGAGCGCCTCATTCACCAGATAGTCCCCCATCAGACACGCCGTCTTCAGGAACCGGGGATCCTGTCCGCCATGAAGTTCATGGAATTTGAGGTAAGAGAGAATGCCCATCCCGTTCTGAGTGGCCGGAATCGTGTCGGTGCGATCGGGAAAAGGGTTCCAGTTGCCGTCCAGAAACGTGGCCAGCACGAAGCGCGGATACCCGTGATCCAAGGGACATTGCTGGTAGAAGTTCATTTCCCGATCGAGGGCGGCAGTCCACGACGTCCAGGGCGCGAGGCGGCCCATGGCGTCGACGCTTACCGGATGCCCGCCAAGCATGACCGGCGTAGCCAAACCGCCGCCCTGGCCGTTATCGATCAATGGCCGGCGGCTCCTGTTAGTCGAATCGCCTCGAATTCGTCGCCCGGAAGCCAGTTCACCGTCCGCTCGCCCGTCAATGCCTGCCAGCCGAGAGCGAAGCCGAATTTCGCCAGCACCGCGTTGCTGGAGAAATCCATGTCGGCCGCGTACTCATCGCTCGGCTGATGGTAGTGCTTGGCGGTGTACTCGTCACGCTGCGCCTTACCCCATTCCGGCGGATGTCCGGCAAACTTCAACGCCGTATTGATGGAAAACGCAGGCACGCCGGCGCGCGCCAAACTGAAATGATCCGAGCGATAGAAGTGCCCGGCACCGGGTTCCGCATCGGGTTGGATCTGGAAGCCGAACGCCTTCGACGTCTTCTCGACTGCCGGAAAGAACGTCGTGCGCTCCGCACCCGTCACGTTGACCGACTCAGGCGTTCCGATCGGCGGTACGGCATCGAAATTGAGGTCGAGCGCGATCTGCGCCGCCGGGATCGGTAAGTGCTTGCCCAGGTAATCGGATCCGAGCAAGCCCTTCTCTTCGGCAGTCACCGAGGCAAACAGCACCGGGTGCGGAGGTTTCACGGTCAACCCGGCGAATGCATGCGCGAGCTCCAGCAGAATGCCGCACCCCGTGCCATTGTCCACGGCGCCGTTGTAAATATTGTCGCCGCTCAGGGCCGGATTGATCCCCAAGTGGTCGTAGTGGGCTGAATACACCACGGCCTGCGTCGCGCCGTCGGTACCCGGCAGCACGCCCAGTACGTTGTAGGACGCGAACTTTCGAACCTTGCTGTCGATATGCGCCTTCAACCGCACCGGCAGCTCACGCGCCTTGAACTTGCGCGTGCCGGCCAGCTGCATCATGTCTTCCAATTTGAGGCCCGAGGCGGCGAACAACTGCCGCGCCACGTCCAGCTGGATCCACGAGGCCGCCGACAGCTTAGGTTCGCGGTCGTTGGCCAGGTACACCTGTTCGTTGCTCCAGGAACTACGCACCACTTGCCAGGGATAGCTGGCCAAATCGGTGCGGTGGATGATGAGCGCGCCCAGCGCCCCCTTGCGCGCCGCCTCTTCGAACTTGTAAGTCCAGCGGCCATAGTAGGTCATCGCCTCGGCCTTGAAGAATTTCGGGTCTGTGGAGGGCGGCTCGTTCACGATCACCAGCACCACCTTGCCCTTGACATCGACTCCCTTGAAGTCGTCCCAGCGATATTCGGGGGCCTCGATTCCGTATCCGACGAAGACGATGGGCGCGTCGATGTCGATGCTATCGGTCTGCCGCTGGTTGCTGGTGACATAGTCCTCCCCCAGCTTCAACTCGAGCGGCGCCCCGTGAGACGGCTGCAGCGACAGCGATGAGCTTGGCTGCGTCAGCACGCCGGTAAAATCGACCTTTTGCAGGTAGCTGCCGTTATCGCCCGCCGGTTTCAAACCGTACAGGGCGAATTGCGCCGCGATGTAGGCGGCGGCGATGTCCCCGCCGCGCGTGCCGGTGCCGCGCCCTTCCAGCAAGTCATCCGACAAAAACTTGACGTGGGCGCGGATGCGTTCTGCATCGATGCTGTGCATGGCAGCCGCTGCATCGGCGGGAAGCCCCAGGTCCATGGCGGGATCCGCACCGGCCCACACGCTGCCGCCCAACGCTGCCGCCAATCCGAAGGCTCCGAACGCCCGCCGCATGAATGTCATTGTTCGACTCCGCGTGTACTGTAGGGGGCGTCAGCCTACCGTAAAGCGCGGGCAAGACGCCCGTCATTTGAGCGCCCTGCCCGCGACGGCAAGCATCCTGCAATTCCCCGCGTCGTAAGGATCTCGTCCATGAGAGCCGCCCGATGATTCTGCCCAGGATGGAGCAGCCGCGATATCGCGAACCTTGGCGCGAACATCCAGAAACTCGTCGCTGCGATCGGGGCGCAAGAATGGCGGGGGATTTCTTCAGCACTGAGCAGCTCCTTGGACTGAAAATCTTTGACTATTCCTCTCAGCGCCAATGATTGAGTACGTGAAAATCACCGGCAATCGTCACCCGTAGAGTTTCCAGCCGTCGGATCGCCGCTGCGATTTGCGCGTGATTCATGTTCTTGCGCGGATCAGCGTCGCGGTAGACTGCGATGATTCCCTGATGACCCGGACGTTTGCGGTGCAACCCGTGAAAATCCTCCGCGTTGTGAGTCAACAGCACCCGCCCGAGCGATTGGGCGAGATCGAACACTTCCGGGTCCGCTGTTCCATTCTTCGCGAGCTCGCCGATGGCCACCACGTCGTGTCCGTCGGCACGCAGCAGGTTGAGTTGCGCGCGAGCCTGTGAGTCCTCATCCACCAAGATCCTCAAGCCTGGGCCCTGGCCTCGACGTCAACGTTTGCTCGGTTCAAGCGCTGCCGCTCTTCGTTGGCTTCGGCTTCGATGAGCGCTTTATTGGCCTCGCAGTACGCGAATATCTCCTCACAGGCTTGCAAAGGCAGATCCCAGTTCTCAGCGGCTTCACGCGGACCCATGCCGTTAGTCAGTGCGTCCAGCCATACAGCCGAGGCCAAGAGCTTGCGTCCCTTGACCCAGAGTTGCCGCCGCCACGGATGGGGGCGCTCAAGGAGCCAGCGCCAATGTCCGCCTGCGCGGGCCTCGAGTTCCGGGATCACCAGGCGCACCGCGGTAGTAGGACTCTTGCCGACAAAAAGGCGATTACCTTGGCTTACCTCGTCCAGCAGCAAGGTGGTCAGCTGTGCCGCTCTCAACACGGCCTCCTTTGTGCTCGAAGCGGCTAGCTGAGCGCGCAGATTCGCGAGCAATTCTTCCTGCTCGGGAGATAGGTCAAAGTTGGCGCGTTTGGTCGTAGCGGTCATGGAGGTGTCCTTGTATGTGAGTACAGTATACTCATTATCCGAGCATTTTGCCAAGCCTGCTCCCTTAACCTGGCGCGCCTCCCGCGGAAACGCCCCTTGTCCGCTGCTCGGAGGTCCGGATCGCATGCCCAGACGTTCGCGTGTTGTCAATACGGATGTCTTGACAACATGTCGGTACCGCATCTACTACTACATCCAGTGAATCGTTGCGCCGGATACGAGTCCCGGCGCTCATCCTCTAAGCGCGGAACGACCCGCCGCGCCCTTGACGCGCCTCTACCCGGTTCCACCCACCGTCAGCGCATCGACGCGCAGCGTGGGTTGGCCCACACCGACGGGCACCGATTGGCCTTCTTTACCGCAGGTCCCGACCCCGCCGTCGAGCTTCATGTCGTTGCCCACCATGCTGACGCGCGTCAGAACATCCGGTCCGTTGCCGATCAACGTCGCGCCTTTCACGGGGGCGGTGATCTTGCCGTTTTCGATCAAGTACGCCTCGCTGGCCGAGAACACGAACTTGCCCGACGTGATGTCCACCTGACCGCCGCCGAAGTTCGCCGCGTACAAACCCTTCTGGACCGACGCGATAATTTCCTCCGGCGCGCGCGATCCGGAACGCATGTAGGTGTTGGTCATGCGCGGCAGCGTCATGTGCGCGAACGACTCGCGGCGTCCGTTGCCGGTGGCCGGCATGCCCATCAGTCGTGCATTCATCTTGTCCTGGATGTAGCCGCGCAGAATGCCGTTCTCGATCAGCACCGTGCATTGCGTCGGCGTGCCTTCATCGTCGACGTTCAAGGAGCCGCGGCGCCGATTGAGGGTGCCGTCGTCGACCACGGTGATTTCATCCGCGGCGACTTTATGGCCGATGCGATTCGAGAAGGCGGAAGTGCCCTTGCGATTGAAGTCGCCCTCGAGTCCATGACCGATGGCCTCGTGCAGCAAAATGCCGGGCCAACCCGAGCCCAACACCACCGGCATCGAACCCGCCGGCGCCGCAACCGCCTCCAGATTTACGAGCGCCTGACGGACCGCCTCACGGCCGTGAGCGAATGGCTCATCGCCGCGCAGCAGCTCGTCCAATCCAAAGCGCCCGCCGCCGCCGCTGTAGCCCTGCTCGCGGCGCCCATTCTGCTCGACGATGACCGACACATTCATGCGTACCAGCGGCCGCACGTCCGCGGTCAGCGTGCCGTCGCTCGATGCGATCAACACGACTTCGTGGACGGCCGCCAAGGAGGCCATCACTTGCTTGACCCGCGGGTCGATGCGGCGCGTGTCGGCGTCGATTTTCATGAGCCACGCGACCTTTTCCTCATCGCCGATCGTGTCGAGCGGGTCGATGGGCATGTACAGCCGGTGCGTGAGCGGCCGCTGCCATGTTTTGACCATGCCGCTGCCGCCGCTGCGTGCGATGGCGCGCGCCGCGTCCGAGGCTTCGACCAGCGCCGGCAGCAGCACCTCGTCGGTGTAGGCAAAGCCGGTTTTTTCGCCGCTGATGGCGCGCACGCCCACGCCCTGTTCGATGCTGTGCGAGCCTTCTTTGACGATTCCGTCCTCCAGCGCCCACGATTCCTCGCGCGACAGCTGGAAATACAGGTCCGCGTAGTCGACGCCGCGGCTCATCACGGTGCCGAGCACGGTCGACAGCCGCCCCTCATCGAGACCCGACGGAGCGAGAATCATTCTCTCGGCGACATCGAACATCGGAGCGGCGCTCACGCGGGCATCCCAACGCCGCTTTCCCGTCCAAGGCGGCGATTATCGAGTGCGGGAAACCGCACCCGGGTTTCGGTTTGTTTCACAAGATCGATGTCGGCTGTAATCACTCCACTTCCTTTCGCCAAGCGCGACAGCACCTGGCCCCAGTAATCGACGATCAAGGTATCGCCATAGGTCTCGCGGCCGCTCGGATGCGTGCCAGTCTGCGCCGGAGCGACAACATAGCAAAGATTTTCGATCGCGCGGGCGCGCAGCAGCGTCTCCCAATGCGCGTGGCCCGTCGGCACCGTGAAGGCCGCCGGCATCGCCAGCCACTCGGCACCCCGGGAAACCAGCTCGCGGTACAACTCCGGAAAACGCATGTCGTAGCACACCGAGAGGCCGAGTTTGCCCACCGGCGTATCCGCAATGACCACTTCGCGGCCGGGGGTGACGTGCGTCGATTCGAGATATTTTTCATCGCGCCCGGGGATCGCGACGTCGAACAAATGAATCTTGTCGTAACGCGCGACCCGCTTGCCGTCAGAATCGATGAGTAGAGAGGCGTTGGCGACGCGAGTCGCTGAATCGCCCTTGATGACGGTCGTTCCGCCCAGGATCCATAACTTCAATTCCCGCGCCGTGTCGCGCAAAAACCCCTGTATCGGCCCCACGCCGTCGGCCTCCGCGACCTGCAGCTTGTCGGCCTCCTTCAAGCCCATGAAGGAAAAATTCTCAGGCAGGCAAGCGATGTCCGCGCCCAGATCCTTCGCCTCGCGCAGCAGCCTGCCCGCGGCCGCGAGATTGTCTTGCACAACATGCCCTGAGGTCATCTGCAGGGCGGCTACTTTTCCCATTTACTTCGGTGCCTCTGCAGTCGCCGCGGCGGCTGCGCTCTTGATCCGTTCCACCGTGGGGTTATCCCAACTTCCGGTGATTCGATAATACCCCCGTGCCAGCCCTTTCAACGGCTGTTTGAACACCTGTGTGAACACCAGCACGGCGGCGCCGATGACCGGCCCCCCCGCGAACGCCGCCAGAGGCAGCGAACTGCTGACGTTGCCCGTCACCACAGCAGTTTGGTCGTAATCCCGGCTTTTCAAGCCGACGCGGCCAATTAGTCCGATCTCCGCCGCCGGCCCCTTGACCAGCACGTTGTCGGTAAAAGCGTTACCGTCGTGAAGTTGGAAGTCGCCGCGAACGGTGTCGAACGCCAGGCCTTTGTCGGTCAGATCGCTGAAATCCAGCGCCAATCGCCGCGGCAGCGCGGCCACGCTGGCGAGGCCCACGACCCGTCCGGCGCCTGGTTTGATCCCGGTGATTTGCCCCTTGTCGAGCGCCACCTCGACATGGCCCGTGGCATCCTTGAGCGCGCCCGCCGTGGGAGCCCCCGCCCAGCTCATGTCGAAATCCATTTTCCCCGTCTTGGCTTCGATCACCGCATCGTAGCCCAGCTCCTTCAGGGTGGCGCCCACATCAGTGCTCGACAGCGATCCTTCGATGCGGCTCGAGCCCGCATCTTTGCCCCGCCACGCGCCTTGTGCGTTCACCGAGAAATTGGCCGCGGTTACCGTCAATTGTTTGAGGCCGATCCCATCATCCAGTTTCGCCAGGGTGGCCCGCACGTCGCCGAACTGGCGCTCATCCATGCTCATGTCGGCCGCATGAAAATTGATCGCGGGTATGCGGCGCGGATTCGCGCCGCTCTGCTCCGGCGCGGCCTTCGGGCCCGGATCGGCATCGCGGATCTCGGCGAACTTGAGGCGGGTGAATTCCAAATTCCACGGCTCGGTGGAATCCGCGGCACTCGGCAGGGAAATGCTGCCGATCACATTGGGTCCGCCGAGCCCGATGCGCCAGCCCGCCTCGCTCACGGCCAAATCCAAGGACACATCGAGGAACGACAAGCCCAGATAATCGATTTGGGTCACGTCGAATTTGGCGCTATGCAAAAAACTCGTGAGCGGTTTTGCGCTCTTATCAGGCGTATACAGCCTCAGCCAGCCGCCGAGATCCAAGCGCTCGATCTGGCCGCCGCTGTTGACCACCTGAGTGTCGCTGTAGGCCGGCGCTTCCGATGAGGACGCCGAGCCGAAAGTCACGGCAGCGCGCCGCAGTGTCGGCCCTTCCGCGCCGGCATCCAGGGTCGCCTGCCCTTGCAGCACGGATCCGAGCGTCACGCGTACCTGAGATCCGCCGCTTGGCGCCCATTGAATATCGACCGACGACGGCAACGGCCGGCCGGCAGGCTTTGCCAGAGGTTCAGGCAAATTGAGCTCGAGTCCGGCAAGGCTGCTTTTGACGCGCAGCGAGCGCTCGCGCGCCGGTTCCGGCGCCATTCGAAGTACGCCGTGCCAATCGGTCGCGCCGTTGATTGGAATGCTCGCCGGAAGGGATAGCGCCGAGTGCAGGGCATCGCCGCTCAAGGTGCCGTTGAACACCAGTATCGTGCGCCGCACCGGCCGATTGCGCGGCGCGCGGGCCTGCATTTGAAAAGAGCCGCCCATTATTTTGCCGTGCACGTCGGCACGTGCCACCTGTGCTCCGTCGATATCGGCATCGCCGTTCAACTCGGTGGCCGCCAGCGCCCCGCCCGGGCGATTGAGCGACACGCCGTGCAAGTGCGCGTGCACGAATACCCGGCGTTGCTCGAACGCCTTGAACGGCAGGAACAGATCCACGTCGGACTGCATCGGTCCTTTCGCCTCGACTTTCGAAAATGCATGCTCGGCCATCGCATCGAGCGGAGTCGCGCGCAGGTAATCGAGCGCATCGGCGGCATCGCCGCTCGCCGTCGCGTGAAGTTGCAGCTCTGCGGTTTTGAAATCGACGAAGCGTGCATCGCCCTTGGCCACGCTGAGGTTGCCGACTTTGCCGCCCAGCAGCTGCACGCTCAGACCTTCGTTGCGAAACTCGGCCGACACGGCGAGATTTTCCGCCCGCGGCCATCCCTCGCGGTAATCGAGCGTCATTCCGTCGAGATGCGCGCGGACCAAAAAGAGGCCGGTACCGTCGCGAAATGGAAAATGCCTTACCGGGCCCTGGATGATCGCGTCGGCGTGCGACAGATGACCTGCAACGAAGGCACGGTTCAACCAGGCAAGCGCGCTGGGCGCGAGCAGCGCGTGCGGGAAATACACATGCGCCTGCGCCGCGTTGCCGTTGTCCACCGAAGCCGCCAACGTCAACACCGGAGAGCCGCCATCCGCGGGTCGCCGCCAGGCGAGGCGACCATGCAATGCCGCATCGCGAGTTTTCAGTTGCAGCGACGGAGTCGCGACCAGCAGCTCGTCCGCCGTGCGTTTCCAGTACAGGGTCGTCTTGAAAGCTTCCAGAGCGATGGGTTGGGTGAACTGCGCGGGCCATGCAAACACACCATTGTGCGTGTCGATATCGATCCGCCCGCCGGCGTCGGTACCGGCGATCGAGCCGCTCAATCCGCGTAGGCCCGGCGCGCGGCCGGCAGCCGCGAAGCCGACGCCGCGAAATCGCGCCTCTATGTTGAGCCGCCAGGGATCGCTCGCCTGGGCACGCATCAGGTCCAGATGGGTGTCCATCCACTCTCCGGTGGGCGCAACCTCCTGCAGCCGCTCGCGCAAGTCCTTTTGCGGCACCAGCCCGGCGAGCGGCAATAGCGCTTCGGCGCGCAGATAGCTTGCACGGCCGCTCAGTTCGAGCAATCCCGCATCACCGCCGCGCCAGCTCACATCGAACTCCGCGTCAGGATCGCGCCGTCCGGCGCGAAGTGCATGCACGCGCCGGCCCAACAGCGTCCAGCGATCGCCTGAATGATTCACGGTGAAGGCGCCGGCAATTTGATCGAATTTGACGCTGGGTTCGTCGGCGAGCTGAATGGTCACATCAAGGGCGCCGAAATCGATGTCCGCGCGGGTGATATCTCTCCCTTGTCCGCTCGCCGCCGCCTGGAAACCGCCGGTTCCGGCACCGAGCCTGCTCAGGTACTCCGGCAGGAGTTTCCGCCAGCCGGCGAGCGACAGGTTGCGGGTGCGTACCAGCCCGCTCCAGTTCAGCGTGTTCAAAGGCCCGAACCCAAGTGCATCACCGTTCACGCTCACATCGCCGCCCAGCACGGACGGCAAGCGCGCGGCCACGGCCAGCGCGGCGACGCCATCACCGCGGCGGAAATGCAAATTGACGTCGCGCAGCTGCAGCTGGGGCAACGCGGAGTTCCAATTATCGATGGTAATGAAGCCGCCGCGGATGGCCAGCGTTCCCGCCGGCAAGTCACCGAGCCTCAGCGTCGGCAGGGACGAGTCCCCGCCCCCCAATTCGATCTCCGAGGCCAATGCGTATTTATCCGGCCCGACGCGCGTTATGGAGATGTTCGGCGCATCGAGCTCTATCCGTCCCGCGAAAAGTTTGCCGCTGCGTAGCAGTTGCCAGATGTCCGCCCCGACGCGGCCGCCCGCCGCGCGCGCCAGCACGCGCCGGTCATCCTTCGAGCGCAATTCCAATTGGTCGAAATACAGCTCAGGTCCATACCAGCGAAACGCCGGCGATACGGACGCAAACGCGATGTGATAGCCGATCCGGTCGTGGACCCAATCCTTGATCTCGGCTTGGTAGCGCGGAGCGCGGTCGAGCGCCAGCTTGACGGCCAGCATCAGCACGAGAATCAGACCCAGTACTCCTGCGCAGCAGTAGAGCAGGATCTTGCCAACTTTGCGCAGCGCCATCTACATCAGAACGACGTCGTACTGGTCGACGGTGTACAGCGCTTCCGTTTGCAAGCGAATGGGTTTGCCGGTCACCAACTCCAGTTCGCCGAGAGCGGAGGATTCCTCGTCGAGCAGGCGCTCGATCACGTCCTGGTGAGCCAACACCATCAATTGTTGACACTCGAACTGACGCGATTGACGCAAAATCTCACGAAATACCTCGTAGCAAACCGTCTCCGCCGTCTTCACGAAGCCCCGGCCGTCACAGGTGGGACAAGCCTGACACAGCAGATGTTCCAAACTTTCACGGGTTCGCTTGCGCGTCATTTCGACGAGTCCGAGGGGCGACACCGACGAGATATTGGTCTTCACATGATCGTCGCCGAGTGCCCTCTCCAAGGCCTGAATCACTTGACGGCGATGTTCCGGCTCCTCCATGTCGATGAAATCGATGATGATGATGCCGCCGAGATTGCGCAAGCGCAGCTGCCTCGCGACGGTCACGGCCGCTTCGAGATTGGTGCGAAAGATGGTCTCTTCCAGATTCCGATGGCCGACGAACGCGCCGGTATTGACGTCGATGGTGGTCATCGCCTCCGTCTGGTCGATGATGACGTAGCCGCCCGACTTGAGCGAGACTTTGCGATTCAAGGCTTTCTGGATTTCCTCCTCGACATGATGCAGTTCGAACACCGGGCGCGCCTCGCCGTACAGTTCCAAGCGCGGCAGCGCATCCGGCATGAAGGTGGCGGCGAATTCCTGCATCTCGCGATGCGCGTTCGGCTGATCGATCAACACCCGATCGACGTCCGGCCGCAGCAGATCCCGCATGATCCGAAGGTGCAGCGGCAAGTCGGCGTGCACCAAATTGCCGGGCTGTGTGCGCAGGCCCACGTGCCGCACGAATTGCCACAGCTTGCGCAAATACTGCATGTCGGCGAGCAGCGCTGCGGGCGGCGCGTCTTCCGCCGCCGTGCGCACGATGTACCCCGCGTTTTCGGCAGGTTCGACGCCGGACTGAACCGCGCTGCGCAATCGATCGCGCTCAGCTTCATCCTCGATACGCGCCGATATGCCGACGCCGCGGCTTTGCGGCATGTAAACGAGATAGCGCGACGGCAGGGTAATATACGTCGTGAGCCGGGCACCCTTGGTGCCCATGGGATCCTTGACGACTTGTACGAGAATCTCGTTGCCTTCGGACACCAGCGCGCGGATGTTCTCGGTGCGCGGCGGCTCGATGCCGGTCTCCGCATGACGCGGGTCGAAAATGTCCGAGGCATGCAGGAACGCGGTGCGGTCCATGCCGATCTCGATGAACGCGGCCTGCATGCCCGGCAAGACGCGCGATACCCGCCCCTTGTAAATATTGCTGATGAGTCCGCGGCGGCTGGCGCGCTCGAGGAACACCTCTTGCAAGACGCCGTTTTCGACCACCGCGGCGCGCGCTTCGTGCAGGCTCGCGTTGACGAGAATCTCAATGCTCATGGGCCGCCGCTTACGCGCAACGCCATCGCGGCACACCCGCCAGCCCAAGCAGCTCCGCCGTTTCGTACAGCGGCAACCCCATCACGCCCGAATAGCTGCCCCGCAGATCCGCGATGAATACCGCGGCGCGGCCCTGAATGGCATAGCCGCCGGCTTTATCGTGAGGTTCCCCCGTTTCCCAGTACTCACGCGCTTCGCTGCGGCTGATTGCCCGAAAGGTGACTTCGCTGCGGCTCAATCGCGATTGCACTCCCGCTGCGGTCGCCAAGGCAATCGCGGTCAACACCTCGTGGGTGCGGCCGGACAGTTCGCACAGCAGGCGTTCCCCATCGCGGGCATCGGTGGGTTTCACCAGGGTTTTTCCGTCGAGCACCACCGCCGTGTCGGCGGCCAATACCGGCGCCGTGTGCGGTGCCGGCCGGACATCCCAACCGGCAGCGGCCTTGAGGTCGGCTAACCGGGCGACGTACGCCTCGGGCGCCTCTCCCGGCACGACAGTCTCGTCGACAGTCACCTGCAGCAGCTGAAAAGGCACCCCTATTTGGCTCAGGAGTTCGCGCCTGCGGGGCGAGCCCGAGGCAAGGTAGACGAAATCTGCGGACATGCCGCCAGGATACCCGTTAAGCGCGGTGATACGGATGTCCGGCGAGCAGGCTCATGGCCCGATAGATCTGTTCGGCAAGTAATACCCGTACCAGCCCATGCGGCAGGGTGAGCGGCGATAGAGACCAACTCTGGTTCGCCCGGGTTCGGCAGCTATCCGACAGACCGTCGGGGCCGCCGATCAGCAAGGCGAGCGGCCGTGCCTCCCGCAGCCGCTCGGCCAGCCAGGAGCTGACCTGCTGTGTGGTCATCGATTTGGCCTCTACTTCGAGCGACACGACATAATCCTCGTCCTTGAGTGCCGCGAGCATGTTTTCCCCTTCGCGGGCCATTGCGCGCTGCGGGTTTTCGCCGGCGCTGCGCTTCGCGACGGGGATCTCGACCAGTTCGAGGACCAACGGCGCGCGCAATCGCTTCTGATATTCGCGAAAACCTTCATTGATCCAGTCGGGCAAGCGCGTACCGGCGGCAATCAATCGGCATTTCATGACATGTGCGGCCCGAACGCGGTTGGCCGCGATCTCAGGCGCGAGCAGCGCGCTTCGTCGTGGTCATGTCCCAGAGTTTCTCGAGGCCGTAGAACTCCCGCACGCGCGGCAACATGACATGGACGATCATTTCGTTCAAATCGATGAGCACCCAGTCGCTGTCCTGCTGACCTTCGACGCCATGCGGCCGGAAGCCCGCCGCTTTGGTCCTTTCGACCAATTTCTGCGCGACCGAACGTACGTGCCGGTCCGAGGTTCCGCTTGCGATCACCATCGTGTCGGCAACGTCGGTAAGACCACGTACGTCCAACACTTTGATCTCCAAGGCTTTCATATCGTCCAACGCGTTGATGACCAGCGCTTTGAGGGCCGCGGTTCTGGCGGCGGCGGTGCGCGCGAGGCCCGGCGCAGAGGCGTCCTGTGCCGCAACGCCCGCGGCAGCCACGCTTGGCGCATCGCCCTTCGGCTTGGCCGCCTTGGATTTGCTCCTGCGCTTCGCCTTCACAGCGCTTAAGGTCCCGTCCCCCGCTTTGTTTATTGTCGTCTTTGCACTTTTCTTGACTGGCACTAAGTTGTCCGTGTTTTTGAGTAACAGTTGGCTTCGAGGATCAGTTTACGCACTGGATCCGGCATGAGGAAGCGCGGATCACGTCCCATGGCGATGAGCTGACGGACTTCCGTCGAGGAAATCTCGAGCTGCGTTACAGCATGAATGTAGATGCAGCCGGCGCGCTGCTCGTGGAGATCCCCGATGCGGCCGGTCCCGCGGTCAACCAACAGCTCGCCCAACGGACCCATTCCGGGAGCGCGCCATCCCGGTCGATGCGCCACGACCAGATGGGCCAATTGCAGCAGCTCGCGCCACTGGTGCCACTTCGGCAGGCTCAAGAAAGCGTCCATGCCGACGATGAGGCATAAGCTGCGATCGGGGTACTCGTGACGCAACTCGGCGAGGGTTTCCACCGAATACGACGGACCTTCCTTGCGCACCTCGCGGTCATCGACCACGAAGCCCGGCTGGCCGGCGACGGCGAGTTCCACCATTTTCAGCCGCAGTTGCGCATCGGCGAAAGGCTGATCGCGGTGCGGCGGATTGCCGGCGGGCAGGAAGCGAATTTCCTTCAGACGCAGCGCTTGCTGTAGCTCGAACGCCGTACGTAAGTGCGCATAGTGAATCGGATCGAAGGTCCCGCCGAAAATACCCATGGGGTTCATACAGCTACCCTGCCTGAATCCGCAGTTGCTTGCAAAGCGCCCGCCATGCCGGCGGCAAGTCCGGTGATCGCCGTCCAGGCATCGCCATCCGTCAATCCTTTGATGACGCGGTCAGTGTGATGGGCCTGGCGCAGCAACCGCGCGAGCGGCATCTTGCCGATGCGCGCCAGCGCGCGGGCCGACGGCGTCGCTGCCTGATTCCACGCTGCGCCGCGGCCGTTGGAGCGCAGACGGCTGCGTTCCCGCGCCTGCCACAGGCCGCGCAATTCGCGGATCAGCGCCCAAAGAATCAGCGTCGGCTCCACGCCTTCGCTCTTGAGGCCGAGCAATACGCGCAACGCTCGTTCCGCGTCCCCGGCCGCCGCCGCTTCCCCGAGCTGAAACACGTCGTAGCGCGCACTGTCGCCGACCGATCGCATCACCAATTCCGTGTTGATGCGCTCGCCGCCGGCAAGCAGCGCCAATTTTTCGAGTTCTTGCTTCGCGGCGAGAAGATTCCCCTCGACGCGTTCGACGATGAGCTGCGCCGCATCGGGTTCCATGTCGACGTGCAGGGCCTTGGCGCGCGCGCGCAGCCATCCCGGCAAAGCGGCCGTCTCCACCGGCCAAATCGTCACCCACACGCCATGCTTCTCGAACGCACGTACCCAGGGTGTCTCGCTCGCTTTGTTGTCGAGCTTGTCGGTAATGACCAAGCACACCACGTCGGGCGGCGGGCGTGTCGCGATATCGATCAGCGCTGCCGCACCCTTGTCCGGCTTGCCGCTCGGCATGCGCAGCTCGAAAAGACGGCGTTCGGCGAACAACGACAGCGACTGCGTGGCCTGGCGCAAATCATCCCAAACAAACGCGCGATCGATGAAAAACACGCTGCGGTCCGCATAGCCCGCGCCGCGGGCCGCGGCCCGGATGGCATCGGCGGCCTCGCCCACCAGCAAGGGCTCGTCGCCCGACACCAGATAAACGCCGGCGAGCTTGAGCGCGAGAGCGTGCTTGAGTTGATCGGAGTTCAGCCGCAATGGGTGCGCGCCCGGCAGCGATGGTGCAAAATTGTGAGAATGGGCATGCTTGCCATTATACGATCGCGCCATACTTCGAGGTACCATGGAATTCGAGACTTTGCTATTCGAGCGACGCGAGCACGTCGCCTATGTCACGCTCAATCGGCCCGACAAGCTCAACGCGCTCAATATGCGCCTGACCGACGACCTGCGCGCCGCCGCCGCCGCCATCGACGCCGATCCCGAGGTTCGCGCCGTGTTGTTGACCGGCGCGGGCCGTGGTTTCAGCGCCGGCGCCGACCTCGCGCGCAACGAGTTCTTCGAAAATCCCGGCCGCAGCACCGGCGAGAACATCGGCGATAGTCTGCGAGATCATTTCAACCCCATGGTCAGCGCCTGGTACGACCTGCGGGTCCCGGTGGTGGTGGCCGTCAACGGCGTAGCCGCCGGCGCCGGGATGAGCCTCGCGCTCATCGGCGATATCGTGCTCGCCGCTCGCTCCGCGACTTTTCTGCAGTTGTTCGCCGCCAAACTCGGCCTGATGCCCGATCTCGGCAGTACGTTTTTCTTGCCGCGCTTGGTGGGCACGGCACGCGCCAAGGGATTGACCCTGTTGGGCGACACGTTGTCGGCGGCGGACGCCGAGCGTTGGGGGCTCATTTGGGCATGCGTCGAAGACAAAGCACTGATGCAGCAGGCCGAGGAAATCGCGCGCCGCCTCGCCGCCGGCCCGACGCAGGCCTATAAACGAATCAAAACGGTATTCGAGCAGGAGCCCGCGCAAACATTGCGCGAGCAATTGGCCTTTGAAGCCAAACTGCAGGCCGAACTCGGCGACACACAGGACTTCGCGGAAGGGGTACTCGCGTTTCGCGGCAAGCGCGCGCCGAACTTCACCGGGAACTAGGCGCGTCGTTGGGCGGACCGTGAACGGCGCGAGCGTTACCGCCTGCCGATTTCCGACACGGAAATCCTGACATCGGAGCCGGATGCCTGCGCGGCGGGCGGTTGCTCGGATCCGCAATTATCGCAGCCCCCGCACGCGCCCGTCTTGAGCGCCGCTGCCGCCTCCAGGCGCAGCGTGAGCCCGCGCGGACTCAAGAATCCCGGCAGATGCCGCAGCAGCGTCGATGCCGCCAAGAGCAGGCGGCGCCGCAGCGTTCGCGGCCCCAGCGAGAAAACCGCGTAGAGGACACTCGCGAGCAGCGCAACGCCCACCAAGAGTTCATCGAGAAAGCTGTGCATGCTCGCTCCTGCTCCTCAACTCACGAACGCCAGCGCCACGCGGTAGGTGATCCATGAGCCCGCATACGCCAGTCCGAAAAGATAGGCGGCCATGATGACCGGGTAACGCCACGAATTCGTTTCGCGCTTGACGGTCACCAAGGTCGACAGGCATTGCGGCGCGAATACGTACCACGCGAGCAGGGACAGTGCCGTCGGCAGACTCCAAGACTGGGCAATCATCGGCGTCAATGCGCCGCCGACGTCGGTACCGGCGGCGGACAGCGCATAGACGGTGCCGAGCGCACCGACCGCCACTTCGCGTGCCGCGAGTCCGGGCACCAAGGCAATCGAAATCTGCCAATTGAAGCCGATCGGCGCAAAAATCACGGCGAGCCAAGCGCCGATATGTCCCGCGATACTGTACTGAATAGCGGGACCGGGGGCGCCGGGAGGCGGCGCCGGAAACGAACTCAGGGCCCACAGAATGACCATCAACGCCAAAATAATGGTACCGACGCGGCTCAAAAAGATTTCGACGCGTTGCCACAGGCCGATGGCCAAATTGCGGAGGTTTGGCCAGTGATAGGCGGGCAGCTCCAGCATCAGCGCCTGAAAGCCGGTGCCGGAGCCGCTGCGCTTCAGTACATACGCAACGCCCATGGCGCTCGCGATACCCGCGATGTAGAGCACGAACAGCACCAAGCCTTGCAGTTGCAATCCGCCCCATAGCGCCCGCTGCGGAATGAATGCACCGATGATGAGCGCATACACCGGCAGGCGTGCCGAGCAGGTCATCAAGGGGGCGATCATGATGGTGCGCAGCCGGTCGCGCGGATTTTGAATGGTGCGCGTCGCCATGATGCCGGGAATCGCGCAGGCAAAGCTCGACAACAAGGGGATGAATGCGCGGCCGGACAGCCCCACACTGCCCATCAGGCGATCCAGCAGAAAGGCGGCGCGCGGCAAGTAGCCCGAATCCTCGAGCATCAAGATGAAGAAAAATAAAATGATGATTTGCGGCAGGAACACCAGCACGCTGCCGACCCCCGCCAGCACGCCGTTGATGAATAAATCCTTGAGCAAACTCGCCGGCAGCACATGATCCACCCACTCGCCGAACAAGCCCACGCCGGACTTGATCGCGTCCATCGGCACTTGTGCCCAGGCGAACACGGCTTGAAACATGAGGAATAAAATCACTGCCAGCAGCAGCGGGCCCATCACCGGATGCAGCACCACGGCGTCGACCCGATCGCTCAAGGTGACGCCGTCCAGCCGGTCGCCGCCCACCACGCCGAGAATGCGCCGCACTTCGCCCTGATCGTGGGCGATGTCCGCCGCCGTCAGCGTACGCCACACGGCCGCCTGACGCGGCTGTCCGGGAGCCGCAAGCTTATCGAGCACATTGATGAGCGCGCGGGCTCCGGACGCTTTGACGCCGATCGTTTCCACCACGGGCACGCCCAACTCCAGGCTGAGCTTGTCGGCATCGATGACGATGCCCTTGCGGCGGGCGATGTCCGTCATGTTGAGCGCTATCACCATGGGGAGGTTCAGCCGCTTCAGACTCAGGACCAGGCGCAGATTCTGACGCAGGTTGGTTGCGTCGGTGACGCAGACGACGAAGTCCGGCGAGGTTTCGCCCGCACGCCGCCCGAGCAGGACGTCGGCCGTCACTTGTTCATCGGGCGTCAGCGGATCGAGACTATAAGCGCCCGGTAAATCGAGCATGCGGACCCGCAGGCCCGACGGCGTCACTAACGAGCCTTCCTTGCGCTCGACCGTGACACCGGCGTAGTTGGCGACTTTCTGGCGGCCGCCGGTAAGCACGTTGAATAGCGCCGTCTTACCGCAATTGGGATTTCCAACCAATGCGACCAAGGGACGTGGGGCGCTGTGCACAGCCTCCATGGGGACTTCAGCCGAGTAGGGGCTGCTCCGGACAGACGCGGATGCAGGCGGCCTCGAACAGCCGCAGCGCAAAAGTACCGGTTCCGATACGCACCGCGATGGGTTCGCGTCCCAGGAAGCCGCGCGCCACGATTCTCAGCTTTTCACCCGGCAGGAAACCCAGTTCCGCCAACCGCCGACCCAACTCCGATGGGCTGGAATTGGCCGAGGATACCGAGACCACTCGAGCCTCAGTGCCGGTGGCGAGATCCGCAAGAGCCTGTGTCATTTCCATGAATGCAATTCTACATGAGAATCATTCACATTACTATTCGTCTTAGCCGCCCCTCCTACCGCGGAGTGGACATCCCACCTGGCGGGCGGCCGCCTGATGGGCGTTGCTCGAGCCGCCGGAAATCGGCCATTGGCGCCGTTCCTGCTAATCTTAGCGTCCCAAATCACCGGAGGCATATGAAATGCCTACGCTTTTCGAGAGAATCATTGCCGGCGAGCTGCCGGCAACCATCGTTTACCGGGACGAACGCGTGGTCGCTTTCCTGGACATCAGACCCGCCGCCCCGGTACATATATTGATCGTGCCACACAAGGTGATCCCTACCACGGATGACATCGAAGACGATGATGAGTCGCTGATTGGCCATATGGTCATCGTCGCTCGCGATATCGCCCGGCAGCAGGGTATTGCCAAGAGCGGCTACCGATTGATTATCAATTGCAACCCGGACAGCGGCCAGGAGGTCTACCACCTGCATGTGCACCTGCTGGGCGGGAGGAAGTTGGGGCCGTTGGTGCACGCGCCGGTTTTTGAGAAAACATGAGGAATAGGTGATGAAGAAAAAGAAGGTCGCGCAGGCAAAACCGGCGCGCACCAGCCCGCGACGCGCGGCCGCCGGCAAGTCCGACCGGTCCGCTCCGAAGAGGAAATCCGCGGCGCATGCCGCGAAGTCATCGTTGGGCCTGTCCCGATCTGCGGCACGCTCGGCGATCTCTACGCGCAGCACGTCGGGGAGCGAAGCTCCCGTCGTTGAGCGCCGCGTACTGTATCCGGCGATCGAACCTTACACTCGGGGTTATCTACGGGTTTCAGAGCTCCACGAACTCTACTACGAAGAGTGCGGCAACCCGGCCGGTAAACCGGCGATATTTCTGCACGGAGGACCCGGCGCGGGCTCCGACAAGCGAGCGCGTCAGTTCTTCGACCCGCTGCATTACCGCATCATCGTGTTCGATCAGCGCGGCTGCGGCCGCAGCCGTCCGAGCGCCAGCTTGGTCGAGAACACCACCTGGCATCTGGTCGCCGACATCGAGCGGCTGCGCAAGCATCTCGCCATCGAACGCTGGCTCGTGTTCGGCGGATCCTGGGGCAGCACCCTCGCTCTCGCCTATTCGGAAGCGCATCCGGAACGCGTCAGTGAAATCGTATTGCGCGGCATTTTCCTGCTGCGTTACGCCGAAATTCGCTGGCTCTATCAGCATGGCGCATCCGAAATCTTCCCCGACTATTGGGAGGCGTACCGCGACGTGATTCCGCTCGATGAGCGCGACGACTATTTGAATGCCTACCATAAGCGTCTCACCGGAACCGATCAGCGGGCAGCCCTGGCCGCCGCGCGCGCCTGGTCGGTGTGGGAGGCGTCGACGAGCTTTCTGTACAGCAATCCGGACAACATCAAAAAGTGGGGCGAGGACCAGTTCGCGCTCGCCGTGGCGCGCATCGAATGCCATTATTTCGTGAATCGCGGTTTCCTGCGCAGCGAGACTCAGCTGCTCGATGATGTGGAGCGCATCCGAAATATTCCGACGACGATCGTGCAGGGCCGCTACGACATCGTGTGCCCCGCGACCAGCGCTTGGGATTTGCATCGGGTATGGCCCGAAGCGGATTTTCGCGTGGTGCCCGATGCGGGACACTCGGCCTTCGAAGCCGGAAACACTCACGAACTCGTATCGGCGACAGATCGATATCGAAGCCGCTGACGAATAAATCACCTAGTTGAGGATATCCATGCGCCTTAGCAGTCGAACCGCGCTCGCCGCGGCCGCTTTCCTGTGGCTGTCGCACGCGCAGGCCGCAGGTACCAAGCTGCTGCGATTTCCCGATGTCTGGCATGACCGGGTCGTGTTCAGCTACGCGGGGGATTTATGGACCGTCGGCAATCAAGGCGGCACGGCCGTCCGGCTGACCGCCAATCCCGGTCTCGAATTGTTCGGTAAATTCTCTCCGGACGGACAGCACATCGCGTTCACCGCGCAGTATGGCGGCGACGAGCAGGTGTACGTGATGCCTGCCGGCGGCGGCGCGCCGAAACAGCTCACTTTCTATCCCGCGTCGGGTCCGTTGGCCGACCGTTGGGGCTTCGACAATCAAGTGTACGGCTGGACGCCCGACGGCGCAGGCGTGCTGTTCCGGTCGGCACGCGACGGCTACATGCTGACGGATTCGAAATTGTACACGGTGCCCTTCGGCGGCGGCGCGGCGAGCGCGCTGCCCATGCCGGTGTCGGGCGCGGGACATTTTTCGCCGGACGGCAAACGTATCGTGTACTCGCCCCTGTGGCGGGATTTTCGCAGCGAGAAGCGCTATCAGGGCGGTTGGGCAAACGATCTGTTCATTTTTGATCTGGCGCACCCCTCGCTCGTTCAGGTCACCAAGGATCCGCGCACCGATCGTGATCCCATGTGGATCGGCAACGCCATTTATTTCAATTCCGACCGCAGCGGCGTCTTCAATCTCTACCGCTACGACGTGGACTCGCGGCAAACCACTCAGATCACTCATTACAAGGACTGGGACGTACGCTGGCCGAGCGCCGATGACGGCCAAATCGTCTACGAGTTGGACGGCGAATTGCATATCTACGATACGCGCAATGCGCTGGATCGGGCGCTGTCGATTTCGGTGCCCGCCGATGCCACCACCACTCGCCGGCAATCCGTGAATGCGGCCGACGCGATCGAAAGCCATGTCATCAGTCCCGGCGGGGAGCGCGTCGCGATCGTCGCGCGCGGCGACGTGTTCACGGTGCCGGTGGAGCACGGGGTGACCCGCAATATCACCCAATCGTCGAATGCTCACGATCGCGAAGCGGCATGGTCGAGCGACGGCAGGCGCTTAGGCTTTGTATCGGATCGCAGCGGCGAAGAGGAACTGTACGTGCAGGCGCAGGACGGCGCGACGCCCGCCCAACCCTTGACTTCGGATTCGAGGGCGCGCTATCTGTCGCCGCGCTGGTCGGCCGACGACAAACGCATTGCGTTTGCCGATCAAACGGGACAGCTCTACGTCATCGAGGTCGCCAGCAAGCGCCGCGCCCTCGTCGCAAAGGACCCCGCAGAGCTTGCGCTCGATTACCAGTGGTCGCCGGACGGGCAATTCTTGAGTTACTCGTTGAATTCCCGCAATGGGGTTGCCAGCCTCTACATTTGGTCGGCGGCCGACGGCAAATCACATCGTGTGACGCCCGAATACTTCAATGCACAATCGCCCGCGTGGGCGCCCAACGGCGAGCTGCTGTATTTCTTGAGCACGCGTGAATACCAGCCGCTCATCAGTACGGTCGAATTCAACTTCGCGACGGACCGGCAGATCGGCATCTTCGCGCTCGCCCTGCACAAGGGCGTCAAGAACCCCTATGGCGTCCGCGACCAGGAACCCGGCGACGAAAAAGAGGACGCCGACAAAGAAAAGGAGAAGGAGAAGGAGAAGGAGAAAGACAAAGAGAAGGATAAAGACAAAGGAAAAGACAAAGCAAAGGTGGCGGTCAAGATCGATTTCGATGGCCTCGTCGAGCGCGCCATCCGCGTGCCCCTGGAGGCCGACGACTTGAGCGATCTACACGTCAGCGATGAACATTTGATCTACCAGCACAACGGGCCGTTCTATTACGGACGAGAAGCGCCCATCAAACCCAGCGTGATGGTTTATTCCATCAAGGACCGCGAAGCCAAGACCGTCGCCGACGACGTCACGCAGTGGTCGTTGACCGCCGACGGCAAGCATGTGCTGGCGCAGCTCTCGTCCAAGGAAATCAAATACTATGAAATCGGCAAGACCGACGACGCCAAGACCGTATCCTTGGCCGGCCTCGTCACCACCCGCATTCCCGCCCAGGAGTGGCACGAAATCTTCGCCGAAGTGTGGCGCCGCTACCGCGATTATTTCTATGTCTCGAACATGCATGGCTATGATTGGCAGAAATTGCGCCGCAAGTACGAACCGCTGGTCGACTATGTCGGGCACCGCGCGGATCTGAACTATGTGATCGCCGAGATGATTTCCGAACTCGTGGTTCAGCATGCCTATATCGAGGGCGGCGATCTGGGGCTGCCGAAGCGGCCGTTCGTCGCGTTGCCCGGCG
Source organism: Steroidobacteraceae bacterium (assembly GCA_036502605.1). Classification (GTDB taxonomy): domain Bacteria; phylum Pseudomonadota; class Gammaproteobacteria; order Steroidobacterales; family Steroidobacteraceae; genus Bog-1198. The sequence continues at coordinate 70,075 of DASXYI010000054.1, forward strand.
CGCGGTTCGAACTGGACGCCGCGTCGGGTCGATACCGGATCGCCAAAATCCTCACCGGCCAAAACGAGGAAGATCACTACCGCTCGCCGCTCACGGAAGTTGGCGTGGACGCGCACGTCGGGGATTACGTCCTTGCGATCAATGGACGCGAGCTCAAAGCCGGCACAGATCCGTATGAGCTATTGCAGGCGCCGGCCAATCAGCCGGTGGAATGGCGCGTGTCCGCCACCGCGGACGGAAAGTCCCCACGGACCATCCGGTACCAACCGCTCGCCAGCGAGACCGCTCTTCTGTACTTGAAATGGGCGGTCAACAATCGCGCCCGGGTCGATTCTTTGAGCCATGGGCGCCTGGGCTACATTCATATCCCCGACATGGGCGAAGCCGGTTTTCGCGAATTCATCAAGTGGTGGTTTCCGCAGACACGCAAGGAAGGGCTGGTGGTCGACGTACGGGACAACGGCGGCGGCAACATCTCAGAAATGCTGATCGAGCGATTGGCGCGTACGCTGCACGGCACCGGCTTCGCGCGCAATCACGAGATCACCGAAACCTACCCGCGCGCCGTGCAAGTCGGGCCGAAGGTGGCACTCATCAACGAGGACACGGCATCCGACGGCGATATTTTCGCGAATGCGTTCAGGCAATGGAAAATCGGCCCGCTGGTGGGCAAGCGCACGTGGGGCGGCGTGGTCGGCATCACAGAACGCGGACCGCTGCTCGACGGGGGAACCGTATTTGTGCCAGAGTTCGGAACAGCGGATGCGAGCGGCCATTGGATGATCGAAGGTCATGGAGTGGATCCGGATATCGTGGTCGAACAGGACCCCGTCGAGGTGATGAAGGGTCACGACCCGCAATTGGAGCGCGGCGTGGAGGAGTTGATGAAGCTCCTGCCGGCGACGCCTAACGGGCTTCCGGAACGGCCGGCACCCCCGATCAAAACCGAGGCGCCTTGAACGATGTCTGAGCTTTCCACACTGGGCTTGGCCCGCGCGGCGGACGCGCAGGAAATCGCCGAGATGTCGCGGGATCTCATCGAACAGGGCCTGACTTGGTCGTGGATTCCCGCCCGGGTCCAGCATTTCATTTCGGGGACCGAGTCTTCGGTGATCGTCGCGCGGCGCGAGCGGCGCGGCGACGCCCGGCGCATCGCTGCTTTCGCCATCATGCATTTCGGCGACGAAGTCGCGCACCTCAATTTGCTGGCGGTTGCACCCGAGCATCGCCGCCAAGGGCTCGGGCGCCAGCTCATGGATTGGCTCACCGCCACCGCGATCGAGGCGGGCGTGTTCCGCATCAATCTGGAGCTGCGTACCCAGAACGCTCAGGCGCGCGCTTTTTACGCAAGCCTGGGTTTTGTCGAGCTCGGCATGGTGCAGGGCTACTACCAGGGCCGCGAGGCGGCGCTGCGCATGTCGCGGCGCCTGGCGAAGAACCAATGCTGAATCCCAAACACGGTGACCAGCAGGCCGAGCGCATCGTGAGATAGAGCGGCAGCCCGCTGCCATCGGTCGTCGCTCACGAAAAATAGGGCAAAACCGCTCACCACGAGCAGCACCAGAAATGCCGTCAGGGCCGCACCGCTCATACGCCGCAAGCGGCCCGGCCACAATCTCAGCACATGGCGGGCCGTGACCCAGCCCAATAAATACATTCCAAAAATTGCAACGATGCCGTGGATCAATAGGACCGCGGGCTGCCAGGGATGCGGCATGGGCCCGAATTGCCCCGGCCGCGCGAAGAATTGGTCCAGCATCAGCCAGAGACAACCGGACAGCCAAAGACCGCCGAGCACCACGTAAATGGCCGCGCGTTGCCGGCTCGGCATCCGGCCCCGAGAAGGCACTGCACTGCCATGCGATGCGCGGCGGTGGTGGGCCGCGACATGACGCTGATCGCGCACGGGCTGACGTGGATCGCGCACGGACATGTCACCCCGCCCCATTGGACGGTCGCAATGCCGCCTGCCACAGCGCGACGAGCCAGCGCACGCCTTGGGTCACGTGCTCCGACGAGAGCGTGGCCCCCGAAATATTCTTGATGTCGGTGCGAAACCGCAGCTGGTCGAGATCGCTGCGGTGAGCGAACTGCCCGCGCCACGCGGGATTACGAATTTCGCCGCCGTGACTTTCACGATACGCCATGATTTCCAAATCGCGGAGAGTTCCGCCGGCATCGATCCCCAGTGCATACGTGATAAGGCTTTGTCGGCCGATCACCTCATCGACGAATACATTGCCCAATAGAACGCCGTTGCGGGTCGCACGCCAAATGCGGATCGTTCCATGCGGCGGCTGCGCACCCGCGCGCGCGAGAATCGCCTTGAGCTGATCGGGGCTCTGTTGCAGCACCACTTCTTGAAAGGCGTCCGCCTCCGGGTACACGGCATTCTGCGCCGCATCGATACTCAAATAGTCAGCCGCCGCCACCACCGAAATGGGCAGGAATGCTGTGCAAATCACTCCGGGGATTAAATACCGTGGGTCCATGGCGCCAATGAATGCATACTACGAATAGGAATGATTATCATTTACTATTTGGGCGCGCATTACAACCGACCCTGAGGGGCGCAACACCGAACCGTGCAGCACACCACCAAATCCTCCTTTGTGACGTCTCGACTGCGCCCCGGCCTGGGTACGGTCATCGCCATCGAGGCTGAGGCAGATTCCTTGCAAATCAATGATTTAGGCGTGTCTGCGGCCTTCGCCGCGATCGCCCAGGCCGAGCGCCTGATGCACCCGGCGCGAAACGGCAGCGATTTGGCGGCGCTGCGTGACTGCGCCCTCGGAGTGTCCTTGGACGTACATGCGTGGACATGGGCCGCCCTCGAGCTCTGCAAGCGGCTGAACCGTCTGTCGCGCGGCATTTTTGATCCCTGTCTACCCGGGTCGAAGGGACGATTGCGTGACCTTGAATTGCAACCGCACAGCGTGATCCCACATGCCCGCCTGCAGCTTGACTTGGGCGGCATCGCCAAAGGCTTTGCGGTGGATCGTGCGATCGATGCATTGCGCCGAGCGGGATGCAGCGGCGGCTTGGTCAACGCGGGCGGCGACCTCGCCGCATTCGGCGACCGCGAACACGAGGTATGGTGCCGGCACCGCGGGCGCACCGCGGTCATCAAACTCCGTAACGCCGCGCTGGCCACGAGCGACACGGATAATGAATCGCGACCCACGGAGCACCGAGGTTATTACAATGGCGCTGACTGGCTCGCAGAGGTATCGGGACATGCCGCGGTGTGGGCGCCGAACGCCGCCATTGCCGACGGATTGACGAAGTGTCTGTTGGCCGGCGATGACGCATCGAACGCCGCCCTCCTCGACGCCTTCGATGCCCGTCAGATCAGATTCCAGGAGTCGAGGTAAGTCGATGGCCGGCAAAGACACGCTGCGTGATTTCGGCTCGACCGGCCGGCGGGTCGCAGCCGTCGGGCAGGGATCGTGGCGCTCGGAAGAAGGCCGCGCCGCGGCGATCGCGTCGCTGCGTCGAGGGCTCGATCTCGGCATGACCCATTTGGACACGGCGGAAATGTATGGGTCGGGCGCTGCGGAAACGCTGATCGGTACGGCGATTGCGGGACGGCGCGACGAAGTCTTTCTCGTCTCGAAGGTGCTGCCGAGCAACGCCTCCAAGCGCGGCACCATTGCCGCGTGTGAAAAGTCCCTCGCCCGGCTAAAGACCGATCGGTTGGATTGCTACCTGTTGCATTGGCGCGGGAGCTTTCCGCTCGAGGAAACCATTGCCGCGTTCGACGCGCTGGTCAGCACCGGCAAGATTCTCTCGTGGGGAGTCAGCAACTTCGACGTCGAGGATCTCGACGAGGTGGCATCCATCGCCGGCGCGGGGCATCCCGCCTGCAACCAAGTCCTGTATCACTTGAAGGAACGCGCGATCGAGCACGCCGTGCTGCCGTGGTGCGAGAAACAGGGTACCGCCGTGGTCGCGTACACACCGTTCGGCGAGACGCCGAGCGTGTTCGAGGCACACACCAGCCAAGCCCGCGTGCTGCAGGCAGTGGCCGCGGCGCATGGCGCGACGGCACGTCAAGCGGCACTGGCATTCCTGCTGCGGCATCGACACACGTTCGTCATTCCGAAAGCGGCCGGCTTGGATCATGTGGCAGAGAATGCCGGCGCGGCCGCGCTCAATTTGAGCGACGCCGAGGTGGCACGCCTCGACGCCGCTTTCCCGCGCGGCAAGCCGCGCCGCGGACTGCCGATGATCTAGCTCATCGACGCGTCGCGTGCTGTTTTCGGTACCATGTTTGCCATTGATGAGGGGGAAGTGACCATCAGGATCCTGCGGCTGTTCTCCTGCCTGGTGCTGCTGGGCGCCAGCCTGCCGGCGTGGGCGGTCGATGTCGTGCCCATGGCCGGGTTTCGCTTTGGCGGGGATTTGCGCGACACCAACGATTCCGCGGCATCGCGGTCGTTCACCATCGACTCCACCGCGAGCTACGGCGGTGTCATCGACCTGCCGCTTCCAGCGGAGTACGGAGCGGAGGCAATCGAGCTGTACTTCAGCCGCCAGCAGGCGACGCTCCATGACGGCCGGCTGCTGGGGCCGGCCCTCGCCGATCTGCGCGTGGACGTGCTGCATCTGGGCCTGGCCGATACCATTCCGACCAACGATCCACGGCTGTCGTGGCTGCTGATCGGCAGCGCCGGTGCCACCCGCTTCGAGACGGGCGCGGGCAGCGATACGCGGCCCAGCATCGGCATCGGCGGCGCGGTCCGTTGGATGGCGAACGCTCACGTCGGACTGCGCGGCGACCTTCGCGCGCTCGTCAGCTTCACCGGCGGTGGGGACACCGCGCTCGCATGCAATGGCGGCTGCAGGGTGTTTTATGCCGGTACCGCCGTCGTGCAGGGCGAGGCCAGCGTCGGGATCGTCCTGAGATTCTGAACGCCTCTGAACTCCGGCATCCTCGATGGCGGCTGGGGTTCAGCTCAGAATATGCGGCCCCACCGCCGCGACTTGGGACGTGCCCGTCAGCGCCAGGGTGAACTTCAATTCGTCGCGTAGAATCTTGAGCGCCGTGGTAACCCCGGCCTCGCCGCCCGCCGCCAGCGCAAACAAGAACGACTTCCCGATCAAACCCGCCCGAGCCCCCAGCGCCAGTGCCTTGGCGATATCCTGCCCGGAGCGAATGCCGCCGTCGAACAGTACTTCGCAACGTCCGTCGATGGCAGCGACGATTTCGGGCAGAACCGAAATCGTCGACGGAGCCCCATCGAGCTGTCGCCCGCCGTGATTCGACACCACGATGGCATCGGCACCGGCGGCCAGGGCTGAACGCGCGTCCTCGGCAGCGAGTATGCCTTTCAATATCAACTTCCCCGGCCAGCGGCTTCTCACCCATTCCACGTCGGTCCAATTGGCCGACGCATCGAACTGAGTGGCGGTCCACTCGGCCAATGTACGGATTTCGCTGGTGCCGCCGATCCGGCCGGCCAGGTTGCCGAAGGTGCGGTGCTTGCCGAAGAGTACGCTCTTGGTCCACTTAGGCTTCGTCGCCAAATCGAAGGCATTGCGCAGCGTCAGGCGCGGCGGAATCGTGAGCCCGTTGCGCTGATCGCGGCGTCGCTCACCGATCACTTGGAGATCGAGGGTCAGCACCAGCGCGGAACACCGGGCTGCGATCGCACGCTCGATGAGTTCTTGATTGAAGCCGCGATCGCGCATGAGATATTGCTGGAACCAGAACGGCTGCAAGCTTGCGGCGCGAACATCCTCGATGGAACAGATGGACATGGTGCTCAAGCAAAACGGGATGCCGAAGGCGGCGGCGGCGCGTGCGCCGTGAATTTCACCGTCGGCATGAAAGAATCCGGCAAGTCCCGTCGGTGCGATGGCCAGCGGCATCGATGCCGCCGACCCGAGCAGGGTTGTCGCCAACGAAATGGCCGACACATCGACCATGACTCGCTGCCGGAAGGACAGGGCATCGAGATCCGAGGCGTTACGCCGCAGCGTCAGCTCCTCGTAGGAGCCGCCATCCGCGTAATCGAAGATGGCGCGCGGTATGCGGCGACGGGCGAGTTCCCGAAGATCGCCGATGCTTTGAATCAAACCTCCTCACCCATGACCGGAGCGAAATGCTCGACGGCCGGCGGCGCCTCGAAGAACGGTCCGACCAGTGCGCGCCATTGCGTGAAGGCCGGCGATTGGCGAAACCCTACCGTATGGTCCTCGAGCGTCCCCCACTCCACCCGCAGCGCATAGCGGTTGGGGGTTTCGACCGAGCGGCGCAACTCATGCCCGAGATAGCCTCTGCTGTCGCCAAGCACCTTGATGGCGGTGTGAAACACCGCCTCAAATTCCGCTTCGCTGCCATGACGAATAGTGAGCAGTGCTGCTTCAACAATCATTATATCGCTCCGATGCCCTGGGCCCCGCGTAGGTGGCGCAAGGATACTGTGCCACCGGAGCATATGCTACGGCTGAGCAGCCCGCGGTCGCCGCGCTCCTGCGTGATGCCGCGTCGCGCCCCCGTTGAATACAGCTAGCGCGGCAGGCGCGCGCGCGCCAACCGGACCAAGTCCATGACCCGCAGCAGCGCGCCGCCCTGACGCCGCAAGGCGGCGGTCTCGGCCGCAGTGGGCCAGCTTTGATAGGTCCCGCTGCCGCTCTGCGCAGCTCCGCTATCGCCTGCGGCCACCCGACCGACGGCGCTCGCGAGCAGTTCCGCACCCTCCCGATACAGCAGCGCGGTCGTTTCGAAAACGCTCGCGCCGCGGCGCGGTGCGATCGGCCGTTGCGCCAGAATCTTGCCCGCATCGAATTCCGCATTCATGAAGTGCACCGTCACGCCGAGCGGCGGCCCGCCGTGCAGCAGCGCCTGGAAAACGGGGTCCACGCCTTTGGCGTCGGGCAGCAAGGAGGGATGGATGTTCAAGCACCCAAGCGTGGGTACGGCGAGCGTCTCTGACCGCAAGAGTTGGTTGAAGAACGAGGTAATGAGCAGATCCGGTGCGCATTCCGCCAAGAACGCACGACCCTGGCGGTCGTTCACATCGCGTGTGGTCAAGCGGCGCGTAGCCGCGTCGCCCGGCCGGGTGGGCCTCCCCAGGCCGCTCAGCGCGCAAAGCGCATCGGCGAGCGTCGTCGTGCACCACAAATACAGGGCGTACGCCAAGCCGCTGCGCCGAATCTGCGCCATCGCGCCTTGCAGGAAACCGAAGCGGGGATCGAGTACGCGCGAGGATCGGACGATGCCGCAAATCTCGAGCTGCGCGCAGGCGCGCAGGCGCCGGAGCACCAACGCACCGTAGAGTCCGCCGCAGGTACAGAAAACCGTGCGCAAGCGCGCCGCTCCCGCGGTGGCGGCCACGACGCTCACGTTCAAAGGCGCCGCATTTCCTGCGCGAGCGCGTCGACCGTGGTGCGGATCTGCGCTTCGGTGTGCTCGCTGCTGATGAAGAACCGCAGACGCGCGGCACGCTCCTGCACCGCCGGGTAGACGATGGGCTGCACATTGATCTTGCGGCGAAACAGGGCTTCGGAAAGGCGCACCGCCTTCAACGAGCTGTGCGTGATCGCGGGAATCACCGAGAGGCCGATACTTAAGCCCGTGTCGAGGCCGAGCTCGCGCGCCGCGTCGAGAAATTGGCGTCCGCGCGCACGCAAGGTCTTGCAACGCTGCGGTTCTGCCTGGAGCACGCGCAGCGCCGCCAGCGCAGCCGCGGCGGCGGACGGCGGCATGCCGACGCTGTAGACGAAGCCCGGTGCGGCGCACTTCAAGTGTTCGACCAAGGCGCGCTCGCCCGCGATGTAGCCGCCGCAGCTCGCCAGCGTTTTGCTGAGCGTGCCCATCCAGATGTCGACATCGCTGCCGCGCAGGCCGAAGTGCTCCTGAATCCCAAGACCGCGGCTGCCCAGGATTCCGAACGAGTGGGCTTCGTCCACCATCAGAAACGCGCGGTGCCGCCGCTTGATGTCGACGAAGTGCGGCAAATCGGGAACGTCGCCGTCCATGCTGTACAGCCCCTCGACGACGATCAATACGCGCTCGTATTGCAGGCGGCATTGCGTCAGCAGCTGATCGAGCGCCTCCCAGTCGTTGTGGGCAAACGGAATACGGCGTGCGCCCGACAACTGGCTGCCCATGAGCGCGCTGTTGTGGATCAGCGCATCGTGGACGATGAGATCCTTCGGGCCGAACAGGTGCCCGATGGTCGAGACATTGGTGGCGTGGCCGCTCACGAACACGACGCAGTCGTCGACGCCGTGCACGTCGGCCAGCGCGCGCTCGAGTTCGCGGTGAATGGGGCGCTCGCCGGAGACCAGGCGGCTCGCCGAGGCCGACGTGCCGTAGCGGTCGATGGCCGCTTTGGCCGCCGCGCTGACGTCGGGGTGACCGCCGAGACCCAAGTAGTTGTAGCTCGAAAAATTAGTGAAGGTTTCGCCGTCGATGACCGTGGTCGCGCCCGCCAGGCCATCGTGCATGCGAAAAAATGGATTGGTGACGCCGAGCTTTTCGGCACCCTCGTTGAGGATGCGCAATTGCTGGTAGTCCGGATGCAGATCGAACCGGCACCAACTGTCGGGAATCGAGTCCACGCGCAGCGCCGCGCTGCTGCCTGCGCGCAGCGGGGCCGGCGCGCCGTAGTCCTGTTCGACTCTGCGCAGGCGTCGTTGCAGCGCGTCTTGAATGAGCCGTTCCTTGAGCGGCGCCGTCAGACCATGCAGCACCTTGCGCGGGCCGCTCATCCGTTCGCCGCACGCGTGAGGGACGGCGCCTCGGCGGAGCCCGCACTGATGGTTTCGACCATGTTGGCCGCATCGTCGGCGCTGAGCTCGTCCGCATGCTGGGTGGCCACCAAGAATACCTGAGCCGCCAGTGCGCCGTCGGGCGTCGCCGCGGCGGCTCCGTCGACCGGCTGCAGAAGACGTTGAATGCGCTCCACGATGCTCTCGAGGGTGGGGCCGCCGCTCAAGGCCAGGGCGGAGATTCGAATGTCGAGCCTTGATTCAATCGAGGTCGCGAGTTCCACGGCCATCAGCGAGTCCATGCCCATGTCCATGAGCGAAGCCGCGGGTTCGATCCGCTCGGGGGCGATGCGTAAAATGCCGGCCACTTCGGCCCGTACCAGCGTCGTCAACTCCGCGAGCTGCAGGGTGGCGGGCAGGCTGCCGAGCCATCGGCGTAATTCCTGGGCCGATTCACCGGCGTGCGCGCCGCGTTCGGCACCGCCCGCGAGTCGCGCCAGATCGGAGAATTTCGGCGCGCCGGACCCTGGCAGGCTGCGGCTCAAGGTGGACCAATCAAGATCCAGAAATCCCAAGTTACCGGCCCGCGCGCCGATCAGAAGTTCGAGTGCGGTGAGCAGGTCGTCGGATTTCAGGGCCTCACCGCCCATGCGCCCGACCAGTGCACCCAGGACCCGTTCGTTGCGGGCGAGATAGCCCGCATCCCCGATCGGCCCCCAGCCGACGCAGGTGACCGGAAGTCCGAGGCTACGCCGTTCGTTGGCGAGCGCCTCCACGCCTAAGTTCGCGGCGACATAGGCGGCCTGTCCCGGGTTGCCGAACAGCGTCGTTGCCGACGAATACAGCACGAAAAAATCGAGCGCATGCGCGCGCGTGGCGTCATGCAAATTGAGCGCACCCAGCATCTTCGGCGCGAGCACGCGGTGCAGCTGACCACGGTCCATATCGCGCAGCAGCGCATCCTCGATCACCATTGCCGCGTGGACCACACCGCCGAGCGGCGGCATGGTGCGATCGATCAAATCCAATGTTTCGCGCAGCTGGGTCGAGTCCGCGACATCGCAGGCCGGCACCGCGATCGTCACGCCCTGCGCGTCGAACTCGAGGAGCTGCGCCGCGGCCTCCGGAGTCCCTTCCCCCCCGCGCCGGCTCAAGAGCGCCAGGTGCCGCGCGCCGTGGCTCACCAGCCAGCGCGCCGTGCGCAGCCCGAAGCCCGATAACCCGCCGCTCACGAGGTAGGTGGCATCGGCACGAATCGCAACCGGCGGCGCTTCCGCGAGCTTCGGCGCCAGCGGCGCGAAGTCCGTTGGGAAAGTGACGACGATCTTGCCGATGTGGCGCGACGCCTGCATGTGGCGGAAGGCACTGGCAATGTCCAACGCATCAAAGGTCCGGTGCGGCAAAGGCTGCAAGGTGCCGTCGGCGAACAAGGCCATCAAATCGACGAACACGCGGCGCGCGGTGTCGGGACGCTGCGCCAGCAGTTGGTCCGCATCGATGCCGAAGTACGAAATGTTGTTGCGGAACGGGCGCAAGCCGACCTGGGAATTCTCGTAAAAATCGCGCTTGCCGAGCTCGAGCATGCGGCCGAAGGGGCGCAGCAGGCGAAGATTTCGCGGGATCGCATCGCCGGCCAGCGAATTCAAGATCACATCGATGCCCGCGCCGCCGGTGGCCTTGAGCACCTCGTCGGCGAAGGCGAGCGAGCGCGAATCGAAGACATGATCGGCGCCGAGCAGGCGCACGAAGTCGCGCTTCTCGTCAGTGCCGGCGGTGGCGAAGATTTCCGCACCCAGATGCTTCGCGAGCTGAATCGCGGCGATGCCGACGCCGCCGGCGCCGCCGTGGATGAGCACCCGCTCGCCCTCGCGCAAGCGCGCGAGCTCGTGCAGCGCATAGTAGGCGGTGAAGAACGCGGTGGGCACCGTGGCCGCGGCCGCGAACGACCAGGCGGCGGGTTTGCGGGTCACGGCGAGCGCGCGGGTGCGCACGCGATTGGCGAAGGATGCCGGCGCGAACGCGATCACCGCGTCGTTGGGAGCGACCTCGGTGACGCCTGCGCCCACGCGGGTCACGATGCCCGATACTTCCATGCCCAGAGTCGGTCCGCAGAAGCCGTCCTCGACCGCTTCGTCCGGCAGCAAGCCCATCGCATACATCACGTCGCGAAAGTTCAAGCCCGCCGCGTGCACCTCGATCTCGACTTCGTCCTCGGCCATCGCCTCAGGCTCGGGCTCGGCGCGCCACAGGAGATTGCGAAACGGTCCCGGCACCGAACAATCGAGCTGCACCCGCGAACGGCGATCGGCAGCAGCGTCCGCGGGCGCCGGCAGAGCGGGCGGCGCGGTGGGCGTAAAGCGCGGCACATAGCGGCCGGCGGCGGTGAGCAGAATTTCGTCTTCCGCGTCGGGCCGCAGCATTTCCAGGGCCAGTTTCGCGGCATTCGGCATAGCGGGCAACGGATCGCACAGGTCGACCCAGCGTATCCGCTGGTCCGCGCACTCGTGCATCGCGACGCGTGCGATGCCCCAAAGAGCCGCATCGCGCAATCCGTCCGGGGACGGGTCGCCGACGCCGCCCGCGCGCGCCGACGCCGGCAGCAGCGCGGTCCCCGCCTGCGCCGCGACCACCCAGGTATCCACACTCAGTAAATGACGGGTGCAGGTCTGCAACCAGGTCACGAGCACGCCGGCGCGCGCCTCCTGCGCGGCGGCGCGATCAGCGGGGGACGCGACCGCGGTCGCGAGATCGAGACCGGCCAGATGAATCCAGCCTTGCGGTTTTTCACTGATCGCCGCGAGATCGATGAACAGCCGGTCCCAGTGCGCGGCCTTGTGCGGATCGAGCGCGAAGCAATGCAGCGCGAGGCGCCGGTAATCGCTGGCGCTGAGCAGCGTCACGATGCGTTGGCCGCGGGCCTCCATATCGTGCGCCAATGCCCTACCTAAGTCCGCCGAGTAGCCGGTGGCATCGCGCAGCAAGAGCCAGGTTCGAGGCACGTCCTCCCGCTCAAGAGCCGAGTGCCGCGTAGAATCGCCGTGGGCGATCAGCAGGTACGGCCCGGTGGGCGCGTCGGGGATGTCACGCACCACGTCAATCGATTCGAAACCCGCGCGCATGATCAGATCGCTCCACGCCTCCGGAGCGCAGAATCGCGAGCGCACGGCCGCGGCGCCGGCGGCCGCGGCCCGCCACCAATGCGGCTCTAGGCCAAATATCAAGTCGGCGGACCGGGAAGCGTGTTGCTCGAGGATCACGAGCCGGCCGCCGTTCAAGAGCAGCGCACGCGCGTTGACCAATCGACGCAGCGGATCGGGCGCGTCGGCAATACCCTCACCGAGCACGATCAGGTCGAAGCCGCCGCCGAACGCCGCGTTCGGCGTGCCGGCATCAAGATCGAGGAGATGGCATTGCAGGGCGGCGACCGCCGGCCAGCAACCGCGAAGATCATCCAATACCGTCTGGGTGGCGGCGCCGATCACCACGTCGCAGCGATCGGCATCGAGCGCCGGCAGCACCACGAGGCCCTCCGCGGGCGGCGCTCCCACCACGCGCAGCACTCGCAGTCGCGCCTCAGCAGGCTGCGCCGCGGCGGCATGGCGGATCGTGTCCACGAGGGATTCCGCCACATCGGCCGCCTCTTCCTGGGTGCACCCATCGACCCAAGCCGACACGCTGTCCAGCCCCGTGGTCCGGTCCCCAGCATCGCGGACTCCGGTGCGCAAGCGCTCCGCGAGATGCAGGCCCGCCGTGCCCACGCGTGCCGTGAGCGACCCATACTCGGAATAGTCGGCAATCAGGCTCGCCCAAATATCCTCATGTTCGGGCAAGGCTGCATCGGTACGCCACAACCACTGGCCGCCGATGCATTGCATCAGACCTTCCTCGGCCAACATCTGCAGAAGACTCTGCAGCATGGGGGCCGAGCTTGCGGCAATGCCGCCGGCGTCCATCAGCGCTTGAACGTCGATGGGTTGGTCGCCGGTGAGGGCGTGCACTGCGCGCGCCGCGAGCGACGCGCACAGCGCATCGACCAGCGGCTCGATTTCCAGCGAGTAGCGCTGCCGTGCCGCCAGCCGTGCCGGCGTGTGCAGGCGAGCCGCGCAGCGGCGTGCGAGTTCAGCGCTGTCCGGCATCGCCACGGCGTCGGGCGTATCACGGCGAGGCATTGGCACCGCACGCGTCGCGATCCACCGCGGCGGCGGTGCGGCAGTGCCATGCATACCGACGGCCCGAAACCGCACGCCATGGGCGATGGCGATGGCGCCGCCCGCCGCGTCGTAGAGAGTGAAGTCGGCGCGTAGCGAACGCCGGCTGCGGCGCCGTGGTTCCGAGACCGTGGCCAGCGCCGCGGTCACTCGAGCATGTGGCTGCAAGAGTTCGAGCCGCGCGATGCGCACCGGCAAGAACGCCGGCAAGTCGGCATGCCTCGAAGGCGCCGTTCGCTGTTCGCGCAACGCGAGGTCCGCGAGCAGCTGAAACGCCCCGTCCAGGTACGCCGGATGCAGCAGTGTGGCGGCGGAGTCCGCGGCAATTTCCTCGGGCGTCGTGATCGCACCCAGGAGGCCCTCGCGGCGGTACCACACGGCAGCCACCGTGCGAAAGGCAGGCCCGTAGTTGAGGCCGAGCGTGCGCGCAAATTCGTAATGGGCCGGGGCCGTGACGTCCGGCTGCCGTCCGGGGATCTGCAACGTCGCCGCGCCGGCGATGACGCAATCCTCCACCAGCCGTGCGGTGGCATGCAGGCGCCACGGCTCGTCATCCGATCGTTCGCGGCTGACGATGCTGAAGCGCCCGTCGGCGGCGTCTATCCTCACACGCACGGTGCGCGAACTGTCGGTGTCGAGCACTAGCGGCGCAAGAATTTCAAGGTCCTCGATCGCCTGCGGCAGCTGCTCCATGCGCCCATCGAGCTGGCGGCGGGCCTGGCCCGCGGCCAGCGCCATTTCCACGAAACCGGCCGCCGGAAACACCGCCCCGCCGCCGACGGCGTGATCGGCGTACACCGGCAGCTTGGTCACATCCAAGTGGTTTTCCCAAGTCAGCGCTTCACCGGCCACGGCATATCCCAGCAAGGGATGCACGACATGCCGCGTCAGCAGACCGCCGGATTCGGGGGTGGTCGGGTGCCAATAACGTTCCCGTTGCCACGGGTAGTGCGGCAGGTCCACGTAGCGGCCCGGAAGCGCTGCGACCCGCCGGCCGCGGAGTGCGCCGCCGAGTTCGAGCTGCGTCAGCAGCGCATGCACTCGTTCCCGGCCGCTCTCCTGGCGAGTCAGACTCGGCAGCACCTCTGCCACCGCACCCCAGGGCTGGGTGATGTCGGTGATATAGTTCCGCAGCACCGCCCGCGGACCGATCTCGACAAAGGTGTTGATGCCCGCCTCCGCGACCGCACGCACCGCCGCCTCGAAATTCACAGGCTCGCGCACATTGCGCCACCAATACGCCGCCCCGAGATCGGCCGCGGCCATCAGGGCGCCGGTCACCGTGGAGTACATCGGAATGGCGACCGGCCGCGGCTCGAGCCCGCTGAGCGATTCGATCAGGTCATCGCGAATCGGGTCCATCGCGGTGCTGTGAAACGCGTAGTCCAACGCGAGGCGTTGGAAGACGACCCGTTGCTGCGTGAGAACGGTTTCGACGCGGGTCAGCGCATCGGCATCGCCCGCCAAGGTGACGTTCTGGGCGCTGTTGAGCGCCGCGATCTCGAGCCGCGCGCTAAGCTTCAATGACTCGATCAAGGTTTCGGCGGCGGCGCTCGACAAGGCAACCGCCGTCATGCCTCCCCGGCCGCGGGTGCGCGCCTGGTGCGCGCTGCGCGCATGAATCACGCGCACCGCCTGCTCCAGGCTCAACGCGCCGCTCGCCCAGGCCGCGGCCACTTCGCCGACACTGTGGCCGCAGACGGCGATGGGCCCTACGCCATGGTATTCGAGCACCCGGGTGACACCCACTTGCAGTGCGAACAGCGCAGGCTGCGCCACTTCGGTCAGCGCGAAGCGATTCTGATCAGGCGGCGCCTGCAGTTCGGCGAGAATGGATTCGCCGGACAGATGCGCATAGAGGCTGTCGACCTCGGCGACGGCCGCGCGAAACACGGCGTCCTCCTCGAGCAACTGAAGCCCCATGCCTGCCCACTGCGAGCCATTGCCCGAGTAGACGAATGCCGGCGCCGACGCCTCGGGACGGTACTTGCCGACGGCAATATGAGGAGCGGATGCCGTCTCGGCGTACTGCTCGAGAGCGATCGCCATGCCTTCCCGGCCGGCGGCGCTCGCGGCGAGCCGATGCGCATGGACGTCGCGATGCCGGGCTGCACTGTAAACCACGTCGCGCAGCGGTAAATCCTCGCGGGAACGCAAATGCCGCGCCATGTCGCCGGCCGCAGCACGCAGCGCCGCGGGGCTGCGCGCGGAGATGAGGAGCGGCCGCAACGGCTTGGAAGCAGAGTCCTCGGATTGCACACGCACGCGCACGGGCACGGGCACGGCCTCAGGCTCGAAGCTGGTCAGCACCGCATGTGCATTGGTGCCGCCGAACCCGAAGGCGCTGACCCCGACCACCAGCCGCCGATCGGCCGGCAGCGAGAAGGTTTCGGTCACGGGGGCGAGATTCAACGCCGCTAGATCGATCGCGGGGTTGGCGATGCGCAAGTGAATATTTGGCGGCACGACCCGGTCGCGCAGCACGTGCAGGACTTTCACCAAGCCGGCCATGCCGGCGGCGGCTTCCAAGTGTCCGATGTTGCCCTTGACCGAGCCGATGGGCAGCGGGTCGTGCGCCGCGCGCCGCTGACCCAGCGCCTCGCCGATGGCGCGGGTCTCGAGCGGATCGCCCACGGCCGTGCCCGTGCCATGCGCCTCGTAATAATCGATGTCGCCCGGCGCGATGCCGGCCCGGCCATAGACATCGTTAAGCAAGGCGGCCTGCGCGGTGTAACTCGGCACCGTCAAGCCCGACTTGCGGCCGTCGCTGTTTACACCGGTCGCGGCCACGATGCCCAAAATTCGGTTGCCGTCCGCGAGCGCCTGCGCCAGAGGTTTCAAGATGACAATGCCGCCGCCTTCCGAACGCACGTAACCATCCGCGTCGGCGTCGAACACGCTGCAGTGGCCGTGGCGCGAGAGCATCGAGGCTTTGGAAAAACCCACGAAACCATACGGGTGCAGATGCAGGCTGATGCCGCCGACCAACGCCGCATCGCTCTCACCGGTGCGAATCGACTGACAAGCTTGGTGAAAGGCCACCAGCGAGGATGAGCAGGCTGTGTCCAGCACCATGCTCGGACCCTGCAGATCGAACACGTAGGAGATGCGGTTGGCCGCGATGCTGCCGGCGCCTCCGGTCATGGTGGTCGAATCGATGGCACCCAAGTCGTCGGCCCGCCGGTACGCATAGTCGACGCTCGACAAACCCACATACACGCCGCAGCGGCTGCCCCGCATCGACAAGGGCGGAATGCCGGCCTGCTCAAACGCTTCCCACGCGAGTTCCAGCAAGACCCGCTGCTGCGGATCCATCTGCTCGGCTTCGCGCGGCGAAATGCCGAAAAAGCCCGCGTCGAATCCGGACACATCGCCGATGGAACCCGCCGCGAAGGTGTATGACGTGCCAGGCTCGCCTTTGTTCGGGTGAAGCAGGGAATCCTGGGTCCAGCGATCGGGATCCACCGCGGATACCAGGTCGCGGCCGGCCAATAAAGCCTGCCACAGTGCCTCGCCTCTGGCGCCGGGCATGCGGAAGGAGAGACCGACCACCGCGACCGGCGAACGGTCCCTGTTACTTGTCATATCGCGAGTGTAGGGGAGGCGGGCGACACGTAACTGCGCATGGCGTCACGTTCAGTGATTATGTCGAGGCGGGTCGATGTGATGAGCAGGCAGCAGGGCGAGTTCGAGGAGCGCGCAGTCGAATGAGCCTGCAAAAAGATTAGGGCAAACCCGGAGGCTTGTTCGCTGCTGAGCTACCCGCAGAATTTTGGGCGTCGCTGCAGGCATGCGAAACGAGAAACCGGTCACTTCGACCGGTGACCCCTCCCCGTAATATGTCATGTGATTATTGTAAATGCGAGACAGCGCGGACAACCACCAGCCGCGTCGGATTCAGAATCGAGTGGGGTTCTTATTTTGTCAGCAGGAAATATGCAAACCAGAAAATTTGGACGGGCGCGAGCAGCTCGTGCCTTTAAATAACTAGACTCTGAAGGGATTCATCTTGGTTACCGCTACTTCGATTCCAGTTGAACATTCTCGTGCCGCCGTTGGCGCCGCTGATCGTAAGGCTATCGACATCATAGTTCCAGTGTACAAGAGTGTGCAGCTGACGACCCGTTGCCTCAACTCGCTGGCTGACCACATCCAGGAGATTGCGAGCAGCAATCCACGTTTGATCGTCATCAATGATTCACCCGGCGAACCAGATGTACTTCGAATGTTGGGTGAGTTCGAGCGGCGCCACTCGTATGTGACGGTTCTCGAGAATGAGAGCAACCTCGGGTTCGTCAAGACGGTCAACAGGGGTCTCGAAATCGCCTGCAAAGACGGTCGAGACGTCCTTCTGGTCAATTCGGACACCGAGACTTTTGTAAATACCTTGCAGAATCTCGTTACGGCCGTGTATTTCGATCCCCAAATAGGCTTTGCCAGTCCTCGCTCGAACAATGCATCTTTTTGTTCGCTACCTCATTTCCACGGCGGCGCAGTCGCAGAACCGACCGAGTCGTACCAGCGATGGCGAGAGCTCAGCCGTACGTTGCCGGCCTTTCATTTCGCCCCAACCGCTGTAGGCTTTTATCTCTACATCAAGAACGAGGTGATCGCGAACTTCGGGTTTTTGGATCCTGAATTCGGGATTGGGTACGAAGAAGAAAATGATCTCATATTCCGAGCGAACAAAGTCGGATACCGAGCCGTGGTGGTAAACAATGCGTTCGCTTACCACGCCGGTTCGGCCTCCTTCAACCTTCTCGAGATGAATCTAGAAGTCCATCAAGGCGCCAATCTGCAAAAAATGGCCGCGCGCCACCAAGAGTACCTACCGCTGATTCAGCGGTATGAGCGCTCCGCGCACTATCGCGCGGAAGCGCTTCTGAGCCGCGCATTGCCATCTGCTTCCGGCAGGTTGAAAATCGTGTTCGATCTCTCTGCGGTCGGCCTGCATTTCAGCGGGACCAATGAAATGAGCGTAGCTATCATCGATAAGTTCTATGAGCGCCACGCTTCGACATTCGAGATCAGCGTAATTTGTGCGCAAAAAGTCTTCAAATTCCACAAACTCGATCGACACGACGGCCTCCGACGGTACGACATTGATTTTGTCGCGCCCAAGAGCTTCGCGATCGGGGTTCAACTAGGTCAGCCGTTCAGCTTACACACAATCAGCGTGTTGGAAGAGCTCGCGATCATTAATGTGTACGGTATGCTCGACACGATCGCAGACGATTGCGGGTACCTATCGGTGACGCATCTGCTCGATGCGCTTTGGGGGCATATTTCGCGCCACGCAAACGGATTATTCTTTAATAGCATGTTTTCCGAGCGAACATATCTCGCACGATATCCCGATGCAAAGGACGTATCCAAATATTCGCGGCTACTTCCGACGAAACTCAGCGAATACAAAAAGACGGGGAACCTACATTCCGGCGATCATGTTCTCATTATGGGGAATCATTTCGCCCACAAAGCATCAGACGCCACCGCGGAAATATTCAAAACGGCTTTCCCGGCTCTCCCGTTCGTAGTTATGGGGAAAGAGAACGGCGTCTCGCAAAACGTGCGGACTTACAAGGCAGGGACGCTCGACGAAAAACAAATGGAGTCTCTGTACAGGCGGGCGAGCATAGTCGTATTGCCATCCTACGTGGAAGGCTTCGGCTTCGGTCTGCTGCACGCCTTGGCCGCAAAGAAGGTGGTTGTCGCTCGCGACATTCCGGCGACCAGGGAAATTTTGGCGACCTACAAGGAGTATAGCGGCGTCTCCTTATACTCGGACGATGGCGATGCCGTCCGCGCGTTGAAATTGGCGATGACCGAGACATTGAGTCAAGTGAACGACGAGGGGGCAGAGGGCTGGAGCGACTGGGTGGATGGATTTGCGAGCTTCTGCACGACATTGGTTGACCAAGGAGATATTTTTAATCGTGCTTCGAGGAGGATCTACGCCGGCGATCTGCTCCGAAAAGCGGAATTGCTGCATCGCTTGGAGTCCGCGCCACATCCTACGACGGTGCTATCGACACCGAAAGCCGCCGAAGACACGCGCATCGAGAAAAACGGCGCGATCGCGGATGCACGGGGCCGGCAATGGCGGCCAGTGCGCCACGTGAAGCATCTTCTTAGTCTTGACGGAGAGGACTTTGTCTACTGTGCCTACGTTACTCTTTTCAATAGGCTTCCCGACTCCGATGGGCTCGTTAACTACCTAACGGAGCTGCAATCCGGAACAACCAAAATTCAGATCGTGTCGCGATTGCGGAATTCGTCGGAGTGGCAGCAGTCGGGCAATTCGATTGCCGGTTACTGGGGAGCAGTGCTCAAGGCTCGCTTGCGCTATATCAATCCGCCTTCGCCGACTGAGTCTAGCGAGCGTCAATCGCGATAACGAGGGGCTACGATCAAGTAGGTACGGAAATTCGAAATGGAAATACAAACGCAAAATGACAAAGTGCTCTTTGTGCATGCAGGAGGCACAAAGACGGGGAGCAGCGCACTACAAAACTTCCTTGAAATGGAAAAGGATCAATTGAGGCGATTCGGACTGTCTTATGAAAACATATGCGGCATAAAGTCGGTGCACGAAATCACCAGCGGCAATGGCGTTCCCCTCCATGCAATGCTGTGCGACGTGGAGTCAACGGACGACGATTTACGCCGCATGATTTTGAGTTACTTCAATGAAACCCGGAGGGCCATTTGCTCGTGCGAGGGTTTAGAGGAATTGGGTCAATCGAGATGGACTAAATTTGCACAAGTGGCAGGCAGTCTCGGAGTTCACTTGGAGCTGATTTTTTATGTGCGCGATGTTATTCCTTTTTTTTGGTCTGGTTACGACCAAGCTATAAAACGCCACGGAGAGCATCGGTCATTCGCCCATTGGGCTGAGCAGGCGAATTGGAACCACGGCACAACCCTTAGAAAACTTGCTGCGCAGTTCCCCATTTATAATATTCACGTCATGCATTATGAAGAGCGGACAAGATCGATCTTCGAGAGCTTTCTAGACGTCATCGGCATAGGTGCGGCCTTTAATATCGAAACAGTCTATAAAAATTCCCAAGTGAACCGGTCGTTGACAAAGCAGGAGCGCGAAGCTCTAAAGTTGGCGAATTCGGTTCTCGGTAGGACGTATTCGAAAGAACTGTCTGACCTCCTAATTTACTCAAATCCCAACGCCAAGTCAGAACCGGTATTCGTAAGCAAGCGTGGACACAAATTATTACATGACCTCTTCGAAACCGAGGTGAATTGGGTAAACGAAACATTCTTCAACGGGAGAGGGGTCGTTTCGGTATCGCCCGTCAGAAGGGCTCGGGCTCCCGAGAGGAAGCCCGTCAAGAGCGGAAGCCCGACCGAGAGAAATGTGGCAGACAAGCTGTCATACATTTGGGCCATCAATCAGTTAGGAACTATTAAGGCGGATGTGGAACGGTCGACGATGGATCAATTGATCACCGTCGCGATACGCTATTCGCAGCATACACATCACGACCTCCCGCCCGATTTTAACGTGTTGGTCTATCTGGCAAGGAATCCGGATGTTCTCTTCTCCGGCGTGGACCCGGTTCAGCATTACTTGTTGAATGGCAGAAGTGAAGGAAGGTTGTACAAGTACGGTCCTCAAGGTAGGAAGGATGAGCAGTGAAAGCTAAGACAAGATATGGAGAGTTTTCTGTATTCCGTGAAAGCGATCTCATATCTCGCTCTTTACTCCAGTATGGCGAATGGGCGCAGCGCGAAATTGAGATCTTGGGACAGTTTATTTCGCGAGGCGATGCTGTTGTCGATGCTGGCGCATACATTGGCACTCATACTGTCGCCTTTTCGTTAATCGTTGGCAGTCAAGGTGGCGTCCATTCGTTCGAACCGAATGGCCGAGCGAAAAACCTTCTCTTCGCAAATGTTTTGGCGAATTCGCCTAGCAATGTGACGATTTATGAATCAGCACTTGGCGAAGCTCCTGCTAAGGCGCGATTAGAGTCGGTCGGAACTCAAAACTTAGGTGCGACGCGAATCCACCCACTTGGCAAACCCTCAAAAAAAAGCATAGCAATCAGAACGCTTGATTCTTTTAAGTTGAAGAAGGTCGAGTTTGTTAAGGCGGACGTCGAAGGCTGGGAGATGTCCGTTCTGCGTGGCGGCGCGGTAACTATTGCATCGTTTAGACCTACAATTTTTATTGAATGCAATTCGCTTCAAGCTATTTTGGAATTGCAGGCTTGGCTCCGAAAGAATGAATATATTTCGTATGGGTTGCTAGTCGGCGCATTCAATCCACACAACTTCAATGGATCTAAGGAGAATATATTTGGGCCGTCGAAAGAATGCGGCTTGCTATTGATTCCCAAAGAACGATCTTCTGCTCTATCGATGATATTAGAGCGGCTCAATCTTCCCTTAGTCGCGACAATTGATGATGCGGCGTTGTTGCTATTGCATAAGCCCCAGTACGCACACGAGATCCTTGAGAAATCGATTTGCGCCAAAGCATTGGGGATCAGTTATCCGAGCCCTGCGCTTGGTGTTGCAATAAGTAAATATGAAATCAAGGTGCACGATCTCAACTCTGAGGTGGTGGATCTTCGTGGTCAATTGAACTCGTTGACGCAGTGTCTGGAGCGAGACTACGCCACCAAATTTGCCAATCAGGAGGCGAAAGCGGAAGGGAAGATTCAAGCGATGACGGTGCAGGTTGACTCTCTGACCAAGACGATGCAATCCCTGCAGCAGGAAATGCTATTGCAAAGGGCCTCCTTTTATAAGAAAGCCCATGAGACCAATCAGGCGCATGTTGCACTCGAGAAGGAATTGCAAGATGAACTCCTGTCGACAGAACGGGAAATTCAAGCTGTAGAGCACGAATGGGCGGCTAAGATGGCCGACCAGAAAGCGGAATCAGAGCTCAAGGCTCACGCGATGACGATCCAGGTGGATTCACTCACTCAGACAAATCAGTCTCTTCAGGGGGAGATTCTGTTGCAAAGGGCCTCTCTCTATAAAGAGGCCCGTGAGATCAACCAGACGCATACCTCTATCGAGAGAGAATTGCGCGAAGAACTTTTGTCGAAGCAAAAGGAAGTTGAAGGGCTACAGAGGCATTGGGCGGCCAAGATGGCCGATCAACAAGCGGAAGCCGAGCAGAAGATGCATGCCTTGGTGCTGCAGGTCAATTCCCTGACTCAGTCAATACAATCTCTTCAACAGGAGACTTTGTTGCAAAGGGCATCGTTTTATAAGAGAGCCCATGAGACCAACCAGGCGCATGTCGCGCTCGAAAGGGAGCTGCAAGAAGAGTTGCTGTCGGCGCAACGGGAAAATGAAGCACTCGATCGAAGCTGGCCCGCCAAGATGGCTGATCAGCAAGTGGAAGCCAAGCAAACTCTTGCAGCGATGACGAAGCAGGTTGCTGCGTTAACACAGTCTCTTCTGCAAGCCGAAGAAGAGCAACGAAGACAAGACGCTGCATACTCGGCAATAGCGCGCGATTCGAGCCAACTACAAGCGGAACTAGAAGAGGATCTGCGTGAACGGGAACTCTCGACGCAACGGGAGATTGAAGCACTGCAACGAGACTGGGCAGTCAGGATAGCCAATCAGCAAGCGGAATCCGAGCGAATGCTCCAAGTAATGACGAGTCAGATTGACGCCCTTTCTCAGTCGCTTGGAGAGGCCGTACAGGAACACCAAAGGCGGCAAATCTCCTATTCAGAAAAGCTCCTCGAAACCGACCGAGCCCACTCCGAAGTCGAGATGGACCTGCGGAAAAGCCTTTTAATGGTACGGATGGAAGTGGAAAGGGTGCAACTGGCGAAGGAGGAGATGGAGTTCGAAAAGGCAAGAGTAGAAGCGAGTCCCATTTGGCGCGCCTCTGAGAGAGCGCGAAAACTCGCAAGCGGGCTTCTTCGTAGATTCCTACCGCAAACGAAGACCATTCCAGTCACATCACCAGCAGGCCTAACGGAGACGAAGGAACCGAAACCCTCCGATTCGTTGGTCGAAAATAACTTGAACTACACGGGCGAAGCCGCAGCAATTGATGAACCCTTCGATCGGGAAATGCAGGAAATACTCCGGAGTGGGCTGTTTGATCGAGAATACTATTTAGCGTCTTACGCGGATGTTTCGTCCGCAAATGTCGATCCCCTTTTCCACTTCGTACACTATGGATGGAAAGAGGGACGAAATCCATCCGAAAGCTTTGAAACGCAGTTCTATCTCGAGACCTATCCTGACGTCAAAGAATCAAACGTCAACCCCTTAACGCATTACGTTAGGTTCGGAAAAGATGAAGAGAGAAAGAAGGCTTCGATCGAGATTCTGACGGACGTATCGCGCTTTTTCGATTTGTTCGATCAGAAAAAGCATCTGCCAAGAATTGCCGGTATGCTGGCAATAGACATTGTCATTCCAATTTATAATGGTTTCGATTACTTAGAGCCGCTATTTAGAAGCATTCTGTCGCACACCTCAACACCATATCGATTGATCGTGGTTGATGATGCGAGTCCAGACGTTAGAGTAAAGCCCTTCCTGCGAGAATTACGGCGCGCAAACGCCGAGATAAACATTCTGTTGATAGAGAATACCGAAAATCTGGGATTCGTGGGAAGCGTAAACAAGGCGGTCGTTGAGGTGCGAAATCACTTCGTGTTACTAAATTCCGATACTGAAGTGCCGCCGAACTGGCTAGAGCGGCTTATGTTTCCAATATTAGAAATGGATAAAGTTGCAAGTACTACTCCGTTCACCAACTCTGGGACTATCTGTAGTTTCCCACTATATTTAAAAGACAACCCTCTTTTTGAAGGCCTAAGTCCAGAGACAATCGATGGCTATTTCCAAACTGTTAAATTTGAGAGTGGCTACTTGCCAATACCGACCGGCATTGGTTTTTGCATGGGTGTTAATAAGCGAGTAGTAGACGAAATCGGCATGTTCGATGAGATTTTTGGAAAAGGATATTGCGAAGAGAATGATTGGTGCTCGCGTGCTGAGAAACTGGGCTATCAAAACCTGCAGGTTCCCAATCTATTTGTCTACCACAAGCACGGTGGCTCATTTCCTTCGGAGGAAAGGAAGCACCTAATCGAGCAAAACCACTCCATTCTGCTGGGAAAGCATCCTTCATATGACGCGAAGATACAAGACTGCATCCGGTCGAACAGTCTGAAAGATTTGCGACACTTTTTGATAATGCTTATAGCGTCGAATGAGGCACGTGCAACCCTCATTTTTGATAACGATCTTGGTGGCGGTGCACACCAATTCAGAAGGGAACGGGTAAGTCGGATTGTCAATGACGGGGACGCCGTATTCTTAATTAGCTACAAGAGAAACAAGGAAAAAGTCACGGTTTTGGAGTTTCATTTCAAAACGTACAATTTCTCCTTCTCGGTTAGCCAACCCGATGATTTGGTGAAATTGTTTCGTTCATTCAAGATTGGGGAAATAGTAATAAACAGTTTTGTTTCGTTTCCTAACGTGGAAGATTGGATTGCGCTGGTCTTGAGAATTCGCAGTGCCGGGGATTGTAGGTTGGTTTTCCTGATGCACGATTACTTCTCGGTATGTCCCAGCTACACTCTGGTCAATGATTCTAATGTGTATTGTGGCGTTCCGAGAAATTTGAACATTTGTCGCGAGTGCTTACTAAGGAATACGGGGGATTTTAGGCGATTCGAAGTTCACGCGGACATCCGGGCTTGGCGCGTGCAGTGGGAGAATTTTCTTCAAAGTTGTGACGAGATTGTATGCTTTGGTGGCTCATCAGCTGAGATTTTGCGCAGAGCATATCCCTCCGTTGAGATGGCGAGGATTGTTGTTCGACCCCATGACATTTCGGGTCGCTTCAAGCAGATCTACTGCGAGTCGGGGAAGAGTACTGTCAAAACAATCGGTGTATTGGGAGCGGTCAATCTGGCGAAGGGTTCGCACGTGCTGCGGGATTTGGTCGCACATATTGATAGTCGACGACTGCCGGTAAAGGTGATCCTATTTGGGGAAATAGATATTGAAATTAAAAGCCCGTCATTTGAAGTAACCGGCCGGTACGACATTGAACGACTGGAACCTATCATCCTCGAAAAGAAGATCGACGTATTCTTGTTACCATCTATCTGGCCGGAGACATTCTCGTACACTGCTGACGAGATTATGCAAATGGGATTCCCTCTGATTGTTTTCAATCTCGGAGCTCCCGCAGAGCGGGTGAAAAATTACCCCCTTGGCGAAGTAATCGAACCGCATGATTTGTATAAGACGCTTTTTGGCGATGAGGGATGCGTAAGAGCCGCTTGAACTCACGCATCCGGTAGAAAAGGGGTTACTTGTGGACCGGCGGTTGAGTTCTGGGGACCTCGGCAGGTGTCGGTAGCGCACAGCTTGCCCGGTTGAAATCGTGTCGGGCATCGGGGATGACCTTCAGATCAGCAAGTTGGAGCGCAACCTCTACTTTCCCCTGCGGATCCTTCGTTGGAGACTGTGAGCGAATATCTTGGGACTCTGTTTCAAGTCCGACATACACATTGAGAAGCTTCCAATCCTGGAATCCAGTGGGGGAATCTGGAAGTGGCCAAATCGTTTTTTGACCCGCGGAGTCCGTACAAACGACTGGCCGACTAATTAGCGCGCAAATGTGAGAGTTAATATTGAATCGCAGATGCTTCAGAGGGCCCTTGTCAGGCCCGAACGGGAAATATGAGTTGGTCTCTGGCAATGCACCAAAGATTAAGCTCCGATGGCCCTTGTCCGAAGTACACGATCGGTATTCATTAGCAGAGGCAATAGATCTCGCGATAGGTAATTGTAAGAATAACGTAGATATCGAAGTGCCATCCTTTTCTGGAAAATGAATAACAAAGCCGGCGAAAACTTGCGCCAGAACCGCACCACTTTTTTGCGCGGCGACGCTCGCATCGACCGAGGCCTTGGAAATCCTGGCGTCCATTTCATAGAGCAGTTCATCATCGAGGCTAATGCCACCGGACGGCGCGTCGCTAGAAAGGAATACATTTGCGCCGCCGGCAGCGGTCAGTGCTCCTCCACGTTCGTACAGCTCATAAACGGGGTGATGAGAAACGGGGTCTTCATAGATCCACATGTGCGAGTGTCCATCAGGGGCGCTAAATGCATACTTAGCGACGCCTAAGCGTGCGTCCCGGGTAGTTGGGTCGTCGGTCTTCAGGCTAGTGGGCAAGATGACCTTCGACTGCCCCCATTGAACGAGAGACCAGTGAGACGGGCGGCCGGGAATTTCCGGCAGTATTGGCGAGATTTGGGGTTGATTGTTCCCCACTTGCCCGGTGTGGAAGCGAATTCGTTCGACTTCCCCACCGATTCCGGGAAATGCATTTGTGGTTTCGTCTGCATCCGAAGGGAAACCAACAAGTTGCACAAGCGCGAGGCTTACTGCGCACCAAACGGTAACCAGAGCCCTCGGACCGGTAAGGCAGCGACTTGGCGCCATCGAGGCTTCTCCGTGCGCCGGTTAAACCGACAAAGCGTTGTAACTGTGACCGGCGACAATTATAACTGCCGGTCGCGTTGCCTTATCTAGAGAGGCAATGCGGACAATAACCGGGAGTTTCATATTAGCCAACCACAATGGCCCCGAGTAATGCATCGGCGTCCGTAAGGGCGACGAAACATTGACAGGTAAACGTGCGGGCTCGGTGTTGAGCCACGAAATTAATGCCCCGCCACGAGGTGGTATAGAGCTGACCTAGGGTTTTCGGACAAGTCGATAAGTCTCAACACCCCCTTTCAATCTGCAGGGGGATCAGGTGAACCCCGTTCAGATGAGGGTACGCAAAGAGATCGAGGTCGAACTCCATTGGCATGGTTTCAGCGAGTCATACGGCGATTACCGGCCCAGTCAGGGAAAAAAACAAATAGATGCCCAGTTCTCCCCCATGATCGCTGAATTCGACATAGAATTTTTGCACGCCCCGGCACTGCATCAAAAAGAGTATCTCGTTGACATTGTACGGATTCATTTGGATTGCAGGATCGGCGTTTGATGTAATGAATCGCGCGGACGTGTTAGGTGATGGAATGGTCGGAGGCGGCGCCGGAGCTATTCCATGCGTCGAAGCGAAGCGCGTCTTGGAGTAGGTCAACTGAATCGCTCCAACGCCACCGGGACGTAGATGTCGCAATAGCCTCGAGAAGATAGAGCGCCCGCGCTCAGGCGGGATATGTTGGAACACTATGCAAGAATGAATTAGATCAAAGGTTCCGGCCAGACTCGATAGAGAGTCATCGGACTCAAGCAGTCGAACGTTGCGCAACCCGTGCTCATCACAGTTTCGCTGGGCTTCTCGTAGCATCGATGGCGAAACGTCGAGTCCGACTACTTCATCGACAATCTTCGCGAACGGTACTAGCAATCGTCCGACGCCGCAGCCGAAGTCCACCACAGTTCGGGGCGCGAATCCTGGATCAATATGCTTCTGAATCGTTGCCAATACGCCGTGTACGTGTGATTCGCCGGACGCGAAAAACTCCCTTTTGGCATTTTCACTTAGTCCGGCGCTGCGAAATCTTGGATTTGTTATTACACCGAAGTAGGGGTCCCGACGTCCCCATTCTTCCCAGTCGGTGTCGGTACTCATATCCATGCGATACTCGGCGCTGACGTCGCTGACAGTGAAACACCTGACGACCGTAACTGTAAGAAAGATTGCCATTTAGGCAAAATCGAATCATTGTCGTAACGCTCTGCAATGACTGTTCCACTTGCAATCAGTTCTTCGCGACGTGCGCTATGTGCTGGATCAATCACAGACTGAATCGCGTGCGACAAAGAATCCACGGAGTACGGGTTGAAGAAATCCGCCGCGTCGGCGTAGACCTCGCGATGAACGGGAATATCGGATGCAACGACCGGACTCCCGCATTTCATGGCTTCCACTCCTGAAAAATCAAATCCCTCCCCGAAACTGGGACATATCGTGGCTCGGGCGTGGGAGTACAACACCCGCAATTCGGTAGCGAGCACATCCTCGAGCAAAAACGCTTCGCCGCGCTCCACCCATGGCTGAAACTTGCGAACAATTTGTTTATGGTGCCAGCCCAAGGATCCGACGATGAGCATCTTGAGCTTCGGAAAGCACTCCACGCGCAGCTTTTCCCACGCCGAGAGCAAAGCCAGGTGATTCTTTCGGGGTTCGATCGTCGACACGATCAGCAAATAGTCGAAGGTCTCGGCAGTCGCGGCATCCTCAAGGAGTCTTCGCGCAAACGACAAGTCTATGCGCGGTTTGATTTTCGTGTTGATCCGAGTGCGCACGATTTCAGGGATTCTGCGCGCGTCCGAAGGTTCGGCAGTATAGTGATGCGACACCATGTTGTGTATCGTGACCGACCGCTCTTCAGCCTGGGGAAAGACTGAAACCAGATCGCGACGTGTCGCGTCCGAAACGCAGACGAACCATGCGCCGCTCTCGACATTCTTCCGCAACGCACGATAGTGAAAAGCTTGATGGAAGCGACGATCGACGATCGTGTGCGGCATCAAGAGCGGTATTGCATCGTGATAGCGGATGACCAATTTTGTATTCCTTGAAACTATTGCCGGATAGGGCGTCTCGGCTATCATGATATCGAAGTCGGACGTATCGAGACGCGGGTACAGCGGATACCCCATTTTACGCGTCACAAGCCCGCAGATGTGCATCGCGTTCCAAGGGACGCGCGCAATCCGAAACGCGGCGCGCATGACGAGTGCGAAATCGTCGGACGGAAGCGTCCGCGCAAAAAACTTACGCCATACAAAGTCCTGAAAATGTTGTGCATCGAAACGCGTCAGTTTCTCGGTCCCACCTAGAAGATGTTTGAGTGCCATCATGATGGTGAGGGCGGTGGCATGAGCGGGCGAAGCCCAGGTCCCTTCCTCGATGGCGATTACCACCCGCCCGAGACGGTTCAACTGTTGATCGGTGGATAGCTTACGCATCCAGCCCATGCCGCGCAGCGGCAGTCCGGGGCTCAGCGCCCGTTCGTGGGTCTGCAGGAGACCCTCGACGCGCACCTCATCGAGCAGTGCAAGGCTGCGGAACAGCAAGCGTGTAGCTTGCGGGATACCTGCATGGCCGCCGAGTGCGGGACGCATTTCAAGGAGAATGCGGAGCGGGGTCTTGTGCATCTGTGTCATGGGTTATGTGCTACGACTCCACAGGCTCAGCGCGCATCGACATCGTACCCTGATAGAAATCGTAGGCAGCTTCGACGCTGGGGAATGGCAAAAGTCGCCCCTCATGCAAGACGCAGGCATTCTTGCAGTAGAGTTTGATGACATTGGCATCGTGCGTGACCAGGATAAATGCTCGGTCCTTGCGCTTGTGGAACAACTCGACGTGGCAGCGCTCGTGAAACCGCACGTCGCCCACGACCATCGCCTCGTCGATCAGAAAACAATCGAATTCGATCGCCATTGACAGGGCAAAAGCAAGGCGCGTCAACATGCCATTGGAGTAATGCAGCACCGGTTCGCGAAAATAGATACCGAGTTCGGTGAACTCCTCGACGAAAGGCACCAGCGGCTTGTAATCGACGCCGTAAACACGGCACACGAATTTCAAATTATCCAAACCAGTCAAGTGCGATTGAAATGCACCGCCGAAGGCCAGTGGCCACGACACGCGCATGCCGCGAACTATGCGGCCCGCGGTCGGCCTTTCAGCGCCGCTTATCAAACGAATGAGTGTCGACTTACCGGCGCCGTTGCGGCCGAGAATGCCGATGTTCTCCCCGCGCTCCAGCCGGAAGCTGACGTCGTTCAGCACTTGGCGTGCTCCGTGCCGCGTCGCATAGACCTTCGAAACGTGTTCTATCGCGAGCATTCAGAGTTCCAACCGGCGGCCCGCTTGACGCACGACGTACAGGCCTCCGAGCGACAAGACGAGGCAGCATGAAGCTATGTACCCGACATCGTAATGGGTCGGTACGACGTCGCCGAAAAATCCTTCGCGTAGCATTTCGGTTCCGTGTACCATGGGCAACAGCAGCACGAATTTCTGCATCCCAACCGGCAACCAGTCGACCATGAACGCCGCGCCCGACAGCGGGAACAGGAGATAGGATGCGGGACCCCACAATCGATCCACTATCTCCGAGAATGCGGTGCCGGCGCCGATCAGGAGCGCCAGGCTTGCGCCGAACCAGGCCAGCATGAGCCAACCGGACAGGACTTGCAGTAGGTCCACGGGAGGAGGCATCCAGCCAACGAAGATGAATAGCAACGACAGCACGATGAACGACGCAGTCGCGCCGCCAATTTCCAGGACGATGCGGGTAAGGAGTACGTCAATGACTTGCACGTTTCGATGGAACAAGAGCGGTTTATTCTGTGCCACGGCCCCAGCGGCATGCGAAGCGCTGTTGCGCCACATCAGCACCGATGAGTATCCGGTCACTGCGAATGCAACGATTGGAATTGGCGACCGATGATGCAGACCGGCCGCCGCCCACAAGGTCGTGACGCCCAGCGTGAACAGCATCGGTTCAGCGATCAGCCATAGCACGCCGAGATTCTCGCGACCGAAGCGTGTGATGATCTCGCGCATTAAGAGCGCATGCAGTACACGCCGCTGGATTCCCAGAGAGTGCAACAACGATCGTGCGACCTCGGTACTCATCGTTGCGCCTCAGTCCGAGTGCTCACGGATCGCGGCAATCAACAAACTCGCCACGCCCCACGCAATCATACCGATCAAAAATACGGTGAACATGGACCGGATCCGGCGCGGCTCCATGGCCTTGTCCGGGAGATTCGACTGCACTAGACGTTCGAGGTACAGCTGCTGCCGCAACGCGTCGCTGCGGGCCGTCTCGAGGTCGGCGAGCGCGACTCCCAGTTGCTTGTCCGAGAACACCGACTCCAGGGTCAGGCGCTCGAATTCAGGTGCTCGGGCGCTGAAGGAGCCGTTGACGCTCGTGACCTTCGCGGCCTCGCTTGAGATGGCATGCCGCAGAGTGTCGGCGCGGCTCTCCATGCCGGCGATCTGGGGATTGCTGGGCGAGAGCTTGCGTAGTTGCGCGAGCTGGGCCTCGGTCGACACCAGCTCTTCCTGGATTTTGGCGACACTCCCGAGCTGGATTGCTGCTTGCTTGTCCGGTTCGAAGATTGCGTGTTTGCTGCGGTACTCGAACATGGCAACGCCGGCGGCCGTGGCCTTGTCGGTCGCGAGCTTGACTTCGGCCTCAGCGAACCGAATGAGATCGCCGCGGCTGCGCTCGTTCAGGGTGTTGATCAGCTGTTCGCTCATTTGCAAAAGCTCATCGTTGATCTTGTGTGCATCCACGGCCGTGAAGGCGCGGACCGTCAGGGTGCTGATCGATGAGGTGGAGTCGTATTCAACGCCGACGTGCTTGCCGTAATAACGGTACAGCTCCTCGAAGCTTGCGTCCCATGACAGCCCGGGGAATCGATTGATGGGATCGACCGCCTTGCTCATGAAGGCCTTGCGTACCCCCGCTTTCTCCTCGAGCTCCTTGAGCGCATCGCGCGAGAGAATGAAGTCGTGCACCGAGTAGGTGTCGTCCTGCGAGTGCGACAGTCCGGTGCCTTGCAGGAGCTGCCCGAACATGCCGCCCTGGGTCTGGTGCTGGGGACTGCGCACCAAGAAGCGGGACTCGGAAATGAAGACATCCGAGGCGACAAACCCATAATAAAGAATCGCCGCGACCGTGGGCACCACCACGGTCAGGAGGAATACCAGATTGCGTTTGATCCATGTCATCTGAACGGGTGCCTAGCGGGTCAGCTGCACACCCGTTTGCACGGGATACGCGAGCGTGAAGAGGAGATTCATGAATTTCTGCAGTTCCCACACGGGCGCGTTCGAGACGTACAGCACGTCCTTGTCCTGGACCGGGAAGCTCTGAATCCAGAAGAGGCTCCGGGGATCGCGGAGATCAACCCGGTAAATGATTGGGATCAGTCCTTCTGCGGTTGCTAGCGGCGCCGGTTCGTTGGCCGCTTGCCTGCTCTTCGGTTCGAGGCGGAAGATGAACACGCCCTTCGGATTGGAGCGCTGATCGATCAGCCCGCCGGAGCGGGCCAAGGCTTGTGCCAGGGTGATGCCCTGGGTTTCGAAGCTGATTTCCTCGTTCTTGCCGGTGGCGCCGAGCGCCGTGAAACTCAAAGGCTGGTACAAGGCGGTGACCACGTCGCCCGGTTGCAGGGCGACATTCTGTTTCGGGTCCTTGATGATGGTTTCGAGCGGCAGCGAGTGCACGGCATCGCCGCGCGTGAGTTGGATGGTGGTCTTGTTGACGGGTTGGCGCACCCCGGCCGCGATCGCGAGCGCATCGAGCAGCCGCTCGTGCGTCGCGGTTAAAGGAACGCGCGTGCTGGTGGTGACTTCGCCGACCACCGTGACCGACGAGGAGAGATTCCTAGACTGCAGCACCAGTACTTCGGGTTGATTGGCTTTGCCCATGAGACGCCGTTTGATCTCGGCCGAAATCTCCGGCAGTGTCTTGCCAGCCGCCGGCACGCGGCCGGCGAACGGGACGGTGATGCAGCCTTCACCATCCACGGGCTGCTCGGGCAAGGTGGTCGCAAGCGCCGGCGCCGGAATCCCGCGGGGATCCAACTGCACACTGCCGAACAGTGTCGCAGGCGCGGCCTCCCAGATCGTCACGGTCAGGAAGTCGCCCTTCCCCATGGGTAGCAATTGATCCGGACGGGTGCTCAGCACCTCGGAGAACAACAGCCGCGACCGCCGCGCCACCAACCGACGGGTCACGTCCTCATTAACGTCGATCACTGGTACGGGCGGAATCGACGTCTTGGCGTCAGGATGCTCGATGTCGTGCCGGCTGGGACCGATCGACGGAAAATAGGAGGCGCATCCAGCCAGCGCCAGGGCACTCAAGGCCACACTGGCCGACTTCGTCGTGAAATGCATGTGTCGCTGGCGGGTCCAATCCGTTGTTATTTACATATTAACAAGCGACTTTACATTCGAAAGGCCCAGATCCCTGTTCTGTGGGCGAGTTGGCACTCTTCGTCTAGCCTAGCGCCGCGGCGGATCCTCCACGCTAAGCACTCGCGCGTCGCGCCACGCCAGCAGCGCGATCACCACGACACCGGATACCGCGAGCAGCGCAATGAATGCGTCATGGATCGAGACCGAGCCACCGCCGGGCAACGCTGCAAACCAATGCCGGAGATCCACTACGCCGAAGCTCAGCGAGATTAAATTCCCCAAGAGCAGCAGCGCCCGAATTTCCGTCGGCCCGAAATAGAAATATGTGATGCGCATCGTGGCGCGTGTCTGAGCTGCGATGAGCGTATAGACAAACGCCATCAGGAACGTGATGAGTCCGAGGCAGGCCATGCCGAAGTGCGCCAACGGCGATAGCCCCAGCGCAATGAACGTGAGGCTCTGGCAGAACAGATCGCTGGTGTGGTCGATGAAGAACCCGTAGCGCGGGCGCTCGATGTGCCGTAGGCGGGCGAGAGTGCCGTCGAGGGAGTCTCCCAGCCAATTGACGATGAGCCCGAGACTCGACAGCCACAACCACGCCAGGGACCGGCAACTCAACACGTAGCCCGTCGCGGTCAGCAATGCGCCGCACACGCCGAAGGCGGTCAAATGATCGGGCACGACCCGTGCGGGAAGCCGCTTCGCCAGCCACGCGAGCGCGGGTCGCTCTAAAGGCCCGAGCATGCTGTCGTTGATCCGTTGCATCGCGCTCACCCGCCGTATCCCAGGGCGCGCAGTATGCGCTGCGAGAGTGCCGGCGGCAGAACCGACAGCCACCACATTCCCCAGGCGAGCAGGCGCGGAAACGCGGTGCGCGCGCGATTGCGCTCGAGTCCGCGCCGGATCAGATGCGCCGCTCGTTCGGGCGACATCATCCACGGCTTGGCCGCGGTGTACCGATCGCTCATCGGCGTGCGCACGAAGCCCGGCAATACCACGTTCACTGCGATGCCCTGCGGCTTAAGCCATCCGCGCAGCGCCTCACCGTATACCTTCAAGGCGGCCTTGCTGGCGCTATAAACCGGCGTCACCGGCATGCCGATGTACGCCTCCAGCGAACTCACCAAGGCGATCTGGCCGGCGCCCCGCCGGCGCATCTCGGGAAGGACGCCGGCCACCGTCGCGAGCGCGCCGTCCAAGTTGACCGCGAGCACCGCCCGCGCCGTCTCCCAGTTTTCCACTTCCTCACCGCGGCCGATCGTGCTGCTGACGCCGGCGTTGACGATGGCGAGGTCGATCCTGTGAGTGCCGGACAGTTGCCGGAGCGCGGCCACCGCGGCCGCGCCGTCGCGCAAGTCGAAAGAAGTACTCACCACTCGCGCACCGCGGACTTCGCAATCGCGGGCCAGGGCCGCGAGCCGCGCGCCATCGCGGCCGTGAAGGATCAGAGTGCGCTGCGGTTCCGCATAGTGACGCGCCAGGGCGGCACCGATGCCGCCGGTGGCGCCTGTGACCAGTACCGTCGCCGGATGCTTCAGTGCCACGTCGATATGTGAGTGATGTTCAGCACACTCTCCGGGTGATTTGGATGCAGCAGCATGCCACGCTCTCGGCGCGGAGATGATAAAGGCGATGCATGTGCTTCAGGTTGGATACTGCTGCGCCAGGACCCTGGGCCCGATGCCGTACCTCAGACCAGGCCCCCGACATGTTCGGCAATTGCCAGTGCGGCGGTCAGTCCGGGAGACTCGATGCCGAAGAGATTCACCAAACCGGGGACGCCATGCGCCTGCGGGCCTTGAATCAGAAAGTCGGCGGGCGGGCCTCCCGGCGCTTGAAGCTTGGGCCGAATGCCGGCATACCCCGGCGTCAACGCGCCCACGGGCAGTGCGGGCCAGTAACTGCGAATGGCAGCGTAGAAGCGCTCCGCCCGCCGTGGGTCGACCGCGTAGTCGATGCTGTCGATCCATTCGACGTCCGGCCCGAAGCGACCCTGGCCATTCAGATCGAGGGTCAGGTGAGTCCCCAATCCAGCCGCTTCGGGGGCCGGGTAAATGAGATGAGAAAACGGGCATTTTCCGCGCAGCACATAGTAGTTTCCCTTGGCCAAGTACAGGGGCGGTATGGAACCGGGAGCCAGACCCTCGAACCTACCTGCGACCGCTTGAGCCTGCAGCCCGGCGCAGTTGATGACCATGCGCGCTTGCAGTTCAGCGTCATCTGCAATCCGCAGCCGAATGCCGCGGGGGCCGCAGACCCCGCCCGACACTTGAGAGCGCAGCGCGAGCACGCCGCCCGCCGCTTCCAGATCCCCCAGCAACGCGAGCATGAAGCCGTGACTGTCGACGATACCCGTCGAGGGCGAATGCAACGCAAACCGGCACTCGAGTTCAGGCTCGCGGACGCGGGCCTCGGCACGTGTGAGCCAGGCGAGATCGTTGACGTCATTGGCTCGCGCAGCGGCGGCAATGCCTTCGAGCGCGGCCCGCTCCTGCTCGGACACGGCGACGATGAGCTTACCGCAGCGACGGTGCTCGACGCCGTGGTCGCGGCAGAATTCATAGAGAAGTGTGCGCCCGCTGCGGCAGAGCTGCGCTTTCAGTGATCCCGCCGGGTAGTAAATGCCGGCGTGAATGACCTCGCTGTTGCGCGAACTGATGCCGCTGCCGATCTCGGCTGCGGTTTCGAGCACGATGGTCTCCAAGCCGCGTTGCGCCATGTGGCGCGCGACAGCCAATCCCACCACACCGGCACCGATCACCGCGCAATCTACTGTGTCGGCCATACGGCTAGTCGAGCCTCAGGGCCACATTCGAACGTGCTTTGGGATTCACGGACACGCTCATTTACTCCCTCACGGTGTTCTCGGACTTGCGCACTCGCGACGTGGGTGGCAGCAGAGCCTATCGAACCGCAGTAGCCACCAACCCCGACATTAGTCTCGGTCAACGCCCAGCCTTAAGTCTTCCGGTAATTGCTGACATACTTGACGCAGCGCCGCCTGATACCGCGTTTCATCTCGTAACGTCGGAATCATCTCTTGAACCAAGTGCCGCCTGGTCGAGAGCCACAAGCGAAGATATCGACTGCGCACACGGTACCGGCTTGCGATCTTCTCAACGATTGGATCGAAGCTCGAAGTGCACGGCATCAAAGCGCTTTTGATCGCACCTGGATTTCGCACACCCGCGGCCCGTTTGAACTCCTCCGTGCTGGATCCGAGGTGATCAAAGAGAGCCGTCGCCAGCAGCACCCGAGTCTGGTGCTTGCTCAGCAGAGCCAGCCACGCCTCTCCCATGGGACTCAAATCCTGCAAAATCTTGGCCAGCGCCAGATCGATCTATCCAGGTCTTCCGCAGCTCGACGAATGACATCATCGATCCAGAGAATTTTATGGAAATCCCACCGCAACAAGGGCAGCTTGTGGGTGGCCAAAGTGCGCTCAACCAGGGTTAGGCGGCAGGTTTGGCTCTCGCATTGGTCTTTAAGTATAACCATTTTAAGTAACAAAACTAACGGATTTCGGTTACGTCAAAAACGGATGCGCAAAATGCTTGAATTAGGCCGGTCGCAAGGTAGGTTTCGCTCGAGCTCGACCCGTTCCCGCCAACCTCCACGGGCAGCTTTCGAGATCACAATGTCAGCGCTTCGCCTTCGTCAGCGTTTCGCGCGCTTCCTTGAGTTGCGTCCAGTTCGGCGCGTACTTGAGAGCCTCGTTGTACTTTGCGAGGGCGTCATGCCAATTGCCTTGCCTCATGAGTACGTCCCCCCACGCCTTGAGAGGATCGGCCCAGTGCGGGCCCTTCTGGTTCGCGTTCCTGAACTTTGCCGCCGCCCCATCTAGGTCTCCGTGCTTCGCGAGTGCCACGCCCCACGAGTAGTAGCCCGAGGGAATGCTGGGAGCGAGCTTCACGGCCTTCTCATACCAATCCTGGGCACCGGCCCAGTCGCCGCGCGACGCCAGCACATCGCCCGTGAAGCGGTAGCAGTCCACGAAGTGGACCTTCCCGACCGAGTTAAGCGCCGCCTCTGCCTTCGCCGGCTGGTCGTTTCTCTCGTAAGCCACAGCCGCAAAGCAGGGGATATTTGGAATTTGGGCGGGAACGGCCGGATTAGCGTATGCGAGCGCCACCGTGTCCCACTCCCCGGCCGCGGACTGAAGATCGTGACGTTCCTCGGCGAGCACCGCCCGCGTAAACGCTGTGGTTGCGACGTCAACCATGTTCTTCTCATTCACGCGCGTCTCCGCGAGCCGCCGCGTTGCCGCCTCGACGTCGTGCATCAGTGCTTCATCCTGCGCAACGATGATACTCTCGGCGCCCGACACGGCAGGGGTCGTTCCCACGCCGCCATGCGATTCCATGTCCGCGACTATTTCGGCGCGCGCGGCGGGCAGGTCCCAGACCATCGTGTCGTAAATCGCGTACTCATATTCAGGCGCCCGTCCGGGCCTCCCGCCCGCCAGCTTTATCATCTGCTCAGCCTCCCTTATAGCGCCTTCCTCGTCGCCGAGGGCCTGCAGTGCAAAGATGACGTTGAAGTACCCGACCCAGTAATCGGGTTTCAAGCGCAACGCTTCCCGCCAGAGGCGAAGAGCTTCGACATTCGCGCCGTCACCACCCTTGCCAGAAATGGCGTTAGCCCAAGCGTTCAGAAGGTAGGGTCGCTCGCTGGGATCGGCTGTCGAGTAGGCGGCTTGAGCGAAGCGGGTAGCCTCATCCAAGCGATCATTGGATAAGTAGGTCGCCCACAGTCCGGGCTGGGACTGCCCGTAAACGTACTCGCCGGCTTCCGTCAGGAGCTTGTCGAGGTTGCGGGCGTCGTCGGTGAAGGTCTGCGGCAAGATCCCCGTTCCGCGCACCGTCAGCGCCAGTCCGCCCTTCTCGATCTGCACGAGTTCGCCGTCAATATGCTGGTCGTGGCCAAAGCGCGACTTCAGTGCCCGCTCGAGTTCCCCGACCGACAGACCTGTCTCAGGGATCTCAATCGAAAGCTCGTTGGTCCACGCGTTTGACAGCGCCCGGTGCTCGGCGCTGCTGTGAGTCGCCGCTTGAATCTTTGTCAGCACATCGAGCAGGCCCGCGGCGACGACTTTGCCGCTGAGGCCGCTGGCCGCAAGTGCCGGCGGTGCATCGAACGGGTCGATGACCACGCTTCGGGACGTGACGGCGTCGTGAATTAGCGCCGCACCGAAAATTCCGAGGATGGTTGCGACCAAGATCACGAACACGCGCAGACCCACCTTGAGTCGCTCGTCGAAGCGCCGGAGTTTCAGCAGCGACAGATTGACGGCGCGCTGCTCGTGCAGGTGTTCGGTTTGAACTTCAATCAGATGGCTTTGCCTGCGGAAATACGCAGAAGCTTCTCGGGCAAGCTCTGGATCGCTCTTGGCCGCCTCGGCGGCTAGTGCTGCAGCGGTTGGATCCACGGGGGTCTCGGCGACGGAGCTTTCAGTGCCTGCTTCGCTGCCCGCGCCCAGAATTTCTGAGACTCCGCCTGACTCGGCCATGGTGATCCTCCCTGGAATGGCTAATTTACCGGATCGTGAGCTCAATTCGCGAGGATGCTACCTGCGAGCAAAAGGGGGGGTGTTTCCAGTTTCCAAGATTGCGATTTCACATAAGTGATTGTATATCTTGAAATGCCAGAAGACGCGCCATTTGTGGATTACAGAGTGGTGGTGCGTGAAAACTGCATGTTTTGCGGTGTTTCAACGGGTGGCTTTGCTCACACGCATTATGTTTGGTGGGTTTGCTCGGCAATGCCGCCTTGAGCCGCGCGCTAGGCGCCGGCACCACGTCGAGAATATCCCGCCGCAAGCGCGAGTAGGTCTCGATGGCCAACGACGTCCCAGCGGCTTCATCTCGGGTCAGAATCTGCACTTGGACGGCGGCTCCTATCCGGCGTTAATCTAGACACCGCACGGCGAGCCCGCAACGCGGCCGAATCCGCAGCCAGTGTAAGCCACATTCGCGGTAATCTGAGGCACTCGGTCTCTCATGGGCGTTTCCGTGTTCAGCTTCTTTGAAAAACTCATTTCACCGTACCCGGACCGACCGCCGGCAAAGTTGCCGCGCGGCTTTTTTGCGTTCATTTGGACCTGCGCCCGGGGCACTCGACGCTATCTTGCGGCCATGACCCTGTGCACCGCCGTGATCGGCGTGTTCGAGGCCGGGCTGTTCGGCATGTTGGGCCACATGGTCGACTGGCTGGCAAAGGTCCAGCCGTCGCGATTGTGGGTGGAGCATCGCGCGACTTTAATGATCTTGGTCGGAATCGTTTTCGCCAGTACGCTGCTGGTCGGCTTGCAGAGCTTGATCAAGCAACAGACGCTCGCCGGCAATTTCGCCATGCGGCTGCGCTGGGACTTTCATCGCAACATGCTGTCGCAGAGCTTGAGCTTCTACCAGGACGAATTCGCCGGCCGGGTGGCGGCCAAGGTGATGCAGACGGCACTCGCGGTGCGCGACACGTGGATGATCCTCGCTGACATCGTGGTGTTCGTGGTGATTTATTTCGTCACCATCGTATTCGTCGCGGGCGGTTTCGATCGGTGGCTGCTGGCACCGTTCCTGGGGTGGCTGGGCCTGTATGGGCTCGCCGTGTGGTATTTCGTGCCGCGCTTGGGCGCGGTGGCCAAAGCGCAAGCGGATGCGCGTTCGTTGATGACGGGGCGCATAGCGGACGCCTACACGAACATCACGACAGTCAAACTGTTTTCGCATTCTCGGCGCGAGGCTTTGTATGTGCAGGGCGCCATGACCGATTTCTTGAAAACCGTATTTCGCCAAATGCGCATGGTGACGGGATTCGAGGTGGTCAACCATGCCCTCAGCATGGGTCTGCTCGCGAGCACCGCCGGGGCCTCGCTGTGGCTGTGGACCCGCGGCCAGGTGGGAGTCGGGGCGGTCGCGGCGGCCACCGCGATGGCACTCAGGCTAAATGGCATCTCGCATTGGATCATGTGGGAGATGGCCTCGCTGTTCGAGCAAATCGGCACCGTGCAGGATGGCATCAACACGCTCGCGAGGGAACCGTCGGTGCTGGATCGGCCGGGCGCAGCGCCCTTGCGAGTCACGCAGGGACAGATTCGCTTCGACTCGGTGAGCTTCACCTACGGCGGCGCGATGGGGCGGGTGCTCGATAGGCTGAACCTGCACATCCGTGCGGGGGAGAAAATCGGCCTGGTGGGCCGTTCTGGCGCCGGCAAGAGCACCATCGTCAATTTATTGCTGCGCTTCTATGATATCGACGAGGGCCGCGTGCTCATCGACCGGCAGGACATCGCCCAGGTGACGCAGGATAGCCTGCGCGCGCAGATCGGCATGGTGACGCAGGATACCTCGCTGCTGCATCGATCGGTGCGCGACAATATTCTCTATGGCCGGCCCGATGCGAGCGATGCGGACATGGTCGCGGCGGCCCGGCGGGCCGAAGCGCACGACTTTATTATGATGCTGGCCGATGGCGAGGGTCGCACCGGCTACGCAGCGCACGTCGGGGAGCGCGGCGTGAAGCTGAGCGGCGGCCAGCGGCAGCGGATTGCCATAGCGCGCGTGATGCTAAAGGACGCGCCGATCTTGCTGCTCGATGAAGCGACCAGCGCGCTCGACAGCGAAGTTGAAGCGGTCATCCAGGAGAGTCTGTATCGATTGATGGAAGGAAAGACCGTCGTGGCCATCGCGCATCGGTTGTCGACCATCGCGGCCATGGACCGGTTGATCGTGCTCGACAAGGGCCGCATCGTCGAGGAAGGGGACCACCGGCGGCTGCTCGCCAAGGATGGGCTGTATGCGCGTTTGTGGGCGCATCAAAGCGGTGGCTTCCTGGGCGAGGAAATCGACGACACCGAACCCGTGGCGGTGACCGGTCGGAG
This sequence comes from Steroidobacteraceae bacterium, assembly GCA_036502605.1. GTDB lineage: Bacteria > Pseudomonadota > Gammaproteobacteria > Steroidobacterales > Steroidobacteraceae > Bog-1198. The sequence continues at coordinate 110,826 of DASXYI010000054.1, forward strand.
TTAGTCTGAGGGAACTTCGGGTCAGTGCGGCTATTCCAGGAATATCTCGTCGACTGCGCGGCGCTCTGCCTCCGTGAGTTGGAAGTCAAAGATCGCCAGGTCTTCGCGCATGTGCGTCTCGGACTTCGTGCCGGTCAAGGGCACGACCCCCGCGTGCGTCAGGTAGCGAAACAGAATCTGTGCCGCGGTCCGCTTGTGGCTTGAAGCCAAGGCCGCAAGGGTTGCGTGAGCGAGCACATGGGGATTGGCGCTCAGGGTCCAGAAGCTTTGGTAGACGATGTGCATCTCAGCGCAGAACGCACGTATGGCGAGATCGTATCCAGTCTCCGCATAAAACCGATTCTGCACGACCGCCGGCTTGATGCGGGCGCGCTGGCACAGATGCTGGAGTTCCGCGAGGTCGTAGCAGTTGCTAATGCCGAGCTGACGCACTTTGCCTGCATCGACGAGCGATTCGAACGCGTGCCACACCGCCAGGGTCTGCTGCGCCGTCGCCAGTGGCGAATGCAGGATGAGGCAGTCCACGTAATCGGTTTGCAGGTTTCGCAGTGAAACGGCGCAGGATTGCGCGACCTGTGCCGGTAGGGACGCCCGCGGGTCATACGGAATCCGGCGCGGATCTTGGCCCGATACGGAAGTGAACTTCGTTTGCAAATGCAGATCACGGCGGGCTAGCCCGGCATTTAAGCAGGCGGCGACGCCGGCGCCCACACCGGCCTCGTCGTAATGCTTGGGCTGGCAGGCCGTGTCGATGCCGCGAAACCCCTGCTGAATCGCGAGCGCGACCAGGCGTGCGGTGTCCGCCTTCTTCCAGGCCGTGCCATAGATAATGCCGGGCATTCGAATTCCCGCGCAAGCGGCGCCGACGAACCGGCATCGCCCTAGCGCGGCCTCCTGATTGATTGGCGAGGGGTCAGCAAAGACCTTTCGGGAACGAAAATCAAGTGCGGTGTAGCATATTGCCGTGAGGTCCGAATATTTCCAGTGACATCCCCAAGGGGAAACAAAATGGCGGTTGGCGCTTTTCTGACAGACCCGTTGCGAGGAAAGACCCCCCTAGCCCGGGTGTTCTGGGTCTACGGGCTCCTGGGCTCTATTCTATATAGCGCAATTGGCTTGGCTCTTGATCCCGGTAATGAGTTCGTCATGGGCGTCTACACGGTGTTGGGCCTGGCCTTCAGCATCTATGTGACCGTCGCCACCTATCTCTGTGCGGGGAACTGCCAATCGAAATTCCTGACGCAGTTCGTTCGACTGTCCACTATCATTTCTGTCGTTGTGGTGCTGCCGCTCTTTGCCTATTTGTATTTCACCGGAGCGCTTAGCCTTGCACTAGGTTCTTTGGAATAGACCGCAATGATCCAGTAATTCTTCAACAAAGGTTGCGGCGCGGTCCGGGTTGTGCGGTCGGATGTAGTCGGCGATCGCGCGGATAGCGTTATTTGGTGGGCCACCCCGGCGAACGAAAGACATATCCATCGCTCTGTTTGAAGCCATAGAACTGCCGCTCCGTCGGCACATAGGCGGAGAGTTTCCCAGACGCTTTGACGGGAACAAAAACCTGAAACCGCCAGTTCAACACGTCGGCCACGAATAGTTTCCGATCGGAGCTCATCGCGAGAAAGTGTCCCCACGCCAGCTGGCCCGGCTGGTGGCCCGGCGAACCAAGCGAACCCAGGATCTTGCCCGTCTGATCGAGTTCGACAATCCGATCGAAGCCGCCATCGACCATCCAGACATGCTGATCGGACGTGATCCAGAGGCCGTATGGATAACCGATGCCGGTCCATTGCGAGAGAAAACGGCCGTCGGTGTCGAAGATCTGGATCCGGGCGTTCTCTCGATCGCCAACATAAACGCGATCATTCTTGTCAATCACCACGGAATGCGGAAGCATGAATTCGCCAGGGCCGGACCCGTAGGTACCCCAGGTCTTGATGAAATTACCGTTGCGATCGAACTTTACGACGCGCGAATTCCCGTAGCCGTCTGTCACAAAGATGTCGCCGTTCTTCGAAAACGCGACATCAGTAGGTTTGCTGAACAGCCAATTGGCCTCACCGCCATTATTTCGCCGACCAAGTACGAGCAGCACCTTCCCCGCCGGGCTCAGCTTCAGCACCGTGTTGTTGGTATCGTCCGTGGTCCAGATGTAATCGTCCGCATCAATGCGCAATCCATGCGGGTGATCAAACAGCCCCTCGCCGAGGCTGCGTACGTAACGACCGTTCTCGTCGAATTCTGAGAGCATCGGCCGGGTTCGCTGGAACAGGAAGATGTGGCCTTTGGAGTTCAATGCCACTCCTGAGGCCTCTCCTTCCACCCAATTTGCTGGGAAATCGAAAAAGTCTGGGGACACCCTGTAACCCAGTTCCGCAACAGGCTTCGGAGGCACCAGCGCCTGATCACTGGCAAAAGACGTACAAAGCATCGATGCGACGCAAATCGCCGTCAGCAGAAATATCCGCATGGCGCTACTCCCTGGATGATCGGTTTGTTGAGATCGAAGATAGCTGAGTACCGGTGAAACGCGACTGTACCCTAGCTGCATCCAGCAGCATCATCGAGCCGCTCCACCGGCAAAATCGTCCGTCATCCCATCGATTGTTGATCAGCGGTTAGCGCTCTAGGCCGCGCGCGTGCAACCGGTCGATTTAAATACTCTTTCCGTGGAGGCCGGATTCTTTTCCAATGCGGCGACCGGACGGATAGGCCGACGTACGAGCTCGCCTGCGCAGTTGGGGCACTTCCCTTCGAGTATGCCCTCGGTGCAGGTCGCGCAGAAGGTGCACTCGAATGAGCAAATCCGTGCACGGGCCGAGTCAGGCGGTAAGTCGACGTTACAGCACTCGCAATTGGGTCTGATCTGAAGCATTCCGGTCTCCGCTGCCGATTCTCTTCCCTTGTTAAGTTTGCAGTTTCGCACGGGAGTGGTCAAAAAACAGTCAGCTCATTGTATGCGGCTGATTCTGGGTGACGTTTCGGTGACAGGTTTCAGGTTATGCACAGGGTTATCCCCCGGGATTGGGGATTATGGAAAGGCGGGAATGGAGCGCATGCATTGGTGACGATCGACAATCAGTACCCTCATTCCGGTGGCGGGTTCGGACTCTTCCCGGCTGCCACTAGCTGCGCCAGGAGTACATCCTGTTCGCGGCGGTTCTGGGAAAGCAATTTGAGATGCTCTTCCGCGTGCATTGCATCCCATAACTCGAACTGCGCTGAATACCTCGATCGATAGTCGTAGACGCGTCGGGCTTCTGCGGCAGCGCTCCATGCGGGGGAATTCTCGGGCCATACGCGCTTGGCGATCGCGACTCCGATCAATTCGTTGATGTAAGCATCGCCGCGCAGGAACGCTCTCGCGACGCCTCGACAGACCTCGATAATTTCGGGGTGCTGCAGGCGTTCTCCCTTGCAAGCATTCAATACCGGGCCATACGCGGGAATCGCCTGAGCGGCGAGGATGCCGATGATGATTACCTCAGCTTGCCTGGGCGATAGCGTTTTGGTCCGGGCGGTGGCGCGACCAAGCCGCGCGACCAGCGTCGTCCAATAGATATCGACGCGGTCGGATTGACCGATCGCTGCGAGAGCGGCATCTCTCGCCTCATCGTCCTTCGACGAGTCGGCTCGAGCAAGCGCGCCCATCCATCCGGCGCCGTTGGAAGGATCCAACTCGCGTAGATGGCGCTCGATGGGTTCCGGATTGCAAGACGGTGATTCACCGCAGACTTGCGCTTGTAGCCAGACGAGGTCCGGTCGTTCTGGCGCCGCCTCGAGTGCTCGAGCGATTAGCGATAACGATTCGTCGCGATGTCTCGGAAGACTCAAGAGTCCCGCTGCCGCGAGTGAATCCGCATCCGTTTTCATTGCCAAGACGGCTGCGGCGCGCTGCCAATGCCGGTCCGCGTCGGCTTGGTCCGCCCTCGGCGACGTGGCGCAACCCACCAGAATTGAAGACAGGCCGATAGCAACGACGCAACGCATGTACCAGGTGGACCGAGCACCGGCCGATTTGCGTGTGGGGTGAGGTGGTACGTCCATGTGATCCTCCGAGTTACGTGAGTTTGCACCGGATTACCGGCACTGGTCAAAAATTCGTCACGAGAACGTATGCGGCTGATTTGGGGTGACAGGCCGTAGGTTGTCAGATCAAAGCAGCTTGTACATCACGAAGGCATCGACAAACCCGAGTGCCGGATGCTTGAAGCCGAGCGGTAGACAGCCGACCTTCGCAAAACCGTACGCCTCCCACGTCCTGATCGCGCGCTCGTTGGTGCTGACGACGAAATTGAACTGCATGGCACGGAAGCCTCGTTCCTTGGCTCGGACCAGAGAATGCTCGAGCATCAGGCGGGCGATGCCCTGGCCTTGAGCCTGCGGTGATGTCACGTAGCCGCAATTTGCAACGTGATCGAGTTACTGTTATAGGACAGCCATGATAACTGCCGATGAGGCCTTGGGCTCCGGGCAGTGAAGGCAAGTCTTGCGACTTGACCGGTCCGGCCCGGAACCCTCGAGGGACAGAGACAGATTAAAGTGGGGAGTCCGCTATTGGTCCGCCCATGCCCAACCAGTGATCTGCCATCCGGAACTCCCTTTTTTCAAGGACATCGTGACGATGGCCTTGTCGGTAACCGGCTTACCCGTCTTGGTATACGAAAGTGTCGTTGGTATCACGAGGTACGCGTAACCGGAGTCGATGTCCAGGTGGCGGGCCTTCCCGAGTGCAACGCTCGCAGCGGTGATCTGCATCTTAGCTGCAAACGCTTCATAGTCTTTGTACCAACTGGCGCATGCCCCTGACCCCTGCCATACGTGCGGTGCAAAGTCGTCAATGATCAACGCGCCGTCGGCGCAATACGATGAGCCAGTTTTGCCGTCCCCCTTGTTGAAGGAATCGACCCACTTTTGAACGACCGCCATCGCGTCGGTCTTGTCCGAAGCGCTCGCCGCTCCGGAAGCAAATATTGCCACGGCTATTACAACAGCTAATTTTTTCATGATCCTTCCTTCCCTTGAGTTGTTATTGACCCTTTGCCGCTGCCTACCGCAGGCTTCGGTTCCTTCGGCCAGCCTCCGCATCTTGAGCGTGGGGCTGCTCTGATCGCTATCGTTGTCTCCCCTTGTGCTTCCGAGATGCACGCGTCAAACATGCAATCTCAACCGCGACGTGCCGCCTCGATTGCCGCGACGTCGATTTTTTTCATCTGCATCATCGCATCGAACGCGCGCTTAGCGGCAGCCGGGTCAGGATTGGTAATCGCTTTCGTCAGGGCGATCGGCGTAATCTGCCAAGACAATCCCCATTTGTCCTTGCACCAGCCGCACGCGCTCTCCTGGCCGCCGTTTTCGACGATGGCGTTCCAGTAGCGATCCGTTTCGGCTTGGTCAGCGGTTGCGACCTGAAACGAGAACGCTTCGTTGTGCTTGAACGCAGGTCCGCCGTTGAGCCCGAGGCACTGAACACCCATCACGGTAAACTCGACGGTCAACACGTCCCCTTTCTTCCCCGACGGAAAGTCTCCCGGTGCGCGGTGCACCGCGCCCACGGACGAATCGGGAAAGGTCTTGGCGTAAAACCGCGCCGCGTCCTCGGCGTCGCGATCGTACCAAAGGCAAATCGTGTTCTTTGCTGGCGCTACCATGTCACTTCTCCATCGATGTGCTCGCGGTCTAAGAGCGACGGCTATCCCCTTACGCTAGACCAGATCAGCGAGCCTCGTCAACCCTAAGTGTCTGTGCTGCTGCCATGTCACTCGCCGGAGACCAATGGCCTGGGCGATGACATGCAAGGTGTTGAGCTTCGCTGCGCGCAGACCGGCCGAGCTGACTTACCTTCCCACCAAGTCCGCAACGACGAGGATGAGTTCGCCCACGTCGAACGGTTTCGCCAAGTGAGCTTGATAGCCGGCGATGAGGGAGCGCTTTCTATCCTCTGCCCGCGCAAACGCAGTGAGAGCCAACGCGGGAATCCTATCGCTCCGAGATTCATCGGCGCGCAATTTCCGGATTAGCTGATACCCGTCCATCTTTGGCATACCAACATCGCAGACGAGGACCGTTGGCTTGGTTGTCTTCAACGCGGCAAGCGCGTCCTCTGCCGATGCGAAACTTGTCACCTTGGCCCCCTGATCCGCCAACACCGTTCGTAGCAGTTCACGCGCATCGGTTTCATCGTCCACGGCGAATACATGCACGCCATCGAGCCTGGGAAGCGACAGCATTTCTCCCGGTTGGGCCTCCGCGGTCGGATGGATGCGTGGCGCGCTACGGTCGTCCAAGCGAACAATCGACAGGGGCAGCTGGACCGAAAAAGTGGCGCCCCTGCCTTCGCCCTCACTTGTGGCTGTTATCACGCCGCCGTGCAGTTCCACGAGTTGCTTGCAGATCGCCAGCCCCAACCCGAGGCCACCAAAGGCCCTCGTGGTAGAGGCATCTTTTTGCGAGAATCGATCAAAAACGTGCGGAAGGTAACTGGCTGGAATCCCAATGCCGGTATCGCTGACGTTCAGTTCCAGATGCGAATTCACGCGCTGGAGCAGCACCTGTACTTGGCCTCCCTTCGGCGTGAACTTGATCGCGTTGGTCAGCAGGTTCCATACGACTTGCTGCAGGCGCGCACTGTCACCGCTGACGACGTCCTGGCCCGCCCCCGAGATCGTCTTCAGGCGGATGCCCTTGGCCTCGGCCGCTGGCTTGGCGGAGTCCACGGCTGCCTCTACGACACTGGAAAATGAGATCTGATGAAGATCGAGCCGAAGCTTGCCCGTCATGATTCGGCTCAAGTCCAGAAGATCGTCGATGAGTTGAACCTGCGCGCGTGCGTTGCGGTCGATGACTTCGATGGCCCGCTTTTGTTCTTCGGGTCCCTTCGGTGTCGCTCCTCTGAGCAGCAGCTGCGTCCAGCCCAGAATTGCGCTCAACGGGGTGCGCAGTTCGTGCGAAAGCGTCGCCAGGAATTCATCCTTGAGTCGAGTCGCGCGCTGCGCGGTCATACGCGCACTCCGCTCGGCCTCTAAGATCTCTTCGCGCTGCCGATCGGCAATCTCGATAGCCTCGATCCGCTTGGCCTCCGTCAGGTCGCGGGTGAGCTTGGCATAGCCGATGAGGCGACCGGTGTCGTCGCGAAGGGCAGTGAGAGTGACACTCGCCCAAAACGTTGTGCCGTCCTTGCGCAAACGCCATCCGATATCGGTAAAGCTACCCTTTTCTGCTGCTACCTGTAGCTCGTGTTCGGGCCATCTGCTCTCTCTTGCTTGCTCCGGATAAAAGAGCGAAAAGTGCCGCCCGATGATCTCGCCCGCCGTGTAGCCCTTGATTCGCTCAGCGCCAGTGTTCCAGGTGGCTACCCGGCCGTTGGGATCGAGCATAAAGATTGCGTAATCGGCGACGCCTTCGACCAGAAGCCGAAAGCGCTCTTCGCTTAGGCGCAACTCCTCTTCGTGGCCGCGCCGTTGCGTCATGTCGCGCGTAACCTTGGCAAACCCTACAAGCTCACCCTGGGCATCTCGCAAGGCCGTGATGACTACGTTCGCCCAGAACAGGCTGCCGTCCTTCCTGAGGCGCCACCCTTCGTCTTCAAATGCCCCGGTTGCGGTCGCGACTTTGAGTTCGTGCTCAGGCAGTCCGCTTGCTAGCGCTTCAGGGGGATAGAAGCGAGAAAAGTGTTGCCCGATGATCTCGTGGGCTTTGTATCCTTTGAACCGCTCGGCGCCCGCGTTCCACGTGAGAACGTGACCGCTGGGACTTAGCATGAAAATCGCATAGTGCCGGACGCTCTCGACAAGGAGCTTGAAGCGCTCCTCGCTATCCCGCAGTGCTCCCTTTTCGTTGCCGCTATTCTCGGGTGGCATGCCTCACATAGCCTAGCATACGGTGGCCCGCGTATCCGCCCATGCGGGCGTAGGTTTCCTCCCACTTCCTCGGATCGGCGTCCCAGTTTGCGCTCCTCGAAACGGAGGCATCGGACGGGAGTCCCCAGATACAATTGGCTTCTCTGTCCGGGAGTATATGATGCTTTCTTACGTCTACTTTGGTACTAATGACCTTGAGCTGGCCATCCAATTCTATGATGCGACGTTGGCTCCGCTCGGCATGCCGCGCTGCGTTACGGGCGACCCGGAGTGGGATCGTGTTGCGGCCGGGTGGGGTATCTACGAAAACGGTGGTGCGCGCGAACTTGGATTTTGGATTGGCAATCCATTCGATCAGAAACCGGCCACGGTTGGCAACGGTAGCATGGTTGCATTCAGCGCACGCTCGTGGAAAGCGGTGGATGATTTTTATGCGGCGGCTCTCGCCAACGGCGGATGTTGTGACGGTGCTCCCGGTCTTCGATTGCACTACGGCCCGGATTTCTACGCGGCCTACGTGCGCGATCTGGACGGGAATAAGCTAGCCGCGATTTGCCGTGGTATTACGAATTAGAGATCTGTGGAGTGGGTCGATACCGGGAGTTGACCCTATCGGTCGGCAGTTCGGCCATCTCATCGCTACGCAAAATCACCAAGTTGCCGGCGCTGGTCTTCAGATCGGTCTCGCTGTGCCGGTAAGGCGCTCATTCCAGCTTATCCATCAAGCGATAGACAGCAATCAGAATTCCGAATCCGACATACATTGCCAACAACGCAACAAGCATTAGGATTGCCATCTCGAAGCTGATTATTTTCTTTTCCAACAGAAAGATAATCGTGCCAACGAGACCAATGAACAAAGCAGCGATGCCAGCAACAACCTTTAGCGTCCTATTCTTAGGCATAGATTATGCGGGCCCTCTCGCGGTCGGTGCTCACACCTAATGCGTTCTGCTAGTCGGCAAGGGCGCGATCGACGATCGCGGTGGCCATCCCGATCATGGTGTCTTCGGCCGCCACGCCGGTGACCCCACAAACATCGCGCAGCACCATGACCGCGTCGACGCCGAGGCAGACGGCGAGGCTGTTGACCAGGCGGGTGTAGCGGTCTTTCGGTAGCTGGTCGTGGATGGGTTGCAGCGCCGCCTCGATCCAGTCGAGACGGCGACGGCCGCGCGCCGGGACAGTCGGCACACGACCTAGGGCGTTGGACCCTTGGTCCAGCGACGCCCTCATCATCACCCGCAGTTCCGCCTCATGGGTCTGGGTCAGCCGGCTCAACGCCACGGCCAACGTTGTGATCCTGGCGTGTACGTCCGTGGAGGCCGCAATCGCGGCGAACATCTCGTTCATCCGAAGCCGAAGCGCGTCCAGCGCCGCGTCCGCCAGCATGTGGTCTTGTGAGGTGAAATACCGATAGGCCGTACGCTTGGAGATCCCGGCGGCCAAAGCCGCTTCTTCGACGGTCGGCAACCCCCCTTCGCGGATCAGTTGGATGGCAGAGACCAGGATAGCGGCGCGCGTGCGCGCCTTCTGGTTCGTACGTCCACCTTCAGGCGCTTGACCCAACTCGTTCATGTCACTATAGTGCCATAACGCTACCGCAGTAGCGCAAAATCCAAGGAATAACCCGATGTTCGACCAAAGAGCGGCTGACCGCGTACCGCGTAAGTATCACACCCCGATCCTGTTTGCGGCCACGATCATCGCCCTTGCCGCTGTGGGGCGCGGCATCGCTCAGGCGGAAGACCGCTGGTATCTCGCTGGCGCGGCGACCGGTATTCACCGCCTATGCGGCCAAACCGCCGATCGACTGACTTTGAAGCACTAAAAATACGAGGATGGGATGACAATGAGCATTGTTTGGAGTAAGCGCCTATGCGGTGGAGCAGCCAGCGTGCTGCTCTTTTTGGGCTGTGCGGCCTCATATGCCGACGACTCGCATCCCGACTCGTCGGGAAGGCACGGCCACGCTCATGATCCGGGCCCGCGCCCGAATCCATCGAGTCCTGTTCCGAACCCCGTGCCGGGCCTCAATGCGAACGAGTCTGCCCTGTTTATCGAGAGCTTGCTGCGGGGCTCGGAACTCGAGGGCACGTGTGACACCTGTGCCCAGCAGGTGCAAGGTCAGTTGCCCGTTGATCCGGATCCCAACAATCCTTTCGCTCCGCGCAGCTTGACCAATTCCGCCGGAATGGGGCCAGTTTTCAATGCCGACCAGTGTTTTGTCTGCCATTCCCAACCGCAGATCGGCGGCTCTTCGCCGAAGGCAAACCCGGCCAAGCTGATCGCCCATCGCCTGGGAGGCACGAATGTTGTCCCGCGATTCGAGGCACCCGATGGCGCCTTCCGTGAGACGCGATTTAAATTCAACTCAGACGGCACTCGCGACGGTGGCGTGCATAGCCTGTTCACCTTGCAGGGCCGCTCGGACGCGCCCGGATGCACCCTGCATCAGCCGGATTTCGAACAAGAGCTGCATCGGCGCAACGTCGCCTACCGCATTCCCTTGCAATTGTTTGGATTGGGTCTGATCGAGTCCATTCAGGACAAGGCGATCATGGCCAATATGAACTCGGCGGCGCGTGAAAAGCGATTTCTGGGGATCGGCGGCCACCCCAACCTCGTTGCGAACAACGGCACGATCAGCCGCTTTGGCTGGAAAGCACAGAACGCCTCGATCAACATGTTCGCCGGCGAAGCCTACAACGTCGAGATGGGAATCACCAACGATCTCTTTCCGATCTCGCGGAGCGAGGATGACGACTGCATGTCCACATACACCCCGTTTGATCAGCCACGTGTTGATGCGTCTTTTGAGAATCCTCTGAAAATCCTCCCGGCGTGGATCATGTTCACCGAGTTCATGCGCTTCGTCGATGCACCGCGCCCCGCTCCATTCTCGGACAGCGCCAAGCACGGGCAGGGGCTGTTTTCGGAAATCGGATGTGCCTTGTGCCACACGCCGTCCTTCAAGACACCTGGGATGGAAAATCCCCAAACGCCACGACAGGAGATAGGACCGCATACGTCCGGCTTACGCGGACAGACGGTAAATCTATATTCGGATTTGCAGGTACATCACATGGGTGCAACCCTCGCGGACAACATCGTACAAGGAAATGCGGGGCCGGATGAATTTCGCACTACTCCGCTTTGGGGGATCGGGCAACGCTTATTCTTCCTGCATGATGGACGCACAAGTGACCTGATGGAGGCCATCAGAGCACATCGTTCGCAGCTGGGATCCGACGGCGATGACAACCCCGCCCGCGATTCTCAGTCCCGCCGCTATGCTCCATCCGAGGCAAATGCCGTGCTCGATATCTTCGACGCGCTGGAGGAACCGGAACAGCAATCGATTCTCGATTTTTTGAGGGCTCTGTGATGCGCGCCGCTGGAGTTCTCGCGGGGGTTCTCACGCTGGTCGGCATTCCTCAGCTGTCGTTGGGCTCGACGGGACCTGATCCGTTCTTCGGCACCTGGCTCCTGGATCACACTCAATCCCACTACGCGCAGGGGTCCATGCCAGAACGCATGACCGTCGTCATTGAGTCTGCGCCCAATGGGCTGGCCTATCGATCAGAGGCACAATACACGGGCGGTCAAATGAACTCGACTCACTACGTTGCGCGTCTCGACAAGACCCCCGCGTTGGTTGTGGGGACGAAGGGATACTTGGCACCGATCTCCTTGGCCCTGATCGATGATGGAATCATCGACGCGGTTTATACCTCCGGCATCAAAAGAGTGGCGTGGAGCCGCTGGTCGATCAACCCCGAAGGTACGGAATTGTTGGTAACGACTACCTATCTGAACGGTCAAGGGGAGGAGAATCGAAACGTGATGCTCTTTCGTCGGGTGGCGCCGGCAAGACTGGAATCCGGGATTCCTTCCCAAGATGTGCGGCGTCGACTATTCCCGCATGTCTACGCGTCGCTCAAGAGTAAATTTGTCATCGCCTGGTGCCCCCTTGAGCGGCACACGAACGGTACGGTTCCGCTGCCGGAGTGAGCGGCATCGCCACTGGGTGCTACCATATCCTGTCATGCGCTCTCCAATACTCCCCGTTGTCGTCGTTGCGTTCCTTTTCAATGCCGGCTGCGCTTCGGTTGCCACCAAATCGGTTGATGTCGAAGCGCGCATCGCGGCGCAGAATGCGCTTTTCGAGGAATGGTATCAGGCCGACCTCAAAGCCCATCCGGAGCAAGCGACTGCGTACGGCGATTATCGGTATAACGATCGATTGGACGGACGGTCCTTGGGGACACTCGGCGCAGAACACGCGAATGACCAGCATTTTCTCGCGCGCCTGAAAGCCATTGCGACGACCGGCTTTTCCGAGCAGGACGCGATGTCCCACGAGGTTTTGCTGCGCACCCTGCAGCAGCGCATCGATAACTATGACTTCAAAGAATACGAGATGCCGGTCAGCCAGATGAGCGGCCCCCATATTGGTCTCGCTGATCTGCCGCTTGCTGTCCCATTCGAATCGGTGAAGCAGTACGAGGACTACATCGCTCGCCTTCACCAGATCCCGCGCGCGTTCGCCGAAACCGAAGAGGTTCTTCGCGCCGGAATGAAGGACGGACTGATGCCGGTGCGCTTCCTACTCGAGAAGGTGCCTGCGCAATGCGACGGCGTGATCAAGGCGGATCCCTTCCTGCTGCCCACCCGCAAATTTCCCGCCGGCATCTCACGGGACGATCAAGAGCGTCTGACCAAAGCGATCACTGACGCCGTCACGAACGAAGTGTTGCCTGCGTACCGGGCCTTCGGCATGTTCATTGACACGGAGTATTCGCCCCACGGCCGCACCACCCTCGCCGTTACTTCGCTGCCCGATGGTGAGAAGCGTTATCTCAACGACATCCGTAGCCGCACCACCGTCAGTACCCTCACTCCCGACCAGATACACCAGATCGGTCTGCGCGAGATCGACCGGATCGAGGCTGACATGCTGGTCATTGCACATCATGAAGGCTTTGCCGACCTCGCGTCGTATCGGGAGTCGCTCAAGACCAACTCCAGATACCGGCCGGTCTCAGCAGAACAGATCCTCGAAGACTTTCGCAAGTACATTGCGCAAATGCAGCTTAAGTTGCCGGAGTTGTTTGGCTATATCCCAGGCTCGCCGGTCACTGTCGAAGCCATTCCGGATTTCCAGGCGGCGATGGCTACTCACTATCAGACCGGCACGCCTGATGGTCAGCGACCGGGCCGGGTGGTGGTGGCCACTTCGCGTTTCGCCGACCGCTCGTTGATCAACGACGAAGCCATCGCGTATCACGAGGGCATACCCGGACATCACATGCAGCGGTCCGTGGCGCAGCAAATGACCGGCTTGCCGCAGTTTCGCCAACATGTCTCCAACTCGGGATATATTGAAGGTTGGGCCCTATACGCCGAGCAGCTCGGCAAGGAAGTGGGCTTCTACCAAGACCCGGCCAGCGACTATGGGAGACTTTCCAGCGAGTTGTTCCGCGCCGTGCGGCTAGTCGTCGATACCGGCATCCATTCGAAGGGTTGGAATCGCGATCAGGTGGTCGGGTTCATGCGACAATCTGGGGCCATCGACGAGCCTACCATCCAGTCGGAAACGGATCGCTACATCGCCTGGCCGGCGCAGGCCCTCGCGTACAAGCTAGGTCAATTGAAGTTTCGCGAGTTGCGTGATCGTGCCCGGATGCAGTTGGGCGCCAGATTCGACATCCGTAGTTTTCACGACGAGATGCTAAACGGCGGCGTGCTTCCGCTCGACCTGCTGGACTCCCGGACGGAAAGCTGGGTTCGCGCGCAGAAACTCGCACCCAATTCTGCGCGGGTCAACTGACTTGATGGGCCGCGCCTCACGTCACCTACAATCGCGTGCCCGTTGGTCAGATTCTCCATTCAACGCTTATCCATTCTACGCGGTGGACAGTCCCCGCGGATTTCCAAAACTAGGCACCAGGATTGTACTCTGAGCACTCCGCGAAAGGTCGATTCGCAGGTACGGTAACATCGCGCACGTCGCAACGGTGTCACTGACAACAATTGCCGAGTGCCCGAGGGGCGAAGCCGAATATAGATCCAACATTTGGAGAAGAGAGAATGGCAAAAATCGCGTTCATCGGTCTTGGGAACATGGGATTGGAAATGGCTACCCGTTTGCTCCAGGCCGGCCACCAAATGAGTCTCTACAATCGCACTGTTTCCCGCGCAGAATCACTGGTCCGCCAAGGTGCACAACTACATGGGACACCGAGAGACGCGTGCCAGGGAGTAGATGCCGCAATTTCAATGGTCGCCGACGATACTGCTTCGCGAGCAATATGGCTCGGACCCGATGGAATCCTTGCTGCCGAGATGGAAGAGAACGGCTTCGCCATCGAATGCTCGACATTGTCCCACGACTGGGTCATGCAACTCGCGGCAGAGTCCACGGCACGAGGTCTCCGTTACGTTGATGCTCCTGTAACAGGACTTCCAGACGCTGCTGCAACTGGGGAACTTACTTTGCTTGTAGGTGCAAACGCTGACGATCTCAGCGCCGGTCGCTCCATTCTAGGAGCCTTGTCCAAGCGCATAATCCACTTCGGTCCGGTTGGCGCCGGGACCGCTTACAAGCTGATAATCAACCTGGTCGGTGCTGTACAGATTGCTTCGGCGGCGGAGGGTATGGCAATCGCGGAGCGAGCCGGCCTTGACAAGGCCATTGTCGCCGATGCTATCGCAACCAGCCAGGCTGCAAGTCCGCAAGTGGTGCGCAATATACGGCGGATGGTTGCTGCGGATCACGATCGCAACGTCGTATTCAGCTCCGCACTGCGCTTGAAGGACGTCGAGTATGCAATCCGTTTCGCTCGGGAGGTCGGGATTGGCAGTCCTTTCGGCGCGACAGCAGAGCGTATATACCGTCAGCTGTGCGAGATGGGACATGCTGACCTCAACGAAAGCAAGATCATAGATGCATGCCGGACCCAACCAATCGAAGCGCAACACTGAGATCCGCTAGGCCGGATCTGCTGCGAACGTCCGATGCGGTCAAGTCGGAACCGCCACCGACCGGAGTTGGCCGGTCGGAAAATTCGCGCACCGAAGTATCCCTACGTGGCCCTACACACTACGAAAATTCACACGCCCATCACACTTGGGATGCGACCGCGGACCCGACGCCTGCGTTCCGAATTGGTACTGCGCATATTTCGGAACCTACACGGTGAGTTACGAGCGCGGCACGTGGGTCACCCATGTATTGGGCGGGAACATACCGGCCTACCTGGGGACGGATCAGTCGCGTACCTTCAGACTTAACGGCAACACGCTGACGATCTCTGAGGCCTACATGGCTGACGGCCAGCACGTGCGGGCGGAGCGCGTGCTCCGACGGGACGCACAGGGCCGTTAGTGACTGACCGGTCGGAGACTCACGACTGAAAGGTTGGATCCTCATCGGCATATCGGACGCCATTTGTAACGTAGCCTATCCTGCTGTGAAGCTGTTTTCCGTCCGCGAATTGAACGGATACGGCATAGTCGCCATCCGCTTTAGCACGGTAGGTGCCCGATACCCGACCGGCCACTGGAATTTCTCGCATCTCGATTGTTTGACCGCAGACAACAATGGTGGCACGAGCAATTGGCTCGTCCGTTTCGTTGATAACGGTAAAATCGACTATCGCCTGAAGTGCAGGACGTACTCGACATAACAACGATCACAGCGGTGATGGCGACTCTGAGACAGTACGCCGCTACTCCCATCGGACATCCGCAGTCGGTAGGGCTATCAACTGTACCAAGTCGTCTAAACTCAACAGCACGTAGTGTGCTAGGTTTGGCCACATTGGCCACTGGCTGAGCCAAGTCGAATTCTCCACTCTCAGAAGTGGGAAAACCCATTTGGCGTTGAGTCTCGGCAACGCTACCGGTAATTTGAAATTGCCGGGACAGTCGTCCTCAATTTGGAATGCGATGACGGTTGTGAACCTCAATGAAAGCCTTCGTGCACCGTTCATCACAACAAGCGCGGTTCGGGAATCGTTGGAGTCGTAGGAAAAGGAGATGGACCCGAACCCCTCGTTGATGTCCGGGACTGGATGCCAAGCGGAGGCGCGCTCACTCATGCCGCATAACTCTTAGGCGACCAGAATATTGTATTAGCCCGACGAATATTCCCACGGGCATCCGTACTCCTGTAACGGGGATTCAAAATCATCGGGCTAAGCTTACCGCAGGACGTGAATGACAGCTTACTAGCGTGCATTTTCGGCGGTCGAACGACTCAAACTGGCCGTCTGCCGCCCGATGCGGTGAACTCCCGGAATCGACCCTGACCTGACTGTCGTGGCTGGCCGCTTTATGGCAACCGATATGCCCTAACAGCGCGACGGTAGAGCCGAAGCACGCATATGTCCGCACGCTTGCCCAGGAGGCGAATCCTTTCTATAATTTACTCGGTAAGGAATATGGAGGCAACCATGAGTACAGAAGCCACGCTGACCAGCAAGGGGCAGACGACAATCCCGAAGCCCATTCGGGACAGTCTCGGTATGAAGACCGGCGACAGAATGAGCTTTACGTTGATGCCGGACGGCGTTGTGGTTATGCGAGTTAAAAACAAGCGCGTGTCTGAACTCGCGGGGCTTCTGTACAAAAAGGGCAGGAAACCTGTGCCCATTGAACTACTGTCGCGCTGATGCTCGGTGTAGATACCAACGTTCTGGTCCGGTACTTGATCCGAGACGACCAGTCACAGTATGAGAAGGCACGGCGATTGATCGATCGCGAGGTGAGCAAAGGCGAACCAGTCTTGGTAAGTATGCTTGTCTTGCTGGAAACGGAATGGGTGTTGCGAAGCCGATACGAATTGGCGAAGGCAGAGATAGTCACAGCTTTCTCTGCGCTCTTGGATACGGCCGATCTGGCCTTCGAGGACGAGCCGTCTGTTGAGCACGCAGTGTATTCTTGGAAGGACTCGACGGCCGATTTTGCCGATTGCCTCATCGAAGCACGTAATCGCCGGTTGGGCTGCCGCGCCACGGCGACTTTCGATGCCAGGGCACTAAAGCTCGCCGGATTCGTTCCGGTCTAATGTGCCGGGCGCTCGCGCTGATCGGCTCGGGTCGACCCCTATGCACAGCGCTCAACTATGCGTAGTTGGCAGCCCGAAGGGCGGTCGGCCCAGCATCTTAAGGTGTTGGGCCGGCCTATCCTTCGCATAGTTACAGCTGCTGCAGGAATGCCATGAGTTGGTCGGCCGGGCGATATCGGCGCATTTTGGTGTTCGGTTCCTCGAACCGGGCGAGCGCTTTTTCCTTCATCGCCAGGTCCGCCTCGACGTAGCGGTACGTTGTGTTCGGGCTTTCGTGGCCTCCATCCGGTGTCGCCGAGAAGTCCCCCGCTCGTCCTCCGTCATTGAGCGTCCTCTACCTGATTTAGGTAATCCTCATAGCCCTCGGCCGCCGTGTCGTCTCGGTGGATGAATCGCAACGAGGCCGAATTGATGCAGTAACGTTGTCCACCGAGATCCATCGGACCATCGCTAAAGACGTGACCAAGGTGACTATCGCCGTGGGCGGAGCGCACTTCGACGCCCGTCATGCCGTGAGTTTCGCCACGCAGTTCGCTAGTGTTGGCCGGCTCGATAGGTTTGGTGAAGCTTGGCCAGCCGGACCCCGATTCAAATATATCCGAAGAGGCGAACAGCGGCTCACCTGATACGATATCGACATAAATTCCTGGTTCCTTGTTATTCAGATACGCGCCGGCTCCGGGCCGCTCGGTATAGCCTTCCTGGGTTACGCGATGCTGTTCCGGAGAGAGCTTTGAGATGGCCTCCCGGTCTTTGCTGTATTTCTTCATTTCCTTTCCTTCCTGCTTGTCGTGTGTCACTTTCGGTAAGCGCTCTCTCCAACGATCGCACGCAACATCTGATGACATTCAGTATTAAGGTGCGTAACGCGTGAAGACATAGTCGCGATCCTTGGCGGGTGCGTGACAGGGAAAGCAAGTTCCATGCTTCGTTTCGTCAGCAGGGTTTCCGTCTTGGTCAAACTGAGCGTACCCCCACCCACCGGTTGCAGCGTATCTTTTGGATTCCTTGACCATGAACTGCAGGTACCAATCAGACGCGGATCCAGCAACGAAGGATTGATCGCGGCCAAATACCCTATTGTTTTCCGCGGAGGGAACGTAGTTCCACGCGAGTCGTGCAATAACAGTACCGTCTGGGAACGATTGCTTTCCCTTGCGATAGGCCTCGATTGCTCTATCGTTGCCCAAAATTGCCCGAATATCGTTTAGATTCCCTGCTTCGTGCGCCACGGAGATCAGCTTCCAATCGCGGTAGCCGGCAGGGATTTTGATTCCAAAGATTGGTGCGGCCGCTCCCTCGGCGTGTTCAGATGCGGGAGCCATGTGGGCGACCACGCCGGCCAGCGCAATAATTGCAACCAGAACAAAAGCAATCCGTCTCATGCGATGTCTCCTTTTATGTAAGGGGCCCGCAGCTCGTCTGCGGGCCCCAGGCTTGTTGGAACGTGGCGGAACATCACACGCCAAATGAATCAGCGATTTTGTTCAAGTGACTGGCGGATGGCATTGCAAACATCCCTACTTCGCTATGCACGCAGCGATCTGAAGCCGGCGCGAACTTCTTCCGAAAAGAGTTTCGGCTGTTCCCAGGCCGCAAAGTGCCCGCCTTTGTCGAGCTTGTTGTAGTGGATCAGTTTGGGATACGCCCGCTCTGCCCAGCTGCGCGGGCACAGATCGATTTCGTCCGGAAAGGCGCTTACGGCAACCGGGATGGAAACGCCCTTGACACTGAAATACGGGAGTTTGCTTTCCCAGTAGAGGCGCGCTCCGGAAATTGCCGTGTTCGTCAACCAAGTGATCGTGATGTTGTCGAGGACATCGTCCCGGGTGAGGCCGGCTGCTTCTCCGGAGAAGACGCGTGAGATCAGCGCGTAGCTCCACGCATCGTGGTCCAGGAAATAGGCGGCCAGGCCGACGGGGGAGTCCGCAATTCCGTACAACGTCTGCGGGCGCAGACCCATCTGGTAGCCGTACGCGATGCCTTTGCTGTAGACGAATGTCAGCCGGTCGAACGCGAGTTTCTCTTCGGGCGAGAGTCCGTCGGGCATTGGCGCACCGGTGAATGCCGCCTTGTCAACGTCGGCCGGAACCGCGCCAGGCATATTGGTGTGAATGCCGAGCAATTCCGGAGCCGCCTGCACACCCATTTGCTCGGTGATGACCGCACCCCAATCGCCGCCTTGCGCCACAAATTTCGTGTACCCAAGTCGCTTCATCAGCACGACCCAGGCGCGCGCGATGTGGGCGGGATCCCAACCGGGAGTGGTGGGCTTACCCGAATACCCATAGCCCGGCATCGATGGAATCACCAGATCGAAAGCGTCCGATGCGCTCCCGCCATGTGCCGTCGGATTGGTCAGGGGATCTATGATCTTCAGCTGTTCGATGACCGAGCCGGGCCAGCCGTGAGTGACGATGAGCGGTAACGCATTTTCATGTTTCGAACGGACGTGAATGAAATGAATGTCAAGCCCGTCGATCTCGGTGATGAACTGCGGCAGGGCCTTCAGCCTCGCCTCGACCTTGCGCCAGGCGTAATCTGTCGCCCAATAGTTGGCGAGTCGCTGAACCGTCGCAAGCTGCACGCCTTGCGCTGCATCCGCGACCGTTTCCCGATCAGGCCACACCGTCGCCTTGACGCGCCTGCGCAATTCGGTCAGTTCCGCTTCCGGTACGTTCACATGAAACGGGCGGATGGCTGTCGTATCGCTGCCCTTCGGCTGTGCAACTGCATTCATGGCTGTGCTCCTTTGTGAAAAAATAAAACTGGAAAGACTTAGTGGCTCGCAGCAACGGCCGCCGCTGCAGCACCGCAAAAGCGACGGCGATTGAGGCCCGGCATCTTTTGCATAACAAACTCCTTAGCGACTATTGGTTGGACCCGGATGTGCGGGCCCAGATACCAGTCGACCCTAACGATTGCCGGGCGGGAAAGTCCTCAAGATCATCTGAAACAAATACAAGGTTGTGTTAAAGACTTCAGAAACTGCCTTTGTGCTACAAGGAAAGGCAACCGAAGCGGGCTTTCCGGGCTGGGATGGCGATTGTTGAACAAGTACCCTCACGAGGATTGGCGGATCGGAGACTGGCGAGTCAGCCCGGACCGCGGCGAAATCTCGCGCGAGGGCGACACGAAAAGGCTCGATCCCCGCGCAATGCGACTCCTAATGTTCTTAGCCGAGCGCGCCGGCGAGATCGTGGGGGTCACCGAACTGCTCGATGGAGTGTGGGGAAAGGCCGTTGTTACCCCGCACTCCGTCTACGAGGCTGTCGCTGCGCTGCGGCAAGCGCTCGGGGACTCTCCCGACAAGCCTGATTATATCGTGACGCTACCGCGTCGCGGGTGTCCCTCCGCGCGTCCTCGGGACACATCATTCGGGAGGACTTCTCGGCCGTCGACACGGCTTTGAAGGACGAAGTAGCGACTGCCCCCCGTCCGCGACGCATGGCGAGAGTATGGTTCGCCGTCGCGGTTGCGCTGGCGACAATCTCGACCGCTTGGCTCACCCGCACCGCACTGGCGCCCCCTCGACGAGCGTCAGTCGAAACGTCGATCGCTGTGCTGCCCTTCGTCGATCTGACCGAAAAGAAGGATCAAGAGTACTTAGCCGACGGTCTTGCCGAAGAGCTACTTGATGTCCTCGCTAATCTGCCAGGGCTACGTGTTATCGGCCGCACCTCGTCATTTCAGTTCAGGAATAAGAACGGAACATGTCAATGACTTTGAGACACAAGGCGTGAAGAGTTTAGCGAGCAAGGGATGATGATTTCTGGGGTGGCGGTCTCCTGTTTCGGTGGATTGATCCAAGCGGCCGTCGGCACCACGGGTGGTTTGGGTGCGAACCCTTTGAAGCGGTGCGGATGAGCCGCAAAGGCCGCCGTCAGCGTGATTCTGCGCTCCTGAGTGAGAAAAAGCAGAACGAATTTTCGCAAAACTCAGGGGTGATTACCGATACAAGGCGCTTTTGCAAAAGATGAACCTGCCGGAGTGAGCCGTGCCGGCCAGAAATCTCAGAGCGTTTCCCGTTCCCATCGGTCTTCGCCGTCGGCGGGAGCCGACCACTGGTCTTCCATCCGCGTGAGTGCAATAAACCATTTACTGCTCGGTCGGTCAAACATCGGCGACGGACAAATTCCGACAGAACGTGACCGATAACTCGCTTTGCGAATGACTGCAATCCGGAAGGCAGTTTGGAATGACGAATGACTGCGTTGTGAGCCGGGTAGAGTCGCTGGCGAAACGTTGGCGTCGCCCGTGGCTCGTCACCACCCAGAGCTGAAGTACGAACACCATATTGGACTGCCCAGAAGCTGACGTTCAAAGTTGGATCTACGCAAGCTGCAGAGGGTAGCCGCCCCCGGTACGGGGCAGTTCGCTCAAGCGAGGTCAGGCTTCGACGGCACTAGACCACCTTGCGATTCTGAATGTAGGCGTGTTGGAGGCTTGGAAGATGCGCAGCAAGATGGGCTTCGTGCGCACCGTCAAGCTTGCCACATGCTGCGACCACGAGGTGTTCCAAGGACGGAAACAAGTCGGGTAACCCCGAAAGCGATTCGAGGTTCCTGCAACGATGGATCTCAAGCCGGCGAAGATTGGAATTGGGCGCAAGCCCAGCCAAGTCTTTGGGATTTGCCCAATTAATTTGGAGCTCCGAGATTGTCGTCGGCAGAGCGAGACCATGGAAGCTCTTGCTCCTGGGCGAGAAGTGCCATAAGTGCAGACTCTCAAGCGAATTCAAAGTCTCTAGACCGGAGTCCTTGCGCAACGGGTGTAGTACCAGACGCCGAAGCGAGCTACGTCGCGGAGACTCGCCAACCTTCACCCTCACGCGATAGGATGGCGGCACTGTAGCCCAGAGGTTCCGGCGTCACGCCATGCACGGCACTCCAAAGCTCGATGCGTTCGGTCATCAGCCGCAGATAGACAGTTGCCGGGTCTTTCGGTCCGCCGGGGTTCCAGCGGTAATGCGCTTCGGTCCAGACGGAGCGCTTGAAGTCCACATCATCCACAATCCGAGCAGGTCCGATCAGCGAAACATAGCTGCGATCCTTGTCGTGCTGGTAAAGTAGGGTCAGCCGACCCGTGCGCTCAACCTCCCGAACCTTTCGGCACCGACGGTTCGTCAGCACATCCACGGACCAATCGCCACTTAACGGTCTGGGCTGGACAATGCGGGCGTTTGCATCACCGCCATCTCCCTGCGTGACAGCGACACAGAACGTCACCTCGCCAATGAGTTTTCGCGCCAAGTTCAACAGAGGCTCGCTGTTCACCGGACCCCTCCTAGGAAGACCGAGCGGATGCCCGATCAAGTGGAGCGTATCACGGCCTCTGCGGAGGCCCAACGATGCGGAGACGAGCAGGGTTAGGTCCGCTTATGGCCGCCATGAGCCCGTCGGACCGCCACCGGCATCGAATGAGTCCTCCCGACCCGTTGCCGCCCATCGTGAACGGCAGCAGAACCCCAACGAGTCGAAGGGTCACAGCCAAAGGACTATTTATCGTCTTTGTGGAGCATCACACCGCGAGCGGTCAGTTGCGCGCGTATCTCTTCGGCCTCTTTGCTCCTTCCTAGGAGGTCGAGTGCGCTCGCCTTCGACAGGGTCGCGTTCTTGCCGATACCAGGAATGTAACCACTAAACTCTGCAACGCCTTCGACAGAAGCGACTGAATTTAGATACGGCAAGCCGTAGTCTCGCATTGCCGCCACCAGTTCCGCCGAGACCGCGGGTACCTCGTTTGCGGTCCTGATAGTCCACCAATGATCGCCTTGCTCTGGCAATAGGTGGCCGATGCGGATACCGACGTGCATTTGCTTCTGCTTTAGTGGATCGAGGATCACGGGTTCACCGTTCCTTTGCGCGATAGCGACAAAATATCGACCGAGATTGATGGTGAAGCGTGTGCTACCAGCGTGGTTCCACTGGCTCGCCTGGAATCTGACGTGCGCGGTCGATAGCTCACTCACCAAATAGAACTTTCTGCCATGTTTGCGATACCCGAGTCGTTTGAACAGCGACGCCGCGCCAGCGCCAATAGCATCGTCGATGTACTTGCTTGATACTGTGGGCACGGCCGTTCTTCCTAATTCCGCAGGCTCATTCAGCGTCAGAAATAACTGAGCCCGTGAGTCGTCCTGACTTGTTGTCTAGCAAGATTACCCTAAGAGGCGAATGGCTGCTTCGGGAACGCAAGTTCGCGCGGTCGATTGGCCGGAGTTGGCCGGTTGCTGCCCGTGGCCGCCAAACTCACGGCGGAGAATCTTTAGCGCGTCCAAACGTACTGAATCCAGATGACCTCGGACGGATGGTGTTCGCCAATTGTATCCCGTGCATCCGCGAGAACTGATTCATCCGCGTTCGCAAGCGGATAAATGAACCGCGATATTTTGATCCCAGAGGCACCATACCGCTGATATTCGTCTTCCGTTACCCCGTCGGAGCCAACCCAAATCGCGCATCCAAGCTCCTTCGCTAAAGCCATGGCTTCGGGTACAGACGCGGGATTAAGCACGAGAAAAACCATAGAAGCTCGCAACTACTTCAATAGACCGAGTGTACGCCAGCCCGCGAACGGCTGCTTCACGTGAGGCATTCGCATGTGACGAAGTGCCGTTACTGGCCGTTATGCATAGCTCTCCATAACGGCCACGAAGAGACATCCCACCGATTAAAATGTCCGCCTTAGAGCTGTCATTCGTGCACCATCGATTCTCGTCGAATAGAAAAATGCGGAGCGCTTTGGCAACTTGCCCATTTCGGCCGTAAAAGCGAGCGTCTGGATGGGACCCAGGAGCAGCTTGGCCCCTATCATTCAGGCGGGGCGTGTTTCGGCCACTGCAGCGCGTGCCATAATATCAGTACAGTCAGCGCGATCTCGAGAACCACTACGATCCGATAGAACAACGGCGCGCCTGACAGCGTCAGAACTTCGATGCCAGTGTATGCGATGCCGAGAGCCACGTTTAGCCAACGGCTTACCAATGGCCTAAGGGTCGCAGACAGGAAGATCATGAGTGCCGGAATAGCCAGCATGACCGCAACACCGGCGAGCACGGGCTCAGTCGCTTGTCCGAGTGGGCCTAAGCGTCCTTTCGCCATATCATCGATCGTTCGATGCGTGTACATGCTGAAATAGTCGTTATAGATATACAGAAACATCAGAGACGCCCACAGCAAAGCAAGTTTGATGTTTGTCGGTGTGCTGAATTCATCGAGTTTTGTTTTGGCGCTGTTTTTCACTGAAATCCTCCAGACCTCGACGCTTCTGCGACTTTGCCTTTCACGCCATCTAAAAAGTGGCCCGTTATCGTGGCATGCTTGGTCGGATATTCACAGTTTTTAGCACGATTAGCTCGAATGATGGGGATGGCATGGAGAGCGACCATCGTAATCAGAGTGTTTTTGATTGACACCGCGATAAGTCAATTTCTGGCAAGCCCCTCATTCCAGGGTCAGCCGCGAGCCGTCTCCAAAAAATTTACTCGATGTGGGCGTGTCAGCCACGCGAGTAAGGCGGCGAGTATTGTGAGTACGAGCGGCAACACAACCATAATTTCCGGGCTGCCGCTGCCCCACGTTGTCTCACCCCGGAGCACGGTGAGGGAGATCAAGGTTCCCGTTCCGACAGAGCAGGCGAGCAATATTGCTCCAAAGCAAGTCCATTTCGGCACAAAAAGCAGGGCGGTCCCCCCAATATCGAGAACACCTGTCAGATAGCGGAACCACTGTCCCCACCCGATAGCCGCAAAGTACTCTACCGTGTGTCCGGTTCCCGTAACTTTGGTGGTTCCTACATATAGAAAGACAAGTCCAAGAACTACTCGCAACGCCGAAATTGCAATCGTTGGCCATTTGCTTGGTACATCTGCTGCCATGTTCATCTCCTTCCGATAGAACCTATGCCACAGTGGCTCATTCAGACCCCTAGACCGCCGCTCGCTCGCACGTTCAAAGCGGTCAGTCGCGATGTGGGCGTGCTTATATGGTTGCGCGGAGAGGGCTACGACTTGTGGTAGACCTCTCTCACCGAGAGGGGCTTGCCGTCCGGTAATCTGCCTTTCGAGATAGAGACCTGCGTTTTCCCATCCTTGGACATCTTGACGAGCATAACGACAGAGAACGGCGGCGGGTCGTTGAACGTCCAAGTAAACCTCAAGCTTCGATTGCCGAGCCTGGCAATGGATACGGTCTCCTTCGCCCCTCCATTGACGACTGGGCATTCGGTTTGGTCCATCGCGCAGGTGAATTCGATGTGATCCATTTCCCCGGTGCCATCTGTAATATCAGTGACGTAGGTCAGCTTGCCGTTACCAGCATCCGTTGTGGTAATCGTGGCTTTCTTATGAGGAGGACCCGGACTGTATTTGGATTGTGATATGTCGAGCGACCACGTCCCGAGCCATGGGGTGGCCGTGGAGTCTGCGGCAGATGCTGCCGTAACGAAGCTCCCGCACACGAACGTGGCAGCCGCTAGAATTTCAGTTGCGCGCATAGCTCTCCCTTTAAGTCGTCCGGTGAATGAGGCTTACTCAAGCTAAAAAACACTCTTTGGCCGGAAAAGTTGCAGCTCTCACTTGCGAAGCAGGTAAAAATCGATCATGACAGCCAGGATGCCAAGCCGCCGCTCTAATCGGTTGGTTATTCGCGCGTTTCGCTGCCGTAAAGCTGACACTGGCCACGGACAGCTTCAGGTTAAGGGTTGTCCGACACCTGCCGGTGCGCGCTGAGGCGTCCAAGCCCGGTGAGGCTTGGGGGCAGGTGTTGGACAACCCTTAACCCAAGCCGCCAGTTGCGAAGGACAGCTTCGGGGAGCCACTCATTCGCTGTACTTGGGCTTGGCCTCGCAGCCCAACTCGCCTCGAACATGCTTTACAGGTTGAATTTCCGCCTCTGTCCAGTTTACATCGGAGAGATTCAGCAGCTCCGACAAAAAATCACATGACTCAGCCGTTGGTAATACGCACGCTTGGGTTTGACCTTCGTTGTGCGTCGATATTGAAATTGTATTATCGCCTCGTGGCCCAGCTCGGAAGTCCTCGAAGCTTTTGCAGTCTGGCTGCGCCATTCTGGCCTGCGTAAAACGGTCGATAACTTCGTATCTCGAGTCGGAAACCACGAGCAGTTCCTCTCGCCATGTTTCAAATCGTTCCGTCGAAATCAATAGCATCGCAAATATATGGTTCTGCAGTCCCTCAACCCTAAGTCGTATCCATCGTTTTACCGTGCTACTGAGATTCGTCCCATTAAGGGGAGGGAATACGTTCACTTCCGTAAACCCCGCTTTGCGCAATAAATCAAGAGTCTTGACGACTGTTTCGTATTTCGCGTTGTCGATAAACAGACTTATCCATGCATCACTTCTCACATGCACCGCTCGAAAACGATGAGCCAATTGGTCGCAGCGAACGGCCGTTTTGTTATTGTCAACGCGACAATTGTCATCTGAACGAAAAAAAACGGCGTGGCTATTCACAACATCGCTTGCTAAGCACGCCTGTCCGGCGAACATTGCCACAATAAAAACAAAGCTGGCGCGCATTGGAGCGTCGCTGTGGGCTACCCACCTCTCAATCTCCGCTGTGGCCATGCCCACTGCCTGAATCATGAGAGCCCGGGTGCGAAGCATCCGAGCCGTGCTCGGAATACAAATTCACTCTATCGCCAATATCAAAGTTCACATTGCCCGAAAAATGACCGTGCGCAACCTCTGCACGCATTGCGTCATAGTCGCAGGTCTCACCAGTGTCATTATGAAATTGAATAAAGTCCTCGCGACCACAGAACATTGCTATGGCATAGCAAGCATATATCGGGTCCAAGCCCGCACGCTCGATTGTTCGCTTGATCTGCAACGGCCTGTGGTGTGGGGAACGCCCGTAGTCTTTGGCGAGCAGCCCGGGAAGTTTCTTGACGTAGCTCTTGATAGCTCGGTTCTTCTTTAGGCGACGTATGAATTTCATTGGAGCCTTCCATGCAACAAACATTCTGATCCGAGTGGCGTGTCCCTAGCCTCGCAGAGTCCCAACGTCGGCGTAAGTTTACCGCAGGCCGCGAAGGGCCGCTTCGCGGCGATCATTTCAGTACCGGCGATGCCCGCTTCTGGCCGGTCAGAGCCCTTCGCGGACGGTACTGTCGGCCATCGGCGCACACGACCCGGAGCAGGCGGTCATGAGCGCCCGCTTCCGGGACCCCTAGTTGAGGCAAGTTCCGGGCCCATCGTCGCCCTTCCCACAAGCAACGCGGTGGTCCATTCCGCAATTTAAGTCAGGACGTAGCCGATCATTCGGGGCAGACTTACTACACGGAACGCAACCACGCAGAATGCCCGCGAACAAGCTTATGCCACGCGCTTTAATCGAGTTCTCGATTTCATCGAAAGGCACCTCGGGGTTCGGGCAATCACCCAGTTCATTCAGAAACAATCCCGACTGGGCATCATGGAGTAAGCAGTTCCATTCTAGGTCACCGAGAGGAATTCACCGTATGCAAGTGAAGATCGTGGATTTTGAACCTGTTACCGTGGCGGTGCTGGAGCACCGAGGCGACCCCGCTTTACTGAATGGGTCCGTCCAGCGTTTTATCGCTTGGCGTAAGGAATCCGGATTGTCGCCCATCGCGAGCAGTCGTACATACGGTATTCCCTACCACGATCCGGCAACTACGCCGGCGAAGGACTTTAGATACAATATTTGCGGGTCAGTCTCAAGAGAAGTCCCGTCAAACGGTCACGGAATCGTGACGAAAATCATTCCCGGCGGGCGCTGTGCCGTCGTGCGCCACGAGGGCTCTCCAGATAATATTTCCGAAAGCGTGTATTACCTCTACCGAAATTGGTTGCCACACAGTGGCGAGGAACTGCGCGATTTTCCGGCCTTCTTTCACTACCTAAGTCTGAAGAGCAACACACCTGAGCATGAGTTGCTCACCGATGTCCATTTACCTTTGAAATGAGCGCCTGCTGCCCCACGTCCCCGCTCCAGACCGGCGGTTGGGGCGACATTGCCAGGCTTGAGCGTCCAATGTGCCTTTGGCGAGCGTCAGCTTTGTGGCACTGAAAAGTGGCGATACCTTGGCTCACCGAACACGCGACCCGCGAACGCTCGAATGAACCGTTAGGTGGCAACCGACTGCTCCCTGAGAAAAACAGGAAGATCCGTGGTTGGAGGAAAAATGTTGAGGTGATACAGAATGTCTGCGGCATGGCCACGGTGATATGTGGTGTGGTTGACGACATGAAGCAAAATATCTCTGCGAGATATGGCTCCGCGACCGCCGCCAATGAACTCAAACTCAACGATTTCACTCAATTCACGATCCGAGATTGAATCGGCGAAATTCACATACCAATTGTCCATTCCGCGTTGCGCCGTGGCCAGCTCTTGCATTTCTGGATGTTTCTCAGGATTTCGAGTGGTGAGCCCATGAGGCTTGCCAAGCAAATGAGATTGCCACACGAAGTCCATTGCATAGGAATGGTTGAGTGTTCGAATTAAGCTACCAAAAACAATGGGGCGCGGGGCCGTAAGCTCCAAGACCGGTACATCCGAAACTACGGCCAAGAACAAGTCGTCAGCCCAGGCCTTGTATCGCGTAAGAACTTGCACGTAGTTCATGGAACTCTCTATTGGCGCCTAACTAATAATTAGACGACGGGAATGTCGCGTAACAAACAAACACGACGATATGTCCAATAACACTTGCGCCCTCCTTGCGTCCGATACGCACAATAGACCATTTGCCGCTTGGCTCGTCAAACCGAACGCGAACGACTGCAATCAGGAAGGTATTTCGGGTCGGTGAATTACCGGTTGTGGCCGCCTGCCCGCCTGTGGTCGCGCGAGTATTGTCGAACGCGAACTATCGACCTGAGCCGTCGGTCACGAATGTCCGCTACAGAGGCCCGTATTTCTTCTCGGCTTCGCCCACGATAATAGTGTTAAGTCTTGGTGGACCGCCGCCATGTGTTTCGCTTTGGGAGCACGTTCTTTCCCAATGGCGACCATCGTTCGGGTCTCGGTACAGTGTCGCCCAACCGCTGGTGCTGTTGGCGACCTTCTGCAATTGGTGCTGGACGATCCAGTCGATGCGTTCGCACGTCATATCGCTGACCACTTTACCGTCTAGCAGGAGAAATGTTCCCGATAGTGTCGTTTCGTTCGCTTGCAGGTGTTTATCGAAGTCGCTCATGAATCCACAAAGCCAGCGACGATGGGATATCCGGCCTGATGTAGGAATTCTGTTACTTCGTTTATTGCGTCAGAATCGACGTGCGGGTCCCCAATCACGATGACATGATAGGTCGAGTCGATCTTCATGTCGTGCAGCTTCGTTCCAATCACGTTACACGGAACCCCGACTTTCGCGATGTAGCAAGTTTTGGCCTTCGTAACGCGAATCTGAATGCCCGGCGAAACCTGCGCATGTACCGTCGCAATAACGAGAATTCCAAATGGTAGGCAAGGTGTCAGCCATCGCATGAGAATCCAGCCATTGCTTAGGTGACGGAACCGACGTGATGAGAGCGAATCATGGGACGTAGTTTACCGCACGCCGCGAACGGCGGCTTTGCTGCGATGATTTCAGGACCGTGAATGACGGGGCATGGCCGGCAGTCGCCGGTGATTCGGGCGCCGTCGAACGCGAACTACCGACCCGAAGTTGACTGTGGCGGCGGGCCGCTTCGGAGCGGCCTAATCAGCTCTTTTGCTTCGTTGCCGCCTCGCGCGCCTCCTTAAGTTCCTTCCAGTTCGGCGCGTACTTGAATGCCTCGTCGTACTTGCCGAGCGCCTCTCTTGTCTTGCTCTGCTTCACAAGTAAATCGCCCCAGGCTTTTAAGGGATCGGCCCAATGCGGCTGATGCTTGTTGGCGTCCTTGAGCTTGGCTTCTGCGCCGGCAAGATCGCCGTGCTTGGCGAGCGCGACGCCCCAGGAGTAATAACCCGCAGGCAAATCTGGCGCGAGAGCGACAGCTTCGGCATACGCCTTCTGCGCACCCGGCCAATCGCCACGACGATCAAGGATGTCGCCGCGGAAGCGATAGCAGTCCACGAACGTGCCACCCGTCTTCAGCACGGCGTCCGCCTTGTCCGGATGCCCTGCCGCTTCTTCAATCGGCGCCACCCAGCAGTGGTTGCCATAATTGAACCACGACACCGCTGGATCCGAGTAAGCGGCTAAGAACGGCTCCATTTCGCTCACCGCGCGCGCGGAGTCGCCCGCCTCGGCGGCTAAAATGCCACGTACGAAGTGGGTAACGGCAGCGATGGTCGGGTCGCGGACATCGAGCCTAGTAGTCTGAAGAGCCAATTCCGCCGCCGCCGGGTCATGCAGCCACGCTTGCACAGTGGCGATCAGCGGCCCCTCAACGAATGTTGAAGTGCCGCCTCCGGATGAGGATTCGACATCCGCGGTGAGCGCGGCCAGCTCGGCGGGCAAGTCCCTCGAAGGCAAATCGACGACGTTGTAAGCCATCTCCGGCGCCCGGCCGGCCCGCCCACCCGCTGCCTTGCGCAGCTCATTGCCGCGCCTCCAGGCACCTTCCTCATCGCCAAGACCCAAGTTCATGTTCGTCATAATCTCGTACGCGTACCAGTAATCTGGCTGCAGCGCGATCGCCTTTTGGAGTAGCGCCACCGCCTGCGGCCCAGGACTACTGCTTTTGGTCATGGCGATAGCCCAGTAGGTCAGAAGAGCCGGCCGCTCCGACTTGGGGAACGAGCCAATCGACGCTTGGCAAAACTCGATGGCTTCCAGATAACGCTGCGAACCGACCAGAGAAGCAGCCTATAACGCCGGCTGCGATTGCGAGTAGACGTACTCAGCTGCCTCGGATGTAAGTTTGCCCAACTGATCGCTCGCTCCGGTAAACGACTGCGCCGATATGCCGTCACCTCGAACCGTCACTTCGAGGCCACCAGCCTCGGTCTGCACCACATCGCCGCTTATGTGGATGTCATCACCAAAGCGGGCCCTCAGGAGTTGCGAGATCTCGCCGATCGAAAGCCCCGCTTCGGGCACCGTGAGCTTGACCTCTTTCGACCACGCATTCGAGAGATTCCGTCGTTGCATTGCGCTGCGCGTCGCCCCCTGCAATCGGGTCAGTTGATCGAGAACACCATTGGCGACGACAATACCGGTTAGCCCGCGCTCGGCCAGTGCGTGGGGTGTCTCGAATGGTTCGATGACCACGCTGCGGGATCTGACGGCGTCGTGAATTAGCACTGCACCGATGATACCGATGACGGTCGCGACCAGGATCACAAACATGCGCAGACCCACTTTGAGTCGCTCGTCAAAGCGTTTGAGTTTCAGCAGCGACAGGTTGACGGCGCGCTGCTCGTGCAGGTGTTCGGTCTGAACCTCGACCAGATGGCTTTGCTTGCGGAAATACGCGGAAGCTTTTTGGGCAAGCTCGGGATCGCTCTTGGCCGCCTCGGCGGCAAGTGCTGCAGCGGTCGGGTCCACGGGGGTCTCGGCGAGCGAGCCTTCAGCTGCCGGTTCACTACCCAGGATTTCTGAGACTCCGCCTGACTCGGCCATGGTGTTCCTCCGTGATATGACTAAATTATCGGGTCGTGAGATCAAAACGCGAGGATGCTAGTTGCACACGCGGCATATGGACACCAGGATGCCGGCCTTCGAGCGCCTAAGCCGGCTGTCAGCGCAGCGCACAGTTCATGATATATACGCGCATCATTATTCGCGAATGTCCGCTGTGATGCAGTCATTTCGTGAACGCCGCCGGCAGGAATTGGCCGGGCAGAGCCCTTCGCGGACGGTACTGTCGGCCATCGGCGCGTCACGACCCGAAACGGCCGGTGGTGAACGACCGGTATCCGGCATTGAATCCAGGCCTTTGAGGAGTCTTAGCGGGGGACTTCTGGTGACCGCCGGTGCTGTGCGCGGTGCCGGCGGGCAGCTGACAGTCAAAGCCGTGCGGCTGCCAGCCGCACTTCGTCACTGGTAAATGCGCAGAACAGGAACGGCTGTGATCTGAGGAACCCGGCGAGATCGGGCAATGTCAGGCCAAGTTTCGACAAGCGCTCCTCATCGATAAAGATCTGGAGATTTTCCGGTTCGAAGGCGGCCACGAGCTGCTTTCCTTCGGGATCAAACTTATTGTTCAGGAGATCTACGATCGATGGCGCAAAGTGCCGCCGTTCAGCTGATGACGGCTCGGACGGCATGCCGTGATCCGCAGTCACGGCAAGCAGATAGTCGTTGCCGACCTTTTTCTCCAGCGCGCCGAGAATTCGCGCCAGGTGACGATCCATCTCGCCGAGGGTGGCGCGCAGCTCCTTCGAATCCGGTCCATACTTGTGGCCCACGAAATCGGCACCTTTGTAGTTGAGCAGGATGAGATCCGCAATGTCGTCTTCGCCGACGGGTTCGTGCTCGATCATGGCGACCATCGCATCGGCTTCGAACGCAGGAAAGAGTGCTGAGTAGCGCACGGCGGCAGGGGTGTCAATCTTGTGATGCATCCACTCGGCATCGCTTGCCCATAGCGTGCTTGAGTTTACGTCTTTGAGGTATGCGGGCAGACGATAGCAGCGGGGATTCGCGCTCCAGTTGCCCATCCGCTGGTCGTAGCTGGCCAGTACGGTCTGAACTCCGTTCAATTGACATGCGCCATGCCCTGCAAGTGGGATGGCGGCGCGGTCGATGCTGCCCTGCGCCAGTATGATCGCGCGACCCGATGTCGCAAATTGCCAGACGTCGGCCAGCGTCAAGGCCATCAAGTCTCCGGGCTCGGCTCCGGCGAACATCTCGTGACGCACGCGGCCGATGTGATCGTAGACGTTGACGCCGGTTACGCCATGTATCGCGGGATCGGTTCCGGTAGCAATAGTCGAGTGCCCAACCGCCGTATTCGACGGAAGAATATTGAGCTGCGCCTGATTGAACCAGGCCCCACACTGCCGCAGTGCTGTGAGCGTCGGCATGAGCGTGGCGTACCGATCAAAATAGTCGCGACGCATGCCATCGAGAACAATCAACACGACAACCCGTGGCGGAGCCATGCCCGTCTTCAGGACGGGTAAAACGCGGCCAGTCGACGTTGGCGGCATATGCACGCCAAACGCAGCCGCAAGTGTTGGCGCCACATCCTGCTGCGTGGCCGGCATGGAATACGTTCCGGCCTTGACCGCGGGGCCTGCAAACATCAGCGGTATCGCGACGTCATACGCCCAGGGCGAGCCGTGCATGAAAGGGACATCCGGGTCGGGCCGTGTGATGAAATCGCCTTCACGCGGCACGACCAGGAGCTGGCCGGTGCGTCCCGGAAAATAGGAACGGGCAAACATGTCGAGGAAGCGCTGTCGCGTCCCCTGGACGTTGCTTGGTGTTGCTTCGCGCACGTGAGACGCATCGGCCGCGGCTGGGCGTCCAGCGTGCTGACCGGAAGTCGTACAAGCAATCACGAGGAGAGCTGCGCTTGCCAGAAAGATACGAAAGAGGAAGGACTTCATGCAGACCTCCTGCGAGCTAGGGTAGCATTTCAGCACTGCCAGTGCCCGGTATTGGGCGGGAAGAGCCGCTGGCGGACGTACCTCCCTCCTGTCGGCCGCCGACTCGTCGCGACCCTGAGCGGTCCCATACCACTGCCGCTGTCGGGCCAATCGAATGGTCTCTCGCAATCACGCCCCTTATAGGCCCGGAGACATTACTTAGGGCGGACCCTACCAAACCGATCGAGTACTTTAGTACGTCGTCCAGATAACCCTTCATATTCCTTGATTGACCGATGTCCTAGATGGTCTTCTACCGTGACAAGCATAGTCCTTCGGGAATTGAACATCGAGTAACGGACTGTGAGTTGACTGAATGCGGAAGGAGTGGTGCCATGTTTTTCGCATAAAGCTGCGAGGGCGTTCCCGTACATCGTTACAGCGCCTGCAAGCCCAGCGGATCGCCGGTTGTAGCCTTCGCTGTTAGGAAATCAATCATGATAAAGCCCTCTGGCAGCCGGCTTGCTTCTCCGAAAACGTCCGTGAAATAGACGCCGATTGGAAGTCCAACTCCACTTCCAAGCGAATCGGCGATATGGTGGCCGATAGCCTCTAGCTGCTTAAATTTCATCTACTGTAAAGCCTAGGTTGGCAATCGCTATCCACCCGTTTCTGTCAGTGACGAATGTCGGCTCTACGGCAGCCCAAAGACCGCGATTCGTTAGGCGGTATTGCGCACCGGTGCACGGTTAGCAAAAACCGCCGCGGCAATCAAAATCACGCCAGCGACATTTATAGAATGAAGAACCGCATATAACTCTGCGACACGCCGCCCGTGTACGGATGCGTCTTGCCACTTGTCGAACGAGGCGTAACTGTATATGCGCACTGCGTATGAACCGATCGCGTTAACTAGCAGTGCACAGAATCCAGCTATGAGAAGCCGAGAAGCCGACGGCGACGTCCTGCGTAGACGGATCGCGAAGACAGTTCCAACGACAGCTACCAACAGAAGTGCAATGAGTTGCGGCAATGGTCCTAGAAGGAATTCGACTACGGTGAGGCTCATGTTCGGGAGCTTACCCTACGCGAGAGGCGGCGGCTTAATTCGAGGCCCCATTTGAGCGGTAGGCCATAAGACTGTCCGGCCCGCGCCCGTGGCGACGCGCGCCAAACACCAGTGAGTACTCGACCCCAAGCCACCCCACGTGACCGGCCGCTTCCGAGCGGTGTGCTCCTTCGGGCTGTCGCAGCGAATTCGAGTAGCGCGAGCTACGTAAGTAGCTAAACTAAAGGCAGTTGTTCAATTCTGTGAGGGGCCGAAGTGATCACCAGCGGAAATTTTCTGATATTTCTTTCAGCAGCATTTTTGCTCGCGATTGCGCCTGGTCCCGGTATGTTATACGTGCTGGCACGCAGTCTCAAAGGCGGAAAGAAAGTAGGCATGGCGTCGTCATTCGGGACTGCTTTAGGAGGCATGGGCCATGTGATCGCGGCCGCGTTCGGTCTTTCAGCCATTTTGGCCCAGTCTGCCTATGCTTTTCTGTTCGTCAAATATCTTGGCGCGGCCTATCTGGTCTATCTCGGTATCCGCACGCTGCTCTCTGGTGACGTCGCCATGTTGAATACGGTGGACGAGGGCAAAGGGCAGAGTCCATTCTGGCAAGGCGTTCTGACTGAGGTGCTGAATCCCAAGACGGCTTTGTTCTTCCTAGCCTTCATTCCTCAGTTCGTGGATCATGCTGCGCCTCTGCTGCCGCAATTCATCCTGCTCGGCGCGATCTCCGTCGCGTTAAATACCAGTGCTGATTTGGTGGTCGTCTTGACGGCGGCACCGCTAGCACAGCGTCTTAAAACATCAATTCTGTGGCGGAGGCGGCAGCGGCTGGCTTCGGGTGCTGCTTTGGTCGGTTTGGGGAGTTACGTAGCCGTAAGCTAAGAACCCCGAGAGAGTTTCCGGCATCTGCTTCGACGTGCATCCGTTCTGTCTACCTCGCGCTGCGAATGGCAGCTAAGCGGCTACCAATTCAAAGCTACCGATGACGGCTCTTGGCCGGGTGGAGCCGCTGGTCTCACCGCCGACCGCCAATGAGTCCTCTCGACTCTAAGCTGGCTGTCGTCGGTGTCGGCTTTACTGTGTTCAGGCCCGGTGACACCGCCACGCGGCAAGTTCCGAACCGCACTGCTTTTCGACCGTTGCCGCGAATCGCGACAGAGACTCGATCCGAGCAATGTTCGATGCCGTCACAGATGACGATACTTGCTTTCAAGCTGTCGAGATTCGGGACGATATGTAGCTGGCACTGTAGAGTCTTTAAGCCTCATAGGAGTCCGGTGATGAAGAAGCAACGTGGCGTAACCCAAGCAGAAAAGGCATTCGATGCCGAGGTAGCGCAGTTCAATCAAGAAGCCCGAAAAATACTAGATGACCGGAGCCTGTCCATGAGCGCAAGGAGAAGGCTAATTCGCCTAAAGGGCAAAGCATTGCTCCGACCTGCCGCGTCAAATTCCCAGCAGGCTACTCGCTGAATTTAGATGTTGAGTCTCACCAAAAGTGAGATTGAATCGAAGTCACTGGCGGTCCCGTAGCTCGCCGACTGCAGTCCGTCGCGGGGCGTCGACGACCAGTTGGAGACCGGATTCGACCCTGAGCAGGCACCCGCGAGTGACTGCTATGGCGCATTCTATTTCTCTGGAGCGCGCTCATTGCCCGGGGACTTCGCCGAATCCTCAGCCTCTTGTCTAAACTTCTCCTGATACTCCCACCATCCGGAATCTTTGCACTGCGTGTCCCAGGATTGCCCGTGAATTATTTCCATTTGGGCTGGTGTCCAGTGTATTCCGGCCAAAGTGGAAATGGCAGTCAAGTAGTCGCACGCAATGTCTTGCGCCAACCGGCAGACGCGCAGATGCCTACGGCGGTACGCCACGATCATGCCACCGGCAGGAGGTAGCGCCGCCTCATCGCATCGCTGCGACTGCGTGAAGCGATCCAGCAGATCGTATTCGCGACGGGACATTACGATGAGAACATCCGTTTCATACCCCGTCGTCCTAAACTTTTGAGTGGAGAAGAATACTATGCGAAATGGGTGATTGGGCGGCATTGTGATCGCGTACTTCATCCACGTAGAAACCGGAGTGGTCGGTGTGCCCCCACGACCCAGTAGTTTCATATCGAATGGCCATGACTTTCCAAGCGAGCGAGTTCCCACCGGCGTCTGCGCGACAGCTGTCGCTACCAAGAGATTCGCCCACATCACTGAGAGCACCAACGCGGTCGATCGCATCCGCCAAACCTCCCCACTTCGCATCTTCGAAAGCGCGTCCCCGGGCGGACGCCAGGTACGGCGAGAGCCTTTTGATTTCTCGTTAGCCACTACTCTTCCCGATAGGTGCCCGCCTTCATCGCAATCGGCTTCGCAGTGGGGTAGAACTGGGTAAAGGTAGTATCTACGGCACCGTGGGCTTGATGGCAGCCGTAGCACGGCGCAGATTCAGGGAGCAGCTTTGCGGGGGCGGTGCCATTCGAGACAAAAAACCCCCAGCCTCCTTTGAAGCGGGATTCGTCACGGACGTGAAACTCGACTCCCATCAGGTCGCCCGTTTGGTAATGACCTTTTTTATTGATTGATCCTTTCGTGCTGGCTCCGCGATTCTCCATGGCGAAAATCGTCTTGTCGGGCCAGTGACCGGATCGCTTGAAGGCGGCCCAGGATGTGGGGTCGACGAAGACGTTATCGAACATCGAGTGACCCTGCATCGCGGGATCCTCGGTATAGCTCATGTCGAGTCCGGAGCTCAGGAAGACCCACTCTCGATACTCCGCCGGCGGAACGAGTGCACCCTCGGATGTATAGCTGGGGCCGAACGAGCCGTCGCTTGCCGCGGTTAGCATGAGCAACAACGGGGCACAAAGCTTAAGGCGGCGCGAAATCAACATCACGATCTCCGGGAGCGTCTCACGCCCAAAAGGACTCGTTCACCTATCATTGGTTAGCTAATAGGCGAACATTGAACCGTCGCTGCTACTCTCG
The DNA here is from genome assembly GCA_036502605.1 of Steroidobacteraceae bacterium. Classification (GTDB taxonomy): domain Bacteria; phylum Pseudomonadota; class Gammaproteobacteria; order Steroidobacterales; family Steroidobacteraceae; genus Bog-1198. The sequence goes on from DASXYI010000054.1 coordinate 148,251, forward strand.
AGCTAGGGCCGGAGGGCGTTCGCACTGACCACGATCCCATCCTCGTCGCTGTAAAGGTAATGGCCAGGGGCAAAGACGACTCCGCCGAATTCGACCGGCACGTCGATCTCGCCCTCGCCCGTCTTGGCGCTCTTGCGCGGGTTTGTGCCCAACGCCTTCACGCCGAGCTCGAGCGTTGCCATCGCCGCCGTGTCTCGGATAGCGCCATGAACCACCAGTCCCGCCCAACTGTTCGCCACCGCCATCCCGGCAATGACGTCGCCCACCAGCGCACAGTGCATCGAGCCGCCGCCGTCGACGACCAGAACCCTACCCGCCCCTGGCCGCGACAGAACTCGCTTGACCAACGCGTTGTCGTGACGGCAACGCACCGTGCTGATCGCGCCCGAAAAGTGCGCAAGTTTGCCGAATTTTCGGAATTGAAGATCGCAGGACTGCAGCTCCTCATGGGCATCGACCAAATCAGCCGTTGCAAAAATCATGCATGGGTCCTCTTGAATCCCCGAACGGACTTCACCACGCGCCGAAACGCGAGTAAAGACCGATCTGGCGTTCGAACCAAAAACCTCTCATCGCAAAAGACTGCCGGCGGCTGCACTCTCGGGACGCATTTCCAGGAGCATCTGGTCAGACACGGCGTTGCGCGAGTCGTCGACGGCCAAAATGCTCTCTGCCTTGCGGCCGTGGAGGTTCATCAATGATTCGGCGTACAACGTTTGCACGTCGAGATCTTTAGGAAAACCTGCCGCAACATCCCTCATGGCAGCGGCGTAAGCATTGAGCACCGGAACTGCGCTCGTGGAATCCAGTGGTTGCGCAGACGGCCGGACATAGTCCTCAGTTGCATTAGACTAGTCGATAGACTAGTCTAATGCCAGATGAACAGGAGAATGTGACTCATGAAGATTGAAATCGGCGCCTACGAGGCAAAAACGAAACTTCCGGAGTTACTGCGCCAAGTCCAAGCGGGAAAACGATTTACCATCACGAATCGGGGCAAGGCCATCGCGGATCTCATTCCGAGCGAGGGCCAGACGGCCAAGGACCCGGCGGTGGCCATCGATAAATTTCTCGCCTTCAAAAAGAGCAACCCAGTTCGGGCGAAAATCAACATCAAGGCTCTCATCGAAGCAGGCCGCGAGTGAGATTTGTTCTCGATGCCTCGGTAACCTTGTCCTGGTTACTGCGAGACACCGCGGCGCGAGACGAAGGTTACCCTTTGGCCGTCTTAAATGCCTTACGAGACCCCAGCACTGCGGCCACGGTACCGATGACCTGGGGTCTTGAAATTGCCAATGTGATCGCGCGCAGTGAAGCCAAAGACCTGGTGACCGCGGCACAGAGCGGATCCTTTATCGCGTTGCTCGAAGGCATACCGATCGAGGTCGATTCCGAAACGTTCACGCAGGTCCTTGGCGATACTCTGCAACTGTCGCGTCGCTATAAGCTGTCTTCATACGATGCATCTTATCTGGAACTTGCCCTGCGCAACGGCGCCCCAATTGCGACTCTCGATGACGACTTACGGCGCGCAGCCACTAAAGCGGGCGTCAAACTATTCAAACCGGCATGACACGCACCACGCCATAATTGGACGACGATGCGAAGTCTCTAAGCAGTTTCGGCGAAGGGTGCTTTTCCGAAATGTCGGGCTGGAAGCAGTGGCGATCAGCTATACATAGTCCTCACCCTCGCCAGGAGCGTCAACGGATGAAACCGGCGGATCTACCAAGTAACCCGGTTCTTTGGGCCCCACCCGCAACCCGGCCGGTCGCAGCACAATCCCGGCCTCTTCGCCAAGAGAACCCCTTGCTCAGTCCCCAACCCGCCTGGCGGCGATGTCGCGGCGCGGAGCGCGTGACCCCTCTTTCTTATACGCTTTGAGAATCGACGCCAGCAATCCGGGGAACCGCGTTTCCAATTCCGCGGCGCGTATTTGGCTCGAAAGCTCCACGCCTTTGCGTTCGCTCACGATCAAACCCGCTTCCCGGAGAATGCGATAGTGCTGCGAGCAAGTCGATTTCGGCATGGCGAGCTTGAGCTTCAGCGTCGTTTCGGTGCAATTCATGCTGCCGCGTGCATTCAACAGCGCGGTGACGATCCCGAGGCGGACGGGATCGGCGAGGGCATGCAAAATGCCGGCGACCGTCACGTCGCCAATGTGAGGATGCGTCAAAAGTCGGCCCATGGACGCAAGGATAGCGCGAAACTTGCCTCTTCAATACTTTTATAGTTCAATAGTTCATCTTTAATGAACTAAGAGGAGCGGCTCCGTCCTCGATGGAACTCAATATGACGACGCTTTTCGATCCACTCCGGCTCGGCGATCTCGAGCTTCCCAATCGCATCATCATGGCGCCGCTGACGCGCAGCCGCGCGGGCAGCACCCGGATCCCCAACCAATTGATGGCGAAGTACTACGCGCAACGCGCTTCCGCCGGGCTCATTTTGTCGGAAGCGACGGTGGTCTCGCCGACGGGAATTGGCTACGCCGATACGCCGGGCATCTGGTCGGAGGAACAGGTCGAAGGCTGGAAGCACACCACTCGTGCCGTGCATGAAGCCGGCGGGCGGATTTTCTTGCAGTTGTGGCACGTCGGACGTGTGTCGGATCCGAGGTTCCTGAATGGTGCGCGGCCCGTGGCGCCAAGCGCCATCGCGGCCAAAGGCAACGTCAGTCTGGTTCGCCCCGAAACGCCGTTCGTGACGCCGCGTGCGCTCGACCGCAGCGAAATTCCCGGCATCGTCGAGGCCTTTCGCAAGGGCGCCGAGAACGCGCAGCGCGCCGGCTTCGATGGAGTCGAATTGCACGGCGCGAACGGCTATCTCCTGGATCAATTTCTTCAGGACGGCACCAATTTGCGCACCGATGAGTATGGGGGGCCGATCGAGAATCGCGCCCGGCTGATGTTGGAAGCAATCGACGCGGCCATTTCGGTGTGGGGCGCCGCTCGCGTCGGCGTGCACCTGGCCCCGCGCGGCGATGCGCATTCGATGGGCGATTCGAATTTGCGCGCAACTTTCGGCTACCTGGCGCGCCGGCTCGGCGATCGCAAACTCGCCTTTATTTGCGCACGTGAATATGTAGGTCCGGATCGCATCGGCCCGGAGCTCAAAGCAGCCTTCGGCGGCGTTTACATCGCGAACGAAAAATTTGACTTCGAGAGTGCCGGACAGGCAGTCGCATCCGGTGAAGCCGATGCGGTTGCATTCGGCAAGCTCTTCATCGCCAACCCCGACCTGCCGAGGCGTTTCGCGTTGCGCGCGGCACTCAATGAATCACAGCCCACGGCATTCTATGCCGGCGGTGCGCAAGGGTATACGGACTACCCGAGTCTTTAGCCCGGCGGCCGGCGCCCGCAGCTTCGGGCTAGAGCGGTGAGTTCCCCGGCTGCCCCGGAATCCACGACGTGCCCGCCAGCGGCACGCCCGCCATCGCGGCCGATTCGACCGTCAGCGCTACCAAGTCCTCTTTTTCCAAATGGTGCACATCTTGCTTGCCGCAGGCGCGTGCAATGGTCGTAAGCTCCATGTTCACCGTCTTCAAGTAATTTCTCAGGCGCTTGGCGCCCACCGCCGGATCGAGGCGCAACTCGAGCTGCGCATCCTGCGTGGTGACGCCGACCGGGCACTTGCCCGTGTGGCAATGGTGACAAAACCCGGGGGCCGTGCCGAGCGCGGCATAATCCTCGCGCGCGGACACGTGCTTTGCATCGACAAGGTACGTGTCGCTGTTGCATCCCAGCGCCACCAGCACGCCCTGCCCGATTGCCACCGCATCGGCGCCCATGGCCAGCGCTTTGGCGACATCGGCGCCGCTTCGAATGCCGCCGGATATCACCAATTGCACCGTACCGCGCATGTTGAGGTCGTCGAGCGCTGCCACTGCCTGACGCAGCGCAGCCAGGGTCGGAATCCCCACGTTCTCGATGAACACCGTCTGGGTGGCCGCCGTACCGCCCTGCATGCCGTCGACCACCACCACATCCGCGCCCGCGTGCACCGCAAGCTTCACGTCATTGAATACTCGCGTCGCGCCCACCTTCACGTAGATCGGTTTCTCCCAATCGGTGATTTCACGCAGCTCCTTGATTTTGATGACGAGATCATCCGGGCCCGTCCAATCCGGGTGGCGGGATGCCGAGCGCTGATCCACGCCCTCCGGCAGCGTTCGCATGCGCGCGACCCGCGGATTGACCTTTTGCCCGAGCAGCATGCCGCCGCCGCCGGGCTTCGCGCCCTGACCGATGACGATTTCGATGGCGTCGGCACGCCGCACATCGTCGGGATTGAAACCATAGCGCGACGGCAGGCACTGATACACCAAGGTCTTCGACGAGGCGCGCTCCTCCGCGGTCATTCCGCCGTCGCCGGTCGTAGTCGAAGTGCCGACTTCGGTGGCCGCGCGACCGAGCGCGTCTTTGACGCGTGCGGACAGCGCGCCGAAGCTCATGCCGGCGACCGTGATCGGGATGGCGAGCTCGATGGGCTTGGAGGCGAAACGAGTTCCGAGTATGGTCTTGGTCGCACAGCGTTCCCGATAACCCTCGAGCGGATAGCGCGACAGCGACGCGGCCAAGAACAGGAGATCGTCGAAATTCGGGACGCGGCGTTTCGCACCCAGTCCCCGAATTTCGTACAAGCCGCTCGCAGCCGCGCGCTGAATATAGTCGATGACTGTGCGGTCGAAGCCCGCCGATTCCTCCAACTGCAAGCCGCTCATGGATCAATACTCCTGGTTGGCATCAGCATGCCAGTGATACAGACTCTTCGCGGAAGCCACGCGTTTGAATTCGCGCGGATCCTCTGAGCGGTTCGCGGCCGCGAGCAAGCCCTTGACGGCCGCGTGATCGGTGTCCGTCATGGGCTCGAAGCGCGCATCGGCGCCGAGCGAGCGAACTTTGCCGCGCACGTAAATCACGGCCTCGTACAGCGAATCGCCGAGCGCTTCTTCGGCATCGCCGCAGATGACGATGCGTCCCGCCTGCGCCATGAACGCCGAGAAGCTGCCGACGCTGCCGCCGACCACGATGTCCGCTCCCTTCAACGAAATGCCGCAGCGCAGTGACGCGTCGCCGTCGATGATCAACAGGCCGCCGTGCGCCGAAGCGCCCGCAGCCATGGATGCGAATCCTTTGACATGCACGCGTCCCGACATCATGTTTTCCGCGGCACCCGGTCCGGCGTTGCCATGTACCGTGACCGAGGCATGTTGGTTCATTCCCGCCACGTAGTAGCCGACGTGGCCATGGATGTGCACGTCGAGGCTGGCGTCCAGACCGCACGCGATGGAATGAGCCCCATCGGGATTCTGCACCCGAACCTGCGATATGCCTTCAGCGACCGCCTTCTTGTGCAAATAAAGATTGAGTTGGCGCAACGAGTCCCGGGACAAATCGAATTCCCGCGTCGACGCCACCGGCTTCAAATTCGCCATGAATAGATTTCCTCCGGCTTGGGCTCGAACAGCGTGGCATGGCCGATATCCGGCAGGTGTGCGAGCGAGCGGAACTCAGAGGCAATGGCGACATAGTCATCCGTCTCGGCGACCACCGCCGGCTTGCAGGCAAACGCGTCGCGGACGATGAGCAGTTCCTCCTCGGTGCCCATCAAGAATGTGTAGAAACCGTCCAATTGGCTAAAGCCGCGTTCCACCGCCTTTTTCAGCTCATCGCCTTCGCGCAATCGCCACTCGAAGAAGCGGCAGGCGGCTTCGGTGTCGTTATCCGTTTCGAATTCGATGCCCAGTGGCTCCAGGTGCTTGCGCACCAGGTGCGGGTTGGACAACGATCCATTGTGCACCAGACAAAAATCGCGGCCCGCGGTGAACGGATGCGCATGCGCCGGCGTCACCGCCGATTCGGTCGCCATTCGGGTGTGCCCCACCAGATGAGTTCCACTCAGCGCACCGAATTCATAGCGGCGCGCGATGTCGGCGGGCGCGCCCACGTCCTTGTAAAGATCGATGGACTGTCCCACCGAAAGCACCGCGACCGTCGGCATGTTGCGCTTCAACCAGGCTACGACGCGGTCGGCATCGGCCGCGGTGGTCAGAACCGCATGATTGCCGTGAACGGCAATCTCATGCTGCTGCGCGAATTCTTTGGCCACCAGCCCCAAAAGCTCAGACCAATCCATGGCGTGCTGGCCGCTGTACAGGCTGAGCTTGCGCTGCTGTTTCGACACCGGGGTGGTGTAGACGGCCAGCCCTGCCGAATCGGGGCCGCGCTCGGTCATCCCGACCAACATCGGCACCATGAGTGCGCCCAACGATGCGCGCAAGGCAGGCTTCTTGACCAGTAGACCGACAATTCCACACATGCGGCGGCTCCTGAAAAAATTCGTCCTGAAATTCGCCTAAAAGAACTCGATATAGCGTTTGGATTCCCAGTCGGACACATGACGTGAGTATTCGGTCCATTCCATGCGCTTCAAGCGAATGAATTCGCGCGCCAGGTCGGGTCCCAAACCGTTGCAGATGACCGAGTCTTGTTCGAGCGCATCGGTGGCTTCGTGCAAGGATTGCGGCAACAGCTTGATGCCTTTGGCGACCAAATCCTCCATCGACAATTCGTACAGATTGATATTTTGTGCCGGACCGGGATCGAGCTTGCGCTCGATGCCGTCGAGGCCCGCCGCGATCAGCGCCGCCGATACCAGGTACGGGTTGCATCCTGAATCCGGCAACCTCACTTCGAGGCGTCCATAGGGAACACGCACACAGGCGGTCCGATTGTTGTCGCCGTACGCAATGTAGGCAGGGGCCCAGGTGGCGCCCGACAGGGATCGCCCGACGACCAGGCGCTTGTACGAATTCACCGTCGGTGCCGCGACTGCGCAGAAGGCGCGCGCGTGTTCCAAGATACCCGCCAGGAACTGATACGCCATGGTCGACAAACCCATGCCGGACTTGTCGCCGGGATCGTGGAATGCGTTTTTCTGGCTAGCCGAACCCACCGACACGTGAAAATGCGCGCCGCTGCCGGTGCGGTTCGAAAACGGCTTCGGCATGAATGTGGCGATCATGCCGTGCTTGTGCGCGATTTCGCTCGCCGCCATCTTCACGAAGGTGAAATTGTCAGCGGACTTGAGCGCATCGGCATAGGTAAAATTGATCTCGAACTGGCCGTTGCCGTCCTCGTGATCGATTTGATACACGTCGATACCGACGGCACGCAATGCGCTCACCATTTCGTCGATCGCTTCGCGCGTGCGGAACAGTCCTTTGTAGTCATAGCACGGCTTGTCGAGATCATCGGTCGGATCGGCCGGCCCCAAACTGCCGTCCGCCCGTCTCGCCAACAGCATGAACTCCGGCTCGATGCCGGTGAACATCGTGAGTCCGCGCTCGGTGAGCCGTGCAATCTGGGTCGTCAGCGCCACGCGCGAGCAGTACGGGTACGGCTTCTTGTTCACCACGCCGTTGCAAATGAGGCGCGCATATCCAGGCATCCATGGAATGAGCTGCAGCGTCGCAAGATCGCCGACGGCCATGTAGTCCGGCCCTTCCGGGCCCATGCCGAATCCCCACAGCGCAAATCCTGCGAATCCCGCGCCGTCGGTCAACACCATGTCCAAATGCTCCACCGGCACGGCCTTCGCCTTCGCGGCGCCGTGTATGTCGACGAACTGCGCCAAGACGTAGCGGATCTTGTTCTGTTCGAAGAACTGCTGAGCCTCTTCCCGCTTCATTCCGACACTCCTCTATAATTACCGCCGCACTCAACCACTACCGTCTCCAGCGACTCTTCCACGTAGGGACCGAAAGTCGGATCGCACCAGATCCGGTACAGACGCTCGGCAACCACATCGCGCGGCGCCCCGGGTGTCTGCGGCACCACGAGTACCGCAACGCCAATCATCAAGGTCATGATGACGGGATGCGAATCCAACGCAAGCGCCGCAAAATTCACATTGCAAACCTGTGCGAGTACATCGAGCGAACCCTGACCGGACAACAAAAACGCCGCATCCTCGCGCAGCACCGGATAGACGCCCGGAGGATACGCCTCGGCGAAGGGTGCGATGCCGCGCAAAGTGGTTCCCCCCGCGCAATCCTCGAGAAAGAATTCGCCGGTTCCGAGCCGTGCCACGAACAGCGCAGCGCCGTGGGCGCGCGCCTCGCCGTGGGCCGCCGCAGCGTCGCGGGCGACCGGGGAAGCGCTCCACGTATTGGGCGTCGTCGGCACGACGATGCCATGACCCGCCAGCCATTCCGCCGCACGCGGACCCTTGAGCCCGAATCGGTCGCGCGCCTCCCGGCGGTGAAATACCAGCGCGCTCATGCAGCCGCGGCCGCGCGTTGGCGCAGATTCTGAGGATCGTAAAAGGGCGTGGGCGCTATGCGCGCCTTGAGCATGTCGCCTGCTTCGCCGCGAATCTCGATATCGCCGCGGGCGCGCGCCAGCTCCGGCGCCAGCATCGCGAGACCGATGGACTTATTTAGCGTCCGTGAATGCACCACACTGGTGATGCGTCCGGCGACGGCGCCCTTCTCGATCACCAAGTGACATTCTTTCGGCATCCGCGCAGGGTCCAACAATTCGATGCCCACCAAGGTCTGCCGGGGCCCGCGCGCCTGCAAAATCTTCAAGCTGCGCTGTCCCACGAAAAACGGCTTCTGCATATTCACCGCCCACGAGGCATTCGCCTCGAACGGGTCGGTGAGGCCATCCGTATCCTGGCCCACGATGAAGTGCCCCTTCTCGAGCCGCAGCACACGCTGCGCCTCGACCCCGAACGGGCGCAGGCCCCGCGGCAAACCGGCGGCGCACAGGGACCGCCACACAGGCACAGCATCGCCGGCAGCCACATGAATCTCGTAGCCGAGTTCGCCCACGAATCCGACCCGCAGCAGCCGCGCCGCGGCGCCGGCGACTCGTCCGGTGCGCGCGCCCAGAAAAGGAAACCCTGCCTGACCCAGATCCACATCGGTCAACGGCTGCAACAGTGCGCGGCTCAAGGGACCGGCAAAATTGAAGGCCGCGCGGTGGCCGGTCACGTTGATGAGGGCGCAATCCAATCCCCAGAGCGCGTTGAGCCGCAATAATTCGCGGAATACCGTCGCCGACCCGCCGGTGGTGGTGGTGAAATAAAACATTTCGGGCGCCATTCGGGCGATCACACCGTCATCGATGATGACGCCCGATTCATCCAGCATGAGCCCATAGCGGGTCATGCCGACTTTCAGATCCGCGAACTTGCCCGCATAGGCGCGATCCAGAAACAGGCCGGCCTGCGGCCCATAGATTTCGATCTTCCCCAGAGTTCCCACGTCGATGATGCCGGCGCTGCTGCGCACGGCATGTACCTCGGCCTCGATGCTCTGTGCGCGGCTCTCGCCGCTCACCGCATAATATTCGGGTCTTCGCCAGTTTCCCGCCGGCATCCAGAGCGCGCTCAAGGATTCGTGCTCGGCATCCACTGGGGTTCGTCGTTCGGCGTTGAAGCTTCGTCCGGCCAACAACTTGAGCGCTACCGGGTGATACATCGGCCGAGACGTGGTCAATCCCAGCCGCTCGACGCCGACGCCGCGAAACCGCGCCAATACGCGCAGCGCGTTCATGTTCGAGTGCTTGCCCTGCGATGGCCCCATGCCGACGGTGCTGTAGCGCTTGAGCAGTTCGCTCGAATCGAATCCTTCCTGGGCGGCGTTCTCCAGGTCTTTGACCTGCAGGTCCTCGTCGAAGTCGACGAAATTCTTGGCCTTGGGATGATCGATGATGGGAAAGCGATGCGAGGGACAGCGAGCGGTGTGAACGATGGCCGCCGCGCTCGCCACACCGAACCCCGCGTGCGACGCGGCCGACGATCCGGCGCGCGCACCGTCGGCAACGCGCGGCTCGAAGTCGTACACTCCATTCATGCGTCCGCATGCGAAGATGCCCGGCGGCAGTTCATCGGGAACGAATTGCTGCAACTGGTCCGAAAAACGAGTCGCGCCCCCCGCTTGCAGCAGCAGATTCGTGGCCGCCGCCCACCCGACGCTCATGAGGATGGCATCGCACTCGATACGCCGGCGCTCACGTAAGTTGATATGGCCGGTGACCTCGAGCGGCGCGACCTCGAGCGCAGCAACCGCGCCGTCCGCCCCGGCAAACGCCTCATAGGGGGCATGCATTCGCAGAATCGAGATTCCCAGCGCCGCGCACGCGGCCGCGGCCTGCGCATCTTCGCCGTGCTGAGGAGCGCGCAAATCGACGATGGCGACGACACGCACGCCTTGCGAGTACAGATCGAGACAGGTTCGATAGGCTTCCACATTCCCGGCGACCATCAGCACCTGCCGGCCCGGAGCGACCCGATAGCACAGCAACAGGCGCCGCGCGGCGGAGGCCAGCATCACACCCGGCAAATCATTGTTGCGAAACACCGCCGGGGTTTCGATCACGCCGGCAGCGAACACGACGGCCTTCGCGCGCATCTTGGTCAGGCGCTGCGCCTCCGCGAGCGCCACCCAGTGATCCGCGTAGTAGCCCGCCGCCACGGTAGCGGCGAATGCGGTGATGGCGGACGAACCGCTCACGGCTTCGATGAGGGCTCGAGTCGACCGATGCTCGCCATCGCGAAGACCGAGGCCGCTGCCGCCCAAACGAAACCCTTCGTCGACCAACGCCACGCTCGCACCGGCGGCGGCCGCCGCAAGAGCCGCCGAGAGGCCGCTCGGACCTGCGCCCACGACCAAGACGTCGCAAAATCCGTAGCGCTTTGGAGTCGTTTGACGCGCGGCATCGAGCGCTACGACTCCCAATCCGGTAAGGAGCCGGAACATGCGCTCCCAACGCGGGAATAAGCGCTTCGTATGGAAAGCCTTGTAATAAAAACCTACGGGCAGCCAGCGAGCGAGCCGGTCCAAAAATCGCGCCTTGTCTTGCCTGAGTCCGCCGAAGGTATTGACCGCCGACACGCGCATGCCGTCGCGCAACGGCGTGACATCGCCGCGCACGTTCGGTACGCCGTCCACTTGGAACAGTGTGTTGCTGTCATGATTTGCGAACGACAGAATGTGCCGTCGCCGATGGTATTTGAAACTGCGCGCCAGATACGGCACACCGGCGGCCGCGAGCGCGGATGAGATGGTGTCGCCGCCATATCCCCGGTATTTTTCCCGCTCGAACACGAAGGACAGCGCGACCGATCGGTCGATCCACTCATCCGGATGGGCAGCGAGCCGATACATCATGGCGCCGCGGTGCCGGCAGCGCGTGCCGGCAACCCGCTTCGCGCGACCTCCGCGGGATACGTATCGACGACGATGTCGCGCGCGGTGTCGCGCAGTGCAATGAACCAGAAGCCCGAGGCGATGTGGCACCACCACTCGTACTTGACGCCGGGAGATCCGGACCTATTGAATACGTAGGCGCTCCACTCGGCGTCGGCGCAGGTATCCGGGTTCGGACTCGGGCGCACCTCGCCGCCGTAGACGAATTCCGACACGGGACGCGGCCCGTTCAAGGGACACACCATGATTTTCATCAGTGCCCCACCGACGCTGCGCCCTTTTCGCCCGTGAGCTGATAGCGCGCAAATCGATCCATGGAGAAACCTTCGATCAGTGGGTGAGCGCGCCCGGTCGCGACGGTGTGGCTCATGGTCTTGCCGCACACCGGCGTCGCCTTGAAGCCCCAGGTCCCCCACCCGGCGTCGAGGAAGAAACCCTCCACCGGCGTCACGCCCATGATCGGTGCGAAATCGGGAGTCATGTCGGAGAGGCCAGCCCATTGGCGATTGACTTTAACCTCGCTCAAGAAGGGGAACATGTCGAGCATGTGCGAACTCAAACCTTCGACGAAATCGAGCGTCGAACGCGTCTGGTGCAACTCGTACGGATCGAGCGATGCCCCCATGACCAGTTCGCCGCGCGCGGTCTGGGAAACATAGACGTGCAGCGAGCCCGACACGATGATCGGATCGAGCCACGGTTTCAGCGGCTCCGATACCATGGCCTGGAGGGGGTGGACGTAAATCGGCGTCTGCAGATGCACCATGTCGAGGATTCGCGGCGTGAATCCGGCGACCGCGCACAGGACTCGCGGGGTGCTGATGAACCCGCGCGAGGACTCGACGCCCACGACCCGGCCGCCTTGCACCCTAATCCCCGTGACTTCGGTCTGCTGATGTATTTCCACGCCGCGACGGTCGGCCCCTCGGCCATAGCCCCAGGCCACCGCATCATGACGGGCGATGGCACCGGGTTCGTGAAACAAAGCTCCCAGGATGGGCGCATGACCGCCGCAGCTCATGTCGATCGTCGGTATGCCGCGCTTGACGAAGGCGGCATCCACGGCCTCCGAGCGCACGCCGAAGTGCTTGTTGACCTCGGCACGCCAACGCATGGTGCGCATGGCCGCATCGGTATGCGCCAACGTGTAATGACCGCGCGTCGAATAGAACAAGTTCAAATCGAAATCTTCGCCCAGATCCTGCCACAGGCGCACGCTTTCGTCGTAAAACTTGACGCCTTCGGGCGTCAGGTAATTGGAGCGAATGATGGTCGTGTTGCGTCCGGTGTTGCCGCCGCCGATGTAGCCTTTCTCGAGAACGGCAACATTGCGAATTCCGTGATCGCGCGCCAGGTAATATGCGGACGCCAAACCGTGGCCGCCGGCGCCGATGATCACCACATCGTAGGCCGACTTCAAGGAGTCGTGGCGCGTGAACATCCGGGGTTCCGGATGCTTGCGCGACAAGCCGAAACGCAGTAGTCGATAGGGCATGCGGCTTTAGGGGAATTCGCGGCGGAAAGAATCGTTTAACAGCAGAATTGCCATGTGCGAATATAAGCACGAATTTTAACTGTGGAGCAACTCAATTTGCGTATTGTGCAATGGCGAAGATGAAGCGCAGCGCCGACGCCCAGCCCCCGCGCCGTGCTCCGCGCACCGGGCCAAACACCCTCACGCCGGCGGCGGATCGCGCCGAGAGTCCCGCCCTCGACTTGGGACGCACCGCACGGCGATTGCGCGAGAGCCAAAATCTTACACTGGCGGACGTCGCCGGTCGCGCCAACATCAGCAGCGCCATGCTGAGCCGCCTGGAGACGGGCCGGGTGTCTCCCAGCTTGGAGACCATTGTCGCTCTGTCGCAGGCGCTCGGCGTCACCGCCTCGATCCTGATGCAGCGCGTGGGCACTGACGACGGCGGTGCGCAATTGATTCGTGCGGGCGAGGGCCTCGAGACGGTGCGCAGCGGCACGCGGCGCGGCCATACCTACCATCTGCTCGCCGCGCAGCGCGGTCCCCGCAAGGTGTTTGAACCCTTCCTGGTGACTTTGAACGACCGCAGCGAAGTGTTCCCGGGTTTCCAGCACCCCGGGGTCGAATTCATCCACGTGCTGTCGGGCATCCTGCACTATCGTCACGGCCGTCACAGCTACCTGCTCAAGCCGGGGGATACCCTCACCTTTCGCGGCGATGTGGCGCACGGTCCCGAACGGCTGGAAAAGGTTCCCATACGCATGTTGTCGCTCATCATCTATCCCAACGAAGAAGAGTAATTCAGCGCCTCGAGGGCCGCGCAAGCTTCGCGTTGCCGATTCCACCCTGCTGGTACCGTTTGCTCGCGATGTTCGCTAAGCTCTCGACCGCCCCATGGGAGAATCAATTTTGCTACGAAACCGGATGTTTGCTGGTGTCGCGCTGCGCGGCCCATACCTCGTACTGTGCGGCCTCGCTCTATCGCTGCTGGTGGGCGGGGCGAACAGCGTGACCGCGGCGGGCACCGCGGCTGCCGCACCGGGCGCCGTCGATGCGGCGCGCTTGCAAGCCGCCGGATCTGAACCGCAGAATTGGTACACCGGCGGCCGCGACCAAGGCGGCACGTACTACTCGCCATTGGCGACCATCGACGCGTCCAACGTCAAAGACTTGGGCTTTGCCTGGCAGTACGACTTGGGCAGCCCGCTTCGCGGTCAGGAAGCCACGCCCGTCGTCGTCGATGGAGTCCTGTACACCTCCGGTACCTGGGGCTACGTCTACGCGGTCGATGCCGCGACGGGTCGGGAGCTGTGGCGCTACGACCCCAAGAGCGACTTTTTCGCGGCAAGAAATCCGTGCTGCGACCTCGTCAACCGGGGTGTCGCCGTGTGGAAAGGAAAAGTCTACGTCGCCTCCGGTGATGGGCGCTTGCATGCCATCAATGCCGCGACCGGTAGAAAAATCTGGGAAGCCGACACCATCACCGATCACAAGCAACCCTACGCCAGCACCGGCGCGCCGCTGATCGCGGGCGACGCGGTGGTGATCGGCAACGCCGGCGCCGACATGGGGCGCTTCGGCGTACGCGGCTACGTCGCTGCGTACAATTTGGAAACAGGCGCATTCAAATGGCGCTTTTACACCGTACCGCCGGCCGTCGGGCAGCCGCTCGAGCATCCGGAACTGGCCGCAGCCGCCAAGACCTGGGACGCATCGCGCGATGCGCAATTCAAACTGGGCGGCACCGCGTGGGACGGTTTCGCCTACGACCCTGAATTGAAACTCGTCTATTTCGGTACTTCCAATGCAGCGCCCTACGACCTGCGCCAGCTCGGTCCCGCCAGGCTCGACGCGCTCTACACGGCATCGATCATGGCATTGCACGCTGATACCGGTCGCCTTGCGTGGTATTACCAAACCACGCCGCGCGACAGTTGGGATTTCGACGCGGTACAAAAGATGATCCTCACCGACCTCGATGTGGGGGGCGTGAAGCACCCAGTCATCTTGCAGGCGAACAAGAACGGATTCTTTTACGTCCTCGATCGCAAGAACGGCAAGCTCCTGTCGGCCAAGAATTACACCTACGTCAATTGGGCCTCGGGCGTCGACATGAAGACCGGTCGACCCGTGACTACCCCGGATTCCGATTGGTATGCCTCGCCGAAGAACGTCTATCCGTCCTGGTCGGGAGCCCATACCTGGAATCCCATGTCATTGAGCGCGCAGACGCACCTCGTGTACATCCCGGTGATCGATACCCCCGCGGTGTGGGTGGACATGGCCCATAACGGCGGCGACGTGAAATTTCTCGACGGATTCTTTACTGCCAACGGCCTCTTCCCCGACGACAACTACAATGCCGGCGACTTGAAACGGCTGTTCGGTCCCTTGCCTTCGCTCGAGGCCATCAAAGCCACGAGAAAAGTGAAGCTGGTGCGCGAACTCATCCGCGCCTGGGACCCGGTGGCCCAGAAAACCGTTTGGGAGCACGAAACCTCGTCGGGCATGCGCGGCTATGACGGCGGTATCACGTCGACGGCCGGCAATCTGGTATTTCAAGGCCGGGGCAGCGGCGGCCTGTGGGTGTACGCGGCCGACAGCGGCAAGGTGCTCAAAGTGATTCATACCGGCAGTCACATCATGGCGGCGCCGACCACCTACGCGGTGAAGGGCGAGCAGTATGTTGCCGTTCAAGTGGGCTATGGCGGCACCGCCATTGCGGAGGGTTCGTTTCCGCCCAGTAGCGCGGCCCTGAAGTACGAAAACACCAATCGGATCATTGCCTTCAAACTCCGCGGCGGCCCGGTTCCGACTCCGCCGGCGCGCGCCGCGGTGCCGTTCGAAAAGCCGCCGGCGCAGTCCGCCGGCAAGCAAGCCATCAACGCCGGCGAGGTCAAGTTCATCGAAGAATGCTCCCGCTGCCATACGCTGGGCTTGAGCACCACGCCCGATCTGCGCCGGTTGAATCCCGGCCTGCATGCAGCGTTCAAGGATATCGTCCTTCACGGCGCGCTTGCCCCGGCGGGCATGGAGCGCTTCGACGACATCTTGAGTGAAACGGACGTGGACAATATCCATGCCTACTTGATCGATCAAAGCTGGGCAGCTTATCGAGCGCAGGAAGCTGCCGCGCACAAGTGACCGATGCAGAAGGTGGTCGAATACACGCTCGACCCGGAAGACGTGGCTTCCGCGCGGCTGCTCGCCATCGGCATTCGACCCCGGCTTGAATTCGCGCTATTTGCAGTGGCGGTTGCTGCGCTGCTGGCCTGGTCGGTCTCGCCGTGGAGCTTTGGCTCGCTGCCGCTGCTCATCGGACTCACGGCCTGTCTCGGCGCCTTCCGCCTGATCCAAATCGGTAGAGTAAAGGAGGCGGCGCTCGCGGCGTTTCACCGCAATCCCACGCTGCGGCTACCGACCGCTGCAGCGTGGGACGATCTCGGCGTCACGATTCAGCCGGCGGGATCATTGACGGAACGCATTTTGTGGACACAGCTGCAACGGCTCAGAGAAAACGAGCGCATCGTGCTGCTGTCGCAAGGGTCGGGCCTGATTCATGCCATCCCCAAACGCGCCTTCCCGGACAAGGCAACGCTTGCGGCATTTCGCGTCTTGGCGCACAGCCACGAGAGTAAGATACCGCCCTGATGCGACCTGCCCTACTCCGCGCACTTGCATTCTCGGCACTGCTGCTTGCGGCCGGATGCGCGTCGCTGCCGCCGGGAGCCGAGCTGCCCAAACCTGCATCGAGCGCTTTGGAGCCGTCGGCCGACAGCGGTCTTGGCCGGATTTTCGGGCCTCTGGCCGCGGCCAACAAGGATAATTCAGGTTTTCGGATGATATCGGCGGGCATCGACGGACTGACGGCGCGCGTCGAAATGATCGATGCCGCGCAGCGCTCGCTCGATCTTCAATATTACATATTTCGCGGCGACGACTCGGGCAATCTCATTGCCGAAGCCTTGCTGCGAGCGGCCGCTCGCGGTGTCCGCGTGCGAGTGCTGGTCGATGACGGCGAGACCATCGCCGGCGACGAGAAACTTTTGGCGTTGACGGCGCGACCCGGCATCGAAGTGCGCCTCTTCAATCCGCTCAGATACCGCGGGCACCTCAAGGTTGTTCGCGGAGCCGAAATATTGTTGTACAAGGCTCGGCTGGATTACCGCATGCACAATAAACTGATGGTCGCCGACAATGCGGCCGCCATCATCGGCGGCCGCAATATCGGGGATCAGTATTTCCAGATCGATCCGGAGTCCCAGTTCGGCGATGACGACGTCGTGGTAGTCGGCCCCATCGTGCAGAGACTATCGAGTGTGTTCGATGAATATTGGAATGGGCGCCTCGCCATTCCCGCCCAAGCCATCGACAAACCGCACACGTCGGACCGCGCCTTGTCGGAGTATGCGGCTGAACTCGCGCGCTACCGGGAACGCCTCGATGCCACGCGCCGCGACGGCCCGATGAATGTCGCGCATCGCGATCCCCCGGCAGTCGTTCCAAAGTCACCTTTCGCAGATATCGTCTCGGGCCGCACGCCTCTCGTTTGGACGCAGGCGCAGCTGGTGTACGACAGCCCGGACAAAAAAATCGTCGGAAAAGGCGTTGCCATGGGCAGTTTGCTTTACAAGCCCGTGGCGGACCAAGCGAACGCGGTCAGCATCGAGCTGGTCATGGTCACGCCTTACTTCATTCCAACCGCCGAGGAAATGGCGATCCTCAAGAACGAGCGCGGCCGGAATGCTCAGGTGCGCATATTGACCAACTCGCTCGAATCGGCTCCTGACCCGGTGGCGCACTCCGGCTACACGCATTACCGGGTCGCACTGCTGCGCGAAGGCGTGGAACTGCACGAAGTGCGTGCAATGCTCGGCAGCGCGAGGGGAAGCGGGCAATCCAAGGCGATTTCGCGCCACGGGAATTACGGTCTACATGGAAAATTGTATGTGTTCGATCGCAAGACGCTTTTCGTCGGATCGATGAACTTCGACCAGCGGTCCAGGAATCTGAACACCGAGATCGGCCTGTTGATCGCAAGCCCTGAATTGTCGCGCGAGGTTGTCGCGCGGTTCGATGCTCTGACCCGGCTCGACAATGCCTATACGGTAACCTTGAGCGACAAATCGACCGGTAAGGACCCGCGATTGGTGTGGACGACGCGGGAAGCCGGAACGATCGTTCAGTACAAAACCGAGCCCGCGCGCAGTGCTTGGCAGAGGACGAAAGTCAAACTGATGTCGGTGCTGCCGCTCGACAAGGAGCTGTAGATGTCGAACCGTCCGAATTTCTTGATTCTAATGGCGGACCAGCTCACCGCGAGGGCGCTCTCGGTTTACGGCAACACGGTCAGCAAGACCCCCCATATCGACCGGCTTGCCGCGACCGGCGTGGTTTTCGATTCGTTCTATTGCAACAGTCCGCTGTGTGCGCCTTCGCGTTTTTCGTTTCTGTCGGGCCGGCAGGTGTCGGCCATCGGTGCTTACGACAACGCGGCGGAATTTCCGGCGCAGGTGCCGACCTTCGCTCATTACTTGCGGCGCAGCGGCTATCAAACCGTGCTGAGCGGCAAAATGCATTTCTGCGGCGCGGATCAGCTGCACGGGTTCGAAGAACGGTTGACCACGGACATCTATCCGGCGGATTTCGGCTGGACGCCGGACTGGACTCGTTTCGAGCATCGACCGAGCTGGTATCACACCATGGATTCCGTCACCCAGGCGGGACCGTGCACCCGCACGAACCAGATCGATTTCGATGACGACGCCATATTCAATGCTCGGCAGAAACTCTTCGACATGGCCAGAGCCAAGGATCGGCGCCCGTTCTGCATGGTCGCGTCGATGACGCATCCGCATGACCCTTATGTGATTCCGCAGCGCTATTGGGACCGCTATGCCGAGGTTGAAATCGATATGCCGCGCGTGCAAATGAGCGCGCAGCAGCTGGACCCGCATGCCCGGCGCCTGCGCCACGTCTGCGGGCTGGATTTGCAACCCGTGACGATGAGCCAAACCCGCGCGGCGCGGCGCGCATACTACGGCGCTGTTTCCTACGTCGACGATCAAATCGGCGTCATGCTGGCGGCGCTCGCCGACGCCGGCTTCGCCGATGACACCGTGGTGCTGTTGCTCGCCGATCATGGCGATATGCTGGGCGAGCGCGGCCTCTGGTACAAAATGAATTTCTTCGAGCCGGCGTGCCGGATCCCGTTCATCGTGAATGCACCGACGCGCTTCGCGGCGCGGCGCGTGGCGAATTCCGCCTCGCTGGTCGATCTATTGCCCACCTTGTGCGAGTTGGCGGGTCAAGGCGCCGAACATTACGCCACGCCGTTGGACGGCACCAGTCTGGTCCCGCAATGCATGGGGTCGGCGGGCAGCGATGGTGCGGCCGGCCGAGATGAAGTCATCGGCGAGTATCTCGCCGAGGGCGCTATCGCGCCCTTGGTGATGATCAAACGCGGACGCTACAAATTCGTGCATTCACCGGTGGATCCCGATCAACTGTACGATCTGGTCGATGATCCCGACGAGGTGCGCAATCTAGCCGCCGCCCCGCCGCACGCTGCGAGGGTGCAAGAGTTTCTCGCTGAGGTAAGGCGGCGATGGGACCTGCCAGCCCTCGAGGCTGCGGTGATCGCGAGCCAGCAGCGCCGTCATCTCGTGAACGCTGCATTGCGCACGGGACGTTACACGCCTTGGGACTTTCAACCCTGCCGCGACGCCAGCCGGCTGTATGTCCGCAACGATCAAGATCTCGGCGATCTGGAAGCCATGGCACGATTTCCGCCATTTGCGGGGTAGCCCGGGCCGTTCCAGGCGTAATCCGGCTCGCCGCCGTGACTAAGAGACGCCCCTCTCCCTGCCAACCTTTCGCGCTCGCGGCCACGGGAACTACTCAGACAGGCTCTATGTCTCGTCGTCATAAATGATGATGGACAACATGCGGATCGGCACCTTACCCAGGGTCTCGGGTCCATGCGGAACATCGCCGCGAAAGGTCAAGGAATCTCCGGACGCCAATGGATAGCTATGACTGCCGTGGCGATAGGTGAGCGTCCCCGCTAGGATGTAAATGAACTCGGTGCCGGGATGTTGGAACCCCGGAAACACCTCGCTGCGGTCCGTCAAGGTCACTAGAAAGGGCTCGAAGGTCTTGCGCGGGCCGCGTTGCGCTGCCAGTAAATGATAGGTATGGCCGCGGCGGGTACCGCGCCGCACGACTTCGAGACCTTGACCGGCAGGAACCCGTTGCGCGCCTTCCTCATCGCCGCCGATTTCCTGCAGGAGGAGCGCCGGCCGTACGCCGAGGGCGCCGGCCAGAGCGACCAGAGTTTCCAAACTCGGCGTCACATGCCCGGTCTCGAGCCTACTCAACATACCGGCGCTGATGCCGGCCGTGGTCGCAACATCCGTCAGCGTCAATCGCTGGCCTTCACGCACTCGTCGCGCGACGGCCCCGAGTTGCCGCCCGACGCTGAGCGCCGCGGCGGGGGCGGCGGTGCCGCTGCTCGCACCGGCGCCCGAAATCGATTTCTTGGAAAAACGCGCCACGCGAGGCCTCTTTACTTTCCTTAAGGCTAAGCTGCATGAGAAGCTTCCCTGCGCTTCGCTCCAATTTACACTGCACGCAATTAATTTGCACTACAGTTACAAGCGTGATATTTAGAATGCGATGCTGGCGCCCCGCGCCTTAGGGCCGTTCGCCCCCTCGCGATAAACTTAGCATACAACGAATACCGCAACAGAGGAGTTAAGGTATGGCGCGCGATCCAAAACACGACATTTTGTTTCAGCCGATCAAGATCGGACCCAAGACGCTGCGCAACCGGTTCTATCAGGTGCCGCATTGCATCGGCGCAGGCTCGGACAAACCGGGATTTCAGGCGGCGCATCGCTCTCTGAAAGCCGAAGGCGGCTGGGCCGGCATCAATACCGAGTATTGCTCGATCCATCCGGAATCCGACGACACGCATCGTCTGTCGGCGAGAATTTGGGACGAAGGCGACGTGCGCAATTTACGCGCCATGACCGACCACATTCATAAATTCGGATCTCTGGCCGGCGTCGAATTATGGTACGGCGCTTCACATGCGCCTTGCATGGAATCGCGCGCCACGCCTCGCGGCCCCAGCCAGTACGCCTCGGAATTCGAGACGCTGACGTACTGCAAAGAAATGGACTTCGACGACATCGCGACGGTGCAGCAGTACTACGTCGATGCTGCGTTGCGTTCGCGTGAGGCCGGCTTCGACATTATTTATGTGTACGGTGCGCATTCTTATTTGCCGCTGCAATTCCTCTCGCCCTATTACAACAAGCGCAAGGACAAGTACGGCGGCTCGCTGGAAAACCGCGCCCGCTTTTGGCTGGAAACTCTGGAGAAGGTGCGGCGTGCGGTGGGCCACGACTGCGCCATCGCCACCCGTTTCGCCGTCGACACGCTGTACGGCGATTCTGGCGTTGAGATCGAACAGGACGGCATGAAGTTCATCGCGATGGCGGACCCCCTGGTCGACCTGTGGGATGTGGACGTGGGCGACATCGCCGAATGGGGCGAAGATGCCGGCCCGTCGCGCTTCTATGCCCAGGGCCATCAGGTTCCTTGGACGCATTTCGTGAAACAAGTCGCCCAGAAGCCGGTGCTTGGCGTGGGCCGTTTCACCGATCCTGAAAAAATGACGGAAATCGTGACCAAGGGCATCGCCGACATCATCGGTGCGGCGCGCCCGTCCATTTCCGATCCGTGGCTGCCGAAGAAAATCGAGGAGGGTCGGTATGACGACATCCGCGTCTGTATCGGTTGCAACGTGTGCATTTCGCGCTGGGAAATCGGCGGCCCGCCGATGATCTGCACGCAGAATGCCACGGCGGGCGAGGAATACCGCCGCGGCTGGCACCCGGAAAAATTTCCCAAGCGCGCTTCGGAGGATTCGGTGCTGGTCGTCGGCGCCGGCCCTGCGGGTTCAGAGTGCGCCCGGGTGCTGATGGAGCGCGGCTATACGGTCCATCTGTACGACACCGCCGCCAAGATCGGCGGCCATTTGAACTCGGTCGTCACTCTGCCCGGTCTGGGTGAGTGGGGCTATCATCGCGATTACCGCGAACTGCAGATCAACAAGCTCGTCAAAAAGAACAAGCAGAGCCAAGTGGCCCTCGGCCAGAAGCCGATGACCGCCGAGCTGGCCATCACTTATGGCGCGGAGAAAATCGTCATCGCCACCGGCTCAGCGTGGAACGGCGACGGCACCAATTGCCTGACCCATGATCCGATCCCGGGTGCGGATGCATCGCAGCCCGATCAATTGACCCCGGAACAGGTACTCGAAGGCAAGAAGCCCATCGGCAAGCGCGTGGTGATTCTGAATGCCGATACCTATTTCATGGCGCCGAGCCTGGCGGAAAAGCTCGCCGTTGCCGGGCATGACGTGACCGTGGTCACCGGCGTGCACCTCGCCAACTACATGCACTTCACGCTCGAATATCCGAACATGATGCGCCGCCTGCACGAGCTGCACATCAAGGAAATTCACAACGCCTTCAGCACCAAAATCGAGAAAGGCCGGCTCGAGGTCTACGACATCTGGGGCGACGGCTCGAAGCGCACGTATCGCGGCGCGGGTCACCTGCCTCGCGAAGCCAACAAGAGCCAGCGCTGGGTGGAATTCGATTCTCTCGTGCTGGTCACCGGCCGCCACTCGAATGACGCTCTGTACCGCGCCATCAAGGAACGTCACGGCGAGTGGGACAAGAACGGCGTCAAGAGCGTGTACCTCATCGGCGATGCCGAAGCGCCTCGCTTGATCGCCGACGCGACCTTCTCCGGCCATCGTTTGGCGCGCGAAATCGAAGAAGCCAACGCGCAGCTGCCGCTGCCGTACAAACGTGAAACCGCTGTTTGGGGCGTCGCTCACATGCCGGGCGGCAGCTTCGAGCTCGAATACAAGACCTGACCGTGAGCCGCACTGACGCTGTCACGCGAATTCTGTTCGAGGCGTTTTCAGCAGCCGAAGTGCGGCTTTTCTATGTGCTGGGGTATGCGGCGATCGCCGTATTCGCCTACGGCGTCTATGTGCAGATCCGCAAATATCGACGCGGCAGAGCGCTCGATCTTCCGGGCAGCCTCTGGAGGCGGCTCGGCGACATGGCGGCGAAGGTGCTCAGCCATCGCACCATCGACCGCCGCGATGCGGCGGCCGGCGGTGCGCACCGTCTGATTTTTTACGGGTTCGTGCTGCTGTTCCTTGGGACGGCGACGATCACTCTGGAATACGACATTCTCGAGCCGCTGTTCGGGATTCGTTTCTGGCATGGTGAGTTCTATTTGGTGTTCTCCCTGGTACTCGACGTGGCCGGCGTCGCGCTCATCGGCGGCCTGGTGTATATGATGTATCGGCGCGCCTGGCTGCGATTGCCGAAGCTCGATTACACCCGCCCCGACCGCGTGCCCGGCGATCCCGATTTCGATCGGCCGCAGTATCGGCGCGAAGACTGGGCCTTCCTCTGGATTCTGGTCGTGATCGGCGGCACCGGGTACCTTCTCGAGGCGGCGCGGTTGGTTTGGCTGCACGGGCGCCCGGAAGTCTGGGATACCCGTTGGTGGTCGCCCGTCGGCGCGCTGATGGCCGAGGCCTTGCGTGCGCTGGGCGTGACGGAAGACGGCGGCGCGGCCCTTCGCCACGGTCTGTGGTGGTTCCACGGTCTGCTCGCGCTGGCATTCATCGCGCTGATCCCCTTCACCAAGGTCAAGCACATTTTCACGGCAGCGGGCTCTCTCATGGTTCGCGATCCATTGGCCACGCAACGATTACCGCGCATACCGGAATCGCAGGCGCAGCCGGGCGTCGCGAAAATCACCGACTTCAACTGGAAGCAGCTGCTCAACCTGGATGCCTGCACCAAATGCGGCCGCTGTCACGAAGCGTGCCCGGCCCGAGCCGTCGGCGCGCCCTTGTCGCCGCGCGACGTGATCTTGAGCCTGCGCGAATTCGCCCAGGCCACGCTGGAGTCGGGCACCCTACCGGCGGCCGCGGAACTCGACGTTCACGGCAAATCGCCGGGCCAAGTGTCGCAGGAGACGCTATGGTCATGCCGCACCTGCATGGCCTGCGTGGAGATCTGCCCGGTCGCCGTCGAACACGTGCCCATCATCGTGCAAATGCGGCGCAAGCTGGTCGAAGAGGGCGCCATGGATCCCCTGCTGACGAAGACGCTGCAGACCATCCACAAGACGGGCAATTCGTTCGGCGAATCCAAACGCAAGCGCGCCGCGTGGACCAAGGCCCTGCCCTTTCCCGTCAAAGACGCGCGCAAAGAACCGGTGGATGTACTTTGGTTCGTGGGCGATTACGCCTCGTTCGATCCGCGCAATCAAAAGGTGACGCAGACCTTCGCCACCCTGCTGCATGAAGCCGGGGTGGATTTTGGAATTCTCTTCGAGGCCGAATCGAATGCCGGCAACGACGTGCGGCGTGTGGGCGAAGAAGGCCTCTACGAATTACTCGCCAATGCCAACGTCGCTGCCATGGCAGGTGCCTCGTTCAAGACCATCGTCACCACGGATCCGCATTCTTATAATACGATCCGCAACGAATATCCCGACTTCGGCGGCAAGTACCAGATCCAGCACTACACGAGTTTCGTGAAGGCGTTGTTCGGCGCGGGACGGCTGCGGGTAACCGCGCCGCTTGGCCTGCGCGCAACCTTTCATGATCCCTGCCACCTGGGTCGATTCAACAAGGGTTACGAAGCGCCGCGCGAGTTGCTCAAACTGCTGGGCTGCGAACTGGTGGAGATGGGCCGAAGCCGCGCGAATTCGTTTTGTTGCGGCGCCGGCGGTGGCAGAATCTGGATACCGGATCCGGTCGGCTCGGAAAAGCCCGCCCAAAATCGCATCAGGGAAGCGGCGGCCATTCCCGGTCTCGAGGTGTACGTCGTCAGCTGCCCGAAAGATTTGACCATGTTCGAAGATGCGTTGAAGACCACCGGCAACGAGGGAAAGTTCGTGGTCAAGGAATTGATTGAACTCATACGCGAAGCCACCCTCTCGCGACGTACCGAGGAAGCACCGGCATGAAAATTTTAGTAGCCGTCAAACAGGTGGCGGCGCTCGATGAAGATTTCGAATTCCGCGACGACGGCCGCGACGTGGATCCTGATTTTCTCATTCGCGATCTCAACGAGTGGGATGATTTCTCGCTGGAAGAGGCCGTGAAGATCAAGGAAGCATCGGCCGAGCCGGTCGACGTGGTCGCCGTCTGCGTGGGCCCCCAAGAAGCGGACGAGGTGTTGAGAAAGTGCCTGGCGAAGGGCGCGGACCGGGCAGTTCGCATCTGGGACGATGCCATCGAGGGCTCCGATCCCATCGCCATCGCCCGCGTGCTTGCCGCGGCGGCCAAACGTGAAAGCCCTGATATGGTATTCGCCGGCGTGCAATCCTCCGATCAAGCGTTCGCCTCGACCGGCATCGCCACGGCGGCCTTTCTCGATTGGCCCCACGCCGCGGTAGTGAGTTCCCTCACCTACACGCCGGGCGCGAAAACCGCGGTATTTCGCCGCGAACTCGAGGGTGGCGTGCTGCACGAGGTGCAGATTCAATGTCCCGCGGTGCTCACCATCCAACTGGGTATCAACACGCCTCGCTACGCCTCCCTGCGCAGCATCAAGCAGGCGGCGGCGAAGCCCATCGACGTATTGTCTTTGGCGGATCTTGGCTTGGATGCCGCGGATGTGGGCGAAGCCGGCTCCGCGTCGCGCGTGCGGCGAATGTACGTGCCGGATAAAGGCCGTGCGCAACTCATCGAGGGCGATGCGGCGGCGCAGGCGCAGCGTCTGGCTGCGATCATTCGCGAATTCAAAGGAGAGGCGGCGTGAGCGGTGTGTTGGTCATTGCAGAACAGCGGCGCGGCGAACTGCGTCCGCAGTCGCTCGAACTCGTGACGGCCGCGCAGGTCTTGCGGCGCGGCGGGGATGAGGTCAGCCTCGCCATCCTGGCCGCCGCGCCGGATGATTTCGTTGCGGCCTTGAGTGTCGCGGGCGTCGACGAAATCGTCACCATCAAGGTAGCCGCAGCCGAATTCGACCCCGACACGTTCGAAGCCGCCTTGGGCGCCTTGATTTCCGAACGCAAGCCCGACGTGGTATTGGTTCCGCACAGCGTCGACTCGTTCGGCTACGCGGCAGCTCTGGCCGCGAAGCTTGAGCTGGGATTCGCCACCGACGTTTTCGAGATCCGACGCGTCGATGGTGAGGTGGTGGCCACACGCGGCGGCTACGGTCAAAAAGTGGCCGTAGAAGTCGATTTCCCCGGCCGCAGCACCGTGCTGCTGGCGCTGCGCGGCAATGCGTTCAAAGCCGTGGAGAACGGCGCGGGGGCGCCGCGCGTGACCGTGTTCGAGACTCCGTCGAGCGCGAGCCGCTCGGCGGCGCGCGAATTCATCGAACTGCCCGAGGGCGATGACGTGGACATGACCGGCGCGGAATTCATCCTGACCATCGGCCGAGGCATCGGTGATGAGGCCAAGGTGGCGCAATTTCGCGAATTGGCGGACGCCATCGGCGCCACGCTCGGCTGCTCCCGACCCATCGCGGATGCCGGTTGGCTGCCGAAGAGCCGGCAAGTCGGGCAATCCGGCAAGACGGCGAGCGCGTGTAAACTCTACATCGCCATGGGCGTGTCCGGCGCCATTCAACATCTTGCCGGCATGAAGCACGTCAGTACCATTGTCGCCGTGAATTCCGACGCGGGCGCCTCGATCTTCAGCGTGGCGAAGTACGGAATCGTTGGGGATATCTTTGAAGTCGCCGAGGAACTACGCAAGTGTTTTTGACCGCAAGAATCCTATCCATATCGGACGGGGTCGCCGCGACCCCGTTGAACCCTGCGCGTAGCGCATGAATATTGCGGCTGAAGATACCGTCGTCGCGCCCGCGCCCCAGGCCGTCGCTGGGCTGGAACGCGGCATCGACTGGACGGGCGCGTTCTGGGTGGCGAGCGGCGTGCCGCCACTGGTGCTGTTTTCGATCGGCGCCGTGGCTGCCACGGTCGGCAAGCTTTCGTGGGTGATCTGGATGGCCTCGATCGGCCTCGGCTTCATCCAGTCGTTCACGTACGCCGAGATTGCTGGTCTGTTCCCCAACAAATCCGGCGGCACATCGGTGTACGGCGCCATCGCCTGGGTGCGATACAGCAAGGTCATCGCGCCCATCTCGGTTTGGTGCAATTGGTTCGCCTGGTCGCCGGTACAGGCCACGGGTTCGGCGCTCGCGGCGGGCTACATTCTGAGCGCCTTGTTCGCGCCCGATTCCGTGGTCAACACCTGGCAAATCACATTGCTCGACCTGGGCTCGATCAAGAGCGGCCTGAGCTTGCGCGTCAATGCGGTTTTCTTGTTGGGCGCCGTGCTCATGTTCTCGGTGAAGGCCATCCAGGACGGCGGCATCCTGCGTTCCGCGAACACCACGAAGATCCTCGGGATCTCGGCCATGATTCCCTTGATTCTCATCGGCGTGGTGCCGATTCTCACCGGCGATATCGTCAAATCCAATTTTTTCCCGCTGGTGCCGCTGGCGCACGATGCGGCGGGCCGCGTCATCGACGGCACCTGGAACATGAATGGCATCACGGTGCTCGCGGGCGGCATGTTTCTCGCTGCTTGGTCGACCTACGGTTTCGAAACCGCCGTGTGCTACACCTCGGAATTGAAAAATCCCAAGACCGACACCTTCAAAGCCATTTTCTATTCCGGATTGCTGTGCGTCGTGGTGTATACGCTGGTGCCGTTCGCCTTTCAGGGTTTCTTGGGCTTGGCTGGCATGTTGGCCCCTGACATCTACAGCGGCATGGGCGTCGCCGCGGTCATGGCAAACATGGTGCACGCGGGCCGGCTGATCGGGGCGGTCGTGGTCGTCATGCTGGTCCTGGCTTTGGTGCTGTCGCTCATCACATCCATGGCGGGCTCTTCGCGCACCCTGTACCAGGCCTCGGTCGACGGGTGGCTGCCGAAGTACCTCTCGAAGGTCAATGAGCATCACGCGCCCTCGAACGCCATGCTCACCGATCTATGCTTCAATTTATTGTTGCTGCTCATGTCCGATTCCGTGTTCGTCATCGGTGCCGCCAACGTGGGCTACATGATATTCAACTTTCTGAACTTGAATGCCGGCTGGATTCACCGGCTGGATCGGCCGCTGCAGGAACGCCCCTGGCGCGCACCCACCTGGGTGCTGGTCGTGGGCGCGGCGCTGTCCTTCGTGAATCTCGCGTTCATGGGCTTCGGTGCGGACGTCTACGGTGTGGGCACCTTGAGCACGGGTTTGGTGTTCTGCGCGCTGATCGTCCCCGTCTTCATTTACCGGCACTATGTGCAAGACAAGGGTCATTTTCCCGAGGAGATGAAGGAGGATTTGGGGCACAACAGCGGCGCATCGGCGATCAAGCGCGCCGGCATCTGGCCGTACGTGGTACTGGTACTCGGCGTCGCCGTGGTTGCCATTACCCACAGACTCGCGGTGTATTAGATGCTCATCACGGGAATCAAGAGCAAGCCGGTGTACGCGCCGTTGCGCGCCGATGCGGGTGGCCGCTACCATCTCATGCTGGGCATAGGACCGGGCGGCGTCGCGCTGCTGCGCGTGCTCGCAGAAATGCGGGGGTCGGCGCCTGATGCTATCAAGCACACACAGCTGCTGTTCGCCGCCAATACGCCTGCCGCCGACGCTGCCAACACGGTCGCACAGTTCAAGCAAAGCGGCTTGGGGAGCGTCAGCCTGTTTGACCACCCCGCGTCTCTGCTCGACACGTTCAGAACCGTACTCGATGAGTCCTTGATGGGTACCCGATTGTACGTCGCGGGCCCCGAGAGCTTCATCGGTCTCGCCATGAAGATCGCGCTGCAATTCGATCTCAACAAAGACGAGATTCGCGCCGAGGAAATGGGCACCCTGGCGCGGCGCGTTTACTGCGTGCATTGCCGCACGACCACCGAAGAGGTGCCTACCAATATCGTCCGGTGCGCCGGATGCGAACGCTGGCTGCAGGTGCGCGATCATTACTCGCGTCGACTGGCGGCCTACATGGGCGTCATGGTCGACGCCGAAGCCCCGGGCGAAGTGCCTCCTGTCAAAGAGGTGTTTCTGTGAACGACGCGCAAACACTCGCGGTCGAAGTCACGGCCATCGAGCAGGTTACGCCGCTCATCAAGCATTTCAAGCTGGGCTCGGCCGACGGCGGCGCGCTGCCGGCGTTCTCCGGCGGCTCGCACATCATCGTCGTCATGCGCGGCGCCCTGCGCATGCACCGGAATCCCTACTCGCTGCTGAGTTCGCCGCGCGATCTCGACCACTATGAAATCGGCGTGCGCCGCATGGAGGAATCCCGCGGCGGATCGCATTTCATGCACGACAAGGTGCAGGTGGGCAGCCGCCTGGAAATCGCGCACCCGGTGAACCTGTTCGGGCTCGACAAGATCGCCCGGAAGCACGTGCTGATCGCCGGCGGCATCGGCATCACGCCGTTTCTCGCGCAGATCGAAGATCTTCACGGAGCCGCTGTGCCCTATGAACTGCATTATTCGGTGCGGTCGCCGGAACACGCGGCCTTCTTGAGCCGCCTGCGCGAGCGCGAGGGCGAACGCCTGAAAATGTACTACGACAGCGAAGGCCAGGCCATCGACTTCGACGGTCTGTTATCCAATCAGCCTCTCGGCACGCATGTGTACGTCTGCGGACCGGCAGGACTCATCGACCGGGTGGTCGCGACCGCGAAGGCCTGCGGTTGGCCCGGCAGTCACATTCACTGGGAGCAGTTCAGCGCACCGCCCGTGGGCGATGCCTTCGAGGTTTTCCTGGCGCGCGCGAAATTGACCGTCCACGTTCCACCGGACCAGAGCCTATTGGAGAGCA
Source organism: Steroidobacteraceae bacterium (assembly GCA_036502605.1). Taxonomy (GTDB): domain Bacteria; phylum Pseudomonadota; class Gammaproteobacteria; order Steroidobacterales; family Steroidobacteraceae; genus Bog-1198. Next base: position 177,850 of record DASXYI010000054.1, read on the forward strand.
TCGAGGCCGCGGGCGTCGAAGTCCCTTATCTATGCCGTGGCGGCGTCTGCGGCTTTTGTCAGACCCGCGTTCTCGAATTGGACGGCGAGCTGGTGCACAACGATCATTTCTTATCGGACGCGGATAAGGCGAAAGGCAAGAACATCATGCCCTGCGTGTCTCGGGCACGCTGCAAGCACCTCGTGCTCGACCTGTAGGAGATCAGTATGAACGGCAGTCAAGATCTTTCCTCGCGCGCTTCGCGCGGCCAAACGGACGGGGTCGCCTCGACCCCGTTAGATTCTGCGCGAAGCGCATGGCAAGCATTCAAGCCGGACGAGACATTCAGAGACGATTTCAGCTTTTGCAACAGCGGGCAGGCGATTCGCCGTTTTCCTCTGCCCTTTCCCGAAGACGAATACATGTATTCGGTGAACATCGAACCGCATGTGTCCGGTCCCAAGGGTTCGGTCGTGGAATTCGCCTTCGACGTCGATGAACATTACGTCGCCGAATGCCGCGAGCGCGAATTGGTCCTGGCGGCGGAGCCGCTGCGTTTCCAGGCGCTGGCGCATATGCTGAGCGCTCAGTGGGACTGCCTCGAACTCATCATGGAATCCCTGGCGCGCGACTATCCCGCGCATTTCTCGCTTGCCAAGCGCGGCAATCGCTGGCACTGGATCAACCGGCCATTGGGCCTCGACCAGCAATTCATTTTCGGCGACGTCGACACCTTGCCGCGCCAGCCGCTCGACTACATCGGGCGCCAGGCGCAAGGCGACTTCGTCGTGATGGATCAGCGCGAAAACGATCTGTGGACCGAGGCCGGCGTGGTCACGACCCAGGCCGATTGGTCGTTGGACTTCGACATGGGCATGACTTTCAAAGAGTGGCATGGGCCGGTGCCACTGGCGCATGAGATGCATGTGTTCGATCGAGCGCTGAAATATTTGCTGAATTTGCGGTTGGGTCAGCCGGTGCGGCGGCTGAACTGGACCATGACCATTCACCCTCGGCTCGACACGTCGCCCGAAAATTACCCCAAGTGGGGTCCCGACCGCACCACCGTGACCGCGCAGAACGCGGGCGATCTGGTCCACTTACGAGTGGAACTGCAGGGCCTGTGGCGCCTGCCGCGCAGCAACGCCATCGTGTTCGGCATACGCTGTTACCTCATCAGCATGCGCGAACTCGCAACCGTTCCCAAATGGGCGCGGCGCGTGCACCGAGTGCTCAAGAACTTGCACCCTGCCCTCGTCGACTACAAGGGCCTGACCCGCTACCGCGATGCCGTGGTCGAGTGGTTGGCGCCCTACGACGACGGCACTCCCACCACGCCCGGCACCGCGCCGGAATAGACATCAGGAGCATTACATGGCACTCACTTGGCGGCACACGGTTTTGGCAGATCGGCATCGGGCACTCGGATCCAAGCTCGAGGACTGGAACGGCATGGGCACCGCGTGGACCTATGCGAAAGACGTGGCTGAGGACCACGTCGCAATCCGCACCAAGGCGGGCTTGATGGATGTGTCGGGGCTCAAGAAACTACACCTGGTTGGCCCGCACGCGAGTGCCGTGCTCAACTACGTCACCACCCGCGACGTCAGCAAGATCTATCCCGGCAAATCCGCCTATGCCTGCATGCTGAACGAAGCCGGACATTTCATCGAGGATTGCATTCTTTACCGCACCGGCCCCAACTCGTGGATGGTCGTACATGGCAGCGGCGCAGGTCATGAGACGTTGACCGGCTATGTCGTCGGCCGCAATGCGGCGATCATGGTCGATGACGACTTGCATGATCTGTCGCTGCAAGGACCCATCGCCGTCGATTTCCTGGCCAAGCACGTGCCCGGCATCCGCGACCTCAAATACTTTCACCATGTGCCGACGACGCTGTTCGGCCGACCGGTGTTGATCTCTCGCACCGGATATACCGGCGAGCGCGGCTACGAAATCTTCTGCAAGGGCGAGGATGCCGGACTCATCTGGGATACGGTACTCAGCGAAGGAAAATCCATGGGGATCATCTCCGCGTGTTTCACGACTTTGGATTATCTGCGCGTCGAGAGTTCTTTGCTGTTCTATCCCTACGACATGTCTCAGATGTATCCGTTCGAGCGCGATCCGCCGGGCGACAGCCTGTGGGAATTGGGTCTCGACTTCACGGTGAGTCCCGGCAAGAACGATTTCCGCGGCGCCGACGCGCATGCTCGCCTCAAGGGCAAGGAACGTTTCAAGATCTTCGGGTTGGCCGTAGACGGCAAGGTGCCGGCCGACATGGGCGATGCGGCCTATATTGGAGACAAGAAAGTCGGCGTCATTACCTGCGCCATGGTCTCGACGCTGACCGGCAAATCGATGGCCATCGCGCGCCTCGACGTGCCGGTCGCGGTTCACGGTACGCGTGTGGAAATTCGCGGCAAGAATGTCAAAGGACCGGCCGTCGCGCACACGCTGCCTTTCGACGATGTGGAGAAGAAAAAGCGCACCGCAATAGGCTGAGAGTCCCGTCGTCCAACGCAGACAAAAGCTTCGCCGCTTGATGGACTGCCGGCAGCCCATGTAAGGGCTACCCTGAAAACTTGTTATTTTGGCAAGACGATCTTGCGAGATGCGACCGCAGTCACCGAATGCGGCCCTCGCTGCGCGCAATTTAAGGCCAGGACAGCCGATGTCCCTTACATGAACGGCGGTCAAAGGCGCACCCGGAGAGACAACATGCCCACAGAGTTGTTCGATTTAGCCAGGGACTTGAAAATCAGTCGCTTCACGATCGACGTGCTCATGCAGCGGCTCACGCACTTGAATCCCCGGCCTGTGCGTGCCCCCGACGAGTGCGAGCGATTCGTCGGCCAGACGCACGAGACCGTCGCGGCCTGCGATCAACTGCTCAGCGAGCTGCGCGATCGGTTCTACGGCACGGAGCCGGTCGATGTCGGCGCGATTGCGACCTTGAGCACCGGCTTTGAAGAGCTGCATCGCAAGATCACCGAATCGATCGCGCGCCTGAACACCTTCGAATACGCGAACTCGTACTAGCTAGCATCGCGGCCGGCTTCTAGCGCTCCGCCGCACCCATCGCAGCCAGCTTCGACTCGATCTCAGAACCGAAGTAAGCCTGCGGATTCGACGGCGTGACGTGTTCGCGGCGCTCGCGCGCGGCGATCGCCGTCTTTGCCGCGTCGAAGGCGCTGCGCAGCGACCGCGCGCCCGGCAACGCATCCCGGTAGAAGGCCTCGCCGAAGTAGGTCAGCTCGCTGTCATTCGAGCACCCGAAGGAAGCACGATCGGCGGCCGCTGCGGTGATGACGACGGTTCGAGCATCGCGCAATGAATCGAGGAAACCGCCCGCATAGCACGCGGAAATGATGATCACGCGCCATTTTATGCCCGACTCATGCAAAGCGCCGACGAGATCCTCGCCCGTGAGGCCCTTGAGCGGAAATTGCGAATTGGAGACGGCGATGACGGGGTCCTCCGAGCCGTGCGAGGAAATCGCGAAGAACAGCACATCGTTATCCAGATCCATGCGTGAGGCGAGTCCCTGCAGCGCGTACTTCAATCCGGACACGCTCGCCAGCGGAGCACGCTCGAGATCGCGTTCGTCGTTGATCAGCGATAGATGCCTGTCGCCGATGTCGAACCGCTGCCCCACGACGCGGGAAGCCAGATCGATTTCCTGCGCAAACACCTTCTCATCGCCGACCCCGGCAAAGCCAAGGAAGAACGCTTCGGGATGCGCGGAACCCTCACGATGAACGGACTCGAGCGCCTCGTCGATTCGATCCGCCTGCTCGAACAGTGCCGCCTCACGTGCAGCCAGCAGGTCATCGGACACGGAAAAGTCCGGATCGCGCGGATTCCACACGCCGGGAATCGCATCAACCGCATCGCTCAGCCCAATGAATACCACGATGAAAACGACGCCGGCGAGAGCCGCTCCGCGTTGGGTTCGGCCGGTGACCGCCCGCAATCCGCGCACCAAATACAGGATCGCGTACACAGCGACGGCACAGCTGACGTACCAGAACCCGGGCATGTTCAGATCGTAGGCAACCGACATGAGCAGCAGCGGAAGCGGCGTTAGCCCGAGGACCAGGACGAGCGTCGTGCCGAGGGCCGGCCGGGGATTCGATGCCCACCGGAGCAATCCTGCCAGGCTCAAAACTGCAAGT
>DASXYI010000055.1:0-7702 GCA_036502605.1 Steroidobacteraceae bacterium
CTACTCCGCCGGCGCCGCATCCGGCACCACCGGCGGCGTTACCTTGGCGGCGGGGCCGTGCAGCGGGCGCTCTTCCATCAGGATGATGGCGGCCATCGCGATGACGGCAAAGACCAAGCCCGCCACGAAGACCCAGCGGAAAACTTCGGCGACGGTCGAGGCCGGCGGCGCCGGCATGCGCGGCCGTCATCTCGATGCCGACACCGCCGCGCTCGGGCGTGACGCCTAAGCCGGCGAGCAGGATGGCGCCGTGCCCAGAGGCGACCGGATGAGCCGAGCAGGCAACTCATCCCGGCAATGTCATCAGTTTGTTTTGCTCGCGGTCTTGTCGATTGCGGCGCGCAGGCCCTTTGCCAGCTTCAGAGCGTCCTCGTTCGCCCAGAAATGCATGAAGAACAGCCGGGGCTGTTCACCAATCATGTGGCTATGCAGAGCGGTCACCTCGATGCCATTGCTGCGCAGCGCCAAGATCACCGGATTGACCTCTTCACCGATCATCACGAAGTCGCCGGTGATCGCCGCCTTGCCGCCACCGGTCGGCTGGAAGTTGATGCCCGTCGCCACCCCCATGGGGCCGGCGGGGGCAATCTCCATCCCGTCCTCCTTGACGGGATCACGGCGCGGCACCGCGAAGCCATAGATGCCGCCATTGTTGGAGCCCTTGACGCCGATAATCTGATCGAGCTGCGCCGTATCGAGATCAATAGCCGGCGGCGTCCCGGCGGCCGGTGCGGTCATCGGCGTCTTGGTGGTGGCAAGTGCGTCGTGAATGGTCGTGGCCATCTTCAGGGGATCGCCGTGACCACCGACGTGCAGGTAGAACGTCATCGGTTCGGCGCGTAGCAGATGGTTGTGGATTGCCGTGACTTCCAGACCGCCCGCCTGCAGCTTGCTGATCACAGGATTGATCTCGTTGCCGAGCAGGACCACGTCGCCCATGACCATTGCGCCGTCGTGCGTCGGCTTGAATGCCGTCCAGCCGCCGAGCGCGAGACCCGGCTTAATGGCGACGTCATCGACCTTCACCTGAAGGTCGGTTCGCGGAAAGCCATAGCGGTGGACGTCTCCAGAGACGGCCGCGCTCCGGCCGATGGCCGCATCGACTTTTTGCCAGTCGATGCCCTGGGCGTACGCAGCCGGGGCCATTGCCGCGACAGCACACACCAACACTAGAATGTTCGCATGACGCATTTTTCTCCTCCTTCGCTTGTCTCCGCCCCCTAACACTCTTCACAAAGCCCTTGATGTTTCTTCGTTCCGAAGTTCCGCTCGCGCCAACCTTCAGGCCTGATTCCGGCACCAGGTGTAGAGCGCGTCATAGAGAACCATTCCGTGCGTGAGCATCGTGTGATCGTCCGGAAAGTTGGCCGACAGTCCATGTGAAATGGCCATTAGGCCCTCACATTGTGCAGCGAGGTCAGGGCGCGAGGTGTCAGCGCCGCGCACAATCAAGGCCAAACGATCCAGCGCTGGGTCATTCAACTCGAATGTTCGTATGATGGCATCGAACGAGCAGCGGTCGCCGACATGCCCGAACCGAGCATCTTTGACGTCGTAGGGGGTGGCTCCCGTTGCTTCCGCATGGGCCGCAACTTCGTTTGGTGACACGTAGAGGAATTCGGCGAGTGGATTGATGAAACGGCGGACCATCCAGGGGCAAGCGATACGATCGATCTTCGGGTGTTCACGCGTCACCCACTTGTCCACGTTTGCGTTCACCACGCGTCGGGTCGGAAAGCCCCGTTCGTACCAGCCGACAAATCCGTCAACCAGATAACCGGCATCGGTCCCATATTGCTGTAACGTCTCGGCGACGCGCAGACTGGATTCGCCGCCAGAGCTGTCGCAAACTACAATCCCGCAGCCGGATGGCAGTTCGCGCCACCAAGCGGCCACGTCTTCCGGCAACCGGTGGATGGCGCCGGGAATTAGACGGTCGATAGCGTGCAGTTCGTCCGTAGAGCGAACGTCCACGACCAATGGTGCATCGGCCGAGCCAACGCAATCGGCCAAATCCATAGAAAGGATTTTGGGGATCGTTCTGTCCATGCGCAATCGCCTCGAGACGTTCGAGTGTTGCGCAGAGCTTGGACGGAGCCCGTCTGATGGGGAGCCTGCGTTTCCCCTTAACCGCCAATATACGACCTACCAAGTCAATGGCAAGCCGCAAGAGGGAGGCGCAGATTGGATTTTGGCGCTTTTGTACTATGTAAGGAAGACTTCTTTCGCAGGGGCCATTGATGCACACCCATTCGATCGCACGCTGGCAGCACACCCACGCGTTTCTGGGCGCACACCATGAACGTCATGAACGGCGGACATGGCTGGTCGTCGCGCTGACGACGGCAATGATGGTCGCCGAAATCGCCGGTGGGACGATGTTCGGCTCGATGGCCCTCCTGGCCGACGGCTGGCATATGTCGACGCATGCCTCCGCGCTGGCGATAGCGGCGCTGGCCTATAGTTTCGCACGACATCGCGCGGATGATGCGCGCTTTTCTTTCGGCACCGGCAAGCTCGGCGAGCTAGCCGGGTATTCGAGCGCGCTGATCCTGGCCATGATCGCGGTGATCATCGCTTACGAATCTGTGACGCGTCTCCTGCATCCGGTCGAAATCGACTATCAGCAGGCGGTTGTCATCGCTGTGCTGGGATTGTCCGTAAACGTGCTCAGCGCGTGGCTGTTGCGAGGAGAGGATCACCACGGCCATGCCCACCACGCGGATGCCGGGCCGGACGTCCATCACGTCCACGATCACGCTTCGCCCGCGCATGAGGATCACAACATGCGCGCGGCTTATATCCACGTCCTGGCCGATGCCTTAACGTCCGTGCTGGCGATCGGCGCGCTGCTATCAGCATGGCATTTTGGCTTTGTCTGGATCGATCCGCTCGTCGGAATCGTCGGTGCCGGTGTTATCGTCTCCTGGGCCGTCAGTCTGATCCGTTCGTCCGGTGCGGTATTGCTCGATACGGTGCCGCAGCAAGGGCTTTTGCAGCGCATCCGTGCACTTCTGGAGACCGGCGGCGACCGCGTCACCGACCTCCATCTTTGGCGCGTGGGACCGGGACACGCAGCCGCGATTGTCTCCATCCTTTCCGATCACCCTGAGCCGCCGGATGCCTACAAGAAGAAGCTTAGTGACCTTGCCGGTCTCTCGCATGTGACGGTGGAAGTGCGCCAGTGCCCCGATCATGCTTTAGCGCATTGATCTGTCGTGCATCCTGCAGTCGCCTCGCCGTCAACCGAGCAATTGCCGCGGACGCCTGGTCGGGAATTGCAAAGCACGAACTCACATTGATCTCGCACAAGACATAGCTGTCCTCGCCTGCGGCGTCGCGCGGCCCATACAGGAAATCGGCATCCCAGATGATCGGCAGGGAAGCGGCGTCGATCCCGAGCACCTGCATCATCTGCGGCACCCATTCATCTTCCATCTTGGCCGTGAGCTTTTGGAACTGCGCCGCGTCAGGTCCGTGCATGATGCGCGGACCGGGTTGCGCCTCAGGGGAGTCAGGCCCTTCGGGCGGCGGCGGGATCAGCGCTTTGATGAGCTGATGTCCGAACCCGACGACCTTGTCGGCGCCCATGTAGCAGCGGATCATCCCATCGGGCAGCCGCGGTTGAAAAGGCTGATCGACCATGCAACCCCCGGAGGCGAAATACGGCGTGCAGCGGGCGATGAAATCCTGCAGCGGAATGTCTTCGGGAATGCTACCGCGCTGCGCATGCAACGCGCGCACGAGGCTTGCGCGCTTCGTCCCGTCCGAGATGAGCTCGACTTTCCAGACTCCCTGACCACCGTTGCCCCGATTTTGCTTAACGACACGCGGGCCTGATGACGCCAGCCGCCGCGGGAAGGCATCCGCGAATTCGTTGGCACTGCGGTAGAGATGCGTGTCGGCGCCCCACCCGAGATGCTTTGTGCGAACGAGAACCTCCTTCACGCCCATCTTGAGGATCACGTCGGGATGTGTGCTCACCCATGGTCCACGCGCGGCGACATCGCGCAAGAGAGGATCGAGCAGAGCACGGGTCTTGCCTTGGTGGATTGGATCGACCCACACCAGAACGGCATCGGCGGTCAGCAATTGCCCTTGCACCTCGTCCGCGAACGACTCGTCATAGACCGCGGGCTCTGCATGAATGCCCAGCAGCGCCAACTCTTCAACGATTCGGTGGAAGCGATTGTTTTGCGGCGTCGCGACGTTGCGGGCTTGAGCGTCCCCGCGCCAGAGGATCGCGACCTTGTATGGCGTTGTAATCGGATGACGGCCGTCCATTGCGTAACCTCCTCGAAATATCGAGCGTCACGCAGAGCTTGGACGGAGCCGTCTAATCGGGAGCCTGCATATCCCGTTCGCAATGCAAATTAGTATCATGGGCGGGGCCGCGCAACTCTTTTGCACCTTTGCCCTACGCCACCGTAAGCGAAGCTCTCGCCCCTACTCCGCCGGCGCCGCGTCCGGCACCACCGGCGGCGTTACCTTGGCGGCGGGGGCCGTGCAGCGGGCGCTCTTCCATCAGGATGATGGCAGCCATCGCGATGACGGCAAAGACCAAGCCCGCCACGAAGACCCAGCGGAAGACTTCGGCGACGTCGAGGCCAGCGGCGCCGGCATGCGCGGCCGTCATCTCGATGCCGACACCGCCGCGCTCGGGCGTCACGCCTAAGCCGGCGAGCAGGATGGCGCCCATGATCGCGATGTCAGCTGCTGGAGTGACATCGGACGACATTTGCTCACGGTAGGCATTTCCGATTCTGACCCTGAGCCGACATGTGGCGGATTCGCGGAAGCGGAACTTATGGACGTGCTTGACCCGAATCAGTCCGGCTTGATTCCCACGAACCTGACCACCTTGGCCCACTTCTCTGTTTCGTCCACGATGAGCTTCCCGAAATCGGCGGACGAGCCAGCAAGTACCGTGCCGCCCAAATCGGCAATCCGGTCTTTGATCGCGGGCTCGGCAAGAATTCCGTTGATCTCCCTGTTCAGTTTGTCGACGAACTCACCGGGCGTGTTTCTGGGTGCGCCAACGCCGAACCAGCCGCTTGCCTCGTAGCCCGGCACAAACTCTCCCACGGTCGGGATGTCAGGTAGCACCTCCAGGCGCGTCGAAGTTGTCACCGCTAGCGGGTGAAGCTTGCCAGACTTGATGTACGGGACCGAGGCGGTCGTGGAAGGGATCATGATCTGCACCTGTCCGCCGAGCAGGTCGGTCAGCGCTGGGCCAGCGCCGCGATATGGCACGTGAGTGATGTCGGCGCCGGCCATCATTTTGAACAACTCACCGGCGAGATGGGGCGAGGTCCCGCTACCCGAAGATGCCATATTGAGTTTGCCGGGATTGGCCTTGGCGTAGGTGATGAGTTCGGGAACAGTCTTGGCTGGAACTGACGGGTTCACCACCATCACGTTGGGCGAGCGCATCGCGCCCGCGACCGGCGCGATGTCGCGGACGAAATTGAAATTGAGCTTGTCGTAGAGTGTCGCGTTGATCGCGTTGTTTGTGGCGACCATCAGCAGCGTATATCCGTCGGGCTTCGAGTTCACGACGGCCTCGGTGCCGATGTTGCCGCCACCGCCCGACCTGTTCTCGATGACGAAGGGCTGGCCGAGTCGTTCCGACAGCCTTTGCCCGATCAGGCGCGCGATGATGTCAGGTGCACTGCCAGCGGCCGAAGTGACCACCATCCGTACCGGCCGCGACGGATAGGTTTGCGCTATCGCGGTATCAGCATTTGCAATGGCAAGAAGGATGGTGAGCGAAGCCAAAAGCTGCCTTTGAGACTGCATGGCCGTATTCCCTCCGCCACCGAAGATGGGTCTGCTCGGCAATGGCCGTTCTGATGCGGCGTGATTGCAACCATAGGCGTCCCGCAATATAAGAGGAACTCCGAAATTGGTTTGGCCGATCAAAGCGCCTGCTTATGGCCAAGATAGCCGACTGGGACGATCACATCGGCCGGCGCCTGCGGCTGCGGGACTTGCGCGTGTTCTTTGCCGTCGCGCAAGCGGGCAGCCTCGCCAAGGCGGCAGCGCAGCTCAGGGTGTCCCAGCCCGCCGTGTCGCAGGTGATCGCCGAGCTAGAGCATTCTTTGGGCGTCCGGCTTTTCGATCGTAGCTCGCGCGGGGTCGAGCCGACGGTCTACGCCGGCGTGCTGCTCGCGCGCGGCCGGGTGGTATTCGACGAACTGCGGCAGGCTATCGGGGACATCGAATTCCTGTCCGATTCCACAGCGGGCGAACTTGCCATTGGATATCCCGAGTCGCTAGCCACCGTCCTTCCGGAGATGATCGCGCAGTTCTCCGAAAAGTATCCTCGCGTGGTGATGCGCACGGACATCGTGCCGTCGCCGGCCTTTAAGTTCGGCGGACTTCGCGAGCGAACGCACGACCTCGTCCTCGCGCGAATACCAACCCCGCTTCTACCGGGTTACTCAGTGGAAGACCTGAATGTCGAAGTTCTCTTCGACGATCCCCTGGTCGTCGTAGCCGGCGCGAGCAGCGCGTGGGCACGCCGCCGCAAGATCGATCTTGCCGATCTTATCGACGAGCCCTGGATTTTATCGCCGCCCGGCACGTTGGCACATGCCCGCGTCATTGAGGCCTTTAAGGCGCGGGGTCTGGAGGGTCCGAGAACAAGTCTGGTGACCTATGCGATGGATCTGCGTGCGAAGCTGTCTTCCCGCGGCCGCTTCATCACGGCCGTCCCGCGGTCGGTGCTGCGCCTCGCTCCCGATCGATCCACATTGAGAATGCTGCCGGTCGATATGCCGTCACGGCCATGGCTCGTCGTGATCTTGACCCTGAAAAATCGAACCTTGAGCCCGATAGTCGAACGATTCGTCGAGTGCGCTCACGGGGTCGTCAAGTCGTTCGCCAGTGGCAAATAGCAATGCCGGCGCCGCCTGCAAAGTCAGCTTCTGTGAAGGTTTTCGGATGCCGGCCCCAAGATTGTCGGTGCGGCGGGTCCGCTATCCGGTCGCTATCGGGTGAACAGCGGACATTGAGTAAACCGCGTTCAGCAAGCTCGTTTCATTGCGTCCTTGCGACTCCCCTATCCGCGGGGCGCCTACCGCGTAGCGGTTTAGTGCAACATCTCTTTTGCGACGTATATATACTAAGAGCCTAGACCGGGCCCTCGACCTGTCCGGTGAAGGGGCGAATTCGACGCTGAACTGCAACACTCTTCCCTTGCTTGAAATTCAAATTGTAACATGAAGCCATCACAGGACCCCAAATTGGTTGAGCGCGAAAGTAATCTGGTGCGACGTATCGGAAATGGCTCTACTAAGCCATATTCCTTTCGAAACTAAGTTCGACGCATGAATATCTTGTGTGTGCGATGACGAAGAGCCGAAGTCAGATGCTCACGGAAAGAGCCGATGCGGAGCGGCGGCGCTGTCGTGGCTGGCTGCTTCCATTCATGCAGAACAATCAGCCGAAGTTCTTGACAAAAGACGAGCTGCGTATCGCGGCGATGCGAGAACTCGAAGTGTCGAAGCTCTCATTCGACATCGGGTGGATTATGGCGATCGAAGATACCGGCCGCCATGACTGGTATGAACCGCTGCGCCGACGCTTGCGCGTCAAAAGCTAGACCGATCGCTATTCCTGAATGATGCAGCCCAACGGCGCTACCGTGACAACTGTTTGATAACGCCGTGTGCGCGTCGCCTGTGCCGAGCATGTCGCC
>DASXYI010000056.1:0-31513 GCA_036502605.1 Steroidobacteraceae bacterium
TCGTACAAGCCGTTGAGGAGATGGATCGCGCCCGGCCCTGACGTCGCATAACAAAGACCGACCTGACCTGTGAACTTGGCGTGGGCGGAAGCCATGAAGGCCGCCATCTCTTCATGGCGAACCTGCACGTATTCCATGAAACCCTTAGCCTTCTCCAGAGCGACGTCCAGTCCGCCGACGCCATCACCCGGGTAGCCGTAAACACGCTTGAGACCCCATTCGGACAAACGATGCCAGATGTACTCGCTGACGTTCCTACTCATGCTGTCAGTCCTCATGCCCGCTGCTGGGTTGTTCTTCTTGCCCGCGCTAAGTTCAACGGACGGCGCGCAAAAACGTTCGCCTCCGGAGGGTTCGAAGTGAGAAGAATTACAGTAAATTAATCTTCCGCAGAGGCTGAGGAACAGGGTGGACGCGAGCCGGCCCTCAGCAACCAATTGCGGAGCGAAACGTTTGGAATAGAGGTGGGCAATATACTGTGTTTGAATGTCGCAGCTGCAAGGCGACTCATGTTTCTCAATGAAATCGCTCGATAACAAAATCGAACTCATTCTTGATGCGAAAGCAGTGCTCGGCGAGTCCCCGATCTGGGTCGAAGAGCAGGGTGCTCTTTATTGGATTGACGTTCGCGCTCCTGCGCTTCATCGCACCGAACTCAATTCGCGGGCGACGAATTCCTGGAACCTACCGAGTGAAATAGGCGGCTATGCGCTCTATCCCGATGGCAAGGGCGCCATCGTTGGACTGAGGAGCGGTGTCTTCGGCCTGCGCTTTTCCGATGGCGCATTGAAAAAATTGTATGATCCGCCGTTTGACCCGCGCACGCATCGCTTCAATGAAGGCGACTGCGATCCAAGCGGACGACTATGGCTCGGAACAATGTTTGATCCGCAGGGGGATGCCTCATCGAAGCCCGTCAAGGGCTGTCTTTACTCCCTGACACACGGCGGGGGCTTGGTAAAACACGAGGAACCGAGTCTCCTCCACAATGGCTTCGCCTGGAGTCCAGATGGAAAGCAATTCGTCTTCGCGCACTCGCGCGAGGGCCGAATTTATGCATGCAATTTTGACCTGGTCAGGGGGAGGCTCAGGGACAAGAAAGTCTTTGCCGAGGTGGCCGAGGAGATTGGCGTACCCGACGGAGGCGCCTTCGACGCAGAAGGTTGTTATTGGAGCGCCATCCATGGTGGAGGGCGGCTCCACCGCTACGCCCCGGACGGAACTCTTGATCGGGTTGTCGAACTTCCTGTCCGCAATCCGACCATGGTGGCGTTCTGCGGTCCTGATCTGCGGGACCTTTGCATTACCAGCGCGACCCACGGCAAACCTTGCCGTCCTCACGAGGGGGGCATCTTCAGATTACGACCTGGCGTCACCGGTTTGGCGCGACGGAGCCATGTAGCTCCGGCGCTGAGCGGCTGTGCGGCCGTTCCAGGCGAGAAGAGGATCTCAATGATGAGTGCTAGGACCGTCGTCGTTACCGGCGCGAGCGCCGGTGTCGGCCGAGCCATTGCGTTGGCATTCGGCGAGCAAAAATGGCAAGTGGCTCTTATCGCGCGGGGCGAAGAAGGACTTGCGAGTGCGGCGCGCGACGTCGAGGCTGCTGGCGGGCGGGCGCTTGCGATCCGGGCGGATGTGGCGGATGCGGATGCTATCATGCAGGCAGCCGATCGAGTTGAGACCGAGCTTGGCCGCATCGATGTCTGGGTCAACAACGCGATGGTGACGATATACGCCAGTATCGCGAGCGTCACACCTGCCGAGTTTGATCAGGTCACGCGCGTAACTTACCTGGGGCAGGTCCATGGAACGCTTGCAGCATTGAAGCACATGCGGCCGCGCAATCGCGGGGTTATCATCTGCATCGGATCTGCGTTGGCTTATCGGTCAATTCCCTTTCAAGGCCCCTATTGTGCCGCCAAAGCTGCGGTCAGGGGCTTTGTGGATTCACTTCGATGCGAACTGCTCTATGAGCATAGCAACGTTAGGCTGACGCTGATCCACTTGCCGGCGGTCAATACTCCGCAGTTCGATTGGGCTCGGAATAAGCTCTCATACAAGGTCGCTCCGGTGAAACCGATCTTTCAACCGGAGACGGTTGGGGACGCTGTTGTTCGGGCTGTCCATGAGACGCCGCGTGAATATTGGCTTGGTCATTCGACCGTCAAAGCGATCATGGCGCAGATGCTGGCGCCATCGATTGCCGACCGCTATTTGGCCAAAGGGGGAAAGCGGAGCGAAACGACTAACCAAATGGCCGACCAAGGTCGGCCTGACAATCTGTTTGAAGCAGGTCAGGGCGATCCTGGAACGCACGGACGATTCGATAATAGATCGAGTCCTCGGGCGTTTCCGTTCAATCCCGCGTGGCTGCGGGCTGCCGGGGCGTTGATCGCACTCGCAGGCGGCGCTGCGTTGGTGAGCGCTGTCGCAGCCTGTAGACGCGACAGGTGACGATACGGCCCTATTAACGGCCATCGATAAGTTCGATCATTGGCGCGTCAGATAATCGCCCGCCGTGAGCGCGAACATGAATACCAGCCAGAACAATCCAGCCAGGGATGCTAGACGAACCAGCGCACTCGACGACCGAAGCTTCATGAAGAAAAGCAGGATGAGCGCCACCTTGGCGGCCGCGATCGCCATGTTGATGACGTGACGGCCAGGCACCACAGCGCCATGCGCCGAAGACCTTGCTGCGCGCCGCGTTCGGCGACCGCCATGGTGAGGCTGCTGGTCAGCAGGATGGCTGTATTGAGCGTACCGTAGAAGATGTCGGTCTCGCGCGCGGCGGTCAGGAACGCCCCGGGATAGAGATTGCGGTAGACCGTATAGCCGAGGAAAAGGCCGCCGAAGAACAGCGCTTCGCTGGCGAGAAAAGCCCACACGCCGAACGACACGCCTTCGCGCTGACGCGCCAGATCGGGCCAGGGCTCGCGCAAGGCTGGGGATGTCTCGCTCATGGTCCCTCGCGCTGGTCGCGGTGCGGTTCGCGTCCTTCGAGGTCCGCCGAGTGGCCCTTCTCGTGGTATTGGTAAGGCCCGGAATCGACATGCGGAATGCGCGAGAAATTCTCCTTCGGCGGCGGGGGAGGGCGTGGTCCATTCCAGGCCCGTCGCCCCCGCCCAGGGATTGTTGCCGGCGCGATCGCCGTGGCGGAGCGACCACGGCAAATAGAACAACGGAAACAGGTAGGCGATCGAGAGGATGAGCGCGCCGGCTGTCGAGATGACGTGATAGGTCTGGAAGACGTCGGGATAGACGTGGTAGCGCCGCGGCATGCCCTCGTATCCCATGATGAACTGCGGGAAGAACGTGACCATGAAGCCGACGAAGGTGGTGACGGCGGAAAATTTCGCCCAGCTTTCGTGGTACATGCGCCCGGTAATCTTCGGCCACCAGAAATGCAGGCCTGCAAAGAATGCGGAGACGCTGCCGCCGACCATGATGAAATGGAAATGGGCGACCACGAAATAGGTGTCAGTGACATGGACGTCGATCGGCACCGAGGCGAGGAACAGACCCGTCGGGCCACCGATCGTGAACAGTCCGAGGAAGCTCATCGCGTAGAGCATCGGCGCTTCGAATGAGATGTGCCCGCGGTAAAGCGCAGCGGTCCAGTTGAACACCTTGATGGCGGACGGAACCGCAACGATGAACGACAGAAATGAAAAAACCAGGCTCGCATAGGCAGAGCTGATGCCCACAATTCCCGGTTGTCATGGGGATACCGGTCCTTTCGGCGGCCTGCATGCATTCCTTCAGGATGCGACCTGGCGGCAACCAGTTAATGTAGTCGAACACACAGTGTCACGCACCATTTCGAAGCGGCGTAATGGAGCTACCTCTTCGTGCGGTTGAAGAAAATTATAGGTGCAGCCAATTTCCAGATCACCTGCCATCCCGATCCTCTCTTCGTCGCTGGGACTAATATTTAGCGGCGGTTATATTTAGCGGCGGTCCTTCATTATTTACTTCGTACGAACAGACTATTATTAACTGTGTAGCCCCGCAATTCTCCAACATTGCAAAGCGCCTCCACAAGCCGTTGCGAAGAGCCAAGCGGTCAAACCCATTTGTCATTGTCGCAAGCTCAATCCGGCTATCAAGTGAGGTCGAATCGGGGGATGCTGCGCGCCCGAATGATATGGTGGGATTCGGCTTGCCATGCGGCCGTATTCACCGGCGTGCGGCGCACTTGGATAGAAACGCCGTCACGATTAGGGGGCCTATATGCCGCTCCGCAACTTTTGAAGCAATCATGGAGTTGAGTTACCAAATGCAGCTTGCCGAGAACCGGTTAGTGTGCAGGCATCGCAATTTCCGATTTTGTGTCACGCTGCCCCATCAAACTCCTCCATGAGCAGGTGGTCCGAATCCGCAATTTAGACGCTCGGCGAGGGTCGGGCGCGGCGGCGCGCATGACTGCGATGAATTTACAACGAGGTCGGTTCGCTCAATCCGATCATGAATCGCACGTCTTCGCCGTTGTCACCCATCATTGGCGAGAAGAATCTTCACCACAACATCATGCTAGCGGATCTTGGCCAGCCTGGTGTCCTGTCGGCGCTGCTCGGAACCACTCCGGCGGTTTATCGAGAATCCATAACCGACTGACTTTGCGCTGCTCGCAGCGGTCATAACCAAAAAGGCAGAGGTCAGACGTCAGGATACTGCTCTCTTCCAAAAGGGTGAAAGAGTGTAAGTGTTCTTGAAGGATCGAGTCTTTTCGGCCTTAATCGTCCCGGGATGTCACTGGCACGCAGCGCAGGCGATGCTGCTGGCATGAGAGTTGCCTGTAAAGCCACCACATTGGACGGGGGAATGAAATGATCCGAGTTTTATTCGCAGCCTTGACGCTTGGCCTTTCTGGAGTAGCAGGCGCCAGCGCCGCCGATCAACTCACCTTTCAACTGGGTTGGCTTCCTGGCGGCGAGCGCGCCCCGGCATTTCTTGCGCTTGAGAAGGGGCTTTTCGCCGCAGAAAATCTCGATGTGAAGATACTCGGTGGTCGTGGAAGTGCCGATGTTCTCACTCGGCTGGGAACTGGGAGTGTCGATATCGGCGAAGTGACGATGGACGTCTATCTGTACTCGAAAGCCGAGGGGTCCATTCCGGTAACAGCCGTGATGCCCTTTTTCACGAAACAGATGGATTCGCTGGTGACCACGACCAGCAGTGGAATATCCACGCTCAAGGACACCGTAGGTCGGACGATCGGCACGACACCTACTTCGGGAAGCAACCAGATATGGCCCATCTTCTTGAGAATGAACGGCGTCGATCCTGCCGACGTCAAGATCAAGCGCGCCAGCTCGAACGTCTTACCCGGAATGCTGGCGACGGGACAGGCCGACGGCGTCCTGCTGATGTTGACGACCGCGCCGGGTCTTGTTCCGCTGCTGGCCTCGACGGGGAAACAGATCAAGGTCATCACCTGGGCAGAACATGGTTATGAAGGCTACTCACAGACCATCGTGGCTACGAACAAGGTGCTGGCGGAGCGCCCTGATGTGGTTCGTCGGTTCCTTAAGGTGCTGCGGCAAGCGATGGTGCTGACGCAACAGGATCCGGAGGCGGCCGCGCGTGCTGTGCACGTCGCGGCACCGCAGGCGGAGCTGAGCGCAATCCGGGCACAGATCGACGCCTCGATACCAATGATGTTTAACGAAATCACGCAGCGAGATGGGCTCGGGGCGTTTTCACCTGGCCACATTAGAAAGACGTGGGAGTGGGCCGCGCGAGCGAGAGGCTACGCCCTCGATAAGCTCGACCCGATCTCTACCGTGACCGACAAATACACCGGATCGTAGATACAATTGCGTCGCTACGCTTGGCCCTCGTTCCCGCGAAAACGGGACGAGAGATGGGGTCGAATATCATCGCCCTCTAATTGACCGCAACAACGTGTTGGGAGGCGGAGTAATAATGCGCGGCCAATGCGGGCGACGTAAATGCCTCGGCGATGACTTGCGAGCGCATGTCCAGAAGGTTTTCCGGCCAGCGCACTGACATCATTATCGACAGAACCGCCCAACGTTGCGTCACGTCAGTGATCGGCCGTTCGCATGCTTCCCACTCTTTCAGGGCTGCGGGTACGTCATCGATTTTTTTGAGGGCTTCGGCCAGAGCCACGCCGTTGGCCATCGCGCAGCCGGCGCCCTGCGCCATCGTCGGCGGCATTGAATGCGCGGAATCTCCAAGGATAGCAGCGCGGCCGGATGACCAGGAGTGGCACTCCGAAATCGGGTATCGGCCCCAAATTATCTCCGACTCGACCATTTCCCACTTGTCCTTGAGAAAAGGGAATGCCTCGATCCATACCGGTTTATAGAGCGAGCGCGTGCGAACCTCTTCGACATTGTGGGGGCAGTTCTCCGGCGCGCTGAGATAGATGTAGTTGACCTCCTGGCAGCCCAGCAAACCGCAGCGCCTTGGGCCGTTCCAAAAGTTCTGGATCATTTCGGTTTCCGGCCGCTCTTCGCGCGGGATTGTCACTCTGCCGATTCGAGCCTCGGTGACGAAACCCACGAACTTGGCAAGCCCGAGCGAGTCGCGAACCTTCGAGTTGTAGCCGTCGCATCCGACCACCAGGTCGGCGCTATGGCGGTCGCCGTTCTCCATAATCAGAACTCCGTCCGGATCGGCGCCGACCGCCGTCGAGGACGTGACGATCTCAACACCGGCCTTCGTGGCCGTGTTGACCAAGGCTCGGTGGTGATCTACGCGAAGCACGACGAGAGCGCGGTCGTCGGTGTCGTTGAAATCATGCACACGCAGCGGCTGCAAGCGTTCATCCCGGACGATCTGTCGCGAAATTCTCGTTCCGGCCTTCGTCACCTCGTCGAGTGCACCGACCGCATCCAGCGCCAAATGCCCGTTCTGCCACAAGGTCGTGCCGACACCGATGTCGCGAAGATGGGCTGCTCTCTCATGCACGCGGACGCTCCAGCCGCGGTGCGCCAGCGCGGTCGCTAGCGTCAGTCCGCCGAGGCCTGCTCCAGCTATTTCGGCATGTTTGCGTCGACCAGGGCTGCTCATTTGTTCTCCAGATATGCTCTGCATCACCCGCCCATTCTGCCAAGCCGTCAACGACTGCAGGCAGGCAGCGAGCTTTCCAACACAAGGGAAAAGTTTCTATAGCGTATGGGACCTAGAAAATCACTTTGTATATTTCGTCTAACACCTAGGGCTGTCCTACGTCGTGATTGGTCACTACCAGCGTCGCGCTGACAGAGTTGCTGGTTGCCGCCATCCAGTGTATTCACGGAACGCGGTTGCACGGGCCTGCATCTTTTGGGGGCTTAAAATGGTTTGTCGCACGTTGATTGCGGGCGCTGCTCTTTTTCTATGCGGAGCTTCTAGCGCAGTTGCTGCTGATGCGATCACCTTTCAGTTGGGCTGGCTTCCAGGCGGAGAGCGCGCACCGGTCTACCTCGGACTGCAGCGAGGGTTGTTTGCCGCTGCGAATCTCGACGTGAAGATACTTCCCGGCCGTGGCTCCAGCGATGTGCTCACCAAGCTGGCGACCCATGTGGCCGACATCGGAGAAGTCGGTTTTGATGCCTACATCGCTGCCAAAGCCAATGGAGCGCTGCCGGTAACGGCTGTGATGCCGTACTATGTCAAGCAGCCGGACTCGCTATTGACCACAGTTGGCAGTGGCATCGAGTCGCTCAAGGATGTGGCCGGCAAATCGGTCGCGGCGACGCCCTTTGGTACGTCGATTCTGGCGTGGCCCTTTCTGCTTAAGCTCAATGGCGTCGACGCTGCCAGCGTGCGGTTGATCAAGGCCGATGCGAGCGCGATCGGAGCCATGCTGGCCTCCGGCGCTGTCGACGCCATCTTCATCTGGGGACCATCAGTGCCGGCCCTCGAGCCCATGCTGACGGCTGCCGGCAAGCAGATGAAGCTTATTCCATGGTCGCGATTTGGCTATGAAGGTTATTCGCAGACCATCATGGCTTCCGACAAGATTATCGCGGAGCGTCCAGAGGTCGTAGGGCGTTTTCTGAAAGTCTTCCGGCAGGCCGTTCAACTCACGCATGACGATCCCGGCGCGGCTGCGCAAGCCGTCAAGACCACAGTGCCGCAAGCGGACCTGGCTGTGGTGCGAGCCCAGGTGGACGCGACAATCCCGTTGCTGATCAACGAGATCAGTCAGCGCGACGGACTTGGAGTGTTCAATCCTCAATTGTTGCACAAGAGCTGGGAGTGGGTCGCCACTGCCCATGGTATCGCGGTCGACAAGATTGACCCGATAACGACGGTGAATACTCGCTTGGGCGGTTCCTGATCCCTGATGCTTGATACCGCTCCCACCATCAGCTTTGATCGCGTTTCGCGTTCCTTTGCCACGACCGACGGTCGTGAGGTGAGGGCGCTTCAGGACGTCTCGTTCAATATCGCAAGGAACGAATTTCTTGTCGTGGTGGGACCCTCCGGTTGCGGGAAATCCACCCTGCTGCGGTTGATTGCGGGATTGATTGCTCCCACCGACGGCCGGGTTAGCGTCTCGGGCTTACCTGTGGTGGAACCGTTGGATAATATCGGGATCGTCTTTCAACGGCCCACGCTGCTGCCTTGGCTCGATATCCTGTCCAATGTCACGTTTCCCAAGCGGCATAAATACGGACGTGTTTCAGATCAGGATCGTCAGTTCGCGCGCAACCTGTTGCAACTGGTCGGACTGAGCGACTTTGCGGGTAGCAGGCCGGACGAACTGTCCGGTGGCATGCAGCAACGCGCGGCCATCGCGCGGGCACTGTTCCTCGATCCCGAAATCCTCCTGATGGATGAGCCGTTTTCAAGTCTCGACGCGCTGAGCCGCGACGAGATGGCGTTTGAGTTGCTGCAGATCTGGTCCAAGAGGCCGAAGACGGTTGTATTCATTACTCATTCGATCACGGAGGCAGTGTTGCTGGCTGATCGTGTCATGGTCATGAGCGCCCGACCGGGAACTATCGCTGAAGAAGTGCCGATCCCTCTCGCACGGCCGCGAAGCATGGACACGCTGACGGAACCGCTTTTCAATGAAATCGCAGCCTCGATCCGAAATTCGATCTTCAGGCGCAGCCGTGCCGCTTGAACGAAGCCATGCCATGAGGCGGATCGGCAATCAAATGGCGCCCGCGGTGACGCTGATCCTCGTCGTCGTCGTCTGGGAACTGTGTTGCGACGTTTTCAAGATCCCTGAATTTCTCTTTCCCGCACCCAGCGCGATCTGGAGAGCGGCATTTTCCATCAGTGCGTCCGAGTGGTTGGGGCACCTCGCAAGCACACTTCGCGTCGCTCTGATGGGCTACGGCATTGCCATTCTGGTCAGTATTCCGCTTGCGATCGTTATTGCCTCATGGCCGCTACTGGCAAGGACCATCTATCCGCTTCTGGTCGTCGTCCACTCTACTCCCATCGTCGCCGTGGCGCCGATCATCGTGGTTACGCTCGGGGTCGGCGACGCGCCGAAGGTCGTGATCACGTTCATCATCGCATTCTTTCCGCTCGTCATTTCGACTGCCACGGGTCTGCTGTCGACGCCTGACGAGCTGATCGAACTGTCACGCTCGCTGCGCGCCACGCGGGCTCGGGAAATCCTGCAAATCCGTTTGCCATATGCGATTCCCCACATCTTCAGCGCCTTGAAAGTCTCGATCACCCTGGCCGTCATTGGCGCAGTGGTGGCGGAGTTCGTGGCTGCGGAACGCGGCCTGGGCTACGCGATATTATTTGCGACCTCCACATTCAAAATTCCGCAGGCATTTGCCTTGTTATCGGTTCTGGTCGCGATGTCGCTTGTTCTGTTCTATCTGGTCACCTTTGCGCAGACGGCGCTCTTTCCATGGAGTGTGCCGCGCTCCAATCGTTCATAAGCGGAGGAAAGCAAATGCCATCGGATATCGATCCGCAATCCGGATTTCGGTTGCCGCTGCCCAATCGTGACGATCTCGACGACGCCGGTAAAGCAGCCTACGATGAAGCCGCTACTCCGGGGATGTCGATCGCCGGCCTGCAGGGACCTGCCGGAATCCAGCTCTACAGCACGAAGTCATTACCATACATGCGGGGACTAACCCGCTATCTGCGCCGGGAGGCGGGTTTCACCCCTTACATTCGCGAGTTGGCCATCCTCGTTGTCGCCCGCGAAATGGACAGCCAGGTTCAGTGGACGATGCACGAGACGGAAGCCCTGAAGGCGGGCGTCGAGCCGCGGGTTCTCGAAATTGTGCGAGATCGAGAGAGCACGGACGGATTGGCGGAAACCGATGCAGCCATCATCGAGCTTGGCCGGCAAACCTTTGGCGACCACAAGGTCCGTCCCGACACGTTTGCGCGCGCGAAAGCTATTTTCGGACCCCACAGCTTGATCGATCTGCTTATGCTGATGGGTAACTGCGCCAGCACGGCTGGGCTGCTGATTGCATGCGATATGCAATTGCACCCCGGCAGAAAGCCGACGCTTCCGATTCAATAGCGCGCGCCAGCCGCAAATTTTTGCCGGTTTAATGGGCCCTGTGCCGACACTTTTGCCAGCCACCGAGGAAGTCGCGCATTGTGGCGAACGGCTGACTGTGCTATGAGCATTTTGGGGAAAGCAGGCGGGCTTGGCTCTCAAGTCCGCTTAGCAGAAGAAACGCACGACGATCCTGCTCTTGTTGATCGCCGCGTCCCCGAAATTACCTTCAGCACAGGCTCACGGCAGTGAGCTGCATGAATCTGGAACGGCGGACCATGAAGCAGTGGGCGTTGAGGCATGCAGCGGTTCTGATTGCAAACTCTCGCTGCTGCGACGGCACTAAGTTCAGACTACGACTGGCAGCAAGTTCAGACTAGTAGGCAATGGAGCAAACAGATGACCGAGGGGTTTGAAGATCACTGCTGGCAAGACATCATGCCCCGCGACATCCTTGATGTTTATAAGCAGTACGCTCGGAAAGTGTTCGTCGGTCCTGCTCCGGCCTTGATAGCGATCGATCTGTATGAACTCGCGTATCAGGGTGGCGCCAAACCGCCGGTCGAGCTTCAAGGAACCTTCCCTAGTTCCTGCGGCGAATACGCCTACGCCGCCATTGAGCCGACAAAGCGGCTGTTCGCTGCCGCGCGCGCGGCAGGCATCCCGATTTTCTATTCCACTTCTGACACGCGACCTGACAGTCTGCCCGGGAAAGTCACGGCGACTAAACGGCCCGGCACGCCGACCGATGCGGCATCCTACGCGATCCGTCCGGAATTCAAGCCTCAGCCTGGCGACGTCATCGTTACCAAGCAGCGGGCCAGTGGTTTTTATGGAACGACGCTGCTAGCGCACCTGACGCAGCTCGGGGTGCAGACGGCCATTGTCTGCGGCGAGAGTACATCAGGCTGTGTGCGCGCCACGGCGGTGGATGCCTATTCGAACGGCTTCCACGTCGTGCTTGCCGAAGAATCCTGCTTCGACCGCAGCATCGTTTCGCACAAGGTCAATCTATTCGACCTGCATCACAAATACGCAGACGTGTTGCATGTGGACGAGATCGTCACGCATCTCGACCGTCTCTCGCTGAAGAAGGCGGGCTGACATGAAAACGCAATCACGCCGTCGAACGCACTTCGTGTCCCGCGGTCGATCGCTTGTTCTCGCTGGCCTAGCAGCGGCTCTGATCGCGCAGGCCCCGGCGCTCGCGCAAGACTATCCCAACCGGCCGGTTACCATGATCGTCCCGACGGGACCGGGCGGCGGCATGGAATTGCTGGCGCGAATCCTGATCCAGCAGCTCGATCAGCGGCTGGGCAAGCCGTTCGTCATCGAAAATCGCGCCGGGGCGTCAGCCACGATCGGCACAAGAGCCGTCGCGCGGGCAGCTCCCGACGGATACACCCTGCTGGTTGCTAACAGCTCGTATCTCGCGATCAACGTCACGCTTTTCAAGAATCTTCCCTATGACCCGGTCACCGAACTGACGCCGATCGCTCTGCACGCCTATTCGCCATGGGCTCTTGTGGTCAATCCGTCGTTGCCGGTTCACTCGGTCACCGAATTCGTAAAATATGCAAAGAGCAGGCCCGGTGAGTTGACCTATGGATCCGGGGGGCCGGGCAGCGCGCACAACCTGTTCGCCGAGATGCTCAAGTCTTATACCGGCATTGACGCCAGGCATATTCCCTATCGAGGCACCCTGCAGCCGTTGAACGATGTGGTTGCGGGCCATCTCGACTTCATGTTCACCGATCTTCCGCCATCGCTTAATCTGATCAAGTCCGGGAAAGTGCGCGCACTTGGTGTTTCGCCATCGCGCGCAGCGGTCGCGCCCGAGATCCCGCTACTGTCAGAATCCATTCCGGGATTCGCACCATTATCCTGGCACATGATCGTCGCGCCGGCCGGGACGCCGCCGGCGATCATTAACCGGCTCAATTCCGAAATCAAAAACATCATGGCCCTGCCGGAGGTGAAGCGGCAGTTCGAGGAGATCGGCCAGATTCCCGTCGACACTCCACCGCCCGATGAATTGAAAAAATTCGTCAAGTCGGAGATTGTGCGCTGGGCCGAGATCGTGAAACAGGCGGGCGTCGCCGGTTCGGAATAGCGATTCGGCGGGGACCGTGCCGCAATTGCGGCTCGAAGAGCGTTGTCCCGGATAACCATAAACAACCATTCGGACTGTAGCATGATCGTAAGAGCTGAAAGTGACGGCACGTTGGTGATGATCAGTCAAAATGATCATGCCTCCGCAGCCGGATTCTTCGCCACTCACTGGGGCAATTCGCACTTTGAGAGGCCACAGCCGTTCGAATCGAACGTACGCGCAACCTACCTTCATGATCTCGCGTGGCTTTATGAGGAAACCTCGCCGCGCTTCGATTCTCAATCGGGACGAACTCCCAACTACATGCAGGTTCCCAACGAATCGCAGATCGACACTTACCGATGGGCAAACGACTGGCTATTTGGCATCGACCGTTATGCCGGACTGTTGGCGAGCAAGCACCGAACCGGAATTTGGAAATCGCGCTACGGGATCATGAAGCAGCCGCATTATCCGATCCGCAAGCTGAGCGCTGAGCTCGAGGCCTTCGCGGCCGAGAGTCATGAGCAGCAGGATGCGGTTGCGGCGGAATTCGATCAACGCGAGATCGCGACCAATTACAATCTGTTGCAGGTGTGGGATCTGCTTTCCCTCTACATCTGTACCAACGAGCGTCTCCAGGAGCAGACAATAGATCCGGTGCCCACGGCCTACGCGAAAGACGCTCCGGTATGCATGCGGCTGGTTCCGGTTGCAGCCGGGCGGATCAGCATCGATCCGTACCCGTTCGATCAGCCATCGCTCGATATCAGCGTCGTCTATCGACGGCTGCCGAAATGCGTGTTCGAGAACGAGCCGACTTTCAAGAAGGCGTTTTTTGGAACGACGCCGCAATTGGCAAGCTTCACCTTCATAAACCCGGCTCTTCTATCCCATTGATGCGTTGCTGCAGGGACGGATGCCGCCGACGGCGTCAGCCCATGAATAGCTTTGCAGGGCAAGGCGTCTTCGATCCTGAAATCACATGACAAGGAGCGACACATGTCTCGCCGCAGACACGCTGAAATAGCCGGCGCAGGGCTCGGCGGCCTCACGTTGGCGGCGGCCCTCGCGCAACGTGGATGGAGCGTACGCGTCCACGAAAGAGCGCCGCAACTGCGCGACCTCGGCGTCGGTACATCCATCTGGGAAAATGGACACAGGGCCATGGCCGCCGTGGGCGCGCTCGATGAGGTATTGAGTTATGGCAGCCACATCGTGCGGGCCGAAATAGTCGACCATCATTTGCGGCCGGTGCGGGTGACCGTTTACAATGACACCGACAACCGGGCCCTGGTCATCCTCCGTGTCGATCACCACCGCGCCCTGGTCAATGCCGCCAGGCGGGCCGGCGTCGAGATTGTCACGGCATCTCCGGCAAAAGGCGCGGATCCGGATGGCACGCTCATCCTGGAGAGTGGCGAGCGGCTGCGGGCCGACCTCGTGGTCGGTTGCGACGGATATCATTCGAAGGTGCGGGATTCGCTCGGGCTCGGCGACGAGGTCGGCTTCATCACCGAAGCCTGGACCGGCCGAATGATTGTCCCGCATAAGGAAAAGCCGGAATACGAGATCAATCAGAACTTCTGGTCGGGACATCGCCGTGTCGGCGTTCTGAGCTGTCGCGATATTGACTACATGTATGTCTGCGCGCCTGAAAACTGCCCTCATAATCCCGAAGAGGTGCGCTCCAAATCAATCAACAAGGCGCTTTGGATCGAGGCCTTCCCGCATCTCAAGGACAAGCTCGAACGCGTCGAGTCGGAGGTGGTATGGAATCGTTACTGTATTGCGCATTGCCGGTCCTGGTCCGCCGGCCGCGCGGCGATCGTCGGCGATTCCGCCAACGCGATGCCGCCTTTGCTTGCGCAAGGCGCTGGATGCGCCATGTCAAACGCCGTGGCGCTGGCGGAAGCCCTAAAGGACGATGTCGACATTCCGTCCGCACTTGTCGCCTGGGAGCTGCGCGAAAGACCGGTGACGGACATCACGCAGCGCTGGGCGGTCTTGTTACTCATGCTCGCAAAGCGCTGGCCGCTCGAACTGATTGATATGCGTTCTGCGATGATGGCGGAAGGCTTCTCATCTCCTGGTCTGCTCGCGCACTTCCTCTCTGCCACGCGGCATGTGGCAAAAACGGATGGGCATGTCCACGATCTCGCGGACTCTGCGGCGTGAGGTCGCACAAACCGCGTAAGCCATACGCACCGTCCGGTCCAATCTCATTAGGCACGCAATAAGCGGCAGCACCGCCACGTAGGAATCTTGCAATGGCCGAGCATATCCAGGGACCACTCTATTATGAGCGTATGGGACGAACCGGCCCGATCATGGCCTTTGTGCACCCTAATCCGCTCGATCAATCCTGCTGGCTTTATCAGCTGGCGCATTTTTCGACCTGGTTCCGATGTATCGCCATCGATATTCCGGGCTACGGACGCTCGCCGAAGGCAGACCCCGGGCTTACTCTCGCCGACATTGCAGCCGGATGCTGGGAAGCCATCGACGACGCATGCTCGAGCGAGCCTGCCATCCTTGTCGGCTCTTCGGTCGGCTCACAGGTTTTGCCGTATATGAATCGTCTCAATCCGGCGAGGACCGCTGCTTTGATCATGTCGGGTGTGGGCTACAATCCGGCCAAGGAATTCGCTTCGAAGCTGCTCGATGCTTACAGCAAGAAGGGGGTGGATTACCGCTGGGAGCACGCGTTTCTCGGAATGAGCCCGGCTTTTCGTGCTACTCCGATGGCGCATTTTTTCGTTAATCTGTTCGTCGAGCGCAACCAGCATCTCGATGTTGCATCACTCCTCCATCAGTTCCGCGCGCATCAGATCCCCGACCCTGATGATCTTCATTCGGGAATTTCGTGTCCGTCCCTCATCATCACCGGCAGCGAGGACGGGGCATACGCGTCAGCGACGGTTCTGCAAGAGCGAATCCCAGGATGTGAGCGCAAGATGCTGCCGGGAGGCGGACACACCTCCCATCTCGAACAGCCTTGGTTGTTTGATAACTTCATGATCGATTTCCTGAAAAGACATGATCTATTTCCTCAGTCGCCTGGCCCGGCACAAGCGGTTCTTGATACTGCCTGATTCACGATGGCTGTCTTGCGGCACAAAGAGGCCTTGCAACTGCGTTTCGGACCCGAACACCTCCGGTGCGGTTGCAATCATCCTCTGGCTTTACCAAACTCAGGGTTAACTCAGCAGCGGAACCAGAGCCACGAAGGACATTTGGTGTCCAACAGCATCCGCGCCAGACACGTCATATCCATATTTTCTCCTTGAGGTGATCCAGTGTTCAGAGTGAAAGTTGTCGACCTCGGCTCACCGTCCTACTTCGTACTTACCGCCGCGGTCGAATTGGGCTTCTTCGAGGAAGAAGGCATACCGGCGGGCCGCGTGGAGGGCTCCATGACTGGGCCGGACGAAATCAAGGAAGGGAGCCTCGATTTCCTCGGTGGTCCGGCTTATGCGGGTCTGCGCGCCTTTCCGGCGTTCGACGGCGCAAAATTGTTGTGCGCGCTTTCACAATATTCGTATTGGTTTCTAGGCGTTCGCGCCGATCTCGATATCCGGCGGGGCGACGTCGGTGCGCTGCGCGGCTTACGCATCTCATCAGGAAGTGGAGAGCCGCGCAGGAGCCTCCTTCATCTGTTGCAGCAGTCGGGAATCGACGTCGAGGGCGGCGAGGTGCGGATCGTAAATAGTCCATCTTTCGGTCGCAACCAGACCTTCCGCGCCAATGACGGGATCGTCGCGTTGCAACAGGACGTGTCCGATGCGTTCTGGGGTAACGGCCTTCGCATGGAGATGGGAGTCAGGTCAGGACTTGCAAAGGTTCATGTCGATCTCCGTCGCGGGGACGGTCCGCCGGACGCGCGGCGGTACAATTTCCCCGCGCTGCTCGCGAGCGACCGGCTGATCGGGCAAAAACCGGAAATCGCTGCCGCCGCCGTGCGCGCGATCGTAAAGACGCAGCAGGCCCTTATCGCCAATCCGTCGCTCGCGGGCAAGGTTGGGCGAAAGGTGTTCCCGCCCGAGGAGGCGGAACTGATCGCAACAGTAGTTGAACACGACACGCCTTTCTACGACGCTCAGATATCGCAGCAGGCGGCCGAAGGGCTGAACAGATTCTGCGTAGCGGTCGGCCTGCTCTCCGAACCGGTTCCTTACGCCCGAATGGTCGCCACGCAATTCGCACCACTCTGGAATTCGAAGGCACCCGCCGCTAGGCGGTAGGCAGGCCAGGATTCGAGCGTTAGCAAGAGAGAGTGTCTGAGCTTTAATTTACCTTCGGAGGCTGCATGTTGCAAATCCGTACGCTCGCTATGTTCTTCGCTACGATCTGTGGGCTCGCGTCGTTCGCAGCTGCGACCGCGACGGCGCAAACGTCCGTCGCTGACTTTTATAGCGGCAAAAGCCTGAACCTTATCGTCGGCGGCGCCGTGGGTGGCGGCAGCGACAGTTACGCGCGGCTGGTTGCGAGGTACATTTCACGCCACATTCCTGGTAGCCCATCGGTCATCGTACAGAATATGCCCGGCGCCACGAGCGGCAAGTTCGCGAGCTATCTTGCGGCGCAGGCCACTAAGGATGGCTCCGTCATCGGCACGGTCGATTCGAGTCTTGTCTTGGCGCCGCTTCTATCTGGCCACGCGCTGCCTTTCGATCCAAGCAAGTTCCATTATCTGGGCAGCGCCAACAGCGACGATTACCTGTGCGTGGTCCGTAGCGATGCGCCGGTGAAATCCTTTCAGGAGGCGCTTTCCCGTCCCCTGATCATGGGCACCACCGCGCCCGGATCAAAGTCACATGATCTCCCGCGAATGCTTAGCAACATCGTCGGCGCGAAATTCCAGATCGTCTCGGGCTACGCGGGAACGCTGGAGGTTTCGTTGGCAATCGAAAAGGGAGAAGTGCAGGGCATGTGCGGGTTGAGTTGGTCGACCCTTTCTGCGCAGCACCCCGACTGGCTCAAACGTGGTGTCGTCCGCGTGCTCGTACAGGAAGATCTGGAAGGACATCCTGAATTGAACAAGATGGGCGTCCCGCTCGCAATCAATTTCGCTAGAACCGAAGAGGATCGGCGCATCATGGAACTGTTCTACAGTCAGAGTGTCTTCGGCAGACCCTTTGTCGCTCCCGAGGGCATTCCTCCCGATCGATTGGCGGCACTGCGGACGGCGTTCCTTTCAGCGCTGCATGACGAAAGATTACTCGCAGATGCAGCCAAAATGGGCCTGGATATCTCTGCTCAGCCCGGTAATGACATTCAAACGCTTGTGGCGAAGCTTTATGGCTTTCCCCCCAATATCATCGAACGTGCAAAGCAATCCGTGGCCAACAAGCCTCCGATCTGACGGCGAGGATAGCGGCTCGCCAATCTTTGTTTGCTTGCTTTCCTTGCATGCCGGCGCTACGGCGCCAACCGTTGACACGCAACGCGGCAGGGATGCACTATGATAATTGGATCAAGCTTTCTCTTGACAGAGCTATTTTCCGCAGTCGCCGATCGCTTAGGAGTGGGAGTAGATGCTTAGCGCAGAGCAGAACGAACGCTTGACACGGGTTGGACCTGGTACCCCATGCGGTGAATTGATGCGCCGCTATTGGCACCCGGTCGCGGCCAGCAGCCAGCTCAAGCTGCCCGGTACTCGACCGGTTCGCATCCTTGGCGAAAATCTCGTTCTCTATCGCGACAATTCCGGCAAGCTAGGTCTGCTCGAACCCCACTGCGCTCATCGCAAGGCGGGATTGGTCTACGGACTTCCAGACGAATGCGGGCTGCGATGCGCTTATCATGGTTGGCTCTACGACGCGACCGGTCAATGCACGGAGCAGCCGTACGAAAAAATCGCGAATCCGAACAGCCGCTTCAAGGATCAGATCAAGATCAAGGCCTATCCGGTGGAGGAGCTGGGTGGCCTCATCTTTGCATATCTCGGCCCGGAACCTCGACCGCTCTTGCCGCGCTGGGAAGCTCTTGTGATCGACAACGCCTATCGCGAGATCGGACTGGCTGTTATTCCGTGCAACTGGTTGCAGACGGTCGAGAATGCCGGCGACTCGTCACACGTAGTGTCCACGCATTATCAATTCTCACGCTATGTCCTGGATCATCTGGGACGTAACGATCTCCAGCGGCATGAATATTCATCGGGAGCCACGGGCTATTCCGTGCGCGAGAAAGAAGCGGATGGTCCCTACGGCGTTGGTGCCGTCCTGTTTCCCTATACCGACGCGCAACGCGACATGACATATCAAATCCGCGTGCCGCTCGACGACACCCATACCCTCCACATCTGGTACATGGTCTACCCGCCGGATGCGCAGACCGAGCTCGGAATTCAACTTCCGCCACAAGCGGATCAGCGCGACATTCCGGTTTTCGAGGTGCCGGTCCCGCAGTTCATCAACGGAGCCGAGCTGGACTGGGCATTGCTCGACAGCAACAGCAGCCAGGATCTGGTCATGTGGTTTACCCAAGGTCCGATCGTAGACCGGACCACCGAGCATCTCGGTCTCGGAGACCTCAACATCGTTCGGACTCGAAATTTCTTGGAAGAGCAGATCAAGATCGTGGAAGCCGGCGGCGAGCCGGTCAACACGTTCCGCGATCCGGCGCAGAACGTCTGTATCGTGCCGACGCATCTGGCGCCGGTCCCGGGTAGGTTGGCTCCGGATGGCCGTCCGGACCGTACCAATGCAGCGCGCAAATACTCACCAGTCTACATGAAGGCGACGACCGCTCGTTTGAGCGCCAAAGCGCTCCTGGATCCTGCCTACTGAAAGAAGAGCATCCTGACCGCCGGTTGCGCGTTCCAATGCTTCTCCGGAGACTGTTGCCATGATTGCGCGCGATCTGACCGATCAGCGGACGATCCTCATCCGGCAGGAGGATCATGCCGATCTATCGTCGCAGTTTGCGTCGCACTGGGGCAACGAACGCGTCGCGGCTCCCGCGCGTTACGAAAGCGTAGTGACGGCTGCCGCCTTTCACGACACCCATTTTCGCGACATCGAAATCGATCTGCCGATCGATCGCGAGCAGGGGCGGCCATACGGGCATCGCAACCTTCCGTTTGCCCCGCACCATCTCGACGCGCTGCGGCAGAATATCGCATGGCTGAAGCGGAGTGATCGCTATGCGGCTTTGCTGGTATCCATGCATCATACCGGCTTGCTGCAAAATCGTTATGGAGTGATCAATTCCTGGCAAAACGATTACGGCAAGTCACCCAAAGTCCGCCCGCTGCGGCCGGAGGTGGCGGTCACGTTGAGTGATCTCGAAAAGGAACAGCGCGTCGAGATTGAATATCTTGAAGCGCATGCCTCCCAAAGCGAGGACGAAATCCGTCGCAATTATCGTCTGATGCAGGTATTCGACTTGTTGTCGCTTTATCTCTGCTGCGACGGATATGGCGATGGCGACGAAATGAAGCAGGTTACCCTCGGACCGATTGCCGCGGCCGACGCCCCAAATCAGGAACTGACTTTGATCGTCGTTCCCACCGGCGCCAATCGTTTGCGTTTCGATCCTTATCCTTTCGCCTTCGGTCCGCTGCAGGTTTCTGTCGCCGCTCGCGTGGTGAATCGTCTTGCCGGTAGCTCAGAAGCCGATTGCCGGACGGAATATCTGAGAGCGCCGCGAGAGCGTCTGAGCTGGACAATTACAAACTGATGTCCGGCTCGGCGCCCAATTCGGCCTTCCTTGATGTGAGGAGTAAAAGATGTCCGGCCTAGTTCTCGGATCGCGGCCAGCGATCGCGTTATTGCTGCTTGTTGCGTTGTCCGGCACGATTGCATCGACCGCGATGGTGCGCGCGCAGAATGCGGAGCTGCAACGCGTCATTGCCGGCGCCAAGAGCGAAGGCGGAAAGCTTAATATCATCAATCAAAGCGTCGCCGACCCCAACTTCATCAACGGCGTCGCGGCAGGAATGACCAAAAGATACGGCTTCCCCATCACCCTCAATATCGCGCCCGGGCCGACACCGTCCGCGCTCGCGCCTCAACTGGTCCAGGAATTCCAAAGCAACCGCGCGTCCTCGACGGACATTTTTCTCGGCGACGACGTCAACGCGATGGTGCAGGTCAGCGCCGGCGCTGCCCTCGAGGTCAACTGGAAGGCGTTAGACCCAGCCGTTCTGGACGAGGCGCTGGGACCGGGCAACCAGTTTCTCCGGCTCGCAAGCCGGATCATCGGTTGCGTTTGGTACAACACCGATCTCGTCAAGCCAAACGACGTGCCGAAGACGCTGAATGACACGCTCAATCCGAAGTGGAAGGGCCGGATCGCGAGCACGTCCTTCATTGCCGGTTTCCGGGAAGCAGCCGGACTTTTCGGAATGGAAAAGGAAATGATCGATTACTTGAAGGCGCTCGAGCAATCGGGAAACCTCGCCGGATTTCTTCGTGGCGCCGCCGCGGAACGGATCGCAAGCGGCGAGTTCGCCATGATGGTCGTCGGACCCGGCGAATATTCGGTCGTCAAGCAGCAGAAGCGGGGCGCGCCGGTCGCCTTCACCATCCTGCAGGAGATGCCGTTCATCTCCTACTGGGCCATGGACATTCCGAAGAACTCGGCGCATCCGAACCTTGCCAAGCTGTTTGCGCTCTATATGAGCACCCGCGAGGGACAGGACTATTTCTACAGCACGGCGTCTTTCGATCTGCATTTCATGGCGGGATCGAAGTCCGCTGAGACGTTCCGGACCGCCTTCCAGTCGATTACGCCTCGCTTGGTCACCAACGAGATCCTGACGTCAAAGTGGCAGGACTTCGAGCGCGTGGCCCCGGCTCTGACCAGGGCCATGCGGGGAGGGCGGTAAGTACGGCAATCTTCGTGCGGCCTGCTGGGTCAGGAACGGGTTTTTTTCCGGAGATGGGGGCGCATCGGGCCATCCTTGTCGTTGCCGGCGGAATTCCGCTTCTGCTCGTCGTTACGCTGCTGGCGACCATAGGCTATGCCGCGTTTCGCGTACCCGGAGCCGCTGGCTTCACCCTGTCCAATTTCCGCGAGGTATATAGCGATCCATTCATTTACAAGGCGCTGCTCAATACCATTGTATTCGCGGTCATCGCTGTTCTGACCGCGGCGATCACTGCAGTGCCGATTGCCTGGCTCACGGAACGAAGCGACTTACCGGCTCGCGGCATGATCTTTCCGCTGATGACGCTAAGCCTGCTGATACCTGGATTTGCGACCGCGATGGGCTGGCTGGTGCTGTTGCATGAACGCGTCGGCATCATCAGTCACTGGATTTCGTCGCTGTTCTCGCTCGAACGCTCGCCGATCAACGTGAACAACGTGATCGGGATGGGTTTTGTGCAGGGGCTGACGCTCACCGGGTTGATGTTCATCATGATCGCGAGCTCATTCCGGGCCATGGACCCCGCGCTTGAGGAAAGCGCGGAGGCGCATGGCCTCAGCCTTGCGACAAGGCTGCGCAAGGTGACCTTCCCGCTGATGTGGCCGAGCATCCTTGCCGCCTCGCTCTATACTCTCACCGTCGGCTTCGGCTCGTTCGATATCCCCGCCGTCATTGGCATGGGCAGCAACGTGTTCGTCTTCAGCACGCTGGTTTATGAGCAGGCGCGGCCGGAAGGCGGAATTCCTCACAACGAACTGGCTGCCGCGACCAGCTTTTTGCTGTTCTTCGTTGCGATCCTGTTCAGCTATTGGTATCTGCGCGTGGTCAGGCAGTCGAGCCGCTATGCGGTGGTCACCGGCAAGGGGTATCGCCCGAAGCTTGTATCCTTGACCCGGACGCAAAGAGTCCTGGGTTGGACGTTCGTCGGCATCGTCGTGCTGCTGGCTGCGGGACTGCCGTTTCTCGCGCTGTTGTGGACATCGCTGAACCGCTACTTTGTGCTGCCGTCCATGTCCGCGTTCCAGAACCTCACCTTGGAAGCCTATCGGACGTTGTCATTATCCTTTGCCGGCCCCGCCATCGAGAACACGATCATCCTGATATTTGTCGTCCCCACCCTGACGGCGATATTCAGCCTTGCGATCTCCTGGGTCATCGTGCGCAGCGAGCTCAAGGGAATTTCCGGAGCCTACGACGCGCTGGCGTTTACCCCCCATGCCATCCCGAGCATCATTCTGGCGCTGGGAGCCGTGGTCATCGGTCTGTGGTATGTGCCCGCCAGCCTGCCGTTCTACGGCACCCTCAATATCCTGCTGGCGGTCTACATTGTGACGTGGCTGGGATTCGGCACGCGCGTCTATAACAGCGCGCTTTTGCAGATTCACCGTGAGTTGGATGAAGCGGGCTCTGTTTTCGGCCTCAAGCGGCTGACGGTTTTGCGGAAAATTCTTCTTCCTCTGATCGTGCCGGCAGTCATCTATACCTGGGTCTGGGTAGCGCTCCTGGTCTATCGGGAGTTGACCGTTGCGGCGTTTCTCGCCTCCCAGAGCAATGTCGTGCTCTCCACGTTTGTCTGGCAGCAATGGCAGCAAGACACGTCGCGGGGCGCGGCGCTGAGCATCGTCATGATCTTGGCAATGATGCCGCTGATCGCGATCTATTTTTGGGCGGGGCGGCGAATGGCTTCCAGAAAGTCCTAGAATGCGCCCCGGGGGTAAGCCAAGGAGAGTTTGTCGTTTGCGGACATTTGCGTGATGATCAAAATCTCTGGCATTAGCAAGAAGTTTCGGAGCAACGACCGTGACGTCGTCGCGATCGACAACGCCGACATCACCGTCGGCGACAACGAGATCGTCGTTCTTCTGGGACCAAGCGGCTCGGGAAAGACGACTTTGCTGCGCTGTGTCGCCGGCCTCGAGACGGCTAACGAAGGCCAGATTTCAATCGGCGGTCAGTTCGTGTTCGACGGCACTCGATCACTGAACGTACCGGCAGAACGGCGAGGGCTGGGAATGGTCTTCCAGTCCTACGCGATCTGGCCACATCTGACGGTCGCGCAGAACGTCGCGTTGCCACTCACGCATGGGCGCGTTGCAATGCAGAAGTCCGCGGTAAAGAATCGGGTCGCGGAGGCGTTGCAAGCTGTGCAGCTTTCAGGCCTGGAGAATCGGCCGGCGCCCTATCTCAGCGGCGGGCAGCAGCAGCGGGTTGCTTTGGCGAGGGCGCTCGCGATCGACCCGCAGGCGCTTCTGATGGATGAGCCGCTGAGCAATCTGGACGCGCGGCTGCGCGAGGAAGTGCGTGTCGAAATCCGGGACATCGTCAAGAAAAGTGGCGTCCCGGTTCTCTACGTGACGCACGACCAAACCGAGGCGATGGATCTGGCAGATCGCGTCGCGGTCATGGACAAAGGCCGGATCCTGCAGATCGACACGCCCGAGGCCATCTATGATCGCCCGTCGAGTTCCACGGTGGCGAGTTTCCTCGGATCGATGAATTGGATTGGCGGAACGGTCATCGACCAGAGCCGCGTCGAGACCCCGATCGGCATCGTGGCCGTATCGCAGGCTGCGACCGGCGCGCAGGTCCAGCTCGGCATCAGGCCTGAGCGAATCTCGTTGTCATCGGCGCCAGTCAGCGATCCGAACTCGTTTTGTGGCCAGACCGCGGGAGTTTCTTTTCTCGGCGATCATAGACTCTATCGCGTGCGGATCGGGTCGACAATTTTGGTGGTCAAGCAGGCCGAGAAGTTTGCGCAGGATAGCCTATCGAACGACGTCTATCTCACGCTGCCGCCGGATTCCATTCTCGTCTTCCCTGCATGAATGAAAAAGGAAGTAATCGATGCCGATCAAGGTGGGTTATGTCGGAGTGGGCCGTATCGGGACCATCATGGCCGCGAACCTTCTCAAGGCCGGGCATGAATTGATGGTCTACGATCTCAGCAAAGAGGCCGTCGACAACATGGAAAAGAAGGGCGCGCGCGCTGCGTCTTCTCCGCGCGAAGTCGCCGAGTTCGCGGATTTTATCGGAATAGCCGTGCGGGACGACGCCCAGGTCCTGGATGCGGTGATGGGAGACAAAGGCATCCTGAAAGGTGCGAAACGCGGCAGCATCATCGCTATCCATAGTACGATCGACCCCGAGACCGCGGTCAAGGTCGGCGAAGCCGCAAAGGAAAAGGGCGTCGGAGTTGTGGACGCTCAGATGAGCGGCGGTACCGAGGGCGCCACCGCCGGGACACTTCTTTATATGGTGGGCGGCGAACCGGAATTGTTTGAGCGCTGCAAGCCGATCTTCGCCACGTCGGGGACGACAATCGTTCACATGGGACCGCTTGGCGCCGGCTCTATGACGCGGATCGTGCATCACGTCATCATGGGATTGAACCGTTTCGCGGCGGACGAAGGAATGAAGCTCGCGCATGCGTTCGGTCTCGACATCGACACGGTCTGCAAAGCCGTTCATGGCGGGGAAGCGCAGAGCTACATCATTGACCGGTATCTTGAAAAATATCGCGACATGACGACCAGCGGCCAATACCGGATCGCCGGGATCGCGATGCGTGTTGGCTACGAAAAAGGGATACCTATGCTGGGGGCGGCGCTGTTTCAGCAGCTCTATTTGCCGACCAAGCCGAAATCTTGAGCGGGCGAGAATTCGCGATCCACACCAATCGGCAGATCATTCCACGCCGCACATTGGCGCAGGGCGCGAGCGCCGCGCTTGGCGGTCCTCGGCTCCAGCGGTTCAAGCTCCGCTCCCACATTCCGACGCTGGCGGAAAGGGCTATTGTGGGATATGGATCGAGCGCCGGACCCTTCCCGTTCACTTCTGTCCGCACTCCGGAGACAATCATCACAAGATCAATGCAGACGCCTCGCGAGGCGCTGGCGCATCTGATCACCAGCCTTCAGGCAATGTGGAAATCTCACGAAGCAGTCCTGGGGAGTCGCTAAAATCATTGGGAGCCGACGCCGAACGTTGGTCTCAGCTGGTGAACGAATGTAACATCAATCTGCAACAGTAGGTTTTGCGATCATAGCAGCGAGTTGCCGCCGGGCTTTGAACCGAGCCGCGGGAGCAGCAATTCGAGGAATCAAGGAGACTTCCGGGGTGAACGACCTCACGATTTTCAATGGAACGGTCATCCCGATGACTGAGAAGGGGCTGATGCTCGCCCCCGGATACCTTGTCATCAAAGACGGAGCCATTTCGCGCATCGGGGCGGGAGCGCCTCCCTCGTCCAGCGAAACGACCCAGCGTATTGACGCGCGCGGCGGAGTCGTGATGCCAGGCCTGACCAACGCACATACACATCTGTATCAGGTGCTGTTTCGAGCGGTTTGGGAGGGATTGCCACTCATCACCTGGCTGAAGAACGTCTACCGCGCCGCTGAGGTACTCCAGCCCAGCGACTTCTATCATGGATCGCTGCTGGGCTGTGTGGAGGCTCTCAAGGGCGGCGTGACCACCGTTTGCGAGCACAACTTCCTCAACCCACACCCGGACTGCGCCAAGGAGTCGATTCGGGCCATTCGCGAATCTGGAATACGCGCGGTATTCGCACGCACGATCATGGACGAAGGCGAAATCGTTCCCCCTTGCGTCACCGAGAAGCCCGCGGACGCGTTCAAGTCCATCGAACGCCTCATCGAAGAGGAGAAGGAAAGGTCCTCGCAATTGAAGAGCACGCGTCTCTCCTTCCTGACCGGGCCCAATACTCCGCCGATCAATTCTTCACCGGCGCTGCTGAAGGAAGTTCGCCGATTCGCCGACGACCATGCCATCGGCCTGAGCACGCATGTCGCCGAGTCTTATGCGGTGCTGGAGGCAGTCCGCGCGCGTTGCGCCGCCAATGGCGTCGTGGAATACCTTGAGCGGTTCGGGATTCCCGGCCCGAATGCGGTATTCGCCCATTCCGTCCACCTAACCGACAAAGATATCGAGATCCTTTCCATGACCGGAACGTCGGTTTCTCACAATCCGGTGAGCAACATGATGCTGGGGGATGGCGTCGCACCTGTGATCAAGATGCTTGCAGCGAACGTCAACGTCGCGCTCGGCACGGACGGAGCCGCCAGCAATCATTCCCAAGACATGTTTGAAACCATGAAGACCGCTTCGCTCTTGCAGAAGGTGCACCACTGCGATTCCAGCGTCATCGACGCGTGGACCGTGATGCGAATGGCGACTGCCGCAGGCGCGCAGGCTCTTGGCTTGAATGACGTCTGTGGTACGCTCGATGTCGGAAAAAGAGGCGACGTGATCATTGTCGATGTTGAAGCGGTTCACATTCAGCCGATCAACGACATTTTCAGTCAGATGGTGCACTGCGCGAAGTCGTCCGATGTGCGTACAGTTGTCGTTGACGGCAACATCCTGGTGCATGATGGCGAGTTGTTGTCGCTCGAAGTTCCAAAAATCCTGCACAATGCACGCCAGACTCAGCGGGAGATCATGAATCGTTTCACGAGTGCATTACAATAAGATTGTGGCTCGACCTGATAGAATTTGCGCCGCGCATGAGCGCGCTCGACGCTTGGATGCCATAGCAGACACCACGCTCAAAGGCATTTGGTGAAGAAACATGGGCCGCGTCTTGACCAAGCGTTGGATCATGATGACATCGCAGCTGCCTGAGCGGCGCGCCGTCTCAGCATGTCTTGTTCGCGCGCATTGGCGGTCAGGGCAGCGGCCGCCTCGAACGCGACATTCGCCTCAGCGTAACGGCCGAGTCTTTGAAGCAGGTCGCCTCGAACACTCGGGAGGAGGTGATACTTTTGCAGCGCGGGCTCACCGATAAGACGCTCGACGATCGCTAGTCCCGCTTCGGCGCCCTCGGCCATGCTGACGGCTACTGCGCGGTTGAGTTCGATAATTGGCGATTTTACCGCGGCTGCCAGCTCAGTATAGAACCCCGCGATGCGCGACCAGTCGGTGGCAGCTGCCGTTTCCGCCTGTGAGTGACAGGCGACGATGGCTGCCTGGAGCGCGTAGAAGCCGCCCGCGCCGCCCAACTCGCGCGCTCGACTGAGCGACAGCATCCCTCGGCGGATCTGGAGTTGGTCCCAGAGTGTTCGGTTTTGCTCCAGCAAAAGGATTGGGTTGCCTTGGGCGTCGGTGCGCGCCGCCGCGCGGGAGTCATTCAGCTCCATCAGGGCGAGCAGGCCATGAGCTTCGGGTTCGTGCGGCGCGATCGAAGTGAGAATACGGCCTAAACGAAGAGCTTCATTGCAGAGCTGAGGACGCAGCCAGTCTTGCCCGCGCGTTGCAGTGTAGCCTTCATTGAAAATAAGGTAGACCACCTCCAATACGGAGGAAAGCCGGCCCGCAAGTTCCTCGCCGCGAGGTATTTCGTAGGCCAGCCCCGATTCCGAAAGGGTCCGTTTCGCGCGCACGATGCGTTGGGCGATCGTGGCATCTGGCAGCAAGAAGGCCCTCGCGATTTCCTCGGTCGTGAGCCCGCAGATCATTCGCAGCGCCAAGGCTGCGCGGGCTTCGCTCGACAGACGCGGGTGACAGGCGGTGAAGATAAGCCGCAGCAGTTCGTCACCGATGTCATCGTCCAGCGCAGAATCCCAATCAGGCATGGCCCGCTGCTCCTGCTCCATGTCCCGAGCGACCATCGCGTGCTTACGTTCGAGCATCCGGCTGCGACGCAGATGATCCAGAACCCGGCGCTTGGCGGTCACCATCAGCCAGGCGCCGGGCTTTTCTGGCACGCCTGTCGCCGGCCATTGTTCGAGAGCGGCCAACAAGGCGTCCTGCGTCAATTCTTCAGCCAGCGGTACATCGCGCAGCATCCTTGCCAGGCTGGTGATCAACCGCGGCTGTTCGATCCGCCAGACGGCGAGGATCGTGCTATTGATGTTGGCCGCGGGCATGGCTACCGATTATACGGATGAGTCTTTCGCTTAAGGACCGGCAAACGAGCGAACCTCGCATGTTCCTTCCCAGCCCGGCATGAAGTCCTTGTGGAGTTGCATAAACTCGACGGCGGCCGCAACAGCTTCTTCCTTGTTCCGAAGCTCAAAGATGGCATAGCCGCCGATGACCTCCTTGGTCTCCACGAACGGACCATCGACGACGCTGAGTTGTCCATTCGTTATCCGAACCTGGGCGCCCGTGGCGACGGGCATCAACCCACCACTGTCGAGCATGCGGCCGGCCTTGATCTCCCGATCGGCAAGCTTGTGCATCGCCTCCATGAGTTCTGGTGTCGGAGTACCCTGAGGGCGGGGTGAAGTGACGATATACATGAAGCGCATGTGGAACTTCTCCTATGGCGAGCCGCCGGCGCCACCGCCGTTGCGCTGTCTCGCTAATGAGTCGACGAACCAGCGCCCGGCGGATCGACATCCACATTATAAAAAATCGCCAGGCTTTAAGGACGTCTTTTAGGAGGCAGATCTGGCGGTCTTATCGCCTGGGCACGCGTTTGCGAAACGCGATCGGAGCACTAGGCCCTACACGGATCAGGCGCTCTGATTTCCGGGGTCAATTCGAAACTGTCAGTCAAGGGCGGGTCAGGTTTCGGGACGGTCGTTCAGCCGCCCAGGTGAGCTTCTGCCGTGATCATGAGGGGAAATTGATTGGCAGAGTCAGGACGAACTCAGTCCCGGGCTCGTTGCGCAGAACCTGTAGGCTTCCGTGCAGTTGCTGCGCGAAAGCGTCTACGAGGCGCATGCCAAGCCGTCTGCCCGACTTGATATCGAATGTCGAAGGGAGCCCAACCCCTTCATCTCTCACCGAGATCGCAATGCTCTCCTGAGACTGCTGACGTGACAACGTAACCCAAACCCTGCAGCTGCCAGCCGGGTAGGCGTACTTAGCGGCATTTGTAATCAGCTCATTGACCAAGAGAACAGCCGGGATCGCCCGGTCGGTGCGAATTTCGATCCCTTCTTCGGCGGTCACATGAATTTCGCACGATGGCACGGATTGCTTCACATCGTTGCAGACATCAGTGAGATAGGCGCCGAGATCGAGTGTGTCGATGCGATCGCTCTTGTACAACCGCTGATGAGCGCGAGCAATCGCAGCTATCCGGCTCGATGCCTCATGCAACTCATGGCGTACGTCCTGGCTCTCCGCGACCGACGCATGCAAGTGCAGCATCGAGGCGACGATCGACAGGCTGTTGTTTACGCGATGGTTGACTTCCTTGATCAGCAGCTGCTGACGATCGAGCGCTTGGCGCAGATTTCCTTCCATCCGCTGCCGCTCAATGGCCATGCCGAGAATGTTGGCCACGCCTTGAAGAAACACGATGTCACTATGGGCGAACTGGCCTTCCATTCGGCTGTCGACCTCGAGCACTCCATAGGGCGTGTCGTCCCCCTGAAGAATCACATTCATGGCGCGCCGGATGCCATGCTCGACCAGCAATTCCGGTGTACGGAATCGATCCTCGATCTCCAAGTGATTGGAGATAACGGGCTTGCCGGTCCGTAGCGCGTACCCGGCAGGGGACGCCATGTCGGCACCGACAGTGGCTTTGCCGACAACGTCCGGCCCCCAGCCCACGCCGGCGCAAACCAGGAACCGGTTGTCTTCAGGCAGATATTTCAGGACCTTTGCAAACTCGGCTTTGAGCCCGTCCGCCACCATGCGTGTGGCCAGATCAAGAAGGTGGGGGAAGGGGGTTCCTTTGAGAGCGAGCACGCCGAATTCGCTGAGCATCTCCTGCTGACGAACCCTGAGCCGAAGCGCCTCGACGGATAGCTCCGGCTCGGCGGTGCTCTCAGCTGCGACTTCGACCGTAGCGAACTCGCGCGTGCCTGGCTGAAAAGAGACAACATTGACCATCTATCGCCTACGTGATGTGCGGAACCGCTCCGGCTGCTGCAGATTCCGCTTATAGCCGGAAATCGCCCTGCCCAGACATAATTTTGAATTTTTCTAGGTGTTACGGCGGCGCATCGGCCTTTTAGCCCTCTGCCTCCAGCGTGACCGCCGCCACACCGAGGCAGAGAGAAGCGATCGCCGCAACCATAAAAAGGGAAAGCCACATATTCAAAGCTCTTCGCTAATGCAGTGGTTGCCCATGACCGCGTTGGCCCCCGCCGAAAATACGACGTTTGCGCAGGATACGATGATACCGGCCGCTGGCTTCCGTGGCTTGCGTGTCGAGTGCACGAAGCGCGTCCATGATCTCGTCGAACGTAACCGGCCTGCCTCCTTTGGCAAGCGCCCGCCGCAATCCGGGTACGGACACGATGGCGCACGCATCCGATGCCCAGGAGGCCAAAATCGCGCGCTTCTCGTTCAGCGTGAGGTCCGGATCATTGACAACATCCGACGGGTGCGAAAACGCCTGCGCCGGATGGAGCAGATCATCGAGATCAAATGATTCTCCGGTCTTCGGCTCCAATGCTGGAACATCCATATTGAAGGTTCGCCGCGGCTTGGTCATTGCACTTTCCTCCTTTCTTTGGAGGTGGCCCCGTGAGATAGACACCAGAGCCACCTACACGGCTTCGACGAGTTCCCTTGTCTTGTTAAGAGGTCGCTCGCACTTGCTCGACCGTCTTCATCTTTTCGGTTTTGCGGGCGGATGTGTTGCTGCCGATCTGGATCCGGCGCGGTTTCATTGCCTCGGGAATCTTCCGGACCAGCTCGATGTGCAGCAACCCGTTCTCGAACGACGCTCCCTCAACCTCAACATGATCTTCGAGGTTGAATTGACGTTCGAATGAGCGCGCCGAGATACCCTGGTGAAGGTACTCGTGCTCCGCTCTGGATCCGTCCTTGGGTTCGGCCTTGCTGCCGGCCACGGTCAGTTTGTTCTGCTGGGCCGTAATGGTGATCTCATCGGGCGAGAAGCCCGCAACGGCCAGAGATATGCGATAAGCGTTTTCGTCCGTACGAACGATGTCACAGGGCGGATAGTTGTCTTGAGATTCTAACCGCTGGGTATCGTTGATCAGCTCGAACAGCCGATCGAAGCCGACACTGGATCGCCACAGGGGCGCAAAGTCGTAAGTCCTCATAGCCACATCCTCCGTTGAGCAACATGGGTACGAGCAGTGCGTCGGACATCCGCCAACGCCCGCACCAGGCCCGCAAGGGGCGCCTGGCGGCAAAAAAT
>DASXYI010000057.1:0-12992 GCA_036502605.1 Steroidobacteraceae bacterium
GTTCATGACGTATGCCCAGCAGAAATTCGACAAAATGAAGGATGCCGGCGGCATGATGTCGGTGGACGATGCCGCCACGAAATTGGCGCGCGGCAACGCGCACCCAAAGTAGCGGGCCGCGGCCTCCGGTGCGCCCGGCTCGCAACCGGGCGCACGAATCTTTATCAGCGACCGATCACCATCAGCGATCGATCGATCACCGTACCGAGGCGAGCAAGTCATCGGCAAGAGCGGAGGATATC
Organism: Steroidobacteraceae bacterium; assembly: GCA_036502605.1. Taxonomy (GTDB): domain Bacteria; phylum Pseudomonadota; class Gammaproteobacteria; order Steroidobacterales; family Steroidobacteraceae; genus Bog-1198. Next base: position 243 of record DASXYI010000057.1, read on the forward strand.
GCCCGCACGCTACCCTTCTGTTGCACTCAGATTGCAAACGCGTGGCTTCGCCGCGGCGCGGCGAGGCGCGTCGCATAGGGTCGCCGCGAGTTTCGGCCCAACTGCGGACATTCCTGCGCGCTAGCCGCCATCTGTACGAGAACGCACAGACAAGGTGCATGGAAGCGAGTAGCCTTCCACCCCCGAAATTCAACCACCGGTTGGTAAGGAGTTCGTCACGCAAAAGACGCACGGCCTCAATCGCCGTCGCTTTTACGGTGCCAGCGCGGCAACCGTTGCCGCTCACACGCTAGATCTTCCAATAAGGAGCCGGGCGGACCTTGCGTCAATAGCACCTACAATGGAGCCATGCAAATGAAGCATCACATGGTGAGCGGCGGGGGAGGCATTCAGCTGCACCTCGTTGAAACGGGCAACCCGAGCGGACGTCCGATTGTATTCGTCCATGGCTTGTCGCAGTGTTGGCTCGCTTGGACTCGACAGATGAATTCTGCATTGGCCGATAACTATCGGCTTGTTGCCATCGACCTGCGAGGCCATGGGCTCTCCGATAAGCCTCGAGAGGGTTACGCTGACTCGCAACTCTGGGCTGATGACGTGCAGGCCGTCATACAGGCGCTCGATCTTGATCACCCCGTTCTCTGTGGCTGGTCATATGGGCCACTCGTGATCCTCGATTATTTGCGGCATTACGGCGAGGACAGCATCGGTGGCGTCAACTTCGTCGGTGGCGTCACCGCACTCGGCAGCGATGAGGCGACGTCAGTATTGACGGCTGACTTTCTCAACCTCGTACCGGGGTTCTTTTCCGCGGAGGCGGAGGAGAGCGTGCGCAGTCTTGGTTCATTGCTGCGCTTGTGTTTTGCCCAAGAACTTTCATCCGAGGAGCGGTATCTGATGTTGGGGTATAGCGTCAGTGTTCCTCCATATGTCCGTCGGGCGCTGTTGTCGCGCTCCTTTGACAATGACGATCTTCTGCCAAAGCTGCGCAAACCGGTATTGATTACCCACGGCACCGATGATGCGGTTGTCAAATCGACTGTCATTGATCGGCAGATGCGTCGCATTAACAGCGTAAAGATTCGGATGATGGCTACCGGGCATGCCTGCTTCTGGGACGACGCCGCAGGCTATAACCGATGCCTGCAGGAGTTTGTGGAAGCTCTATAAGCATGTCGCCACGGCAGTTGTCGTGGCGCCACTGGAACAGACCCAGAAGCGATCCTATGACGATCGGTGAGTCATCAACCAGGCCGCCAAAGCACTTGGAAAGTATCGCGATTCGGTAGATAGTTGAACCCGGGATGAAGGCTCCGGCAACGAACGCGGCGCATCAGCAAACAGGGAGAGAGCGATGCAGCTTGAGATAGACACCGCGGCTCATCTACTAACCGTCGGCGCCGGCTCCGGACACACGCGCTGGGTCAGGATTTCCCACTGGATCGTGGCCATGAGCGTCCTCACGCTCGCGGTTACCGGCTTCGTCATTCTCATGGCCCACCCGCGACTCTACTGGGGAGCGGTCGGTAATGATCTGACGCCAGCCTTGCTCGAACTCCCTATCAGCAGAAACCACAGGCACGGCGGCTGGGGAAAAAGCGTCGCCTTTTTCCCGGATGCCGGCTCTCCGGTCACTGCCTCTCGAACCTACGACATTTTGAACGAGAACAGTTGGGGGAGAAGCCTGCATTTTCTGGCGGCCTGGTTCCTCGTGGCAACCGGAGCGTTCTATGTTCTCGCAGGGGTCTTCTCCGGCCACGTATGGCGTGATCTGTTGCCCCACGGCCCCGAACTCACACCGCGGCGCCTCTGGCAGGAGCTGACCCGCCATGCGCGCTTCGAAATTCAGCCGCTCTGCCGCTAAAACTATTAGCGAGAAGGCGTGCTGCCGCTTCGTTGACGAGCTACCCATGCTTCCACGTCCTCGAGCTTGCGCGGCAAGGTTGCGGTCAATACCTTGTAGCCTTTGTCGGTCATCAGTACCTCATCTTCGATGCGGATACCGAAGCCGTGCGCCGGCAAATAAACGCCCGGCTCGACGGTAAACACCGCGCCCGCAGGGATCGGCCGCTCGTAATCGCCGGCGTCATGGACATCGAGACCGACGAAATGGCCGAAGCCATGGATGAAGTCGGCAAGATACCCTGAACGGCGCATGGATTCCTCTGCCGCGTGCTGCAGATCCGCCATGGAAACGCCGGGTTTGATCGCGGCGAAGATATCTTCCTGCGCCTGGTACACGGCGCGATAGGCTCGAGCCTGCTCTGCCGTGAATTGACCCGATACCGGGTACGTTCGTGTGACGTCGGAGGCGTAGCGGCCGTATTCGGCCGCGGCATCGACCACGACTAAATCGCCGTCTTGCAGAATCCGCGAATTCTGATCCCAATGCAGCACCGCGCCGTTGGGTCCACTGCCGACGATCGATGAATACGAGAGCCCGGTTGCGCCGGCCGCGTAGAAGGCGTACTCGAGCTGCGTTTGCACGTCGCGTTCGGAAACACCGGCGATCGTTGCGCGGGCAACGGTGTTGTGGCCCTCGATGGTGATCGCAATGGCGCGCTGCATACGCGCCAGTTCTTCGGTGGTGTGCGCGGCGCGCAGCTCCGCCAACAGACCCCGCTTAAAGACGACTTTGAGTCCGAAGCGTGCGCCGGTACGCTGCGCGAGATCTGCATCATTTCGATCGTCCTTGTTCATGGTCACTGGTGCAATGACCGCCACGCACTCGTGATGCAGGCCGGCGTTCGCCAGCGTCTCTTCGGGTGAGCCGCGATAAACGCGGTCCACGCCGTATTTTTTCAGGAGGTCCGGAGAGATGGGTTCGCGCGGCCCGGTCCAGCGCTCGCGTTCCGGATCACGCGGCTTCAAGAAAAGAGTGACCTTGCGGTAGCTCGAATTGGGCTGTAGGACCAGGTGCGCATCCGGTTCGTTGATGCCGGTCAGCCAAAAAAAATCCGCGTCTTGACGATAATCTTCGGTGATGCCGCTGACTTCGCCTTGGGAGGAGATCACCGCGACGCAGCCGCCGAGCGCGGCGATCACCTTCGCGCGTCTATTCTGGTAAACCTCGACCGGCATACCGGGCGGGGGTGTCAATTCGGGGTGGACGAACGTCGTCGCCATTGCGGCATTGAGGATGAGAGCGGCCAGCACTGGGTACGTTCCTTGTCAGGTCGAATCCTGCGAGCGGGGGTGCAGGCTACGCCTGCCAGACAGGCGCGCGCAAGGGGTGCGTGAGGGCGCGCAAGTCCGAGAAAGTGTGATGGCGTTCACGTGCGGCGCCTAGGGACCCGTCTGCCGCCGACGACAGGCTCTGTTCCGCCGCCTCGGCCTATAAACTAGGCGTGGATTTGATTGGACGGTGACGCTTCGGTCACACGTAGGAGGACCCGCAATGAGTAATGTCATTGACCCGACGAGTACCGAGCATCGACTGCTATGGGTGCTGAGCGTGTTGCTTGGCGTGTGTCTGGTGCTGCGCACCTCAGCGCTGCCATCAGAATTTGTCTCGAGTTCACCCACTCCGACTCCGTTGCTGGAACTGATGTGCGACATCCCCGCGAAGGTCGCCCCTGGTATCAAGGCGCTATCCCGGGATATCGCGAGGCGCTTCCACCTGGCTGAAGGCGCCGCAGCGAGCATCACGCACGCCGCGTTCACGGCCGCCGAAGTGCGCGGCATCGATCCCACGCTGGTGCTTGCCGTCGCTGCCGTCGAATCGAAGTTCAAGCCCCGAGCGGTCAATCAGACTACGGGAGCCAAGGGGCTCATGCAGGTGTTGCCCAAGTGGCATCAAGACAAAGTACTCGATGTCGGCGGCGAGCCCTCGCTGCTGCTGATAGCGCCCAACATCAATGTGGGAGCGGCCATTCTTGCCGAGTATCTTGATGCGGAAGACGGCAATCTTGAAGATGCACTCGGTCGCTATCTAGGATCCGCAGGCGCAGAGCATTACTTGAGACTGGTGCGCCTCGAGATGGCGCACTTGACGAAGGTGCTCAAGGCGTCGTAGAGGGTCGGGGCTGGGTTTGATCCCACATGCGGTCGAGCTGCTCTTGTTGAGTGCGTTTGAATTTCGCCTCATCTTCTTCGGTTGACGGAAAGGCGGGTCCCGCGGGCCACAAGGTAAAATCACGATAGGCAACGCGCTGAGGTTTCCCCTGCATCGCAGTCAGTCCCGCCTGAATCTCGAATAGAACGCCGCGCGGCAGCGCAAGTTCATGCTCGTTCGGCTGGTATAGGGTACCCACGGGGTAATCCAAGAAAGGCGTGCGCGTCTGCTCAATGTGGTTACCAAGAATGTGCGCGACAGGCTTGCCCTCGGTGAACCGAATCATGCGTTGGTTGCTGTTTTCGTAGGCCGAAAAATCCCGGATGTAAAGACGGCCGGGGTAGACGTTGTCGCCCGTGAACAAGATGCCGGTCTGCCGGTCGTACAAGGCGACACCGACGGCTTCGTGACCGGGGATGGCGAGCACATCGATGACGCGGCTGCCCAGATCGACGCTGCCGGGGTCGTCCGGCCAATTCGCCATCCCATAGAATTTCTTGGTCGCGTCCACTGTGGCAGCGATCAAGGTGATTGGGATACCGGGGTCCTTCAGCGCCTGCACTTCCGCATCGCCCGCAACATGATCGGAGTGGGCGTGGGTATGCACGACGACGAGAGGTATGGCGCTGCGATGATTGCGCAATAGCCAGCGATGAATCGTCAGCTGCAAAGCCGGGACGATGTTTCCATGACGTGAGCCGGTGTCCAGGAGCAACGCGCGCTCGCCTCCGAACAAAAGATACACAAAGGGCTTCTCAAAGTCAGTGCAGCCGGACTGTCTGAGTATAAAGAGGCTGGGATTGTATTCGTGGATCTGCCACTCCGGCATTTCCATACACTTGGGGCCGCCGGTATTCCACGCGAGCGGCAAGCTGCCGGGAAGGACCTCGGCCGTGGTCTGTACGCTCCAAGCCAGCGAAGCGCACATGAGAGCCAGCGCTGCCGCGGCGAGTCTGCGCCGGAGGGACGGTGGGGTAGGCATGATGCTCGCGATGATAGGGCATTTGCCTTTCGCAGGCAGCGCTCAGTTGGCATGAGAATGTCGCAGGATTTGCGGCCTGCAGGGCCGGCGATATCGCTAAATAGACTAAATAGCTAAGAGTCAGCTCCGACGACGGCCCGCGGATGCAAGGCCTAGGGTTAGGGCGGATGAGCGCAAGCGCTTGCGCTCATCCGCCGCGCCGCGCGCTTCAGGAACCGGCGCGTGGACGAGGGAAATGCTGATCCAGACCGCAACGCTGAAATAGAGCGCCATCCAAACCATTTCGCTCTTCCAATCCTCCCAGCGATAGGAAACGACCCAGCGTGAGGAAACATCCCGCAACCCGTCTGCGATGCTCATGTAGTGGCGTCCGACGGCCTCGTCGGCCAGCCAACGCGACAAGTACATGGGGACATCGACGAACACCATAAACGCTACGTAAGCCACGCCCGCCACGCAACCGGCGGCCAGGAGGCGGCGTTGGGTCGCCGTGCAACGGGGCCAGATCGCGATCAGGCTGACGACCAACAGCGCCGCGGCCGTCGCCCAGATCGACTCTTCGGCGACGTGGCCCAAGTTTGATGTGGTCAAGACCGAGTACCAGGAGCAGGTCTCGGCGATGACGATGAGCGGGACCATTACCAGGGACGCGACCTTGGCGATAACGCTTCCGGTGGTCCGCGCAGTCTCGCGCAGCATCAGGGCCCACTGACCGACGAAGCACAACTCGGCCAAGGTGGCGACTGAGCGGCCGACGATGACACTGGATAACCAGCAGTTGAACAGGCAGAAGCGCGGGACGTCGTACACCGGCAGAGCGGCACGGAATGCACAGCCGAATACGTAGACGGCCGACAGGATGAGCTGGAGCCGGCGCACGGTATAGGCTTCCGTGGGCATAACCGCCTGTCGCCGATTGAGCGCCACGGCTGAAAATGACCAGGCCACTATGTTGAGTGCGCCCACGGCACAAAGCAAAGACCACCACCAAATTACGCTCGCTGACATCATAACGTCATGATGACATGGTACAGGCGGCTATCCAATCCATTTGGCGCCTCGATCGCCGGACTTGCTTAACAGATTCCGGATGCCCGGGCTGAGTGGGAGGCGCGATGGACGGTCCGGCGCCGGGCGGCGGACGCTGATCTGCAGTCAGAACAAGCCAGTCGGATGGCCATGGGTGCGGCCGGGCATCGGGTGCAGCAACAGGTAGCGGACACCATCCGTGCGTAATTCCATGAATTATCCAGTGGCATCAAAGAATAGAACCGCACAGCCGGCAATGAACACGAGCGCGGCGGCTAGGTTTGCCCTCATGCTGCCGACGCCACCGGCTGCGCGTACCGTGGCCCGCGCCGCTCGCCAGTAGAAAAAGGCGCCAGCCGCAACCAGGGCAAGCTCGGTCACGATCGCGGCGGCGGGCCATCGCCATAAGCCAAACCCAAGTCTTGGGAATCCGCCGACATCCCCCGGCAAAATGGGCATGTCGGCGCGATGCACGATCAAATCGAGCAGCCAATGGGAAAAAACGACCGCCCCCAGCACCATACCGCAGCGTCGCCCCCAGGGAATTGATGCACTGACGCAGAAAATTCCTGAAAGCACGAGCGCGCCGAGCAAGGAGTGCGTGTAATCCGCGTGGATAATACCGGCCCCGTATCCGCCGTGGGTACCCGGCACCGCCTCAATGAATTCGACGCCGGCGACATACAATGGCACGAACACAATATCGAGCCATACGGTCGCGAGCATGAGCGCCCACAAGGGAACCGAGCGCTCGCGCGCCTTGACCAGCGCCGCGAAGCCGAAATGACCGGCAATCATGGAAGGCGACACCTGGATGGCGGCTTGGGCCACGGTAATTTGGCGTCAATCATTCCAATGACGACGACGAACACCAGCGTACCTAGAATGAATTGCATGCAGGATATATATCCGAAGCACCGTCACTTGTCGCGAAGCATCCGTCCGAGCGCGAGCAGCGCCGGCATCGTGATCGGGTCGTTCGCGGCGCTGGAGGCGATCGGATGCGAGGCGAAACGGGCGACCACCATCTCCGCTCCGGGCGCCACGTACAGGCGTTGGCCGTGTATGCCGCGCGCTTCGAATGCGCCGTGCTCGTTGTGAGTGACCCACCACATGTCGCGGTAGGAGTAGCCGCTCAGGAGCGTGTAATCGGCTTTCGCAAACATTTCCGGGTCGCCGCCGCGCCGAATATCGGCAACGACCGACGCCGGGACGACCTGCTGATCCCGCGACGCTCCTTCACAGCGCATCAGCTCGCCGAAGCGCGCCAGGTCCCGAAGGGTGGCCGCGAGGCCGGCACCGCCCATGGCGACGCCCGCCGAATCGACGCTGAAGTAGCCGTCTTCCTCGCACTCGAGCCGCGACCAGAGCCGCTGCGAAAGGAGCTCGGCGAGCGGCGTGCCGGTCGCACGCTGCATCACCCAGCAAAGGACCTCGGTCTCGACGGTCTTGTATGCGAATTCCTTACCATGCTCGCCCTCCTTGCGGAGCGTCACCAGGAATTCGTGATAGCTGCCGGGCCCGCGGTAGCCCTGCGGCCGGGGCAGGAGCCCGCCGGCACGCGCGTAAGCCCATATGTGCGCGGCTGGATCGGAATACACCTCCGAATAGGCGACGCCAACCTGCATGTCGAGTACTTGCCGCAAGGTTGCGTCCGCATACGCAGTGCCGGCCATTTCCGGCAGGTAGTGCAGCACTGTACGAGCCTGGTCGAGCACGCCTTCGTGGATCAGCATCGCCGCCAGTGTCGCTGCATACGATTTGGTGATCGAAAAGCACGCGTGGGGCAGTTCCGGCCGCAGCGCGCCGCGATAGCGCTCATAGACGAGGCGGCCGCGGTGCAAGACGGCGATCCCATCCGTATAGGTATCGACCAGCGAATCGACCCAGCACCGCCGACGGCCCCCAAGGTCATCGAATGCAAGTCCGTCGATCGCGAGCTCGTCTGCGGCTTTCGGCGCGCCCAGACTCTGACCGCGGCCCGCCCCGCGCCACACGTTTGCCGTGGGCATCAGTTCGCGCATGTGGGACAGCGCCCAGCGGTTGCGGGGGAAGGCGAGGAATTGATCGTCTGCGAAGCGGATGACCTTTTCGGGCGGGGGCGGGCTGCCCTGCATCCAGCCGAGCAAGTTCGGATCGGAGGCGGTGCCGTCGAGATAATCGACACCGTCGAATTGCAATGTGGTCATACAGTCCCTGGGCGGTACGGCGGGAAAGTGAAACGTGTCGGCATCGATATCGAAATTGCGCCGCCGGCGCCGCCATTATAGATCGCGCATTGAACCGACAATACGCTCTTCCTGATCGCCGTATGGACGGGTCAGATCGTCGAGGGCCGGGGCAGGAACCGGCCCACTTCGGAATGCGTGATGAATGTCTGAAGAGGTTCAACCAATCGTATGCGAGTGTCATGCGACAACGCCGCGAGCACCGACTCTCGATTCGCAGTTTCAGGTATCTCGAGCACCGCGCAATGCATATGCAAGGGTGCGATGGGCCAGGCGGTGATTTCGCGCAACCCGTAATCGCTTTCGACGGCGTGCATCAGATCCAGCGCTTGGCTGGTCGGCCCATACACGGTCAGCCCGTCGTAGCCGCGCGGGGTACTTCCGGCATGTCCGCCCGCCATGAAACTGTCGTTGTCGACGGCGGCCACGATGTAGCGCTCAGGCGCGTCATTGAGCTGTTGCCCGACGGCGTGCGACTCGGTCGATGAGGGTGTGCTGCCGCAGGCGCACAGTACGGTCCCGAGCAATGCGGCGAGCGGCCAAGCGTTCATCTCGTGTGCGTCGCGGCCGGTGCGGAAACGATTTCCTCGGCAAATCTAACCGCGGGTTGACGACGCAGTCTCTGCAGCGACCAATCCGTGGCCTGGGAGGTCGCCGCGGCCAAGGTGTAGACGCCGGCTTCCGTCGGGCCGGCGACGATCTTCAACTGGGCGTCTTCGAGCACGGCCTGCAGTTCGGATAATGTGATCGTGGAAACGAAGACGGCACGAATGACTTCGCCCGCCGTATGCGGCGTGGCGGTTGTCACCGTGTAATAGTCGGCCGGCGGGGCGCGCCGTTGCGATTGAGACCACAATACCGCGGCGAGGACGCTCAGTGCGATGGCCATGACGGCCACCGAAGCGGCCATCACGCCTTGCCACGGCGGCCGCCGCGCAGACGATGGACGCCGGGTGGGCGCGACAGGGCTTGGTTCAATCATCGTATCCTGCGGCGCGAGACGCTGCCGCAGCCGCTTGAGTCCCGCCGACGGCAAATGTTCGAAGGTGCTGTCGGGGGTCATGAGCTCGTAGAGCTGCCGTTGCGCGGCAAGCTCGTTGCGGCAAGCGGCGCAAGTGCGCAGATGCCCATCGACACGTTGGCGCTCGGGCTCGTCCAAACGCCCATTCACATACCACGGCAATAGGTCCCAAGTTTCCTCATGGTCGACAGCGTGTTCGGTATCGCTCATCGCGATCTGATGTGGTTGGCGAGTTCGGATTCGTGCACTCCACCAAGAAGCGGCAGGGTACGGCGAAGTCTCTCGCGGGCATGGAACATGCGGGCCTTTACCGTACCGATCGGACAGCCGGTTATGGCAGCGATCTCCTCGATCGAATGCCCCAAGTTGTAGGCGAGTTCCATGGTGAGGCGCTGCTCGAGCGGAAGATAACTCAGGGCGCGTGCGACCAAATCGCGCAATTCCGTTTCCTGCATCGGCTCGACAAATTGCTCCCGCAATTCGTCATCCGACTGCGCACGCAGCAATCCATCGTTGCCGCGCAAGGACTTCAAGGCGATGCGGTAGGCAATCCCGATAATCCAGGTCGAGACGCGCGAGGCGCCGCGAAAGTCTTGGGCCCGCTGCCACACCACCATGAAGGTGTCATTGATGATTTCCTCGACCGTTTCATATCGGGGAGCAATTCTTGATAGAAACCGCGCCAAGCGACGGTGATAGGCAAGGTACAGCTCTTCCAGCGCCTGGGAATCGCCGCGCGCGACGCTGTTCAGCAGATCAATGTCATGTTCTTGGGACATTTATGGTGGCTGCTGTGCTCTGCGGGTGGGGCCTCAAAAGTCAAACAGCATACGTGGGTAAGTGCCCACAGGGAATGAAATGGTTGAACCGGAACTCGATCAGAACTGCCATATGACCGTGGCCGCCCAACGATCACGCGCTGCCGCATTGTAAAACAGGTATCTGGCCGCGGCGCTGGAGTTTACATAGGACAGCGAAAAAGACCACGGCGCCAAGTCATAAACGCCGCCGGCGCTCCAGTAGGCATAGCCGGTGCCAGCCGGACCGGAGACTTCCGAGTAGCCAACGCCGGTCGTACCGGCCAGCCCATGCCGCCAAGGAGTGCGGAAATTGACCTCGGCCGACTTCTCGGTCACCCCGATCAACCCCGTATGGCGCAGGAACCTGGGCGAGTTCGGCGAATACATGACGCTGAAGTCGAGCCACTCGCGGAAGGAAGCGTCGACGTTGATCTCATCATAGTTGTAATTTGAGCCGGCATCGTTCCACGGATAACTATAGTGACTGGCGAGAATCTTGGCGCGCCACGGGCTGCTGCCGGACCAAGCAAATCCGACCAACGCACTGAGTTCCACATCCCGGTGATCATCGGAGACAAATTGCGTCGTGGAGGCGAACAAACCGCCGATGACGCCGTTGTCGAAGGCAATATGCAGGTCCGACTGCAGTGCCCCCGAGTGATTGCTGCGCGAAATGCCGCGCACCAGATAATCGCTGGTGACTCCGATCGAACCACCCCATGAATTTGCCGCGAGAGTCGGCGTGGGCGCAAAGAAAAAACTCAACAACAACGCAGCGACAGATTTTTGCGCAGCCACGTATTCTTGTTTTTGCCGCCGCGCTGCGAGGCCGCCCATTATCCCGTTCGCCCAGTGGGGCAAATGAATTTGAAGCTGCACAGATTAAACCTATTCTCTCGGCGTCGGGCACTTACTCCACGCGTCACCGCCTTTTCTATTCGAGGGAAACAATCATGCGATTGAATCGTGCTGCGTTCGGCAGCGTGGGGATCCTGTGCGTCTTGATTTTAACGAGCTGCGGTGGTGATAGTGGTGGTGGCGGATATGGAGGCTCCGTCCCCGCCAGCATGCCTACGGCGTTCTCGCTGACCAACTTGGTGGCGGATATGGCGGGCGGCACGGCGGCACATGTCGACGCGAATCTCGTCAATCCCTGGGGACTGTCGATTCCGCCGGGGAAACCTGCCTGGGTGGCCAACAATCATACCGAGACCTCCACTCTGTATGACGGCAATGGCGTCCCCCAACCCCCTGCCGCGCCGTTGGTGGTGAGCTTCGCAGCCGGCGCCGGCGGCACGACCTTCGACCCGACCGGCATCGTATTCAATGGGAGTACTACCGACTTCATCGTCGCCAGCGGCGCCACATCGGGCGCTGCAGTGTTCATCTTCAATGGCGAGGGAGGCATGCTTGCCGGATGGTCGCCCACTGTGGCCGCCAACCAAGCGGTCACCATGTACACCGATACCGGCGGTGCGGTGTACAAGGGCTTGGCGGTCGCGACGGACAATGGTCAGGCGTTCCTGTACGCCACCGATTTTCATAACAACAAGGTCGACGTTTTCGATACGCATTTCGTCAAGCAGGGTGTATCTGCAACCGCATTTACATTCAGCGATCCGGGAATTCCCGCCGGCTACGCACCCTTCGGTATCCAAGCGATCAGTGTCGGCGCAATGGGCCCCACGCAGATCTACGTGACCTATGCACAACAGTTGGCTCCCGACAATCATGACAACGCCAATGGCGCAGGATTAGGGTACGTCGATATCTTCGACACCAACGGTATGTTGGTCAAACATTTGATCGCAGGCGGTGCGCTGAATGCCCCGTGGGGGCTGGCGCTGGCGCCCGCGGACTTTGGCACATTGAGCAATCAGTTGCTGGTCGGCAATTTCGGCGATGGCGCGATCAACGCCTACGATCCCATGTCGGGTGCCTTTGTCGGTACCGTGTCGGATTCGGGCGGACACGCGATAGCGACCCCGGGATTGTGGGGCATCGCCTTCGGTAACGATGCGGACAACCAGCCGCACAACACGCTGTTCTTTGCGGCGGGCACGAATCAAGAAGCGAACGGCAGCTACGGGCGAATCGATGTCGGCGCGACTCCCCCGATGATGTCCAGCCCGCCGCCGGGCTATTGAAGACCGGGATTCGCCGCGGTTAGTGACTGAGCAGTTTGACGGCGATGGGTTTCCAGCATTGCGCGTCATCGCGCGGTTTGGGAAAGCCATCATGCATCAGAGCAGCGCCACCGACATGGGTCAAAGATTCGGCGGCTGATCGTGTTTTACGCGCCCCAGACGATTCCCGCCGGCGCTCCCGTGTTCGGGTCATATTCCAGGATTTGACCATTGGCGAGCGAAACCCCGGTCAGAGCCAGAATGAACGCCCAGTGGCTGACCAAGAGCGTGGTCGTACTGTCGCCGCGGTCGGCCATGAGAATTCGGAAGGCATCTGCGCGCCCAACCGTCTCTTCCAAGGTTTCAACTCCCGCATGCCACCATCGCAGCGGCAGATGCGCAAAATCATGATGCGGGAATCGGCTCGCAAGGACCTCGGGTGAACTGCCGACGTCGCAGGTAAAGGCGGCCCGCTCACGCACCTCATGCATGATTTCGACCGACGCGTCG
>DASXYI010000058.1:0-5979 GCA_036502605.1 Steroidobacteraceae bacterium
GACTGGTATGAACCGCTGCGCCGACGCTTGCGCGTCAAAAGCTAGACCGATCGCTATTCCTGAATGATGCAGCCCAACGGCGCTACCGTGACAACTGTTTGATAACGCCGTGTGCGCGTCGCCTGTGCCGAGCATGTCGCCAATTGGGGCAAAGCGGGAAACATATGCTCCATCTGAGGTTTACCGGTTCTGACCCTTATGCGACATTGACCTTCACTGAATTGCGGATGGGTGAATTTGGGATATCTGCGCGTTGAGGATTACTCCGCCTTGATGTTGGCGGCGTGAATCACCTTTCCCCACTTATCGGTCTCGTCGGCGATGAGCTTGCCAAAATCGGCGGGCGAGCCAACAAGTACGCTACCATCCAGGTCGGCAACGCGAGCCTTGATCTCCGTATCGGTGAGGCCGGCATTGATCTCCTTGTTCAGCTTGTCGATGATCCCGGCGGGCGTGTTCTGAGGCGCGCCGAACCCAAAAATGGAACTCGACTCATATCCCGGAACGGACTCGCCCACGGCCGGGATGTCGGGCAGCGCCTCCGAGCGAGTGGCGGTGGTTATCGCCAGCGCGCGCAGCCTGCCGGCCCGTATGTGTGGAATCGACTGAGCCGGGTTGCCGAACAGGACTTGCACTTGTCCGCCGAGCAAATCGGTCAGCGCGGGCGCTACGCCGCGATAGGGCACGTGCACCATCTCGATGCCGGCCATCATCTTGAACAGTTCGGCCGTGATATGCGTGATCCCGCCCACACCGCCTGAACCATAGGAGAGCTTGCCCGGATTCGCTTTGGCATAGACAATGAACTCCGCAAGCGTCCTGGCCGGAACTGACGGGTGTACCACCAAGACCAGAGCGCCGCGCATGACGCTCGCGACCGGCGCGATGTCGCGGATGAAATTGAAATTGAGTTTATCGTAGAGCGTCGCATTGATGGCATTTGGCGAACCAACCAAGAGCAACGTGTAACCGTCGGGGGGCGCGCGCACGACCGCCTCGGTGGCGATGTTGCTGCCGGCGCCCAGCCGGTTCTCGATGACGAACGGGTGGCCGAGCCGCTTCGCCAGCCACTGACCGATCAGGCGCGCGAGGATGTCGTTGGGGCCGCCGGCAGCAAAGCCCACGATCACGCGCACCGGCTGCGACGGATAGGTTTCTGCCCAAGTCACACGCGACACGGCCGGCAGCGCGATTGCACCCGCTGCTAGATGGAGGAATTGGCGGCGCAACAGGGTCATGGAATCGTCCTCTGATCCGAGCGTTCCGGACGCACCCTCTTAGGGCCGCGGGTTAATCTGCCCGCGGAGAGCGAAGATACGGGATGTCGCTATGCGCGCATAATGCTACGTTTTGATACCGCCATATCATTCTTGCAATGGGCTTACGCCATGGACTTGAACGATCGCGCCGGCCTCCGGTTAAAGCTGCACGACCTCCATGTCCTGATGACTGTCGTGCAGGCCGGCAGCATGAGCAAGGCGGCCACGCTCCTCAATACAACCCAACCCGCGGTTTCCAGATCAATCGCGGTCTTGGAACGGACCATTGGCGTGCGGCTGCTTGAGCGTAACTCCCATGGTATCGAGTCGACCGCTTACGGTCGCGCCTTGCTCAATGGCGGAGTGGCTGCATTCGATGACCTGCTTCAGGCGGTGAAGAGCATCGAATTTCTCGCCGACCCCACGGCCGGAGAAGTGCGGATCGGGTGTACCCCCTTACTGGCCGCGAGTTTCGTTTCGGCCGTTATCGATCGACTCTCCCAGCGCTATCCGCGCATGGTTTTTCATCTAGTGACGGGGTATGTGGAGACGCTGCACCGTGAATTAAGCCAACGTAACGTCGATCTTTTGATCGCACGGAGATTTGGCCCCATTGCAGAAGAGCGACTGGGCTTCGAATTTCTCTTTGATGACTCGTCTGTCGTCGCGGCGGGTGCGCAAAGCCCGTGGGCTCGGCGCCGCAGGGTCGAGTTTGCCGAACTGTTGAAAGAATTGTGGGTGCTGCCGCCACCCGGAAGCGAGATTGCATCGATCGCGATGGAAGCCTTTCGCGCCAACGGAGTCGACTATCCTCGCACCACAGTGGTCACCGATTCCCCCCACGCGCGGATGAGCCTGCTGGCGACCGGGCGCTTTGTCACAATTCTCTCGGCTTCCGCATTGAAATTTACCGCCATGCGCGCGGAGATCAAGGCTCTGCCCGTTCACCTGCCAGGGGCCCGCGTGCCAAACGGAATCGTCACACTGAAGAACCGTGCACTCAGTTCCGTCGCGCAGCTTTTCATCGACTGCGCCCGCGAAATCGCGAACACTCCGGAAAGCCGAAAATGAATAGGTCGTCTCATGGCCGTTCGCGCCATGCCGTCTGGCGCGGAGCCCGGCCGCTTGTGGCTTCAAAGCGGACTCGAAGCCTCCGCGCATTTGTGAGCTCACGTCTCGCAGTGCGATCCAGCCGCGTGACACCGCCGCCAGCGTAAGCGAGGCTTCGGCTCCCCGCCCCTACTCCGCCGGCGCCGCATCCGGCACCACCGGCGGCGTTACCTTGGCGGCGGGGCCGTGCAGCGGGCGCTCTTCCATCAGGATGATGGCGGCCATCGCGATGACGGCAAAGACCAAGCCTGCCACGAAGACCCAGCGGAAGACTTCGGCGACGTCGAGGCCGGCGGCGCCGGCATGCGCGGCCGTCATCTCGATGCCGACACCGCCGCGCTCGGGCGTGACGCCTAAGCCGGCGAGCAGGATGGCGCCCATGATCGCGATGTCAGCTGCTGGAGTGACATCGGACGACATTTGCTCACGGTAGGCATTTCCGGTTCTGACCCAACGCGGAATTGTGGGCGCACAGCTGGACAGCGCCGAGGCGACTTGTCGCCGCACCCCGCGCCGGCGGCAGTCACGCCGCCCGGCGGCCCAAACTCATTATGCTTCTTTAGATTCTTACCGCCTTCGAGAGGCAACTTGGGCGTAAAAGCGGACTGCCAGCCCGACATGCGAGCACGGCGGACGATTGGCATACCGTCCGCGGTTCCGGGTGTACAGCACGATGCTGGACGCGATCCGCCCGATATTATATTCAGTCGCGCAAGGGCCTCATTAGGAACTCGCTATGCAGACCGGCGGATTTCTCGAAGATACACACGAACCCTGCGCCCATTGGGACCATATTCTGGCGCACGCAGAACCTCGTGATCACATGGTGCAACTCTACCAGGATCAGGACTTTCTCAATCGCGCCGTCTGTCGCTTCGCTGGTGCGGCGCTGGCGAATGGCGAAGGACTGATCTTGGTGCCGACCATGCAGCACTGGAATGCCTTTCGCCCCCGCCTGGAAGCTGAGGGTGTAGACGTCAAGGGGGCGCAGGATAGCGGCCAGCTCACCGTCGTCGACTCGGATGAGCTTCTGCCGCGGTTTATGCAGAAGGCTTTGCCGGATGGCCCTATGTTCCTCGGGCTCGCGGGAGAGATTATCGCGCGGACCCGCGGGGCCGGCCGGTTTACCAAAGTGCGATGGTGGGGCGAAATGGTCAATGTACTTTGGGAGCGAGGTGATGTCGCCGGCAGCATGAATCTCGAGGATCTGTTCGACCGCGTGGCAGAGGAGCAGAATATCGCCATATTCTGCTCATTCCTGATGGACAATTTCGACGGCGAGATTCACACCCACATGCTGCCGAGGCTCGGCGAAAATCACTCGCACCTCATTCCAGTCGAAGACTATGCGCGTCTGGAGCACGCGGTCGCGAATGCCCTGCGCGAGACCGTGGGCCCCGACGAGGCCCGGGTGCTGGAAAGCAAGTTGCTTTCCAAGTACCAGAGGCCGTTCAACATGCCCCGCGCTCAAGCGCTGCTGCTGGCGCTGCGTGAGGTCTTGCCGGCGGTCGCGGAGCCGGTCTTGCAGCGCAGCCGCGATCTCTACGCAGCTTCGGTACCAGCAAAATGACGACGCTTCCGGCTGCGGAATCGGTGACTGGAACGCGTCCCGTGAAGCCCCTGGCGATGAAGTGATGAGAACTAAGTTCTCAGCTGACGTCATTCACATCGACGCGGTCAGTGTCCCGATCTTAGTCCTCGACCGCGATTTGGTGGTCGCCGGCTTCAATCGGGCAGCGGCCGAGGCACTGACCCTTGTAGCAACTGATATCGGCCGTTCGACGCGAGCAATCTCTACGCTCAGCGGCTTGCATGACCTTCCGACGTGGTGCACCGACGTGATCAGCACCAATGTGCCAACGCAATATGACGTTCGCATCGAGGACAAATCGTTCGTTATTCGCATAGCTCCGCACGCTGGCGACCAAGTCAGCGGCACCGTGCTCACCTTCACCAATGTGACCGCCTTCCGCTCAAGTATAGATCAGGCAATCTACGAGCGGGAATATGCCAAAACTATTCTAAATACCGTGCCTGATCCTCTCATCGTTCTGAGCGCAGACCTGAGCGTACTCACGGCCAATCGAGCTTTCTATTCGCTGCTTCGGGCCTCACGCGAGGCAATCCAAGGAGTTCCGCTCAACGCCCTAAGCAACGGCACCTTGCATCTTCCACGTTTGGCCGCGCAGCTAAAGGATATGCTTGCCGAAGATGGGGCAGCCTTTCAGCCTTTCGAGGTTGATGGCGACTGGCCGGAAATTGGCAGACGCACCATGTCCCTCTATTCTTGCCCCTTGGTTTTAGCGGGGCACAGCGGACGCATGGCTCTTTTGTGTTTTCACGACGTAACGGAGCTAAAGCTGGCGGAGGAAGCGGAACGCCTTCTTGCCCAGGAAGTCGACCACCGAGCGAAAAACCTATTAGCGCTGGTACAGGCGACGGTACATTTCTCAGCTGCGGACACGGCCGCCGGGATCAAGGCGGCAATCGAGGGCCGCATTCAGGCGCTCTCAAATGCCCATACGCTGCTCTCAAGATCGCGTTGGACTGGAGCCGACCTGCGCACGCTGGTCATGGACGAGCTTGAACCCTACTGCATGCGCGACCAATCGCGCGCCAGCGTCGATGGTCCCGATCTGACTTTGAAGCCGCAAACGGCCCAGTTGATGGCGATGGCGCTGCACGAATTGACGACCAACGCGGTCAAATATGGCGCGCTGTCACTTCCGGCCGGTTGCGTTCGGGTGGAATGGTCACTTGGCCCGAATGGACAGTTTGTTCTTCGCTGGATTGAAACGGGCGGGCCAACCGTCACGCCGCCAACGCGCCAAGGCTTTGGCACCCGCCTACTCGATCAGGCCCTTAGTGCCCATGGGAAGACGCGGTTCGATTGGCGGGAGAACGGACTGGCGTGCGAAATCGAAGTGGAAGCCGAAGGCTTATAAGTCAGGAATTGCGCGCTAGAATAAGGCGCGGCTTTTGGACGCCGATCCCCCGGCTTAGGGGGTCAATATTGCAGGCCGAATGACAAACTGTGTATGCCGGTGAGGATTACACTACCGAGACCGGACCCTGCATCGAAGGCGCCCCCCTGATCTTTGCGCTTAGGCGTATGCCGGCCGGCACCGGCGCGGAGGCTTACTGTGCATCGAACGAAGAGCGGATTTACGTTGTCGAGGGATATTCCGCGCCACCATCGGTGACACACAATTCCGTCGAGGCCACCCCCGAAGCCGACGGCGTGTTCTTCACCGCGATTCTTCGCGTGGCCTGCAAGGTACAAAGGCGCTCTGAGCGCGCACGAGGCTACCATGTGTGATAGTCTGCTGCTGGCCCTTCGCGGCCATGCCGTCTGGCGCGGAGCCCGGCCGCTTGTGGCTTCAAAGCGGACTCGAAGCCTCCGCGCATTTGTGAGCTCACGTCTCGCAGTGCGATCCAGCCGCGTGACACCGCCGCCAGCGTAAGCGACGCTTCGGCTCCCCGCCCCTACTCCGCCGGCGCCGCATCCGGCACCACCGGCGGCGTTACCTTGGCGGCGGGGCCGTGCAGCGGGCGCTCTTCCATCAGGATGATGGCGGCCATCGCGATGACGGCAAAGACCAAGCCCGCC
>DASXYI010000059.1:0-14941 GCA_036502605.1 Steroidobacteraceae bacterium
TATGGGCGCCGGTGAGGCCATGGCGTACGTCGCCGCACCCAGACGAGCGGTACGGATCCGATTGAGATGCGCCCATTGGTCGCAGGGAGAGAGGCAATGTCCGAAAGTCCGAAAACGGCGCGCTGGCTGACAGGGTCCGCACCCGGAGCCGGCGATGCGCGTTAGCTTCGATTGGTCTCAGATCTACAGCGCCCTGCTGTCGCAGAACTCGCGGCAGCCCAAGAGCGCATTGGCCGCAGCGCGTCGGATCGAGAACGACATTTTCGAAGAAGGTTGGCCCGTCGGTGAGGTGTTCGGAGACCAAGCGAGATTGATACACCGCTACGGCTTCAGTCGTGCGACTTTGCGCGAAGCCGCTCGCCTGCTCGAGGATCGCCACGTAGCACAGATGCGGCGGGGTCCTGGCGGCGGTTTGATCATTCTCCCGGTCCCCCGCACGACAATCGCTCCTGCGGTGGCAACCTACTTTCACACCGCCGGTATCGATGCAGATCAGATACGCCAGGCACGGTCGGCGCTCGGTATCATCGAAGCCTACCGGGAGGCGCTTGCGAAAGGGGGGGACGCTCTGCGGAAGTTCAACCAGGAGTTCCGCAGTCGGCTTCGGCAAGCGCCCGGCACCGGTGTACCCGGCCCGTACGACTGGATCTTCTGGTTCAAGACACCGCATTCAGCCGACCACGTGCTGACGAAATTATTCATCGGGTGCCTCGACGCGATCGAGGATCCCACGCGCGCTCAAAATGTGGTGGGGCTCGTCGACGCCTTCCAGCCCGACTCGCCCGGCCTGCCCAGAATCAAAGAGGGCCTCGCGCACGCATTGGCACGCAAGCTCGTGATCGAATTGCATCAGGTGCGGGCCGTCGGCATGTCCCGCCTAGGCAGCGAAGATGAGCTATGCGAGCGTCACGGTGTCGGCCGGGAAGTACTGCGTCAAGCCATTCGGGTTTTGGAAAGTCGCGGATTGATCGATATCCAGCGGGGTCGGACGCACGGACTGTATGCCGGGGCATCGGACTCCGCTTCCTTGGTCGAGCATGTCGTCGCGTATCTTTCCTCCATTCACCTCACGTGGCGCGAGCTCGAAGCCTTTGCCCGCATGCTGACGCGGATCATCCGATTGGTCGTGATTGCGGAATCGAGTCCCTGCCGGCGCCAGGCGTTGGGCGAACGACTAGAGCGCATCACTGAATGGGACAATTCACCAAACCTCGTGATGGCGCATATTTTCTCGGAGTGGACCATGGTGGCTAATCCTCTCTTGCTCTTCATGGAGCAATGCGTGGTGGCGTATTGCGCGCGGTCCAGCGGCGCCGTATGGAGGTCCTACGACGACAGCGAACTGTCGCCGCTGAAGCAGATGCGTCGATACGCCGCTGCGGCTGCGCGCGGCGACTTGGTGCAGGTCGATTGCGCTGTCGACGCGGCCTGTACGCGCGTCGATGCGAATCGCCATGGTACCCACTGCCCGGTGGGTGCCGAAGCTCGGGCCTTATCCGCTTAATGGCCTAGAACCAAGCACGGCCAGATTCAAGTCACTACGACGCGCGCCGAAGCAACGTTGACCAGACGGCGATGCTGCGCCTTGACGTCGCCTTCCAGATGAGAGGTGACGCGCGCCGTCGCAAAATAGACGCCCGGCCTTTCATAGCTGTGCGTCGTGGTCAGCTTGACGTTTGCCGACTTACCGCCGATGCCGGCCTCAGCGGCGAATTGACCGCTGCCATCGAAGCTCCACTCCACCGCGATGATCGTGCCGGCACGCGGAGGCGCTTCCCCTTCGACCTCGAGCGTTACCGGCGCGCCTACCTTGACGTCCGCCCGGCTCGACCCGTTGGCGCGCACCGACACCACCGGTTGAATGCCGCCCCGTTCGCTAGCCGTCGGTGGCAGTGTGACCTTGCCGTCCGCAAAGGCGAACTTCGTTTCGACGGGCGCGATACCTTTTTCCGCCCAGTCGCAGAGATCCACCAGACTCTGCTCGATGATCGGCATGTAATCGATCAGCCACGTGCTCGTGGCGCGAGTCGGCGAAGAGGCCATATACGCAGGTGCAATGTGCTCGGCGTTCTCGGTCCAGCGCATACAGAATTGCTGCGCCGCCCGTTGCGGACCCTGGACATTCAGCACCGCTTGCCCGTAGATGACGCCTTGCGTCGGCCACAGCGAGGAGTCGTGGGTATGGTGTACCCACATGAGCTTGCCTTCAAATTGGCCCGAGTACGGCACCCCCATGAGCGGCGATTGCAGTGGCAATCCATGCTGGGGATAAATCGGCTCCCCATTGATGCGCAGGAAGTCGAACATCGGGTCGGCCGAGATGTGATGACGGTAGGAATAGCAAAAGGCCAGAAATGCACGATTGTCGATGTGTACCTCGTCGCCGGGGGCGACGTCGGTAAAGCGCAGGAGATTCGCCTCACGGCGGCCGTCACAGAATAACAAGTCGGCGCAGACTTCCATCGCGTAAAGCTGGCGGCCCGCAGCCTTGCCGCTCATTATTCGCACACCGGCACCCTGGCGGTGGCCCGCGCCAATGCCCTTCACTTCGATGGCGATGGGCAAGCCATAGTTATTGCTCGTGGCGGCCATGAGGCCGGCGATCACGCGCACCGCGCCGTATTCCGGCCCCTTGAAATCCGGATTTTCCAGCAGATCCTTCGCGGTGAGTACACGGCCCACCGGCTTGCGTACGTCGATCAGATCCTTAGTAACGTGCTCCGGAGAGTCGTGGCCGACATACCCCGGACTCGTCCAGAAGGCCTTGAAGTAGTCGGGATCCTCCTCCAGCAATAACTCCGCGATGGACGTCCACAGCCACATCTGGCCCATGGGATGGGCGATCATGAACTCATCCCCGCGCGGATAGCCCAGGCGGTACAGATTGGCAAGTTCCTCGCGTTCGTGAAGGGTCAATCCGCTAAACGGATTGCCGCTGCCCCCGGGCTGCATGGCGTCGATCACGCCGTCCAACTTCTTGTCTCGGCTCAAGAGCCGCTGCACATTGAACATCGAGCCGAAGCAAATAGGAGCTTCGCTGCGCACACGCGATTTCGTGCCGTGCGCTTCTACATTGCCGCCACCCATGAACGGCAGCGCGCCCGCGTAGACGTCGGCGCCGTACTCGAAACAAAGGGGTGAGCGCCGTCCGCCGCCGCTGCCGCCCCAGACATAAGAATAGAGCGGAGCCTTGCCATACACCTGGGCAGCAACGTGCTTGGAGAAGCGAGCTGTCTCGATGCTGGCCCGATAGCCGTAGAGCGTGGGGTCATCGCCAGCTCGAGGGTCGACATCGTCGCCGATGTGGCCAGAATTCGACTCCACCATGTAACCGCCGAGGCGATGGCCCATCATCTCCAAGCCACCGAGCATTTCGCCCATCGCGCCGCCGAACGCATCCTCGTGCCCGGCGTGCGCCCCTTCGAGCGGTTGGAACATGCGCCCCCGGTAGTATTGCTGAAGCGGAAAGTAAAACGTAAACCGCGTCGCGGTGCCATCGAACCCGCCATGAATGTGGCGATGTTTGACCGGCCGATCGCGCCATTCATCGCGGTCGATGTAGGGCTTTCCGAAATACTTGTCCGTAACGACGTAAGAAGAGGTTTCGATCTTCTTGGGGGCGGCTTCTTGATTTGCGCTCATCACATTGTCCTCGTCACGTTCTGCGGCAGAGTGACCGCGGATCCCGCTGATAGTAGGTGGTGGCTACCGCCTAAAATAGCCGTCTCAATTGCGCGTCACACTTGTTACTCCCATGTCGTTCGAAACCCGCATCAGTATGTATACGGACATGACCGCCAGACATCCGGTCCTATCCAGGACGAAACGAAAGGCCGAGATCCGACGAGAAGAGAAAACGACGATGACGACACACATGGCAACAAGCAAGGAGAGGGACATGGAACACGGGAAAGGGCATCTCGCGATGAACACACCCCCGATCGTGTCGCAGCAGGAGTGGGAGGCTGCGCGCCAGCAGCTCCTCGTGAAGGAGAAGACCTTGACCCGCTCCCGCGACGCGCTGGCCGCCGAACGCCGGCGGATGCCGTGGATGGCCGTCGAGAAGGCGTACGAATTCGAGGCGCCCCCGGGCAAGGTTAGCCTGCTCGACCTGTTCGAGGGCCGACGGCAATTGATCGTCTATCGCGCCTTCTTCGAGCCCGGGGTGTTCGGCTGGCCCGAGCATGCCTGCCGCGGCTGCTCCCTCGGCGCCGATCAGGTCGCCCACCTGGCTCATCTGAACGCCCGCGACACGACGCTCGCGTACGCCTCGCGCGCGCCGCCGACGGACATTGAGCGCCTAAAGACGCGGATGGGTTGGAAGATGCCGTGGTACACCATCACGGACAACTTCGACACCGACTTCGGCGTGGACGAATGGCACGGCCACAATGCCTTCATCCGTGACGGCGACAGGGTGTTCCGCACATACCTCATCAACGGCCGCGGCGACGAGGCGATGGGGACCACCTAGAGCTACCTCGATATCACGCCGCTCGGCCGTCAGGAGACTTGGGAGGACTCGCCAGAGGGTTACCCCCGGACCCCGCCGTACAAGTGGTGGAACTGGCACGACAACTACGACGCCGAGGCCTCGCCTCCCGCGAAGTGGGTCGAGGTGTCCGACGCTGGAGAAGCCGCCTTCCGAAAGCCTGACGCAGAGGCGAAAGCATGACCGAGGCCCATCCCGCCCACTCGAGCGCGCCGCCAAAATCTGGGACGCGCTC
The DNA here is from genome assembly GCA_036502605.1 of Steroidobacteraceae bacterium. GTDB lineage: Bacteria > Pseudomonadota > Gammaproteobacteria > Steroidobacterales > Steroidobacteraceae > Bog-1198. The sequence goes on from DASXYI010000059.1 coordinate 4,728, forward strand.
AACGTGCGGTTGCGGACCTAGGTGGCGATCGAACCGTTGCCGCCCTTTCCCTTGGCGCGGGCTGCGAATGACGTCAGCTGCCCCACGGCCTCGCGCATTTCGAGCAGTCCCCGCGCACCGTCGCCCATGCCGGTCATGATGATGCCGATTGCATTGAAGCCAACGATGCATTGGACATTAGAGTTCCAGTGGCTCAACTTCTAGAATGTGTTCGCGAACATACCGGCGTAGGAGTTTGCGTAGGCGCGAAGCAGCATCACCTCGCAAACGATGACCACGGCAACCGTCGCCAGTGGTACCGGCAGCGGATTGAGAAATACTTGGAACCAGATAATGACGACCGTGATCGGGACGAGCAGTGCCAGAGCAAACGCGGGGGCACGATTTACAATCAATAAGAGTCCGGCCACTAGGTTGATGGACTTCATCAGCGGCCAGAGGTAGCCAACCTTGATGATGCTCAGTGCAAATTGAAGGCCGTGGTCGCTGATGCGCACCGGCAGTAGCGGCCATCCAAATGCCTCCATCCAAAAATAACTGACGGCGGCACTTGCAAAAATAATTCCAAGCGCAATGCGTGGAATCGTCACAAGCCATAGTATTTTCACCCCAGTCGCCTCAGTTCTTTGTGCCCTAACTCGTTTCAATATTGCCGATGACGGCGGCGCGCAAAGGCAGCGCGGGTAGCGTTGGCAACGGGAGCCGGGATATTCGCTTCGCCTCCGATTCTGGGACACCATAGGCGCGCAACAGCATGAGGCCGGCCGCCTCAATCTCCTTGCGATTTATTGCGGACGTTAGCGCGCGTCGAATCATAACGGTCATGATGCCGTAACCTACATCGAGGGCTACGGTGGCCAGAGGCACGCGGATGGTCCTACGCCGAATCGCTAAGCGTATATCTTGTTCTGCGTGCTCGCGCATATTTTCGTTTAGTGAACCGACCAGAGGCGCAATGCGAATCAATATTTCGCTGCAGGCGCGATCCGACGCGGCCCGAAGAATGAAATACCGCGCATTGCACCATAAGCGCTCCTCCAGATTTACAACGCTTTCGAATCTGGCCGACTGCTCGAGGTTTATTTGCCGGCTGATCTGCGCGGCCAGGTCCTTGAGCATATCTTCGTAGGTGGGGAAGTAGTTATAGAAGGATCCGCGCGCGAGCCCTGCCGTCTCGCGCACATGCTCCACGGTGAGCTGACTTACCGCTCCCCTGTCCAGTAGCGTGAAGGCGGCCGACAGTATCTTAGCGCGGGTGCGGGCACGCCTCGCCTGACCCGTACGGGTGCGGAAATTCACGGGAGTGGAATCAGTCACTGGTCACTCATTTGCACTTTGCACTTTACATTTTGCGCCTTGCACGCTGCAATGATTCCGAGTGGCATCCACGATCGGCTCTATCGACAATCAGAAATCGGCACTGAATTTGATGCCATAAGTGCGGGGCGGTGCATATTGCCCGAGACTGGCGATCGCGTTCCCCGACACCGCCGTATAGACGACTTGATTCGACAGATTTCTACCCCACAGCCCGATAGAAAAGGGCTGGTTCTTCGGATGGACGTACACGCTGGCATTGATGGAATTATAAGCGGGTTGAGCTAACTGATTGTCCGGCTCACCAAACCAGCCGCTGTTGTGCAGGAAGTTTGCATCGAGGGTCCAATTCCCGACCGCTGTATCCAAGATATAGTTAAGGCCCACATTGGCCGTCCAAGTCGGCGTGTGCGGCAAATGATGGCCCTCCGCCGATGCGAAGAAGGAATTGCTGCCGCCCGGGAAAGGAGGATTGGGCGCGTTCCACTGCACCGTCGGAGTATCCGCTGTGAACCGATCGTGGATATAACTTGCGCCCAGCTTCAATGTCAGCCCCTGGGTCACCCGCGCCTGAGCGTCGAGATCGGCTCCGTAGGCGGTGGCGGGAGGGCCGTTGTACTCCTGAAGTTGGTTATCGGCCGTCAATTTGATCATCTGAATGTTCGTGTAGTCATAGTGGAAGGCAGCGCCGTTCAAACGCAACCTGTGGTCGAAAAGCTCCGACTTCAAGCCCACCTCATAGGCGTTCAGCTTTTCGGGTTCGAAACTCGGCAAGCTCGGCTGGGTGGAGTTATAGCCGCCGCTCTTGAAGCCGAGATTTTTAGACATATAGATCAGGGTTCCATTATCGAACTTATGATCGATGCCCACACGGTAGGTGAGCTGAGAAAACCACTTCGTTGGCTCATCGGTGAGGGGAGGTACGGTAGCGCCGGGAGGTTGCGGCTGGGTGTAGTACGCGGAGTTCACGGAGAGTGCCCTCTTCTCGTCCGTGTAGCGCAAACCCAGCACCAAACGGGTGGCAGGAAGAAACTCTATATGTGTCTCACCAAAACCAGAATACGAATCCGTCTTCACCGCAGAGAAGCTGCTCACCTGCTCTTCATTATCATGAAAATAGTAGAGGCCAGCGACCCAGGTCAGCCAGTTCAACCGGGAATTGTCCGGTGATAACAGCTGGAGTTCCTGAGAGAACTGTTGATCCTTCGCGTCAATGTTTACAACCGGCAGAGGGATCGTAAGAGCGAACGGAGGAAAAGGCACAGGAATTTGAAGACAGCAAGCGGGTGTCAGAGTGATGTCGAAAGTGCTCGTAATTTGCTCGCGGCGGTAGGCTGTAATCGAGGTCAATTTCGCCCAACTCGTCTCGTGATCGATTCGCGCGCTGACGCCACTCTGGGTCAGGCTATCCGTGGGATCCACGAAGGTGTTGATGTTATAAGGACGCGGCAGCGGCGTAGTGACTGGCGGAACCAGGAGGGCGGAAGGATAAGTCCCCGCCGGAATATAATCCGCCGTCGCGGTACTGCCGTCGCGGCGTTCAAAATCAAAGATGAGATGGATGGTGTCGGCGTCAGTGGGCTTAAGAACCCATTTGGAGCGCAAGGCGAGGTCCAGATTGGCCTGATACACTTCGGAGCCTGTGAACAGATTCTTGCCATAGCCTTCCCCCTGGTGGGCGACGTGCACGGCGAAATCCGCAGCAACCGCCGGAGTCAAGCCGTTCGCAACGTAGCCGTTGACGGTCGTGGTCTGGTAGTTGCCATAGCTGACATCGAAATTGCCGCTCAGATTCTCGGTAGGCTCATGCGTCTGGATGAGCAGTGCGCCGCCGGTGGCGTTGCGCCCGAACAGCGTCCCCTGTGGACCCTTGAGCGTTTCAACCTGCGCGATATTGTTGAGCGAGAGCAAGGAGGCTGAAGGGCTGGCGATATATACGCCGTCAACATACATGGCGACCGAATTCTCCACATTCGGGAGGTCCGAGCCCACCCCACGGATGCGAGGCGCGAGCGAGCCTTGAACCGTCTCCATTTGTAAGCCGGGCGTCACCTCGGCGAGGGCAGTGACGCTATTGGCTCCCGATGCCTTGAGCTCGTCGCCCGAGATTGACGAAATAGCAATGGGCACGTCCTGAAGGTTTTCGGAGCGCTTTTGGGCGGTGACGACGATTTCCTCCAGAGCTGCTCCAGATTCGTCACTGCCCTCCGCAACAGCCGTGGTCGTACCAGCCCAGGATACGAGAAGCATAGTCAACGCTGAACCATAGATTATTTTCATGAGTCCCCCTTATTCCACCGACCTCGAGTTACTTGCTCTGCGCCTGGTAACACAGCTTTTCCCAACCGCGATTGCCGCTCACACGGCCTTGCGCCCTAAGGCCTCGCGCGAATTTCCGCCGCCTCCATCCCCGGTTCTCGATCAGTTAGGTTTGGTCTGCCGGGTTGACGATCAGGAGAGACACTGCGGTAGACGCCACGCGATCGAATGCGGGCCTACCTGTGACCCTGTCATTCTTCGTGCCTCTCGACTCTCTTGCCATTGATGATCGCCTCCCCAAGGACTCAAGATTGGCCGCATCTCCTCGCCGGTGCTGGTCCATCTTTTGCGCGTCCGTCATTATAAATTATCGTCATTATGACGTATTGTCAATACAAAGCTGTGCCCGTGACCCATTGCTCAGCACTTTCTGCACAAAACCGCATTAGATTTGAAATGAGTCTCGGGTCGATTCCGACGTCTCACAACGATGACGCAATTTGGATTGCATCGATTTCATGAATATGAGATCCGAGACTGAACGTAGTCGCGCTGAAGGCAGCAGTGCTGCCGGGCTCGACGTTGAAAGGGGAAGAGATTCGGCGTAAGGACCGCGTATTCGGGTGAAGATAATCGGCGTGGCTAAGATCGAGGACATGATCGGCGTCGGACCGGTCCTAATAGTACCTGACCACCGCTAACCTTAAGGTGCTGTCCGTTGATGCATCCAGCATCGTCAGAGAGGAAAAATGGCTCGCGCAGTCATGATTAAGCCGGGAGCGATGCAGTTCGCTCGGATACCTTGCTTCCCCGAAGTCGACGAAATATGGCATGCCCATGCTGGAATGCTCGCCTTTGTCATAGCGTACATGACTTTTGGATAACCCGAATGCGCTGCCCGTGACGTCTCCGGCTACTACAGTCGTGCAACAGAGCCCACGGCCTCATAGTGTTGTTTTCTCGTGCCCTTAATGATCTACTTCTTGAGTGGTTACGTACCCGCTCCTAATTTAGTGAAAGCATTGGATTGAATTTCAGTGGAGCGTGTAATGATCTTGCCGAATCAGTCTTCTGGCGGCAACCAGCCCGGAACAGAGATGCAGGGTGCGCGCCCGTGAAGCAGGATGGCGAAATCCGCAAGTTTCTGACCGAGCGCGGCATCGAGCACGTCAAGATCGGCGTTTTCGACACCGACGGCATTCTGCGCGGCAAATATCTGAGCCGCGATAAATTCCTCTCGGCGCTCGACAAGAACCTTGGATTCTGCGACGTCATTCTCGGTTGGGACTCCAATGACCAACTGTATGACAACACGAAGTTCACCGGGTGGCACACCGCCTATCCCGATGCCACCGTGCGCGTCCTGCCGCAGACGCGGCGCGATATTCCGTTCGAGCAGAAGACCGTGCTCTTTCTCGGCGAGTTCGCGGGACCGGCCGAGTCGGTCTGCCCGCGCGGCACGATGCGGCGGGTGCTCGAGCGCGCCGCGGGCATGGGGTTCGCCGTCAGCGCCGCCGCGGAATTCGAATTCTTCATGTTCGAGGAGACGCCGCAATCCATCCGTGACAAGGGTTACCGGCAATTGAAGACCATGACGCCGGGCGCCTTCGGCTACTCGGTGCTCCGCAGCTCCGTGCATTCCGATCTGTACCAGGAACTGCTCGATCTCGGCCAGGCCATGCGATTTCCGATCGAAGGGCTGCACACCGAGACGGGACCCGGTGTGCTCGAGGCCGCCCTGACCTACTGCGATGCCTTGGAGGCCGCCGATCGCGCCGCGCTGTTCAAGACTTACGCCAAGGTGCTCGCGCAGCGTCACGGCCTGATGGCGACCTTCATGGCGAAGTGGTCCAACAGCGTTCCGGGTCAAAGCGGACACCTGCATATTTCGCTGCGCACCGCCAACGGCGACAGCGTTTTCCACGATGCATCGAAGCCGAATGAAATGTCGGACGCCATGCGCTGGTTCGTAGGCGGCCAGCAGGCGCTGATGCCCGAGCTGCTCGCCATGGTCGCGTGCACGGTGAACAGCTACTCGCGTCTCGTGCCCGGCTACTGGGCGCCGACGGCGGCGGCGTGGGGCATCGAGAACCGCACCACGGCCCTGCGGGTGATCCGCGGCGGCCCGTCGAGCCAGCGCGTGGAATACCGGATCGCGGCGGCGGACATCAATCCCTATATCGCGCTCGCGGCGGCGATCGGGTCGGGTCTCTGGGGTATCGAGCACCGCATCGAGCCGGACGCCCCCATCCAGGGCAATGCCTACGATCGCGAACACCCGCCGCAGCGGCGTTTGCCCGCGACGCTGTACGAGGCCGCCGAGCGCCTCCTGGCATCGCAGCCCGCGCGGACGCTCTTCGGTGATGCCTTCGTCGAGCATTACGCGGCGACCCGGCAATGGGAGGAGCGCGAGTTCCGCAAGGCCATCACCGATTGGGAACTGGCGCGCTATTTCGAAATCATCTGAGTACTTATGACCGAAACTCTCAAGACCATCAGCCCCGTCGACGGCCGGGTTCTTGTCGAACGCCCATTGGGGGGCCCTGACGACATCGATCGCGCGCTCGATTCCGCTCACGCCGCCCAGCGCGCCTGGGGCCAAGTCCCCCTGGCGGTTCGGTGTGCGATTCTCGAGCGGGCGGTCAATGCCTTCGTCGCCAAGGCAGTCGACATCGCCGCCGAGATCACCTGGCAGATGGGTCGTCCCATCAGTCATTCGCCCGGCGAGATCCGCGGCTTCGAAGAACGTGCCCGCTACATGTTGAGCATCGCACCGGAGGCGCTCGCCGCCGTCCAGCCCGGCGACAAGGCGGGCTTCAAGCGCCAGATCAAGCGAGTGCCGCTCGGCGTCGTCGCGGTGGTCGCGCCTTGGAATTACCCCTATCTGACGGCGATCAATGCCCTGCTGCCGGCATTGATCGCGGGCAACGCCGTCGTGCTCAAGCATTCGCATCAGACACCGCTGTGCGCGGAGCGATTTCATCAAGCCTTCGCCGACGCCGGCGTTCCCGCGGGAGTGTTTCAGTACCTGCACTTGTCGCACGACCATACCGCCCGGCTCATGGGCGACCGTCGAGTCTCGAGCGTGTGCTTCACGGGCTCCGTCTCTGGCGGCCACGCCGTCGTCGCGGCGACCGCCGCCGGCTTTGCGACCTCGGGCCTCGAGCTCGGCGGCAAGGATCCCGCCTACGTGCGCGCCGACGCCAACCTGGCACACGCCGTCGAGACGCTCACCGACGGCGCCTTTTTCAATGCCGGCCAGTCCTGCTGCGGCACCAAACGTATTTACGTCGCCGCCTCTTGCTATGAGGAATTCGTGGCGGGCGTCGTCGATCTCACCCGCAAGTACCGCTTGGGATCACCGCTCGATCCAGAGACCTCGATCGGGCCGGTGGTGCGCGCGTCCGCCGCTGCCGCCATCCGCGCCCAGGTACACGATGCCGTCGCGCGCGGCGCCACGCAGCTCATCGACGCCGCTTGGTTCCCGGCCGCGGTCGCCGGCACACCCTACATGGCACCCCAGGTGCTGGTCGGCGTCGATCACTCCATGCCCATCATGCGCGAGGAGACTTTCGGCCCCGCGGTCGGCATCATGAAAGTCGCCTCGGACGAAGAGGCATTGCGACTGATGAACGACAGTGAGTTCGGCCTGACGGCGGCGATCTTCTCGGCGGATGCAGCCCGCGCCGAGGCGCTCGGGGATGCGCTCGAAACCGGCACGGTGTTCTTGAACCGCTGCGACTATCTCGATCCCGCTCTCGCCTGGACCGGCGTCAAGAATTCCGGGCGCGGGTGCACCCTGTCACGTGTCGGTTTCGAGCAGTTGACGCGGCCCAAGTCCTATCACTTCAGGATCGACCCATGAGCATCGGTTTACGCGGTAATTGGAATTATCCGACGACGATCTGGGCCGGTCCGGGCCGGATTGCCGAGCTGCCGCAGGCGTGTGCGTCGGCGGGCATTAAACGGCCGCTGATCGTCACCGATGAAGGGCTCATCGGCGCCCCGATGCTCAAAAGCGCACTGGCCGCTCTCAAGGATGCGGCGCTGTTCGGCGCTGTCCGGGGAAATCCCGCCTTAAGCCACGTCGAGGCGGGTCTTCGCGCTTACCGCGCCGGCGGCCACGACGGTGTCGTGGCGTTCGGCGGCGGATCAGCACTCGATGCCGGCAAAGTGGTGGCATTCATGTCCGGACAAACCCGCCCTCTCTGGGATTTCGAGGACGTGGGCGACTGGTGGACTCGCGCCGACCCCGCCGGCATCGCGCCGGTCGTGGCAGTCCCGACCACGGCGGGCACCGGTTCAGAAGTGGGCCGGGCCGGCGTCATCCTCAATGAGGAAACGCATCAGAAAAAGATCATTTTCCATCCCCTGATGATGCCCCGCATCGTCATCCTGGATGCCGAATTGACGGTCGGGCTGCCGCGCGCGGTGACTGCCGCCACGGGCATCGACGCGTTCGTTCACTGCTTCGAGGCATTTTGCGCGCCGGGATTCCATCCTCTGGCCGACGGCGTGGCACTCGAGGGCATGCGGCTCATCCATCGCTTCCTGCCGCGGGCCTGCGCGGACGGCAAGGATATCGAAGCGCGCGCCCATATGCTCGCCGCGGCATCGATGGGTGCCACCGCCTTCCAGAAGGGTCTCGGCGGCGTGCATGCCATCGCCCACCCGGTGGGGTCGTGGTTCAACACCCATCATGGACTGACGAATGCAGTCATCCTGCCGTATGTCATGACATTCAACCGCGACGCGATCACCGACAAGGCGGACGTCATTGCGCGCGTGCTCAATCTGCCGGGACGCGGCTTCGACGGCTTCTTCGCCTGGGTGCTGAAACTACGGCACGAGCTCGGCATTCCGCACTCGCTCGCGGAAATCGGCGTCAGCGCCGACAACGCCGTGATCATCGGCCGCGAGGCGGCCATCGATCCTTCGGCCGGCGGTAACCCCGTCCCGGTCGACGCCGCGCAGCTAGAACGCATCTTTCGGGCCGCGGTCCATGGCAAGCTGGCGGCGGTGGTCGCTGCGTGACCAGTCCGCGAGTCCTGACTCGAAACCCAGCGTTCGAGGACCCCACCCGGGTAGTTCGTAGTTAGTTTTTCATCGCGCCGCGCGCGACCCCGATTGATGAAGCTTACAAGAGTATGGACAGGAGCAGGGTAATACGGCATACGCTAGCGTTGGCGTCGGGATCGAGGTCGGTTTCTCCTTGGTGCTGCGAGCCCGTTAGTTAGTTGGACCCGGAACCCTGCGAGCACCCCGAATTGTTGCCACGAGCGCTTATCGCTCCGGAGCACGATTACTAGAGTTCGATGACGAGGGTTCTTCCCGGCGCTGCCTGATTATTTAGGAGGAAGACCCATGCAGGTACTGTATCCACGCTGCGCCGGTCTTGACGTACACAAAGATGTCATTGTGGCCTGCGTGCGCTGCGTATCGACACCCGTGCATCAAGAAGTTCGCAGTTTTCCCACCACCACGAACGGTTTACAGAGCCTGGATGAGTGGCTCAGCTCGCACGCATGCACCCACGTGGCAATGGAGGCGACGGGGGTTTACTGGAAGCCGGTGTGGCATATCTTGGAAGCGGATTTTGAGCTGGTGCTCGCCAACGCCGCACACATCAAAAATGTGCCGGGCCGCAAAACCGACGTGAACGATGCCACGTGGATTGCCGACCTATTGGCGCACGGACTGATCCGCTCGAGCTTCGTGCCGCCGGTGCCGATCCAGGAGCTGCGCGATCTGACGCGTACCCGCAAGCAGTTGGTGCGGGAGATCTCACAGCACTCTTCGCGCATCCAGAAGATCCTGGAGGACGCGAATCTGAAACTCGGTAGCGTCCTGTCGAACGTACTCGGCAAAAGCGGCCGCGCCATCCTGCACGCCCTGATTGCCGGAGAGAGCAATCCGGAGAAGCTCGCCGACCTCGCCGAGGGCACCGCCCGCAAGAAACGCGCCGAACTCGAGGAGGCGCTGCACGGGCGTATCCGCGATCATCACCGGGGGCTGCTGAAGGTCCATCTCGAACTCGTTGCGGCCCTAGAACAGGCGCTCGCTGACATTGATGCCACCGTGGGAAAAACCTTGGCGCCGGTCCGTGATAGCGCTCGCCTCCTGACGACTTTGCCCGGTGTCAGCGATCTGACTGCGCAGGTCATGGTGGCGGAGATCGGCGTCGACATGTCGCGCTTTCCCACAGCAGCCCATTTGATCTCTTGGACGGGTCTTTGTCCGCGCAACGATGAAAGTGCCGGTAAACGTCGCTCCACGCGCGTGCGCAAGGGTGCCCCGTGGCTTAAAACCGCCCTGGTCACCGCCGCCTGGGCAGCTGTGCGCGTCAAAGACTCCTATCTGCAAGCTCAGTTCCATCGCTTGCGCTCACGCAGAGGGGCCAAAAAAGCCATCCTCGCCGTCGCCGCCTCGATGCTCACCGCCGCCTATCACATGTTGAAAAACGGCCTTCCGTACCGCGATCTCGGCGCCGATCACTTCTCCAGCCGTGACCGCTCCAAAGCCATCCTGCGGCTCGTGCGCCGACTCAATGATCTCGGCTGCGACGTCCAGGTAACCCCTCAAGCCGCATGAGCCGCGCACCGGTACAATGCTTTATGAATCGAAGAGCTTCTTACTAG
>DASXYI010000060.1:0-49042 GCA_036502605.1 Steroidobacteraceae bacterium
GCCGCGCGATCTCGTTCTCCGTCTATCGCAAACACTTCCCCGAGTACTCAATCGACTCGCGGCTTCGGGAAGCACGAGCCCCGGTGCCTTCGGCTAATACTTCGCCGTCAAACCGATGAACAAATAACGGCCGAAGGTGTCTCTTGGATACGCCGAACCGGCACCCTTCATTATGCATTCAAGCGCTGGAAAGGCATTTCGCCCGACCGTTGAACCGCAATTATGAAATCGCGAGTGAAACCGGCCGACCGTGAATGGGTACTCACTCGACAATATCCGCCTTCGTTCCAGGCGGTGGGAGCTTCATATGCGAGTCAATTTTGGTACTGCTATCGTCATGGGAGCGCTATCGGTGGCGCCCGGCGTCGGCTTTGCGAACGGCGGCGGTTCGATGGGCGGCGGCAGCGGCCCCACCGGGTCAGCTGGAGGCAGCTTTTCACGCACACCCGAGGACCTGGCGAAGGATGCCTACAATTCTGGCGTGCATTCCATAAAAAAAGCCAAGGACTACGAATCCGATGCGGCCAAGGCCTCCAATGAGGAAAAACGCGGCAAGGCGCTCGATAAGGCACATAAATACTATTCCGAGGCGCTTCCGAAGTTCGTCGATGCGGTTTCGCAGCAACCGGCCATGTACCAAGCCTGGAATTACATCGGCTTTGCCAACCGTCATCTGGGTAATTACGACGCGGCCTTATCAGCCTACGCCAAGGCACTCGATCTCAATCCGGCATATCTTGATGCCGTCGAGTATCGCGCAGAGGCGTACCTTGGCTTGAATAAACTCCCCGAGGCAAAGGATGCGTACATGACCTTGTTCCGGGATTCGCGCAGCCTGGCCGATCAACTGATGACGGCAATGCGTCAGTGGACCGACGCCCGTCGCAAAGATGCTCAGGGGCTCCCTGCCGAGGACATCGAGGCATTCTCGAAATGGGTGGACGAGCGCTCCGGCGTCGCGGCACAGACCGCGTCGCTCGGAAAAGATGCGCCGTCCAAATGGAAATAAGCCTGCACGGCGGGCGAACATTCAAAGGTTCCTAGTCATCGTTATGGCTTGTGCGGCAGTGAATGCCGCGCAAGCCACAGACACTTCATCGTCCGCGGCATATAAATGGCGTTTGCCGCCGGGTTTTCCGCGGCCGCTGGTGCCGAGCGACAATCCCATGTCCTCGGCGAAGCTGGAATTGGGGCGCCGCCTATTCCACGACACACGCCTGTCCTCGACGGACCAGTTCGCCTGTGCGAGCTGTCATCGGCCTGAGCTTGCTTTCACCGATGCTAGAGCGCGTGCGGTGGGTGCAACCGGCAAGACGGTGAAACGCGCCTCCATGAGTCTCGCGAATGTTGCCTACAATCCGGCCTTCACGTGGGGCGACGCCACGGTGCGCACGCTCGAGTCGCAAATGCGCCTGCCGCTGTTCAATGAACATCCCGAGGAAATGGGCCTCAAAGGCAACGAACGCTTCGCCGTCGACACTTTGTCCGGTGACGCAGTTTATCGTGACCTCTTCAATGCCGCATTTCCGGGCGACCCGGTCGCGATTTCGGTGGATCACCTCATCAAGGCGATCGCCGCATTCGAACGCAGCCTGATCTCGGGGCGCTCGCCGTTCGATCGCTATGTATTCGATGATGACCCGCGGGCCCTTTCGGATTCCGCGAAACGCGGTATGACGCTGTTTTTCTCGACACGAGTCGGTTGCGCGCAATGCCACTCTGGCCTCAACTTTTCCGGGCCTCTGGTTTACGAGGGACACGAGCGGGGTCGTGCCATCTTCGCCAACACGGGTCTCTACGATCTGGACGGGCGCGGCAGTTATCCGCGGAGCGATCGAGGCCTGATGGACGTGACTCACAAATCCGCGGACATGGGCAAGTTTCGCGTACCCACCTTGCGAAATGTAGCCCTCACGGCACCGTACATGCACGATGGGAGCCTGCCGAGTCTCGATGAGGTGATCGATCACTACGCGCGCGGCGGCCGGCACTACGGTCGGGCGAATCGTGCCGGCACGACACAGGCCGATGACCGCCACCGTTCGCGCCGGGACCACAGGATTCGACCTTTCGCGTTGTCGAATACCGAACGCGCCGACTTGATCGCCTTTCTCGACAGTCTGACCGATCGCGAATTCGTCGACGACGCACGCTTTCGCTGACGACCGGCAAGCTGCTTTGGCACGCAAACCCGCCAGTCAAAGCGCTGGGATTGCGGCGCCGCGGAAATCCGTAGCCCCCGTTGGTCACAGATGTGACCTGTGGTCCAAAGCACTGGTCTAATCAAAGCCTGTGGACTCATGTCCGTACGCGGCCGAGGGTATGCGCAATATCGTCGTCTCATACTCTCGGTGGATAACAAGCTCCCCGGGATGCGGCATTCCTCCGAGCCAAAAGCCGCGATATCATGGCGCCATGACCAGGTGCCGGGTGTGCTTTTCCCGATCGCGTACCTTCGCGCTCTTCGTTGCTGCCTGTCTGGTCGACTCGTGCCCCGCGGCGGGCGTGCTCGATCCACAGGGTCCTGTCGGATCGGCCGAACGGCTGATTCTATTCAACGCCACCGCCATCATGCTGGTCGTGGTGGTACCGGTGATCGTGCTCACGCTGGCCTTTGCCTGGTGGTACCGCGCCTCTAACAAGCGAGCGACCTACTCGCCCGAGTGGTCCTATTCCGGTCACATCGAATTGGTGGTCTGGTCCATACCGGCGATGGTGGTCATCTTGCTCGCGGGCGTCGCATGGACCAGCTCACACCTGCTGGATCCTGCGCGCGTGCTCCAATCCGATGTGAAGCCGATTCGCATCGAGGTCGTGTCGCTGGATTGGAAATGGCTGTTCATCTATCCGGACCTTGAGATTGCGTCGATCAACGAACTCGTCGTTCCTGCCGAAACGCCCGTCGAGTTCATGCTGACCTCGGCCACCGTGATGAACTCTTTCTTCGTGCCGCAACTCGGCAGCCAGATCTACACCATGCCCGGGATGGCCACGTACCTGAACCTCATGGCGGATCGCCCCGGAGAGTACCCGGGACTGTCCGCGCAATTCAGCGGCGATGGTTTTTCCGACATGCGGTTCGTGGTGCGCGCGGTGCCTGCCGCCGATTTCCAAAGCTGGCTCGCGCGCACGCGGGACGTCGGGACGGCACTCGACGCCGATACGTACTCGCAATTGGCACTCGCCGCCGGCCCTGCGCAGCCACAAACCTACAGCAGCGTCGACCCGATGCTGTTCGAACACATCGTGCAAACCACCGCGCAGCCTCTCGCTGCGGCGCACTAGGAGGAAAGATGCTGGGTAAGCTTAGCTGGTCGGCGATCCCCTTCGATCAGCCGATTCCGATGGCGGCTTCTCTGTTCATCACTGTCGGCGTGTTCAGCGTTCTGGGTCTGGTCACCTGGAAGAAATGGTGGCCGTACCTGTGGCGCGAGTGGCTGACCAGCGTCGACCATAAGCGCATCGGTGTGATGTACGTGCTGCTGGCACTGGTGCTGTTGCTGCGCGGCTTCATCGACGCGATCATGATGCGCTCCCAGCTCGCCATCGCAGCGGGCGGCGCCCAAGGCTACCTGCCGCCCGAACACTACAACCAGATTTTTTCCGCGCACGGCACCATCATGATCTTCTTCATGGCGATGCCGCTCATGGTGGGGTTGATGAACTTCGTCGTGCCGCTGCAGCTCGGCGTGCGCGACGTGGCCTTCCCGGTGCTCAACGCCATCAGCTTCTGGTTGACCGCCTCGGGTGCGCTCCTGGTGAATATCTCGCTGGTGGTAGGCGAGTTCGCCCGCACCGGTTGGCTCGCTTATCCGCCGCTCTCCGAACTGCAATTCTCGCCCGGTGTCGGCGTCGATTATTATCTATGGGCGTTGGAGATTTCCGGCATCGGCACGCTGCTCGCCGGCATCAATCTAGTCACGACCATCTTGAAGATGCGTGCGCCCGGGATGAGCTATATGCGCATGCCGGTATTCTGCTGGACGGCACTCGCCGCCAACATGTTGATCGTCGCTGCTTTCCCGATCTTGACCGCCACCTTCGGCATGCTGCTGCTCGACCGCTATGTCGGCATGCACTTCTTCACCAATGACGGCGGCGGCAATATGATGCTGTACATCAATCTGATCTGGGCCTGGGGCCACCCTGAGGTATACATCCTCATCCTGCCGGCCTTCGGCGTTTTCTCCGAGGTGATCGCCACCTTCTCGGGCAAGGAGCTGTTCGGCTATCGCTCCATGGTATTGGCGACCCTCGCGATCTGCGTGCTGTCCTTCACGGTCTGGCTGCATCATTTCTTCACCATGGGCGCGGGCGCGAACGTGAATGCGTTCTTCGGCATCATGTCCATGATCATCGCCATTCCCACCGGAGCGAAGGTGTTCAACTGGCTCTTCACTCTCTACCAGGGCCGCGTCCGCTTTGAGGTGCCGGTGCTGTGGGCCATCGGCTTCATGGTGACCTTTGTCATCGGCGGCTTGACCGGCGTGTTGCTGGCCGTGCCGCCGGCCGACTTCGTACTGCACAACAGTCTGTTTCTCGTGGCGCACTTTCACAACGTGATCATTGGCGGCGTTGTTTTCGGCGGCATGGCCGGCTACACCTACTGGTTCCCCAAAGCGTTTGGGTTTACGCTCGAGGAGCGCCTGGGTGCCGTCAGCTTCTGGTGCTGGCTGATCGGTTTCTACCTCGCGTTCATGCCGCTCTATATGGTCGGACTCATGGGCATGACGCGCCGTATGCAGCATTACGCGGATTTGAGCTGGCAGCCCTATCTGATCGTGGCGGAAGTGGGCGCGGTCGTCATTCTCTGCGGCATCATCGCCACCATCGCACAGCTCGTGGTCAGCATCCGCAGGCGCGAGAGCCGTCGGGACCGCAGCGGCGACCCCTGGAATGGCAGGACGCTCGAATGGTCCACCGCCTCGCCGCCGCCGGCCTACAACTTCGCCGTGTTGCCGCAAGTTGAGTCGTTGGATGCCTTCTGGGTTATGAAGCAGCGCGGACCCGTGGTGCCGGCTGAACATTACGAGCCGATCGAGGTGCCTCGCAACAGCCCCAACGGATTTGTCACCGCTTTTTTCGCCGTGGTCACGGGCTTCGCCCTGATTTGGCATATCTGGTGGATGGCCATCGTGGGGCTCTTAAGCGCCGCGCTGACCTTGCTCGCCTTCGGCTGGATTGAGCGCGGCGAGGACGAAGTGTCGGGCGAGCAACTGGCCGAGGCCGAGCGCGCGCGGCTGCGCCAGGTGAGTCCCGCATGAGCGCACAAATAGGCACGGCGCATCTCCCCGGACACGGACACGGAGCGCCGACGGCGAGCAGCAGTGACGGGCCGGCACCGATTCGAATCACCGTCGCTTACGGATTTTGGATCTTCCTGCTCTCCGACATCATCATGTTCTCGGCACTGTTCGCAGCCTATGCGGTGCTGTCCGGACAAACCGCCGGGGGACCTGCCGGCCGCGAGCTGTTCGAGTTGCGCCATGTCGGCATCGAGACGCTCTGTCTGCTGTTCTCGAGCTATACCTGCGGCCTCGGCCTGTTGGCCGTCGAGCGCCGCCAGATGCGCGGTTTCTACGTTGCCTTTGCGCTCACGTTCGTGCTCGGCGCCACGTTTCTCGGGTTGGAATTGAGCGAATTCGTCGGCATGGTCGCGCAGGGTGCCGGTCCTTCGCGCAGCGCCTTTCTCTCGGCCTTTTTCAGCCTCGTCGGTCTGCACGGCGCGCACGTGACCGTCGGTCTCGTATGGCTCGGCTTCTTGGTGGCGCAGACCGCGGTGCGGGGCCCGCGCGACTTCGTGCGCCGCCGGCTGCTCTGTTTCAGTCTCTTCTGGCACGCACTCGACATCATCTGGGTGGCGCTGCTGACCTTGGTTTATCTCTTGGGAGCGCATTAATGATGGAAGAACACGCAGGACATCATTCGGCGTCGGACCACCGATCGAGCGTCGAGGAGCACGAGCCCTCCGGCAGCGTCGCCACCTACACCGTGGGGCTCGGCTTCGCCTTGCTGCTCACCGCCGCATCCTTCATCGTCTCGCAAACCAACCTGCTGTGGGAGCCGGGTGTACCGGCCGGGCTTGCCGTGCTCGCCATCGCGCAGATGGGGGTTCACTTGGTATTTTTTCTCCATATCAGTACCGGTCCGGACAACACCAACAACGTGATCGCGCTTGCCTTCGGCGTCCTCATCGTCACCCTGGTCGTCAGCGGGTCGCTGTGGATCATGGCCAATCTCAACACGAACATGCTGCCCGCATCCGCCATCATGGAGATGCAGCGGTAGGCTGCGACATCATCAAATGGCTGCGCCGAGCCTCAAATCTCGTTGTTGCGGGCGAAGCGCGCAATGTGGTCCGCGGCGCGGAACGCCAGCGCCTGAATGGTCATCGTGGGCTGACCACGCCCCGACGTGACGAAGCTGCTGCCGTCGCAGAGGAACAGGTTGGCTACATCGTGGCTGCGATGGTAGCGATCGACAACGGAACTCTTGGGATCGTTGCCCATGCGACAGGTGCCGAGCAGATGCACGCCGACCGTATTGTCGACTGTTGGCAGTATCCATGACTTCTTGGCGCCGGCTGCGTCCAGTATTTGCTGCGCGTGTCCCTGTAGAAACTTTGCGATCGCCAGATCATCCGGATGATCTCGATAAGTTGCGCGCATGGCGGGAACGCCCCACGCATCCTTGAGTTGCGGATCGATGCTGACACTGTTGCTCTCGACTGCCAGCGATGTGGTATGGCATTCGGCGATCATGGACTTTGGGAAGTCGCGCAGAGTCGCCTTGAAACCAGCGCCCCACGACGGCTTCGGCGGCGTCGATGACAATGCCCAGCCGGCCGGCGCCGGACCGAGACGCCCGTCGATGCCGCCGCCGCCGTAAAAGCCGCGCTTCGGATCCGATTCGTAGAAGTCGTGCACCAAGCGCGTGACCTGCACACTCTTGTATTCATTCAATTCGTGTTCGAACACGGCGCCGACGTCGCCGCCGCAGTTGAACATGAGGTACTTGCCAACCAGGCCGCTCGAATTGCCGAGACCATCTGAAAACCGCGCGTTGGCCGAATTTAACAGCAGGCGTGCCGTTTCCGCGCCGTTCGCTGCAAGGATGACCGCACGCGCCTTCTGAAAATGCTCGCGCTTGTCGCGGTCAAAGTAAGCGACCCCGGTAGCCCGGCCGTCCTTGCCGGTGCGGACCTCAAACACGTAGCTCTGTGCGCGCACTTCGCAGCGGCCGGTCGCTTCGGCCTCGGGGATCATCGTGACGAGGCTTGATGATTTCGCCATGACTTCGCAGCCGAAGCCCTGGCAGAATCCGCAATGGGCGCAGCCCGGGCGACCTCGAAACGGCTGCGATGCGATTGCCATCGGCGCGGGGAACGGGTGCAGGCCGAGTTTGCGGGCTCCGCGCTCGAGCAGCGCGCCGGATGACTTCACGGGTAGCGGCGGCATGGGATAGGGTTTCGAACGCGGCGGGTCGAATGGGCTTGCGCCCGCCACACCCGACACCCCAACCTCCCACTCAACCTTGGTGTAGTACGGCTCGAGCTCGGCGTACTCGATGGGCCAGTCGGCGAATCCCGTGCCCGAGATCTCCCCCAGTACGCTGCGCTCGTGGAAATCAATTTCATGGAAGCGCCAATAGTTCGCGGTGAAATGCACGCTGCTGCCGCCGACCATGCGGGCGTACATGAGACTTGGAACGTCGACCACCCGCTCAGCCTTTGCCGCCGGATCCTTGCGAAATGTTTGCGGGTTTTTGACCGGGTCGTTGATAAGACCGTTCGCGTACCAATAATCCAACTCGTCGTGCTTGAAGTCGGCGGCCGAAAGCCGCGGTCCCTGTTCCAGTACGACCACGTCGAAACCGGATTGGGACAACTCCCGCGCCAACACGCCGCCGGACGCGCCGGAACCGACGATCACGAAGTCGACCGGATGCGAGTCTTCGAACTTGCGCCCGCTCATGAGGCGCTGTTCGCGTCGTAAGGTACGAAGCCCGGGTAATCGCGATCGTAGTAGCCAAACGGCGGATTGAAGGCATGGGCGTCGTTAAAGCCTATGAGCTTCCAGCCAATCTCGTCGCGGTTGCCTCCATAACGGGGTAGCGCCAGCAGACCCAGAATGGTGAGAAACCGCACCGACCCGAAGAAACGCGACTCCTCCACGCTTTGCAGGTGCTCGATTTGCCGATCCGCCGCGAGATCGGCAAATCGCACGCCTGGAAATCGCTTGGCGACGGCCGCGGTAAATTCAGCGCAATCCGCGGTGAACTCGGCACGATGCGCGGCATAGAACCCGCCCAGAGCCCGATCGACGAAATATACGGCGCCCGCCTCGCGCGCACCGGGCGTGTCGTCGGTGGGGATGATCTGCGCGCACACCGCATCGACGTCGCGGGCCATCTCGGCGTTCAGGATTGCAAGGGACGGGGGCTTCGAGGACCGCCGCGCCAAATGTGCGTGATCCGCTGCGGCCGCGATTGCCGGCCAATTGAGCGCCAACCAGCCGGCACCCAGCGTCTGGGCCGTGGTAGCGATGAATGAGCGTCGATTGAATTCCATGGCGTTCTTCTTTGTGCCTGGATTTGAGTATGGGCGTCGGGATCGGCGTGCGCAATATGACTGCACGCGCGAGTACCTCCGCTTTCACGGCGTCTATGTTAGATTAGGCCACCGTGAAGTTCAGCGAATTCAGCGTCGGCCAAGTCATTACGGCAGGTCCCCACACGGTCGATGAATCGTCAATCATGGACTTCGCAGCGCAGTTCGATCCACAGCCCTTTCACGCCGATAAGGCCGCGGCACACGCCGGACACTGGCATGGCCTGATTGCGAGCGGCTTTCATACCTGCAGCATTGCGATGCGTCTGGTGGTCGACCATATTTTACGGGATTCCGAGTCGTACGCATCGCCGGGGCTTGAATACGTGAAATGGCCCGCGCCCGTTCGGCCGGGCGACTCGTTGTCGCTGAAAGTACAGGTGTTGGAAGTGCGGCGGTCGCGGTCCGGCGACTACGGCATCGTTCGCTGGCAATGGCTCATGTCAAATCAACGCGGCGAAATGGTTCTCGATCTCGTTGCGACGAGTTTATTCGGCATGCGTTGAAGCGGTCAGTACGTTTCGATATGCAGCCGATGCTGCGCCAGCAATGCCGTGTTGACCGATTCCCAATCCACGCCGCGCTCGCGGCACACGTCGCGAAAGGCCTCGAGCACGCCGGCTTCCATCGCCTTGAGACCGCAGACATAGACGAAGCAATTTGCATCCTGCAGCATTCGCAATACCGTATCGCCTCGTTCTCGGATCAGATCTTGCACGTAGCGTTTGGGATGCTCGGCTACGCGGGAAAACGCCAAGTTGATGTCGATGAAGGTCTTCGGCAACTTCATGAGCGGACCGAAATAGGGCAGCTCTTGCGGCAGCCGAGCGCCGAAAAATAAGAGCAATTCACCGCCATCGGCCTGTGCCGCGCGGCGGCGCCGATATTCGGTCATCGCGCGCATCGGGGCTGAGCCTGTGCCGGTGCAAATCATCATGAGGGACGAGCCGGGGTGGTTCGGCATCAAGAAAGTCGCGCCGTAGGGCCCCACGACTTGAACCCGATCGCCGACTTTCAGATCGCACAGGTAGTTGGATCCGACGCCGTTGACGGTGTTGCCATGATGGTCATGGGTCACGCGTTTCACCGTCAAAGCGAGGTTGTTATGTCCCGAACGCTCACCGTCGCGGGGACTGGCCACCGAGTACAAGCGCACGTAGTGAGGTTTTCCGGATGCGTCGACGCCGGGCGGCACGACGCCGATGGTTTGGCCTTCGAGCACCGGAAATGACGCAGGCCCAAAATCAAGTACCAGGTGGCGTACGTCCGCCGATGCGCCCTCGCCCGTGAGGCTGAGATTGCCGGCGATGGTCGCGGTCACCGGCTTCGCGGGAGTGTAGAGATTGAGGCACGGCTCGGCGGCTGAATGCGGCGCTTTTGTGGCGGGTCCTTGACCCGCCGACGCGAGTTGCGTCAGTTCTCGGACCTCGGCAGGAATTTCATCATGCGCGGACGCCGGGATCGGCTGGGCAGGCGGCAACGTGTCCCAGCTGAGCTGCTCCTCCAGCGTGAACGGCGACGTTCTTGCGACGTCCCGCCAGTTGTCGATCGCGCCGGTGGGACACGGCGGCACGCAGGCGCCGCAGCCATTGCAGACGTTGAAATCGACGACATAGTTGCGCGAATCATGGGTAATCGCATTGATGGGACAGGTCGCTTCACAGGTATTGCAGCGTATGCAGATCTCTGGGTCGATCACATGCTGACGGGCAAACTTGTTGGAGGGGACCGCGGACATTCGCCGAATCTCTCAGTTAAACCGGACGTACTCGAAATCCGACGGCTGTCGATTGATGCTCACGGCCGGCGGCGCAATCCAATTCGCGAACTTGCCGCGTTCCGTCACTCGACCCATCAAGGAGGCGACGAATGCACGATCCTCAGGGGTCGCCAGCCACTCGCGCTGCCTGGCCGACCATTCATCCTTGCTGACGACTCGGCCGTCCGGAGATACATGGACTCCGGCCAACGCGCCGATTTGCCGACGAAAGGCCTTGTGCGGCACCTCCAGCCGTTGTGAAACGCCCGCCTTTTCGATGACGCGATTCCAGCGCTGAATCCCCGCCACCGAATCCCTAATGTAATCGTCGCGCAAGACTTCGTTCAAGGCGTTGAGCATGGGCGCCTCCTTCTCGACCAAGCGGTCGCCCTGGACTTCCAATACCTTGTATGTCTGTCCTTTCAGGATATGGTCGTCGGGGCGCTTATTTTCTTCGAACCTCCCCTTCAGTCCAGAGCTGTAAAAGGTCGCCGCGTTGCTCGATTGGTCCGCGCCGAATAAATCGATGGTCACGCTGTAATGAAAATTGAGATAGCGCTGAATGGTCGGAAGATCGATCACGCCGGCCGCGCGCAGTTTTTCCGGATCATCGGTTTTCAGCTGATTCATGACTTCGCAGGTGCGCTGTACGACGCGCGACACGCCGCTCTCCCCGACGAACATGTGGTGCGCTTCCTCGGTCAGCATGAACTTCGTGGTGCGCGCGAGAGGATCGAAGCTGCTTTCCGCCAAGGCGCTCAACTGGAACTTGCCGTCGCGGTCGGTGAAATAGGTGAACATGAACAGGGACAGCCAATCCGGCGTGCGCTCGTTGAACGCGCCTAGAATGCGCGGATTGTCGACGTCGCCGCTGCGGCGCTCCAACAGGGCTTCCGCCTCCTCGCGTCCATCGCGACCGAAGTAGCGGTGCAGCAGATAGACCATGGCCCAGAGATGGCGGCCTTCTTCGACGTTGATTTGGAACAAGTTGCGCAAATCGTACAGCGAGGGCGCGGTCAGGCCGAGATGGCGTTGTTGTTCGACCGACGCGGGCTCGGTGTCGCCTTGAGTGACGATGATGCGCCGGAGATTCGCGCGATGTTCGCCCGGCACGTCTTGCCAGACGTCGGCGCCGAGATGATCGCCAAAGTGGATCTTGCGATTTTGTTCCTTTGGATTGAGAAATATTCCCCACCGATAGTCGGGCATTTTCACGTGCCCAAATTGCGCCCACCCTTGCGGATCGACGCTGATGGCGGTGCGCAAGTAGACATCGAAATTGAGCGACCCCTCGGGGCCCATGTCTTTCCACCAGTTGATGAACTCGGGCTGCCAGTGCTCGAGTGCCCGCTGCAGGGTCTTGTCGCTCGCCAGGTCGACATTGTTGGGAATCTTGTCGTCGTAATTGATGCTCATGGGGTTCCTGTGAGTATTGAGAGCGGCTGCGATCAGACGCGATCCCAGTTGAATTTGGCCTTGTTGCCGGTGCCGAATACTTTCAGGGCGCCGTGGTCGCCGACGGCATTGGGGCGAATGAAAATCCAGTTTTGCCAGGCCGAGAGACGCGCAAAAATACGAGATTCCATGGTCTCGCAGACGCCGAAGCGCAGATTCGCTTCCATGCCGGTGAGCGCATCCGGCGACATGCTGGCGCGCTCCTCGAGGACCATGCGAATCTCATCCTGCCAGTCGATTTGATCGGGGGTCGCCGTGACCAGTCCCAGCGCGAGCGCCGCGGAAGGCGATAGCCTCTGTCCGACCGTGACGCGCGCTGCATTGATCGGCGTCGATTCCTGGTAGAAACGCGATTCGAGCCGCGCGAGACCGTCCACTCGCGGGTAGGAGCCAAAATTCTCGGCCGACAGAGTGACCGTCGGCACGGCGTCGGCGCCGGCGCCGAGGGCGTCCGAGCCATCCAGCATGTAGGTGCGGTCCGCGGCGAGCGCGAGCTCGAACAAGGTGCCAGCAAAGCATGAACCCGGTTCAACCAGGGCGATCAGCGTACGGGAACTGACATCGAGCCGCGATAGCGTGCGCCGAAGCATTCCTGTGGTCTCGCGCACCAACCAGTGCGCGGCATGGGTTCGCAGGGCTTCATCCGCCGCGAGTACCTTGTCGGCGTCGCCTCGCGTCTTCAGCAGCCAGGTGCCGAGCTCTAGATTGTTGGTTCGCAGCATCAATATGGCGTCGTCGAGTTCTCGCGCCATCTGCAGCGGCCACCACGCTGCGCCTTGCCGGACGATCGCCTCGATGTCGCCGGGTGGGAGGCCGTGCGGTGCGCGCACCGTAATCACGGCACGGCGGGTCGACGGGTCCACCTGCACATCGACAAACTCGTAGTGATAGCCGGCGTCGTCGATGGTCCGGTTCAGCGCCGTGAGCGCAATTCCCGCGGTCTTTTCGGGCCGGTCGCTCATGGCGGCCAACTCGTTGGCGCGGCGCTTGATGTGTTCCTGAAATTGCTGCGGCTTGATGACGTCGTCGACCAGGCGCCATTCCTTGGCGCGTGCGCCGCGGATTCCTTCGGTGGTGGTGCAAAAAATGTCCGCCAGGTCGCGACGTACCTTGCGCTTATCGGTGACGCGCGTGAGACCGCCGGTGCCGGGGAGCACTCCGAGCAGCGGCACTTCGGGCAGGCTGACGGCGGAGGAGCGATCGTCGACCAAGACGATCTCATCGCAGGCCAGGGCGAGTTCGTAGCCGCCGCCCGCCGTGGTGCCGTTGCAAGCGGCGATGAACTTGAGGCCCGAATGCCGGCTCGAATCCTCGATGCCGTTACGGGTTTCGTTGGTGAATTTGCAGAAGTTCACCTTCCACGCGTGGGAAGAGATGCCGAGCATGAATATATTGGCGCCGGAGCAGAAGATTCGATCTTTGCCGCTGGTCATCACGACGCAGCGCACCTCCGGGTGCTCGAAGCGAACGCGCTGCAGGGCGTCATACAATTCGATATCGACGCCGAGGTCGTAGGAATTCAATTTGAGCTTGTAGCCGGGGCGGATACCGCCTTCCTCGCGAATATCCAGCGTCAACGTGGCGATCGGCCCTTCGAAGGCGAGGCGCCAATGTTGATAGCGCGTGGGATCGATTTGATAGTCGACCCTGGTGGCCGGCTCGTTGAATGTCTTCGTTGCCAGATTCGTTTCCACGCGTGCCTCGTCAAACTGTACTGAGTGGGGTTCCAACGGTCACCGCGTCGCGCAGAAGATTCAAGCTGGCATCCGGTGTTTGACCCGAGGTGTCGACTACGGCGTCGGCCCTTTTGTACAAGGGTTCGCGCGCCGCCAGGATGCGCTTCAAATCCTCCATGGCTTCCGCGTTGCCGGCCATCGGACGCAGATCACCTTGAGCGATTACGCGGGCCATATGCTCTTCGGGACTGGCTTTGAGCCAGACGGTGTAGCACTTGCTGAGCAGCAGGCTGTAGGTTTCATCTTCGGCGACGACGCCGCCGCCGACGGATAACACCATGCTGGCGCTCTCTTCGATCAGCCGTTCCAGGGTGCGCCGCTCGAAACGGCGAAAACCGGATTGTCCATAGAGAGAAAACAATTCCGATAAGGGCATGCCGCTCTCGAGTTCGATCTCTTTATCGAGTTCTACGTAGCGAACCTTGCGCTCCGCGGCCAGGCTTTGGCCGAGCGTACTCTTGCCGGCGCCACGTAAGCCCACCAGCGCGATGCGGCCGCGGCGAGATGCCTCTTCTTTGCCGAACTCTCGCATCAGCCGAACGGTGAGATCTTCGAGGCGATGCGGAGGGACCGCGTCCAGCAATCGCAAGATCAATCGGCGTTCGACGCTGCCGGGCTGTTCGGGTTCGAGGATGTCGATCAGCCGGCTGCCGAGTGCTTCGGCGACGCGGCGCAGAAGAATGATGGACATGTTTCCTTCGCCGCCTTCGAGTTGGCCCAAATAGCGCTCGGATACGTCGGCCTCGCGGGCCAAGGCCTTGCGGGTCATGCCGCGCCGTTCCCGCAACACGCGCGCTCGGCCGCCCACCGCTTGCAAGAAGGCGTCATCGCTCCGCGACTCGGCGACCAATAAAGAAGAAGAGTCTTTTTCGTGGGTGTTCAACACAGCGCGGCGTCCATCTGAGGTATCGAGCGAGGCTGCAAAAGAATCTGCTAGCACTATATTGCTCTTTCGTTACCGTTACAAGTATTATATCGCCACTTAGCGCATCATGAGTGATGCTGGGGCGCAGCAATGGACTCTTCAACGGTTACTCGCGAGAGCTTTCGGGCCCTGATCAGGGAGGTCACCGGCCGGCTTCAAGGCAGGGCGTTGGACACAGCGCTGCAGAACGAACTCAATGAATGTTTTCCGGCGCAGGGCGAGGTGTTCGCGCGGATCTTCGATGGCTGCCGCGCAGCGATCGCGGCGGGCTGGATGTGTGAGCGCGAAGGCGGCGGCATCAAGTACGGCCGCGTCATCAAACCGGATGCGGAATTGAACGGGTTCAGCGTCGACGTCGTTGATATGAATTCACTCAAGGGCCCGCATCACAGCCACCCGAATGGCGAAATCGATTTGATCATGCCGCTGACCGCGGAGGCGAAATTCGACGGGAGCGGCGCGGGTTGGCTGGTGTACGGTCCGGGCAGCGCGCATTTCCCCACCGTCACTGATGGCCGCGCCTTGATTTTGTATCTGCTGCCGCAAGGCGCGATCAACTTCACGCGCTGAACATGCCGCTCGGGACCCATCCCTTGAACATTAACCTCGAGTTGAGTTCCGCCGACCATACGCGGAGTCCTCCCGAGATCTCCATGCCGCGGCTCTACAACGCGGCCTACGACTTGATCGAGCGCAACTTGCGGGCTGGGCGCGCCGAGAAGGTGGCGTTCATCGATGATTGCGGGGCGTATACCTACGGCCAGTTGGCGCGGCGCGTAGCGACGTTCGCAAACGCGCTGCGGCTTCATGGCATCGAGCCGGGCCAGCGCGTCTTGTTGTGTTTGCAAGATTGCATCGAGTTTCCCACGGCATTTTTGGGCGCCATCCAGGCGGGAGTGATCCCCGTCGCCGTCAACACGCTACTGACGTCCGGCGATTACGAATACCTGTTGAACGATAGTCAGGCGTGGATCGCGGTCGTGTCTGCGCCGCTGGCGCCGACATTTCTGCCGCTGATCGATAAAGTGCCGTCGCTGCATGGAATTGTCGTGTGCGGCGGCGCGGGTGGCGGCGTTGATGGTGATGGTGGCGATCAGGACCGCTCGCTGGCGCATTTTGTGAGGGATGCGGGCGCGGAACGCCATGTGGCATCGACGCGTTGCGATGACATTTGCTTTTGGTTGTATTCGTCGGGTTCGACGGGACATCCCAAGGGCACGGTTCACGTGCATTCAAGCCTGATGTATACCGCCGAACTCTACGCACGTGCCGTGCTCGGGATTTGCGAGACGGATGTGGTGTTCTCCGCGGCGAAATTGTTTTTTGCCTACGGGCTGGGCAATGCGCTCACATTTCCCCTCTCGGTGGGCGCGACGGCGGTGCTCATGGCCGAGCGAGCGACGCCGGCTGCGGTATTTGCGCGGCTCACCGGCCACGGCGCCACGATTTTCGGCGGAGTGCCTACCTTGTACGCGGCCATGTTGGCGAGTCCTGATCTGCCCGCGCGCGACCGGCTTAGTTTGAGGCGCTGCACCTCGGCCGGCGAACCGTTGCCCGAGGACATCGGCAAGCGGTGGTTCAAGCGCATGGGGGTGGACATTCTCGACGGCATCGGTTCGACCGAGATGCTGCACATCTTTTTGTCCAACTCGCCGAGCGACGTGAAATACGGCAGTACGGGCAAGCCGGTTCCGGGCTATCGACTGCGCCTGGTCGACGATCACGGCCAAGAAGTCGCAGCGGGTGAGCACGGGGAACTCCACATCTGCGGGCCGAGCAGCGCCACGCTGTATTGGAACAATCACGAAAAGACCCGCAGCACGTTCCTCGGCGAGTGGACGCGCAGCGGCGACAAGTACATCAAAACTGCCGATGGCTATTACGTCTACGCCGGGCGCAGCGACGATATGCTGAAGGTGAGCGGCATCTACGTGTCTCCCGCTGAAGTCGAAGCGGCGATGATTACTCACCCTGCAGTGCTCGAAGTGGCGGTCGTGGGGCGCGAGGATCAGGATGACCTGGTCAAACCCGTTGCTTACGTCGTGCTCAAATCGGCGGTGGACGCTTCCGAGGCGCTCGCGCTGCAGCTGAAATTGCACGTCAAGTCGTTGTTGGCGCCGTACAAATACCCACGCTGGGTGGAATTCGTCGACGAGCTGCCGAAGACCGCCACCGGCAAGATTCAGCGGTACAAACTGCGCGCCCACCCGAAGAGTGCCTGATGGCACAGGTTGATTTGGACGGCCGCGCTCTGGAGTACGAATTCGTGCCCGGCGGAGCTCCTGCCGGCCGAGCTCATGGTGAGCAAGTGTTGGTATTCTTGCACGAGGGCTTGGGGTCGCTGGCGTTGTGGAAAGACTTTCCGCGCAATGTCGCCGCTGCCTCGGGTTGCAGTGCACTGGTGTATTCCCGCTATGGCTACGGAGCGTCGGCGCCGCTCTTGGCGCCGCGTGAACCTTCCTTCATGCACCAGGAGGCGTTGTCCGTATTGCCGAGGCTGCTCGATCGTCTGGAAATTCATGATCCGATTTTATTCGGTCACAGCGACGGCGCATCGATCGCCTTGATCCATGCGGCGAGCGCTGGGCGCGCGGTCCGCGGTTTGATTTTGATGGCGCCGCACGTGATGGTGGAAGATATTTGCATCCGCAGCATCGCTGCGGCCAAAGAGACGTATGAGAGCAGTCAATTGGGACGACGGCTGGCTCGATATCATGCCGATCCTGACGCGGCGTTTTGGGGATGGTGCAACATCTGGCTGGATCCGCGATTTCGTGCTTGGTCCATCGAGAGCGAGGTCGCCCACGTGCGTTGCCCGATACTGGCCATCCAGGGCTTCGATGACGAATACGGCACCATGCGCCAGGTCGATCGGATTGCGGAACTCTGCTCCGATGTGGAATTGATGAAGCTCGAGGCGTGCGCGCACTCGCCGCATCGTGATCAGCCTAATGCGGTGGTTGCGGCGGCGGCTCGGCAGATTGAGAGACTGACTGCGCGTGAAGTTAGAAGCTAAACGCCGCATCGACGAACATGCTCGCGTGACGGCATATGTTGTAGAAATTATACAGACCAGGGTAGCGGATCGAGGGTCCGAACTCCCACCGGAGTTCGTCGTTTATGATCCGTCGGCTGATCGAATCTACTTGAACATCAAGAACAAGGGTGTGGTGGCGGTCATCGATCCGTCGATCAATAAAGTTGTCGGTGAGTGGCCCACCGCTCCCGCCACGCAACCTCACGGCTTGGCGCTCGACGCCGATAATCATCAGGTTTTTTCCGCCGGCGGCAACGGCAAGCTCGTCGCCATAGACACCAAGACGGGGTTGGTTACCGGCTCCATGGACATCGCTGCAAAAGTGGATCAAATCGCTTTCGATGCACCCGGTGGCCTCATCTATTGCGCGGGCGCGGGCAAGATGTCGGTGGTGCGTGCCGGCGGCGGCAAGCTCACCTCGCTGGGTGACGTGGTCACGGCCGCCACGGCCCGAAATGTTGCGATCGACCCGGCCAACCGTGCCGTCTGGACTACCTACACCGACGGTAAGGCTTCATTCGCCAAATCATGGATGCCTCCGGAAACATCGCATAATTGACGAGCGCGGTGGGCGTTAAGCGTTACAGCCCGAATCCGCGTGCACCTTCACCGATGCAGCATTGCCGACCACGGTGTCTGCGTGACCGCATTTGGGAGATATCGACTCAGCGCTGACGGCAGTCCACGATAGATTGGCCTTGCCGGTGGCATCTGCGACCAGTGAGATCGGCACCGAGGTGAAGCCGTTGACTCGCGCATTGTTGAGAACCAGCCGTTGCGGGTTGGTACTCTTATCGTAAACGGTGACCAGGATATCTTCGGCACCGTCGTTGGTGATTGTGACCGCGACGCCTTCGCCTCGGAGCGCCATGCTGGCCAAGAGCAGCGGCGCGGCGCTCAAGATTAGTATGACCTTTATGCTGCTACGCATTTTCGTGCCTCTCGAAAAACGAAAAGCAGGGAATTCCTCGTCACGACCCTACGCGCGACGCACGCATCGCGTTAGCGGCCGTCTTCGGAGGCGGGTGTGGGACATTGCTTACGGCGGCCGCTACCCGACCTGGGCGCGGCGCTCCGGGTCGATCACCCACCAGAGAGCCGCCGCCTCTAAAGCGAATACGGTTCCGCTGATGCGGACTAGAAGGGGTGTGACAGCGCCGCCGAAATTCATAGCGGCGGCCTGCATGCCACCCGCCCTAGCCACCGTTTCGCGGGGCTGATTATGCATGCACTCGCCCGCAAGGGGGGCGCCATTGCGTTTCGAAGAGGCCTTTCCGCGTGGTCGGGTATTTCCATAATCCCCAATCCCAGTGCATAAGGCTGTGTACAACCTGCGCCCTGTCACCGAAACGTCACCCAAAATCAGCCGCATACAATGGTCTGATTAAGTTTTGACCACCCCGGCAAGAGAAGGCAGACTGAGTCGAATCGATGAACACCAAACGGTCGCACGGGGATGGGAAGTAGATATGACACGATCGATGCGAGCAGCGGCGCTGATGCTCCTAATGCTCACGGCGGTCACCGCCCCAGCCGAGACCGCTGGCGTGGTACGCAACGCTGGCGCACGAAATTCCTCCATTCCACGCGGGCACCAAAATCGCAGTAAATAGGAACCCCGTCATGACTATCGCCGCCAAAACCGTTGTTATCGTTGGCGGCGGTTTCAGCGGCGCGATCTTTGGCCTCAAGCTGCACCGGAAATGTCCGGATTGGCGCATCATCATAGCGGAACCGAAAAAAAGGCTCGGCCGCGGCGTTGCGTACGGTGCGTGTGGCCCCGATCATTTGCTCAATGTGCCGGTCAGTCGAATGGAAATCGGTCTCCTACCGAGCTTCGCTGACTGGCTGCAACCGCGCCGCGCAACGATCGCCGAGGCGTTGGTGGAAAGCGGCCTCGATCTCTCTGCGGCCTTTGTCGCCCGGCGCTTTTTCGGCGACTACGTCGAAGAACGCGTCAACGAGGCGCTCGATAGCAAGTCGCCGGTGGGCCTCAGCAGTGTGCGCGGCGAAGTAGTTCGGCTGCTCAAGGACAATCGCGGCGTGTTATTGACTGACGGCCGCCAGATCACAGCGGACATCGTCGTGCTCGCAATGGGCAATCTGCCGCCGCGCCCGCCGCGAGGCCCCGATACCTGGCTATACGACAGCGGATTCTTCATCCCGGACCCCTGGGCTGTGGATGCCTTCAGCGATATTGATCCCGCGGAACCGCTGCTGCTGATCGGCAGCGGCCTCACAACCGTGGATATCGCCCTGCGCCTCGCTCAGCAGGGTCATCGCGGTCCGCTCCTTGCCCTGTCGCGCCGGGGTCTCGCGCCGCGAACTCATGCCGCGGGCGGTGCGTGGCCCGAATTCCTGCACGACAAGATCCCGGCTTCGGCTCTGGCCCTGACCAAGATCATTCGCCAACAAATCGCCCTGGCCGTTTCGCAGGGTGTCGCCTGGCAGCGGGTGTTCGACGCGGCGCGCTCCGCGGTGCCCAGCGTTTGGAACGGCTGGAGTGAGTTCAGCCGGGGCCAGTTCGTGCGTCATCTGCGCCCGCGCTGGGATATTCATCGGCATCGTATGGCGCCCCGAGTGAGTGATGCGTTCGCCAAACTGCAATCCACCGGCGCGCTGGAAATCCTGGCCGGGCGCGTCGCCGGTTACCGGTCGGTGGGCAGATCTGTTGAAGTCACGCTGCGCTTGCGCGGCGGCGCCGCGCGAGTGTTCAAGGCGGGACATGTCATCAATTGCACAGGCCCGGGCGGGGATTTCGCGAACACGGCAATTCCGCTCATCGCGGAATTGCGCGACCGCAAGCTGGCGGTTCCGGATACCCTCGGCGTCGGGGTAGAAACCAACGATTGCGCCGTCATCGACGGTGCCGGCGAGGCGTCTTCCTGGCTGTTCGCCTTGGGGCCCCTGACCCGTCCGGCGTGGTGGGAAATCACTGCGGTTCCGGAGATAAACCTGCAGATCGACCGGCTTGTGGCCAAGTTGAGCAGCCCTGTGACGGCGCATAGGCTGACGGTAGAGGACTTCATGGATATGGGGGGAGGGATATGAGAGGGGTCGTTCCACCTGCCTATCGCGTGGGAATCGGGGAATTGCCGCAGCAATCAGGTTGCGGTGCGAGAACGTGACGTGTGTCCAGGATCGGTGCTTGTCCGGTAGAAAATTCATCAGTCGCCCCAATAGACTACGCATCGCGCTGGTGTGGAGGGGAAGCGAATGAATGACTCTGTGGGCCTGCTGCCGCCCCGCAATTGGCCAACTCTATTGATGTTTGTGGTCACGTTAGGCCTGTCCCTCACCGTGGTGCCCTGGTACGGGCTCGCCCACGGATACGCCCCAGGGGCATGGATTGCATTCGCGGCACTCTTATGTGTCACCGAGCTGTCAATCACCTGCGGCTATCATCGGCTGTTTTCGCATGCCACCTACCAAGCCCATCCCGCGCTCAAGGCGATCTTTCTGTTGTTCGGCGCAATGGCTCTGCAGAATAGCGCACTGATCTGGAGTGCCAGTCATCGCGTACATCATCGGTTCGTCGATGATACCGAACGCGATCCGTACAGCGCACGTCGCGGATTCTGGTTTTCCCACATCGGCTGGATGCTGCGTAATTACCCCAGCGGCGATCCTGACCTTCGGTACGTGCGCGAACTGCAGAGCGACCCGCTGGTTGCATTTCAGCATCGGCATTACCTGGCGCTCGCGTTGGGCATGAATATCGCCCTGCCGATCCTGATGGGTTGGGCCATCGGCGACGTTCTTGGCACCGTCTTGCTAGCCGGCGTCTTGCGGCTCGTCATCAGCCATCATCTGACATTTTGCATCAACTCACTTGCGCACATGATAGGCACTCGCCCATATACGACGGAGAACACGGCGCGCGACAATGGGGTCGTTGCGCTGCTCACCTTCGGCGAGGGCTATCATAATTTTCATCATCTGTTCGCGCACGATTACAGGAACGGCGTTCGGTGGTGGCAGTGGGATCCGTCCAAGTGGTTAATCAGCGCCCTGCAATGGGTCGGGCTTGCCAAGAATTTGAAGCGAGTTCCCTGGTTCAAAATCCAACGGGCGTTGCTCGACACACAGTTTCGTCGTGCGAAACTTGAACTCGCCCGTCAAGTGGGATCCCCTCGGCTCGACGAGCTACGCCGGCGCGTGGCAGAGGAATATGAGAGTTTTTGCAATGCGGTGGCAACGTGGACCGACCTACGCGAGCAGTCGGTCGCGGAAGCCAAGCGCGCGCTCGTTGATCGATGGGAGAAATCGAGCCTGCCATCGCGGCTCAAGGCTCTTGAGCGCGGATTGCAGCTTCAGTATCGACGCATGCAGCTCCTGGGTGCACAACTCAGCACAGCGCAAACTTGAGGTTCCATCGCCCTCATCGCCACCGATAAAATACCTCCTGGATATATATACAGTTCCCGAGCTGTATGCTATAAATTGCCGACCGATAATCAACCTGAAAACGAGGTGTAAAGATGGTTACGCGGCAGCATGCGTCCAAGGCTCATCGGGATCGGAGTCGTCCGGTGAAGGCGCCCGGCGGCGGGCAAAATCAAGTCAGCCGAAAGACCCGCCCGGCGGAACACGTCTACGGTGTACCCGTTCCCAAGCGTCTGCACGAAGCGATCGAAGCCGAACGCGATAACCTGTCCAAGGCAGAGTCGCTACTGGCCTGTATGGTCGTCTCGATGGAGTACCAAACCGATCCCCACTCTGGACCGTACTACCCCGATGTGGCTCAGATAGCGCGTGAATTGGTGGAGCGGTCAATCAACGCTCTGGACCCTTTCGTACTGACGCAACTCTTGCGAGGTAACAAGGTTGAGGAGGTGTTTTCCATGTGGGGCGTCGACCAAACATATCCCCTCCTGCACCAAGCGAGTTCAGGGCAAGCGCTCATCGACGCGCGGCTTAGTGCATGAACCCGCTGCGGCGGGGATAAAACTGGCGGTACGTTTGTCGATCTTCCATCAACCGTCGCGGTCACATTTGCCGGAACAGGTGTAGATAGGTGCGGCTCACCGGGAGTACCTCGTCACGGCCTTTCAGGTGAATGTCAGCAGTCTCGTTAGAACCGCGCACGATGCGAGCGATGGAACTCAGGTTCACGACGACGGAGCGATGCACCTGCGCGAACTGTTCGGCATCAAGCTGAGTGATGAGTTCCTTAAGCGGTGTGCGTATAACGGCCTCGCGCGGCTCGTTGGCCTCGTTGTGCCAAGCGACCGACGTGTACTTCTCCTCGGCGCGCAGGAAATCGATGTCCGACACCGCGATCAAGCTAACGGTTTGGCCCACCGATGCTCGGATCCAGCGCAAGGGAGCAGCTGCCGTTCGCCGCTCGAGTTTGGCTGCGAGTTGTTGCAGCAGCGCCTCGGTATTGAGTACTGGCTGCGCGTACCGAATCCTCTCTTGCACACGTGCCACCGTTTCAGCCAGACGTGCAACGTCCACCGGTTTGACTAGGTAGTCAATCACGCCCTGCGCAAAGGCCTGCACGGCATACTGATCGTAGGCCGTGACGAAGACCAGATGCGCGCGGCGGCCGATGTGGCGAGCGGCTTCGACACCGCTCATGCCGGGCATGTGGACATCGAGAAAACACACATCGGGGTGGCGGATTTCAAACTGATTGACGGCATCTCGCCCATTGCGCGCTCGCGCAACTACCGTCAATTCCGGCCAGGCCTGGATGAGTAGGTGCTCGAGCGCCTCGCGCAATAGCGGCTCATCTTCCGCGATCAGGGCAGTCGGGCGTTGCCGCGTCATGCTTGCGCCCGGCGGGCCGGAAAGGACAGCTCAGCGCGGACGCCGTGCGGAGCGACTTCGCTCAGGTGCAGCTGCGCATCGCCGCCAAAGGCCAATTGCAGCCGCTCGCGCAAGGCGGCGAGGCCGGTGCCAAGGCTATGCCCCATGGATTGCAGACCAACGCCGGTGTCAGTGACCCGCACGAAGCAGCGATCCGAATGCAGCCGCACTTCAATCTCGATGCGGCCGCCCACTTCGCTGGGATCGATGCCGTGGCGAACGGCGTTCTCGACCAGGGTCAGCAGCGTCATCGGCGGGCACTGCAGTCGTGTGGCAATTTCGTCCACCCGGAATTCGTACTGCAGTCGGTCCGGCATGCGCATGTGCATGACTTCCAGATAAGCCTTCACCAGCTGCAACTCCTGGTCCAAGTTCGTCGTTGATTCGTGCAGGCGCGGAACCGCGGCACGCAGATAGGCAATCAAACTCTGCAGCACTTTGGAGGCCTGCGGAGCGCCGGCCTCCACGAGCGCCTGCACGTTGGCGAGGGTGTTGAACAAAAAATGCGGCTCGATCTGCGCCTGCAGCAGCCTGAAGCGCGCGTCCAGAGCCTTGCGCTCAAGTTCGCTGCGTTCGAGCGCAAAGGCCGTCGCCTGATTGCGCGCGAAGTCATCGCGCTGACGAACCATGGCCCCGACCGCAATCCAAGGCGCGAACAAGATGGCTGAAAATGTCAGCGATATGTAGCCCGCGAGCCGCAGTTCATCGTGTGCGAGATTCGGATTGCCGCCCGTCGTCGACCAATACGCCAACAGCGCGGCGAACGGCGCGACCGCGACGATCGCCACCAGTTGCAGCACCCAGCGTGCAACCCACCTGGGCAGTCGCTTCGGCCACCGCTCGACCAACCCGAAAGCCAACATCGCGAACAGCCCGACCAGGATGGCGCGTCCCACCACCACCACCGTGGGGGTGAGCGAGGACAAGCTGTCCAAAAGTCCAATCAACGTCGACGCGATCAACGTGATACGCACGCGGCGCCACCCCAGCATGGGAGCCAGATCACGCGGGTTGGTCGAAGCATCGGTGAGCGGCATGGCGTGACTATAGAGCAACGGCCGCCGCATCTGGGCGCCGATCGTGGGCGGCCGGGCGCGCGCGCGCGGTTCGTCGGCCGGAATCGTAACTCGAGTGCGCCCCGACGTCGTTCGTCGCAAGAGGCTGGCAAGGTCGGCGCCGCCGGACAATAGTCGGGCCAGAAGGAGCGCAACAGGGCGCGGACGGAAAGGAGCAAACACATGACTCGACGATACCGAGTGCTCAGCATTGTCTTGGTGCTGGTCGTGGTGACGCTGTCGTCTCTCGCGCTGGCACTGAGCCACGACTGTCCATGCGCCGCTGGGAAGGCACTACCTGCCAACACACCATCGATGAAAGCGATGGTCTACCGATGTTACGGCTCACCCGACGTCGTCAAGCTGGAAGACATTCCGAAGCCGACCATTGCCGACGATCGAGTGCTCGTCAAAGTGAAGGCTGCGTCCGTCAACCCCTTGGACTGGCACTACATGCGCGGCAAGCCTTACCTCATGCGCGCTCTGGGCGTCGGTTGGGGTGCACCGGACGACATCCGGCTGGGCGTCGACTTCGCGGGCACGGTCGAATCCGTCGGAAAGAACGTCAAACGGTTCAAGCCAGGCGATGACGTGTTCGGCGGCGGCGACGGCTCATTCGCGGCGTATGTCAGTGTTCGCGAGAATGGATCGCTGGCGCTCAAGCCGGTCGCCCTGACGTTCGCGCAAGCCGCGGCCGTACCCATCGCAGCCGTCACGGCATTACAGGCTCTTCGCGACAAGGGAAAGGTTCAGCCTGGGCAGAGGGTGCTCATCAACGGCGCATCGGGAGGCGTGGGAACGTTTGCCGTGCAGATTGCCAAGGCGTTTGGCGCCGACGTGACTGCGGTATGCAGCACAAAGAACTTGGCGATGGTTCGATCAATCGGCGCCGACCACGTCGTCGACTATACGCAGGAAGACTTCACCCGAGGCGCGCGACGCTACGATCTGATTATCGATAACGTCGCGACGCATTCGCTGTCGGAATACCGGCGAGTACTCACCCCAAAGGGCGCGTTGGTCATGGTCGGAGGGCAAGACAACGGCCCGTGGATGATGGCGACGTTGTTGCGCTCAATACAGGCGGTGGCGTTTTCACCGTTCATCAGCCAAAAATTTCTTTTCATCCTTGCGGATCTGGACAAAGACAGTCTCGGCTACCTCCGCGATCTGATGCAAGCCGGGAAGGTGACGCCGGTCATCGACAGAACCTACACCCTGAGTGAGGTTCCTGCCGCCATCCGGTATCTGGAACAGGGGCATGCCCGAGGAAAGGTAGTCATCACGTTGCAGTAACAACGAGGCTACGACGGCGATGAGCAGCTTTTCAATAGGCGAATCCGAGTCCCGCCCTGCGGCCTCGGCGGCGATGACGAGCTTGGGCGGCATCGCTCAAGGCGTCGCACCGCAGGAACGCACGGCGCTGGCACTCGCGTTCATGTGCAACTTCCTTCTGCTAGGAAGCTACTATATCCTCCGCCCGCTGCGTGACACAGTCGCCACAGTGGTTGGCGTCGATCAGCTGCAGCACCTTTTCACCGCAACGTTCCTTGGCACCTTCGCCGCCTCCGCGATCTATGCCGGTCTGGCCTCCCGGATCCGACTGAAGCGCCTGCTCCCTGGCGTGTTCTGGTTTTGGCTGAGCAACGTTGTGCTGTTCGCGGTGCTATTTCGCCTCTCGCCGGACAGCCGTTGGCTCGGGGCGGCGTACTACGTCTGGTTCAGTGTCGTCAATCTGTTCATGATTTCGGTATTTTGGAGCCTGATGGTGGATGTGTTTTCTGCGACTCAAGCGACTCGGCTGTTCGCCCTCATCGCTGCCGGCGGCGCGATGGGCGCAATTGCCGGTCCGTTGCTCACCCGGCTGCTGGTGAAAGGGCTTGGCTTAAACGGCATGCTGCTGTTGGCTGCAGCGGGCTTCGCGCTCGTCATACCGCTCGTTCACCTCTTGATGCGCGAGAAGGCTCGGCTTCGGGACCGCTGCGATGATGCGCAGCAGTCGACGCTCGATGACACGCTGCGCGGCAATGCCTTTGAGGGTTTTGGCCAGCTATTCAAGTCAGGCTATGCATTCAACCAAGCCGCGT
This sequence comes from Steroidobacteraceae bacterium, assembly GCA_036502605.1. GTDB lineage: Bacteria > Pseudomonadota > Gammaproteobacteria > Steroidobacterales > Steroidobacteraceae > Bog-1198. Next base: position 26,477 of record DASXYI010000060.1, read on the forward strand.
TCATCCTGCTGATGACCTGGGTCAACACTGTCGCTTATTTTTGCCAGACCGATTTTGTCGCACGAACCTATGCCGTGATATCTAGCCGCGCGCAGGCAATTGCCGACATCGATCTGTTCGTAAATATCTGTACAGCTGTTCTTTTGTTCGTGGGGCTCGACCGCATCGTGCGGCGATTTGGCGTTTCGGTCGGCCTCGTCCTGAATCCGCTGCTCATGGTTGTTGCATTTCTGGTCATCGCGTTATCACCAACGCTATTCATGATTCAGGCGCTGCAAATCGTGCGACGCGTCGCGCAATACGCCATCGCCCGTCCCAGCCGTGAAATCTGCTTTACCGTGGTGGAGCAAAGCAGCCGCTACAAAGCAAAGAGCGTTATCGATACCGTCGTCTACCGGTTTGGCGATGTCAGTTCGGCCTGGATGCAGGCGGGCCTGAGGTCGATGGGTTTTGGCGTTAACGGCGCGGTAGCGGTTGGCATCGCTGCGTCGCTTGCCTGGGCTGGGGTTGCTAGTCTCCTCGGCCGGCGCTACGAAGGAATTCGTGGGGACGCCGTCACCGGCGATCGAAATCGCCGCAACGCCGCTGAACAAATCCGTTGAAGATCGCGTGCCGGCCCCAGCCGAAGTGAGATCGTCAGCGCGTCGGATCAGCAGGCATCCACGTGCGGTCAATACGGTACGCCGTCATCGTTCCAGCAACCTTCGCCGTGTTGGGACCGAGGTCTCTTTGGTACGCGCCGCCATCCTGGTCGATGATGAAGGTCATAACACCCGAGGCGCGGTACGCGACGGGACAGGCGACGGCGGCAATGCGGTTGCCGGAGACCGCGAGACTGCGGACGTAGTAGCCTTGAAACGCAACGGGTCGGCAAGGCTTGCGATGCCTGCGGGCTTCGTGTTCATCGGTGACCTCCGCCGCCATGGAAGCCGCCACCACCGCCACCGGCGTGGGCAGCGCCGCCGGGATGGGAACCGCCGCCGAAGCTAGCCCGGCCGCGGGACGAATAGGCGCCCGCGACGCCGCCATGATTGAAACCGCTGAAGGCGCCGGAATGAACGCCGACGGGTGCGTGGCCGGCAAATCCGCCTGTGCGGCCGAAACCAGGATGTTCGAGACCCGCGGGTCCGCGATCGAAATGACCGTGATCGCCAAAGGTTCGGCTGTGGGAGATGTAGGGGTTGTGGTTGTATTCCACCCCGCGGCCGTGCCAGTCGGCGCCCCAGTGGTGCCATCCCCAGCCAAAGCCGCCGAAAACTCCGACGCCTATGCCTAAGCCGAACGCAATCCCAGGCCCGTCGAAGATTCCCGGACCCTCGACCCAATCCGGGTAGTAGTCGAGAGGTTCTCCGTAGACATCCCACGGATCGTATTCCGGTACGTAAACCACGTCTGGGTCTGCTGGTTGAATCACGATCGTCTGTCCTTCGGTTGTCACCGCCTCTTGTGGCGTGCTCTTCAAATTCCCTGCTTGCTGTGCTCGCTCACGCATCACCTGAACCGCATCAAGGATGTTCTGCGGCTGGTTTACGTACGCCTCCCCAAGCGCCGAGGTCCAGGAAAGGTTCTTGTCCATCATCGCAAGCGCCGAAGGAAACTGCGTGAGAGCCTTCACGCTGGGATCCCAGGATTGCGAATCTGCCGCTTTGGCGAGTTCCTCTCCCTTCAGACCCGAGTTTTGCTGGATCCACCGGTCGGCTTCCACAACTTGGGTGGGATAGCTTGCGGCCGCGACGATCTGCGCGACCAGCGCGTCCGGGTACAACGCGATGGGTGCTACCAGCTGATTCAGCTCGTCGGGCGACTGCGGGGCCTGGGCTGCTTCTGAGGAAGACGGCGGCACCACCTCGGCCGCCGGCTCTGTGTAGGCTTCAGATGCTTGGGATGCACACCCGACTTGCAAGCAAGCCAATACGAGCGAGCCGGAAATCAATAACGCCGGCAGTGCGATTTCCCGAATTCGATGAGTCATGTCGCTTCTCCTGATCGAGCCGCCAGCTAGGATTACTGAGGCTCGCGACCAGGGTCACGCTCGGGTGTTACTCCTTCGTTTCGCCGCGCCTTATCCGAATTTCATCTGCAATGGCGAGCCCGCTTTCGGGATTTGCAGGTATTTGACAGATGGCCGCACGGCGCTGCGGCGGCTCGGGTCTCTTGAGTTGTCGCTCCATATTTCTGACAGCCAAGTCCAAAAGCGTGCTCTGAGTTAGAGTCTTTACCGGTCCCGCCGGCTGTGCGTCCGCTCAAGCCCTGGGGCGCGCGCGTTTTTTGCCGGTCCACGCTCCGAGTCTCCCGCTGCCTCAATGTACTGCGAAGGAATCGTGCCGGTGTCTGTACAAGCACCATGAGGATCGACGTGCCAACCCACGTCGTCGTGAGGAGATCACCGGATTGCGGCGAAGCGTTGCCGTTGCGCAAGAACGGCGGGCGGAGCCAGATAGGCGAAAAACCGATCTCTGGTGACCGGAAATGGACGTCGATCGTTGCACGGTCGACGTCCATGTCGCCGTCTTCAATGGTGTTGGTGAGCCGCCTAGTGGGAAACGAAGATCGAATCCACGACCCGTGCCACGCCCGGAGTTTCCTGGGCGAGTGACTCGGCATTTTCGCGCTCTAAGCCCGTGCTGACCTCACCGTACAAATACACCACACCAGCCCGTGTCTGCACAGTGATTGAACCAGGGGCTCCAAAATCCGTATGTCGATCGAGCGCCGTCTGCAATTTCGTCTTAATCTGCGAATCGCCGGAACATCCACTGGATTCACATTTCCCATTCGCAACCGCCGCCGCGCTTGCCGTCGCGAGCACAATCGCCAATGGCAATCCGAATCTCCACTTTGAATTAGTCATTTCACTTCTCCTGTATCCGGCGAGCGGGTGTGCCGCCAGGTCAGGAACAGAGTGACATCCGAAGAATTTGCGCTTATTGCAGGCGGTGCGCACAGCATTTCACTCGTAACCGGCACGCATTGGCGCATCCGCGCTTTGTAGCGTGTTACGCGGCCGGGCCGACTTGATCGGCTGCGCGAGCACTCGGCGAAATCCTGACGGGCACGGATTTGTAAGACGGCGTTCCGCTTCGCTCGTCGTAATAGGTGAGTGGGACAAGAACGTTCGCTTCCGGATAGTAGGCGGCGACCGACCCTCTCGCGATGTCGTAGGCCACAGCGGTGAGCCCCACAAGGCGTAGAGGATTGCCGGATGCAAGCGCCGTTTCGACGTCAACCAAGTCACCGTGTTCGAGCTTGCGCGCGGCAAGGTCCTCTTCGTTGACGAACAGCACATCCCGCCGCCCGAAGACTCCACGGTACCGATCGTCCAACCCGTAAATCGTCGTGTTGTACTGATCGTGACTGCGTATCGTCGTGAGTTTCAGCACATCGGCGGCCGCGATCTCGGGATCCTCGGCTAGGCCCTGGAACGGGATGAACTCGGCTTTGCCGGACGCGGTTTTCCAGACCCTCATCGTGGGTGGCAGCGGCAAGCGGAAGCCGCCGGGAATCCGGATGCGGTTGTTGAAATCCTTGAATTCCGGGAACACGCCCTCGATCCCATTGCGGATCCGATCGTAATCGGCGGATAGGTTTAGCCAAGGAACTTTGCTGTTTGGCAAAGAGGCATGAGCCATGCCGGCGAGAATTGCCGGTTCGGATCGCAACTGCTCCGATGCGGGCCGCAGCTTGCCGCTCGACGCATGCACCATCGACATCGAATCCTCGACCGTGATGGACTGCGGACCCGACGCTTGTATGTCCTGTTCCGTGCGGCCAAGGCACGGGAAAATGAATGATTGCTTGCCGACCAGCAAATGCGAGCGATTCAACTTTGTGCCGATATGCACTGCAAGATCGAGCCCGCGCATGGCCCGATGGCACTGCGCTGGATCCGGTAGCGCTACGGCAAGATTGCCGCCGAGACAGATGAGTGCCTTGGACCTGCCGTCGATGATAGCCTGCATCGCCGCTACCGCGTCATGGCCATGCACCGGCGGAGGTTTGAAGCCGAACACGCGCTCGATTCCGGCCAGCAGGGCGGCAGTCGGCTTTTCGGTCACACCTACCGTGCGGTCCCCTTGCACATTGGAATGACCGCGCAGGGGACAGATGCCGGCGCCGGATTTTCCGAAATTTCCGCGCAGTAATAATAGGTTGGCGATCTGCTGCACGTTCGACGTACCCTTGCTGTGCTGCGTGATGCCCATGCCGTAGCTGACGATGGTAGCGTTCGACTTCGCATATGCCTCGGCGACGGATTCCAATGCGGCGCGCGGCAATCCACCGGCCGTCTCGATAGACAACCATTCGGCGGCGCGCAAGTCCGTCGCGAAAGCATCGAATCCATTGGTATGCGCGGCGATGAATTCATGGTCGAGCACCGCACTCGCAGGGTCGGCGTTATCATCCAAGGCAATGAGCGCTTTCATGATCCCCTTGAGCGCCGCGGCATCTCCCCCGACTTTGACCTGGTAATAAGAGGACGCGATGGGTGTCGAACCGAAGCTCGCCATTTCCGCCGCGTTCTGCGGATCGGTGAAGCGTTCGAGCGCCCGTTCCCGGAGCGGATTGAACACGATGATCGGCACGCCACGGCGGGAAGCCTCGTGCAGAGTGCCCATCATGCGCGGATGGTTCGTGCCTGGATTGTGTCCCATGGCGATGATGAGATCGCAATGCTCGAAATCATCGAGTGAGACGGTGCCCTTGCCGATTCCAATGGACATTGGTAGGCCGACACTGGTGGCCTCGTGGCACATGTTCGAGCAGTCCGGAAAATTGTTTGTGCCGTATTCGCGGCCGAAGAGTTGAAAGAGAAAGGCAGCTTCGTTGGAAGCACGGCCCGAGGTGTAGAACTCCACCATGTTCGGATCCGGCAGGCCACGAAGGACCTCGCCGATGTGACTGAATGCCTCATTCCAGCCAATCGGTTTGTACGTGTCGCTGGCACCATCGTAAACCAACGGTTGGGTCAGACGACCTTGGTTCTCCAGCTCGTAATCGGTCCATTCCAACAGGTCCGACACTTTATGACTGGCAAAGAATTCCTGCGTTACTCGCTTCTTGGTTGCTTCCCAAGTAACCGCTTTCGCTCCATTTTCGCAGAACTGGAAGGTCGAGGTGTGCTCCTTATCCGGCCACGCACAACCTGGACAGTCGAAACCGGCCGGTTTGTTGGTGCGGTACAAAAGCAGCGGCGCCTCCACGACGTCCATCTGTTCGCGTACGGCACGCGCCGTGGCACGAAGCGCGCCCCAGCCACCGGCGGGACTCTCATAGAGCCTAATTCCTGGGACTTTGCGTCGTGTCGGCATTTGAACCTTCCTCGGGCGTAAATCGCATCGGTATCAGACTCCGGCCGTGTTTCCACCCCATTTCACATCCGTTACATCAGATTGCGATCGTAACCGAATGCACGTAACCCATCCTTGCGCCTGCCGAGAATTGTGAGCACACGCGCGGGCAACCGGTTGCAATCGTAATTGTCGGCGAGCCCGCCGACACCGTCCTGAAATGGCCGGCCGCAATATTTACACTCACCGAGGTACAGATGAGTGAGGCGACCAATGAGCAATTTGTCACGACGTGAAATCCTACTGGGTGCTGCGGCTTCGGCCGCTGCCCTCGGCGTGTCCGCTGCGGCGTCAGCGGCCACATTTGGCAATCCGGATTCTCCACCAGAGGGAAGGATCAACGGAAAGAGCCGCACGAGCCTGGATGACCCGGGCCCGCAAAATCCGGCGCTTGCGAACCAGTTCCCATCGTTCCAGGACCCGCCGGCCACCGACGTCAATGGAATGCCGCTGTTCTGGGCATCTTTCAACAATGCGCACAAACGCTACCAGAACGGCGGTTGGGCGCGCGAAGTCACACAGGAGGATTTTGCGATCTCGAAAGATATCTCGGGCGTCAATATGCGTCTGGCGGCGAACGGTATCCGCGAAATGCACTGGCACCAGCAGTCCGAGTGGGCCATCGTGACGGACGGCGTGTGCCGGATCACGGTCCTCGACGAACAAGGTCGGCCGCAGGTCGCCGATGTGAAGACGGGCGATCTGTGGTTCTTCCCCCCAGGTCTACCGCATTCATTGCAAGGTCTGGGTCCGACCGGCAGCGAGTTCTTGCTCGCCTTCGATAACGGCATGGCCTCGGAATTCAATACACTGCTGCTGACCGACTTCATGGCGCACACACCGCCGGAAGTGCTCGCCAAGAACTTCGGCGTGCCGGCTGAGGCCTTCAAGAACATTCCGCTCGATAATCTGTGGATTTTTCAGGGTAAGGATCCGGGGCCGCTGGCCGATGCTCAGAGGTCGGCACAGTCGGGCCTGGCTCTACCACCCCATCCGTACGTATGGGCGTTCAGCGAGCAGGCACCGGACCGGCAGAACAAAAGCGGGTCCATCAAGATCGTCGACAGCCGCAATTTCAATGTATCAACGACAACCGCTGCCGCGCTGATCACGGTCAAGCGAGGCGGCGTGCGCGAGCTGCACTGGCATCCTAACGCCGATGAATGGCAGTACTACCTCAAGGGCGAAGCGCGGATGACGGTGTTCGACACCGGTCCGAAGGCGGCCACGGCTGATTTCCGCGCGGGCGATATCGGCTACGTGAAGAAGAGCCTCGGGCATTACGTCGAGAACACGGGCAATACCGACTTGGTGTTCCTGGCGCTCTTCAAGTCCGACCACTATGTGGAAGTCTCACTGTCCGACTGGCTGGCTCACACGCCGCCGCAGCTGGTGATGCAGCACCTGAACATCAGTGCTGAAACGCTGGCGAAGTTCCCACGGAGCCGCCCGGGTTTGATGCCGATGTAGGCGTGCCGCCGCAAGTTGATCCCTGCTGCAATCCGGACGAACAGCCAATTGCGTCCGCGTTGCAACAGAAGGTACGGAGTCCAAGCTCATGTCGCCTCCTTTGAATATGCCTCCGGTTGACCTGGTCCTGAGCACCGGTACTACGTTTCAGACCGAACTCGCAGCGCGCGACGCGCTCGACGGACGCCGCAAAGGACTGCGGGCCTTCCTGCCCTTCGCTGGACCCGCCATCATTGCATCGGTCGGTTACCTCGACCCGGGCAACTTTGCGACCAATATCCAGGCCGGCTCGACCTACGGCTACGAGTTGCTGTGGGTAGTGCTGGCAGCGAACTTGGTTGCAATGCTATTCCAAGGGATGTCCGCCAAAATGGGCATCGTCACCGGACGCAATCTGGCGGAGCTCTGTAGGGAGCAGTTCTCCCGATGGACCGTGGTTGGCATGTGGATAGCATCGGAAATCGCCGCAATGGCAACCGACGTTGCGGAGTTCCTCGGTGGTGCTCTGGGCATCTCCCTGCTATTTCACGTCTCGCTGCTGTGCGGTATGTGCGTTACCGGAGTGGTGACGTTTGCAATCCTGTCGCTCGACAAGAGGGGTTTCCGCCCACTCGAACTGTTGATCGCGGCGCTCGTCGCAGTCATCGGCCTCAGCTATCTGTGGGAACTCGTAATCGCGCCGCCGGACTGGCAAGCCGCGCTTTTTCACACCGTCGTCCCGCAATTGCGTGATAAGTCGTCCATCACTCTCGCGGTCGGAATCATCGGCGCGACCATCATGCCGCACACGCTATACCTGCATTCCGGATTGACCCAAAACAGGACACCCGCGCGCAACGACCGTGAACGCCGCGGCTTGTTGCGCTTCTCGAACCGGGAGGTGGTGATTGCGCTTGGCTTTGCAGGCTTGGTCAACCTCGCGATGGTGATGATGTCGGCGTCGGTGTTCAGCAAGTCGACACCGGGCATCGCAGACATCGGCGTCGCATACCACACGTTGATTCCGACGCTCGGCATGGGCGCGGCAGGCTTGTTTCTGGTCGCGTTGATGGCATCCGGCATCTCCAGCTCGGTGGTCGGCACGATGGCGGGTCAGGTGATCATGCAGGGTTTTGTCGGATTCAGCATCCCAGTCTGGGCGCGCCGCCTGATCACCATGGTGCCAGCCTTTATCGTTGCGCTTAGTTTCAATACAATGACCGCGATGATTCTCAGCCAAGTGGTATTGAGCTTCGTCCTGCCTCTGCCGATGGTCGCGCTCGTCGTACTGTCTTCGCGAAAATCAGTGATGGGGGATTTCGTGACGGGCAAAAGAACGGCGTTTGCAGCGATCGCAGCGACGGTCCTGATCGTGCTCCTGAACATTGTGCTGATTAGACAGATGTGCCTTTAACGCAGCCGAACGATGGTGATTGCATCTGAAACCTGAATCTTCGCTCCCGCAATTGAATTGCAGCCGGGAGTCTCTAGCATCATGGGCTCATTACCCAAGACCGCTTTCTGCGATTCAGATGACGAGGGAGTACGATGACAAAATCGGTCGTAGACGAATCCGGGGAAGGGCTGGCAGCGGCCGGCGTCGATCCGATTTATTGCATCGCTAGCGGGAAGCTCTCGTGAACGTTACCGCCCTTCTGCTGTCGAGGCTTCAGTTCGCCTTTACGATCTCGTTCCACATCATCTTCCCGTCGTTCACGATCGGCTTGGCCGCATGGCTCACTGTGCTCGAGGCACTGCACCTCAGAACCGGGCGACAGGTATACCGGGTGTTGTTCGAGTTCTGGCTCAAAATCTTCGGCGTGGCGTTCGGACTCGGGGTCGTGTCCGGGATCGTCATGGGGTTCCAGTTCGGCACGAACTGGAGCGTCCTTTCGCGAATGTCGGGGCCCATCCAGGGACCGCTTCTCTCCTATGAAACCTTTACGGCCTTCTACCTGGAAGCCAGTTTTTTCGGGATCCTTCTCTTTGGCCGCTCGCGCGTAGCGCCTTGGTTCTATCTGTTTTCGACGGCGATGGTGGCCCTCGGCACCACGCTCTCTGCCTTCTGGATCATGGTCAACAACAGCTGGATGCAGGCGCCGGTCGGCTATGTGATCCAGAATGGAATGTTCGTGCCGGATGACTGGCTCAAGATCATTTTCAGTCCGGTGCTTTGGGTGCGGTTTCCTCACATGCTGCTCGCGTCCTACATCACCGGCGCCTTCTGCGTCGCGGCCACAGGGGCCTGGTACGCGCTGCGCGGGGTGTTCCGTGCGGAGGCGCGTGTCATGCTGCGCATGGGCTTGTATCTCGCCGCCGTGCTGGTGCCCACTCAGATTTTCTTCGGACACCTGACCGGCGACTACGTGCACGATTATCAACCGGTCAAGTTCGCCGCGATCGAAGGTCGTTGGCACGATGAGCAGCCCGCGAGCGAAGTTTTGCTTGCGATTCCCGATTCGGCGTCCGAGACCAACAAATACGCAATCAGCGTCCCCGTCCTCGGAAGTCTGATCGGCAGCATGAGCCTCCACTCGAAGGAGGTTGGGTTGACCGATTTTCCACGCGCGGAGCGGCCGCCGGTGGTCATTCCTTTTTTCGCTTTCAGAGTCATGGTCGGCTGCGGCATCGCCATGCTGCTGCTGGCTTGGGTCGGGACCTACTTGAGCCGCAAGGGCCGTGTCGAGCAGAGCCGACTGCTGCTCTGGCCGACATTCCTGAGTTTTCCGCTCCCCTTCATTGCCACGTTGACCGGCTGGTTTACCGCCGAGGTCGGACGTCAACCCTGGACCGTTTATGGCCTGCTGCGAACGGCAGACGCCGTGACGCCGTTTTTGACAGCCCGCACCGTTTGGATTTCACTCATTGTTTATTGCGCCGTGTACACCTTCATATTCGCCTTTGGAATCTTCTACATCTATCGGTTATTGCGCGCGGGACCTGCGGGCAGCCTGGTTGTGCACCCTGCTGATGCAACTCCCCGCCGCCCGATGTCGATTGTCGATGAGGTCCCTATAACTTCCGCCGGTGACGCGCCCACCGCGGCGCATCCCATCACCCCCGCGCAATAGGAATCGCCATGGTCATGTTCTGGGTATCCGTCCTGGCTCTGAGTATTCTGCTCTATGTGCTCCTCGACGGCTTCGATCTCGGCGTCGGTATTCTCTTCGGCCTCACGCGCGACGAACATAGGCGTCGCGCGATGATGGGTTCGGTCGCGCCGGTCTGGGACGGCAACGAGACGTGGCTCGTGGTGGCCGGAGTTGTCTTGTGGGGCGCATTTCCCATCGTCTATGCGACCCTTTTTTCCGCGCTTTACCTTCCGCTTCTGCTCATGTTGGCGGGATTGATCCTGCGCGGCGTGGCCTTCGAGTTCCGCAACAAAACGCAGCGGTTGCGTTGGGTGTGGGACGTTGCCTTTTCAGGAGGCTCGCTCGTCGCCGCATTCATGCAGGGAATGATGGTGGGCGCACTCGTCCAGGGGATCCCCATCTCGCACGGCGAGTACTCCGGAGGCGAATTCGGCTGGTTGAGTCCCTTCGCAGTGATTTGCGGCGTCGGCCTGAGTCTCGGCTACACGCTTCTCGGCGCCTGCTGGCTTATCAGGAAATGTGACGCCGAGGTGCGGGCATCTGCGTATCGACTGGTCCCGTACTTGTCGGTGGCACTGCTCGTCTTTCTGATCGTCGTGTTTGTCTATGCCCTGAGTGAAGACCTGCAGGTCATGAGACGCTGGCTCGAGCGCCCGTACCTGTTCGCCTTTCCGCTGGTCGCAGCCGCGGCGGCGATCGTCCTCGCTGTAAGCGTCCGACACCGCCGCGATGGCCCGCCGTCCTACATGGGCGCGCTCGTTTTCGCGGCAGCCTTCGGCACGATCGCGATCACGTTCTGGCCCTATATGATCCCATTCTCGATCACCGTCGATCAGGCCGCGGCACCGCATACGAGTCTCGCGTTCATGTTCTGGGGAGAAGGTCTTTTCGTCCTTCCCCTCATGCTGATTTATACAGCGATCAGCTACAGGGTGTTCCGCGGCAAGGTCCAATCGACCTCGCACCACTACTGAATGATAGCGCATGCGTTTCGGTCTGCTCCGTGCTGGCCGAAGCAACGACGTGCGCCGTTCAGCGCACCAATTCCCTGTCATTGCAGCAGCAGCGCCGGTTACCGGTGAAATCCGCGGTGTAGGGCGGGAACAACAACGAGGATTCAGCTACGCGAGCCGGTGCTCATTGCCGCCTTCTTCAGTTCGCGTTTCCTGACTCGCATCGGCAATCTGCCTGGCTCGTCGGCTGCCACAGCAACGGCGCCCGACCGCGGGGCGGCGTCTTCGCAATTCTCGACAAATATTCCACACAAGATATATCTGTCCGCTGCTAGTGTTGCCCGCGCAGGCCGACACTTGTGGCTGCCGCGCAACGTTCGATGATTTTGAGTTTGCTTCAGGCCGAAACACGGTAATGACCGGAGCCAATTCAAGGGTTCCGTCCCAGGCAGCGGTTCTCGCTGAATAAACCGTTACCAATGAGCGACTTGCATTCTGACCGAGCGTTCGCAATTTGCGGCCCGCAATGCCGGCTTGGACGCACGGTGCGACTTCGCCGGTGCGGCGGGTTTGCCCCGCGACCTTGGCTGACGTGCAAGCAACAACATTTGTAGGGGAATCAAAATCGTGCAAAGTAGCGTACCTAGCATACGTTTTTCAGTCGCGGCACTGCTCGCCGCCGCAACGGCTACAGCGCAGACCGCGCCGCCATCGTCCGACCAGCTGCAAGAGATCGTGGTCACCGGATCTTTGATCAAGCGCACGGATACGGAGACGCCCAGTCCGGTGCAAGTCATTACGGCGCAAGACCTGAAGGATTCCGGTTACACGAACGTCTCGGACGTGTTGCGCAATCTCTCGGCAAACGGTTCCGGGACTCTCAATCAAGGCTTCGGCCAAGCGTTCGCCGCCGGCGCAACCGGCATCGCGCTGCGCGGGTTGTCGGTGGGCGACACGCTGACCCTGATCGACGGTGAACGCATGGTTGCCTATCCGCTCAGCGATGACGGCCAGCGGAGCTTCGTCGACGTACGCGCCATCCCGTTCAATGCGGTCGATACCATCGAAGTTCTCAAAGATGGCGCCTCGGCGCTGTATGGCGCGGATGCCATCGCCGGCGTGGTCAACGTCAAATTGAAAAAGACCTATGTCGGCGCCGAGTTCACGGCCGAGGGCGGCTCGAGCCAGCGCGGCGACGGCACCACGGAGCACGCTGCGGGCATTTGGGGTATCGGCGACTTGGGCAGCGACGGCTACAACTTCTACGTGGCGGTCGATTGGCACCACACGGACAAGATTCTCGGATCGAATCGCGACGGCGCGTTCACGACTACCAATTGGTCGGCTCTGCCGGGCGGCGTCAACACCCAACCCGGCGCCGTCGGCGCTTCCGGTCTCGCCTATCCGGACAGCGTTACGGGCTATTTGGTCAATCCCAATACGGCCTCGGGCCAGCCCTATGGGTTCCTGCCGGGCTGCGACCAGGCGTCGCAGAACGCGAACAAGTGCACCTTCGCGTTCCCAGGGACCATTCAATCTCCGACCACGCAAATCAATCTTCTCAGCAAATTTACCAAGAGTCTCGCCAATGACTGGACGGCGACGGTCACGGGGTCGGTATTCGAAAGCAGCGCGCAACAGATTGCGGCAACCAGTTTCGGTCACGCGTTTACCAACACGGGCCAAGAGGCCGGCTCCATTACCAACATCACCTTCAGCCCCGGACAGCTGGCGTCGACGATTGCGTATCCCGTGCTCTCGCTGCCTGCAAGTTCTGCTCTCAACCCGTTCGGCACCAGGGCGAACTTGGTCTACAGCTTTCCCGATATCGGGCCGGAGCAGGTTGACGTCGATACGATCACGTACCGGTTGTTTGGCGACGTCAGAGGCACTGCGGCCGGCTGGGACATCGACGGCTCTGTCGGCGTGATGTACTCCAGCATGACGCAAAAGATCTTCGGCCTCATCGAGCCAGGGGTCGCGCAGACGGCCCTCGATAATGGAACTTATATCCCGGGAGTCAGCACGAACGGCGCGGCGTTGTTCGCGCCGGAGGAGTCAACCCACCCCTCGAGCACGCTGGGCGTCGTCGATGTGCACGGTTCACGTACGCTGTTCGACATGCCCGGAGGTCCCTTGTCTTTGGCTCTCGGTGGTCAGTATACCCACAAGGCGCTGAACGCCCAGAACCCGCCATCGGTGGTGTCCGGGCTGCAGGAAGGAACCATCGCCTTTGCGGTCGGTTCGCAAGACGATACCGCCGCCTTCATCGAGATCGGCGGCAAGGTGCTCCCGCAGTTGGAAATCACCGCCGGCGAGCGCTATGACCACTACGATACCTATGGCGGCTCGGCGACTCCGAAGATCGGAATCAAATACACGCCCGTGCCTGAATTCGCACTTCGCGGCACATGGGGTAAGGGGTTCCGTGCGCCGTCCATTGCCGAATCAGGAACCGCGGGGCTGGCGTTCGGACAAGGCAATGGCTTTGATCCGGCTCTGTGCCCCGGTGGAGTGGCGAATGTGAAGGGCACCTTCAACGCCCTGTGCAGCTACCCGGTGGTAGGCGTCGAAGGATCCAATCCCAACTTGAAAGCGGTCACCTCGACCAATGCCACCTTTGGTTTCATTTTCGAGCCGCTGAAGGCTCTCAACGTATCGGTGGATTGGTACCGCATCGAGCTCAAGAACGACATCATTTCGGCAGCGTCGGCCGGCGGTTTGGGCAATTTCGTCTCAACGGTTCGCGGACCGTCGGCGGTGTTGCCTGTGTGTACGAATACCGTGACGACCGGTACTTGCAATCAAGTCAATCAGCTGACGCCGGTGGGCTATCCGGCCTACTCGTTGTACCCGTATCTGAACGCGGGCAGCACCAGAACCTCGGGCATTGACGTGGATCTGCGGAGTCAATTCGAATTGGGTGATCTTGGCAAATTGAGAGCGGAGCTCAATTACACCTATATCTCCCAGTACGAACTCGAAGTTACAGGGGTCACCTACGATCTGGTCGGAACTCACGGCCCGCAGAGCATTTCCGGCGACACCGGCAATCCGAGGAATAAGGCGACGGCCTCGTTGACTTGGGAGACGGGCCCGTTGAGCACCACCATCTCGGTGAACTACACGGGTGCTTTCAGCATTACCGACCCGTCATCCGGTTACACGAGTTGTCTGGCAGCGCTGCAGGGGCGCTCGCCGTCGGCGTATGGCTCGGCGATTTCATCCTCGATCACGGCGCTCCCGAGCCAGTGGAACTCCTATTGCTCCGTGAGCCATTTCACCGACGTCAACCTGTATGCGAGCTATGCGGCAACCGACCATCTTTCGCTGCACGGTTCGATCACCAACCTCTTCGATTCGCCTCCGCCCGTGGACCTGCAGACCTACGGTGGCGGCGCCGAATTGGCATACAGCACGCTCGATCAGGACGGCGCCGTGGGTAGGTTCTTCTTGATCGGCGCGACATATAAGTTCTGATATGCCCCCCTCGCGTCAACGGGCGCGAGGGGTTTTCGCGATCGGCCTGCCGAGTTGTTGATATCCTTTGCCAGTAACGCTGTAGCGTCTGGCTCGGCAGAAGCCTGTTGAAGCCGCACGCCACATAGCGACTGTATCCAGTGCGCAAGCGACAGTAAGACAGGAGGGACTTTCATGAAGGCTGCCTTACTTGCTTCCCTGCTTCTCGCTGTTCCGGCGATGGCGAGCGCGCAGCGAGTGTTCGATACGCACGTCCACATTTGGAATGGCGAGACATCGCTGCGCGCATACGAGGCACAGCTGAAGGAGACCCACCAGACCGCGACCCGATTCGCGGGTATTCTGATCGCGGAACGTGGCAACATGGCGGAGACTCGGCGCAAGAACGATGAATTGATCGCACTGGCCGCAAAATATCCCGAGATGTTCCCGATCGCATCGGTCCACCCCTATGACGATCAGGCGGCGCTCGACGAAGTGCGACGCATCGCCCGGCTGGGAGTTACTATGATCAAGCTCCACCCCCATACTCAGAAATTCGCGATTACCGATACGCGAGTAGTCGCTCTGTGCCAACTGGCCGGCCAGCTCGGCATGATCGTACTGTTCGACAACGCCAACATCGTGCCTGGCGACAGTCAGGACCTTTTCAATCTCGCCGTGAACACGCCGGGAACAAAATTTGTCTTCGCGCACATGGGCGGCACCAACTTTCGCTTCTGGAACACAATTTTGTTCGCGCGAACAGCAAAAGACTTCTACAAAGACAATATTTATTTCGATATATCGGCGACCGTCACCCTGGTTGCGGGTTCGCCGATCAAATCAGAGTTTGTATGGACGATTCGCAACATCGGCGTCGATCACGTAATGCTGGGGTCGGACTATCCGCAATTCACGCTGCGCCAGACCGTCGACGCATTCGAGAGCCTCGATCTCGACCGCAGCGAAAAGGACAGGATTCTCTACGAGACCGCGCGCAAGCTGCTGACACCGCAAGTGCCGCATTGACGGCGGCGGCATGAGCGCCGGCATAGGATCGAGATCCTCGATCCCGATAGCCGACGGTCACCGAGGACGGCTTAGGGTCGGCAAGAGATCACCAACCCTCGACCGCATTGACAGACCGGGCCGTGACCCCGTCAAGAACATCGAGACGGGGACCAGTGCGGTTGCCAATTTCACTGTTGAATAGGCGCAGGGCCTGATCGCCGCGTGTGACTCTACGTGTGAATCTGCGGCTTTCGAGCCCAAGCCCCGACGAGCCCAACCAAAGGTGCGTACGACCGCGTAGTCTCGAGCTCTGCCTCAAGCCGCTCGGCCAATGTGCCAAAGTCGCCGACCGCGTCGCTCGCAATACCGAGTTCCTCAAATCGCGGTCGCATCGTCACGAGCAGGTCGTAGACCCACCGGCGACCTTGCGGATCGCTCGCCATCGGAATCTCGACGCGCAACTGCGGTGCCTCAAACCCGTTTTCAAGCAAGCCGCGGAACAGGGTGAGTTCCATATTGGGCCTCGCTCTGGTTCTGCGAAAGGCTTCACACAGCAGCTCCCCACAGGCGGTTCGGAGCGGCAAGTGTTGGGTCTGACTAAAAAAACCGTTCCAACTCGGCTCTTGGAACACAATGACGCCGCCCGGGCGCAGGCGGTGTGCCAGCGAGCGCACGGTGGCGATCGGATCTGGCAGGAACATCAGTATGAAGCGTCCCACGATTGCATCAAAGTGACCATCAATCTGTAAATTCGCGAGATCGGTTTCGACGAAGCGCACGTTCGTTGCGCGAGCTGCGCTGGCCCAAGAGCGCGCCTTGGCCAGGGTAATCGCATCTCGATCGACGCCGACCACGTGGCCCGTCCCGCCGACCAAGGAGGCCGCCAGCAACGCCACGTCACCGACACCAGACCCTACGTCGAGTACTCGCTGTCCTCGACCGAGGCCCGCATCGCGGAATAGTCGCTCCGTGTAGGGCTCAAGCGTCTTAGCCTGTCGCGCCAATCGCTCATGCTCCGCGTCGGTGCTGCCGAGTACGTAGTTTGTTACTGCAAACGCGGTGTCCATGAGAACCTTCTGATCAGAAACGAGTTGATAGCTACGATTGGGTCTAGCGGTCACTCGTAGACCGGCTTCGGCGCAACCCACGTGGTATCGCGATACCATTGCGCCAAGAGAAGCGCGCTGCTGAGCAATAGAGCAACGGCGACTAGCCGAAAGCCCCCCGTCAGATCCCCGGTTCGGGTGGCGATCGATCCGATGGCCGAGAGGCCAAAGAAGCCGCCGAGATTGCCGATCGAGCAGATCGTGGCCAGGGCCGTCGCCACCTCACGACCCGTGAGGAATTGTGCCGGCATCGACCAGAAGGGGCCAATGAATCCGTACAGCCCGGCTGCCGCCACGGACCACAGCCCCAAACAAGCGGGAAGTGAAACTGCCGAACCGACGAAATAAAATGCCGTGGCGGCGGCGACCAGTGACAGTGCTGCATGCCAATGGCGTTCGGACCGATGAGTCGAACTCCCGGATACCATTACCATCACGCAAAGGCCGATCACGTTGGGAATCATCACCAGCAGACCAATTGATGCATGATCGAGTCCACGGCTGACCGCCTTGATGGACTGCGGCATCCAGAATCCTGTCGCATAGAGTCCTATCATGAACAGGAAGGCCACGGCTGACAGGTGGAGGACTCGAGGACTCCCGATGGTGCGGAGCACGGAGCGGCGCGCCGATGCTACCTTGGTCTCTGCCTCGGCTCGAAGGGCGGACTTAAGACTCGCCTTGTGCTCGGATGTGAGGAAGGTGGCGTCGCCGGGACCATCTGGCAGGAGCAGGTACGTCAGCACGCCGCCAAGCATGGCCGGCAGCGCCTCGAGTATCAGCACCCAGCGCCAACTGCTCAGGCCGAAGGCGTGCAAGTGATCGAGGATCCAGCCGGACATCGGGCCGCCGACGATGCTTGCGGCAGGCAGGGCCGTCATGAACAGTCCGATCGTGTGGGCGAGATCTCGCTGTCTAAACCAGTACGTCAGGTACAGCAGTATGCCCGGGAAGAAACCGGCTTCTGCGATCCCTAGCAAGAATCGGGCGACGTAGAGCTGCATCGCGCTCTGCGCAAAGCCTGTCGCGAGTGACACGACGCCCCAAGTGATCAGAATGCGCGCGATCCATACGCGGGCGCCGATCCGGTCTAGAATCAGGTTGCTGGGCACTTCGAACAGGAAGTATCCCCAGAAAAAAATGCCCGACAGCAGACCGTACTGCTGGCTCGTGATTCCCAGCTCATGATTCATGGTCAGGGCCGCGAACCCGACGTTGATTCGGTCAAGGTAGGCGATCACGTAGAGCATAAAGAGAAACGGCAGCAGGTGGCGGCGAACCTTCCGGGCGACCACACCGTCGAGATCGAGAGATGCTCCCGGCGTGGGTGCGCACAACGTTCCTGAGGCGCTTCCATTCTCGTGGAGTATCTGGTTTGACACGTCTGCCTCCTGCTGCGTGAATCGGCCGGTTCGTCGGAAGCAGCATAGGCACCCACAAGCGTTCGGAAAAGCAGAGAATTTCGATCGCCCTGTTGCCTAAATCGCAACGCCTCAACGACGGGCCCGCGGCCTGTTCACCTCGGTATCTATGGCCGTGAATTGCCGCTGCAGCGCGATCAGGAATGCCTGCGCCGGCAGCGTCGGCACACGGGATTTGTGTCGGCACAGCACGAAGCGTGTGTTCAATAGACTCGGGTAGTCGATCAACGCCGTCTTGAGCACTCCCGCCTTAACGTCGTCTCGAACAATGTGGCGCGGGGCAAACGTCATGGCCAACCCGGTGCGGGCAAACGAGACCGCAAGACTGACCTGATTGGTGGTGAGCACGGATTGCAGGGGGACGCCCTCCGAGGCCAACGCCTTGTCCATGCGCAGCCGCGTGACGTGCGAATCGTCGAGCAGCGCGACCCGCTGATCAGCGAGGTCCCGCAACTTGAGCTTCGTTCGAGACGCCAGTTGATGCGTCGAATGCATGATCGCTACGATCGGATCGCGGAAGGCCTGTACCTCGGCAACGTCTTTGTGTGGCTCGGGCTCAAAGGTGATGGCGATGTCGCACTCTTCCCGCGCGAGCGCGGCCAGCGCTTTGCCACTTCCGGCAACCCGGACTGCGTAGGTGATCCCCGGATAATCGCGCTCAAACTCTTTCACCGTGCGACACAAAAGACCCGCAACGGTGGCCTCGACGCTGAATATCCTCACAAGTCCACGACGCAGCTGCTGCAGATCATCGATCTCGGACTGCAGACGATCGAAGTCCCGCACCGTCGCGTGCGCCTGCCGCGCGAATACCTCGCCGGCTGTCGTCAGGCGTACGCCCGTCGCATGTCTCTCGAACAGCGGCGCGCCGAAATTCTGTTCGAGCAGCGCGATCTGCCGGCTAACCGCAGATGGAGCGACGTATAACACCTCGGCCGCACGACGGATCGAGCCCAACCGGACGGTCTCGAGGAAGTAACGAAGCGCCGAGAACTGCATGAGGTGCTATCTCCCTACGACAGCGGCCCACCCGCGGTGCATCTGCCGCGGACTCGGCCCGTATAAGCTTACGCTCAGTGTGGGTGAGCGCTCAGCGCGTCGCTCACGATTCCTTGCCTGACGTCACCGGATATCCGGCCTCACGCCATGCTTTCATCCCGCCGTCAAGGGCTACGGCGCCTCGGAATCCCATCTGGCGCAGCGTGGCTGTCGCCAGCGTGGAAATGCGACCAAACTCGCAGTAAACAAGGATCCTCTTGGTCGGGTCGGTCAATTCCTGATTGACGCGTAATTCTAACTGGCCGCGCGGCAATAACCTTGCTCCCGGAACGTGGCCTTCTTCAAAGGCATCGCTTTCGCGAACATCAAGCACAATAAGGTCATTTCTCCCGGACTCGATACGGGTGCTTAGTTCCCGGAGCGACATGAACGGCACGATCGCCGCGGCTTCGGAAAGCATCTGCGCCACGGTCTTACCGCCAGTCATATTCGTGCGTAGCGCCTCGGTGACGTGCGCGGGCATTGTGAGATTCAGGCTTTGCATCATCTCGATAAAGCCATCCCGGTCTCTTTTCTGCAGCCGCGGATTCTCCGCCAGTTCCTGTCCTATGGTCGAATGGGAACGGCCTTTGTATTCATGCGCCGGAAAGACCTTAAGTGACGGATCGAGCTTAAGCACCCCCTCAAACAGGCTCTCATACAGCGCTCCTGCGTCGCCGCTCGGTAGGTCCGTGCGTCCCGTGCCCCCGATGAGCAGTGTATCGCCAGTGAACACGCGGTCCTCGACACACAGGCACATGGAGTCGCGAGTGTGGCCGGGAGTATGGAGTGCCTGCAGCCGGAGTCCTCCGACTGCCAGGAGTTCGCCGCCCTGCAGGCGCAAGTCGACGAATGGAGCGGGGCTTGCGCCGTGCATTACCACCGGCACTGCGAGTTGGCGAGCGAGTTCCTGGGTCGCGGAGAAATGATCCGCATGCGTGTGCGTATCGACGAGATATCGGATGCGCAAACCGTCCTTTGCAGCCAGCGCAATGTAGCGGTCGATCTGGCTAAGCTCCGGGTCGACTAGCACTGCGGCGCAAGTCTTCTCGCAACCGATGAGGTAGGAGCGGCAGCCGCCGACAGACACTGTTTCAAATAGCATGCGACGTTCCGTTATGCCTCTAGCGGCGAACTTGTGACTTGGAGCGCAGTCCCGTCAATCATACCGCTTGCGCGCGGAATGAGTGTCCGCTTCGTAGCAGTCGTTTCGTGATGGGCCTGTGAACTTTCACCGTACATGTTGCCACATAGGGATGTGCGCGACTCAGGCTCTTGGCGACGGTACCCGGCTGCCGGATGACTCCATTCGGGATGCCGAAATCGACGCCGCGAACCCGCATTCGCGAAACTTGCCTACCTCACTGGAATTGGAGGGAACTACTTCCCATTCTCTTATCCGCCGAGACGGGTTGTAGCAGCAAATTCGCTTCCCAGAAGCGGCCATTCCCGACCGTCCATGGGCGACCACGAGCTGATCGTCGGCCACCGGCGCCCGGGACAGCGATACGTATAACCTTGCTCCAGTCCCGGGGCGGCGACCTACTCGGCGCCGATCGAAATGTCCCACACCTTGAAGTAGCTCGTCGGTCAGTGCGGCAGCGTCCAACGAAGTCTGATCTTCATCTACGTCGGGCTGGAGCAGGGACCGAATAGCTTATATATCGCCCCCGACCGCCATACGCGTCAAGGGATCAATCAGACGTGTTCATCGAGAAAGGTAATCCTCTTGATTGAGGTCCAGGAGCCATCCTACGGGCACACAAGCCGGGTTCAATGAACCGGCATATTCCGTTAAGGATTGTTCAGATGTGCGTGTCGAGCTGAGCCTATAGCATAAGCACCAGCCTCATCCCCGCCTCCACATCACGCAGTGATTCAGCAGGCAGACGACCGACCTTCTCGGTCAGCCTCTGCTTATCCAGCGTAATCAGTTGTGACACGTTAACGACCGATTCCTGTGGCAGGCCGCTGGCGCGGCGCGTCACGCGAACGTTGCCGGGGGCGTCAGCTAATCGCATGTTCGACGTCATCGCCGCGCAGATTGATGTGCGGATTGCACTTTCGTTGAACTCATTCGACTGCACTATCAATACAGGTCTACGGTATCCCAGCCCAGAACCTTGAGGCTCGCCAAGTGATGCCCACCAAATCTCGCCCCGCCGCATTACCACTTCTCTCTTGGCAGGGACCGAGCCTGTGCATCTGCAAGGAATGGATCAATTGCGGAGTCTTCCTCGTTGTTTCCATACACGGCATCGAGTTTTTCACGAACACCGGAAAATCTCTCGCTTTTGACATATGCAGTCACGGCATTCGCATAGAGTTCGCTACGCGACCAGCCCCGCGTTTTGGCGAGTCGGTCAGCCTCTTCGAAGAGGGAATCCGGAATAGAAATTGCGGTCTTCATGAGCTCAGTATAACCGTGGTTATACCGTGCTTCAAGCTAGCGCTGTCGCAGACCTTCATCGACGTTAATTCACGAGCCTTAGCGGGGTACGGCACTATGCTGACCTTCCCGATTGCCGACGTTCACCGGAGTCCGCAAACGGGTCGTGACGCGCCGATGGGCGACATTACCGAGGGCGACGGGCTCTGCCCGGCCAAGAGCGGCATTACGGCTCATTAAAATGTTCGCCAAGAGGCAGACGTTCGTCGCCTGCGATAAGCTAACGTCCAGGACTAATGAGCCCAGACGTTCGTATGCGGCAGCAGAATCGCGCTTAAAAATACCGCGAGCGATATTACTCGGAGAAAGGCAGAGCATGGGTTTTCGCGTTTTGGTCGTCGGTGGCACCGGGCAAGTTGGGTCGGGATTGGTGCGGGCTTTGCTCGCTGCTAGCTCGTGCACGGAAGTGGTGGTGGTCAATCGCCGGACGATTCCTCTTGCTGCCGATGCGCGTCTGCGCCAAGTGATCATGGATACCAGTGCGGCAAATTTTGCCAGTGAGATCGCCGAACTTGCCAGGACCTGCAGCGCGCAGGGTGAACCCTTGTATGCCGCATCATGTATTGGCATCGGTAAAGGGAGTCAACAATGGAGCGAAGAGGACATTAAGAAGCTGGAAATTGGCCTGGTCGGCGCATTTGCGCGCGGCTGCCTCGCGGCGGGAATCGAGCGATTCGGACTTCTTTCGGCAGCCGGGAGCAGCGCTAAGAGCTGGATTCGTTATGCCCGAATCATGGGTGAAAAAGAAGATGCGGTGCGGAGACTCGGATTTAAACGTTTAGCAATTTATCGCCCCGGCATCATTGCGGGTAATGCGCACACCCCAGCGTTTCTTGCTTTGCTGGGGCGTTTCGTTCCAGGATCGTTTGGGACGATTGATCAGGACGATATCGGTCGGGCCTTTGTCGGTGAATTTCTCCACGGGCAAGACGGCACGACGATCTTGGAAAACGCCGCAATGAAGCAACGGTCGCGGGCGCATTAGAGGCACCTGTCGGATCGGCGATGGTCGCAGGAAACGGCCAAAAGCGGTACTAGGGCACATTGGAATCATGGGCAGTAAGCGTCGCGGTAGGGACGACGGTTAACCCGTCGCCACCGGGTCGCCAGGGGCGACCATCCGCCCCCGGCTCCCACAGAACGTAGCGTGCGGATTTCCCGCACTACGCTCGTCGACAGTTGTTTCACAGCACAGCATAGGTCTGGAGCTGCCGGTACGGCAGATAGATCTTCGGTT
>DASXYI010000061.1:0-3731 GCA_036502605.1 Steroidobacteraceae bacterium
CATATCGGCTACTGCCACATCGAAAAGCTCCACAATCTGGAACAGTTGCCATCGACCGGCTTTATGGTGTCCTGCTTTCCAGTGAAGATCGAACGTGCATCGGCGGGATGGACCCGCGCGGTAGCGATCATCGACGAATGATCGGCCCAGCGAGCCCCTCATTGGAGTAGCTTGGACTGCTACCCGTCGGATCAAGTTCGCCTGATCGAACTGCTGGAGCGATGGCCGATCAGGCGAAACAAAGAACGGCCTGTCAATCGGCTTTGACCGTTCGGATTTGAAGAGCCGGTTGCGCGATTTGCGCCGGCGGCACGACATCTGGCGAATTCAACCCAACGAACTCGGCCTGCGCCGCTTCCGATATCCAGCTGGGCGCATTGGGCTGGATGATCGCCAACGCGACCAGCGCGGTCACGACGAGTATCGGCAGCGCAAAAAGCGCGATATTCCAATCCCGATTGGTACGGTCACGGTGTTCCTGAAATCTATCAAACGAGCCATGCATGGACATCTCCACGGTGAAAATCTCCACCCCACCGTGAACTAGCCCATCGCAGCCCAAACGAGTGTAACGCGTCTCACACTTGCGTCGATAAAATATTCGGAAGGAGATCCGCGCCAGGCTACTCGCAAAGCGTATCGCGCTAGACGCCCTCGCCTTGCGGTCCAGCCTCGGCCAATGCCTGAAGCGCCGCATTATCGAGGACGACGATCGCCCCGTGTTCGAGGCGGACCCAGTTTCGCGCTGCCCAGACCCGCAATTGCTTATTGATGCTTTCCCGGGTCATGCCGACCATTTCGCTGATCTCCTGCTGCGTAACAGCGATCGTCCCTCGTCCAGACGCAAGCTTGTCCTTTTCGGTCAAGCGAATGAGAGCACCGGCCAATCGGCCCGGCAGGTTCTGCAGGATTACCTGTTCGACCTGATCGCTGGTCCACCGCAATCTTGTGCACAACAGCTCGATGAATTTCATCGCCAGCTCAGGCTGGCTTCGCATGAAGGGAAGAAATTCACGACGGTCGATCGCAAAAATCTCGCAGTTGGTGTTCGCGGTCGCATCGGCCGATCGCGCTTGGCCATCAAGAACCGACATCTCGCCAAAAATCTCGCCGGCGCCAATCAGATTCAGGATCGCGCTGCGGCCATCGGCGGACGAATTGCTGATTTTGACCGTTCCGCTCATCACCGCAAACAGGCTGTTGCCGGGATCACCCTTTGAGAAGATGGATGCGCCCCGCTTCAGCGTGGAATGCTTTGCATAACGGCAGAGCTGATCGAGCGCTTCGGGTTGCAGGTCGCAAAAAATCGGATGATTGCGCAGGACCGACAGCGTGCTGCGCGCCGCTGTGCGGGACGCTATATTCTTGTCCTGGGGCACGCTGGTCATGACCATCTGATGATTGCGCTGTTCGACACCCGAGGGATCAGTTTGAATGGCTGTCAACCAGTCGCGGGCGTTATACGCCGCCATCGTCCCCACAGCAACAAATGGCCCTAGATTCGCCATTGCTCCTGCCCCGCGATCGCTAAAATCCTCGCCCCCCGGTAGACCTTCCGTTAATGACTAAACCCTGAGGAGCCGATGATCCCCGCGAAGAAACACTGTCCGCCTCGGCTATAGCCGTCCGCCGTTCACTCGTTGGAGATACCCATTTCCTTGATCACGCGCGCGTATTTCGCTAGCTGCGTCCGCGTCATCGCACCGAGCTCCTCGGCCGAGCTGCCCCGAACCGCAAAACCCAATTCCTCGAGTTTTTGCCGGATATGGGGATCTGCCAGCGCCTTCAGCACCTCGGCGTTCAGCCGTGCGACGATCTCCTTTGGGGTCCCGGCCGGCGTCAGGATCGCAAACCAGGAGTTGAAAAAGAAGCCCGGAAGTCCGGTCTCAGAAACCGTGGGAACGTCGGGAAATGACGGCAATCGCTTCTCGGTGGTGACGCCGAGCAACCTGACCTGACCGCTGCGCACCAGTGCGGCGACCGTTCCGAGTCCCTGAAACGCGACCGGAATCTGGCCTCCCGCGACATCCATTGCCGCCTGCGTTGCCCCCTTATAGGGTACATGGGTCAGGGATATGCCTGCGTCCGAGGCAAATATCGCCATTGCGAGATGTTGCGGGCTGCCTGGACCTCCCGATCCATAGTTGATCTTGCCGGGTGCAGCCTTCGCTGCGGCGATCAAATCTGCTGCGGATTTGTAGCTGGTCTGGTTATTGGCGATTAGTCCCCACTCAACCGTCGCGACGAGCGAGACCGGCTCAAAATCCTTCAGGATATCCCAACGCATATGGGAATACAGGTTTGGCACCATCGTCATGACGCTGTCGTTGAATCCGCCGATCGTGTAGCCGTCCGGCGCGGCTCTTGCGACCTGCTCGGCGCCTATCAGCCCGGATGCGCCCGGTTGATTGATAATGACGATCTGCTGGCCCATATTCTCGGCCATCTTCTGCGTCACGATCCTCGCTGCCACATCGACCGCGCTCGCCGCCGCGAGCGGAACGATCATCCGGATCGGGCGATCGGGATAGGCTGATTTGGCCATCACGCTGGCGCTCGCGAGCAGCGCAAGCCCCGCGACCAGCAATTTCAGAAAACGCATATCGAAGCCTCCCCGAGACCCACCGAGTACAATTCCCCGCAACCCGCTGCAATACCCATCAGGGATGGTTGCTCTGTCATCTGCAACTTGGCAAGCTTGTCCAACAAGCATTGAAGAACAGGCTCGCGCTGCGATCGACCGGCCATCGGGGATAAGACTAATGACTACCCGCCGAAATTTCTAAGGGCGCAGATGAAGGATTTGCGACGCCCGACCTTTGCTACGTTGCAGAGCCGAAGGGCCGCTTATAGCCCTAATCGCTTTGGAATTCCTCGAAGGCGATTGCGCGAAGCATGGGCCTGCTCGATCTCCTCGCGGCGCGACGAGGTATGTCGGGCGCGCAGGCTATCGGCGAGACTTGATTGACCTGGCGGACCCACGCGGTGTCACGTCATGACGATCGCGAGTTCTGCGCTTATGATGACGGTATTTATCGAACTCTGTTGCCTGCCCGGCAACCTTAGTCTTCATGGGCCGGAGCCATTGCAAAAGGCGAGCGAGAAGGCTGACTGCCTTGAGAGGCTAGCCTGCCGCCAAAACCCTCGCCCAGCTAAAATCGTAATGCGTGCTTGTCGCCTTCATGATAACCGCCGCGGCCAATACAAAAATGATCTGCAGCAGTGTCCTGGTCGTGAAAATCCTGTTCAACAGTGTCATGCGATGCCCCCTCTTGTCGCGTATAGGCGATCCAGCCGCGCTGCACAATCCCGCCTGCTTCTTGGAACCGAAACGAAAAACGCCCGGTGGCCGAAAAGCAACCGGGCTAAAAACAGGCAATCTCCGAAAATACGTCGAGCAGCGGTGCGCACGCTTGAGCCGATTCGGATTTGTTACCGACCCATCAGGCGATGCACTTTCGCCAATAGAGAGTGCTCGGCCACGCCCAGGGATGTTCCGGCCGATATATGCGATAGCCAGCCTGGATAAAATTGTTAGCCGAAGCGACGTTATCCGTCGTGTCCGAAACCACCGCGTTCCAACCATTGTTACGCGCCCGCGATTCCAACGCACGCATCAAACGTAGCTGCAAGCCGCGGCCATTGTGTCTTCGCACTACCCCGACGCGGCAAAAATATCCGGCATCGCAGACATGCGTCGAAGGGACGAGGCCGGCAAACGCGATCGGAAG
>DASXYI010000062.1:0-23922 GCA_036502605.1 Steroidobacteraceae bacterium
CTTCCTCACCGAGAAGACCTACGCGATCGTGGACGAGCTGGACATCATCGCCAAGGCGCACGCGAGCACGGTGGCGCGCGTCGCGCTGGCCTGGGTTCAGGCGCAGCCCGGCGTGACTTCGACGATTATCGGCGCGCGACGGCTCGCACAGCTCGAGGACAACCTGAAGGCCCTCGAGGTCAGACTCTCGGCCGAGGAACTGGGCCGGCTCGACGCGCTCACGAAGCCGACGTTCGGCTTCCCCCAAAACATGCAGGCTTGGTTTCCGGCCATCCACAACGGCGGCACCTCGGTGAACGGCGTTTCCGCGCCGCCGTCGCCTTTCGCGGTGGAAAAGGGGGACAAGATCTACTGATCTCCCCGCGCGCGGTCGCATAGCTCGTGCAATTCAACCGAGTGCGACGAGGGACGATCCTCGCCTGCCGGTATGGTGGACAGGATAATGTCGATCGGCACAGGTGCTGGAAGGCGTAGTGCACCTTCTTCATGTTGAGGACCACACAACGCACGAGGGCGCCGTGATTCCCCGGTAGCTCATGCCGCCGATTTGGTGACCTCAACGGTGACGTGAGACAGGGATTTAAAACTCTTAAGCCGCGCGCGGTAAAACGCACAATCCCGGGACTCGCTCGTAAGCACGGACACGACGGCGCCCAAGTGACCTGGGCCCAAGCGCCACAGGTGCAAATCAGTGAGTCGATCACCGTCGGACTCAATCGCCTCGCGCACCTGCGTGGTGATGCGCTGATCGGGATTCATATCGAGCAGTATGCGCCCCGTGTCGCGCAGCAAGCTAAACGACCAGTTCGCAATGACGAGCGCCCCGATGATGCCGGCCAACGGATCCATCCACATCCAGCCGAAGCTTCGCGCCAAGACGAGGCCGCTAATCGCCAATACAGATACCGCGGCGTCCGCCATTACATGGATGTAAGCGGAACGAATATTATTGTCTCGATGCGCTGAACTTGAGTGAGCGTCATGCGCCGAATGATCGTGCGCGTGTTCCTCGAACGAAACTTCATGCCTCGCGTTGCCAAGTTGAAGTGAGGCATTAAATTCGTGCGGTTCGGGAATTTCCTCGATTGACTCCCAATAGGCATCACGGTGAGTGAAGTCAAACCACTGGGTCGTGCCGTCAGGCCGTCGTGTCTCAACGCCCACCGGATAGTCGCTATCTGCCGGCAGTGCCGGGGCAAATGCCAGTCGAAAGCGCGGCGGTACACCTTGCTCGAAGATGGACAATGTGACGACGCCCCGGTCGGTGGTGATTTCTCGGCTTTCGCTCGAGTGGTCATGTTCGATGGGGTCGTGATCGTGGCCATGGCTGTGACCGTGGTGGTCGCCACTCAAAAGCCACGCACTCAAGATATTGACCAACAGGCCCACCACCGCAATCGGGATGGCCTCTGTGAAGTGAATCGGAACCGGCGCCAAGAAACGCGCGATCGCCTCGTAGGCGATGAGTAACGCGATCATCGCCAGCACGATCGCGCTGCTGAAACCCGCCAAATCGCCGAGCTTTCCGGTTCCAAAGACAAACCGGGCGTCGTGCGCATGCCGGCGTGCGTAGGTATACGCCAACGCCGCGATCAACATCGCACCGGCGTGCGTCGACATATGTAATCCATCGGCGACCAACGCCAGAGAACCGTAAAGGCTGCCGCCCACGATCTCGACGAGCATCATCGCGGTGCACAACACGATCACCGCCCAAGTTTTCCGTTCGTTCTGCTCGTGCCCTGTCCCCAAGAAGACGTGGCTATGTCCGTCCGACTCGGTCGTGGTGTTGTTCATTGCGGGATTCTCCTGATATGGATTGTCACCGTTCCGTAATCGCCTAGAGATACTTTGTGACAGCTTGAAACTCCTTGATCAATGCCTTGAATTCGCGTGGCATAGCCTCAGAAGTTTCTTCCATGCAGTGATTGATGTGGTCCTTGATCAATTCCTTCTTGGCGTTCCCAATGGCCTTTTCCACGGCGTGAAGCTGCTGCGCTAGATCCAAGCAGGGCCGGCCGGCCTCTAGCATCTCGATAACCGCCGCAAGGTGTCCTTGGGCGCGCTTCAGTCGGGTGGCGATTTCAGGAAATTTATGCATAGGGCTATCCTATCCCCCTAGACAGGATAATGGAAGAGGCTTAGGACCGCGC
The DNA here is from genome assembly GCA_036502605.1 of Steroidobacteraceae bacterium. Classification (GTDB taxonomy): domain Bacteria; phylum Pseudomonadota; class Gammaproteobacteria; order Steroidobacterales; family Steroidobacteraceae; genus Bog-1198. The sequence continues at coordinate 2,154 of DASXYI010000062.1, forward strand.
CCTCGCGCCGCGAGCCAGTTGCGAATTCACTCTATTAGGGAGTCCAACATGCCGATACACGACCATCAGCCGGCGTTTCGCGATCGAGCCTTTCGTCAGGCCGAAGAGAATCTGCATGCCGCATCCGCGGCCGTCGGCATGTCGATCGCCAATCTATTGCCGCAATTCTCCATCAGTGCCACCAACCGCTGTCGCCCTACCCTCGTCGGATCCCTACGGAGGCCAACCTGCGCCGCGCGCGCGAACTCATCGGGCCCGGTCTTTTCCACAGGGCCATCAATAATTCACCCGATTGTGCGCCTCGATACGCGGTTTATGCTGGCAGAGCAGTTTATCAGCCAGCGAGTTATCAGCCAGCGAGGCAGAACTTGGGGCTATGCAGGCGGGGGGTGGCGAAGACGAAACTTCGGCACTGCATTTGCGGTGAATGATATGACCAACGTTCTGATGATCGATGACTACGAACTCGCCGAGGCGTGTGCAATTGTGACCGCATTCGGGAGTGAACGCTTCGGCTACGTCGTTACGCCCAACGTCGATCATGTGATTCGTCATTACCACGATCCCGAGTTTCGCGAATTGTACGCGCAAGCTTCATATGTGTTCTTGGACAGCCATTTTCTGGCGCATTTGATCGGTTTCCTCAAGCGACAACGCCATCGCGTAAGTCCGGGCAGCGATTTGACAGCCGCGGTGATTTCCAGCGTGATCAAACCGAACGATGGTGCGGTGATGGTGGGTGGGAGCGCCGAACAGGCTCAGGAGCTTCGGGCGCGTTTCGGCCTCAAGGCCCTGCGCCACATTGATCCGCCAATGAATTTTATTCGCGACAAAGTGGCGGTCGAATCCTGCTTGCGCGCGATCGAGGAAAGCAGTCCCTTTAGGTTCTGCTTTTTGGCCATTGGCTCGCCTCAGCAAGAAATCATCGCGCAAAAACTCAAGGAGCGCGGCGTCGCGCGCGGTCTCGCGTTGTGTATCGGCGCCTCGATCAATTTCATCACGGGCATCGAAAGGCGTGCACCGCTTTGGATTCGAAAATCGGGGTTTGAATGGCTGTTTCGTCTCGTCCAGAATCCGAGAAGACTGGCGAAGCGATATCTGGTGCACGGCCCACGTATCTTTCTGCTGCTGCCGCATATTGAACTACGGCTGCGGCGGCCAATAGCCGTGCCGCGCGAAGTTCTAACTATGTCAGGCACTCCGCCGATGACCGTCGTAACCGGCAGCCAAGTATAGAAGCGCGGCTAAGTCTTTGATTTGTCGTGAGCAGTACAGGGATTGAAGCTGTCCTCTCCGCCGCCGTACCTGCGGGAAAATACGCCTGGCTAACCATACATCCTGGAATTTTCACCACACGCGGCGAGTTGGAGGATTTGGCCGCGGCTGCCTGCGTCAACGCGCAGCACGTTCCTGCCGGGATAGGGTATTTTCCCGATAAGGTAATCAGCTCTAACCTTGTACAGTAGGCCAAAACCGGCGGGAGCCCGGAGGCTCCTTCAAATAAACGTAGCGCCTTAGGAGCCGTCCCATGTCCAGCAAGCGATCCGCCGACCAACTGCAAGGCACCCCTGCGCAATCAACCGAGTTACTGCAGGAGCTCGTGGCGCACCTGCGGCAAAATCGCACTCAATTGCGCGAGGAGTGGGCTAACCGCATCGCGGAAGCACGATTGCTGACGGCCATGACCAAGGACGAATTGTTCGCCGAAGCGACCTCCGTGTACGACAACTACGTCGAAGCGCTCTCGACCGGAACCTTCGAAGCGTTGCAATCGTATGCCCGCAACCTTTCCGAGCGCATCATTCCCCGAGGCGTGGAAACCCACGAAGTCGTGGGAATCGTGCTGCTGCTGCGCGACGTATTGGCGCGGTCGCTGTTCGCCAAGTATCAAGGCGATTTTACGATGCTCAATCGCATCTTGGACGCTTATGAGCCGGCGGCCAATCGCATTGCCAACACCGTGGCAGTCGGCTTCGTGCAGGAACGCGAACGCGTCATTCGTCAGCAGCAGGAAGCAATCCGCGAACTTTCCACACCCGTATTGCAGGTCCGGGAGCGACTGCTGATCTTGCCCATTATCGGCGTCATCGACGCACAGCGGGCGCGTCAGTTGACGGAGCAATTGCTGCGAGGCATCCGCACAAATCGCGCCAAGGTTGTGGTTATCGACATCACCGGCGTGGCGGCCATGGATGCGACCGTCGCCAATCACTTGGTACAAACCGTGGAAGCATCGCGGCTGCTGGGTGCCACTGTGATCGTGACGGGTCTATCTCCCGAGATTGCCCAGACCATCGTCACGATCGGTGTCGATCTCGGCAAAATGAATACAGTCGGCGATTTGCAAGGCGGCATTGAACAAGCCGAGCGCTTGCTGGGCTACAAGGTTGTTCCGGTTGCGGATATCGCGTCGTCATAAGGCAGACCATGGAAGTCCCAATCCTCAAACAGGGTCGGTTTCTCATAGCCACCATCCAGGCTGCGCTCTCGGATGCGGACCTCTTGCAGTTGCGCCGGGCGTTGATCGACAAAGTCATTCATTTCCGCTCGACTGGCGTGATCGTCGACGTCACTGCGTTGGACGTGATGGATTCTTTCGCGACGCGAACGTTGCGCGACATCACCAATGTGATACGTCTGCGCGGCGCAGAGACTGTCATTGTGGGTATCCAGCCCGAAGTGGCATTTGCCATGGTGCAGCTTGGCTTGACGATGGAAGGTGTGGCCACTGCGCTCGATTTGGAGGAGGGTCTTGCGCACCTGCAACAACGAGCGGCCCGTAGTACCTGAGCGCGCAAATGCTTGTGCTACAAGATATTTTAGTGGGCATCCGCTCCGACGTGGACATCGTGTTGGCGCGGCAGCAAGGAAGGGCAATGGCGGCCAATATCGGTTTCTCGGCGACCGACGCCACCTTGATCGCCACGGCAATCTCGGAGTTGGCCCGCAATATTGTCACGTATGCACAGCACGGTGAGGTGATGATGCGCAGCGAAGAAACTACCCATACGAAGGGTATCGTGATCATCGCTCGCGACAGCGGACCGGGTATTCGAAGTATTCACGACGTGCTGCGCGACGGCTATTCAACGTCCGGCGGATTGGGTCTGGGACTGCCGGGCGTGAGGAGACTGATGGACGAGTTCGTCATCGAATCGGAACTGCGGCGAGGCACGACCGTCACCGTCAAGAAGTGGCTCAAATGAAAGCGGCCGACCTGGAATGGGGCATAGCCGCCGCCACGATGCCCGGAGAGACTGAATCGGGCGATCGGTATTGGGCCGGTGTCGTTTCGAATGGAATGGTTTTCGCCGTAATAGACGGCTTGGGACACGGACCGGCGGCGGCCGCGGCAGCCGGCATCGCAATCGCAACGCTGGACCAGCATATCGGCGATCCGGTCACGCAACTGCTGCATCATTGCCACGAGGCGCTGCGCGGATCGCGCGGTGTGACGATGAGTATCGCGGCCTTCAATACCGAGGACGCAAAGCTCACTTGGATCGGCGTCGGCACTGTTGAGTGCGCTTTACTGCACCGCGATGCAGGGCTGCCATGCGACAGATTATTGCTGCGCAATGGCGTGGTCGGCGTTCGCTCGCCCGGTCTTCGAGCGGAAGAACTGCCGGTCAGGCCCGGTGACATATTGACGATGGCCACCGACGGAGTGACTGCCGAGCGTGCCATATGCATCTCGATGCAGGGTCGACTCGAGGCCATGGCCGATGGGATTCTGGCAGATGGCAGCAAAGGCACTGATGATGCCTTGGTTCTGGTCGCGCGCTATCGGGGTGCCCAGCCGTGAAAGAGGCCGCTACCGCCTATCCAACCTCACTGCGCGACTATTTGGGCGGTGCGGGTGAATCTGCGCTGCAGCAAGCGTATCAAATCGGGCGCAGGGCGCTGGAGGCGGGCACAGGGTTGGTCGCCATTGCGGATATTCACCATTCTTGTTTACGGGAGCTGTTGGCGCATGAGGTCGGGATAGACGAGCGTGATCGCATCCTAACGGGAGCCGCGCAATTTTTTGCCGAATGCATCTCGCCCTATGAGATGACGTACGGCGGATTTCGCGAAGCCAATACGGCGCTGCGCCACTTTAACGAGGTGCTGGAACAGGAGGCAAAGCGTATCGCGAACGCGCTTCACGATGAGGCCGGCCAATTGTTGGTTGCGGTGTACATCGCGCTGCAAAACCTATGCCGCGAGGTGCCGGCGGTTCAGCCGCATATTCTCAAGGTGACGCAACTGCTCGATCAGATCGAAGTTCAGCTGCGTCGATTGTCCCACGAGCTGATGCCGGCGTTACTGAGCGACCTGGGCCTGATTCCCGCCCTACGGTACCTCTTCGAGGGTCTCGCACAGCGTTCCCAATTGCAGATAAACATCGAGGCGGTGCCGGAGCAACGATTACCAAGACGGGTCGAAGCGACCTTGTACCACGTTGCCAAGGAAGCGCTGCACAATGTGGTCAAGCACGCTCGGGCAACGGCGGTCTGGATTCGATTTCAACGAAAAGCCGATTCGATTTGTTGTTGCATACGCGACAATGGCACGGGCTTCGACCCAGCGTCGATTGCGGTTCGCCAAGGCGAACAAGGCTTCGGTTTGATCGGCATGCGCGAGCGCCTGAGCGTTGTCGGCGGGTCCATGCAGATCAACTCGGGCGGCTGCGGCACGGAGTTGATGATATCAATCCCGGTGGAGAATTAAAGATGCCGATTCGAGTAGTTCTCGCGGACGATCATCTCATCGTCAGGCAGGGATTGAGGCTCATGCTGGAGAAGGAGCATATCGAGGTATTGGCCGAAGCCTCCGATGGACTCGAGGCGATTCGCATGATTCGGGAGTTATTGCCGGAAATTGCCGTGCTCGATCTGGACATGCCGGGCCTCGATGGGTTGAGCGTATTGCGCGAAGCGGCGCGAGTAAGTCCTCAAACACGCGCGATTATTCTGACCCGTCATATGGAAGAACCTTATGCGGTTGAGGCATTGCGCATCGGCGCGCGCGGTTATGTGCTCAAAACACAGGCGGGCACGGATTTGGTGGCTGCAATACGGCATGTGGATCGCGGCGAGGTGTACTTGAGTCCCAAGATCGCCAACGCGGTGGTCCAGGCGTTCCTTACCAACCCCGACGCGCCCAATGGAAAACTGAGCCTGCGTGAACGACAAGTCTTGCAACTAGTCGGCGAAGGACATTCGACCAAGAAGATCGCGGCGTTGCTGGGTATCAGCACTAAGACGGCGGACAGTCACCGCACCAAGGTAATGGAAAAACTCGATATTCATCAGACCGCCGGACTGGTCCGCTATGCGATCCGAAATGGCCTAATAGAGCCATAATCGGGCTGCTACAACACCGATTATCGCCTTCCCCATGGCGCCGGGTCTTTCCCACAGGGTCCATCGATAATTCACCCGATTGTGCACGTCGCTGCCCGGCCTATCCTGGATGCATGGTCAATCACCCAAAAAGAGGCGAAACGAAGCTATGAAACGGACCTTGCTCAAGGCGCTCGTCATGTTGGAAAAATGGGAAAATTCCTGGTTTTTGAACGGAGGGTTTCATGAGTCGATCGACGGTCAACTGATAGATGTGAAAGCTTTGCGGGTGAATATGCAGGACTTTGACGCCACATTGCTCATGGTCGTGAAGCAGGCACCCGATGTGTTGTTGCTGGAATCCACATTGACGCCGCACTTTGTGTCGAGGATGGCCATACAACTGCGTAACAAATTGCCGAACTTGCCGATTTTGTTGCTCCCCGACATTCACGGTGCCGTGGAGCTGGAAGGTCCGCCGGAAGTGGGGGGAAAGCAATCGCGTCTCAGCGCCGCGGCCGGCAACAACCCGATTGCGGCCGACACCATTGCGCAAACCCTGCGTTACACCCATGGTCATCTTGGGTTGCAGCGCACGCTGCTGCAAATGGCATTGAGGGACGATCTGACCGGCTTGCATAACCGCCGCGGATTCATGGCGCTGGCGGCCCGGAACCTGAGGTGGGCGCGCGACGCGAGGCAGAATATGCTGATGTTTTTCGCCGATTTGGACGGCCTGAAATGGATCAACGACCACTACGGTCACAGTGAGGGTGATCGAGCGATATCGCTCGCAGCGGCGTGCATCGAGCAGACTTTTCGTAAATTCGATGTGACGGGGCGTTTGAGCGGCGATGAATTTGTGGCGTTGATCCAGGAGGAACCCGGAGGTAGCGCGGAAGCGATCTGTCAGCGTCTGCACTCGAATCTGGCCGATTGCACCGGCGCGGAAAACCGCTACAAATTGTCCTTGAGCGTCGGCGTGGCGCATTTCGATCCCGACAAGCCCGCGACTCTGCAAGACCTGATGAGACAGGCCGATACCGCCTTGTATGCACAAAAACGAAAGCGCAAGAATCGGGCCTGCGTATCCAATGATCTTACGGCTGCAAATTCGGAAGAGTCGGCGCGCGCCGGCGGCGCCAAGCGGCCGGCTTTCGGTGAATCAACCGCGGCGGCGTCACATGATCGCTGGCTGTCGATGGCTGTCGATGGCGCAGCTCGAACTTAACCCATCGGGCAATTCCGTATTGTAACGTCCGGATCTCTGATTGAGTCGACGATGCAAGAGGTGAATGCGATGCAAACTGGGCGAGCGGAGCCACGGATGGCCACCAATGCAGTGGCGAATATTGAGGCAGCCGATGAGCCTTCGAGCAACGAGACAGTGGTTTTCGCGAACATCAGCGAGCACGGAGCCCGCCTCATTGCCGGCCGCCATTGGGGCGCGGGTAAGCAGGTCATTGTCAGCGATTCGCTGACTAATTTTCGAACCAAGGCCGAAGTAGTTTATTGTGTGCCGCACACTTCGCGTCAATTCGCCATCGGCCTACGATTCAGCATGCCTCACGCCCTTGCTGCGCATCTCAGCGACCTACGGGCGATGTGACTCCCCCAATCCTCGGCTCTACTGGGCCGCCACTAGGTCTTCAATGCGTAGCGAATATTGCCCGGCACATCAACCAGCTGTCGAAACGATGACAGCGGCACTGCATAATCGCCGCAGGAGGCGTGACGGTACAAGTAAGCCACGAATTTGCCCCTATGACGGACAACCCGCGCATTTCCGCGATACTGCCCGCCGGCGCGACGCCTTACCGACCGCTGGCCGAGCAGGCGTTCAACCGGGCCGCCGGCGGCCCTCTGCTGGGCGGCAACGCGCTCGAGTTGCTGATCGACGCGGCCGCGCACTACGATGCGTGGCTGAAGGCGATCCGCGGCGCGCGCCGGCGCGTGCTGCTCGAGAACTACATCATCCGCGATGACGAGGTCGGCTGCGAATTCCGGGATGCGCTGGTGGAACGCGCCAAGGCCGGCGTCACGGTCGCCGTGGTGGTTGATTGGCTCGGCTGCCTCGGTCAGTCGCGCAGCCGCTTCTGGACCCCCTTGCGGGCCGCCGGCGGCGAGGTACGGGTGTTCAACCGGCCGAAGTGGGGCGAGCCATTCGGTTGGATCAGCCGCGATCACCGCAAATTGCTGGCGGTCGACGGTTTTCACGGCTTTCTATCCGGCGTGTGCATCAGCGCAAAATGGCTCGGCAACCCGGCGCGCAACGTGCCGCCCTGGCGCGATACCGGCGTGGCCGTGCGCGGCCCTGCCGTGGCGGAAATCGAGGCTGCATTTGCGCAGAGCTGGGGCAGCTTGGGTACGGCGCTGGGGGACTTGTCGGCGGATCCGGAGCCTATCGATTCTCGAGGCTCGGTGGCGTTGCGGGTGATCGCCACGCAGCCGCCCTATGCCAGCCTGTATCGTCTCGATCAACTGATCGCCTCCACAGCCCGCAGCACCCTGTGGCTCACCGATGCCTATTTCGTGGGTATTGCGCCCTACGTGCAGGCACTGCTCTCGGCCGCGCGCGATGGCGTCGACGTGCGCATGCTGGTGCCGGGCAGCAGCGACATACCGATGATCTCCGTCGTGTCGCGCTCGGGCTATCGTCCGCTGTTGAAGGCGGGCATTCGAGTGTTCGAATGGAACGGCTCGATGCTGCACGCGAAAACCGCGGTCGCCGATGGACAGTGGGCTCGAGTGGGCTCTTCGAATCTCAACATCTCCAGCTGGCTGGGCAATCACGAAATCGACGTAGCGGTGGAGGACGCCGGTTTCGCCGGCCTGCTCGCTGCTCAGTACGAACGCGATTTACAGAACGCCACCGAGATCGTGTTGGCGCCGCGCCGACATCGCCGCAGTGAAAAGATTCTGGATAGCACGGCGCGGCCGCCGAGGATCCGCCGCGCCGGAGGCAGCACCAGCCGCGCGGCGGCCGGGGCGCTACGCATCGCGAACAGTGTCGGAGCGGTACTGGCGAATCGTCGAGTGCTCGCTGATGCATCCAGGGGCCCGCTGCTGATCGGCGCGCTGGTGCTCGGGGCACTGTCAGTAGTCGGAGTCTTGTGGCCCCGAACGATCGCGTGGCCGCTTGCGGCATTGGGCGGCTGGCTCTCCCTCAATCTTGGGGTCCGCGGCTGGCGTCAACTGACGCGGCGCCGGCGCAAGCCACGCGACCCAACGGACTACGATTGAGAAACGTATCGTTCCGGCGAGCTGGGGCCGAAGCAGCGTCATCCCCGAGCTGACGAATTCAGCCCGCATCACGAGACCTGCGCCACCGGAGCTGGCGGCAGCGGTTCGATCGCGATCTTCGTATGCAATCGGACGTTGAGCACATCGAGGATCTTGGCCGCCCGCTCCAGGGTAATTCCGAAGTATTCATTCCGCTCATCGCGCGACACTTGGGATTCATGCACGCCGAGCCGGCGGGCAAGTTCACGCTGGGAGATACCCTGGGCAATACGAGACGTGATGAGCAGATGTCCCACGGCACGCAGGTCATCCAACTCGGCGAACTCCCCTCGCTTCAGTCGCTCATAGGCCTCGACTTCCTCCTGCAGCTGCAGATGGAAGGATTCAAACGGATCGATGACTCGCTTGATTTCTTCGTGTCCGAGACCGGCCTCTTTAAGGCGGGCTCGATGCTCGGCAAGCCGCAATGATTCCTGAGCGAGCCGCTGCGAGGCCTCTTGGTGCTCTGCTTCGTTTCGAATCATGGCGATGCCCCTGGATTTAACTTGATGATGCCGCGCGGTCTTCCGTCACGCCGCGACTGGTGGAAGGCCGATGGAAATTCCAACTCATGTCCGTTGGATCACGAATGCCACTCAAGAACCCGGCGACGTGCGGGTAGAGTTCCACCCGGTTTCGGTGCCACATGGGAAGCTGCTTGTTCGGATATCCCCGATCGGCTTGCCGTGACCGCGGATCCCATGTCCAAATCTTATGAGGATCGAGCAAGTTCAACTTTGCGTGCGAGTTCGCCACTCGCCAACGCCTGCAGAGAGCAAACGAAATAGCCGTCAATGTCATTCGGATGATCCTTCTCGACCAAGGAGCCGTCGGCAAAGACGTCGGTCACACCCACATTCCAGAGCTGCTCGGTCATGATTTGGAGATTGTTAACGAGGAACTCCCGCCACGCGGCATCCCGCGTCGGAGATTTGCCGCCGGCGCCCGTGACCAAGAATGATTCGCGCAGTCTCTGAAAGTCGAGCTCGTAATCTCCCGCCGGCAAGAGACCGTCGCGATCAAGGGGGGTAAAGGACGCATGGGAGAAATCATAAGACATTAAAGTCATGCTTGCTATATATGTCATACTTGCTTCTCAGATTCTCGCCAAACAACGGCCCGCCTGCGGGAAATTCAAGACCCAACACGATGCGTGACGCCGCTGCGACTTCCCGCTGGCTCCTGATTGTGCGGGATGCGTATTTACATTGTAAATACCAAATGATATTCTAGCTTTCCATGGACCGGGTCTTCGAACATGGTGGTACGACCTTTGAATGGGACGAAGCGAAGGCCGCGGAGAACCAGCGCAAGCACGGTGTCTCCTTCGAAGAGGCGGTGACCGTCTTCGATGACCCGCTGTTTGTTCTTCAAGATGCGAGTCGAAATGAAGAACCCAGAGATGCCGCGATCGGTTTCAGCTCCGCCGGCCGATTGCTGACGGTTGTACATATCGAGTTCGACGGACAATCCATTCGGATCATTTCAGCGTGGCGTGCTTCGCCGGCAGAGGAAGAATTCTATGATCAATGAACGATTGAAAAAGCGCCTGAAGAAAGATCGGCCGAGTACGACGATCACCATGCGAATTCCGACGGACGTCGTTGAATCGCTCAAAGCTGTTGCTCCGATGCGCGGCTTTACCGCCTATCAAACTCTATTGAAGAGCTACATTAGCGAGGGACTGCGCCGGGATGAGGTGCAGTTCGATCAGCACACAGCGCGCAAACTGGCTGATGCACTCAAGCGGCGCGGCGTTGCGGAGAAAGTGCTGCAAGAAGCTATGGCAGAGATTGCCCACGACTCGTAGGTGGTTGCGGCAACTAATAAACCGATTCTACTGCGAACTTTGTCTCTAACGAAACCTTGGAGACCGTACTATCCCGCCGGCTCGTCAGATTGTCTTTGCCGCGCGCACCGTTGCATGAATGGTCATACCCAGTCATACGGTGGGCTGCCACTAACGAACGAGTTTGGTGCATTTTCGCGATGCCACTATTCAAAGACGTCAGTAGCTCCTAACCGCGCACCTTCTTTGCCGCCTCTCTTACGGCTCTCTTTCGCTTACCTTCCCAGTTTCCCCGCCATAGGCCGCTGGGCGGTTAAGGTGGCCACTGGAAATATTTGTGGCCACCACCCCCGCCGCGTCGAGTTGACAGCAGAAATTTACGTCTTATAATGCCAAGATAACTCTGAGTAAGACGCGTTCCTTTGGATGGGCCCGCCAATGTAGGGGAGTGAAATGGATGCCTGTGTAGGGCCCGAACAGCGGCAGGCTAGCCTTGCAAGTGCTTTCGCCGACCTGGCGGTTGACAGTCGACGATATCGGCGCATCGAAAATAGTCTGCTGGGAGATAGCCATGAATACGCCAAGCACACCATCCAGCCGCATCGAGGATTTCAGTCTGCTTGATCCCCGCGTGCAAAGCGATCCACGAGAGTTCTATGGCCTGCTCCACGAGCAGCGTCCCGTCTACCTGATGCCGGAGATGGGCATGTATGTCGTGGCGCGTTATGAAGACGCACGAGCTATGGTGCAGGACCACGAGACATTCTCCAGCAGTTCGAACCTGATAGGCCCGAAATTTGATGGAAGCATGTTCGAAAATTACAATAAAATGCTCGGAGAAAAGGGCTGGGCTCGCGTCGACACCTTGAGTTGGACGGACCCACCGGAGCATGGCCGCTATCGGGCGATAGTCGATAAAGTGTTCAACATGAGGTACGTGCGGGAGTTGCAGCCGCATATCGCTCTGGTTGCCAATGACCTGATCGACAAATTCATCGACCGTGGCGAATGCGAGTTTGTTTCGGAGTTCGCCTTACCCCTTCCCGGCATCATCATTGCGGAGCAGCTGGGACTGGACCGAAGCAAATACGCGGCGTTCAAACGCTGGGCTAACGCGATTGTGACGCCGGGTGTGGTTCCGATGAACCACGACGAGCTTCGCGCAACCGCGGAAATCGAATTGGAGATGCAGCACTATCTCGCCGCCACCTTCGAGGAGCGACGGCTCTCTCCGACCGATGACTTGATCTCCAAGCTGGTTCACGCCGGAGGCGAAGGCGAGCGACCCCTGTCCATGCATGAACTGCAGAGTACGATGTGTCAGCTCATCGCGGCCGGCTACGACACCACGATCAGCGCCCTGGGCACCGGGCTCTGGCTCCTGTTGCGCTTCCCCGAACAGATGGCGAAGTTGAGGTCCAAGCCGGCTCTGGTGAGAGGCTTTGTTGCAGAGTCCCTGCGCTATGAAGCGCCGGTGCAGGGTATGTTCCGAGTTGCAACGAGGGATGTAGAGATCGCCGGGACAATGATACCGGAGGGTTCCCTCGTCATGGCGCGCTTCGGCGCCGCCAATCATGACCCCTCCAAGTTCGCGTGTCCGCATCAGTTCGATATGGAGCGGAAAAATGCGGGCGCTCACTTGGCGTTCGGCAATGGGATCCATTTCTGCGTGGGAAGACTGTTGGCGATGGAAGAACTGGAGACTGCGTTTTCGATTCTCCTATCTCGGCTTGACGATATAACCCTCGCCCGGCCATTGCCCGATCTTCCGCATAAAATGCACCCGACCATCCACTCGCTGAAGGAACTCCCTATACGGTTCACCAAGGTCGCGTAGGCAGTGATGGCAAATCATCGTCGCCGCTGATCGCGCACCGGAAACGGCTGCTTAAGGAGTCTCAATGCAGAAGATCATGGTTTGCATCAAGCGCGTCGTGGACTACAACGTGCGCGTCCGCGTCAAACCCGACGGTAGCGGCATGATCCTGGACGGAGTGAAGATGAGCGTGAATCCGTTCGACGAAATCGCACTCGAGGAGGCGCTGCGCATCAAGGATAAGGTCGGCAACATCGAGGTGGTCGCGGTCAGCATCGGCATATCCGATGCCCAACAACAGCTGCGTACCGCGCTGGCGATGGGCGCGGATCGGGCGATCCTGGTTCAGACCGACGCTCTCGTGGAACCCTTGACGGCCGCGCAAGTTTTTCTTGCCCTGGCGAAGAAGGAAAACCCGCAGATCATCTTCCTGGGTAAACAAGCCATTGACGACGACGCCAATCAGACCGGACAGATGCTGGCCGCCCTCTGGGAGCGGCCGCAGGCGACGTATGCATCCAAAGTGGAAATCACGGGCGACAAGGCGGCGATAACGCGCGAGATCGATGCCGGTCTCGAAACCATCGAAGTCGAGCTGCCCGCGGTGATCACCGTCGACCTCCGCTTGAACGAACCGCGCTATGCCAAGTTGCCGGACATCATGAAGGCCAAGAAAAAGCCCTTGGACGTGACCTCCCTCGATGCGCTCGGCGTGAGCGCGGGGCAATATTTAAAGACGGTGAAAACCGAACCGCCGGCGCAACGTCAGAAAGGCGTCCTGGTCAAGGATGTGGCGGAACTCGTGGACGTTCTCAAGAAGAAGGGCTTGATCTAATGCATAAAGCACTCATCATCGGCGAGCATGACGGCAAGGCCTTGAACCCTGCCACCGCCAAGTGCGTCACCTGCGCGAAGAGCATTCCCGAAGCCGAAATCGTCATCGCCGTGTTCGGCGCCGACACCGCCGCGGTTGCCACTCAGGCCGCCGCGATATCGGGGGTCAAAACGGTGGTGCGCGTGGACCGGCCCGAAAACGAACATCCGCTGGCCGCGATTTTCGCACCGCAAGTGGCGGCGCTGGCCGCGGACTACAGTCATATCTTTGGTCCCTCGACCAGCTTCGGGAAGGACCTCATGCCGCGCGTCGCGGCGCTGCTGGGCGTCGCGCAAGTGAGCGACCTCATGGCCGCCGAGAGCGCATACCGGTTTAGGCGCCCCATCTACGCGGGCAACGCCATCGTCACGGTCGAGGCGGACGCATCGCGCAAGCTGGTCGCGACGGTGCGGGTCGCTTCGTTCGAAGCCGCGGCAGGCGGCGGTGGCGCCGCAGTTGAATCCAAGTCATTGGACGTCGCCCTGCCCACGCACACGCGTTACCTGGGCGCCAAGTCCGGCAGCACCGATCGGCCGGACCTGCAGACGGCATTGCGAGTCATCTCCGGCGGCCGCGCACTCGGAAGCGCGGAGAACTTCAAGCTGCTGTACAGCCTCGCGGATAAATTTGGGGCTGCCGTCGGCGCTTCACGTGCCGCGGTCGACGCGGGCTACGCGCCCAACGAGATGCAGGTGGGGCAAACGGGCAAGATCATTTCGCCGGAAATCTACATCGCCGTCGGCATTTCGGGTGCGATCCAACATCTGACGGGCATCAAGGACGCTCGCACCATCGTGGCCATCAACAAGGACAGCGAAGCGCCGATCTTCGAAGTGGCGGATGTGGGGCTGGTCGGTGATTTGTTCCAAATCGTCCCCGAATTCGAGCGAATGGTGGGCGGTTAGGAACCTCCTGGCGGCCAGCGGACCTTGACGGCCAGCACGAATCCTAACTGCCGGCGAGCGTCCGTCAGCACGCTGTGAAAAGTATCAGCAATCTCGACGAATTTACTTTCGTTGTGGGCGAGTCTGAATGGCGTTGACGTGCGGTCCTACGGTCAAGCCTCGACGACGAGCTTAAGGTTGAGGAAGGCCTGCAGGCCTTCCATCCCGCCTTCCTGGCCGTGGCCACTTTGTTTTACGCCGCCGAACGGCGTCTCAGGCGCGGAGATCGCCAGCGAGTTGATGCCCACCATGCCGCATTCAAGCCCCTGGGCGGCCAGGTGCGCATTGGCGATCGAGCGGGTGAAGGCGTAGCCCGCCAGCCCCGCTTCGACGCTATTGGCGCGCCGGAGCAACTCCTCGGAGGTTGAGAACGGGACGACCGGTGCGATCGGACCGAAGGTTTCTTCCCGCATCAGGAGGGAGTCGTCGCTGACGCCGGTCACCACCGTTGGCATAAAGAAATCGCCAGGCCCATTGGGGCGCGGGGCTCCCGTAATGCGCCCGCCGTGGCGTTCCGCGTCGGCGAGGATTTGTTCCATCGCCGCCATCCGTCGCGGGTTCGCCAGCGGTCCCATGCAAACGCCGGGCGTCCGCCCGTCACCAACCTGCAGAGCGCGCGCGCGGTCCGAAAATCCCCGGACAAAGGCGTCGTAGCGACTCTCGTGCACGAAAAACCGCGCCGGGGAGACGCAGATTTGGCCAGCGTTGCGGAATTTGCCCGCGACGAGGGTTTCGATCGCCTTGTCGAGATCGGCATCCGCGAAAACCACGGCCGGCGCGTTGCCGCCCAGTTCCATCGTGGTGCGCTTCACGCCGTCGGCGGCGAGCTTCAGAAGGTGACGACCGACCGCGGTGGATCCTGTGAAGGAAATTTTGCGGATCACCGGGTTGGCGATGAGACGGCTTGAAACGTCGGCGGGCCTCCCGAACACCAGGTTGGCCGCCCCCGGCGGAAGGCCGGCGTCGTGGAAGGCCCTGATAATCGCGATCGCCGTACCCGGGGTCTCTTCGGAAGCCTTGAGGATCATGGTGCAGCCGGCCGCAAGGCCGGCGCCGAGCTTGCGCGATGGTGTCAACGCCGGGAAGTTCCACGGCGTGAGCGCCAAGCTCGGTCCGACGGGCTCCATTAGCACCATATGTCGGCTCGCCTGAGATCGGCCGGCGATCACTCGGCCATAGGCTCGGCGGCCCTCCTCCGCGAACCAGTCGATCACGTCGGCCGCATGGGCCAACTCGACCCGGGATTCGGCCAGGACCTTGCCCTGTTCGCGGGTCAGGATCTCCGCCAGCACTTCGATGCGTTCGCGCATGAGTTCCGCCGTGCGGTGGAGAATCCGCCCGCGGTCGAGAGGGGACGTGTCCCGCCAGGCCGGAAAGGCCCGCGCCGCGGCGGCGGCGGCGGCGTCCAAGTCATCGTTGGTCGCGTGCGGCAGTTGCCCGAGGGCCTCGCTCGTCGCGGGATCAAAGACGGGTTCCGTCAACCGTCCGCCGCCGGTGATGAACCGGCCGTCGATATAGAGGGCATATTCACCCTGCATGCTCATGCTCCCCATTTCACGCTCGCCCCGCTCGCCGATCTGCGAGGACGAGGTCGGCGCCGCGTTCGGCGATGGCTATGACCACAGCATTCGTGTTTCCAGAGATCAGGCTCGGCATGATCGAGGCGTCAATCACGCGCAGGCCGCTCACCCCGTTGACCTTGAGGTCGGGTGAGAGCACGGCGCGAGCGTCGACCCCCATGCGGGCTGAGCCCGACGGGTGATAGATCGACCCCCCCGTGTCGCGCGCATAGGCAAGCAGCGCTGCGTCGGTCTCGATCTCCGGGCCGGGCAACTCCTCGCCGACGACCTCCTCCACCATGGCGGACTGGCCCATGACCCTGCGGATCAGCCGAAGGCCCGCGATGTTGGCCTGGCAGTCCTCCTCGGTCGTCAAGTAGTTGGCGAGGATCGAGGGTGCGGCTTCAGAATCTGGAGAGATGGCCCGCACGTGACCGCGACTGGTGGGCCGCAACTGACAGGACGATGCCGTAAAGCCCGAGAACGGGTGCAGCTGATCGCCCATCTTGTCGGTGCTGAAATTGATGAAGTGCACCTGGATGTCGGGCCGCCCCTGGGCCGCTGGTGTTCTGAAAAAGCCGCCTGCATATCCTGCGCTGACCGTCAGCGGGCCTTTCCTCGACAGGAGATAGCGCGCGCCTATGCGAAGCATGCGCGCCCAATGGGCCATATCGTCGTTGAGCGTCACGGGACGCTTGGCCCGGTAGACCAGCCGCACTTGCAGGTGGTCCTGGAAGTTCTCCCCCACGTCGGGCGAGTCGTGGACGACCGCGATCCCGAGGCGCTTCAGGAGCGCGCTCGGGCCCACGCCTGAAAGCTGCAAGAGCTGCGGGGTCTTGATCGCGCCGGCCGCAATGATCACTTCGGCGCGCGCCCAGGCCTGGTGAAGCGCGCCGCGCGCGCCCCACTCCACCCCCACGGCCCGGCTGTCCTGGAACATCACCCGCCGTGCTGCGGCATGGGTCAGGACGGTGAGGTTCTTGCGACCGCGCGCCGGATGCAGATAGGCTACGGCCGTACTGCACCGCAGGCCGTTGCGGGTGTTGGTCTGGTAGTAGCCGGCGCCCTCCTGCACGGCGCCGTTGAAATCCGGGTTGAACGGGTGGCCCGCTTGTTGCGCGGCGGCGATGAAGGCCTCGCACAGCGGATGCGGTTCCGATTGATCCGATACCCATAAGGGGCCATCTACCCCATGCCACGTATCTTCGCCCCTGACCTGATGCTCAGCGCGGCGGAAGTAGGGTAGGAGATCCTCGAAGCCCCAAGCCACCGGCCCTTGGAAGCGCCAGGCGTCGAAGTCTACGTGCTGGCCCCGGACATAGACCAGGCCATTGATCGAGGACGAACCGCCTAAGAGCTTGCCGCGTGGCTGGTTGACCCGGCGGCCGTTGAGACCCGGTTCCGGATCGGTCTGGAAGCGCCAGTTCAGCGTCGGATGGTCGAAGAGCTTGCCGTAGCCGAGCGGGATGTGCACCCACAGGCGCCGGTCGTGGCCACCCGCCTCGAGCAGCAGGACGCGGACGTTAGGATCGGCGGAGAGACGCGCGGCCAGAACGCAGCCGGCGGAGCCTGCCCCCACGATGACGTAGTCGTACGAGCCGCGATCTTCGGTCATGACGCCGCCGCCTCGTAACTGGATGTCGTCAGCAGAGCTCCCACGCGCTCGGCGATCGCCAAGCTGGCGGTCAGGCCTGGGGATTCGATCCCGAACAGGTTCACGAGGCCCGGAAGGCCGTGGTCGGCCGGGCCGGAGATTATGAAATCGGCGACGGGCTGACCTGGACCTGAGAGCTTCGGGCGGATTCCCGCATAACCCGGCTGAAGCCGGTCCGGCTGAAGGTCCGGCCAGATCCTTTGTGCGGCGGCCGCGAACGCCGTTCGCCGAGCGGGGTCGACCGTGAAGTCGATGTCGGTAATCCACTCCACGTCGGGCCCAAAACGCGCCTGGCCGGCGAGGTCGAAGGTGAGGTGCGTGCCGAGGCCGCCCGGCTCCGGCGTGGGATAGATGAGCCGGCTGAAGGGCAGGCGACCGGAGTAGGTGAAGTACACGCCCCGCGCCAATTGAAGAGGGGGCACGCGCCCGGCCTCCAGGCCCTCGACTGCGCCGGCGAGCGCCTGGGCGCCGAGCCCCGCAGCATTCACCACGCGTCTAGTGCAGACCGCCGGCCCGTGATCCCGCACATGGATCAACCAATCCCCGCGCGCGCGCGTCACGCGATCGACCTTGGTGTTAGCGACCAGGACCGCGCCGCCGCTCTCTGCGTCGCCCAGCAAAGCCGCCATCAGGGCGTGCGAGTCGACAATTCCGGTCGACGGCGACAAGAGCGCGCCGGCGCAAGTGAGTGCCGGTTCCAACACTGCCGCCTGCCGCGCGGTGAGCAGCTGCAGGTCGGTGACGCCGGCCGCAATGGCGGAGGCCAGGATCACCTCAAGCGCCTCCAATTGCCCATCGTGCGCCGCGAAGACCAGCTTCTCGGTGCGCCGGTGTGGAATGCGCCGCGCCGCGCAGTAGTCATAGAGGCGCCGGCGTCCCTCGACGCAGAGGGCTGCTTTCAAAGAGCCTTCCGGATAGTAGAGGCCCGCGTGGATCACTTCGCTGTTTCGGGAACTCACGCCCGCCCCGTAGCCAGTCTCCGCCTCGAGGATGAGCGTCTCGAAACCCTTCGTGGCGAGCCACCGGGCGACCGCCAGGCCGACGACGCCAGCCCCGACCACGACGGCATCAACGCACTCCAATTACGCCACTCCTGAAGCGCTTCATCTTGTTGCTTGGCACGTCAGGCGCTCCAACAGACGCGCTGCAGAACGGCCCGATGCGCATCGTTGATCGGCGCCGGTCGACGCGTTGCGCGGTCGACCATCACATGCACGAAGTGACCGGCGGCGGCAGGCGCATCGACGCCCGCGCGGAAGATGGCCAACTCGTAACACACGCTTGTCTTGCCGATCCGCGCGATGCGCACGGCCACATCGACGGTTTCGGGAAATTCGATCGGCGCGAAGAATCTACAGCGACTTTCAACACACAGGCCAATGGTCGGCGAGTCCGGCAGCCAGATGACGCGCTGTTGCATCAGCAAAGTCGTCACTGCCGTATCGAACCAGCTGTAGTAGACGACATTGTTGACGTGGCCATAGGCGTCGCAGTCCTGCCAGCGGCTGCTGACGGCCAGGCTGTAGGAAAAATCCGCCCGCCGCTCCTCTCTCGGTTCATGCATAAACGCGCTCCTCCGCCCTCTTCGGCCGCCACCGACGCCGTATTGACGATCGCGCCGCGATTCCCGTCGGCCAGGGCGTCCGCGCCTGCTCAGTGACGCGACCACCGTGCCGCGCGGGAACCCGCTGCCAGGACCTGCGCCGGCGTTCTATCGCGCTGTGCTTCCATTCTATCACGTAAACATAGTAAGATGTAAAAATAGCACCGCGGCAGCCAGCCGATATGAGGATCGAAAGAATGAACGACGTCGACCAGATCACGAAACCGGCCATCGATTTTGTTCCCGACGGGGTGCGAGAGAAGTACGGTCGGGAGCGCGACAAGCGGCTTCGCGCGGACGCCGAAAATCAGTACGTTCAGATGTCGGGTCCATTGGCGCAATTCCTCGAGCGCGACCCGCACGTGGAGCCCGGCTTCGTCCGTGAACCCCTGACGGATGAGGTGGATGTCGTCGTCATCGGGGGAGGGTTCGGCGGCCTTCTGGCGGCCACCCGGCTTCGCGAGGCCGGCGTCAACGACATCCGTATCATCGAGGCCGCCGGCGATTTTGGGGGTACCTGGTACTGGAACCGCTACCCAGGCGCCCAATGCGATATTGATTCCTACTGCTACCTGCCCCTGCTGGAGGAACTCAACTACGTCCCGAAGGAGAGGTACTCGTACGCGAAAGAGATCCTCGAGCACGCGCAGCGCGTCGGTCGGGCATTCAATCTCTATGACGCCGCCTTGTTCCAGACGCGGGTGAGAGATCTGCGCTGGGCCGAGGACACGAAGCGCTGGACCGTGCATACCAATCGAAACGACGCGATCAAGGCGCGTTTCGTGATCGTCTCGATGGGAACGACCAGTCAGCCCAAGCTGCCGGGCGTAACGGGTATCGAGGAATTTGAGGGCCACGCATTCCACACCAGCCGGTGGGACTACGACTACACCGGTGGCGACGCTAACGGAAATCTGCACAAGCTCGCCGGCAAACGCGTGGCGGTGATTGGCACGGGCGCGAGTGCAATCCAGACCGTGCCGTTCCTGGGCCGAGACGCCAAACATCTCTACGTCTTTCAGCGCACCCCCTCCTCGGTTGATCTTCGTGGCAACAAGCCGACCGATCCGGTCTGGGCGAGCAGCCTGCAGCCTGGCTGGCAGCGCCAACGCCGCGAGAACTTCAATGACATCGCCATGGGAGTCCGGGTCGAGACCGATTTGGTCAACGACAGTTGGACCGAGATGTTCCGCATCACCGCTGGCATCTCGTCAGAGACGACGTCGCCGGCCGAGATGTCGCCGGAGGAAATGTTTCGGAACATCGAACTTGCTGACTTCAAGAGGATGAGTGGGATCCGTGCGCGCGTGGACGCCGTGGTCAAGGATCCGGCGGTCGCAGAGTTGCTGAAGCCTTGGTACATGCAATTGTGCAAGCGTCCGACTTTCAACGACGATTACCTGCCGACTTTCAATCGTCCCAACGTTACACTGGTCGACACCAGCGAGACCAAGGGCGTCGAGAGGATCACCAAAAAGGGCGTGGTGGCCAACGGCATCGAATATGAGGTCGATTGCATCATCTTCGCAAGCGGGTTCGAAACGAGCAGTGAGTTCAAACGGCGTCTGGGCTTTGAAATCTACGGGCGCGATGGCCTTTCCCTATACGACTATTGGGCCAAGGGATCGCGGACGCTGCACGGCTACGGCACGCACGGATTTCCGAATTGGTTCTTCATGGGACTTTCGCAGAACGGCCTGTCCGTCAACATGACGGCCATGCTCGATGATCAGGCTCGCCACGTGGCGTACATCATCAGCGAGGTGAAAGCGCGCGGCGCGCTCGCCGTGGAACCCTCGATCGAGGCCCAAGACGAGTGGGTCGAGACTATCCACAAACTTTCGGCGGGCCGCGCGGCAATCATGGCCACCTGCACGCCTGGCGTCTACAACAACGAAGGTGGCGAGCGCGCCGGATCCCTCATCGTGGAGTCCTACACACCCGGCCTGAACGCGTTCAACGAACTGCTCGCCGAGTGGCGCGCCAAAGGTGACTTGTCGGGCCTCATCGTCCACAGCGCCGATCCGTTCGCGCTGTCCTCCCAGGATCGGAGGATCGGCTAATTGTCCGGACGCGGTCCCGTCGCCCGGGCGCGCCGGCGCCCGCTCACACAGACCCTTAAATCAGGAGAACGAAATGAAAACCGCACTATCATCCGAGCCACTCGACCAAATATTCCGCACTGCTCGAACCTACAACGGATGGAGCGACACGCCCGTGGACGAGCGCACCGTGCGCGACCTTTATGACCTTTTGAAATGGGGGCCGACCTCGGCCAACAGCTGCCCGGCGCGGTTTGTCTGGGTTCGCAGTCCGGAGGCCAAGGCCCAACTGGCTGGCCTTGCGGCGGAAAAGAACCGGCCCAAAATCCTGGAAGCGCCTCTGACCGTCATCATCGGCAACGACCTGGATTTTCAACGCGAGTTTCCCAAGCTCCTGCCCCACGCTGCCGAGATGGCTCAGAAGGCATTCGCGGATCCGGCCCTCGCGGAGGTCACGGCGATGCGGAATGGCAGTCTCCAGGGCGCATATCTCATCATCGCAGCCCGCGCGCTTGGCCTCGACTGCGGGCCTATGTCCGGCTTCGATAACGCGGGTGTTGACCAGGCCTTCTTCGCTGGCACGCGCACCCAATCAAACTTCATCTGCTGCCTTGGCCACGGAAGGCCGGACTCATTGTTCCCGCGCAATCCAAGGCTGACCTTCGAAGAGGCGGGACGCTTTGCATGACGGCCGTCAATCCGGCCGCCCGACAACTTCTGCTCAGGGTCGACTCCAGCCAGTCGTCGCGGGTACCAAGCGTCAGATTTGGACCACTAGTTTTGCCGCCCGACCCAATCCCCAAACTTTGGTCTGCTGGATCTAAACGGAAGTTTGATTGCAGCCGACTGCTGATGGTGGTTCTTCCGCAGTGCGCCGCT
>DASXYI010000063.1:0-3613 GCA_036502605.1 Steroidobacteraceae bacterium
CCGAGCAGGCCGGAGCCCGGCCGGTTGAAGAAGCCGCCGCCGACCCGGGGGCCGGTGCTGGGAGCGCCCGGCTGCGAGAAGGTGCGATTGAACGGCTGCGCCGTGCCGGGCGCGGTCGCCGTCGGCGGCGGCGCGGAGAAGGTGCGCCCGCCGCGCGAGCCGGAGGAGAATCCGCCGCCGACGCGCGCGTCGGCCGACGAGACGGCAATCACGGCAGGCAGCGCCAACGCCATGACGACGGCGACCGCCTTCACCAGTCCGTGCATACGTTGCGAGAAAGTCATGTTGGTCCCTCAAATCCCCGGCAGGGGGAAGCGCCCTTAAGATGGGCAGTAATGGTCAAATGTGAAGCTCTTATTGGAACCCACGGCTGCGGCCCTGCGTCGCGGCATGGTGCGTTGCGAGCGATTCTCGGGGCCGGGTTGGCGCCAGTCGTACCGGCAATTCGGTGTCGTCGTCCGGCTTGCCGCCTTCGCTGAAGCTTCGGCGGCCGAGTGAGTTCCTGGCCCGGCGTAGCCTTGACGGAGACGGGGACCGGACGACCCCAGTACGCCGCGGCCTCTCGGTCAATCACTGCCGTCTCCGGCAGCGTCGGGGATCAGGACCACGCGGCTTGACCGTACGCAATCGCGCCGCACCCCTTGCGACACCGCGGCGGAGGGGACCGCGGAGAAAAGGAAACCTACGTGACCCTCCTGGGAAGCCTTTCCGCTCCCATCATCACGGATTCGCTGAAGTATTGATCAGAACGAATGCCATCGGGACAAAGGTACCAAAGTATAAAGAGCGTCCCCACGCCGTCTGTGAGTAGTGCGATGCTCAAGGGTACGTTCATGAGCGCTTGAACCGCTATTGCTGATGACGTTGCAACAAACGTTGGCGAAAGATGGCGCGAAACGCTGTTCCCGATGGAAAGCACTGCCCCACAGACAAGTGTCACAATAGGCGTCCAGCTAAATCCAACGGACGCTGCACCTTCCGTCGCAAATAGCGAGGCATTCAGATTGCCCAGCCTATAATGATCCGCAAAGATGCTACCGAGCTCTTTCGAATAAGGGCACCCTGTAAGCCATCGAACAACATTGATCTGGCAAAAGTAGGTATGCGGGTTGCTTGTGAAAAAATGCGCATAGCGGTCTAGCGCGATAGAGGGGATCGCAAAAAACCGTTCGTTGATGAGGTAGAACACAGACAATTTTCCCGTCGACTCTCCTGCGGTATTCAAGATCAGACCGAGCAACAGAGGCGCCAACAAGCAAAGCACCCACGCCCGTTTCGGCGCAACGGCACGAAATATCAGGAAAATGTAAATAAGCCACAACGGCGCGAACAAAACCGTTTTATTCAACAGCGCAGGATAAAAACTTGCAACGATGATCAGGCAAGTCCCCGCCTTTAGCCAGTGCCCTCGCTGTGCAAAAAAAGCAAAAGCGAAGGGCAGAACGGCATGGATGAAATTGTTCGTGACATAATTGAGAAAGACGGGCCGTTGCACGCTGGCGCGCAAACGCTGCGCTTCATCCATCCCAACGATTGTAAAGCCAAATTGAATGTCCGCTATTAAAACCATGACGGCCGCAACGAGTGCCCCCGTCAAGGCTTTGTCCATCGTTTCAATGGAGATTTTGAAAGCTCGCCGCACGGTCCACATCTGGAAGAGCGGGCACAACAGAAACGTCGTCAACGCCAGAACGGATGACCACCGAGCAGTGTCATGGTCGTACTCAAACTCGGTAAAATAGCTAAGCCAGATAAAACCAGCAATCGTCCCGTAGAAGACGACGCCGACGATGTACCCAAAGCTGAAGTCCGCCAGCGTGAAAACCGGCAAGAAGCAAGCCAACGATATTATTCCTGGAATGGCCGTGCGGACGCCGCCAAACTGAGCCCCCAGCGACGCCGACACCAAGTTCAAGGAGGTAATCGTCGCCCAAAGATAGAATGCAAGCAGCAGCAAAAAGAGCAGGTCTGCTCTCCGACGTAGATATTCAATCAAGGAGGGCAGACCCGACTCTTCCATGCAGCCGAACGTCCTTCAAATCGGTCGTCATTACAGCTTCAGTCTTTGGTCTGCAATCTATAAGCTTTTTGATCAGGCAATCCGCGACCTCCTCGTTCGACAGGGACACACGATTGCTGCTGGCGCGGAGTGTCGGGAGCGACCTACCGATCTCTTTTTCCCGAGCCGGTGATGCTAAGGCATGCGATACCGGCGTTACGCCATGCTCCTGTCGTTCCAGTGTTTGTCGCTAGTTAAATGTTGGTCTAATAGTTAGAACGTGGTGATCGCGTCTGAAAGCTGGCGAGTTTTGGTGACATGCGCGTTGGAATTTTGGGTGGAGGCCTTCAGGGTTGTTGTGTGGCATTATCGCTGGCTGAACGGGGGATCGACGTAACGCTGTTTGATCGCAACGACCAACTGCTTAGCCGTGCCGCAGTCGCGAATGAAGGCAAGATCCATCTTGGCTACATGTATGCGAACGACATCAGCTATTCGACCGCGCGAATGATGGTGCAGGGGGCGCTCGCTTTCGCGCCGTTTTTCTCCCGTCATCTTGGGCTGCCTCTGGATTCCATGAAGGTGTCCCGTCCAGCCGCCTACGTGGTGCACCGCGATAGCCAGCGCGAGCCAGACCAGGTGTCGCACTATCTTGCGACTGTGCACGCAGTAGTCCGCGACGCAGCTTTAGGGAGGACCAACGCCTATTTCGGCCGTGACCTTTCCGACCAGCCGCGACGGTGGTCAGTGGCCCAACGGGAAGCTGCATTTGACCCGAGCGTAGCAGTGGCGGCATTTGATACGCCTGAAGTCGCCATAGATCCGGTTGCGCTGGCCTCCGCGGTGCGCCAGCGACTAGTAGCGGACCAGCGCATCGAAATCAGGCTGATGCACGAGGTCGTCGCGGTCGAAGGAGATAGCCTCGAAGTCGTACTGCAAGCACCTGGCGGCATCGCTCGCGAGCGATTTGATCACGTCGTCAACGCGCTCTGGGACGGGAGATTTGCCATCAATGAAAGACGTGGGCTGCGAACGCACAGGCCCTGGCTGCATCGGCTTAAATATGGCGTGAGCTTTCGGTTGCCTCACGGCTCTAACTTGCCGCCGAGCGCCACTTTTGTGTCGGGGCCATTCGGTGAAGTGGTAAGCTATGGCGACGGCCTTACCTATCTCACCTGGTACCCTGTTTGTTTGCAGGGGATGACCGGCGATGTCACGCCGCCCGAATGGCCGACTTATCCGCCGGAGCCGCTTCGCTCAGAGCTTCTGGATGGCACCTTGAACGCCATGGCGCAATTTGTGCACTCGCTGCGCGCACTCAAGACGGAGGAATTGGAGAACATCATCGTCAAGGGTGGCGTTATCCTCGCATGGGGTCAGACTGACATTTATGATCCAGCCAGCGAGTTACATCGTCGGTTTGAAATCGGTGTCACTTCGACAGGCCGATATCATTCGGTTGATCCGGGCAAACTCACGATGGCTCCCTATTTTGCGGATGTGTGCGCAACCCGTATCTTGGAGGACATCAGGCTTTGAGTGGTCCGCTCGTGACGGTGGGTGTGCCCGTCTATCGAGGGCAAGTCGAGCTCCCGATCACCCTGGAGTGTCTGA
>DASXYI010000064.1:0-9035 GCA_036502605.1 Steroidobacteraceae bacterium
TGTGCTCGCGATCTCGGCGATGTGGCTCATCGAGCCCGCAGCAATCTGCGATCCATGCAGCGCAGGCCAACGTTGGTAACCGCATTCTGGAAGCAAGTTGATCTGTTCTGAACATGTCACTCACTTATGCAAGTCTCAATAGTTGAATGGCAGCCTCCCTCCCCCGCGTCACCGGTTGGTTTCGAGAATCGTAAATCCGGTTACATCGGTAACTTTCAGCCGCTCGACGCGAGGCAAGGCGGCCGATGATCCCGGTCGGTTACACATGTAACAATTTGACGGCCGACTGGAACCGATTCGTAACTATGTGCGCATAGGGTATTCAAAGGCCTCTCCCATTTGCGGCGAAATCCCGCCTCGCGAGCCATCCCTCTCGCGACCCATCCCTAGGCTTTCGTCGGGAGAGGCCTTTTTTTTCGGGTACCGCGCCAGCGACCCGACGCCGCTACGTTCAAGATCATGATCCGCGTCGCGAGCCTGGTATCTTTCAATCAACCTCCATCTACCTCCCCGCGCACACGAGGCAGTCCTGCACGCCGCTCAGTAGACGATGTCGACCCGCGCGTTGAACAGGTATCCCGCGCCGCGCTCGGTACAGATGTAGCGCGGCGTCCCCGGATCGCTCTCCAGCTTGCGCCGCAGCCGCAGGATCTGCGTGTTGACCGAGCGGTTGTAGACGTCATCGCCGTGCAGGCGCGACATGTCCAGCAGCTGATCGCGCGTCAGAGTGCGATTGGCCGCTCCGAGCAGAACCACGAGCAAACTGAACTCCCCGTTGCTCAGCCGCACCACTTGCCCACCCGGCGCCTTCAGGCGCCGCGTGTTGAGGTTCAGCTCCCAGCCGTCGAAGCGATAGGCGCGAATGCCTTCCGGCCGCCCCTGCTGCACCTCCGGCCGGCGCCGGCGCAGCACCGCGCGAATGCGGGCCAGCAACTCGCGCGGACTGAACGGTTTGGTCAGATAGTCATCCGCCGCCAACTCCAGCCCCATCACCCGATCCGCTTCTTCGCGCCGACCGGTCAGCATGATGATCGGGATCGCCGACTCCTCGCGCAGCCGGCTCGCCAGCGCCATCCCATCCTCGTCCCGCAGCTTGAGGTCCAGCACCACCAGGTCGACCACGTCGTCAGCCAGCACCGTCTGCATCGAGCGCCCGTCGGCAACCGTCGTCACGCGAAAGTCGTGCTGGCTCAGATAGTCGCTGATCGCCTCGCGAATCACCGGATCATCATCCACCGCGAGGACGTGCGACCGGACACTCGGAGGGGTGTGAAGTTGCCTAGTCATGACCGCCTGAACGTTCGTCATGCGAGCGAGTCTAGCCGCGCTCGCGCCCCGTTGGTCACAGATGTGACCTGCCGGACCATAGCGCCGTACCATACTCGCAATCTGCGCCAGGTGAACATGACCACGACCCCAGATATCCTCGTCATCGAAGACGACCCGATTATGCGCGAAGCCTTGGCGGACTGGCTGCGGGCCGCGGGCTACGGCGTGCGCACGGCCGCGGACGGCAGTGCAGGACTCGCTGCCGTGAAATTCGCGCCTCCCGCGCTGGTGATCACCGACATCCACATGCCCGGCAAGAACGGCGCCACGGTCCTCTCGGAATTGAAGCAGCATCATCCCCGGATTGCGGTCATCGCGATCTCCGGTCTATTCGATTCCGGCCACGGCATGGACGCCGACGCCGCCCTCGCGCTCGGCGCCGCTCGGGCACTCGCCAAACCGTTCAAGCGCGCCGAGTTGCTGCGCGCGCTGGCTGATCTGCTCGGGCCTCCTGCCCCTTAGCAAGACCGCCCCATGACAGAGTTTTCCGGATATGTGCTGGAAACCCTGCGGGAAGGCACGGAGTTCACCCACTATCGCGGCCGGCAACACGGTCGCCCCTACCCGGTCCTGGTGCTGGCGCTTTCTGCAGTGCAACCCTCGGCTCAGAGCCTGCGGCGACTCGAGCACGAATGCTCGCTCACCGCCGAACTGGGACTCCCGGGAGTTCGGCGACGAGCTGCCGGGCGCGCTCTTCACCTTTGTTATAACCCACGGCCACCGCGGCCCCCGCGCCCGCCAGCAGGCGCGCGGTCGCAGCGCCGATGCCGCTGCTGCCGCCGGTCACAACGGCCACCTTGCCGATCAACTTCGGCACATCGCCGTCTATCACTGTAAACTCCTCGTGCCGGCCGACACTGCGGACTGGGCGAATCGCTTTGGAAAACGCCGCCGTATATGCCGCCATGCCTCGAAATAATCCGGCTGCAGCTCCGCGCAATGCGCGGCGTAGGCGGACACCGTCATCGCGAACCGGCTTTCGAACATGAAGGCCAGGGTGTTGTCGATCTTGTGCGGCTTCAGTTCTGCGCTCGACGCGCGTTCACTGGTTTCCGCATCGGGCCCGTGGGCCGTCATTCGATTGTGAAGACTCGCGCCGCCCGGAAGGAACCCTTCGGCCTTCGAGTCGTAAACGCCGTACACCAGGCCCATGAATTCCGTCATTGCATTGCGGCGATACCACGACGGCCGGAAGGTGTCCTCGGCCACCAGCCAGCGCGGCGGGAAAATCACGAAATCGACATTCGCCGTTCCATGAACCTCGGATGGCAAGGTGAGCACGGTGTAGATTGAGGTGAGCCGCCATGCCGGTTTGCAGCCGAGTGTCCCCATTGCCGCCCATCGTGACGAGACCGCTAATGAAATCCGTTCGATCATGCGGAATGGATATGGGATTCCAACGCAGCTGTGAAGGAGTCGCTTCTACTTCGTGCAGCGGCGCGCTGCGCAGCAATCCGTTGTCGATGCGCCGGTACGGCCCATGCATGGCTGATGGCTGGATGCGGTAGGTCCAGGTGCGGCGGTTATCGGCTCGAGCGGCAGTGAATGCGGTACCCGACAGCAGCTCCGCATAAAGTCCGAACGGCGGCATTTGCGGACTGTTGCGACCGAGTGGCACCGCTCCAGGCAGTGCCTCCGAGACGAATTGGTTGCCGAAGCCTGACTGATATCCTGCGCTCGCTGCGCGACGGCCAGCTACAGTCCCGGCTCGATCTGCCTCTACCCGATTGACCATGAGACCAACTTACGCCGCGGGGTGCAGCTTGTCATTCACAGCTTTATGTGAATGCCGCCGGCACCGGCAGCATAGTTAGTCAATAAATTGATTTTATTTTCCAATCAGTTAAATTAGCCCGGCGTCGCAGTTGCCAACCGGGTTAATCGAGCGCTCAAACCAAACAATGGATATTTTCCGAGCACAGGCCTTCGCGGATAAAGTCGTTTTCGTTGCCGGCGGATCAAGCGGGATCAACCTAGCAATTGCGCAACGCTTTTCGGAACTGGGAGCGCGAATCGGTCTGATCAGCCGCAGCGCAGATCGGGTGCAGCACGCCGTGAGTTCGCTGGTCGATGCCGGCGGTACGGCGATGGGTAAGGCCGCAGACGTGAGGAACTATGACGATGTAGCTGAGGCCATCGCGAATGTTCATGCGGCCTATGGTGCGATCGACATCGTAATCTCCGGCGCAGCGGGCAATTTTCTGGCATCGGCAATCAACCTCTCCGCGAATGCTTTCCGGACGGTGGTCGAGATCGATTTGATCGGAACCTTTAACGTGTTGCGGGCGTCGTTCGATCATTTGCGCAAGCCAGGCGCCTCGCTCATTTCCATTACGGCCGGACTGGCGACCCGTCCTGTCATGTTTCAGGCTCACGCGAGTGCCGCAAAGGCCGGCGTCAGCAATCTCACGGCCACGCTCGCGATGGAATGGGGCCCGGCCGGCGTCCGCGTCAACGCGATATCGCCGGGTCCGATCGGCGACACCGAAGGCATGGCGCGGCTCGCCCCGTCCGCCGAGGCCACGGCACAATTGAAAGCGCGAATCCCGCTGCGGGACTATGGCACCAAACGCGATATTGCCGACACCGCCGTATTTCTCTGCAGCGACAACGCGAAATACATCACCGGCGCAATCATCGAATGCGATGGCGGATCGATCCTCGGAGATTCCTCCGGCGACGCTCTCACGGCGATGCGCCGCTGAATTCGCCGAGGTGACTGACAACTTATATTGCCGCATCACATGCGTCAATTAAGCTAAAACACTCGCCAGGGGCCGCTGCTTGGTCGTATGCGCAAGTTTTTTTGCGTGACTGTGGACGCGATAACAGTTCGCAGCGACTTATGTCATCCCGCGCGCCGCATCGGCGGTTTATGATTGCCGGGAGGTAAGTACGCCGCCTGATTGAGGGGTTTCACGTCATGAACGATACGGTGAAGATTGAACGTCCCATGTGCTGCCGCCGCCACGAGGACCTAGGCGGTCGTATCAAACAGGATTCGCTGGGAAATACGATGAGGGTAAGAACCCGCGTGCACGACTCAGAGGATGATTTTGCCCGCTCGTGGCTCGAACTCGCGGTAAATTTGGAGAGAGAGTCAGCGGGCTGACGCCCGTACCTGTACTTCGGTTCGGGCCATTGCCCTTGCGCGGCAACGTCCAAAATCACTGTCGCGGTTGCTAGGAACCGCTACGCTGCCGATTCAGGCTCGCACTTGCCACTCGCGAGCGCCTCAACGAGTGGCCTCGTAAAGAAACCACGCGCGATGTTCGGCCTCGTCGATCCAATTCTCGATCAGGCTCGCGCCGGCGACATCGCCGGCCTCGCCGCAAAGCGTGTGTGCCTCACGGAATCTGGCCGCCAAATGCTGATTATCTTCCAGAAGCTCCGAAAGCATGTCCTCGGGCGCGACATACCCCTCGTCGTTGTCGGCGACGCGCTGAAGTCGCGCGATGTGCCCGATCGAATGCAAGGTCTTTCCGCCGATCTTCCTCACGCGCTCCGCAATCGCATCGGTCGCGGCGAATATCTGCTCACCCTGCTCGTCGAGAAGGAGATGATAGTCGCGGAAATGCGGGCCCGACACATGCCAATGAAAGTTCTTCGTCTTGATGTAAAGGGCGAACATGTCGGCTAAGATGACCGTCAAGGCGGAGGCGATATCCTCGACGGCACGGGGTTCAAACCCTGCCGATACCCGTGCGGTTCCATGCATCTGGCGGGCCGATTCTCGAGAGTTCATCGTTTCTATCTCCTGTAGGTTCCGAGTGATGCGCGGCACGCAGGGATTTGCGGCCCTTGGTTCATCGAATGTGTAGATGCTGCGCGAGCCTATCCGCCCCGCTCCGCCTTCATCGCCTTGCCGTCCCGCGGCCAAGGGGAATCTTCCCAGCCGCCGCCGAGCGCGCGGATGAGGTCGACGCTGGCGGTCAGCTGCAGGGTATCGAGATTGAGCGCCTGGAGTTGCGTCTGCAGGAGCGCGGTCTGCGAGGTGACGACGGTGAGGTAGTCGGTAGCACCCTGCTTGTAGAGCGCCATGGAGAAGTCCAAGGTGCGCTGTGCCGCATCGACCGCGGCCTTCTCCTCCACAGAGGCGTCATGGTAGTGATTGAGCGTGGCGAGGCTGTCCTCGACCTGCTGAAACGCACCGACGACGGTGCCGCGGTAATTCGCGGCGGAGGCGTCGAACTCGGCGCGCGCTTGAGCGACCTGCGCGCGGCGCAGGCCGCCGTCGAACACGCTGAGCACGGCATTCGGTCCAATCGCCCAGAACGAGCTCGGCGCGCTCAGCCAGTTCGAGAAAGAAGTACTCTGGAAGCCGCCCTGAGCGCCGAGCGTGAGCGTGGGAAAATACGCCGCGCGCGCCACCCCAATGTTGGCATTGGCGGCAATCATGCGCCGCTGCGCGCCGGCGATATCCGGACGGCGCTCGACCAAAGTAGAGGGGACGCCGCTGGGAATCTGCGGAAGCTTGATGTCGACGATCTCCGGCTTGATCGAGAACGTCGAAGCCGACACGCCGAGCAGCGCCGCAATCGCGTGTTCCATCAGCGCGCGCTGAGCGAGCGTCTGCGCGGCCTGGGAGCGTGCGGCATCGAGCTGGGTCTGTGCCTGCGAGACGTCGAGGCCGGGCGCGATGCCGGCATCGTGGCGCTGCCGGGTAAGGCCGAGCGCTCGCGCATAGGCCGTCACCGTCTCGTCGAGGATCGCACTGTCGCGGTCCAGGCTGCGCAGCTGAATGTAGTCGTCGACCAGCTGCGCGATCAGCGAAAGGCGAGCATTCTCCAGATCCGCCGCGGACGCGGCAGCGTTGGCCGCCCCCGCGGCAACCTCGTTGCGAATCTGCCCCCACAGGTCGAGTTCGTAGCTGGCGCTTCCGCCTATCGTGTTGTTATCGAAATAAGTCCGCGTGGTGGTAGTACTTCTCAGCGGCGCGTTGATCGATTCGCGATTGCGCGAGACGCCGGCGTCGAGACTCAGCGTGGGAAACAGACCCGCGCGCGCCTGATCGGAGAGCGCCTTGGCCTGCGCATAATTGGCCAGCGCGGCGGCGAGCGTCGGGCTACCGGCGATCAGGCTCTTCTGCAGCTCGTCGAGTTCCGAGCTGTCGTAGAGCGTCCACCAGCTGTCGCGCGGCAGGCGGTCGGCCGGCTGCGCCGGGGTCCAGGGCCCGAGTTCCTTGTAGGCAGCTGCGGTTGGAATGTCCGGGGTCTTCAGCGGCGGCGCGAGCGAACAGGCGCCGAGCAGCAGCGTCAACGTTGCGCCGGACCACGCTACGCCCTTAACTCTTTTCATTATTATTCGCCTTGCTGCCGGCGAGCGCGCCGCCCTGCACCGCGCGGGCAGGGTGCACCACTGTTCCATTGCCGATTCCATCGGGCGGGTTTTGGATAACGCGATCGTTCGGTGCCAGGCCAGAGGCGAGTTCGACGACCGTGCCCAGGTCGCGTTCGATCGACACCGGTTTGAGCAGTACGCGGTTGCCGGCGTCCACGGTGGCGATGGAGAGCCCCTTGGCGTCGAAGATCAGAGCGCTCGACGGCACGCTGAGCACGTTCGGGGTTGCGGCGATCTGCAGATGGATGCTGGCGTAGTCGCCCGGCATCAGCTCACCCGCGCTGTTGTCGACGATGAGCTGCATCAGCGTCGTGCCGGTGATTGGGTCGACGGCCTGGGCCGAAGCTTCGACCGTTCCGCTATAGGTCTTGCCGGGATGTTCGGGCACGCTGATCGTGGCCTTGGTGCCCGGCGGCACGCTAGGCACATAGTTCTGCGGCACGTTGAGATAGACGCGCAGCTTGCCCGTTTCGGAGACCACGAACAGCTGTGCACCGCCGGCGGCCCCCACATTAATCAGTGCGCCGATGTCGGTGTCGCGTGCGGTGACGATGCCGTCGAACGGCGCAATCAGGCGTTTGAAGCCTTCCATGGCTGCCAAGCGATCGACGTTAGCCTGCGCCGCCTTGACCTGGGCGACATTGGCATTCAAGGTGAAAGTGCGCGTGTCGACGTCTTGCTTGGCGACTGCGTCGGTGCCGGCCAACGACTGCCAGCGCTCTGCGCTGATTTGCGCGAGCTTGGCATTGGCCTGGGAGACATTGAGGTCGGCGCGCGCCTGCATGAGCTGCTGGTCGAGATCGGGGGTATCGATTTCGGCGAGCAGGTCGCCGGCCTTCACCTTACCGCCGATATCGTGCTTCCAAGTTTTCAAGTAGCCCGGGACGCGCGCGTAAATGGGCGCAGTGATAAAGGCTTGCAGGCGCCCGGGCAAGTCCAGTCCTGCATGATTCTCCACACCGGTCGGCGCTACGATGGCCACGGTGGGCACGGCCTGCACTGCGGTCAAATTCTGCAGGCGTGAGTTTTCCGCCGCGCGGGAGACCAAGCCGTACGCGACGATAGCGATGGCGAGGAGCGCGAATATGCCGCCGACCAGGCGCAGCCGGCGGGGAGCCGGGCGGCCGGGATTTCGATCAGGCTGGGACATGGGTTCCTCCAAAGTTGGCTTCCGGCACCGGTTTGGGACCGTCGTGCCGGTGAATAATGCTGAACACCACAGGGACGAAGAAGAGCGTGGAGACGGTGGCGAAGATTAGGCCGCCGATCACGGCGCGGCCGAGCGGCGCATTCTGCTCGCCGCCTTCACCCAGGCCCAGCGCCATCGGCAGCATGCCGATCACCATGGCCAGTGCCGTCATCAGCACCGGGCGCAGGCGCACGTATCCGGCCTCGAGCGCTGCTTGTGTTGCATCGCCGAGTTCGGTGAGCTTCTCGCGCGCGAAACTAATCACCAGCACGCTGTTCGCGGTCGCCACACCCATGCACATGATCGCGCCGGTGAGCGCCGGCACCGAGAGTGTGGTGTGCGTCGCAAACAGCATCCAGATGATGCCGGCGAGCGCCGCCGGCAGTGCGGTGATGACGATGAAAGGATCGCTCCACGATTGGAAGTTGATCACGATCACGAAATAGACCAGCACGATGGCGCCGAGCAGGCCGAACAGCAGCTCGGAGTACGCGCTGTTCATGGTCGCCGTCTGGCCGACCAGGGCGACGATCGCCCCCTTCGGTTTGCCGCTGGCGTTACGGTCGAGGACCTTCTGGATGTCGGCCGAGACCGCGCCGAGATCCCGCCCCTGACGGGTCGCGTAGATTTCCACCATCGGCGAGTCCGACGGTGACATCCAGATCTCCCTGAATGAACATCACGCCCCGACCGCGCAGTATGTCAGCATCCTTCGCAACGAGCTGCCGCGACGTTTTCCGGGCATGACCTTTGCGTTCCTGCCCGCCGATATCGTCGCCCAGATTCTCAACTTCGGCGCTCCCGCGCCCATCGACGTTCAGGTTCGCGGCAACGATCTCGCTGCGGACTTTGCATATGCCAATCGTTTGCTGGCACAGATCCGTCACGTGACCGGGGTAGCCGACGCGCGCATCCAACAGTCAGCCGACGAGCCGACGCTCAACGTCAACCTCGACCGGACCCGCGCGCAATACACCGGAATCACTGCTGGCGATGTCACCAACAGCCTGGTCGTCAATCTCGCCGGTTCCAGCCAGGTCGCCCCGACATACTGGCTGAACGAGAAGAACGGCGTCGCCTATCCGATCGCACTACAGACACCGCAATACCAGATCGACACGCTGCCGGCGCTGCAAAATCTGCCGATCAACGCCACCGGCATGCCAACCACGGTGCT
>DASXYI010000065.1:0-12363 GCA_036502605.1 Steroidobacteraceae bacterium
TGACTTGAAAAGCTACAATCATCGTCCATCGACCGCGGTGGGGCGAGCAAAAGACAAATGGATGTGCGTCAGGCTTTGAGACGTTGCATTTGAAGCGATCGGTTGGGTCATGATTTACGCCTATTCGACGATCAACGTCGCGGTCGCAAACACGCCCCGCCAATTCTTTCTTCGCAAGCAATCGAGCGATGAGGATGTCGTCAGAGACGTCTTCTCGCGTCGGCAATACGACCTGGCTCATCTGCCGCGGTTCGAAGAGTTGCGTTCGTTCGTGCAGCGTAAGGAGGCGAACGGGGGACGGCCTCTCATCGTCGACGCGGGCGCCAATATCGGGGCCTCGTCCGTCTATCTCATGGCAAGTCAACCAAAAGCCCACGTGGTGGCCATTGAGCCTAATCAAGGCAATTTCCAATTGCTGGCCAAGAACGTAGAAGGCCTCAACGTCGAAGCGGTCCACGGCGCGCTGTCTTCGTCGTCGGGCAGCGCACGCGTCATCGATCCGGGCCACGGACATTGGGGATACCGCACGGAAGCGGCCGATGGCGGCCAGCACACGGCGGAAACAGTGCCTCGCCTCACGGTGAACGACATTTACAAGAAACACGAGAGGAGTTCCTTCCCCTACCTCGTGAAGATCGATATCGAGGGCGGAGAGCGTGATTTGTTTTCCGCCAACACCGAATGGGTCGAGCGGACGCCGCTGATCGTCATCGAGCTGCACGACTGGCTCATGCCGAAGGGCGGTACGTCCACGCCGTTTCTCAAATGTGTCTCCAAGCTCGACCGCGACTTTATCTACAACGGCACGAACATGAACATCTATTCGATCGCCAACGATCTCAAGGAGATTTCGCGCCGGCGATGAGGTGGTTTGCGGCTCTGGGCTAATCAGCCCGTAGGATGGGTTCAGCGAAGTGAAACCCATCGCCTTCCCGCAAATTGCCGACAGGATAGGTTTCGCAAGTGCTAAACCCAACTAGCGCGTAGGGCGGGTTAGGCGCAGCCGTAACCCGCCGCCTTGCGGTGCGGCAAAATGGCGGATTACGCTGCGCTAATCCGCCCTACGGGCTACTTGCTGTCCACGACATCGGTGTCGGGTCGGTCGCTTCCTGCGGCGGTTTCGCTGTGCCACTTGCCGCTCGCGTCCTCCCACTCGATCGCCTCGGTGTGGCCGGGCACGCGCTGCTCGGCGGCGGCCTCGCGCGCGGCCGCCAGCGCTTCGGCGTGGGTCGGGAATGGCTCGGAGAAGACGCCGTCGACCGTGTAGGCCCAGCCTTCGTCGTGCCGGACGATCCGATAGATAACGTGCGTCATCGTTCAATTCCCGGATGGAGTTGCTGTCAAGGCGGCAAGTCTAGCGCGTGGGACGGGTTTGGCGAAGCCATGATCCGCCGCGTTGCGTCGCGGGAAACTGGCGGATGACGTCGTATTGTGGCGTTCACCCCAAAAGTAGAACGTCCGCTTTGGCGTGCAATAGCGGACTCAAGTCGAACATGCCGGCATGGCTGACCTGAGTGAGGAGCGGATGGCAAGGGCCTCGACATATCGTATGATGCTACCGCTTTTGGCTCACGTGGGAGGAGTTCATGCGACAATTGATGGCTCGCCTCTGCTGCGCGCTGACTGGTGCTGTCCTAGGCTTGTTCCTCACGCAAAATCCGGTACGCGCAGACATTATCACTGAATGGAATCAGACTGCGCTGACCACGCTGCTGAGGGCGCAGCTTCCTTCCGGAGCCCCGACGCGAGGCATGGCCATGGTCCACCTCGCAATGTTCGAAGCAGTGAATTCGATCGAGCCCCGGTTCCAGCCCTTCAAGGCTTACGTGGACGCGCCGGCGGGCGCTTCCGCGCCGGCGGCGGCATCGGCGGCGGCGTATCGCGTGTTGGCGTCGCTCTTGCCCGGGCAGGAATCCACCCTCGAACGGCGGCACCAAGTGTTGCTGGCTGGAATTCCCGAGGGCGCGGACAAGGCGGCCGGAATTTCAGTCGGAGAGCGGGCAGCCGCCGCGATTTTGGCGTTGTGCGCAGACGATGGAGCGGACTTTTCTCCGGCTTATACACCGGTCGCTGGACCCGGCCGCTATGTGCTGACCTCGACCGCAGTGATGGCCTCGCCGTCACTTGGCAAGATGAGGCCTTTCATTTTGGAGAGATCCAGCCAATTTCGCCCGCCGCCGCCGCCGGCTCTCGATAGCGAGCAATTTCTTCGTGACCTGGCTGAGGTAAAGGCGATCGGCGACAAGGCGAGCACGATACGGACCAAGGCGCAGACGGATATTGCTTTGTATCACGTGCCGCCGGGGTTCATACCTTGGAACGCGATCGCGCGACATGCCGTGCAAGCGAAGGCGCTCGATATCGTCCAATCAGCCAGGGCAATGGCTCTGCTGAATTTCGCGACGATGGATTCGCAGCTTGCCATTTGGGACGCGAAGTACACCTACAATTCCTGGCGGCCGGCAACAGCAATCCGCGCGGGCGGGGGCGCCACCTTTACAGCTCTGCTGAGTGAGCCGATGCACCCGGAATATCCTTGTGCGCATTGCGGCGTTGGGGCCGCCAGCTCCTTGGTGCTGCAAGGGCTCTTTGGCTCCGGCCCCTTCCCATTCTCGGTAGCGAGTGTGCCGACTGCAGCCCCTAGGTCGTTCAACAGCATCCGAGAATACGAAGAGGAAGAGGCGATCTCGCGGCTCTACGGCGGGGTGCATTTCCGCTGGTCCAATGTCGTAGGAGAGATCGTCGGAAAGCAGGTCGGAGAGCGGGTGCTAGACGCCCTGAAACCAAAAAATTAATGCGGTCGGTCTAGCGCCGAGGATGGGTTTCGCAAGCGCTGAACCCATCCTACCGGCTACTGAGTGTAATCAGTCCTTTAGCGCGCGCTCCGGGGCCAGGCCGATTGGCCCGTCGATTGCTGTCTCCGATGGCGAAGCCTGCCACTTGTGCCAACGGGAGAGGGTCTGCAATGGAAGAGCGTCGGACAGTACACCGCGGTCGCACTTATCTTGGTGGGCAGGTTGCGTTTAATAACCGGCGGTCAGTCCTGGACTGCCTCGTGCGGAACCTGTCCCAGTTTGGCGCAAAAATCGTCTTCGGCCACACGGCGTTAGTCCCTACCGAATTTGATCTCTTGATCCCGCAAAAAGGAGACAGTCGACGCGCTCAAATTGTCTGGCGCGAAGATAAACAGGCCGGCGTCGCGTTTCTGCAGTCGGAAGGGGTACCGGTACTCTCCGTCGAAGCCGCGAGGCGCATCAAGGTGCTTGAGAAGAAGCGCGACCAGCTCGCCAGGCGGGTGTCTGAACTGAGCGAGCCCACATGCTGAAGTGGGCTGCCTCGTTCACCCTAAATCGTCTCTTCGCCTTGGCTGTGCTCTGGCTTGCAGTGAATGCCTACACGCGAAGCAGTTGCCAAGCCGGGCTGTCTCTGACCGATCTTGTCGAACAAGCCCGATCCGGACTCAAGCAGATTTCCCATGCGCTCGAATGATGTGAGTGGGATGAGCACGTAGCGTAGATAGGTTGAGCGCAGCGAAAGCCATCACCGGTGGCGGTGAGCGAAACGAGCGCAACTCCGGCCTGAGGTCCGCCTGACCGGCTCTATGGGCCGGTGCCGGCAAATTGTCGCAATATTTTCGTAGAGTGGGTGCGCTTGATACGCACTATCTGCCGACAACGCCGGCGATGCTGTCGCCGCGCACAGTGTTTCTTTCCACGAGCGGCGAGGAGAAAGCGTGATGAAGAAGTTCATGGTCCTATACATGGCGCCCGCGGCGCAGTTCGAGCAGTGGATGAAAAACGTGACCCCCGAGCAGCAGAAGCAGGGCATGGACGCGTGGATGAAATGGATGGGCGCCAACAAGGCGTCGATCGTCGATGGCGGCGGCCCGCTCGGAAAGACCCAGCGCGTCGATGCCAATGGCGCCAAGGATTACAAGAACGAAGTCGGCGGCTATTCGGTCGTGCAGGCCGATTCGCATGAGGCGGCCGCCAAGCTGTTCGGCAAGGACCATCCGCATCTGCAGTGGCCGGGCGCCTGGATCGAGATCACCGAGATCATGCCGGTGCCGGGGATGTAGCGGCGCAGGCGCGGGTAGGCGAAGCCCTACCCGCCGGCTTGCAGCGCGGCAGCATGGCGGATTACGCTGCGACACCTGCCCCTCGGCTTCACACGGAGAATGCCATGTCTGACGGGATGAACGTCGATACGTTTGCCGCCAAGTCGCACGACAAGCCCGACGAGGTTCGCTCGCCCGATAAGACGCGGGTGGAAGTAGTGCGTCTGCCGGGCTTCACGCTCGGGCGCTTGAAGATGCAGCCGGGCTGGCGATGGTCGGAATGCATCAAGCCGGTTGTCGGCACCGATAGCTGCCAGGTCAGCCATGTCGGACACGTGGTGTCCGGCCGTCTGACGGTCAAAATGAATGACGGCTCGCAAAAATCGATCGCGGCGGGCGACTCCTACACCATCCCGCCCGGACACGATGCCTGGGTCGAAGGCAACGAACCCTTCGTCTGCATCGAGGTCATGAGCGCGGAGCAATTCGCCAAAGTTTGAGCGCCGTGGGATGGGTTGAGCAAAGCGAAGCCCATCGTGGTGTGTGCGTCGAAGCAGAGCGATGGGTTTCGCAAGGACTCAAACCCATCCTACGGGGTGCGGGCTATCGCCCGATCGCTGCCCGCGCCTGCGCGATAATGTTCGGCGGGTAGTTCGCAAATCGAACGAGCATTTTTTCGACATCGCCGCCATTGACGGGGTTGATGACGAGGTTTTGCCGCTTGGCATCTCCGACCACGTCCGGATCCTTCATGGCCGCATCGAAAGCGGCCCGTAAAACTTTAAGACGCTCCGGCGCCATGCCGGATGGGGCGATGATGGGCCGGGC
This sequence comes from Steroidobacteraceae bacterium, assembly GCA_036502605.1. Classification (GTDB taxonomy): domain Bacteria; phylum Pseudomonadota; class Gammaproteobacteria; order Steroidobacterales; family Steroidobacteraceae; genus Bog-1198. The sequence goes on from DASXYI010000065.1 coordinate 4,886, forward strand.
AAGGAGTATCTGGTCGAAATGGACGGCAAGGACTTTGCGATCCTCCTCGGTCTTGGCAAAGTCGTAGACGCTCGGCACCGCGCCGAATTGATTGGATGGCTGCGGACCCATCTGGATAAACAGCTTGAGGCGGCCGGAATTCACGTCGTCCATCAAGGTCGTCGTGATCGTGGATCCGAACAGCGAGCAACTTGCCGCGACCTCGCCACGCTGCATCGCGAGGTTCGTTTCCTTGGTGCCGGCAAATCCACTGATAAGCTTGACCTTCGCACCGAGCATATTTTTCAGAATGAGCGGATGCGTATAACTCGTTGCTCCCGCGCCGGTCGCGCCGAATGTCGTCTCGCGCGTCAGCATTTCCTGGAAGGTTTTCGGATTTTCGGGTCGGTCCCAGACGCCGCAGAATGAAACGTCCTGGTCCATCGAGCCAACCCAGCCGAACTTGGCGATTTCGAATGCCGCCTGATCATTCCCCATGAGGGAGTCCATCGCGGCCGACGCCGCGATCACGCCGAGTTCGCTGCCGTCCTTGGGCGCCACGGAATAGATGTAATTGGCCACTCGGAGCGAACCGCCGCCCGGCATGCTGCGGACGATTACAGTCGGGTTGCCGGGGAGGTATTTGCCCAGATGCCGGGCCAGCACGCGTGCATAAAGATCGTAGCCGCCGCCGGGCCCGAAACCGACATCGATGTTGATGGTCGTGCCTTTGAAGTTCACCGATTTATCATCCGACCAAGCCGGACGTCCGGTGATCGTCGCTAAGAGAAACGTGACGATCAGGAACGCGGCGCGCGTGCCGCGCAGTCCGCGGTTCATGCTAGCCAGCCACGGGAAGCCAGTCATCGAACCGGCAGTCGATCGAGCGCTCAGCATGAGATTCTCCCTCCCCCAACCGTGTATGCGGTAGGCCGCGAATCTGGAGCGCCACACTGGAACAAGGTTGCTAGCGTGCTTCGATTCCGACGTTCGCAAACAACGGCGTAGCAAAATTGAGGCCAACTTCGGAATCGGGACGCTAGACCGGCCTCTCACCAAGGATCGTGACCCGGCGCAGCATCCGGCGCTCCGAGGCATCAAAATCTGTGCGAGCGTGCAGCAGGCAACGATTGTCCCAGATCACCAGATCGCCCGGCGTCCACTTGTGCGCATAGACGTATTCCGGCCTTTCCTGATGCAGAAAGAGCTGCTCGAGAACCGCGTCGCTTTCCTCGCGCGGCATGCCCTCGATGAAGCCCGTCATCAACCGATTGACGTAAAGCGCCTTGCGGCCGGTGACAGGGTGCGTGCGAACCACCGGATGGGAGGCATGCGGCACGCCCTCGCGAACCTCGAAAGTGCCGCCGCGGGTATCGGCGTGGGTGTAGTCGTAGACATTCATCGCACGCTTGCCTTCGACCTTGCGCCGCAGATCGGCGGGCAGCGTCTCATAGGCGTAGTAGCCGCTGGCGAAACAGGTGTCCCCGCCCTGGCTTGGAATGTCCATGCCGTAAAGCATGGTCGCCGAGCATGGCTTCTCCTGATGACACTGGTCGGTGTGGAAGTGCATCTCGCCGTCGGGATGCGCCCCGATCAGCTTGCCGTCCTCCCGGACGTTGGAGATCAACATGATCGCAGCGTTGCTTTTTTTGTGATGGGCGCGCGGCGAGGCCGACTGGCTGAGCGGCCCGAAGCGCTCGGCAAAAGCCACCATCTGGTCTTCGTCCAATGTCTGTCCCGGGAACACGACGACCGAAAACCGATGCCAGGTGTCGAGAATGTCGCCGAACACCGCATCGGAGATCGGCTGCGAGGCATCGACCCCGAGGATGCGAGCCCCGACGATCGGTGACGCGGGGCGAACCGTAAGGCCATGCGGGGTTTGGTACTCGCGCTTCCAGTCCGTCGTCGCGACGTTCATCGTACTTTGCTCCGTCCGATCACAATGCCCCGCCAGCCAGGCTCAATCCATCCCAGGGGATGGATCGCGCGTGGTCAGCTACAATACTAAGTGCCCGGATTGGTCGCCAGCGAAATGTCGGACGCGCAAAATGGGTTGAGCGAAGCGAAACCCATCACGGTGTTGTTGCAAGGCGATGGGTTTCGCAAGGGCTCAACCCATCCTACGGGCTACGATTGCTGGCGGCTTTGGATATGACCATCAAGTGATTGCTACCGGGCGGGTCGCAGCAGCTTGCGGGCGCCTTGCACGGCGTAGCCGATGGTGGCGAGCCAGCAGATCAGCGCGCCGAAGCCAAACATGATGCGTGCGAGCGGGATATTGCCGGCGCCGAGGAACGGGATGCCGCCGGAGAAATAGCGCGCGTCGCCCAGGAAAGCGACCCAGGTTCCGAGCATTGCGAATGCGGCGAACAGAGCGACGCCGATGAGATAGGAGGCTGTGCGCATCCACAACGGTGCGTCTGCGGGCAGTTCGGCGCCGGCGCTGGCGCGGCCAAAAGCCTGGATGAGACAGGCCCCGCCAGCAAGCAAGCCGACGAAGCCGAGCAGGGTCCCTATCCACAACGGGCCATGCAAATTGTCGCGGCCGCCGGGGACCGGCACGACCTCGAGCCCGATCAGCATGCCATAGAGCCCGACAAGGCCGAGCCCGATGCCGATCGATTTCATCTGCGCAGGCGATGCCTGCTCTTGCGTGCCCATGATCAGACCTCGGTGCCAGCGTAGCAGGCGGGGTTTGACGGGAAGTTACCGGTCGGCAGAAGGGGATTGTCTTAGGCCAATGCCGCCGTAGCCGGCCGGATGAAGCGCAGCGGCGTAGGTAGGTTGAGCGCACCGAAACCCATCGTTGCTGCAAGGTGATGGGTTTCGCTAGGCTCAACCCATCCTACGGGCTACGGGCTCTCTCAACACCACGGCCGCACGGGCTTTGTCTGTCCGGGCGATAGGCCGCCGAGGTGTTTCACGATCTCATCGTAGCGGGGGTCGTTCGGCGCGTAGCGAATCTCGCTTTCGGCGATGGGGCCGGGCGCCAGCGAGCGGATGCGGAGCGTGATGACGCCGTCGCGGTCCATCACCGCCACGCCGATGCTCTCGACGTCCTCGCAGCGGACTTCCTGCGCGGCTACCCTCGTGACGGCTGCGGCCGCAAGCGCCGCGGCCAGCAGCAAGACAAGAGGGCGCACATCAGACACGTGTAGCAACCTCGCGCAGTTGTAGCCCGCATGAGCGAAGCGATATGCGGGATGCCCGTTGCAACGTTCCCCGGATTGTCCCGTCGCTCATCCAGGCTATTTGCTATTTCCGCAGAATCTTCTCCATTGCTTTTCCCTTTGCCAACTCGTCGATCAGTTTATCCAGGTAGCGGATTTCCTGCATGGTTGGCTCTTTGATGTCTTCCACCCGGACACCGCAAATCACGCCTTTGATCAAAGCCCGCGAAGAATTCAGCTGGGGAGCTTCCGCGAAAAAAATCTCGAAGTCCGTTTTCTTTTTTAGTTGGGCGTCTAACTCTTTCTGACCATATCCTGTCAGCCAGCGAATGATTTCATCGACTTCGTTCTTCGTGCGTCCTTTTTTCTCCGCCTTGGCAACGTAAAGCGGATAGACGCTTGCGAAGGCCATTGTATAGATTCGATGCTTTGCCATGATGCTTATCTTAGCTTGTAGCCCGCATGGGAGCGAAGCGGAATGCGGGATGACGCGGACGGATCAACCCCGGATTTCGCTGCGCTTCATCCGGGCTACTCGCTACTGGCCTCGGTCGCCGCCTGCTTCGAGCATCGTCAAGATGACGGCCTATCACACCAATCTCGACGCCAATGCCACGATCTATCGCGACGTGCGCGGCAGCTACTTCCCGAACAAGGCGGCGCTGCCGGGCCACACCCTGCTGCAGGTTTCGCGGCTCGCCAATCCGGCCTATCAGCTCGAGGTGGAGGTAATCGCCATCCTGCCGGCGAGGGGATAGCGCGTAGGCGGGTTAGGCGAAGCCGCAACCCGCCGCCTTGCAGATCGGCTACGGGCTACTTCCTCATTCCATGTGGATTAGAAGCCGAACCCACCTTCATCGGCGCCGGTCGGCGGCTGCTGCCGACGCGCCTCCGCCTTCCGCTCTGCCAAGATTTCGCGCCAGACCTTGTAGGTATCGTCGATGGCTTGATTTAATGCGACCTCTGCGATGACGTCGCGCGAATCGAACGTAAAAACTTCGACCTCTCGGTTGCCGGTATACTTATCTAACGGGAATCGAATGATTTCCAACCGCGCACCTTCAAAGTCACCGATGGCGATGTTGTGATGCATAGCCGAGAACACAAATGTCCGGCCAAAGATGCCGAGACCGTCAGTCAGCCGAGGGTCGAGGAACGACAGCACCGGTACCCCATCTTGGATGGAATAGAAGTCGTGCCAGAACTTGATTTTGGCTCCATGGCCCACAGGGATGAACGGAAATTCCCATTCCATCGCCTTTATCTCGCGCTGCTCATTGTATTCGAACAGTAGCTTGGCCAACGACACGTTCGGCTCGATCCAGTGTAGGTTCGTCCCGCAGTATCGTTTAATGGCAGCGTCGATTTCGGGCCAGGTACACTTCGGCAATTCTAACAAGGAAGGCCGAGCCGAATAGAGCGCGCCGGCAACCTTCCTAAGCGGTGACAATGAGTGCGGTGGGACGAATGATCGCACTCCGCGCAACACAATCCGCTTTTGATCATCCGGCTGCAATGCAACGCGTGCTAGGTCCGTCTCAGGTAACGAGCGGGGCGTCTTCATCTGGTTCCTTGTCCTTACAATTCGGCTGTTTTCCAAACCACAGGTACTTGAAACGCTCTGCAATCACTCCGTCGCTTATCTTCAATCCCATATTCGCGTTAGTTTTCGCCGCAATCACAACATGATCCCAGGGGCCATCCTTGGCGTGGGTCAGATCGACAAGTTCACCCGGCGACTTGCTGCCGTAGAATTGGACGACCTTCTGAATGATATCAAGCAGGGCGCGATCCGCAGGCAATGCGATTGGCTTCCGCGTACCAGTCATCGGATCGAACCTCTCGGCATCTCCTGTGATCGCCTCGGCACCGAAAGACTTGAACGCGTCGTACGCCTCACGATGCACCGGGCCATACTGCCACGCCTCGAAGCTTCCCCGCACAAGCGGGCGTCCGGTGTCCACCAAATAAAACGCGTGGCACAGAAAAAGTAGCTTCTGGAGCTTCAAGTTCGAAATGCGGTGCCCCCGCAATCGCGCCTCCTTGAGGAGGAGATTAGCAACGGCTCTGGGATCAACGGGCTCAGGCAAGGAGAATCACCTCAAGAGAACAAGGAACGTAGCATGAACGGCGGCCAAATGCCAGTGGCTACAGAAGGCTCATCTGTGACCGACGCTTGAGCAAGCTCAATTCGGATGTTGCTCGAGATTCCAGCTCCGGCTGTATCTCGGGAGCGTGATCATTAAGAAAATGGCGGAATTCATCCGGATTATGTAGGTCAACGAATTCTTTGGCCTTCGAAACAAATACCGCTGCTGGCTTCTTCTTGCCTAATAACCGGACCACGTTCATTAACGTACCAATGCTCTCTCCATCCCAAATCATGAGACCGTAAGAGGCCTCGTCAGCCATTACCCGGTCCTTTTCTGCATAAAAATCGAACCCCCTAAGTTTGTCAGCCGCTACCTTTCGAGTAGGCCAATTACCAACATTATTTCGGCAAGCGTGCCCTGCACAAAATACCTCGACTGCATCGTAGCATTTGCTCTGGAGATAAATTTGTACAGCTTTATCCGCGCCATTGGCGTCGCCGACGATGATTTTGAATCCGGCATCGACGACACGATCTAACCGATTGCGAATTTCCGCGTTGAGACGGCTAATTCTCCGTGATCCGCCTACAAAAACCTTCGTCATGATTGAGTCCGAGTCAGCGTCAGGGCAAATACCGCCTTCGCGCCCGCATCGAGAAGTGCGGCGGTTATCGCGCTCATTGTTGACCCTGATTGGAATAGGTCATCGAATAGAAGGATTTTTTGCCCGACTACTTTGCTTTTTTGGACGTCGTGAGCTCCCTTTAGTAGCCGCAAGCGTTCGTCGCGATTGACATTCTTCAATTCTGGCAGCGCTTCTCGCCGAGTTACGAAATCGCTACTAAATGGAACATTGATGCGCTTCGCTATTTCTGCACCAACGAAAAATACCGGCTGTTTTGCCCTTACTTTTGAAGGAGTAACTGGAATTAACAGGCCCACATCCGGTTTCCACTTAGGGAACCTCTGATCAACGCCGCGATATCGGCGTTGGCGGCTTAGGACGAAGCATTTTTAACAAAGTAACCTTTGCCACGGTGATGCACGGAGCTCTTTGGCCCCTTTCATCCTCATGCAGACGCAAGTGTCCTGCGTGCCAGGTATAGGTTGGCCAGTGCCAGCAGCGAGAACACCTGCGCGGCATTCTTGACGAGGCCGCGATAGCGCACCTTGCGATAGCCGAACTGACACTTCATGACACGGAACACATGCTCGACCTTCGCGCGCACCTTGCCGAACCGGCGATTGCGGGCACGCTGCCGGACTGTCAGCTTGTGTCCGGGCATGGCCTTCTCCTTCACCGCCCAGAGCACGCCCGCCGCTTCGGCAGCGCGCTTCCTTGTGCCGCTGGCGTAGCCCTTATCACCATACACCGCGGCGTCGTCATCGCGGATCAAACGGTCCATCACCTTCGCGTCATGCACGCTGCCACTCGTCACGCCCACTGTGTGCACAAGCCCACTGCGGGCATCGACCCCGATGTGAGCCTTCATGCCGAAGTACCATTGGTTGCCCTTCTTTGAGGAGCGCATCTCGGGATCGCGCTGGCCCGCCGCGTTCTTGGTCGAGGGCGAGGCCGCGATCAGGGTCGCATCCACGATCGTGCCGCCCCGCAGCAACGCGCCGCGCGCTTCCAGATGCTCCGCCACCGCTTCGAACACCGCCTGCGTCAACGCATGCGTCTCCAGCAGATGCCGAAAGTTCAAGATCGTCGTCTCATCGGGGATCGCGTCGCGGCCGAGTTCAAGATGGCAGAAGGCGCGCATCGATTGGATGTCGTAGAGCGCCTCCTCGGCACCAGGGTCCGACAGGCTGTACCATTGCTGCAGGCAATAGATGCGCAACATAACAGCAATCGGGAACGGCCGGCGACCGCCCTGCGGACCAACCTTGGGATAATGCGGCTCGATGATCGCTTCCAGGGCCGACCACGGCACCGCCGCCGCCATCTCAGCCAGAAACACATCGCGCTTCGTGCGCTTCTTCTTGCTCGTAAAGTCCAGCGACGCAAAGCTCAGTTGCCCGTCCATCGGACGCCACCTCCGAATCAACAGTGCCAGTGTGCCAGCTTTCGCAGGCTGATCAGAGATTCCCTTACTATGGGTACAGCTATCCTTACTCCGTTGGCTATGGGTACGCCTACCCTGGATATGGCTATTCGTACAGCTACGCTCCCACTAACGGCTATTACCGGGGCTATTGGCCGCGTTATCGCTACGGTGTCGGTTACGCG
>DASXYI010000066.1:0-4695 GCA_036502605.1 Steroidobacteraceae bacterium
CGGATCGTCGAGCGTGGCCAGATACTCTTTGACCGCGCGACGTGCCTGCTCCGGATCGACATTCGAGCAATGGCGCGAACCTGATGGTCGTCCGGAACGATCGCTTCGAGATTGAACGAATAGAACAGCTGCCCCTGATCCTGGCTGCTTCGCCCCATCATCGCCGCCTCCGCCGATGCCCGATTCTACGTGACAACGACAGAATCATTGGTGGCAGAACGCCGCAACGTACTTCTGCAACAAAATGGGTCAGGAGCGGTCAAAGCGACTACCTAAACCGCGTCGCCATCGGCTTCGCAACCTCGCGCGCGCACTCGATGAAAAGCTTTGCCGTCGGGTTCAATACGCGGTTTTTCAGCGTGAAAATTCCGATCGGCCCACTCTGGGCCGGCAATACGACGGGCAATTTCCTAATGAACGGGTGTCGGATAGGGAATTGCAGCCAGAATTCCGGCAGAATCGAAAGATAGCGTCCCGTCCGCAAGAGATTGGCCCTCAATTCGAGAGCGTTGGCAACAACGGTCGTCCGGGGCAACGCGAGGCCACTCTCCCGAAAGGCACTCGCCACAAACGTCCCGACTGGGTTCTCTGGCGCCGGCAGCGCCCACATCTCATCGACTAGATCGCCAAGCTTGATGCGCCGCCGCCCTATCCATGGACTCTTGGTACCGGCTGCCACGACATAGGGACTTTCAAACAGGCTTTCAAAATTTAATAGATCGTCGTCGATCGCGTGGGGATCGCGAAAGATCATGAGATCGGTGCGGCGTTCGTGCAGCTTGGCCCGTTGGTCTTCACCGCCATGGATTGCGACATGAAAGACGATCCGCGGATAGCGCTTGCCAAGTCTCTCAATGACGGTGGAGACAAAGCTTGCGGAGAGCGGTGGCGTGGTTCCGATCCGCACTTCGCCGACGGTCGGGTCAGCAAGGGATTCAATGTCCTGCACGCCTTGGCGCAGTTCATCGAAAGCAGCGTTGCTGCGGCTGAGCATCGCCCGCCCGTAGTCATTCAGTTCGATGCCACGCGGATTTCGCTCCAGAAGTTGCACGCCGAGGATGCGTTCAAGATCGCTGATCGATCGCGAGACCACCGGGTGTGACACAGCAAGTTGGCTCGCCGCTTTTGCCATGCTGCCGTTTTGTGCGACGGCTATGAGGATGTGCAGGTCGCTCAGCTTGATCCGCCGCCCGATCCGGTCGTTCCAGCGCATGGGCCGTCCCCCCCTTAGCAACGTTGCTAACCAGGTGCAGGATAATAGAACTGTTCAGTTACGTCAGCTAGACGCATGGTGCGGAATGTGCAGCCCCTTAATGAGGGCTTTGACGGCGAGGGAGACAAATATGATTGTGAGGCGATCCTGGCTGATGGCTGTCGCCGCCGCTTGCAGCGTTTTCGCTACGGCGCCGCTTTCAGCGCAGTCCTATCCCCAGCACCCGGTCAGGATCATCATCGACCGGCCCGCAGGCGTCCCCCATGATCTGGTGACGCGCGCGCTGGCGGACAAGCTGTCGGCAACTTTCAAGCAGACAGTCATCGTGGACAATCGCGTTGGCGCAGGTGGAAACCTCGCAGCCGAATTCGTCGCTCGGTCTGCTCCCGATGGTTACACATTGCTGGTCGCGCTCGACACAACATTGACCGTAAATCCGACGCTGTACAAAAAGCTATCTTTCAACCCGCAGGCGGATTTGCGCCCGCTCTCGATACTCGCGAGCAGCAGCCAGATGCTGGTCGTGCATCCATCCGTCCCGGTCAATTCGGTGGCTGAGTTCGTCGCTTATGCCAAAGCGAATCCGGTGAGTTACGCACACGGAGGCAATGGGAGTCCCGGCCACCTCACCATGGAACTCTTCCGCATGATGGCTGGATTTCCAGCAACACCGGTGCCTTATCGTGGCAACGCGCAATTGGCGATCGATCTTGCGGCAGGCCAGATCAAATTTGGGTTCGTGGGCATCGGCGGCGTAATCGAGCACATCCGCGCGGGGCGTTTGAAAGCGCTCGCGATCTCGTCCGCCGAGCGCTCGCCGTTAGTGCCAGACATTCCGACTATTGCGGAAGCGGGATATGATTTTCAGCGCCAGACCTATTTCGTGCTGCTGGCGCCAGCCGCCACGCCAGAGCCGGTCGCCAGCTTCATCGAACGTGAAGTGCGCAATGCGCTGCAAGCGCCCGATCTGATCGATCGGTTTGGCAAGCTGAATATCGAGATCGCCGGCTCGTCGGGCGCCGAGGCCCGGGCGCGCCTCGAAACCGATGCCAAATTATGGGTCAAGGTGATCAAGGACACCGGGATGCAGGTGAATTGAGATGTCTGGACCGACGCGCGTCGTCATGCTCGGCACTGGTACGCCGCGCCCCGATCCCAGCCGTTCCGGCCCGGCGACCGCCATCATCGTCAATGACACGCCCTATCTCATTGACTTTGGCCCGGGCGTGATCCGGCGCGCCACGGCCGCGTATGAGAAAGGCGCCACTGCGCTCGGCTACGGTGGCGTCAATATCAAGACCGTGTTTCTGACCCACATGCATTCGGATCACACCGTCGGCTATCCTGATCTCATCTTTTCGCCCTGGGTCATGGGCCGCAGGGACCCGCTCGGAGTCTACGGCCCGAAAGGCATCAAGGCCATGACCGAGCACGTGCTGAAGGCGTGGCAGGTGGACATTGACGGACGCAGCGGCGGTCTGAACCAGCACAATCCGACCGGCTGGAAGGTCACCGCGCATGAGATCGTGCCCGGTGTGGTCTATCGGGACAGTAATGTCATCGTAACGGCATTCCCCGCGTGGCACGAGGAGATGGTCGATTCCTTCAGCTATCGCTTCGACACCCCCGACCGCGCCATCGTGATATCCGGCGATACCGCGCCTACGCGGGAACTGCTCGACCGGAGCCGCGGCTGCGATGTGCTGATCCACGAAGCCTATTCATTGGCGGAAGCGCGCCATGCGGCGAAACCTTCGCCGGAATTCCGGCGAAGGCACCACACTTCATCGGTCGAACTGGCGAAGATCGCCAATGCCGTGAAGCCTGCTCTTCTCATCACCTATCATCGCTCGACGGCGGGAGAAGACACGATGGGGCCGGTACAGAAGGATGCCTTGATTGAGGAAATTCGGCAGACCTACAAGGGCAAAGTGGTAGCAGCGCATGACTTGGATATCTATTGACCCTTTTGGTTGACAGTGCCGATTTCCGCTCTGGGTCATTCGCAACGAATGCATTCCACGCCAGTGCCAGTTAGTGTCCGCTTTAGTCCAATAGCGACCGGCATCTCCTTTTACTCCGAATGACGTGATGGGCTAAGAAAAAACATCCCGCCTAAGTCAATCGCCGATCAGTAGTGGCTCTTTGGCTGATCTAAGGCTGAAGCTGCTGGGGCAAGCAGTGGGCATCGCAGGCGCTTGTTATTGGCCGAAACGGCACAATCGGTATAACGACTTGAAATCGATATTCGAGCTGTGGCAGTTGGTATTATTCCGGCAAGCCGGCCATCCGAAGACCCCCGAAGAAGCGTTCCTGTTGGGCAATAAACGCGGCGTCGGTCGAACGTGCGGCCGCCCGTAAGCTTGCGATCGTCGCCGAAGGCTTTGCCTTGCGGAATTCGGCAAGCGCGGCGCGACCTTCGGTCGTGCGTCCGACGAGCATCAGCGCGCTGGCGAGATACGCGCGTTGGATCCCTGTTGCGGTCGAGGTATCGACCTCAAGCGCGCGACCAAGGAAGAAGACCGCCTCCTGCAACCGCCCGCGATGGAGTTCTGCAATGCCGATGAAGGATAGCCAAAGGCTGTGATCCGGGTCACGTGGACTGAGCCTGATCGCGCGTTCGATTGCTTCGATCGCTTCCTCGGGTCGACCGGACTCGATCGCCGTCACGCCCAACTGCGCGTGGGCCGGCGCGAAATTCGGATTGAGCGCCGCCACGGTCCGGAAGGCCTCGCGCGCTGCGCCGGTACGCCGCTGGAGGCGGAGTAAAAAACCCCTTACATGATTGCCGACGACATGATTTGGGTCGATGACGAGCAATCGAGCGACCGCTCCCTCCGCAACAGACACGTCTGCGGCCGGTGACGCACTCCAGCCGTTGAGCACCGAGATCGCCGAGGACCAGCCAAGCCCGGCGAGAGCATTAGCAGATTCCGGATTGCGCCCCAGCGCCTGCCGAAAGAGGTTGCGTGCGGCGTCGTAGTTTTCCGGCGACTTCGCCGTATAGATCAGAGCCCAGCCTTGCGTCGTGAGGTCGTAGGCATCGGGATAGTCGCGCCGCTCACGGAGCGTGCGCTCGGTCTCGACCCTGGCAAGGCGAAAATTGAGCGCACTGGCAATCCGGCCAACGATTTCGTCCTGCCAGGCGGCAATCTCGTTCCGCTCGAGCGTAAAGCGCTCGGTCCAGAGATGGCGTCCGCTCCCCGCTTCGATCAGCCCGACATCGATGCGGACCTCATCCCCCGATCGACGCAGGCTACCTTCGATTACATAGCGGACATTGAGATCGCGGCCGACTTGTCTGGCATCGACATTCTGTCCTTTGAAGGACTGCGCGGTCCCGTGCGCAATCACGAATGCGCCCGGAATCCGCGATAGGTCCGTCGTCAGATCGATGCTGATGCCCGCGGCGATAATCTCCTGGTCCGGGTCGTCACTGAGATTATTGAAGGGCAGGACCGCGATAGATAACGGCAGCGGCG
>DASXYI010000067.1:0-36042 GCA_036502605.1 Steroidobacteraceae bacterium
TTGAATTCGGTGATCATGACGGTCAACCGGTCGAAATATTCGTAGATGTCCACGCCGCACACGCCGGTCGAACCGCTCCTGGAGCGATATGTGTGTTTGAGCATGATTGACGACTCCGTTGGCCATGCGCGGCGCACAATGGTAATTGTCGCCGGCAGTGTGGCCCCGATTCAAGCACCTCGCCTAGACGGCGTTCCATCGCGACATGGAACCAGAAACTAGAAATAGGTGACCGTCAGCAGCGGTGCGTGCAATGGTCGATCCGCTCCCGTGCTGTCGTTAATTTCGATCAGTCCGGGGATGGCCGGCCCTAAATCCTCCATGATGCGCACCTGGAAGTCGACGAGTCCCAACTGCTGCGCCTGCACCATCAATGAAGTGACGTCAATCGACACGTTGGTACCGACATCCGCTTGGGTAAAGGGCGGTGAGACTACCGTGAATGCCAGCGGCGGCTGGAGCGTACGGTCGAAATCAGTGTCGACCAAGGTCGGCGGCTGAAAGGATACGAGCTCGACGAGAATGGGAAGCGAGCCGGTAATTGGTTGGAAGCTGTTGATATATATATCGAGGAACGCCGAATCAATGATTGCGTTACTCGGGACACCGCCGGTGCCCGTCAGCGGGAAGTCCAGGAACGCCCGGAACTCGGTGAGAGCCGCAGGATCGATGCCGGCAAACACACTTTGAACACTTGGAGACATGCCCTGGGTGACGAAGAATGTGGTCGACGAAGTTTGTTCGATATCGCCGTCAAACCCCGCGTCGCTCATTATTTGGGTCGTAATGGCCGGCGGCGCGGGACGGCCACCGTCACCGCCGCCGCACCCCGCGAGGCTGATGGCCGCGCAGGCTATGACAACCGCAAGGGTTCTAAGATGGATCATGGCGGGCTTCCTTGGGCATGATACTGATAAAAGTATGTACGAACTCGCATTTCAATTGCGTACGGAGATCGTGGGCGGACGGAGCTCGCGTACGGCGATTGCGTACGGATTCACCCTGACCGCCCATGGGGCTCACGCTCAATGGCGGGCTGAGGCAAGAATCGTCCGCGCCAGGCCGGCATAGTTTCCGTCAAAATGATGGCCTCCCTTGAGCTTCACGAGCATGACCTTGCGAGGATCCAAGTGGGGACACAGGGAGTCGCTTTCGTCTTCCCCGTACATGCAGAGCACGGGTATGCCGGTGATCCGTTCGATTTCCGGCCGGGTTGGCGGTCCTGAGTTGTCATCCGAGATCCAACTGCTCATATGGAATTCGAACAACGCGTGTTCGGACATTCCCATCACGGCGGTCAGCGCTACGTGCGAACGCATCGCTTCGCTCAGGCGATTCACCGCAAAGGGCAGTACGTCAGCCCCTTGCGAATAGCCGATCAGCATCACTCGCTGCTTGCCGAGTTGCTTCAGATAGTACTGGATCATACGGTCGAGATCCGCGGCTAAACCTCGCGGCGTGCGAGCGCTCCAGAAATAGCGCAGCGAATCGAGACCGACGACGGGGATGCCGTTAGCGGTCAGTGCTCCGGCGACATCTTTATCGAGGCCCGCCCAGCCGCCATCGCCGGACAGCATGATTGCGAATGTATCCGATGGCGCGGCGGGCTGCGCCGCGACCTCGACGATCGGCAGGTCCTTGAGAGCGCTGGGCGCGGCCGCCCTCGATGCGGGCGCATTTCGATCCATCAACGTTTCGAAGGCGGCCGCGTATTGCGGTGCCCAGTTGCCCGGCGCGGGCGCAGGAACGGGCAAGACGATGAGTTGCGCATTCGGAACCTGCGCCACGAAGCTGCGCACGACCGCTGCATCGCAGGCCTGCGGTCCGCCGCCCTGGAGAACTATCCATGGATTGCCGATGAGCTTGGACGGCAAAAAATCGACACCCCCCTCTCGGGCGCGCGGCCTGGACTCGAGCCCGGAGCCTTTGCACAAGCGCTTGCGCAAAGCGTAACTCGGACAGAATCCCATGCTCACGGCCCCGGCAAATGTATTGGTCGGCGCCTGAGCCAACATCGCGTACGCAAAGGCGGCGCCCGCGGAGCGCCCCGCTAAGATGGGACTCAAATACGTCGGCACATGATAATAGGCTTGGACGAAATGGCTGAGGTTTTCCAGGTCGCCGTCCGGAAATACGCACTCGGCGCCGTCCGCTTCGAGCCCGGCGTCGAACCGCGCCGTGTCGATCCCGACCACCATGGCGCCTTGCTGCGCGAGCCGCTGCGCCATGTCGGACATGGCCTGATTCCAGCCGCCGTCCGATAGCAACAACACGAAGCCCTTGGGTGCCGGGTGAGGCGCGTAGACAGTGAAGTTTTCAAAGCGACCATGGCTCAAGCGCCGTTCAGCGACAGGCGTCCACTCCGGCGTGCCGGCGCGCTGCGTTTCGGGCGCGCGGATCACCGAACCGCCGATGAGGGCGGTCGTGGCCAGCACCACCAGGGCAGATATTGCGCGCAGATATCGAGGCGATGTCCCGAACATTGCTTAGCATCTGCTAGGCATGTTGAAGTTCGGCGGCCACAACTCCAGCCATGCAAATCAATTCGTCTTCATCGCCGGAGCCGCCACTTGCACCGGCTGCCCCCAGGACCTGCCCGTGGGCATTCTTGATGAGAACTGCGCCGGTCTGCGGCAGAAACTTGCCCGCTGCAGTAGCGGCCAGCGCACCATAAAAGTTGGGGTTATCCCGAGCACGCTCGCCCAACGTCCGGCTGGAAGCGCCCATTCCGATAGAAGCCCAGGCCTTGCCAGTCGCAATGTCGACGCGAAACATGCTGGCGCCGTCCTCTCGTTGGAGCGCGCGAACGTTCCCGGATTCGTCGAGAACGACAACAGCCATTGGGCGATATTGCTTCGCGCGTGCGGTGGAGAGTGCTACTTCGATAATTCTATTCGCTTGGGTTAGTGTGATTCCGCTCATCGACAATCTCCTTCCATTAGTGGGGCGCCGCCAAGATACTAGCGGAGTTTGCGCAGAGGACAGGCATGGATCTTCATTGGCTCTTCCGCGGACGGCTAACCCCGCCGTCCTACCGCGTGGCGTTGTTGCCGACGCCTGCGCTCAGACGTCTCGAGGCTGATGGCTCTGTGTACAAGGTCGTCCTCGTCACCGGGCCGGCGGGCTACGGGAAGACCGCGCTTCTGGCCCAATGGCGGGGAGCGCTGCGTGCGGCCGGCACCAGAACCGCATGGATCTCGGTTTCGGCGGAGCAGAATGACCCGGCACAGCTTCTCACCTATGTCGCCATGAGCCTTATCGACGCCGGCGTCGATCTTGGACCGGTTGAGAAGCTCGTCGAACAGTGGTTTGCCGACACGCCAATTTCGGCAGCGGTAGCGGCCGTGGCCGGCCAGCTCGCGCGCGATTCGCAACCGATGGTGTTGCTCATTGACGATATTCATCATCTGTCGCGCGCAACCGCGGAACAGGTGCTGGGGCCGTTGCTGCTGCCGGGGCTACCGCTGGTCCATGTGGCGATGGCCGGGAGGAACCGGCCGGCTCTGCTCCTCGCTGACTTGCGCACCCGCGGCGAGATACTGGAGTTTGAGGCGGACGCACTTCGGTTTGGTACGCGCGAAATCGAAGTGCTGGTGCCGGATCTCGCGATGCCTCAACGCGAACTCCTGGCTGCCCGCACCCAGGGCTGGCCCGTAGCCGTGCAGCTGGCGAGACTCTGGCTTACGGCAAAACCAGAGCGAGTCGCCCTGATCGCCGGCTTTTCGGGCCGTACCGCCGAGGTCGCCGAGTATCTGACCGAACAGGTTCTCAGCGATTTGCCATCCGCGGCTCGTGGGACGCTCGAGGCGACCGCGCCGCTCGAAACGATGTGTTCAGGGTTGGTGGAGGCGGTAACCGGCTCCGTCGAGGCTTGGACTGAGTTGATCAAGCTCCCGGCGCTCGCGCATCTCGTCGTGCCGCTCGATGAGGCTCGTGAATGGTATCGGCTGCACCCGCTGCTGGCCGACTTCCTGCGTGATCGCCTGCATCGGCAGGACCTCAATCTCGAACGACAGTGCCATGCGCGCGCCTCGATCTGGTTCGAGGAGCACGGCATGATTCGGGACGCGGTACGGCATGCGGCGGCGGCCGGCGATATCGATCGTGCCGCAAGTCTCATCGAGCGCACCGGTGGTTGGGAGCTCATCGTGTTTGGCGGCGCAGGGTTGCTGCGGGCCTTGCTCATGGAGATTCCATCGAATCGCTTGGCAGCGTATCCACGCGTCGACCTGTTTCGCGCCTTCCTCGATGCCAAAGAAGGTGCCGTCGTCGACGCGCGCAGGCGCTACGATGGGGCGCGTACCGCGGCAGAGCGGAGCGGCGCGATACCGGTCACTACTCCGCTTGGCCGCGACCTCCACGTCGTCGGCTATCTCGTATCAAGATACGAGGATCGGCCCGTCGAACCCGGTGCACTGCAGTTGATCTACCGGGAGATTGAGGCCCTGGCGCCGGAGGATGCGATCGGCCGCGCAGCGCTCCTCAATACCGCTTGTCTCCTCGGCCTTGCGCTGGGGGAGATGCACGCCGCGCATGACGCCTGTGACCGCGCGGTGCGGGAAATGCGCAGCCTGGGTTCCGTGCTTGGCCTCAGTTACTGCGCGCTCCATCTGGGACTCGCCTCGTTGCACCTGGGTCACCTGCGCGAAGCGGAGGCGACGTTTCGCGAGGCACTCGACCTCGCAGAGGAGAATTTCGGCGTCGACAGCGGACTGCGCGCGGTAGCCGACATTCACCTGGCCGTCGCTCTTCTGGCGCGCGGCAACCTAGCCGGCGCCGCCGATTTGTTCGCGCGTTCGCTGGAACACATTGAAGCGTACGATGGTTGGACCGATGTGTATGCGGAAGGCTACGCCGCCGCAATCAGTTTGGCGCTCAACACCGGCGTTCTCGATCAGGCCGAGGCTTACCTCGAGCGGGCAACTGCTACCGCGGAGCGGCGTCGGTTGAGCCGTCTGCAGCGGCTGGTTGGTGCGCATCGCGCGCGGCTCCACGTGCGCGCCGGACGCCTCGATGAGGCGCGGGTTGCTCTGTCATGGCGTTCGGGAGAATGGCGCGAGCAGCCGTTCGGCTGGCGCGAACATCATGCCAATGGAATTGCCGCAGCCGAGTTGGAGATCGTCGCCGGAAGGCCGACCGAAGCACGCCTGATATTGGCCGATCTCGCGGCGGCTGCGGCGACGGGCCACCGGGTCCGTGACGCGCGTGTGGTTGAGTTTCTGACGGCGGTGGCGGCGTATGGCGGCGGCGCGCGGGACGACGCGGCAGCGGCGCTCGTTTTGCTGCTCGAACCGGCGCTCCGGGAGGATGACACCGAGTTTTTGGTCGAATCCGGGCCTCTCGCCATACCGCTGCTGCAGTACGCTAGACAGTGGACGCGGGACCATGGAACGAGCACTCTCGCACGCCAGGTGCTCGGTGCTGCGCTGGCGCGATTGGCAGCGGCGAAGCCGGAGTCCCGCACAACGACCTTGAGTGCGCGCGAACTCGAGGTGCTTGCGGAACTCGCCCGAGCATCGTCGAACAAGCTCATTGCTCGAGCGCTGCAGATGACTGAGAACACGGTCAAGTTCCACCTCAAGAACATTTTTCAAAAGCTTGGCGTAAGGCATCGGGCCCAGGCGATCAATACCGCTCGTGAGCGGGGTTTGATCCGCTAACGCCCTACCCATCCGGGTAGGGCTCACTCTCAACCGATCTACCCATCAGCGCTTTGACGACTGAACACCGTCGGCCGCATTGTCGCAATAACCAGTCCGAGGCGGACCGAAGCGGGGAGCGGCGAGTGAGAGAAACTCTGTTGGTCGGCGTCGATGTCGGAGGAACCAACACCGATGCGGTAGTGCTGCGCGGACGAGAGGTCCTCGCCGAGCACAAGGCGCCCACCTCGTCCGATGTGGGGACCGGCATCGTCCAGGCAGTCCGCGACGTGTTGGCGCGGGCCAAGGTGTCGGTAGCCGAGGTGGCCGGTGTGATGATTGGAACGACGCATTTCACGAACGCCTTCGTCGAGGGGAACCATCTGAGCCGGGTTGGCGTGGTGCGGCTCGGCGCTCCGGCAACCTTGAGCATCCGTCCGCTCGCTGATTGGCCACAGCATTTGATCGAAGCGGTCGGCGGGCATGTGGCGATCGTCGCGGGCGGTTACAACTACGATGGCCGACCGATCCGTCCGGTCGATCCTGCGGAGATCCGTCGAGTCGTCGCGCAGTTCCGTGCACGCGACATCCGTGCGGTGGCGATATCCTCGGTTTTCGCGCCGGTCAACAAGGCCCAGGAGGAGGAGGTTGCGGGCATCGTTTCGGAGGAACTGCCGGGTGCGCACGTGACTCTGTCCAGCGAACTGGGGCGCATCGGATTGATCGAGCGCGAAAACGCCACAGTCATGAACAGCGCGCTGCTGGCGCTGGCAGACCGCGTCGTTGGCTCCTTCCGCCGGGCGCTCGCCAATCTCGGCATTCGAGCGCCGTTTTTCATCAGCCAGAATGATGGCACCTTGCTCGATCCGGACAGCGTCATGCGCTTTCCGGTGTTGACCTTCGCGTCGGGCCCGACCAACAGCATGCGCGGCGCGGCCTTCCTCTCGGGAGTCAAGGACGCGCTGGTGATGGATATCGGGGGGACGACCACGGACGCCGGCGCGCTCGTCAACGGCTTTCCGCGCGAATCATCGATTGCCGTGGATATCGGCGGCGTGCGAACGAACTTTCGTATGCCCGATATCCTCTCGATCGGGTTGGGAGGCGGCAGCTTGGTGGCCGCCGAGAACGGACGTGTGAGGGTCGGTCCGCAATCCGTGGGCTACCGGATTCTGACCGAGGCCATGGTATTCGGCGGTAATCGGCTGACGGCGACGGATATTGCGGTTGCTGCGGGCTACGCGGAGATTGGCGATCGCGATCGCGTGCGCCATCTGGACAAAAAATTCGTGACGGCGGCCGTCGACGAGATCCACCGCCTTGCGGAGGAGACCCTCGACCGCATGAAGACGTCTGCCAAGGACGCCCGAGTCATCCTGGTCGGCGGAGGCAGTGTACTCATCCATCGCGACTTGAGCGGAGTCGCGGAGCTCACCGTGCCTCGACAAGCCGGAGTTGCCAACGCGATCGGCGCGGCGATCGCGCAGGTCAGCGGTGAGGTCGATCGAATCTTCTCCTACGAGAAACTTGGACGCGACGGCGCCCTCGAAGAGGCGCGCACCGAGGCGATCGACGGCGCGGTCGCGGCCGGTGCCGCCGCCAAAACGGTGCGCGTCGTAGACGTCGAGGAGCTTCCGCTTCAATACCTGCCCGGCGGCGCCGTTCGTATTCGGGTCAAGGCGGTGGGCGATCTCGCCCTTGAGGAAGCGTCATGAAGATTGGGCTGGAGCACGTGGAAGACCTGGCGCGCGGCGCTGCGATTCTCGGCACGGGCGGCGGCGGGGATCCGTACATCGGCTCGCTAATGCTCCGGCAAGCCATCCGGGATCATGGGCCGGTCGAGCTGATGGATGTCGAGGAACTCGGCGACGATGATTTTGTCGTGCCCTTCGCGATGATGGGTGCGCCGACGGTTCTGGTCGAGAAGATACCGAACGGCAGTGAAATGGTGGCGGCACTGCGCGCGATGGAGCGTTACCGCGGCGAGCAGGCGCGCGCAATTCTATGCGCGGAAATCGGCGGGATCAATGCGCTGTTGCCGCTGGTGCTCGCAGCACGCTGCGGGCTTCCGGTCGTCGACGGCGACGGGATGGGGCGGGCTTTTCCGCAGCTGCAAATGGTGACGTACCACATCTTCGGGGTGCCGCTCGCGCCCATGATCATGACCGACGAGTATTCAAATACAGTTCTCTTCGAGTGCGCCGACGCCTACGACGTCGAACGCCTCAGCAGAAATTTGGTCGTCGCGATGGGCGGAGGCGCGACCACCTGCCTGTATCCAATGCACGGCCGGGACGCGAAGCGCTCCATGGTGCGAACCACCATGTCGCTTGCGCTCGGCCTCGGCCGAGCCGTGCGCGAGGCGCGCCGGTCGAGCGGCGATCCATTCGGCGAGGTACTCGCCTATTTGCGCACGACCCCCTATTACCACCATTGCCGGGTGTTATTCGAAGGTAAGACCACCGATCTGCTGCGGGAAACCAAGGCGGGATGGGCGCTTGGACATGTGGCCATCGAAGGCACCGGATCATGCGCGGGGCGCCGGCTCGAAGTGCAGTTCCAGAACGAGCACCTCGTGGCGCGCGAGGGCGAGCGGGTGCGCGCGATCGTTCCCGATTTGATCGCGGTGCTCGATGCGGCGACCGCGGAACCGATCACGACCGAGGGTCTCAAGTACGGTCAGCGCGTGAAGCTGTTGGGCATCAGCGCAGCCCCGATCATGCGGTCCGATGCCGCACTGGCCGTGTTCGGGCCGCAGGCTTTCGGTTTGGCAGATCCATTTACGCCGGTCGAGACATTGAATCCCGAAGCGGCTCCTTAGGGCGCACCTACCCGTTCGGGTGGGTAGTCTCGCGCGAAATCCAAATCCGCCCACTCTTCGGAATCGTTGACGGGCTGCAAGCGGCGTTAGATGGTGATGACGAAGAAATGATCGGCGTGTTTCACGTCGGCAGGCTGCGGCGCCGTCAGAGAGTAGTAGAAACTAGGAAGGGATCGACATGAAGCTCAAAACCGTAAGCGCCCTGATCGCTGCAATCTCTCTGCTTCCTGTGTTGCACGGCTGGGCGGCGGACGCCTCCGAGGATCGGCTCGAAGAAGTGGTCGTGACGGCACAGCGGCGCGAAGAGAAGCTTCAGGACGTGCCTGTTTCGGTGGTTGCCTTCAACGAGACTGCGATTCGCCAAGCGGGAATTCGCAACACCGCCGACTTTTTGGCCATGACGCCGAACGTATCCTTCGATCAGTCCTTCACGGTGGGCAACAGCTTCGTGACGATGCGCGGCGTTGAGCAAATCAACAACGCCGACTCGCCGGTAGCGATTGTCGTCGATGGCGTACCGCAAGGGAATCAGAAGCAGCTTAAAATGGAATTGTTCGACGTGGAGCGCATAGAAGTGCTGGAAGGCCCACAGGGTGCGCTCTACGGCCGCAATGCGATCGGCGGCGCCATCAACATCATCACCAAGCAGCCGACCAACGACTTCAGCGGCTTCGCGCAGGCGGGTGTCGGATCGGGCACCGAAAGGGAGGGTGTGTTCGCTCTGTCGGGTCCGATCATCCCGGATAAGCTCCTGTTTCGGGTGAGCGGCGAGTATAAAACCGCGGACGGCCAGATCGACAATTCGTACCTGAACGAGAAGGTCGACTTCTACACGTCCAAGGACATGCGGGCGAAGCTGCTGTGGTTCGCAACGGATGCATTCACCGTCGATGCGCGTTTCGCGCACGCGGACAACACCGGGGGAGCGACGTACGATGTGGCAATTCCCAACACGCTGGCGGACCCGACCAACGTACAGAATCTCGACCCGCATGCCGATATTCTCGGGAACAGCCGGCTTCGAAGCGACGATGGCACGTTAAAGGCGGATTGGAAGCTCAGTCCCGGCACGCTGACCTGGATTACCGGCTACACCAAGCTCAATGAGAAGTACTACGGGTCGCTCGGCTTTTGCAATCCGATCGCGTGCCCGGGCGGTTTTTTCGGGTTTGGATCACTGGACCAGCATCAGGATCTCGACGTCCGGCTCGTTTCCCACGAGCTGCGCTTCACGTCGGATTCCCATCAGCCGCTGCGCTATATCGTGGGGGCGTATTACCTCGATACGCGGCGCGATCTGCTGACGACTGCGCACCTGCTCGATGTTCCCGGCACGCCGGCCATCGTCGACAACAACGAGCACAACAAGAACACCGCGTACGCGGGGTTCGGTCAGCTGGATTGGGATTTCGCCGCCGCTACGACTCTCGGCGTGTCCGGTCGCTACGACAAGGACGAACGTCATCAGACCGACGTGGCCACGGGAAGCGAGCGAAGCGCCAGCTTCGACGCGTTCCAGCCGAAAGTCACGCTGTCCCAGAAATTCGGCCCGAACCAGCTGGGGTATGCGACGTACTCGACGGGATTCCGCTCGGGCGGCTTCAACGGAGTCGGACAGCTGCAGCCGTTCAAGGAGGAATTGCTGCGCAACTTCGAATTGGGCTACAAGTCCACGTGGCTCGACCAGCGCCTGATGTTCAATGTTGCGGCATTCATCGAACGTGATACCGGGTTCCAGTTCTTCTACGTCGACCTCGCGGCCGGCGGAGCGCAAGTGATCTCCAACCTCGACAGCGTCCAGCTCGAAGGCGCGGAGATTCAAACGCAGGGTGTCCTCGCGCCCGGCTGGACCGCTTACCTGAACATCGGGCTGCTCCAGTCGAGGATTCGGGCTTTCGATCCGAACCTGGGCGTTCCCGCCGCGGTTGGCAACAAGACTCCCAAAACTGTCCCGGATAAATTCAACGTGGGCACCCAAAAAGAATGGACTCTCAACGAATATAAAACAGCTTTACGCGTCGACTTCGAGTACCGCGGCAAGAAGTACTGGGACACGTCGAACGTCGATGTCATGAATCCGGTCAAACTGTTGAGCGCTCGCGCCTCGCTAAAGCGCGGCCCATGGGAACTGGCAGTCTCGGGGCGGAACTTGCTCAATCAATACTACTTCGAGGACTTCACCGCGAAAACCTTCTCGGGCTTGCCGAACAACATCGGCTGGCCATCGCAACCGCGCAACGTGGAAGCCACCATCCGCTACGATTTTTGATCATTGCGAGCCATCGTGGCCTGACTCGCCTGTCAACGCGTCGCGCGGACGAATGATTGACCTTATGGGGCGCCGGCGAGCGCCGGGCCATGCATCGATTCCTGCGCGCCGCGCTTACGACACTGCTCCGCCACATTCTCGCGGATGATTTCCGCCAGGCGCAGCGCGCCGGGACCGGCATAGTCGCGGTCGGCGAACACCAAGTAGAGATCGCCCCAGCGTTCGCCGCCTTCGCGCAGCGGCAGCGGTTTGAGCTCGCCGCGTTCCAGTTCGCCGCGCACCGTCTCCTCCGGGAACCACGCAAAGCCCAAGCCCATGACGGCCGCGTGGATCGAGGTGGCCTTCTGGCTCACCGTCCAGCTCTGCTCCGCGCCGAGCCAGGTGCCGCTGCGGCGCTGGCTGCCGGTATCGCGGATAATCAGGTGTCGGTGCTTGCGCAAATCCTGCAGGGTCAGCTCGCGCCCGAGTTGGTGCAACGGATGGTCCGGGTGCGCCGCGGCGATGAAGCGCAGCCGCATCAGGGGATCGCCGGCAAAGCCCGGCGGCACCTGCGAACAAATCGCCAAATCGACCTTGCGCTGTAGCAGCGCTTCCTCGGTGCCGCTGAGCACGTTCTCGTAGAGCTCGATCCGCGTCTGCGGCCGCTCCTCGGCGAAGCGCGCGAAGCATTGCAATAGCATCCAGGTGGGAAAGATGATCTCCACGGACAGCCGCAGCTCCGGTTCCCAGCCCGCGGCGAGGGTTCCTGCAGCCCCTTCCAGCGCGCCAGCTTCGTCCAACAGTGCTTTGGCGCGGCGGTACAGCACCTGGCCCGTTGAGGTGAGATGCGCCTTGCGGCCGACCACTTCGAAGATTTTCACGCCGAGCAAGGTTTCCATCTTCTGCACGGCGTAAGTGACCGCCGACTGGCTCTTGTGGAGCAGTTCGGCGGCCTGGGCATAGCCGCCGGCATCCACGACGGCCAGCAGGGAGCGCCATTGTTCCAGGGAAATTCGTGGATTGGCGGCCATATATTCATTCAATAGATAAGTAAGCCCTAAATATTCTGCTTTTTTATCTAATCATTCAATACTCAAATAGCCACATCGCGAAACGCATCGTTTCGCCCTATTTAGGAGATTCGCCATGACCACTTTGTTGCAGATCAACGCCAGCATCAACGATGACAGCGGCCAGTCCAGCCAGCTGTCCAACCAATTCGTCGCCGCTTTCCGCACGCGCTATCCGGCGGCGAAGATTGTGGTGCGCAACGTCGCGGCAGCCGACCCCGTGCCGCACCTCAATGCGGAGCGCTTTGGCGCCTTCATCACCAAGGCAGAAGAGCGTAGTGCCGCGCAGCACGCCGTAGTGGCGTACTCCGATACCCTGATCAACGAACTCAAGCATGCCGACGTGATCGTCCTGGGCTTGCCCATGTACAACTTCGGTGTCCCGTCGCAGCTAAAGGCTTATTTCGATCACGTCGCCCGCGTCGGCGCGACTTTCAGGTACACCGACAAGGGTCCCGTGGGCCTGCTCACCGGCAAGAAGGTTTATGTGTTCGCGGCCCGCGGCGGGGTCTATGCCGGTACGCCGCTGGACACACAGACCAGCTATGTGCGCGACTTCCTGCGCTTCCTCGGCATGGACGACGTGGAATTCGTTTACGCTGAAGGCCTCGCCATCAGCCCGCAGAGCAAGGATGAGGGACTCTCCAAAGCCCTGGCAGAAATCGCACGTCTCGCCGCGTAAAGGTTCGCCGATCAAGAGATGTTTCCCATGAGATGTTTCCAAGGAGACTCAAGATGAATACTCGCACCCTGATTCACGTCATCGAGGCGGTGCCCACTTCCGACGGCGCCGGCGTCAAACTACGCCGGAGCCTCGGCAGCCAGCGCGGCCAGTATGTGGATCCATTTCTCATGCTCGATGAGTTCTATTCCGATAACCCGGACGACTACCTCGCCGGCTTCCCGTCGCATCCGCATCGCGGCTTCGAGACCGTCACGTACATGCTCGACGGCCACATGCGCCATGAGGATCATCTCGGCAACCGCGGCGATCTTGGCCCCGGCGACGTGCAGTGGATGACGGCGGCGCACGGCATCATCCACTCCGAGATGCCGCAGCAGAGCGAAGGCCGCATGCGCGGTTTCCAGCTATGGCTCAATCTGCCGTCGAAGGAAAAAATGAAGCCTGCCGGCTACCGCGACATTCCCGCGGGCGAGATCCCGCGGGTGTTGCTGCCGCAGGGCGGCGAAGTGAAAGTCATTGCCGGCACGCTCACGCTGGACGACATCACCACCCGCGGCCCGGTCAACGGCGGCGGCGCGCAGCTCAGCACCGATCCCTCGTACTTCGACGTGCACCTGCCGGCCGGCGCGGAATTCAATGCGCCCGTCGCGGCGGGTCACAGTGCCTTCCTCTACGCCTATGAAGGCAGCGCGGAGATCGGTCCGCCCGGCGCGGCCAAGCTGCTGCCGAATCGCGCGGCCGGGGTCTTGTCCGATGGCGCGCTGGTGCGCGTGCGGGCCGGAGCCGAGGGTGTGCGTTTCTTGCTGCTGGCAGCGAAGCCGCTGCGCGAGCCGGTGGTGCAGTACGGTCCGTTCGTCATGAACACGCGCGAGGAAATCGAGCAGGCGCTCGCCGATTATCGTGAGGGGCGTCTGGCCACTGCGGCGTGAAGATCACACGGCCAAGCGCATGGGCCTAGTATCCTGAGTCAGAAATTCGCTGGCATTCGAGCGCCCCTGCATCCCCGTCCGCGGCGTTGCTCCTCCCTTAAATACCTACGGGTATTCGCGGTCGTCGTGCCTTGCGGCCGGGGCGCAGTGTCGCTCTCGGTGCTCAGCGAACTTCTGACTCAGGATACTAGATACTGCCCGCGCGCTTGAGCGCCGTGTATCTATTGACCAGCTCTACCCCGAGGCGCTGCGGCTCGCAATCGATGGTGAGTGCACCTCCGATGCTAAAGCGCCGCAGCATCTCGCCGCGCTGCAGTTCGTATTCGAGCGCTGCGGCAACCTCCAGCGCGCTCTCTGCGGTCGCCAGCGGCTGCCGCTCGATGCGGCCCACGATCTGCTCGCGCAAATTGGCGAGCACGACGAGGTGGCGCGAGCGGAGCAATGTCAACGCCGAGGCCAGCTCGGGCGCATCTTCATCGCGGCAATTGGTGATGAGCACCACCAGCGCGCGCTTGCGCTGGCGATTGATGAGGTCGGCCGCGCTGCGCGCATAATCTGAAAATGTCGGCGTTGGCTCGACGTCCCCCAGTTCCGCCATCAGGGCGTTGATGGATTGCCGGCCCTTACGCGGTGCGTAACGCTTGGTCAAGCCCTCCGGTGTACCAAAGGTCATCGCGCCGACGGCATCGCCGAACTTCAGCGCGACGAAGGCCAAAAGCATCAAGGCATTCAGTGCTTGGTCGAAGTGAGTAGCCCCAATGCCATGCTGCGTGTCGTCCGCGCGCATGCGGCGGCCGCAGTCGAGCAGGAACATGACGCGCTGATCCCGGTCATCCTGAAATTTTCGCGTTATGGGGCGATGGTGCGTCAGTGTGGCTTTCCAATCGATGTGGCGGATCGGATCGCCGGCGCGGTATTCGACCAATTGATCGAAGTCGGTGCCGGCCCCGCGGCGGCGCACGGGTTTGATCCCCATTTCCGATAGCCGCCTCTCGCCGGCGAGCCATGCAAATGCCGCCTGATGCTCGAAGTTTGGAAATACCCGCCGGGATTCGCTGATGCCGATGCGCAGATTCCAATCGAGCAGCCCTAGGCTCGAGTGCAGCAGGATTTGGCCGGATTCGAAACGCTTGAGGCCGCGTTCGGTGGGCGTCATCTCGAATTCCAGCGTCTCGCGTTGGCCGCCGCCCACGTCGAAACGCAGCGGCATGCGCGGCATGTCCATGCTCCGATCGGCGAGCTCGAACAATCGGCCGCGGCGTCTCGCCGCGCCGGGGTTATCGAGAGTGAGACGCACCATCACGCGCCGGCCGACCGCGAACGCCTGTGGGAGATGGCGCTGCATGGACAGCGGCGCGAGCTGCCAGCGGCCGATCGTAAGAAACATGTCGAGCCCGACCAGCGCGAGTAAAACCATCCCGATTGCGCCGGTCAGGAGCGCGACTTCCGGCATCGCCATGGCCGTGAAGGAGAGCATCGTGCAAACCGCTCCAATACCCGCAAGAGCCGAGATGAGGCCTCGCGACGGCAGCATCGACGCCACCACGGACACCGTGCTCACACCCGCGGCGCCGCCGTCGCGTCGAGAATGGCGTGCAGCAACTCGTCGACCTTGCGGCCGTCGAGCTGCGCGTCCGCGGACAGTGCAATGCGATGACGCAAGGCGGCCGGCGCCACCGATTTCACGTCGTCCGGCAGCACGAACGAGCGCGCGGCCATCAGCGCTGCCGCCTTGGCGGCGCGCACCAACGCGATGGGTCCGCGAGAACCGCTTCCCATCGCAATTCCGGGCCAATCGCGAGTCGCGCGCGCAATACGGACCGCGTAGTCGATCACGCCGGCGTCAACCCGCTGGCGGGCCGCCAAATGCTGCAAGGCGAGGACTGCGCGCTCGTTCAGTACCGGGCTGACGCCCGCCAGCGGCAGCTGCTCGCCGCTTTGATTGGTGGTGGTGCGCGTAACGATGTCGACTTCTTCACCCAGGCTGGGATAGGTCATATCGACTTTCAGCAGAAACCGATCGAGCTGGGCTTCGGGCAAAGGATACGTCCCCTCGGTCTCGAGCGGATTCTGCGTCGCCAGCACGATGAAGGGACGCGGCAGCACCAGCGTCTCGCCTTCCAAGGTCACTTGATATTCCTGCATGACTTCGAGTAAGGCGCTCTGCGTCTTGGCGGGCGCCCGATTGATTTCGTCCGCCAACAGCACATTGGTGAACACCGGCCCCCGCACCACCCGCAATTCACGCGACGAGGGATCCAGTATCGAGTGACCCGTGATATCGGATGGCATGAGGTCGGGAGTGAATTGGATTCGCCCCACCTTCAACGACATGGCCTGTGCGAGGGCTCGGACCAACAACGTTTTGCCGAGGCCGGGAACCCCTTCGATGAGCACGTGTCCCGAGACTATCAGGGCAATGATGGTCTGGTCGACGACTGCGCTTTGCCCGACCAACGCGTTGCCTATCTGGGTGCGCAGTTGCGTGAGTAATTCGCCGGCGCGAATGATGGAATTGGATTCGGCGATCATGCGCGTTACCTTGTCATTGTCGGTTGGGAATCATTCAGCGCTCGGCGGGTCTGCTCCAACAGGACGATAGCGGATCGCTGCACGCTGGGAGTTCCCGCTGCCGCCTCGGTCATGGCGGAATTCAACAGGGCCGGATCTACGCCGGCCCGCTTGCCGAGCTCGACAGCGCGCCGTCGTGCGGTGAGCGATGCGTATCCGACAATCCGTCGGCCGGCGCTGCGCTCGAGAGAGCGAAGCACGGCTCTGCGTAAAGAACTCAAATTGCCGGTGCGCCACGCAAACCGCGCGTTGGCGCGAATCTGCTCCGCCAGCGAACGGCGCGCCGCCGCCGGAACCGGGACCGGCGGACCGAACCGCGGCAAATGGCGCAGGATCATGAGTAGGGTGGCCAGGCCGAAAACCACGATGGCCGGCGCGGCGAGCCGCCACAGCATGGCCACCAGGGGTTCGGCAAGGGATGCGCTGAAGATCGACAGCCGATCGCCCCGCTTGAGCTGCGTCGCCGCGATGAAGGCCTGCGCATCATTGCCACGCAAAAAGGTCTTCGGTTCCAGCAGCTGCCGCGGCCCGATCACCGTCAAGCTGCCGCTGCCGACAGTTACACGAAGCAGTTGCATGCCGGCGTCATTCGACAAAGCCCAGGAGGGCGGGCGCTTGCTGGCAAAACCAAACAGCGATGCCGGGCTGCAAATGTGCAGGGTCTCGCCGCTCGCCACACCGCCCGTCTGTACGGACATCGGTGCGCAATCCTCGTCGCGCTTCTTGCCGAGCAGCTGCAGCGGCTGAGCTTGGGCCGGGTTCGGCGGCGCCGGCCTCGGCGGCAACGTTCCGGCCGAGGGTTTGTTTCTGTGCGCCGGGGCAATGCCGCTCCACGTTTGCAGAGCGGGCGTAGACCACACGACGTTGGCCGTCACCGCCAATCGGCCGCCCGATTCCACCCAGCGCTCCAGCAATCCCAGGCGCGTACGGGCCACGTCATGGGTGAGGTCGTTGACGAGCAGGACGTCATTGCTCGGCGGCAGTACGCGCAGCGAGGCAATCTTGTGCGTTTGTATGCCAAGCGCATGCGCCAGGCGCTCAACGCTATAGTAAGGGTTTCTCGCCGCCTCGCCTTGCAATGCAGTCGGCACCGTCACGTCGATCCAGTAGCTGTGAAAGGCGATCCAGACCCCGATCGCGATAATGACGGCGAGGATACCCGCTGTGGTGACTCGGTCGCGCGTCATGGTACGGCCCCGTCGAGCGCGGAGGCAAACCGCGTGCAAAGCGCCGCCACAGGATCGGACGCCGCGGTTTGACCTGCGTAGACTGCGCGCTGCCATAGTCCGACCAGTTCGCCGAAATATTCGGCGCGCGGGCGGTCGAGGCGCGCGTCCACTGCGCGCAGCGCTTCGCCTTCGGTAAAGGAGGCGTCAATGGCCACGCCGAATCGATGCACGGCTCTCGACAATGCGCCGCGGTACAAGAGGGACAGAGCATCGCGGCTCCTTCCTGCTTGCAGCAGCGCAAGGGCTGCTGCGCCTATGTCGTCGGGAAGGGAAGTAGGTCTGATGTCCAGTTCGCCTACGTGCGAAGTCATTGCCGATTGCGAGATTCTCGCCCTGGGCGAGCGCGCCTTGAGCAGCCGATAGAGCCAAACGGCGGCAACTGCAACCGCAATTCCCCCCGCTATCCAGATCAAGACGCTGGCCGTTT
Source organism: Steroidobacteraceae bacterium (assembly GCA_036502605.1). Lineage (GTDB taxonomy): Bacteria > Pseudomonadota > Gammaproteobacteria > Steroidobacterales > Steroidobacteraceae > Bog-1198. Next base: position 17,620 of record DASXYI010000067.1, read on the forward strand.
CGCCCAGAAATTGGAACAGGCCAACGACCCAGGCGGGCGATTCCGGCGGCGGCGGTGACGGTCGGCTGTTCACCCATCGCAGCGAACGGGTCGTGTGTTCTCCACCCAGATTTGGGTCGTCACGCAGCTTCGCGACGGCAGCCCGGACTTCCTCCTGAGTCGGCGCCGCGGCGGGCGGGGTGGGCGGCTGCGCTCCAACCTCATTGCAGCCGAGCAGCAGCAATGCCAGAGCCCAAGCGTAAGCGGCCTGCGTCCCAGGAGCCGGTCTCCCAGAAGCCCGTCTCCTATGTCGCAAATGCACGGCGAAACTCTTGTTCTATATCCCACGCTTCAAGTTCGACGCGTCGATTGAGATACATCCCAAATCCGGCGGCAACGTAGAACGGTTCGAGGAACGCGACTGCAGCCGCATACGCGAGAGTCGTCACCATGACCTGCCCGTTGCCGGAATTCCGCAGGAACTCGCTCCAGTCGAATGAACTGGTGCGCGGCATCAGCCATGCTTGAAGCGACAACAAACTTGCGAATAGCGCGAATTCGGCCGCCGCAAACGCCTGTGTCATCATGCGTGCGACGCCGCGGTGACGCAGCGCGAGCTGCCGCACGCGAGTAACGCGCTCCGCCCCGGCCAGCCCTTCCAGTTGGTGAACCGGTTGGGTAAATGACCGCGAGGCGCTCAAGCGCCGCAACGTCAACGTGGCTACGAATTGCGACCACCATACCTCGCGCCGCGCCGCCCACACGTCGGCGAGAACGGTACGATTGCCGAACACGGCTCGCGACAACGCGAACAAGATGGTGCGATCGAGCCAGGGCTTGAACAGCCAGATGAGCAGCGCCGGCAGCCACGAGGCAACGCCCACGGTCGCGTAACACAGCAGGAACAACGGCACCGCGATGGCAAGGTAGCAAGGATAGACCGATCGCAGCCGAGACTGCAGCAGACGCACGCCCAAATCGCAACCCTCCCACATTGAACGCGGGCGCAAGACCAGGGACATGGTTTCAACTTGCATGGGAACGCCGCAGGAAAAATAGGCCCACCAGAGTCCAGCAGGCGAAAGCGCAGATGTACTTGGCTCGCGGTTCCACCCAGGCGGCCGATGACCAGAAGGCCTCGATGGCCGCCGCAATGACCAACATCGCAGCCGCCCCGAAAATGATGACGCTGGTTTCGCGCGCTGCCGTTTGCAGCGCCAATAGCCGCGGCAGCCGTCCCGGCAGCAGGACCGAGTGCCCGAGGCGCAGTCCGGCGGCGCCGCATAGTACGATCGCGGTCAATTCGAACGCCGAGTGGGTTGCGATAAACGGAAAGAACGTACCGCTGAAGCCGAGGTTGGCCACATAGCCCGCGACCGCTCCGCCGAAGGCGCCGTTGAATCCCAGGAACAGCACGCTGCCGACGCCGAATATGATTCCGGTCACATAGCATTGAAACGCAATGCCGATGTTGTTCATGATGTAGTAGCCGAACATCATCCAATTGCTGCCGGCATCTCGAGTGCGGCCGATGGATTCGGCGGTGGGGGCATACATGCGCTCGAATTCCTCGGCCGTCCGACTATCGACCAGAGACAGGATCAGATCAGGCCGGGCGTAGGTCGCGATGCCTATAGCGAGCGCCGGCACCAGCAGAATCAGCGCGGCGACGAGAACATAGCTGCGGTGCGCGCGAACCATTTCGGGAAATTCACGCATCAGCACGCGTCCGACGCGCGCCACCCCGAAGTCGCTTCGCCGATAGACGATTTGATGGCCTTGCGCGGTCATGATGGACAGCCGTTCGATGACGTGCGCCGGAAAGCCGCGCGCCTGCGCCAGCGCCAGTTGTTCGCAGCACGTGCGGTAAAGGCTCAGAAAACGCTCCGAGTCCAAATTCTTGTCTTCTTTGCCGAGGAGGCCTTCAAACTCGCTCCAGCGAGGCTCATTCGATGCTTCGAATTCCAGCGGCGTCACGGGGATAGGCCGCCGCCGCGTAGGCCGCCGCGTAGGCCAACGGCGGGCCGTAATCCGGCGGCGGGCGGGCCAAGCGCCGGCGCGTGCGGACGCTGACCATGGAGCCAGCGCGCGATGCCGACCAGGCGTGTGGTCATCGAGGTCTCGGGTGCTGCGCCGGGCGCGGCCGCTGCCGCGAGCAGTGCGATTTCTTCGGCTCTGGCCGGCGTCAATCGGCCGACGCGCCACGCGAACGCCGCAATCGCGGCTTGTTGGCGTGCCGATAGCAATACCGACGGCGGCATCGGTTCGCCCGCACCGAACGAGCCGGCAGGCCGCAGCTCGTTGCGATAAGCCACCAGCGTCCCGCCCGCCAAGTCTCCGAGGCGACGTGCGTCACGCCGCAGCAGCATGCAGATGATCCCGAACGCATACATCAAGGGCAGAAAGTCGACGACCCGGAGTAAATTTCGAATCAAACAACCGGCCGGCGTGACGGGCAGCCCGTTCGCCATGAGCACGTGCAATCCCATGATGCGTTTTCCCGGAGTTGCCGCCGCGGGCAGCAATTCGAATACGATGGGATACAGCCAGTTGATGGCGAACAAGATCATGAACATGAGCCCGGTGCCAAAGCGCCCGCCCGCGCCCAATGCCGTGCCGCACGCCATCAATATTCCTACGCGCAGCAGCGCGTCGATGAGAAAGGCGGTTGTTCGAACGGCGAATCCAGCGGGATGCATCGCGATGGCGATGCCTTCCGGCGTTTCCGCCGTAATGATCGTGTCAACCGAGGAACTCAAGCCCGGATGACGATCGTGTCGGCAATGTAATCGTGGCAGCAGCGCTTGGCTGCGCCGAATATGAACAGCGCATCGGCGAGCCCGTACACCGATCCTATGAACGGAATCATAGTGATCAGCGCGTTGACGAGATAGCGGAGCCAGAAAATCCGAGTCAGCGTTGCGCGCGAGCCGTCGGTGCGCACCACCTTGATACCGAGCAACTTCTTGCCGATGGTCTGCCCGTTCCGGTGCACCAACACCGCGGTAATCGTGAGCGTGCACACCGCGACCAGGACGCCGAAGTAGAACCAGCCGCCGGTTCCGGCGATAGCCGCCCAGAACGTGAAGGGGGCCATCGTTCCGGGGCTGACCCCTTTTGCGTGGCTCATCACGGCGGGCAAGGCTATGACATAACTCGGTCCGAAGGGGATGGACAGAATCAAGCCGTCGATGAGGGTGGCCCCCAATCGCGATCCGCGCGAGGCCTTTTCCGCGCCGGCATCTGCGGCGGCAACGTCGGCTACGACGCTTTTTGGCGGGGCGTAGCTGTTGTTCGAGGATGTGACCATGCGTGCTCCATGCGCGGTTTGTATATCATCATAGCGCGCGCCGCGGGTATGCGTCGATTTCACCCAGCATATCGGCACCGCCAAGCGCCTGCATCTGCCCGAGAATCCAATCGCGTCGTTGCTGGATGTAGTGTGACGGCGCCGCCGCCGAAAATCGCTGCGGATTGGGCAGCACGGCCGCCAGGACGGCGGCGTCGCCGCGGGTCAGGCGGGCCGCGCTCGTGTGAAAGAATCGCTGCGCGGCGGCTTCGGCGCCGTAGGTGCCGTAGCCGAACTCGGCAATGTTGAGGTAAATCTCCAAAATACGGCGCTTCGGCCAGCAGCGTTCGATCAACACCGTAAAATAAGCCTCCAGGCCCTTACGAAAATAGCTGCGTCCCGACCAGAGGAATAGATTCTTCGCGACCTGCTGGCTGATGGTGCTGGCGCCGTGTATGCGATGGCTATGCTGATTGAGGGCATACGCTTTCTCGATGGCTTCGACGTCGAAGCCCCAGTGTTCGGGAAACTTCTGATCCTCGGCCGCAACCACGGCCAGCGGCAAATTGGGGGAAATCCGCTTCAGATCCACCCATGAGTGCCGGAACACGTACGATGAGTCGTGACTGGCCCAGGCGGCAATCTGCGTTTCGGCCATGAATGCGCTGTAGGGCGGATTGATCCAGCGAAACAACAGCACGGATCCTACGGTGAGCACGACGCACGACAACACCATCCAGAGAATCGCGCGCGCGATCCGTCCCAGCCAGGATGTGCCGCGCGCCATTTCCAGCGAGTCCGGGACCTTGAGCTTGGGGCCGGGAGTCCGCTACGCGACCTTGCGCACGCTCTTCATGATGACCGCTTCGACCGGTACGTCATCGAAACCGCGCTTCCGGCCGGTCTCGACCGCGGCGATTTTGTCGATCACGTCCATGCCCTCGGTAACCCGCGCAAACACGGCGTAGCCGAAGTTGCCCCGGCTGTGATCGAGAAAATCGTTGTCCTTCAAGTTCACGAAGAATTGCGACGTCGCGCTGTTGATGTCATTGGTTCGCGCCATCGAGAGTGAGCCGCGCTCGTTTTTGAGGCCATTGTCGGCCTCGTTCTTGATGGCGGGTTGCGTCTTCTTCTGCGTCATGTCTTCGGTGAAGCCGCCGCCTTGAATGACGAAGCCCGGAACGATGCGATGGAAGATGGTGCCGTCGAAATGGCCGTCGTCGATGTATTTCTGGAAGTTGGCGACCGATATCGGCGCCTCTTTCTCGAAGAATTCTATTTTGAAGTCGCCCAGTGAGGTTTCGAAGAGAATCATGAGTGTTCCTAATGTGAGGTGTGAACGGTTCCCAGTGTGACCCGGGTTTTGCCGGAATAATCGGCGTGCGAACTGATGCCGCCGAAGCGCCGGTGCTCGAGCATGGCGGCGACATCGTCGGCTTGAGTGCTGCCGTGCTCGAGAAGCAGCCAGCCGCCCGGCTGCAAATGCAGGGCGGCGCGATCGACAATCTTGGTCAATGCTTCGAGCCCGGTGGGTCCGGAGGATAATGCCAGCGCCGGCTCCGCCGTGAGCTGCTTCAGGGCGGGATCGTTGGATGCAACATAGGGCGGGTTGGCGACGATCAGATCGAACCGCTCGCCCGGCACCGCGTCGAACCACGAGCCGACACGCCAGCGCACGTCGGGCAGCCCCAGCTTGTGGGAGTTCGCTATCGCGACGGCCAACGCGTGCTCGCAGACATCGATGCCGGTGGCGCATACGAGCGGGCGTTCGGAGGCGATCGCCAGTGCGATGGCGCCGCTGCCCGTGCCCAAGTCGAGTACGGAGCGCGCCTGATCCGTGGGCAGTAGCCGCAACGCAAGTTCCACCAGGACCTCGGTTTCCGGGCGGGGTACCAGCACGGCCGGCGTGATCGACAGTTCCAAAGACCAAAATTCACGCTTTCCCGTCAAATAGGCGATCGGCGCGCCATGCACTCGCCGCGCGATCAGGTGTTCGTAGGCGTGCCGGCTTTCGGCTGCGATCGGGTCGGCGCCGCGTACGATCAACGCCGAGCGCGACAGCTGCAGAACCTGACAGAGCAGGATCTCCGCGTCGAGCCGCGCCGAGTCGCTATGGTTCGAGAGGGTTCGTACGGCCATCTGCAAGGCGGCGGCGACGGTGTCCATGGCTGTCATTCGACCTGCTGAGCAAGCTCTTCGGCCTGATGTTCTTGGTTCAGCGCGCCGATGAGTTCGTCCAGATTGCCGTGCATGACATCATCGAGCTTATAGAGCGTGAGATTGATGCGGTGATCGGTCACCCGGCCCTGCGGAAAATTATACGTACGAATGCGTTCGGAGCGATCGCCGGAACCGACCTGAAGCTTGCGCGACTGGGCCTGCTGGCTCTGCTGCTTCTCGCGTTCGCTCGCCAACAGCCGCGCTTTCAGCAGCGACATGGCGCGTGAGCGATTCTTGTGCTGCGACCGCTCATCCTGGCACTCCACGACGATGCCGCTCGGCAAGTGAGTGATGCGAATGGCGGAATCGGTTTTGTTGACATGTTGGCCGCCTGCGCCCGAGGCGCGAAACGTATCCACCCGCAACTCCGCGGGATTCAGGTCGATCGCCTCGACCTCTTCGAGTTCGGGCAGTATCGCGACGGTAACAGCCGAGGTGTGAATGCGCCCCTGGGCTTCGGTCGCCGGTACTCGCTGCACGCGATGCGTGCCGGACTCGAACTTGAGCAGTGAAAATGCGCCGCGCCCGATGATTCGGCTGATGATTTCCTTGTAGCCGCCGTGTTCGCCGGGGCTTTCGCTCAATATCTCCACTTCCCAGCGTTTGGACTCGGCATAACGGGCATACATGCGGAACAGGTCGCCGGCGAAAATGGCGGCCTCATCGCCGCCGGTGCCGGCGCGAACCTCGAGGAAAATATTGCTATCGTCGTGCGGATCCTTGGGGACCAAAAGACCCTGGAGCGCGAGTTCCTCGCCAGCCACCCGCGCCGTGAGCTGGCGGTGTTCCTCATCCATGCCGAGTTCGATGGCGGTCGCAACATCGCCTTCGAGCGCGACGTAGTCGCGGTAACGTGCCACCACCGTGCCCAATTTGGCATATTCCATCGACAATTCACGGAATTGGTTTTGACGCGAGATGACGCCGGGGTCCGATAGAAGGCGGCTGATTTCCTCGAATCGCTCGTCCAGTTTCTCGAGTTTGCGCCTGATGGAGTCTTTCATGGCGGCGAATTATAGCGGCCTGAAAGATTATTGCCGGTCGCGTTCCGCCCCGCTAAGGCTCGTCCGAGCCGCCACGGACCGATTCGGCCGATTCAGTCGCCTCGGACGCCTGCCTCAGGGCCTGGATGGGGGCATGCAACAGGCGGTTGGTGAGGGTATTCGCAAGATACGCCAACACTTCATCGGCTGGTTTCCCGTTGGCGAGCAGGTGATGCGCTTGTTCCAACGTGTGCGCTCGGATCGCATCCGCCTGTTGGCGCAGGGCGCGTATGGCGGGCCCCGCTTCCTTCGCGCGCAATTCCGTGAGAAAACGGGCCACTTCCTCGCCGATCAACAACCGCGCCCCGCCCGCCGCCACCTCTCGTTGCTGGCGATTCTCATCGATTAATTGCTGCAGGTCGTCGATGGAGAACAAATAGATATCTTCGAGCTCCGCGACCGCCGGATCGATGTCCCGAGGAACCGCCAAGTCGACCATGAAAATCGGCCGGTGCCGCCGCGCTCGCACCGCCGCGGCCGCTGTGGCTTTGGTGATGAGGGGCATCTGGCTCGCGGTACAACTGATGACAATGTCAGCCTCGGCCAATTCCTGGTCCAGCTGGTCAAGATCGACCGCATCACCCTTTATTTGCGCCGCCAGCGCCTGCGCCCGGCCGAGCGTGCGGTTGGCGATGACCATTCTTTTCACGCCGGCGGCGGCGAAGTGCCGGGCGGTGAGCGCGATCATCTCGCCGGCACCGATCAAGAGGGTGGTGTGTGCGCTCAGGTCGGAAAACATGCGGCGCGCGAGGCTGACCGTCGCGGACGCAAGAGAAACGGCATTCGCGCCGATTTGAGTTTCGGACCGCACGCGTTTCGCGGCCGAGAACGCTGCTTGAAAGAGCTTGTTCAGATTGGGTCCGGTACTGCCGGTTTCTTGCGCGATGCGATAGGCATCCTTCAATTGACCCAAAATTTGCGCTTCGCCCAGTACCATGGAGTCGAGTCCGGAAGCGACGTTGAATGCATGCTCGACGGCCCGCTGTTCCTGGTGCACGTACAAGCTCGACGCAAGGTCCAAGCTATTGTCGTGGTGCCGTTCGAGCCATTGCGACAGCTCCGCGCTGCTGGCGGATCCCGCCCAGTAGACCTCGGTGCGATTGCAGGTCGATAGGATCACGACTTCGGCAACTCCGCGTTCCTGCCGCAGCGCGCGCAGGGCCGCGACCAATCGATCCTCGTTGAATGCCACTTTCTCGCGCAGAGCGACGGGTGCGGTCTTATGGTTCAGGCCGAGAATATTGAATGCCATTGCCGCGTTTTCGTCCGTAACCTTCGGATTCTGGTGGAGATATGCCGCTATTTCAAGCCGGAATCCGCGGCATCGGGAGATTCATTTAGCTATAGTGCGGCCGTGTTCTCGATTCCATTCTTCGCAAGGGCGTTCGCCGGGCTCGGCATAATTGCCTGCACAGGTTGCGTTGGCGTTGCGCCCGGGCCCGATCAGCCCAAGGCGCCGCAGACATTTTATACTGTCACGGCTGAGATAGCCCTCTCGCGGCATGAGGCGCGTGTGGCGGCGCTCGAATACGCCGCCGCCGCCGAGACCGGCACCGACGTCGCTTTGCTGCGACGGGCAGCGGAAGTCACCGCGGAATGCCTACAGCCTTCCCTCACCGTCGGTGTGGCGGCCCGATGGATTCATGTCGATCCGGCGGCCGTGGACGCACATCGGGCGGCGGGGAGGGCGGCGCTGCAATTGCACCAGATCGACCAGTCCGCCGCTCATTATCGCGTCGTCCTGAAGTCCTCGCCGCGCGGCGCCGACGCCGAATTTGCGGTTCTCGAGACGGATCTGGCCGGCGTGGACAACATTTATGGCGCACGTCAGCTCGCGGACCGGCTTGCAGGCGACTTCCCCGCTTCGGCGGCGGCTCTGCGCATGCAGGCATTCGCAGCCCTGCGCGCGGACGATCCGGCCGCGGCGGTCGGTTCATTCCAAGCGGCTCTGGCCATACCGGGCGGGGCGCCGCGCAGGGAGACGCCGCCTGGCGAGCGGTCGCCCGAGGCGGGGCGCCGGGAGCTGACACAGGGGCTGCGGCGGGCGCGCATCCTGGCGGGCGACAGCGCCGAGCCGCTTGCGCAAGCCAAGGAAATTCTGGACGGCGACGACACGGCGGAGAATCGGCTGGACTACGCGCTCGCATTATTGGCAGCCCAGCAAAATTCGGCGGCGCGCCTGCAGCTTACGATGCTGACGCGGGACGCGGATTCCAAAGCGGTTGGACTGCACCTGCTCGGTCTCGTCGACTTCCAAGAAGGCAAGCTGGACGACGCGAGTGCGCGATTCGCGGAACTGGCCACCACCGGCAAGTTCCTGGACGACGCGTTGTACTATTTGGGACTGATTGCCGAGCGGCACGAGGACTTGGAACGCGCTCTGCGCTTGTATGCTCAAGTGCAAAACGGCGAAAACGCCGTCCCGGCATTGTTGCGTGCGGCCACTATATTGAGAGCGCACGGCGCCGCGCCGGCTGCGGAGGAACTGCTGGACCGCCTCGTGCAAGAGGAACCGCAGCGTGCGCCGGAGATTCTGGTGGCACGCGCGCGCATCTATGCGGATGCGGGCGATATGCCGCAGGCGATCGCGGTACTGGATCAAGGCGAGCTGCAATACCCGGACAACGTGGAACTGCGTTATGCCATGGCGTCGATGTCTGAAGAGCAAGGCAAGGTCACGGCCGCGCTGCACGTCTTGAAGGAGCTGGCCGCGCAGCGTCCGGCCGATCCGGCGGCGCTCAACGCTTACGGCTATACGTTGGCGGACCACAATCGAAAGCTCAAGGTTGCCCACAAGCTCATCGAGCAGGCCTACGCCGCCGCTCCGAAAAATACGGCCATTATGGATAGCTTAGGGTGGGTGCTGTTCCGGCAGGGTCATGGCGAGCAGGCTTTGCCGTATTTGAACGCAGCCTATGCGGCCGATCACGGCGGCGACATCGCTGCGCATTTAGGCGAAGTGTTATGGCAGATCGGCAGACGGGCGGATGCGGAACGCATCTGGTCCGAGGCGAGCAAGACGGGCACGGACAACCACCTGCTCAACGCCACGCGCATGCGCTTGCACGCGTCGAATTAGGCAATGCGTAAACTCCTCGTGCCGCTTGCCTGCTGCGCCGCGTTGACGTCGTGCATGACCACACGCCCTGCGCTGGCGCCTGCGCCTTGGGACCGGCGGTCGGCGGATTTGCAGCATGCGAATGAATGGCAGCTCGACGGGCGCGCGGCGGTGGCCGTGGGCACTCAGGGTTGGCAAGCGAGCTTGAATTGGCGCCAGCATGGGGTTGCCACCGAGGTGCACCTTGCCGGACCCCTGGGTGTGGGCGCGCTGGTGCTCAAGCAGGGGCCGGAAGGCCTATCGTTGAACGGGGCGCCGCCAAGCGATGCGGTGCTCGGGCAACTCCAAGAGCGCTTGGGATTCGAATTGCCGTTGGACAACTTGCGCTACTGGCTGTTGGGTGTCCCGGATCCGGGTACCGCGTTCGACATGGCGCGCAATGACCAGGACCGCGCACGGCAACTGACTCAGGCCGGCTGGACCGTGAATTTTGACAGCTACATGGCGGTAGACGGCGATTGGCTGCCGTCGCGCGTGGTGTTGAGCCGCGAGGGAGTGCGGGTGCGCATCGCGGTGGATCATTGGGTCATGGGTCACTGAGGCCGCAGCGATGACCACGAACAAGGACGCGGACGCGTTGGGCGCGAACACAGGCGGAGCGGTCCATGATGCGTCCGGGGAGCGCTCCTGGCCGGCACCGGCCAAACTCAATTTGTTCTTACATATTTTGGGGCGCCGGCCGGACGGATATCACGAGCTGCAGACCTGTTTCCAGTTCGTCGATCTGTGCGATGACATTCATATCAAGGTGCGCTCCGACGGTGAGATTCGGCGTTTGCGGGGCGCCGACGGCGTACCCGAAGACGCAGACCTGTGCGTGCGCGCCGCGCGCGCTTTGAAAACTGCGGCGGGATCCGCGTTGGGAGCGGACATCGATGTCGTGAAACGCGTTCCGATGGGAGCGGGCCTGGGCGGGGGTAGCTCGGACGCCGCGACCTGTTTGGTGGCGTTGAATCGATTGTGGGGCCTCGATTGGCCCACTCCGGAATTGGCGGCCTTGGGTCTGAAATTGGGTGCTGACGTGCCGGTGTTCGTGCAGGGCCGGGCGGCTTGGGCCGAGGGGGTGGGGGAACGGCTCACCCCGTTATTCCCGCCGCTGGCGCCGCCGGAGGGTAACTACCTGATTGTAAAGCCGAATATCTTCGTGAGCACCGCGGAGGTATTCCAGAGCCCTGAATTGACAAGAAATTCTCCGCCCATCACAATTCACGGTTTCCTGACGTCCGGTGGTCGGAACGATTGCCTCGGTGTGGTGCGGCGGCGATACCCCGAGGTGGCGCGCGCGCTCGATTGGCTATCGCTCTTTGGAGAGGCGCGCTTGACCGGCACGGGAGCGTGCGTTTTTGTAGGGTTGGAATCGTTCGACCGTGGCCGGGAGATTGTGCGTAAGCTGCCGCCGGCGTTCGATGCATTTTTGGTGCGCGGATTGAACGACTCGCCCCTGCTCGAAAGGTTATCGGCTGCTTGAGGCATGGCCGGCGGGTTCGCTGACTGTTGATTTCCGAGTTGGGGTGTCGCCAAGCGGTAAGGCAGCGGGTTTTGATCCCGCCATACGGAGGTTCGAATCCTTCCACCCCAGCCAATGTTTTGAGGTGGGAGCTATTTGTCGACTGGAAATGATCCTAGAGCATGAATTAGCAGGGGAAGGATAACGCCCAAAGGGCGGCCCCGAAGGGGTGAGGCCCGCAGGGCCGAATGATCCTTCCACCCCAGCCAATTGCGCGTAAGGTTTCAGCTGTTTTTTTTCCGTTGGTTCGTCTTTATGGCGCGAAATAAAGAATTCGATTCGTCAACCATCTCGGTGTTCGCGGGGAATGCGAATCCGTTGTTGGCGCAGGAGATCACCCGTCACCTGCATGTGCCGATGGGCCGCGCGCATGTCGGCCGGTTCAGCGACGGCGAGGTAAACGCCGAATTGATGGAGAACGTACGCGGCCGCGATGTGTTCATCGTGCAGCCCACGTGTCCGCCGGCGAACGATAATTTGATGGAATTGTTGATGATGACGGACGCGTGCCGGCGCGCATCGGCGAAGCGCATCACCGCGGTGGTGCCGTACTTCGGCTACGCGCGCCAGGATCGGCGGCCGCGAGCCACGCGCGTTGCCATTGCGGCCAAGCTGGTGGCGAACATGATTGCGAGCGCGGGCGTCGATCGGTTGCTGACGGTCGACCTGCATGCGGATCAGATACAAGGTTTTTTCGATATACCGGTCGACAACGTCTACGCCTCGCCGGTGCTTCTGGGCGACGCCTGGAAACAAAAGGACGAGAAGATGATCGTGGTGTCGCCCGACGTGGGCGGCGTGGTGAGAGCCCGGGCACTTGCGAAGCGTCTGGACGATGCCGAACTCGCCATCATCGACAAGCGGCGGCCGCGGCCGAACGAGTCGAAGGTGATGAACATCATCGGCGAGGTCGAGGGCAAGAGCTGCATGCTGGTCGACGACATGGTGGATACCGCGGGCACGTTGTGCCAAGCGGCGCAGGCCCTCAAAGACGAGGGTGCGATCCGGGTGGTTGCCTACATCACGCATGCGGTGCTGTCGGGTTCCGCGATCGAACGCGTCTCGAAGTCGGTACTGGACGAATTGGTGGTGACCGACACGATTCCTTTGTCGGACGCCGGTAAGGCTTGCAGTCGAATACGTCAGCTGAGCGTCGCCGGGCTGTTGGCGGAGACGATACGGCGCATCAGCGATGAAGAGTCGGTCAGTTCGCTGTACATAGATTGAGCGAAGGCGATCGAGGAGCAGGCCGAGCATTGGCGTGCTTGGCCGATTGATTTAGGTCGGTACCCCCGCAAACTGGTCGCGGTGCGGGGGCGCCGTGTTTGTGATGTAACTGGAGACGATTATGAAAACCTCTTTTGAACTCGTTGCCGAGTTCCGCGAGACGCAAGGCAAAGGTGCGAGCCGCCGCCTGCGTCACGAAGGAAAAGTGCCGGCAATTCTGTATGGCGGGCATTCGGAAGCCCGGGCGTTGACCTTGAGTCATCAAAAGCTCTTGATCATGCTCGATAACGAGCGCTTCTATTCCACCATTCTAAACTTGAAAGTCGGCGAGCAGACGCAGGCCGCGATCTTGAAGGATGTGCAGCGGCACCCGTACAAGAATGCGATCGTGCACATCGATTTTCAGCGCGTCGAAGACAATCAGAAAATCCGCATCAGCATTCCCTTGCACTTCGTCGGCGCGGGCGTTTCGCCGGGCGTCAAGTCGCAGGGCGGTCTCGTTTCGCACATGCGTACCGAAGTGGAAGTCAGTTGTCTGCCGAAGGATTTGCCGGAATTCATCGAAGTGGATCTTTCCGGTTTGTCGCTCAACGAGAGCATCCATCTATCGCAGCTGAAGATTCCGGACGGCGTGGATTTGGTCGCTCTGGCGAAAGAAGACGCAGCGGTCGTGGCTATTCACAGCCCGCGCGCGGAAGAACCCGAACCCATCGCAGCGGCCGGAGCGGCGGCGGCGGAAGGTGCGGCGGCAGCGCCTGCGGCGGCAGCGGCGGCAGCACCTGCGGCCGCGGCAGCCAAGAAGGCCGAGCCTGCGAAGGCGGATGCCAAGGCAGCGCCCGCGAAGAAAGACGCCAAGAAGTAGTCTTCCGAGGCGTTGCTAGGGGAGGGCCGTCGTATGGCGGCCCTTACTTTTTTGGTCTTCGAGGGTGGGTGAGTCCACGATGGCTGGATTACCATTGCGCGTTATCGTCGGTCTCGGCAATCCGGGGCCCGAACACCAGGTCACCCGGCACAATGCCGGGTTCTGGTTCGTGGATCTGCTTGCGCGGCGACATGGCGTTGAATTCCGTGATTACCGCAAGTACTCCGGCGAGACCGCGCGGCTCAGCATCAGCGGGCAGGACCTCATCTTGTTGAAGCCCACGACTTACATGAATCGCAGCGGCTTGTCGGTTCGGCAGGTCAGCGATTTTTTCAAGATTGAACCGGACGATATTCTGGTGGCGCACGACGAGTTGGATTTGCCGGTGGGCGGCGTCCGTCTCAAGCACGGCGGCGGTCATGGCGGCCACAACGGTTTGCGCGACACCATCGCTCACATCGGCGAGGATTTCTGGCGGCTGCGGCTGGGGATAGGCCATCCGGGCAACAAAGCCGATGTGATCGATTATGTGCTCACGCGGGCGCCGCGCGCCGAGGAAGACTTGATGTTGGAAGCGGTGAACTCGGCGGCGGACTCGATACCGCTGCTGCTCGAACAAGGCGCGGAACGCGCCATGACCAAATTGCATAGCCGCGCGGGAAAGATCTAATGCCAATTCGCTGTGGAATCGTCGGTTTACCCAACGTCGGAAAGTCCACGTTGTTCAATGCGCTGACGCGCGCCCAGATCGCGGCCGAGAATTATCCGTTTTGCACCATCGATCCGAATGTCGGCGTGGTGCCCGTGCCGGATCCGCGGCTCGAGAAGCTCGCAGAGATCGTGCATCCCGAGCGCATTCTGCCCACCACCGTGGAGTTCGTCGATATCGCGGGTTTGGTCGCCGGTGCGTCGAAAGGCGAAGGGCTGGGCAATAAATTTCTGGCGCACATCCGCGAAGTCGATGCGATTGCGCATGTGGTGCGATGTTTCGAGAACGACGACATCATCCACGTGGCAGGCAGGATCGATCCGGCGAATGACATCGAGGTCATCAATACCGAGCTTGCGCTGGCGGACTTGGAGAGCATCGATCGGGCGCATCAGAAGGCTGCGAAAGCGGCGAAAACCTCGGACAAGGAGGCGATCAAGATCCGCGACCTGCTGGAGCGGGTGCGCACTCAATTGAATCTGGCGAAGCCGGTGCGCGCCATGGGATTGGATGCCAACGAGAAGGTGTTGCTGCGAGACTTTCATCTGCTCACCGACAAACCGGTGATGTATGTCGCCAATGTCGATGAGTCAGGGTTCACCGACAATCCGCGTCTCGACCGGGTGCGCGAGATCGCGAAGGCGGAGGGCGCGGTGGTGGTGCCGGTGTGCGCGGCGATCGAGGCGGAGATCTCGCAGCTCGATGAGGCGGACCGCGCGGATTTCTTGAAGGAATTGAAGCTGGACGAGCCCGGACTCAACCGCGTGATTCGCGGCGGGTATGCCTTGCTGGGATTGCAGACCTACTTCACGGCGGGCGTCAAAGAAGTGCGCGCGTGGACCATTCGCGCGGGATCGACCGCGCCGCAGGCAGCGGGCGTCATTCACACGGACTTCGAGCATGGGTTCATTCGCGCCGAAGTCATCGCCTATGGTGATTTCATTGCCAACAAGGGCGAGGCGGGATCGAAAGAGGCCGGCAAACTGCGGCTGGAAGGGAAGGAATATATCGTCCGCGAGGGCGACGTGATGCACTTCAGGTTCAATGTATAGGCGGGACCGAGCGCAGCTTGGTCCACTCGCGGGGTCCATGATGAATAGGTCTTTGTGCGGATTTGCATTGCTGCCGCTGATGGTCCTTGGTGTTTGCAGAATCGCGAGCGCTACTCAGGCGGATGACGAAGCGGCTATCCGCCGGCTTCAGACTGAACAGGCGGACGCTTGGAATCGGCACGATGCGGCGGGCTACGCGCGTTTGTTTGCCGATGACGGAGATTTGGTCAACGTCTTGGGCTGGTGGTGGCAAGGTCGCGCGCAAATCGAGAGCAAGCTGAGCAGCGCGTTTGCGTGGGTGTTTCATGAGAGCCAACTCACCATCACGGATACTTCCGTGCGCTTTCTCAGCCCGACGATCGCCGTCGCGCAAGTTCGCTGGACCATGGTCGGCGCCAGGACTCCGCCAGGCATGCCGGAGCCCCGTATCGGTATCGAGATGCAGGTTCTGCAGAAGAAGGCGGGCCGCTGGCTGATCCAGAGTTTCCAAAATACCAATGGGATTCCCGAGCGGCCGTTTCCTAGCGGGCCGCCCGGTGCAGCGCCTGCGACTTGATCGCATATGCGCAAACTGCGCGGATGCAGCCTAACCGGTTGATTTGGCAGCGATAGGGCGGAAAGTCGGCTTGACACGGGAGCGCTGGCTCCGGACAATCCGCGGCTCTTCGTGGTGAGGTAGCTCAGCTGGTTAGAGCGTGGCACTCATAATGCCGAGGTCGAGGGTTCGAGTCCCTCTCTCACCACCAGCAAAATCAATGGGTTAATACATGCAGCCGATATTGCCTAGACCCGCGTAAGGCAGGCAGAGCGGCGGACGGAAACGATTTTGGACCGGTCGGCCGCGTATTCCCCAGATCAGCTGAAATCTCGACAAGTCGCGCAAAACCGGTACTATCTCAGGCACCATGCAAGCCCAGGACCGCATTGTTCTCGATCCGGCTATTAGCCATGGAAAACCCGTGATTCGTGGCACACGTGTCCCGATAACGATCGTGATCGGAAGCCTCGCCGGTGGCATGACTTTCGAGGAAATTCAGCGCGAGTACGATCTCACTGCTGACGATATTCGAGCGGCGCTGCGATTCGTCGCCGAGCTTGCCGAACAGGAGTCTTTTCACCCTCTGCCCGCTGCTTAGAGCAGCATGCGCTTTTTGATCGACGCAAATATGCCGCGCTCGATTATTGCGCTCGTAACGAATCTTGGACACGAAGTCGAATTTGCCCGCGACGTTGGCTTGGCAGCTGCACCGGATCAAGAGATCGCGACGAGAGCTCAAGCTACGGAAGCCGCACTTTTGACCCGCGATCTGGACTTCGCAGACGTTCGTCGTTACCCGCCAGCGCTCTATTCAGGGATTGTTGTTTTGCGCTTGCCGGACGGAATGATTGCAAAGGATATCGTGCGTGTAACAGAGCGTTTTCTGCAGGACTCGACGTTTGTCGGGAACCTCGCCGGACGCCTTGCAATTGTGGAACAGCATCGCGTGCGATTCCGGCCGGCACTGGCCTAAGACTTTCGCGTCGCTGGCTACGCCCTTCGTTGAACCCGAGACGATCGAGAAGCGGTTGTCACCGTTACGCCGCGTCCAATTGTGTGCGCGAGCCTTTAGTCTGGAGTTCTTGCTCCGCGTGAAAGGGATTTCTCGGTAGATCATGGAGTTGAGGCATTTCGCAGTGTCGAGCGTGTGGCTACACGGCGATCGCTTGCAGCAACTGCAACGCTCGATGTTGAGCCGGATTTGGCGTCGTGGTCATCTGGAAGGTCGAGCCGCTGCGCTGACCGACACGCGCCTCGCAGGTGTTGCGCACGATGGTGGAGAGTTCGGCAAGCAGCGTGCGGAAGCTATGGACCGGTGAGCCGTCTTTGAGCGTGCGGGAGGCGACTTTTACGAGCGCCGCCTCGGATCGCTCGGCGGCGGCGACTGGATCCCGATGTTTTTTGCGCTCAAGATCCTCGTCGGCAAACATCAGCTCACGCCACGCCTCGCGCATGTGCCATTCAACATAGTAGGCGAGCATGCATAGGAAGATGTGCGCGCGCACGCGGCTTTCCAGATGATGGTGGATCGGGCGGATATGCAGATCGAGGGTTTTCATCGAACGGAACGCGCGCTCGACTTCGGCGAGCGCTTTGTAGCTGCGCACCGCCTCGGCTGAACTCATCTGCTTCTTCGCTACGCTGGTACGGATCACGTAGAGCCCATCGAGCGCGGCTTCGGCAGCGATCTGTTTCTCAAGGCGATGGAACTCGAAGCCGCTCTCTTCGATGGTGAGTGCAAAGTGTTTGCCGACTTTGTACTTGTTGACGACCTTGCCGACCCGTACGCCGATTTTGTCGCGACCGGCGAGCGAACCATTCTCGATGCGGGCACGGACTTTCTCCAGTTCCTTCTCGGTCGCCTGCAGCAGTGCCTCGCGCTTGTGCCCCCGCAGCTTGCCTAAGTCGACATTGCGACAGGCCATCAGTCGTTCGCCGGGAAAGTCCGGATGCGAGAACTCGAACAGATTGCGCTCATCGAACAGACCCAGCTGCAGCGTGCCACCCTGCACGAGGGCGCGGATCTGCGCGCTCTTGAGCGCCGTGATCCAGGCGAGCCCGTCGAGCGAGCGCAAGGTGTCGATGGCCTTGTGCGAGATCATCCCCCGATCCCGGACCAGCACCAGGCGCTCGAGCCCAAACTGCTCGCGCAGTTGAGTGACCTGCGGCATGAGCGTACTCACATCCGCCGTGTTGCCCTCATACACCGAGATCGCCACCGGACAGCCGGCACGCGTGGTCAACAGTCCGTAGTTCACCTGCGGCGTATTGCGCTTGCCGTCGCGGCTATAGCCGATCTTCGCCAGCGGACAGCAGTTCCCTTCGAAGTAACTGGAACTCAAGTCATACAGCGCGAGTGCGCCCTCGGACAAGTGTCGGGCGGCGAGCTTCTTCTCGATCGCCCCTTGGCGCTCGAGCAACCAGTCCATCGCCGCGTACAGATCCCTCTCATCCGCCTGCACCACGCCGTACTCCTCCGCCAGCGTGCTCGTGTGCCACCAGCGCGTGGTCGCAAGCTTGGTATGCGGGGCGACGATCCGGGCCGCGACCATCGCACAGACCGCATCGCGCTGCGGGCTCGGGCGCGAGGCGATCAGGGATTCAAGCCCGAGTCTTTGCATGGCTACACGCACCGCTTGCACCGCGCCGTGCGAGCGCGACCGAGTGGTCTGCCACAGCTCCTCCACCGGGCGCACGCTCTGTCCCGAGAGGACCGCACGGATGGCATCGATTTGCTCATCCGATAGCGCTGAGAGATTGGCCAGCGTGCGTTTACGCACCTTCTTGCCTACCCGGTACGACTCGCGCAGCAGGTACGTGGGCCTGGAAGTACGATTCGGCACGCCATCGATATGCATGGCTACATGATGCCATACTCC
>DASXYI010000068.1:0-26163 GCA_036502605.1 Steroidobacteraceae bacterium
GCTCACTTTCACATGGTGATGGGCATGGCGCCCATTTTCGTAATTTTCGGTGCGATCTACCATTGGTACCCGAAGGTCACCGGGCGAATGCTGAATGAGCCGCTCGGCAAGTTTCACTTCTGGGTCACGTTCCTCGGGGCCTATTCGATTTACTTCCCGATGCACTATCTGGGCCTGCTGGGTGTGCCACGTCGGTATTTCGAGCTCGGCGAAACGGCATTTATTCCGCAATCAGCCATGAGCCTGAATATCTTCATCACGACGGCAGCATTGATCGTGGGCTTCGCCCAGATGGTGTTCCTGTTCAACCTGATCTGGAGCATCCGCCACGGCCGCGAGGCCGGCGGCAATCCGTGGCGGGCAACGACGCTGGAATGGCAGACGCCAGAAACGCCGCCGGCTCACGGCAATTTCGGCAAGGAACTGCCGATCGTCTATCGCTGGGCCTACGACTACAGCGTGCCGGGCGCAAAAGAGGACTTCATCCCGCAAAACGTGCCGCCCGACACGTCGACGCCGATGGGGCACGGGCACTCGGCCACGCCGTGAGCGACCCGCAATGAATATCTGGGTCGCCTATGGCGCACTCTTGGGCGGAGTGCTCGTCTGGCTCTTTCTGGTCAGAAAACTGAGCACGCGATCTTGGGAGCGGCACGGATCGGGCGATCAGCGGCGCCATACGCAAGGCGACGTGGGCGAGGTGACCCTGCCTCCGGGGCGCATCGGCTTGTGGATACTTCTCGCCGTGATCACCTCATTGTTCGCTCTGTTCTTCTCCGCCTACTTCATGCGCATGGGACATGGTCATGGAGCCGGACATGGGATCACGGATTGGCGCTCCATCAGCAAACCGCCCATTCTGTGGCTCAACACCGCGATGCTGATTTTGAGCAGCATAGCCATGCAAGTGGCCCGGCGCGCCCTGAACCTCGATCAGCGCGAGCGCGTCAGCGGCTTTCTATTCGCCGGCGGCGCGTTCGCATTCTTGTTTCTGATCGGCCAGCTGGTTGCGTGGTATCAATTGCGCGAGTCCGGGTACGTGATGACCACCGGACCCGCGGGTGCATTTTTCTATGTGTTGACGGCTTTGCACGGCCTGCATTTGCTCGGCGGACTCGGCGTGTGGCTCAAGACGACCATCCGCATGCGATCCCGCGCCGTCGATCTCATCGATGTTCGCTTGAGCATCGAGCTATGTACGGTCTACTGGCACTTCCTGCTGCTGGTTTGGTTGGCGATGTTCGCTTTGCTGTTGTCCACTTGACGTTGGGGATTTAAGCGCATGGCACAAGACGCATTGGTCGACCCGCAATCTACGCCGAGTAAAGGCATGGAAGGCGTCACCGCGGACTGGTCGGGCGACAAACAGGTGTTCCCGGTGCCGTGGGGCAAGGCGATGATGTGGATCTTCCTGCTCAGCGATACGTTCATCTTCACCTGCTTCCTTACTTCGTACATGAATGTGCGCATGTCCACCACGGCGACCTGGCCGAACCCGAGCAAAGTATTCGCTCTGGACATCGGCGGCCACGAAGTTCCGCTGCTGCTCATCGCGATCATGACCATGGTGTTGATCACCAGCAGCGGCACCATGGCCATGGCGGTAAACTATGGGTACCGGCGCGACCGCGCCAAAACGACGGCCTTGATGATGGCTACCGCCGTCCTGGGCGCGGCCTTCGTCAGCATGCAGGCCTTCGAATGGACCAAGCTCATCGTTCATGAAGGCGTGCGTCCGTGGAGCAATCCGATGGGCGCACCGCAGTTCGGTTCGTCGTTTTTCATGATCACCGGTTTTCATGGCTTGCACGTATCGGCCGGCGTGATTTATCTCAGCGTCGTGGCCCGCAGGGTCTGGACCGGTTTCTACGATCGCAAGGGCACCTACGAAACGGTCGAGGTTACCGGGCTGTACTGGCATTTCGTCGATCTGGTGTGGGTGTTTATCTTCGCGTTCTTTTATCTGTGGTAGGGGGAAGCATGAACGATGTCGCCGCATCCGAAACCGTCCATGAGCATGCGGAAGGCCAGCAGCATCCGATTCGCATTTACTTGTGGATCTGGGCACTGCTGTTCGTTTTCAGCACCTTTTCCTATCTCGTCGACTACTTTCAGTTTCACGGAATTCTGCGCTGGTCGCTGATTATCCTATTCATGTTGGTGAAAGCCGGCTTCATCGTTGCGATTTTCATGCACATGGCGTGGGAACGGCTTGCGCTGAAGATCGCGATCCTGCTCCCGCCGCTGTGCCTGCTGATCCTCATCGGTCTCATGGCGATCGAAGGGACGCATACCTTCGTCACCCGCTGGGGAGCGTTCGCGCGGTGACTGTCACGGACTTCGGCATGAGGGCAATCTCTGCCGACTGCCGCGGCGTACTTACCATGGTTTGGGCTTGCGTTGCGATCACCGTTGCAGTCGTTACAACCATGATCTATTCCATCATTGCGTTCCACCAATCGGATGGCGATGGCGCCGCGCGCATGCCGAGTAAATCCACCCAGATTCTCTGGTCGCTGATTCCCATTGGTATTTTGCTCGGCATCGCCGTACCGGCGCTCAAGGCGCTCTTGTTTACCGATGACCGGTGCGGACTGTAGCCCGGACCTTCGCCGAGAACCGCCTCAATATTCGAATTGGTATGAAAGACCAACGCTGCTTCCGGGATCGTTCTCCGGCGTAGTGCCCTGGGTGATTGCGGTGCCGTTGCCCAAACGCGTTTGCAGTTTCAAGTGCTTGGTCAAGTCGACATCGACCTGCACCTGACTCGTTCCAGTGGTGGTTTGCTTGCCTTCGACATACACCCGTTTGGAGATATAGCGTCCCGCAGCGATCGCGGCCCCGGAGTTCTCGGTGGCGCCGGTTGCCGTGGTCGTGGTGTTGGCGCCGACGCTCAAGCGATCGAGCCCTAAGGATTTTTGCAGCTTGACCAGAGGATTGGACCCGCTGCTGCCGACGCCGCTCAACGTGGCGAGCGCATAACCGATTTGAGCAGCCTGGAGCGCCGTCAGCTGCGCCGCATTTTCGCCGAACAACAGGCGCGCCATGATCTCATCCTGCGGCAGCGCCGGAGTGCTGCTGAATTCGAATCGCGGTGCGTCCGCGAGTCCGGTGATTCGAAGCGTGGCCGTGCTGTCGGCCAAGGTCGTCTGGGCGGTAAAGTCCAGAGTCGGATCGATTTTCTTCCGCAACCCGGCGCCATCGAAGCTCACTCGACCCTGCGTGAAATTGAGCTTATTGCCCACCAGCGTGAAGCTGCCTCGCTGCAAATCGAAACCACCGCTTGCCAGCGGCGCGGCGGATGTCCCGCTCAGACGAATCTCTCCGCCCAATTCGGCGTCCAATCCGCGGCCTTGCACGAGGATTTCCTGCGGGGCTTGAATGGCGACGTCGATGCCGATGACCAACTCCTTGCCCACCGCCTCCGGCGCCGCTTGTCCCCGGCGACGCACGTCGAGTACGGCCACATCGGGCGGCATCGAGTTTGGGATGCCGATAGTGGCACGGTTGACGTGAATCGTGCCGGCGACGTCGATCCGATCGCGCGCTGTGCCCTTCACCTGAACATCCGCATCCAGATTCGCGGTGACGATGCTGCTCGCTATCGGCTGGGCATTCTTCGCGGTGATCTTCAGATCCAGCGGCATGCCGGGCTGAAGAATGCCGAATGTTCCGCTCATCGCGACGCTGCCGGACGCCGCCGTCGCTTTGAAACTCTTGATCTCCAGCCCCCCTTCACGGCCGGCGACTTCAGCGTTGATATCCGATAGATTGATGCCGCGCCCATAGTCGCGCAGACTTCCTTGAGCAAGCGTGATACCGCCGCCGACCAGCGGTGCGGTGGGACTGCCGGTCACCGTCGCATTTGCCGAAAGCTGGCCCGAGGCATGCATGCCTCGCGCCTCGAGCAGCGGATTGGCGAGACCCACGTCAAATTTTCCGTTTACCTTCAAATCAAGCGCACCACTCGCATTGAGGGGTGCGGTGCCGGAGGCCGTGATCTGCGAGCCGGCGCCGCCTTTGAGATTCGCGTTCACCGCGGCGGTATCGCCCGCGAGTTCCGCCCGCGCGTGCATGTCGACGGGCGGCAGGCCGGTAGCGGCTGCGTCCGCGAAACGCACCTCGGTCGCGTCGAGTCGAACGCTGCCGGTCGGGCTCGAAAGGCTGCCCTGCAAACGGGCCGCGGCCTCCACCGTTCCGCTGGAAAGGAGCCCGGGCATGAACACGTTCATCAAACCGGGATTCACATGCCGCAGCGATGCCTGTAGATCGAGCGCCGGCGCCAGTTGCCCCTTGAGTTCAAGTACCGCGTCTTTCGCCCCGACCTTGAATTGATCGACGGACAGTCCCTTGGCAAACGACAGCAGCGCCGGAGACAGCAGCCGCAAGGTCTCGTCGTGATAACCGATGGAGAGGCTCGTGAGGCGCAGCTCTCGAGTATCGATATTGAGCACCGCGGCGGACGCCAGACTCGCCGGCTTCCCGGAAAGTTCCGGAAGCTGCACGGTCAGCTTCAGCCCCACGGCGTTCGATGCACCCACGGCTTGCAGATGCGCATCGCCGGCGTATTGGCCGAAGACGATTTTTTTGCCGTCCAATTCGAGCTGCGCCTGAGTGTGGCCCTGGGCCGGCAAGAAACCGAGGCGGCCCTCCACGCTGCCGGCGAGGTTTGTGCCCAGCAGCCGGTCAAGATCGCTGAGCTGCGCGATCCGCAGATTCAATTGTCCGTGGCTCTGCGTCAGCGTCGCGTCCGCGGCCAGATCGCCTTCGAGGTGCGCGCTCTTCCAGTCGGCTTGGCGGACGTGCAGTTGAAATGATTTGCCGCTGCGCTCCACGGCGGCATCGACGTTGAGCGGCGCATCATCCACCATGCCATGCGCTTGAATGGTACCGCTGGGCTCGCTGGGCAGGCCGCGCGCATGGACACTGGCTTCCACCGCGCCGCTCGCGGAACCCCGCAACGACAGACGCGACGACAGTTGCGCATCACCCGCCAATGACCTCGGCGTTCCGGCGAGCCGCCCCGACGCCTTCAGGTTTCCGGCGAGATCGCTCGAGAGCGCTGCAAGATCCGAAATCTCGAGTTGCCACCGCGTTTGCAAATCCTTGATGAACGGCGCGCCCCGAGTGGCGCTGCCGCTCGCCGCGAGCGACATGGCGTTGCCTGATATCCGCAAGTTTTGGAGCTTGATGCTTTCATCGGAGAGGCTCCCCGACAGCTGCAGCGCCACGCGGGGGCCGAGGGCGCCAATCCAAACGGCCGCCCCGCCTGTCAATCCGATGGCGCCGTCCAGCGTGAGCGTACTGTCCCCGTCCCCGCGCTTGAGCTTTGCATTGATCGTGGCATTGCCCCGCACGTCTTGTGCAGCGAAGGCTGCGAACGGCGCCAAATCCGGAAGACTGAGTTCGACGGCGGCACGCTGCCGGCCCGCTTTCCCCGTTTCCGTTTCGGCAGACCCTCGTAAGTTGAATAGTGGATGCGTCGCTGTGAGCTCGAGCGGATGAGTCTTGTCGTTCAGTTTCAGGGTCGCGTCGAGTCTTACCGGATCGCTTGCGAAAAGCCGCGGCTGCGGTCCGGGAACCTCCAGACCCGTGACGAGCGCGCGCACCGCAAACTTTCCGGCACTTGCCGTCAGTTCAGCGTTCAATCGCGATATCTGCGTGTTCCCTGCGATACGCAATCCGCCCACATCCAAGCGGCCGTCGGCCGTGGGCGCCGACAGCGATCCATGCCAGTTTCCCTGCAGGGAGAGCTTGCTCCAGCCAATATCGGGCCGTGGCGACATGGCCGCGGCCTCCAGTGAATACTCCAAATCCGCCGATGCGCGCGTCAAATCCACGTTTCCATGCGCGCGGGCCTCGAGCTCTCCGGCGCCGAGCGTCACAGCGAGGCGCGCAGCGCCGCGCGGACCCTCCAGAGTCGCTGTCGCGGACAGAGCCCCAAGCCCCGGCAACGAGAGCAGGTTCTCGAGCGGTCCGCTCGCCGGCTCGTGCACCATCAGCGATGCGTCCATTCGTCGAGGATCGAGGCGTAGATGCAATGTGTATTCACCGTCGCCACCCAGCCGGCGTGCCACCAAGTCCGCGTTCGCATCCTCAAGCGAGCGCAATTGCACATCGCCGCTGACGGACAACGTTACCGGCGTTCCGGTCAGCGGCGCACCCAACTCCAGCGTGTCTATTGAAAAACGCCCGACGTCTATATGGGGAATGGAAACGCTGCCGCCGTGCGCCTGCCCGCTGCTGGGCGCTCGTTCCATGTTCAGCCGCGACACTTGCAGCTCGTCGACTTGAATGCGCCGCTCCAAGAGCTTCAGCGGCGACCAACGCAGCGACAGCCGGTCGGCGGTCAGCCAGACCCCGCTGCCGTCGCTGAGCTGCAATTCTCGGAGCGTGAGCTGCATCGGGAACGCGCCACCCAAGCCGGACAGCTTTACATGCCCCGCGGTCAACTGATACGTGATGCGCTCAATCAACGCCCGGCCCGAGTCGGTGTTGCCCGCCACCCACACGGCGCCCCCGAGCACGACCATGAGCACACCGACGGCGCCGCCCACCCACGCGGAAATTTTGAGGCGGCGGCGCATTAGAAGGCCTGACCCAAGCCGATATAGATCTCGAAAGCGTCGTCTTTGACCACTCCCGTCGTAGTCGTGAGTCCGCCGTTGGCGTTTACCACCTGCGATTGAGTCACGAAACTGTGCCGGCTGGTCGGAACGGCAACATCCAGTCGAATCGGCCCGATGGGCGTGTAGTATCGGAGCCCGACACCGTAGCCAATCCGAAATTCATTGGGCAGCGGCTTCAAGCCGGTGCTGACTTGGCCGCCGTCGACGAATACCGCCCCTCCCCAATTGGCGGCGATGCGCTGGCGGAATTCCAACGTGCCGGCAATGATTGCGGTGCCCCCGATTGGATTTCCGTCCGCCGGAAATTGCGGCCCGACGGACTGATACCGATAGCCTCGAATGGTCCCGCTGCCGCCGCCGTAGAATCGCTGGTCGGGCGGCAGACTGAATTCGCCTGCGCCCTGAGCCTCGCCGGCCAACGCGCGGGCCGCGAGCACGCTGCGTCCCGGATCGGTGAAGCCGAGGCCATGCAGATCGAAAAACGCAGCCAGTTTGATTTGGCTGATGATGAAGCTCGCGTTCGGATGACCCAGTGATTGCGTCGGCGTGATGCTCAACGAATCACGCATGCCATGCAGAGGATCATCCAGCGGCGAAGCCAAATGGGTGGAATCGTAGCTGAGGGTCAGCGGCAGGGCCACCAGCGTGTAGTTGTAAGTCACGGGCGGATAAATGAGCGTACCCGGAGGTATGGGTGTCGCGCTTTCCTGGATGACTTGCTCATTTGCAGTCGCGACGCCGGCGCTCGCGGTCCAAACGCTCGATAGCTTGCGGGTGAGAGTCACGCCGCTCGTGACCGCCTTTTGATCGTAGGCCTGCAAGGACTGCTTGATCGCTCCCACGGAGAATTGCAGCGACTGATCGCGATGACCGAAATCCGGCTTGGTGAACTTGACGCTCGTGTCGTAGCCGATTCCCGTGGTGGCGCTTCCGCCCAGATTGAGCGCGGACGCGGCGACACTGAGTTGTTCGGCGTTGCCGAACACGTTGCGATCGCTCCAGGTAACTCCGCCGCTGCCGCCGAGATCGGTCGAATACGCGGCATTGAGCGACACCGCGTGACGCTTGCGCTCGCGCAGCAGGAATGTAATCGGCACCCCGCCGGTGGCATCGACCGCCGTGCCGGCCTGTACGCTGATGGCCGCGAATGGGCCCAGAGTCAGTAGATCCCGGCGCGCCGCCTCGATCGCGGCGGGACTGTACTGTTGTCCCGATCGCAGGGTGAGGCGGCGGCGGACCAACTTCTCATGGACGCGCTGCAAACCTTCGAACTTGATTTCGCCGATGCTCACTCGCGCTCCGGCATCCACGTGGAAACTCACGTCGAGGACGGGGAGTGTCTGGTCCTCATATGCAACCGGGGGATCCACCTTTGCGAACGCGTACCCCTGATCCTGGAGAGCCGACAGCAGGCGCGAGCCCGCGGCCAGCACATCGGCCGCAACCGCAGGCGCTCCCGACTTCAAGGTGAACGCGCCTTGCGCGGATTGCGGAACCGTTCCCTCGATCGCAACCTTGCGCAAATGATACAGCGGTCCGAGATCGAAACTGACGGCAACGCGCGCCTCGCGGTCTTTCGGAAGCTCGTTCAGGGCTGCGGCGAGCCCCGCACTATTGAGGCCCAAATCTTCGATCTTGATCGTGACGGCCGACTGATAGTACCCGTAACTCTCCAGCACGGTCTTCAGCCTTTCGATCTCTCCCCGGGCGCGCGCGATCAACCCGAAAGGGCTGACCGGGGCGGACTCGCGCAGCGCCGCGAGCTCGGACGTTGCGCGCAGCGTTGCGTCCATGGACTCATCGCCCGTCGATGCCATCTCGACCCGATACGATTGCGGATCCGCGGCGCGGGCCGCCAGACCCGCATACAGCGTCAGGACAAAAAATCCAAACATTCCATGAATACTGATGCGCATTTTGCAAGATAGTTTACACGCGTTGGGGCTTGGCCCGTGGCGCGCGCCTCGCGGGCATGGCGCGAAAGTCCGGAAGGAATTAAGCTCCTCAAATGGCCGGTCCGGTCGAAGGGGGAATGTGCGGTCCGAAACAGGTATTTCATCGGTGATCGTTTGTCACGCATGCGACCTCGTGCATCGCCGAGACGCAATCTTGGACAAAGCCCGCGTGCGTTGTGTGCGATGTCGGGCTGAGTTGTACCAGACCAATTCCGCCGGGGTCGACAGCGCCGTTGCCGTGGCCATCAGCGCTTTGGTGCTGCTGCTGCTCAGCAATGTGTATCCGCTGGTCGCTCTGCAATTGAACGGCAGCGTGCGAACCACGACTCTCATCGGGGCGGCTCTGGGTTTGTACCGGCAGGGTTACGCCTCGATTGCGGCGCTCGTGCTGCTCACGACCGTGTTGATTCCCCTGTTCCAAATTCTGAGCCTGCTGTACGTACTTTTGCCTTTGCGCCTGAATCGCCGCGCTCCCGGACAAAATGAACTGTTCCGCGCGCTCACCCACCTGCGTCCCTGGGCAATGCCCGAAGTGTTCATGCTGGGAGCGCTGGTGGCTCTGGTCAAACTGGCGGCTTTGGCCGAGGTCATTCCCGGCATAGCGCTTTTTTCTTACGGCGCGCTCATGCTGGCGTTGTCCGGCCTGGCGAGCATCACCCCGACCGAACAATTCTGGAAGTGGGTCGAAGGAAGTCGAGCGTGACCACATTCGTGATGGGCCGCACTCTCGGTCTGCTCGTTTGCGGCCACTGCCGCGCGACGGTTCGCGGCATCGGCTCGCGTGCGCTGTGTCCGCGCTGCGGCGCTCCCATACACCCGAGGAGGCCGCACAGTGTTGCGACCACCGCCGCCCTGCTGGTGAGCGCCGCGGTACTGTACGTGCCGGCGAATCTGCTGCCCGTCATGCACACGCACACGTTTTTCAGCGATGACGATGACACCATCATGAGCGGCGTCATCGCTCTGCTGCATGAGGGCTCGTGGCCGCTGGCGTTGCTGGTTTTCGTGGCCAGCATCGTCGTCCCGCTGCTGAAATTACTTGCCATGGGCTGGCTGCTGTTTGCCGTGGTTCGGCAGTCGCCCGGCAATGCGCTGCAGCGGAGCAAGCTATTCCGGCTGGTGGAATTCATCGGTCGATGGTCCATGCTCGATGTGTACGCCATCGCGCTTCTGGTGTCCTTGGTTCAAATACGCTCGCTGGCCAACATTCACGCGGGACTGGGCGCACTCGCTTTCGGCGCAGTGGTAGTATTGACCATGCTTGCAGCACAGTCCTTCGACGAACGCCTGCTCTGGGACATTCCGTCAGATGGCTGAACCCCCGGCGTCCACGCCCGACGATTTGCCGGGCGCAGTTCCCGATCATCCGCGACGCGCGCGACTACCGTTCATCTGGATCCTGCCGGCGATGGTCATCGTGGCCGCTGCGTTCGTGGTGGTTCAACAGAAATTGGCCCAAGGACCGCGCATCGACATCAATTTTCTCGGCGCCGACGGCATCGAAGCGAATAAAACCAAGATTCGCTACAAGGATGTCGAGATCGGGGATGTCACCGGCATTCATGTCTCCAAGGACCGTAAAAAAGTCGTTGTAACCGCCCGCATCCACCGCGACGCGAGCGACTACTTGGTCCAAGACTCGCGCTTCTGGGTGGTCCGCCCGCGCTTCGCAGGCGGCAACGTATCGGGTCTCGGGACGCTGGTTTCCGGGGCTTATATCAGCGTCGATGTGGGTCGTTCGACCGTAGAGCGGCGCAGTTTCGACGGCCTCGAGGTGCCGCCCATCGTGACCTACGACCTGCCGGGCCGCGAATTCATTTTGCACGCGGACGACATTGGTTCGCTGAGCGTCGGATCGACCGTGTTTTATCGGCATATTTCAGCCGGACAGGTGGTTGCCTACTCGCTCGATCCGGCCGGCGCCAGCGTCACCATCAAGGTGTTCATCTACAAACCGTACGACGCGTACGTGACGCCGTCGACTCGGTTTTGGCAGGCGAGCGGGATCGACATGTCGGTCGACTCGGAAGGCGTCAAGCTGCGAACCGAATCCCTCACCTCGATATTGGAGGGCGGCATTGCATTCCAGGCATTGCCCACCGCCACCTCCTCAGTCACCGTGCCCGCCGATACGGCGTTCACATTGTATACCGACCGTGAAAGAGCCATGCGTCAGTCCGATACCGAGGTGAGTACCTTCGTCATGTACTTCGGAGGATCGCTGCGCGGACTCTCGGCGGGCGCGCCCGTCGATTTGCGCGGCATTACCATCGGCGAGGTCAAAAGTCTTTCAGTGGAATACGAACCAGATGGCGGTTCGCTGCGTTTTCCGGTCGAAGTCGACATTTTTCCGCAGCGAATTCGCGGGCGTAGCCGGCGCGGCGACCATCCGCCCAGTAGCGACGAGGCATCCGAAGCCGCCAGCCGCGCGCTGGTCGATAGCTTGGTGGCGCATGGCATGCGCGCGGAACTCAAAACCGGCAGTCTGTTGACTGGTCAGAAATATGTGGCGATGGACTTCCACACCGAGGCACCGGCCGACCATGTCGGCTGGAATGCACATCCGGCCGTGTTTCCAACGACGGCAGGCGCACTCGATGAAATTCAAGACTCGGTCGGCAGCATCGCGAAGAAGCTCGATAAGGTTCCTTTCGACCAGATCACCGCGCGATTGGTGACCACGATGGCGACCCTGGACGACACCTTGAAGAATGCCGATCGTATGATTCGCCAGATCGACGGCACGGTCGCTCCGCAAATCAGCGCAACCTTGAAAGAAGCCCAAGGCGCCATGAAGAATGCAAAGGACGTCTTGGCGCAGGATGCGCCGCTGCAAAGCGACCTCAGCGCCACACTGCTGCAGTTGTCGCGTGCGGCGAAATCCGTGAGCGCCCTGGTCGACTACCTCGAGCGCCATCCCGAATCCATGCTGCGCGGCAAACCGGAAGACGCCAGATGAATATGCGAACGCTTCGAGTGGGCTTGTGGGCGACTCTGCTGACCGCAGCGTGCGCCAGCACCCCCGATCATTTTTACACGCTGACCGCTCTGCCCGACAGCGCGCGCGGGCCGCTGTCGCCGCCGATCGTTCATGTGCTGCTCAACGTGACGGTACCCGCGCTCGTCGATCGGTCCGAGATGGTGGTGAGCACCTCCAAGAATGGAATCTTGGTCCTGGATCACGAACGATGGGCGGTGCCTCTGTCGGAACAGGTCTCGCAAACGCTCGCTCGCGACATCGAGAAGCGTCGCGGCGACATTTTGATCGGCGATCGAGGCTTCGATCAAGCGAGCTCGCCGCCGGTGACCATGAAGGTGGACATCGTGCGAATGTCGGCACAGCGAGGCGGCCAGGCGAGCATCGAAGCGCACTGGCGCATCGTCGATGCAAGCGCGGGGGTGGACGAAATCGGCAGCGCCGCCTTTGAAGAGCCGTTAGGCGGCGAAGGTTACGCGTCGGTTGCGCAGGCCTACAGCCAGACGCTGAGCGCGTTGGCGGGAAAGCTGGCGGAAGGCGTACGGCCGCGGTAAGTCTCGGCCGGTAGACCGAATTCGCGCGCCATCGCGGCTCTTATTCGTAGACCCACGTCCAAGTTGAAGCAATTGATCACCGCCAGACGGAAGCCGCCCGGCGGCATCGCGTGATCGTCGAGCGGCCGATCCTCGGAAAACGTCAGTTGAATGCTGCTGATGCCGACTGTCCTCTCATAGGCAGCCATCAAATCGGGATCCGGGTAAGCGTATGCCTGGCCGTGAGGGCCGAACAAGACGACGCTGTAGCCTTCCGCCCGTTCCGCGTCGATCAAGTCCCAACTGCCGTGCTGGTATAACCGCGCCACCGCATCCGACCACTTGCGCCCGTACAAATCCGCCCACTGGTCGGAAAATCGTAGATGCGCGTCAATGATGCGGCCGCCGATGGTCTCGAGATTGAGCATGCCGGTGTAGGCGGTCAGGTTCGCGCCTATCCACGCGGCGCAGTATCGTTCGAGCCGCGGGCGGGGACGCTCCTCCACCACCCAATAATCGAAGGTACCCGCCTCGGCGGGGATCGCCAAGGTGTGTCTGCACCACGCTATCTCACCCCTGACGACAGCGAAGTCGGTACTGACCTGTTCGCCGGTCAACACTCTCATCCAAAAATCGCCCACGTCGCATTTCGCCTGGTAGTCGCGTTCGCTGAACACTATGCAGCTGCCCGCTCCCATGCCTCTCAAGTTGATGACGGGCTTGCAAAAGACCGGATACCGCGAAGGCGCTGCGTCGTGGAGCCCGCACTCGAGACCCTGCGACCTGGCAACCAGCAGCTTGTTGTAAATCCATCGATGAGCGGAGTTGAAATTGAAAGCATCGATTTCGTCGGACGGAATGCACATATCGCTCTGAATTGGCATGTCAACCCCCTGAATTGGCATGTCGCGCCCATTAATCGCGCCCATTAATTTTAGAGTGGCAATTCTAATGCCGGCGGCCGCGCGTTCTACCAGTGCGCGCCCCACATTGGTGCGGGAAATCTCTGACGTGTCCGCAAGTAGGAGTTCTCCTACGGCCGCCGGCAGCAGTTCACGCTAGGCCCAGGTCGTTCCCGTCGATAAGGTATTCTCTTTAGCGCCTTGGCTTGGGAGTAGCGATGCCAACGCTGGATACGTCCCCGGACAGCGAAGATCGGATACGGGATTTCTTGGCCCGGCACGGCGGCGCGGGTGCCCTGCCGCCCCGCGAGGAAGCCATCAATTCCGAGCGCGGTTGGTCCGAGGTGTACGCGGCGGATGGCTACAAGCTGCGCTGCGACTGGTCGCGCACTGGCAGCAGAGAAGAAATGAGGTTTTCCGAGCTACCGCCGAGCGCGGCCCAGCAAGGCAACTGATACGAGGTGACTTATGCGATTGCAAAAGATAACCCTGTCCGGAACCGCGGCATTGGCGCTCCTGGCCGGATGTCACCCTCATAAGACACCGCAAACCACCGCGCAAGACGTCGAAGCGGCAAAACAGGAAGCGCAGCGCGAAGTCGAGCAGGCCCGTAAAGAAGCGTCCAAGGGTATCAAGAGCGCGACAAAGGTTTCGGGATCGAGCAGAGACGTCGCACAGGCAAAGGCCGAAGGAGCCTACGACATCGCCATGGTCAAGGCCGACGGTGATCACAAGGTCGCGACGGAGAAATGCCTGACCCTACAGGCAACCCTGCAGCAGGCTTGCAAGGATCAGTCGGACGCGGAATACGAAACGGCAAAAGCAACGGCCAAAGCCACGCGTGTTGCTCGCCAGCAATAGTGGTTCGCCGGCGCGCCGCGGCATTCCCGCTATTTTCGGCATTCCTGATATTTTCAACGGCGTGTCGAGCGCTGCCCGCGGCGGCACCGCTAGCCGCACCGGACCCGGAGGCGGGTCGTCGGGAGTTCATGGCGGCCATGCAACGCATCCGGCAGCACATTCCTGAAGGGCCGGATACGCCCGCGCTCGAGGCCTACGTCATTCATGATTACCTCGTGGGGGCTCGGCTGCGCCGCAATCTGGCGGTGAATCCCGGCGAAGATCTCGATATTGCCATCGACTCCTTTCTGCGGGCACATGCCGGACAGCCCGTAGCCCGTGCCGTGCGGCGCGATTGGCTGACGAATCTCGCCGATCGCAAACGGTGGAATTGGTTTTTACCCCGCTCCACCGACGCCGCGGAACCGCAGTTGATTTGCGATCGGCTGGCAGGCCGGTTGGCAACCGGCGATACCGCAGGGCTCGCCCAAGACGCGCTCGCGCGCTGGAGCCTCCCGCAAAAGCCGCCTGACGAGTGCAATGCTGTTTTCGCGTGGCTGCGCACCCAGGGACAGCTCACGGCCGCGCGGGCTGAGGACCGTACGCGCGCTGCGCTTGCGGCCGACAATGCGCGTTTGGCCCGAGAGTTCGTTGCCGACGTTCCGGCAACGCGCTCCGCACCGCTGCTGCAATGGATACAACTGCTCGACGCACCCAAGGCGGTGATCGCCGAGTTGGCGACCAATCCCGCCACGCCGGTCGAGGCGGAGGCGCTCGCGGCCGGTTTCAACCGATTGAGCGTCGGCGATTCGACCGCAGCAACGAGTCTGTTGCCGACCCTCCTCAAGCGGCCGGACATAACGCCGGCTCTGCAAAGCCGATTACAGCGCTCCGCCGCTCTCGGAGCAGCCTACAGCCGCGCACCGAACGCTATCGCCGCCTTCAGCGACCTAGCGGCGGACCCAAACGACGCCGCCGTGCAGGAATGGCGCGTGCGCTCGGCGCTGTGGGCGGGCGACTTCGCGAAGGCCTTGAAGTGGATCGACGAGATGCCCTTGAGTCTCTCAAGCCAGCCGCGCTGGCGTTATTGGCGTGCCCGCGCCGTCGCCGCGACTTCCGCCGCCGCTGCCGAGCCTCTCTACGCGCAAATCGCCGGCATGCGCGACTACTACGGCTATCTGGCGGCGGATCGATTGAATCAGCGCTACAACCTCGCTATTCATCTTTCGCCGGATGATGCCGAGAGCCAAGCGGCGCTGGCGGCGGATCCCGGACTCGTCCGCGCCCATGCGCTGTTCGATTGCGATATGGCGGATGATGCTGCCGCGGAATGGGCGGCGGTGCTCGGTGCAGCGAAGCCCGCCGTGAGGATTCAGGCCGCCCATCTTGCGTCGCGTTGGGGCTGGTATGCGCAAAGCATAGCGAGCCTGGCGCAGGCCGGCGAATGGAACGATGTACCGCTGCGCTATCCGCGTCCTTACGCGGCGATAGTCGCCGACGCCAGCAAAGAGACCCAGGTACCCGGAGACTGGATATACGCCATCATGCGTCAGGAAAGTCTCTTTCGTAAGGACGCGGTGTCGCGCGCCGACGCGCGCGGCTTGATGCAGATGCAGCCGGCGACCGCCGCAGCTGTGGCGCGGCGCTGGCATCTTCCGGTGCCAAACGGCGAGAGCCTGTTCGATCCGTCGATCGCCGTCAAACTCGGCGCCGTGTACGTGCGCGAATTGTTGGACCGGCACAAGGGTCAACTCGATCAGAGCCTTGCCGCCTACAATGCCGGTCCGCTGTCCGTCGCGCGCTGGTTGCCGGCTAACGCCATCGATGCCGACATCTGGATCGAAAACATTCCCTACGCCGAAACCCGAGCCTACGTTCAGCACATCCTCGAACACATCGTGGCATTCGCGACCATGCGCGACGCTGAGCCGCCGCGGCTTTCGACCTTGCTGCCGAAGGTCGAGCCGTCCGCGGCACCGGCGCCCTGAGGGCCGGCGCTAGCGCAATTCCATGCTGGCCGGGCTCCCCTTCTTGGCGTTCTGCCCCGCCACCGTCGATCAGCCGGCATTGAAGGTTCGCCGGGCGCTGGGATTCAGTCGGCTCGCCCGGGTCGCCAGATTAACGGACTTTAACAATTCGGCCATACGGGGTTAATCGCCGCGGGCTCAGGGTGGCGGCCATGAAATGGCAATCGTGCCTTCGCTCGCTCGTTGGGCTGATCTGCACGGCGCTTGCGGCTTGCAGCGTCGGTCCCGCCTACAAGCGCCCGGACATTGCGCTGCCCACCGAGTGGCATGAAGCACCCGGCACTGGCGAGACTGCCGCTTCCGTCTGGCCCGAGGCACAGTGGTGGCATGGATTCGGGTCCTCTCAGCTCGATGAACTGATTGCCGAGGCCGAACGCAGCAACGACGATCTCGCGGGCGCCGTCGCCCGCGTCCAAGAGGCCGATGCGCAGGTGCGCATCGCCGGCGCGCCCCTGTTCCCCAGCCTCGATTTGACAGCGGACGCCACGCGCC
The DNA here is from genome assembly GCA_036502605.1 of Steroidobacteraceae bacterium. GTDB lineage: Bacteria > Pseudomonadota > Gammaproteobacteria > Steroidobacterales > Steroidobacteraceae > Bog-1198. Next base: position 16,356 of record DASXYI010000068.1, read on the forward strand.
AACGCGCCCAGGTGAGCAACGCGGGGCCACGCCTCGCCAATATTTTCAATCCGCAGATCACGGCAAGCTATGAACTCGATTTTTGGGGTAAGAACCGCGCTCTGCGCAGCGCGGCGCTCGCCGCCGCGGTAGCCAGCCGCTACGATCAGGAGACGGTTGCGCTCACTGTCATCAGCAGCGTCGCCTCCACCTACTTTCAGGCCCTGGAACTTCGCGATCGAATCCAAGTGGCGCAGCAGAATCTCGATAATGGGCAGAAAATCCTGCGCGGCCTGCAGCTCCAGCAATCGGCCGGCACCGCCACCGGGCTCGACGTGGCCCAGCAAGCAACGGCAGTGGCGCTGCTCGATGCGGCACTCCCGCCGCTGCTGCAGCAGTTTCGCCAATTGGTGTATGCGCTCGCAGTCCTCATCGGTAAGACGCCGGAATCGATCGACGTGACAACGGGCACGTTGACGGGACTGTCGAGCCCGGCCATCGTGGCCGGTCTGCCATCGCAATTGTTGTCGCGGCGGCCCGATGTCGCCGCGGCGGAACAACAACTCATCGCCGCCAACGCGGACATCACCGTCGCGCGCGCCGCGTTGTTTCCCAGCATCGCTCTGACCGCATCGGGCGGCTACGCAAGCAGCACGCTGACCTCGCTCATCAGCCCGGCCAACCGCGTCTATGCGTTGAGCGCCGGACTGACGCAACCTATCTTTCACGGCGGAGCGCTGCGCGGCCAAGTCGCCTTTAGCAACGCCCGCTACACCGAATTATTGACCACGTATCACAAAACCGTGCTCACCGCGTTCAGCAATGTCGAGAGCGCACTGGTCGCCGCACGGCAAACCGCCGACCAACTGGAGCGCCAACGGGACGCGGTTGCGAAGGCACGCCGCGCCTATCAATTCGCGCAGACGCAAATGTCGGCGGGAACCGTGAACATACTGACCGTGCTGAACACGGAGAACGCGCTGTTCAGCGCGCAGGACGTATTGGTACAGGTGCAATTCGCCCACTTGCAGGCATTGATCGATTTATTCACTGCCCTCGGCGGCGGCTGGCATCAGGGGTAAGGTACCGATGAAGAGTCTCACCATGAACCGCAACAAAGTGATGCTGGCGGCATTGGTCCTGGTCGCTCTGATCGCCGTGACCTGGCGCGGTCTGCTGCACACGCCTGCAGACGCAGCGACGAAGAAGGCGCCCGAGGCGGTCGCCGTTGATACCGCTGCCGTGACGCGGGCCGACGTGCCGATCTATCTGCAGGGACTCGGAACGGTTCAAGCCTTCTACACCGTGACGGTGAAGGCACGCGTGGATGGCGAGCTGCAGAAGATCGGGTTCACCGAAGGGCAGACCGTGCGCAAGGGGGACCTCTTGGCGCAACTCGACCCGCGCCCGAATCAGGCGGCATTCGAGCAGGCCGTCGCGACCAAGGCCAAGGATACCGCGCAACTCGCAAACGCCAAGCGCGATTTCGAGCGATACACCTTGCTACAGCCGCAGGATCTGGCGAGCAAGCAGACCGTCGACACGCAACGCGCCCTGGTCGACCAATTGGCCGCACAATTGCAGATCGATCAGGCGCAGATCGACAATGCCCGCACCCAGCTCGATTACACCCGTATCACCTCGCCCATCGAAGGCCGCACCGGAATTCGTTTGGTCGATCCCGGCAATATCGTACACGCGGCCGACACCACGGGAATCGTCGTGGTGACCCAGGTGCAGCCCATCACCGTGGTATTCACTCTGCCCGAAGAGGCCTTGGGCGCGGTGGGCGCGGCGCTCGCCGCCGGTCCGGTCAAGGTGGCCACCGTGCCGCGCAACGGCGGCGGTGAACTGGACGAAGGAACGCTCAGCCTCATCGACAACCAGATCGATCAGACGACCGGCAGCGTGAAGCTCAAGGCCGTCTTCAGCAACCGGCACAACACGCTCTGGCCGGGTCAGTATGTCGCCGCCCGAGTGCTGGTGCGCACCGACCGCAACGCGATGACGATTCCGACCGTCGCCGTGCAGTTCGGGCCGAACGGACCGTTCACCTATGTCGTGAAGGAGGATTCGACGGTGGAAGCGCGGCCCTTGAAGATCGGCGAGGAGAGCGACGGCATGACGATCGTCACCGGCGGATTGGCGCTGAACGAGCACGTGGCCACGAGCAATCAATACCGCCTGCAGGCGGGAACCCGCGTGCGCGGCACACCCGCGGGCGCGCCGGCACGCGCCGGCGAAACGGTACCGGCCGGCGCCGCGGCATCCCCCGACGCGTCATGAATATTTCCGCCCAATTCGTTCGGCGGCCCATCGCCACCTCGCTGTTGATGGGCGGCATATTTCTCGTCGGCCTGGTGGTCTATCCGTTGCTGCCCGTCGCGCCGCTGCCGCAGGTCGATTTTCCGACCATTCAGGTGAGCGCGTCGCTGCCGGGCGCAAATCCGCAGACAATGGCTTCGTCGGTGGCAACGCCGCTCGAGTATCAGTTCGCTGAAATATCCGGTTTGACGCAGATGACCTCGACCAATGTGCTCGGCAACACCCAGATCACGCTGCAGTTCGACTTGAATCGCAACATCGACGCGGCGGCGCAAGACGTGCAGACCGGCATCGACGCCGCCGGCGGACAGCTGCCGAAAAATTTACCCACTCCGCCGACGTACCGAAAGGTCAATCCCGCCGATTCGCCGATTCTGATTCTGGCGGTGCACTCGGACGTGTTGCCCGTGACCACCGTCGACGACTACGCCGAGAACATCCTGGCGCAGCAGATCTCGCAAATTCCCGGCATCGCGCAAGTGTCGATCGGCGGACAACAGAAGCCCGCCGTGCGCGTACAGATCGATCCGGTCAAGCTGGCCGCGCTGGGTTTGCAAATGGAAGACGTGGCGGGCGTCATAGCGACCGCCACCGTCGATGCGCCCAAAGGATCGATCAATGGACCGAAGCGCGCGCTTACCATCTATACCAACGATCAATTGCTCAAGGCGGCGCCTTGGAACGACGTGGTAGTCGCCTACAAGAACGGCGCGCCGGTGCGCATACGCGACATCGGCGTCGCCGTGGACGGGCCCGAAAACACCCTGTTGACGGCCTGGCAAAACGGCAAGCAGGGGATTTTGCTGCTGATCTACAAGCAGCCCGGCGCCAACGTCATCGACGCGGAACAGCGCGTCGAGAACTTACTGCCGCGCGCCATGGCATCGGTGCCCGCCTCCGTCAAAGTCGACATCGTCGCGAACCGCACCACCACGATCAAGGCCGCCGTACATGACGTCGAATTTACGCTCGCGCTCACGATTACGCTGGTGGTCATGGTGATTTTCTTGTTCCTGCGCAATGCGTGGGCGACCATCATTCCCGGCGTCACGGTACCGCTGTCCCTGCTCGGTACGGCGGCCATGATGTATGTGCTCAATTACAGCCTGGATAATCTATCGCTCATGGCCCTGACCATTGCCGTCGGCTTCGTGGTCGATGATGCCATCGTGATGCTGGAGAACATCTATCGGCACATCGAAGCGGGTATGTCGCCGTTCGAGGCCACCCTCAAGGGCGCCGGTGAAATCGGCTTCACCATTCTGACCATCAGCATATCGTTGGTTGCGGTATTCATTCCGCTGTTGCTGATGGGCGGCATCATCGGGCGTCTGTTCCGCGAGTTTGCGGTCACCATGACCATGACGATCGGCGTCTCGGCATTCGTCGCATTGACTCTATCTCCCACCATGTGCGCCCTGTTCCTGCGCGACGAAAAGCACGCGAAGCACGGCCGAGCGTACGTGGCGGTCGAACGCGCGTTCGACCGCCTGTTGCTATGGTACACACGCGGGCTCGACCGCGCTCTTGACCATCAGCGCACCACCTTGGCGGTGTTCTTGATCACGGTTGCGGTAACGGTGATCTTGTACGTGGAAATACCCAAGGGATTCTTCCCGCAGCAGGACACGGGCATCATTGCGGGGTTATCCGACGCGCCCCAGGACATTTCGTTCGACGAAATGGTGCGCCGGCAGCACGCGCTGACGGATATCGTCGCCCAGGATCCGGACGTAGCCAGCTACGGCACCGGAATCGGCGGGAGCAGGCCCATCAACAATGGGTTCGTAGTCATCGGCCTCAAACCGCGCAACGAGCGCAAATCCAGCGCCGACCAGATCATCACCCGCCTGCGGCCGCAACTGGCCAAGGTGCCGGGCGCAACGCTGTTCATGCAGGCAGCACAAGACCTCAATGTCGGCGGCCGAACCACGCGCACGCAATATCAATACACGCTGCAGGATTCGGACATCAACGAACTCAATGAATGGGCGCCGAAATTGCTTGCCGAATTGCAAAAGCTGCCGATGCTGCGCGATGCAGCCTCCGATCAGCAGACCAGCAGCGGCATGCTCTCGCTCACCATCGACCGCGACCAGGCGTCGCGTTTCGGAATTCAGCCGGCGGCGGTCGATCAGGCGCTCTATGACGCGTTCGGCCAGCGCCAAGCCGCACAGTTCTTTACCCAGGCGAACAGTTATCACGTGGTGCTGGAAATCACACCCTCGCTGCAGAAAGACCCGGCCTCGCTCGATAAACTGTACTTGAAGTCGCCTCTCACGGGCCAGATGGTCCCGCTGTCGACCATGACCCAATACGACACGCAGCGCGTGGCTTATCTGTCGATCAATCATCAGGGGCAATTTCCCGCGGTGACCCTGTCGTTCAACCTCGCCCCCGGGGCGGCTTTGGGCGATGCCGTCGATGCCATCAACCGGGTATCGGTGCAGATGCGTCTTCCGGCCACGATCACCGGCAACTTTCAGGGAACCGCTCAAGCGTTTCAGAGTTCACTCAAAACTCAGCCCTACCTGATCCTGGCCGCTCTGGTCGCCGTCTACATCATCCTCGGCATGCTGTACGAGAGTTATGTACATCCTCTGACGATTCTCTCCACGCTCCCGTCGGCGGGTGTCGGCGCACTGCTGGTGTTGCTCATATTCCACATCGAGCTATCGGTCATGGCTCTCATAGGCATCATTCTTCTCATTGGCATCGTCAAGAAGAACGGCATCATGATGGTCGATTTCGCAATTCAAGCCGAGCGCGAGCAGCACTTGTCCCCGCATGATGCAATCCGTCAAGCATGTCTGCTGCGGTTCCGTCCCATCATGATGACCACGATGGCGGCCCTGCTCGGCGCGCTGCCGCTGGCCTTGGGGGCCGGAACCGGATCCGAGCTGCGTCAGCCGCTGGGATACACCATGGTGGGCGGTCTCATCATGAGTCAGGCCCTGACGCTGTTCACGACGCCGGTCGTCTACTTGTATCTGGATCGATTCAGCCTTTGGCTCAAACGGCGCCGCAAGTCGCACCCGATCGAGGCCGCGAAGGCGGCCCGGGCGGGGGAATCCACATGAAGATCCTGCTGGTCGAAGACAACGAACGGGTAAGCCAATTCGTCATCAAAGGATTGCAAGAGGCCGGACATACCACCGATCATACCGGCAATGGGCGCGACGGCATGTTTCTCGCCGCCAGCGAACCCTACGATGTCATCATCATGGACCGCATGCTCCCGGGAGACATCGATGGACTGGCGATCATCGAGGTGTTGCGCAAGGCCGGTAAAAGCACGCCCATATTGATCTTGAGTGCCCTGTCGGAGGTCGACGACCGTATTCGAGGCCTGCGCAGCGGCGGCGATGACTACTTGACCAAACCCTTCGCTTTCGGCGAGTTGTTGGCGCGGTTGGATGCATTACATCGCCGCGCGCACGGCGTCAACCACGAAATCCCACTCACCGTGGGCAACTTGCATCTGGATCCGATGACGCGCAAGGTAAGCCGAGGGGACCGGCAGATTACGCTGCAGCCGCGCGAATTCAAGTTGCTCGAGTACTTGATGCGCCACGCCGATCAGGTAGTCACGCGAACGATGCTGCTGGAAAACGTGTGGGATTATCACTTCGATCCGCAAACCAATGTCGTTGACGTCCACATCAGTAAATTGCGCCAAAAAATCGATGCGGAGTTCGAACGTCCGCTGCTGCGCACCGTGCGAAATGCCGGCTACATGGTCACGGCTGCCGAATAGGATGGCCGCCAAGACCCAAGGCGGCTGCCGGTGACCAGCATGATCCGCTCGTCGGCAGTGTCGCTCGCTCTCGGGTATGTCGTCTTGGGACTGGTGGCGCTGGTGCTGTTCGCCGCGCCATTGTGGTATGCCTGGGAGGGCACGATCCGTGCCGGCCGCGTGGAAATTCTGCAGGCCGACGCGCAACGGCTCACCGATGTCTACCGTCGCGACGGCGTCGACGGCCTCAAGAACTTCATCGATGCCCGGATCAATATGCAGATCGCCGGCGACCGCATACTCCTGCTGACGGATGCATCGCGGCGCCCGTTGGCCGGCAACCTCGCGGCCTGGCCGAACGTTCCCGCGGCGCCCGGCGATTACCGCATTCAGATCGACATGGGCGAGCGCGGGGTGCAAGCGGCGCTCCTGCATGTCGCCTCGCTCGGCCGGTACAATTTGCTGGTGGGTAGAGATAATAGGCTGTTTGCGCCGTTGGAGCGGCGCTTCTGGTATGGGCTGGGGGGCGCCATCGCCGTGCTCTTTATCGCCGGTCTCTTGATCGGTCTCATAACCCGCCGCGCACTGATGTCTCGCGTCGACAGCATCCGGCAAACCATTTCGGCCATAATCCACGGCGATCTCAAGCATCGCTTGCCGACCCATTTGAGCGACGACGAGCTCAATACGCTGTCGCGCATCATCAACGGCATGCTCGATCAGATAGAACTGCTGGTGCACGGCGTGCGGAATGTGTCCAATTCGATAGCCCACGACCTGCGCACGCCGCTCGCCGAGTTGCGATCGAGGCTCGAGGAACTCGCGCTCATTCGACCCTCGAGCGACGAGACATTCGCGGAAATCGATGGCGCCGTCGCCGACGTGGACCGCGTGATTCGAATATTCGATGCCCTGCTGCGCTTGGCGGAAATCGATGCGGGCATGCGCCGCTCGGGATTCGTCGCGGTGGACGTTGCCGATCTCGCATCGACCGCTGTCGAGTTCTACGCGCCCGCCGCGGAGCTCAAGGGCATCACACTCACCTTCCATTCGAGCGGACCGACGACGGTGGCCGGCGATCCCGTGTTGCTGGCGCAGGCGCTCAGCAATCTGATCGACAACGCGCTCAAGTTTGCTCCCGAAAACGGCATGATCGGCGTCGCCGTTCTGCGGCGTGCCGACGGCGCGGTGCAGATCGCCGTGGCCGACAACGGCCCCGGTATCACCGATACCGAGAAGGCCAAGGTCGTCGAACGCTTCTACCGGGGAGATGCCAGCCGCGGCACTCCCGGAGTCGGCCTGGGCTTGAGCCTGGTGCAGGCGGTGGCGAAACTGCATGGCAGTGCGCTCGAATTGTTCGACGGCACTCCCGGCGATGGCAATCGAGGTCTGCGCGTCGTTTTGACGATCTTTCCGGAGTCGGCGCCGGGAATGCCCGCCGGAAGCGGCAAGGCCGCGGCGGAACCGCCCAGCCTGCCAGGCGTCGCAGCAACTACATCGTAGGCACCATGCTCATCAGCTGCGCCGCGTATGAAGACGGCAGAAAACTCGCGGACATCGCGATAGCCGACGTACCGGTCTACCTGCAGCGCCCAGCGTGTTTCGTCTGGATCGCTCTGCGCGACCCGCCTGACGCCATCCCGGTAGAATTGCAGCGCGCCTTCGGCCTGCATCCGCTTGCCGTGGAAGACGCGCAGCACGGTCACCAGCGGCCGAAGATCGAGGATTACGGCGATGCCCTATTCGCCGTGCTGCATCTCATCGAGCCGTCGGATGGCGAATACCGGCTGTGCGAGCTTGCGATATTTGCCGGCCGCAACTACGTGCTCACCGTGCGCAGGGAAGCGGCGAAAGGCTTCCAAGAAGTCCGCGCGCGTTGCGAACGCGAGCCGGATCTGTTGCGCCAGGGACCGGGCTTCGTCCTGTATGCGCTCATGGATGCCGTCGTCGACAGGTACTTTCCCATACTCGACGCGCTGGAAGACGACCTCAATGTCATCGAGCGGAACATATTCGCTTCCGGCGGTGTCCCGCAGGAGAACATCGAGGCGCTCTATGCGCTCAAACAACGTCTCATGGTCATGAAGCACGCGGTGGCGCCGTTGCTCGAAGGGGTCTCCAATCTGTCCGGTGCGCGCGTCCCGACGCTATGCGCCGGCATCAGCGTGTACTTCCGAGACGTCTACGACCATTTGCTGCGCCTCAATCAGGCGGCCGACTCCATACGCGATTCGGTGGCGACTGCCATCTCGGTGAATCTATCCATGGTAACGCTGCAGGAGAGCGAAACCATGAAGCGTCTGGCCGCCTATGCGGCGCTGCTGGCCGTGCCGACCATGATCGCCGGAATCTACGGCATGAATTTCCAATTCATGCCCGAGTTGAAATGGCGTTATGGTTACCTGCTGGCCGTGGCGGTGATGACGGGGATCGATGTGTACCTATATTTTCGATTCAAGAGAACCAAGTGGCTTTGAGGCCGCCGCCCCTCTGTCCGACATTCAGCTTCCGGGCGCCCGTACGGCCGTTTACCCGAGGTGTCCGCTGTTAAATTGAGACGTGGTTCCGTGCCTCTGTAAATCCTGCAAAGGTATGATTATCCTCACTACCGAGTGGCGAGCTGGCTTTCAGGGGTGCGTAGCGATGTCGTTCAAGTATGTTGTCTTTTATCTGGGGTGCGCCGCGACGTGGCTCGTCCTGCTGCCGGTGCTGGTTATCGGCGGCGGAATCGCCTTGATCGCTTACGCCGTGTTCTCCGAACTGAGCGAGTTTGTCGTTGGCGGTGCCGAGAAGTCTCTCGACAATTCGACCGCTCGAGAAATCGCGCGCCGCATGTGCCTCGGGCACTGAGTTTTCCCCTCCGCCGCACGTAGGGATCGCGGGTGCGGCTGCCCGCTATGGCATCCGGTCCCGGCACCAGCTAGGATCCCGTACATGTGGAAATATACGGGCCTTCTCGCCCTGAGCGCTGTCATCGGGACAGCTCTCCTCGTAAGTGTCGACAGCGCCGGTCAAACTCCCGAGCAGCAACAGCTTTGGGAAACGCAACGGGCTCAGGCGCTCGCCGAAGAGCGAGCGAACGCAGAGCGGCTGGCCCGAGAGCGTGAAGCGCGCAAAGCCGATCCTATGGCGTGGGTCCGCACGCTCACCCCCATGGAGGCCGGCGGATGGGAGTTCCGCGCCGTCGCCAGCGATGGCTCGTGGGCAGACTACAGCACCAATCATCAAATGAAACGCGCCGGCCAGCTCGTGACCGTTTGGCTGCGCCAGGAATACCCCGAACCGCAATTGGGCAGCAACGGCAGGTATTTGAGCCTCGTCGAGAAGATTCAATACGACTGCGCCAAGGAGCGGGCCCATGCGCTCCTCATCGTGTATTACGCAGAAAATAACATTCAGGGCAGCGAGCAGCGTGAAGAGGCCGACGCAAAAAACCCTATTTGGTACGCCATCGTTCCCGGCACACGCGACGAGTTCAATTTCCTATGGGCCTGCGGCGCCGGGAAATCTCCGCGAGCGCGCTAGTGTCCTGTCCCATAAATAACTTACTCGATCCGCCAGCGAATTTTCGTGTCGGGCAAGGCGCGCCGACGAGGCATAGCGGGCACTATGGCGAGGAGGCGCAACGCCGCCCGGCACGACAAAGGCGCGGCGCAGCGAGTGAGGTATTTATGGGACAGGACACTGGTGCCCCATGTCGCAGATGACGCCCCGTGAGATCGTCGAAGAGTTGGACAAGCACATAGTCGGGCAGAAGGCGGCGAAGCG
>DASXYI010000069.1:0-62872 GCA_036502605.1 Steroidobacteraceae bacterium
CGATTACTCGGCCAATCGCCGACTTGTCTTCAGAGGAGATCGGGTTGACTCTCGAGGAAGGTCAGCAGTTGCTGCGCCGAGTCCAGGTCCAGATCATTGGCAGCCAGGCGCACGCCTATGCCCTCTGCCGAAGACCTTGCGTGTATTGTGGGAAACCTAAGCGCATTAAGGACATCCGAACCAAATGCGTTCAAACAGTTTTCGGCGCCTTTCGGTTTCGGGGACGCCGGTATAGGTCCTGCGGTTGCCGCGACCATCCTGACGAGTACCGCCAGGACTTCCCGCTCGGTGAAATCATTCCGCGGCGGACAACGCCGGAGGTGCGCTATTTGTTTGCCGAGCTTGGCGCTCGGATGCCGTATCGCGCGGCATCCCGAGTCCTTAAGACCTGCGGTTTCGGCGATATGCGTGCAAGCCACATGGCGATTCGCCGTCACACGTTGGCTATAGGCCGGGAACTCGAGGCCCAACGACTTGACGCTGCGGGCGGACAAACCGCCCAAACGCCTGAGACCGCCAAGTCCTTGGTAGTTGGTATCGACGACACCTATGTAAAACATCGAGAGCACTTGGTCGCACGCCAATTCCAAATAACGGCGGGTCGAGTCGAGCGCAATGGAAAACTTGGGGCGCGTTTCGTGTTTGTCTCGTCCAATCCGGGATGGACCGAGAGTTTCTTCGATGGCTTCCTTCTGCAACAAGGCATGAAGCGAAATACTGTCATGCGTGTCGTCACGGACGGTGATGACGGTCTCCGCAATTTCGTTCAGCGCAGCTCGCCCAGGCCTATGGAATCGCAACTCGACTGGTTCCATATTGGCATGAAGCTCGAGCTCCTGCGCAAGGCCGTCGTCATGCCCGTCACCTACCAAGAGTATCTTGAAGATCCCCATGCCTTTGACCCGGTGCAACGCCGGATCTCGCGATTGCGCGATGCCCTGTGGCGAGGTAGAACATGGCAAGCGCTTCTTCAGTTCGCGTGGCTGCGCGTAGACATCGACCGATGGGCGGCCGAGCCCCGGGCAGCTGCGACCAATCAGTTCGGCGCGCCAAACAGGTCATCAAAGAGTTTCGGTACTATGTGTGCGGAAACCGCCGAAGTCTCCCGGATTTCGCGAAACAGCGGGCGGCGGGGTACCGCATCTCCACCGCGCATGTCGAATCAGTAATGAATCATTTGGTCAATCATCGATTGAACAAAAAGCAGCAGATGCGCTGGAGCCCGGAGGGGGCCCATTATCTGTTGCAAGTCCGCGCCGAGCTGCTAAACGGCACGTTGACCGACGCCTACCGTGTAGCGAATCCGCGTTTTCGTGGCACGTTTGGATTTGCGCAAGCGGTGCACTGATGGGTCCGTACCCCCACTTACGTTCCACTCCCAGAATTAGGTGATATCCACAACCGCGAACACATGCAACATACGCGTAATCCGTGAGACCTGGCACGCCAAAAGGCGACCGGCAAGGGATCAGCGTCGATCGCTCCGAACGCTGAGATCGCCGAATTTCTGCTCTTAACGTGCTAAAAAAACCTTTCCTGCCGTGTACCCGACACCTGCACGCTTAGCGTACGTAAAAATCCGCTTCTTGAGGTTACCCCTCGTAGGGCCTCTTGGGGACCCTACTTCACTCAAACCGACATAAGCACCAAATTGCCAAATGACTTCTCGGAACGACGGGTTCATTTCACAATGATCCGCATATAATATTTTTGACAGAACAACGGACGGACAGTTCTTCAGGTCCTAAGCACCCCCAAGGGTGGCACGCTTCATGAGCCGAACCGACTGTGCATAGGGAAGGGGCGCCACTATCGCGCGGACCTTCAGCTGTTCATGCCGCTCTACATGCGGCTTTCTTGAACCGCCGTTGGGCTCCCCCCACATGAGGATGACTTCGGTACCCGGCACGGAGTGTTCCTTGTCGACCATCGCGAGCGACAGCATTTTGGACTCGTTGCCGCTGTAGCCGGACAGGTTTGAAAAACCGATCAGCTTCCCGTCCGTACTCCGCACCTCATCGCATTGCGGAAAGCCGTAGGACGCGGCTGGAAGGTTGATGTATTTGTATCTCGGGCCGTCTCCAAGGAGAGAATCAAAAATTCGGGTCACGTCCTCCCTGTGCCACACCAAAGTGACATTTATACGTTGCGCTTCCTTGGCCATCCGCTCCAGTGCCGGGCGGCCGATGAAATCGTGATCGAACTTCAAAAGTCGACCATAGCCGAGATCCCAAAGCGTATTGTAGTAGTCTTCGATGTTTTTCGAATAGTAGCTTCCCGCCAGTTGGGAATGTGCCTCCCACGATGTTGCAGGCAGCCACTCTCGAAAATCCGTCATTTCTTCGCCGGTGTAGATGGCCGGCAGCGGATAGGCCATCCAGCCGCTTTCGGCCACGGTGCTAAAGTAAGCGGTTTTCCCGGCCGGAAGTATTCCGTATTTATTGCCGGCAGCCAGGATTGCGGATCTCACCGCTGGACCTTTCTCATACGGTCCGGCAAGCTCCACTCCCTTGTGGCCCGCCATGCCGTGACGCAAAGCCAATACGTCGCAACCGGCAATCTTCACGCGCGCAGTCCGAAAGAAAGGAATCTCCGGCACCTCGCCTTCGACGATTTCCGCGAAGATCTTCTCCGCACACGGTCCGTCGAGTCCGAATCTAAAATTTGTCCTTCCGGTTGGGTTGAGGGACGTTGGCGGGTCGCGCTTGATGAAGACCTTATAGCCCCCCTTCTCGGCTTGGAACTGCACCCAGTCTTGCAAAGTCATACCGCTGACCAGTTCAAAACTATCGTGTCCGAGATAAAACAAGATGCAGTCACCGATCACATACCCGCTGGGACTGCAAGCAACGAATTGCTTCGCCATGCCTGGAACGAAATTAGCGAAGCTGTTGATGCCGATGTGGTTCAGCAAACGAAATGCGTCCGGGCCCTCGAGAAACATCTCGGGCATGTGGTGGGATTGATCGAACAACACCGCTGTCTTGCGCCACGCGTGTTGTTCCTCGCGCCAATTGCTAAATTCCGCGGGCACGGGCGAGAGCCCCGCCCTTTCCCTGCTGTGCGGCGCCAACGTGTCGTTGTAAAAATATTCAACCAGATTCGGAACCGAGTCGATCAGGTCCTGCAAGGAAGCAACTTTGTTTGATGTGGCCACGATAGAGCCGTCCTATGTGTAAATATGGATCGCAGCGCCGAAGGCCGACGCTGCGTTGGGCCGCCGCGAGCGGGTCGTCATCAAGATTTCGGCAGTTTGGCGGTTCCGTCCTGAACACGGTCCGCCACGGTCTTGCCGCCTCTCCCCCACAACTCCAGCGGCACTTCTTCGATCAATACCCTTACGCCGTCGATGGGCATGTCGAGGCTGGTCGCCATCGCCTGGGATACCGTCTCGATGAGTAGGCGCTTTTTCTCGACGCTTCGTCCTTCGAGTATCTTGATCAATGCAATCGGCATGGTGTCATCCTATTCTGAGCAATGTTCGCGACGCTCATGTCAACACTCCATGGCTTACGGCCGCCGGGGGCGCCACCGCGGCAGTCAACCCATTGTCGAGCAGCGCAGCTGCGACAAAGCCATTTGCCTTCAACCCCTCGACAAACCGGAACAGATACTCCGCTGCGCCGGCGCTCGCCTTGGGCGCCGCAATGGCCTGTTCTACCACCAGAAAGCTGTCGGCGAGCATCCGTAGCCCGGGCTGCGCGTTGACGAATGCCTGCGCCACCTCTTTGATGCCAGCGGTGGCGTCGAAATGTCCGCGCAGAAAGTTATCGAACGCCATCGCGGAGGTGGGAAATCGCTCCAATTGCGCCGCGGTGCAATTCCGGCTCAAGTATAGTTCGTAGGCAGTGCCCTCCCCGAGAGCCAGCCGATTCCCGGGCACATCCACATCGGCTGATTTCTCCACCGGCGAGTCGGCGCGAACCACGAAGTGCGCTTCGATCAGGAGGTACGGCGGAGAGAAGATGATTTGTTCCAGCCGTTTCGGATCCACGGCCAGAAATGCGATATCCCAGGCATCTTCCGTGACCGCATTGACCGCTTTGCTTGCGGCATCGTAAAGCACCAGTTCGAGCGGAACACAGAGTCTTCTGGCGAGCTCCCGCGCTAATGCGACCGTAATCCCCCGAGGTTCACCGCCACGGGCCTTGTCAATCTGCGTCAGCGCGGTATTGCCCGAATTGATGCCGGCGCGCAGCCTGCCGTGGGGAGCCAATATCCGCACAACCTCCGAGGGAGCAATTTCTGCGGAATGGGGGCTCAAGCGGTCCGCACTCCGGACTCGCTGCGCTCCAGAATTACTAAAGTAGGCCGGCCCCCGGTCGCTTTTCCCATGACCGGAGGCCGGGGGAGTGCGGCCACTCCGGGCTCAATGACGAATTCATGATCCAGCGAGTACCACGCCCCTTCAACGTCCAGTGCGGGCGCCGCCTCTTTGGCACCATCGTGTAGGACGTACTGACCGATGAGCGCCTTCGTGACTCCAAATTGGACATCAGTTTCGAGGTTCGGATCGTCGCTCGAAAACACCTGCGAGAATTGGGTCTTATATCCCGCCTTGTACACCATAAAGTGTATGTGTGCAGGCCGCATGTTGCTGCGTCCCTGCGCGCGAACGAGTTCCCCGACGGGGCCATTGACCGGTATCGGGTAGCCGCGCGGCTTGACGGTACGAAACCAGATGTGGCCCTGGGAATCGGTGGTGAACTTCCCCCGTAGATTCATCTCCGCCTGACCCGGGTCTTGGTTCTCGTAAAAGCCCTCGTCCGACGTGTGCCACACATCCACTTCAGCGTCGGCGATAGGCTTCCCGGCCAGATCAAGGACCCACGCGTCGACGAAGAGCGGCGTACCCGCAGTCGGGGAGCGGACGATTGAGCCGCCATTGTCGACCGGCGGGGAATTCAGTCGCCAAAAAGGGCCCATCATGCTCGCCGTGGTTTCCGTTTTGCCTCCGTTACCATTATTCAACAGACAAATAAGCGAGGAGACCCCCAGCGAGCCAAAGCACAGGACCACTTCATTGTGCGACGCGTTCGTCGCCTGACCCAGCGCCGCGATGTAGGCACAGGCTTGCTGAAATTCCACATCGTTCAATTTCACCTCGCGAACGAATTCATGCAGGTGGCGAACGGCCGCAGACATAATTTGCCGGTACCGCACACTCGGGGCCTTTTCTATTTCGCTCAACACCGCATCGGTGACTTGCTGTTCGCCTGAGATGATCACATTAGCTCCCGTTGGTTCTGTAATTCTCTGAAGCAGGATCGAACGTCATAATCGACGGTTGATCTAAGATAATCGATTATTTAGGCGGGGTCTAGGCTCATTTACTGGCGAGTCGAAAAGACGCGATCCGCGCAGCTGCATCGGCCGGCGTCGCGCCGCGTAAGCCCGGGCGCCGCCGCCATGCGTTCACTTTAGAACGAAATGTCTTTCTTCTTGAGGAATGCGTCAATGCCCGCTCTGGCGTGATCGGAGGTCAGCGTGAGCGCCTGCGCCAGGCTCTCGGTGAACAAACCCGCCTCCGGAGGCATGTTCCCGATATGCTCTAGTGCATTAAGCATCATGTAATTGGATATTCGAGCGTTCCCGGCCACTAAATCCGGAATCTCTAGCGCCCTTGTCATTGCCGCGCCCGGCTCGACTAAGTGATGAGAGAGACCGACGCGGTTACCCTCATCGGCGTCGAGCTTGCGTCCGGTTAGCATCATTTCGGTCAGCCGTCCCACTCCAATGATTTTGGCGATCCGCACGCTTCCGCCCCCGCCGACAAATATTCCGCGGCCGCCCCTCCGGCAATTGGTAAAACGCGGTGCGGTCGGCCACCCGGATATGTGTGGCAGCGGCCAATTCGAGACCACCGCCGGCCGGTCATCACCGTCTTGCAAGGCGCCGTCATCGGCACGGTGGACTGGCCTTATGCTCAGCCAGATCCAACCCGGCGCAGAAGTGTTCGCCGGCTCCGGTCAATATGACGGCGCGGACCTCATCCGGCAGGTCCACGAAGTTCTCGCGCAACTCATCGAATACCCGGCTGGAAAACGCGTTGCGCTTTTCCGGCCTGTTCAAGGTGATCGTGGCAATGCGTCCGTTAACCGACCGGACAACAGTGGGTTCCCTCGTATCAGTCATAGACAACCCCGTCGTGTGTGATCTCGAAGTACGCAGTGTGAAGGCGCAGCCATACACTGTGCGCGCCGGTAATCATGTGCTCACCGTGAATGTAACGCGTCCCAAACGCTCGATATCGAGATCGATGCTCGCCCCCGGGCTCAGAGAGATAGCCTCAGTTGCGCCTCCGGCCATAACGATCGATCCCGCGGTGAGTTCTTCGCCCGCCTCGCCCGCCATACGGGCGGCCGAGACGAGTGACCGCACGGGACCGCCCAGAATTGCCGCCGTCGATCCGAATGCCTTCGGACGGCCATTCACCGAGAGGATCATCCCGAGGTTGGCTACGTCGGTGTCGCGCAGGTGCCATCCGCCGAGGACTACGCTGGAGGCAGAGGAATTGTCGGCAATCACGTCCGTGAGCGAGAACTTGAAGTGCTCGTAACGGGAGTCAATGATCTCCAACGCCGGCACAATCGCTTCCACGGCGTCCAGGGCCTGCGGTATGGTGACGCGGCCGGAAAGCGGTTTACGGAGTACAAATGCGACTTCCGGCTCCACCCTAGGATGCACGTAGCCAGTGAATCGAATCATACCCCCCTCCTCGCGTATCATCGCATCCGTCAATCGTCCCCATATCAGATCTGACACGCCCATCTGGACCATTTTCGCGCGACTCGTAAACCCCATCTTCATGCCAATCCTGAATTCACCTCGCCGCAGGCGCCGGTCGATGCTTTTCTTCTGTATTTCGTAGGCGTCTTCTACGTTCAGTTCGGCCGGCAGTTGTGCGACGGCGCGGGCATAACGGGCCGCGTCGTCTAACATTTCCGATAACGCATCCAGACTCTTCATATAGACCTCGCCTCACGTTGTTTGACCATGTCGAGCGCGACATCGACGATCATATCCTCCTGTCCCCCGACCATCTTTCTCCTGCCGATTTCGACCAGGATATCCCGCGTGTCCAGCTCGAAGTCCCGCGCGGTCGTCTCCGCATGCCGCAAGAAGGACGAGTAGACCCCTGCATACCCCAAGGTTAGTGTTTCCCGGTCCACGCGCACAGGGCGATCCTGTAATGGGCGAACGATATCCTCGGCCGCATCCATCAAGGCGAACAGATCGCATCCGTGGTTCCAGCCATGGACGTCGGCCGCCGCAATGAACACCTCCAGCGGTGCGTTCCCGGCGCCCGCCCCCATTCCCGCAAGACTGGCGTCCACTCGGATGGCGCCGTTCTGAACGGCCAGGATGGAATTGGCGACTCCTAAACTCATATTATGATGAGCGTGGATGCCGCGCTCGGTTTCCGGATGGAGCACGCGGTCGTAGGCCTGGAAACGCGCAGCTATGTCGTCCATAGTCATGGCGCCGCCGCTGTCCGTGACATAAACACAATGGGCACCATAAGTTTCCATGAGTTTTGCCTGCTGAGCGAGCGCTTCCGGCGGGCTCATGTGGCTCATCATGAGAAAGCCAGAGACATTCATGCCGAGATGCCGGGCATATTCGATGTGCTGCTTAGAGACGTCGGCTTCTGTGCAGTGGGTGGCGATCCTAACTGAACGGACGCCGAGCTCGTAGGCTCGTTTTAGGTCGTGGACGGTGCCAATCCCCGGAAGCAATAGTGTTGTGAGCACGCTGTGTGTGAGGACCTCGGCAACCGCCTCGATCCACTGCCAATCGGTATGCCCGCCAAATCCATAGTTGAAGCTAGATCCCGACAACCCATCGCCGTGCGCAACTTCAATGGCGTCCACCTTGGCGGTGTCGAGGACTTTGGCGATATTCCGAACTTGGTCAATGTTGTATTGATGGCGGATGGCATGCATGCCGTCGCGCAGCGTCACATCCTGGATATAGAGTTTTGTTGTCTTCGGATCGAACGTCACGCTGCGATCCCAGTACGCAGGCGCGCGGCGATCTGCTCCGCCGTGCGCAGGGCGGCGGACGTCATGATGTCAAGATTCCCCGCGTAGGCCGGCAGGTAGTGTGCCGCGCCCTCCACTTCGAGATACACCGAAATCTTCCATCCCGTGAATTCGGCGTCCATCTCCGGGATTCGCAGCGGCTTCTTGATGCCGAGCCGCTCGAATTGGACCTTCTGCTTGAGTCGATAACCGGGCACGTAGGCCTTCACATCCTCGATCATGCGATTCACCGAATGGGAAATCTTTTCTTGATCGGCCTCTCCGGTGAGGCAGTACACCGTGTCGCGCATAATGAGCGGTGGTTCGGCCGGATTCAACACGATGATTGCCTTTCCGCGCGCCGCCCCGGCGACCACTTCAATCGCTCGCGACGTTGTTTCCGTGAATTCGTCGATGTTGGCTCGAGTGCCGGGCCCCGCCGACTTCGATGCAATCGAAGCAACGATTTCGGCATAGTGAACGGGTGTGACGCGACTAATTGCGGCGACAATGGGAATTGTTGCCTGCCCCCCGCACGTCACCATGTTCACATTGGGTGCATCGAGATGCGCATCACCATTGACGGACGGAATCGTGTAGGGTCCTATCGCCGCTGGAGTGAGGTCGATGATTCTTTTCCCATGCGATCGCAACACCTTGTCGTGCAGCGCATGGGCGCCAGCGCTGGTCGCATCGAATACAATGCTGATATCCCCGAAGCCCGGCATTGCCAGAAGGCCCTCAATGCCTCCCGCGGTCGTCGGAACGCCCAGCCTTTTCGCCCGCTCCAATCCATCAGAGCGCGGGTCGATACCGACGAAAGCCCCCACTTCAAGCCACTTTGAGAGACGTGTGACCTTCATCAGAAGATCGGTGCCGATATTTCCGGATCCGATGATCGCCGCCTTGATCTTCGTCATGCGCTTAGCTCCTCGAAAAGTTTGCGGTCACGCTGCCCAAGCCTGATATTCGCGCGGTATAAGCGGCGCCGGGAGACACGGGAACCATGGCTCCGAGGGCCCCTGACAGTACGATTTGGCCGGCCCTGAGCGGACGCCCGTGACGTTGCATCGTACGGGCCAACCAAAGCACCGCGTTGAGCGGATTTCCAAGGCAGGCTGCGCCGCAGCCGACGGATACCGGTTCCCCCTGGCACTCCAGGCTCATTCCACAAAGGCGCAAATCAAAGGCGTCAATCTTCCGCGGTGTCCCACCGAGCACAAACATCCCGGCCGACGCATTGTCGGCAACGGTGTCAAATATGGAAATCTTCCAGTCCCGCACGCGACTATCGACAATTTCGATTGCCGGCAGCGCGTAGGCAACGGCGTTGATTACGACTCCCAATGACAATGTGTCTGCCGTCAAATCCGATCCAAGCACGAACGCGATCTCCGCCTCGACCCGGGGGGCAATCAAGTGCGTGAACGGAATCTCGTCCCCGTCACCGAGCTCCATACCATCGGTCAAGAATCCGAAATCGGGCTGGCTGACGCCGAGTTGCGTCTGCACTGCCGGTGCCGTCAATCCAATTTTTCGTCCGGTAATGCGCTGACCGGCAGCGATCGCGTTCGCCTCGAGCGTGCGTTGCACAAAATACGCGCCTTCGAGGCCATGCGGTTCGACCAATGAACGAACTGCATCGCAAGCCTTCCGGTCGCGCAAGGCCGACGCAAGCATCTCGCCCGCACGCCGTAGATCGCTGGCGGCCGCGGCCTCCCTTTCGTCCATTACAACACTCATAATTGAACAACCCCCAAGCGACCACGCACCAATTCTAACCAGACGGCTCGAGCTGCAAAAAGCTCGCAAGGGTGTCGGCCGACGTTGATAACCAACCTGCGGGACAGACCGTTTTACCGTCTCTTCACCTTATAGACCGACCCCGAGCCGGTCAAGCAATAATCGATGATTCTGGGCGAATCGACGATTGCAGATTCATCTTATGTCGCCAAGATATTACGGCCCGCCCGTTTCTCCGATCAACGGTGAATGTCGTTGGCGTCCCTTCACGACAAGATCCTAGAAGTCGGCCAGCTCGCAAATAGCGGTTCACAGCAGAGCGGTCAGTAGGCCAGGGGAGTTTCACCCCTAGCCTCTAGCAGAACCGTACGTGACAGTCTCCCGTCATACGGCTCCCATCGCCCTGCCGCCGGCTCTGCCATAGGCGCGCCAATGGATGAACAACTGCGGCTGTCTACTCGCCACTCGCCATAGCCACAGGAAGGTGCGACCTGCATGCCGCCGAAGCCCCTTGTATTTACGGCGAACCCACCGCACCAGAGCCGCTTCGAAGCGATCAAAAACTCTGAGCAGTGCCGATTTGTAGAAGTGTCCATAGTAGTTCAACCATCCTCGCAATATCGGGTTGTAACGGGACGCCAGCTCACCGATGCTGGCCGGGGTTTGTCGCGACAGCTTCCAACTCTTGATCGTGCGCAGCATCTTCTTGGTCGCCTCCGGGCTCACCGCGGGTAGAAAGCTATCAAACAGATTCCCATAGCAATTCTTCGCTCGCCGCAGCCTGAAGGTGTAGCCCAAAAAGGTAAACTGCTTGCACGCATGCACTTCGGGACGACGACTATCCTTGCAATACACAATGGCCGTCTTCTGCAGATTGAGGCATAGCCCGCACTCCTCCAACCGTTTGCCGATCGCCTTAAGCTTCCACTGCGCCTGCAAATGCGAGCTACAGTGCACCACGGGTCGAGTCGCCCGGGGGAGTCTCACCCCCAGGCGCTCATAGATCCGGACTTGAACGTCTCCGCTCATCCGGCTCTTACCGTCCAGCCGGTGCCCGGTGCAGCAGCGGCCAGTGAGCGAAGAGCGCTGGATCGCGCGAGACAACCTCGCGTACCCAATGCTCCGCTCGCCGTCGATGCCGTCTCAGGCGTTTGTATTTCGCCATCGCCCAGTGCGCAAGGCGCCGGTCGAGATGGCGCAGCGTGGGATAAAGAGCCGACTTGTAGTAACGACCATAGTAGTTGATCCAGCCCCGTATGATGGGATTGAACATCCGTGCCAGGTCGTCGATCCACTTGTCTGCGCGACACCGCAGCTGCCAGTCACGGATTTCCTCCCGGATCGCCTTCGTCGTAGCATCGCTGACACCCGGACTGAAGTTGACGAAGAACTTCCCCCACCGATTCTTCGATCGCCGGGCACGAAAAGTGTAGCCCAGATAATCGAACTTCTCGTGAGGATAGCGTCCCCGTCGGTCATCATCCTTGCAATAGACGATACGCGTCTTGCCCGGATGCTTCCTGACCGCCCGTAATAACAGCTCGTGCGAAATTGAATCAAAGAAAGCCCGTATGTCGAGATCGAGCACCCAGGCATGCTTGCCAACATCGCTGGCGCGCCACACCCACGGCCTCTAATGCCGACTTTCCAGGCCGATACCCGTATGAGTCCGGATGAAAGTGTCTCTCCAACTCAGGCTCCAGATATCCTTTGACGACCGCCTGCGCGATGCGGTCAGAAACAGTTGGTATTCCCAACGGCCTCTTCCCTCCATCCCGCTTTGCGATCTGCACGCGCTTCACAGGCGGCGGAAAGTAGCTGCCAGAGGACATGCAATTCCAGAGCTTGTACAGATTGTTTTGCAAATCCGCCTCGAACTCCTCAATCGACTGGTCATCCACGCCGGCCGCTCCTCGGTTTGCCTATACCCGTTTATACGCTTCCCAAACCAATCGCTTGGGAATACTCCACGACTTTGCTTTATCCAAAAGACTCCTCCCGCTTCCGGTTGATCTTCCAGTCAAGCTGAACGGTGTCGCGCCTTCGCTCCAGTTCCGTTACAGAACCTTCGTCACTACTACGCGCGACTCCGCCCCTGTGCCTCGCTTCGGTACTCAGGCTCTAATGGGGCTTCCACTTGAGCTGCTCCCTTGACATCAAGACACAGGTTCCCACGTTCCACACAAGCGCCAGAACCGAGTTCACGCCGCCTCGCCTGCCGGACGCCGTCTGAGCCGTAAGCAGGTATCGCTCAGACTTATCCCAAGTTAACGACTCCCTGCTGCGCCCCGGTTGGCTTTGACATGCCGGTACGCTTCCCACACCACCCGCTTGGCTATGCCAAACGGTTTGACCGCTCTCGCAGGCTCCTCCCCGTTGCCGGGTTGACCTACGCTTTCGGTCCGGACGACGTCGCCGCTTCGCTCCAGCCCCATTACAGAGCCTTCCTCACTACCACCAGCGACTCCTCCACTGACCTGTGCCTCGGTATTCTTCCTCATGGTTTCAGACCATTTGTCATTTCCCTACACATCACAGCGTCAGATTTCCCGCGTTCCACACAAGCGCCCATGTCGAGCTCGTGCCGCCTGTACACCGTCTGTCGCCTGAGCAGTAAGCAGATATCCCTCAGACTGATCCCGCCGGTTTCTAACGCCCGCAGTTTTGACAGAACTCTCTACCTCACGACGCGTCATCGGCGGTTCACTCGCGTTCACCTTCTCGACACTCACCTGACGCCCTTTTCGAGCGCCTTTTCCCAGAATTGCTCACTACCATGGTCTTTTGAACCACAACAGCACCTGGGCGGTTTGAGGCCTGTGTCTGCACACCGACCTCGGGGGGCCATCCCCCATCACTTGCGCAGCGGCGAAACTGACTTTCAAGAAGAAGATCATCAGCTTCGTTTCGCGTCGCACTCAAAACTTGTATTTGAACGAGGCGCCGTAGATTCGGGGAGGATTCGAGTAATCCGCCAAGTAGCCGGTATTTAACGTGGCCATTTGACTCACGACGGCTTTGTCCAGCAAGTTGTTGCCGAATAATCGGAAAGTCAGATGTGTGTCGGGCGATTGCCAACTGACCGATGCGCCCACGAAATGATAGGAGGGTTGAAACAGACGGTTGTCCGCATCGCCATAGAACCCGCTGTTGTAATTATCCGTAAGCGTCAATATCACGTCGCCCGAGGCCGTCGGAATGGTGTATACGGGCCCCAACGTATAGGTGAATTTGGGAGTATAGGGGATCACGTTGCCCGAGGCATTCCCTGAGGTAAGTGTTGCGCCTTGGAAGCCCGGGTTCGGAATGGAGAATGTCGCATCGGGAAAATCGAGAAATCGCGCATGGAGCCATTCAAGGCTGGCGGTGAAACTCAGCGGGTCTGTTATCCGGGCCACGATGTCCTCGTCTATTCCATATATCCGTGCCTTTGCGCCGTTGACGATCTCCTGGGCGAACGTGTATTTCGCCACCTGGACGTTTTTGTACTCGTAATCAAAGACTGCGGTGTTCAATCGCAACCGGTGGTCAAAGATTTCGCTCTTGACACCGATCTCGTAGGCGTCGAGTTGTTCCGGCTGAAACGCAGGGTTGGTAGGGTCCTCAATATTGAACCCGCCGCTCTTGAAGCCACGATTATATGAGACGTACCCAAGGATGCTGTCCGTGAAATCATGATCCAGCGCGAGCCGCCAAGTGGGCTTTTCGAACGACACCTTGTTATCCGTGGGCTGCGGTACCAGTGTAATGGTCGGACCACCGTTCGCGAACGTGCCGGTCTCGTCACTCTCGAGCACTTTTCTTTCGTATGTGTACCGCGCCCCGATTGTAAGGCGAGTTTGCGGAGTTATCTTATACGTGGCTTGACCGTACCCAGCCACGGAATGCGTCGCCTGAAGTCCCGGAATGATGATGGTGCTGAACGGAACGGCGAGCGGACCATGTAGGTTGATGGTGAAACCGGACGATTGCGCCCGCTCCCAGAAGTAGAAGACGCCGACCGCCCAGTCCAGGGGACCCTTCGCCTGCGACACCAGCTGGAGCTCCTGCGTAATCTGCTCCGATTTTTGCGGCACGCCAATATCCTCCGACGGAACCGAGCTGGCGGTAGGACTGAATTGGAAATAGGAATCGCTGTTTCGGTACGCGGTCACACTAGAGAATTTCGCGTCGCCCAGGTCGTGGTCGACGATGACTGATGCGCCGCCCCCTTGGTACTTGTTGTACGTGTGTACATAGCTGTCCGAGTCCCACGGATTGGACGATTGAGGTACCGGAAAGAGCACGCTGTACCCGGGAAACGGTCGAAAATTCGTCGCATTGGTTCCCTCGTGATTGCTGTAATCCACGCCCAGCCTGACAGTCGTGGCATCATTCCACTCATAGATAGCCTTCCCCCGGACCGTACCATCGTGATCGATCTTGTCGATGTCAGTGTCATTGTTGATGTTCTTACCCCACCCCAATCCTTGCCCCGCGTATTGCACCGACAGTCCGGCACTTAGCTTGTCGCTCAACCCGCCGCTGACGTATGCATCTGTCCGCGAAGTCAGGTAGTTGTCGATGCTACTGCCCATACTCGCGGTAAACGTCTGCGTTGGATCGAACGTGTTGATCTGGATGACACCGCCCGTTGCGTTGCGTCCGAACAGAGTTCCTTGCGGCCCCTTCAATACGTAAATTGCCGCGACATCGTCAAGGTTACCCCCGAGATCCGCACTGTTCGCGTAATACACACCATCGACATACGTCGCAACCCCGGGCTCTATGCCGGCTTCCACGACACTGGTGCCCACACCCCGCAGCCGAGGACTGTACTGCCCGGCGATATTGAGAACGGTGAGGCCGGGGACCGCCGCAGGCAGGTTTTGGAGATCCGAAACTCCGGAGGTGGCCAATTGATCAGAAGAAACCGTCGTCACCGCGATAGGGACCTTCTGGAGGTTTTCCGCCCGCTTCTGAGCCACCACGACAATCTCTTGCAGGGCGCTGCTGGAAGTTGCTTCCGTATCGACTTCTGCCGCCGGTGCCGCCGGCGTCGACTCGAGTTCCGCATTTGCGCTCATGGAAATTGCGAATCCCAACCCGCCTGCAGCTATTTGTAACGCTGTTCTTCTGATCACGGTGCCCTCTTCGTGTTCGATCGGCCCAGGCCGAATGTATCAACTTCATCACGAAGCCAGCCAGGCTGCGTCTGAGTGCAATCTAACCCCACCCCAAGAGTACGTCAACTAATAATCGATTATTATTAAAGACAAGTTTCGGATTGTTCGCCTCGGCCGCTCTCCGGATGGTTGTCTGCTCACCTTAGAAGACTCGCAAACTGGCATCGCAGCTTGCTCCTGCAATAGCC
The DNA here is from genome assembly GCA_036502605.1 of Steroidobacteraceae bacterium. Classification (GTDB taxonomy): domain Bacteria; phylum Pseudomonadota; class Gammaproteobacteria; order Steroidobacterales; family Steroidobacteraceae; genus Bog-1198. The sequence continues at coordinate 15,121 of DASXYI010000069.1, forward strand.
CAAGCGTGTGCGGCTGTAGCCGATTCCGAGAGAGAAACGGAGCGATATACCCCATTTCTTAAGGTTCGCTAGGCTCCTTCCTGAAACCGCAGACATGAGGGAGACAGAAGACGGTTTCGACGCGCAAAGGCATTTTTGTGAGGGGCTTTGAGGAGAATTCAGCTATGCGCCCGGCATATTCCCGGATTAACGGAATGCAGATTCACCCATATCGCCATGATAATCGACGATCAGTACTGTATTATCGATCAGGCGAGTGCGCGACGGGGCACGTTGCACCGCATATGCCAGGCGCGTAGGACCCGTACCCTCCCGCACGTCTTACCGTCCTCATTTCACCACCTGGGAGAAAAAAATGAACATCGTTTTGGTTCACGGTGCATGGCACGGTGCGTGGTGCTGGAGGGAGGTAATTCCCCTTTTGCAGGCACAGGATCATAGGGTCGCAGCTCCGGATCTTGACGGTCTCGGGGAAGACGCTACGCCGGCGAGAGACGTGACAATGGCCAAATGGGTTGCGCGCATCATGAAATGTTGCCTGACCATGCCGAACCTGCATTGTCGGCGGATGGCACCGCGCTCACCTTGCCTGAAAGTGATCTGCGGGATCTGCTTTACCAACAATGCACCCAGACGGCGCAAGATTTCGCAGTCGCAAGGGTTCGACCTGAACCTCTGGCACCCCTAACAGAGGTCGTAACTCTCACAGTAAACAATTGGGGACGCGTTCGACGGTCGTTCATTGAGTGTAGCCTCGATCGCTGTTTCGACATCGGATTTCAGCGAAGCATGCGTGTTTCAATGCCATGTGAGGCGGTCCTCACGCTGCAGACGGACCACTCCCCGTTCTTTTCAACACCAGCAGAACTCGTCGACGCCATCTGCCTCTGAACACAGGCGGCGGCCAGATATCCGCTGGACAGGCCGGTCTTGCCGGCGGCAGTTACCAACTTAGTGGAAGCCGTCCGTCAGCTGTTCGAAGAGGCGGGCGAACGCCAGGTGGCCAACACGGCGAACGCTTTGGTGACAGGAATCGGCTGGATTCCCTATGACCGAAATTGGGGCAGCAGCGTTGCCTTGGTTTTGACTCCCGACGCCTGAGATGCCCATGAAGCGAATGATGAACGACACCCGCGGCATTGAGCGGAACCCGATTCGACCGTCGAATTTTAGTCAACCGTATTGGGACGGAACTCGGGAGAGACGCCTGCTGCTGCAGTTCTGTCCCATCACCCATCAATACCAATTTTACCCGCGTCCAGTCAGCATTTTCACCGGCCGCCAGAACCTCGAGTGGCGAGAAGTCGCTGGCAACAGAACGATCTACTCTTATACGATCGCCGAATTGGGTCCCGGCCCGTTCCGCGGTCAGGAGCCCTACCTCATCGCGCTGGTAGAGTTGAATATGCATGTCCGCGTCTTGGCCAACATCGTCGAGTGCGACGCTGAGCAGATCAAGATTGGAATGCCAGTGCAGCCGGACTGGCTACCCCTCAAGGACGGGACTCATCTACTGATGTTCCGGCCCCGCTTGATGGAGACTCCCGATGACAATTGCTAACGCACACGCCTCTGGAACCTCGGGAGGTACGCATGGGCCCGCTACTGCGCCCCCGCTTAATTGCAGTGATCGGTGCGTCGGCCAAACCCGGCTCCGCCAGTTCGATCGCAATACGAAACCTCCTCACCAACGGATATTCCGGGTCCATCCATCTCGTCGGACGCAGCGGCGGAATGATCGACGGTCGAGAGTGCCTGACGAGCGTGAACGAGTTGCCTTACGGCATCGATCTCGCCATCCTCATCACGCCGGCCGAAGCGGTCGCGGACATGCTTCGCGACTGTGCGGCTCGCGGGGTCAAGACGGCAATTTGCTTCGCATCGGGCCTCGCCGAGATGGGGGAAGTCGGCGGACAAGCGCAATCTAGGATCAAGCAGCTGGCCCAATCAGGCGGCATCTCCTTGATTGGTCCGAACACAGTCGGCTACTTCAATTACGTTGATCCGCTGGCAATCGCTTAGTCGAGGTCGACAAGATCGTTCCAATCGACGCGGCTGCCGGTCCTGCACTCGGCATCATCGCCCAGAGCGATGGAATCGGCATTCACATTGCCGAGAGCGTTCGTGCCCGGTCCGTGCCAATTTCCCATTTGATCACGACCGGAAACGAGGCGGACCTAGGACTCGAAGACGTCGCCCGCTACCTGTTGGATGACGACCGCACGGGCGGTATTGTGATCTATGCAGAACAGCCGGTCTGCTAAGGCACTGTTGGAGGTTGCCGCACTTTCCCGATCGAAAGGCAAGCCGATCGTCCTTCTACATGGAACCATAAGTCATGATATTGCAAGGCCGTGTGTCCTACCAGGGACATAGAAGCAGCAAGCGGCATTCGCCGCCGCCGCTCCCGTTACCCCCCGGCCGTTGGGCGTAAACTAAATTACACCCTCCCCGCTTCGGCCGGGGGCGCGTTGCCCTCGATGATCGCCTCCGACCTGAAGGCGACAAGTCGTTGCTTCATCATGTTACTCCGGCCCCGGGTACTATATCCCCGTAGCCCCCCAGTGATTTAGCCAGCCAGTGACTCAAATGGAGTAGTAGAGAGAAAGTTGCTTAGCGCATCATCCAAGGTCGCGACTCGGCTGGACATGAGATATTAGTCCGCTTCTTGAAGCAACAGTCCCGCGCGAAATCACGGCACCGCAGTTAAATCGCGTAAACCGATCATTTGCTTCCCTTGCCGATTCCGTGTGCGTGACCGCCAAGCTTCAACACAGAAGATCACTTTAGGACGCGTCGTTAGTTCTACATCACCGATTATCTTTGTATGATAATCGAGGATGTAGTATCGTTTGCCGCGGCTGCAACGCGCAACGACGCTTCGCTGGTTTTCCGCCATGCTTGTCTTACGTTTGTTCTTGCGACGCGGCGATGCACGCGCCACACTATATTTTTTACTGGAGTCTAGGACTTATAATGCCATTCAACGACGCGGCAATCGTGGGTTACGCGGAAGCGAAAAGCAGCGTGCGCAGCGGCCGCGACGTGCGGGACTTTGCCGGCGAGATACTCGATGCGCTGCTGCAGCGAACTGGTCTAGACCGCGCCGAAATCGAGGGCATCATAATGACCCCTTCACAGACCGCTGCGCAAACCGCTTTTCGGGTTCAAACCACGGTCGAATTTCTCGGGCTCCAAGTGAATTTCGCCGACACGACAGATCTCGGCGGCTTGCTCGGCGGTGGCCGACGTCGCGCGGGCTGCGGCGGCACTGGATACCGGCTTGTGCGAAACGATCGTCCTAATCAATGCCGATACACCGACCACTCAGGATACGTTGCGTTTACACTCCTTCCCTGACGAGTGGGCGTATCCATCCGGTTTTGATGGCCCCCCCGCCTATTTTTGGCCTGCTGTCGCGCCGATATGCCCATCAGTACGGACTCGGCGTCGGTTGTTTGGCAAAGCTCGCGGTCACGCAACGCAATCATGCGCTAATGAACCCAAATGCCGTCGACAAGCTGCGACGTCCTATAACGGTCGATGACTACACCAACAGCCGGATGATTGCCGACCCTATTCGCCTGCTCGATTGCGTGATGCCTTGCGACGGTGCCAGCGGACTGGTGATGATGAGCGCGAAGAGAGCGAGAGCCAAGGGATTGAAGCGCTTTGTGGTACCGCGCGGCTACGGCGAGCGCACTAATCTCAATGCTACCCGAAATGACGCCGATATGACCGACAATGGCCATCGCATTGCCGGCGCCAAAGCTTTTGCCGCCGCCGGGATCCGGCCGAGCGACGTGGGATCGTTTCATCCCTACGACGACTTCATCATCGCCATCATGCTGAACTTAGAGATGCTGGGCTTCTGCGAACCGGACCAGGGCTGCGCCTTCATTCGCGAGCACGACTTCGGATTTGCCGGTAACCTGCCATCCGGGGAAGAGCACGCGCGCGCAAGCCGCGGCAGCATCCCACACGGGTGCATTGGCCGGTAACCACGCGGCCATGCAAACCGCGCGGTGAGCCACGCCGGGAATCCTCGTCGTGGACACCTTGGAAGAGCTGATGGACCTTGGCGAACTTGCCCTGCGGTTCCCAAACGCCCCACCCGGCGGGCTCGGAATCGTCACCGGCTCCGGCGCGATCTGCGCGATCTCGCAGGACTATTGTGAGACGATAGGGCTTGACGTTCCCGAACTCAGTGCGGCCCAAGCCAGTTTCGTTGACCGCGTCCCTGCCGGCCTATCTGCTGCCGCACAACCCTCTCGATCTCGGCACCGCGTCGGCTTTTCAGCCGGACCTATTGCGCATCGGCATCGAGGCATTGTTGGCGGATCCCGCGATCAGTAGCATCCTGGTTTGCTTTCCGCTGGCCGCGGAGTCCATCGATGCAATCTGGATGCAGATGGTAGTAAAGGCGACGGCTGGGAGCGAAAAGCCGCTCGTCTACACGCTGCACAGCGAGGGAGTGCCGCTGAGAGAGACGGTCAACCGTCCGAAAATGCAGCATCGCACGATCATCCATCGTTCGCCGGAACGCGCCATCAGGGCGCTCGCCCGCTTGAACCGATTCAACAAGCAAAGAGTAGCCGTTGCCGATGGCGGCGATGATGAATAAATTTCACCAACCATCGCGGCGCTACCACAGCTGCCTTCTGGACCGCAGGCGGAATGGATGGGCAAGCAGGTCTTGGCTGCGCTTGGCATCCGGACACCCAAGAGTCGACTTGCAACTTCAGCCGCCGACGCTGCCGCGGTCGCCGCTGAGATTGGCTACCCAGCCGTCATGAAGGCGCAGGCGGCACAACTTACGCACAAGAGCGAGGCCGGCGGCGTTTTACTGGGGATTGCGAACGACATTCAGCTGACGACCGGATGGAATACCTTGCATGCCAACGTGGCGCGGCATCGAAGCGATCTACTTCTCGACGGCATACTGGTCGAGGAGATGGGCGCCCGGTGTGTAGCTTCAGCGACTTCCGGACAAAAGGCTAGCGCAAAAATGAGAGACTTCGAGCTGCTGCGGACGCCCCGCAGACGGAGCGAAGTGAATGAGCAAACCCGAACATCGACGATTTACGGCAGAGCAGAAGCTTGAGATTTTGAAGGAGGCGGACCAACCGGGGGTCACCGTGAGCGAGGTATGCCGGCGCCATGCCCTGGCGGTATCAGTATTTTATCGCTGGCGGGCGGTAGCCCAGGGCGGCTCGGCGGTGGCGCTGAAGCGCGAAGCCCAGCGTACGCCACGCAAGGATGACCCGAGGCGCGCCACAAGGCGGAAATGGAACGGATGCGTGCGGTGATCGCCGAGATCACTGCGGAGAACTTGGAGCTGAAAAAAAAGATCTGAAGTTGGACGACTTATACCGAGTACCGGCGGAGACGAAGGCAGCCGTGATGCAGATTGTTGAGCAGACCAAGCGACGTTCCGGGTGGCGGGTGTATCGGACACTCGCCGCCCTGGGCGTACCGCGCAGCGTATATTACGCGTGGAAGGGGCGCGATAGCCTCGAGGACCAGACAGCGCAGCCGTGCCGGGTGTACGAGGTGCTGCCCGAGGAGCGCGCGGCGATCTGCGAGTTTGCCTTGCAGTACCCGAAGATCGGCTATCGCAAGCTAACCTGGATGATGATCGATGCGGGAACCGCCTGCGTCGGGGAGAGCACGGTTTACCGGGTTTTAAGCGATGCGGACCTACTATCGCGCTGGAAACGATCGACGGTCTCGAGCGGTGAATACAACTTCCGGCCTAAGGCGCCGAATGAGCAATGGCACACCGACGTCATGTGCGTGTGGGTCGCCGCACGATTTTACTTCCTGGTGAGCTTTGTCGATGCCTACAGCCGTTACATCGTGCACCACAAGCTGCTGATGAGCCTCGACGGCAAGTCGGTGGCGATCGAGCTGCAGGCCGCGCTCGATGCGGCAAAAGACGCCAAGCCGCGTGTAGTACACGATCACGGCAGCGAGTTCGTCAACCGAGATGTCGCGGCGGTGATCAAGGCGCATAACCTGATCCGCATCAAAACGAAGCCGCGGCACCCGGAATCCAACGGCATCGTCGAGCGCTTCAATGGCACCGTGCGCGCCGAGAGCGACAACGACTACGGCGATAATTACCTGCAGGCCGAGTCGATCATCGCAAACCTCGTTCAGCACTACAACGAAGAGCGATTACATGCGACCTTGGGTTACATGAGCCCGGCGACCTGGCATCGTGGACAACCGGACGAAGTTCGAGACGAGCGTCCGCGGCGAATAGCTGTGGCCCGTGCGCATCGTAGAATGACCAACCAGCAGCGATTTACCGAGGCAGCCTAAGCAGTGAAAGTCTCTCTTTTTAGCTCAGGCGTTTTGTCCGGCTTGACGTAATGGTATGGACGCCCCTGCTTTTAACGGCATCAGTTGTGCCAAAATGGAAGTGTCAAAGCAACCACTCATGCGGCAGGAGCGTCCGGAATGAACATTACGACGATTGGCATAGATCTAGCAAAAAATGTGTTTCAAGTGCGCGGTGTCAACGATCGCGGCAAGCCGCAACTGCGCAAGCAGCTTAAGCGCGCCCAGGTGATGAAGTTCTTCGTAAACCTCCCGCCATGCCTGATCGGAATGGAGGCCTGTGGCAGTTCACACTTTTGGGCGCGCAAGCTTTCCGAGTTGGGACACACGGTGAAGCTAATAGCACCGCAGCTTGTGAAACCGTACGTCAAGACGAATACAAATGACGCAGCCGACGCCGAGGCGATCTGCGAGGCAGTCACGAGGCCGAACATGCGCTTTGTGCCGGCGAAAAACGTGGAACAACAGGCTCTGCTTGCGATGCACCGGGCTCGGCAAGGACTTGTCGCGGCGAGAACCGCCCAAGCCAACCAGATCCGTGGATTGCTCAGCGAATTTGGCATTGTCATGCCGGAAGGCATTCGTTGCCTGGCGAAGCACATTCCAGAGATCTTAGCGGATGCCGAGAATGGTTTGCCGGGTACGAGTCGCGAGCTCTTTTGCCGTTTATTTGAACATTTTCGGGAACTCGACCGCCAAGTCCACGAGCTCGAGGCCCAAATCATATTATGGCATCGAGAGGAAACGCAAAGCCGGCGGCTGGAGGCGATACCTGGAATCGGTCCTCTAACTGCAAGTGCGCTTGTCGGAAGCGTCGGAGATGCACGCAACTTCAAAAGTGGACGGCAGTTTGCCGCTTGGCTTGGGCTCGTACCGCGCCAGAACTCCAGCGGCGGCAAGGATCGATTGCTCGGCATTAGCAAGCGCGGCGATACGTACCTCCGCACGTTGTTGATTCACGGAGCCCGTTCAGTGCTGTGGCGTGCGAAGAAGCAGACGGGAGACTCTATGGGCTGGCTGGCGCGTTTAGCCGCACGGCGCAATCCGAATGTTGCTGCGGTTGCGCTGGCCAATAAGAACGCCAGCATTGCCTGGGCGTTGCTGGCCCACGGTCGCGAATATCAGGCAGGGTATGCGGAGACACTAGAGACGATAGCGGCATAATAATTAAATCCTTTCACACATCAACGATTGCACAGGCTTTTTCTAAAGGTGATGGCAAAACAGGTAAAACCGGGGTTGACTCAACCTAAGCGCTTCATGGGACATCGAAAGTCCGCTGACGTGATCAGGACTCAACCAGCAAATTCCATCAGGGCCCGCGGCGACAAACCGCCACACGGAGGCCGAATGTATGGCTGCAATATCTACCTGGAGAACCGGAATCGAAAAAGAAGGGCTTGGCAAGAAGGGGCGTCCATGTATGAAGCGCGACACCCGGGGATTGGAGCTACTCGTCGGCGCGCGACGCGACGCCACATGGGGACCCATTCTCATGGTGGGGATGGGCGGCATCTGGGTGGAGGTCTTGGGTGATGTGAGGCTGATGCCGCTCGGATTAAGTTCGCACGAGATCATCGCCGAAATGATGCAACTCAGGAGTTCGAAGCTCCTGACCGGCTTTCGCGGTGCCCCGCCCGTTGATCTGAAGGCCGTCGCAGAGGTCGTCCAACGACTGGGAAATCTGATGGAAAGCCGCCCCGAAATCACTGAAGTTGACATCAATCCATTGATCGCTTACTCCGACGGCGCCTGCGCGCTCGATGCGCTGATCGTTACGGAATACTACGCTTACGTATGAACCGCCCATCGATGGTACCGACCTGGGGCGTTGCGCTAGCGCCCGGACTTACCGGGGCTGAACTTTAGTCACGCTCTCGGCGCGGCCGCTCCCCACTCGTATCCAACTTCCTGCTTAAACAAAGGTCAGATGAGCGAAGGCTAGTCTCGAAAAACGACGGTCTTACTCCCATTGATCAGGACGCGACTCTCAAGGTGGTATAGCACTGCGCGCCCGATCACACGCCGCTCGATGTCCCGTCCCTTCCGCACGAGCGTGTCAGGTGTGTCGGTATGACTGACCGCCTCCACATCTTGCACGATAATTGGGCCTTCATCCAGATCGGCGGTAATGTAGTGAGCGGTGGCGCCGATCACTTTCACGCCTCGTTCGAACGCTTGAGTGTAAGGCTTGGCGCCCTTAAACCCGGGCAAGAATGAATGATGTATATTGATGCAGCGGCCCGCCAAGTACGCAGAAAGGTCATCCGATAATATCTGCATGTAGCGCGCAAGAATGATCAGTTCCGCACCAGATTCTTCGACGACTTTCTTGATCTGGGCCTCTTGCGTCGGTTTGGTTTGTGCTGATACGGGCAGGTAATGGAACGGGATGTTGTCTATCAGACTTAGATTCAGAAATGTCTGTGGGTGATTCGACACAATTCCGACAACGTCCATCGGCAACTCGCCGATCCGTTGGCGATAAAGCAGGTCTCCCAGGCAATGGTCATATTTTGACACCAGCAAGAGCACTCGTTGTCGCCGATGTCGATCGCGTAGCTTCCAGTCCATTGCATAGCGATGCCCGACTGTCGAGAATGATTCGCTTAAGCTAGCTTCATTACCTTGAGCGAAGGGGACGCTGAATGCCACTCGCATGAAGAATCCGCCGCTCGCAAGATCATCAAATTGCTGCGCTTCGAGGATATCGCCACCAGCTTTGTGTAGACAGGTCGCCACGGCCGCAACGATCCCGGGGCGATTCACGCACGAAAGAGTTAAGTAATATTCGCCTTTCATATTCGAATCTGCCCTTGGCGCAGATGGTCGACAAATTGAATCGTGCTTGCCAGCGACGCGAAGGTAAAAAAGTGGACGCCTTGAATATGTAGCGAGGAATTAGCTGCTCTGCTGGAAGCCACCTCAGCTAGAATTAACTCAGGAGTCTCACCCGCCAACAGGTTTCGAGCGGTCTCCTGACGCTCTTTTAACGCCCGCACTGATGCACCCACGCCACACAGCATCGCGTATTTTATCAATGAGGTGCGGCTCGCAGGGCCAGCGACGCCGACGCGCAGCGGCGATGTGATCCCCTGAGAGCTCATTTGCTTGGCAAGTTCGACGATCGGCCGAGAGTCAAAACAAAACTGGCTGACAAAGACTACGTCCAGCCCGCTGCGAATTGCGGCCGCCAATTTCGCGCTGCGCGCCGTTGCGATGTCGCCCGCCGAAATACGGAGATGTGCTTCAGGATAGACGGCCAGCGCCACCTTACGAATGCCGTGTTTGGGAAGCAGGCCCGCTTCGAGTATCTGCAGGCTTGAGTGCAGATCGCCTAGCGGCCGCTCGCGGTCACCTCCTAGGATCAACGCACGGTCGACATCCGCCTCATTACGAAGCCGTTCGAGGTACTTCTCCAACTCGTAGAAGTTTGTCATGTTGCGTGCGACCACATGGGGCACCGGCACGAGTCCTGCGCGGCGCAGCACCGATGCCGCTTTGACTTGCCGATCCCCTGTGTCCGACGGCAGCGACGCAATGAAGACCTCGCTGCCGGGCCGCATCATCGTCGCGGCGGTCTCGATGGACTTGCGATCGTTCGACGTGACCTCCGCCGAATAATTTTCGAGCAACTGCGCCAAGGGTGAACTGACAGTTTGAACTGCGGTTTGGGTCTGCACGAGAAACTCCATAGCGTGCACTAACAAGCACACCAAACATTATAATCGATTATTTATTGGCTATGGCCATTATCTCGCGGCTAGTTTGCGCGCCTTGCAGCTATTCGTCATCTCCGTGGCCCGATTGACAAGTCCTCTTATTCTGAAACCGGCGTCAAAACACAGTGCGGACCGAAAAACCTGTATTCTCGCAAAAATGCGGTGGCGGATCCACGGGACTCACCCAGCGCCATAGCTTCTAATCCGATTCGTCGATTATCTATTAAATCTGATCGATTATATTGATTTTTTGGCATGCGTGTGGCATGGTTTGATGCCCATTGAAGCAACCGTACGGGTAGCACGCGTCGAGCCCTTGTGCCCGAACCAGTAGCCCCGAGAAATGACATGCGAAGCGCCGTTCCCATACTCGACATCGATCCGTTCTGGGACCAATGGCTTGCTGAGCCCTATGCTCGCCACGATCAGCTGCACGCGGCTGGCGCGGTATTCTTCATACCCAAGTACGAGATTTTTGGAATGGCGCGGTACGAGGAAGTGAATGCGACGCTCCGAAATCCGCAAGACTTCTGTTCGGGTCGCAGTGTGGGACTTGAGCAGATCGTCGATCCCAACAAGCATTGGCGCCCGCCGAGTTTACTGCTTGAGACCGACCCGCCTTTGCATGATCTGACACGTTCCGTGGTAAATCGCGTGGTAAATGTCGCAGCGCTTGAGTCTCTTCGGGCCATCTGGAAGACCACGGCCGAAGAGATGATTCCATCTCTATGCACCAAGGGCCGAATCGATGCCGTACCCGAGCTTGCCGAGGCATTTCCGATCAAAGTCTTCGGCGATGCGGTGGGTATTGGGCCTGGCGGTCGAGGAAATCTGCTCGCATTGGGGTCACTGGCACTCGAAGTCGTCGGACCGCGTACGGAACGCGTCGAACGGGCCTTGGCAGAGGCGGGAATGCTCACCGCCTGGTCAACCGCGGCAAGTCAGCGAAGCGCATTGGCCCCAGGAGGATTCGGGCTGAACATTTACGCTGCGGTGGATCGCGGGGAAATCACGGAGTCGCAGGCCGCCCTCCTCGTCCGTTCGCTTCTGAGCGCAGGCGTCGACACAACTGTGAGCGGGATCGGCGCAGCCCTGCATGCATTCGCAACAAATCCAGCGCAATGGAGTGTTTTGCGCTCGCGCCCCGAACTTGCGAAATCCGCCTTGGATGAAGTGCTACGTTGGGATTCAGTTGTGCAATGCTTTTTCCGCACTACTACTCGCGACGTGCAGGTCGCGGGCGTCGACATCCCGAACGAATCAAAGATTATGCTGTTTTTCGCCGCCGCAAACGGGATCCGAACAGGTGGCCGGACCCTGACAAATTCGACATTACCCGCCGTCACGCAGGGCTCGTGGGCTTTGGTGCCGGCATCCATGCGTGTGTTGGTCAGATGGTCGCCCGTCTCGAGGTGGAAACAATTTTGCAGGCGCTACTCCAGTACGTCGGTTCCATCAAACTCGTTGGCGCGCCCAGACGACGCTTGAATAGTTCGATTTATCCACTTTGCAGCCTACCCCTTGAATTAGTCCCGAGCGCATAAGCACTCAAAGGCATAAATCATGTATAAGTTATTGATAAATGGCGAGTTGATCGATGGCGCAGGTTTGCTTCCGGTGATCAATCCTGCAACTGGCGCGGTGTTCGCGCAGGCACCTCGAGCGGATGCCGCGCAGCTGCATTCGGCGATTGGCTCGGCAAAGGCGGCGTTTGCGAAGTGGTCTGCTACATCAATTGCGGACCGGCGCAAAGCACTCGACGCCTTCTGCCTGCGGCTTGAAGATCGAGAAGCAGAGGTTGTACAGCTCCTGACACGTGAGCAGGGTAAACCTCTAGCCCAAGCGACTGGCGAGGTTCGGGGGGCGATCCTTTTCCTCCGCTACACATTGACGCTGGATCTTCCGTTGCGGCAACTGTCGGAATCCGCCACGTCAACCATCTTCGCGCAACGATCGCCGTTGGGCGTAGTCGCGGCGATTACTCCATGGAACTTTCCTTTCCTGCTCATGATGGTAAAAATTGCTCCTGCGTTGTTGGCCGGTAATTGTGTGATCGCCAAACCGGCCGCCACCACGCCGCTCACCACGTTGTTGATGGGAGAGGCGGCGGTGAATACGCTGCCACCCGGCGTTTTCACGACTATTGTCGATGCAAACGACTTGGGCACCATCCTGACCACCCATCCTGACATCGCTAAAGTATCTTTCACCGGATCCACCGCTACAGGAAGAAGGGTCATGGCGAGCGCAGCTGATAGCCTCAAGCGCGTGACGCTCGAATTGGGCGGAAACGACGTTGCTATCGTACTCGATGATGCAAATGTGGCCGAAGTGGCGCCGAAAATATTTGGCTCTGCGATGCTCAACTCAGGACAGGTGTGCCTAGCGACAAAGCGTGTTTACGCTCATAAATCAATCTACGGCGCGTTATGCACTGAGCTTGCTCGTCTCGCAAAAGCCGCTGTCGTCGGTGACGGCCAGGATTCCTCGACTGAATTCGGCCCGGTCCAGAATCTGCAACAGTTCGAGAAACTAAAGGGCTACCTAGAGGACGCCCACGCGTCGGGAACGGTCATCGCGGGCGGTAGTGTTCTCGACCGACCGGGATACTTTGTGGCTCCGACCGTAGTGCGCGATATTTCGAACGACTCCCGGTTGGTTCGGGAGGAGCAGTTTGGGCCGATTCTCCCGGTGATGGCATTTGAGAATGAGGACGAAGTGATCGCCCTTGCGAACGATTGCGAGTACGGATTGGGTGGCACCATTTGGACGCAGAACCCGGAGCGCGGTTTCAAGATGGCCTTGCGGATTGAGACCGGTACGCTGTGGATCAATACGTTTATGGAACTGCCTCCCGATGTGCCCATTGGAGGCGCCAAATGGTCAGGCATTGGCCTGCAGCAAGGTCAAGAGGGGCTGGAAGAGTACACGCAGCTTAAGATCATTCACGTCCCTCGGAGGCAGCTCGAAAAAGGCGCAGCGTGATACCTATGCCACGGGGGCATGACAGGTTTCGCAGGAGGCGCGGAAATCCATGTCCACCCTACTCCATCCGCAGGCCGAAATTGGAACGCGTGTAATAAAAAGTGACTGACCCGAGATCATTGATGAGTCTAACAAGATACTTTTGGTGGAGGGCCAAGAACCGATGGTTTCTGGCTCGATTTGACCGCGAGGAACGCCGCCGCCAATGCCAGCCATAATTATCGACGGAAACGCACACGCCCAGCGCATTCGAACGGCCCTCAAGCAGGATGTAGCTCGTCTGTGTCAAACGACGGGAAAATCACCTCGGCTTATTGTCATCGTGGTCGGCGAGGATGCTCCCTCGCGGCTTTATGTCAAAAACAAAATCAAGGCGTGCCGAGAGGTTGGAATCGAGTCACGAGTCATCGAATTGCCTTTGTCTACAACACTCGAGGTGTTACTGGCCGAGCTTGACGCTCTTAATCGGGATTCCGCGGTTCACGGTATTCTCGTACAACTGCCTTTGCCCCCACATCTGCCCACGCGCGACGTATTAGAAGCCATTTGGGTCGACAAAGACGTCGACGGGTTTCATCTCTATAACATGGGCGGAGTCGTGGTGGGCAACACCGTTTTTTCGCCCTGCACTCCCTTCGGTGTGCAGAAGCTCCTGGAGGCCGAAGGAATCCCACTTGAGGGTCAGAACGTAGTCGTGGTCGGCGCTAGTAACATCGTCGGTAAACCGACCGCCTTGATGCTTATGCAGCGCGACGCTACAGTTTGCATATGTCACGCAAAAACTCGGGATCTGAGACAGTTCACATTGCTCGCCGACATTCTTGTGGTGGCCGCGGGTAAACCTAACCTGATACTACCGGACATGGTCCGCGAGGGCGCAGTCGTGATCGATGTTGGCATCAACCGCCTCGCCGACGGGCGTATCGTAGGCGACGTTGATTTTTCTGGCGTCGCGCAAAAGGCATCCTACATAACACCGGTGCCGGGAGGCGTGGGTCCGATGACGGTTACGATGCTCCTGCACAACACCGTCGTTGCGGCTAAACGGATTATCGAAGGACCGGAACGCAAAATGTCTTGGCACAGCGACACGTCCCAATACCATTTAGCGGCCGGCGGTACTCTCGGACATCCTTGAAAAATCGATCTAACCGCGGGCAGAGGTATGGTATCGTCAGTCAAATTAGCGCCCGTTTTGAGCCTTCGGCGGGCGCCTTGGCGATGGTTCTGCGGCTTGACGCTCTTAAAATCAAAGATTTAGTCTTCAAAATCGACGCTATCATAGATTGAAGGAAGATGAAAAGCAGGCTCAAAACGCGCACCGTTTCTCCGCCGACCGAACGCAGATTACATCTGGTTTCTTCAGATCTGCTAGAGGCCGACGTTAGCCCATCGGGACCGACTCTTGCCAGCTCCGTCGCCGGCACACTGCGCGCGGCCATCATCAAAGGCGAAATGGCACCCGGTACGAAGGTAAACATCGATCGGGTTCGGGATTCGCTGGGAATCAGTCTCAGTCCACTCCGAGAAGCTTTGTCAAGGCTGAGTTCCGAAGGCTTCTTAAGCTTTCAAGACAAGCGCGGCTATCGTGTCACACAAGTCTCGGAGGGGGATCTTCGACAGATAACTGTGTTGCGAATGGACTTGGAATCGCTCGCACTGCGGGAAGCAATCGCTCTGGGCGACTTCGAGTGGGAGCAAGCGGTGATGAACAAGCTTGAGATTTTGAACCGAATCGTTAGAGATAAGAATCGCCTTGAAACCGTCGAGGCGTGGGAGAACGCCCATCGAGATTTCCATTTCGAGCTGCTATCACCTTGCGGTATGCCGCTGCTTATTCAGTTCGCCGGAACGCTACATGACCTAAATGATCGATACCGTCGGCTGTTCCTCGCAACGAGTAACGTCAAACGAGACGCACGCGCAGAGCACCTCGCTTTCGCCCAGGCAGCTATAGAGCGGCGCACAAAAGACGCGGTAACCATACTCAAGCAGCACATCAAAACCACAGGCGATAACATTCGAGCAGCGCTGCCGCGCCTCATACGTAAGCGGGTATAAGCATACGAGCCCGGACGCGGCGGCCCTTCGGCTGCACGGCGTCCGCGCATGCGTTTTCAGTCCTACAAAAGTCTCCAAGCGCTCAATTCAGAAAAATCCCCCGTTTTGTGTATAATCGATTATTCTAATTCAATAATCGACTGTTAGACGTCGGTATTCCAGACTGTGACCAGGCGGCTTTGCCCCCTAGTCGCAGCCACTCAACTTACGCTGGAGAGCAGACTATGTCGGCCAAGAACCTGGAGCAGATAATCAAAGCATCGGGTAATCCCGTGGAAATGTTGCGTAACTCGCAGCTCGGCGCCTATATATATCCGGTCGTCGCCCCTGAATTTTCAAACTGGCGTTCCGAACAACAAGCGTGGCGAAAGACAGCGGTGTTGTTCGATCAATCCCATCATTTAGTCGATCTACTCATACGAGGTCGAGATTCGCTTAGGTTGCTCTCGGACACCGCTGTGAACAGCATGAAAGATTTTGCCGTTGACCGCGCGAAGCAGTACGTCGCGACGTCGCCGAGCGGACACGTCATCGGAGATGGAATCATTTTCCATTCGACGGAAGATAAGTTTATCTACGTCGGCCGTGCCCCCGCGGCTAATTGGTTGATGTTCCATGCTCAGACTGGCGGTTACGACGTCGAAATAACAAAGGACGATCGCTCCCCCTCAAGGCCGATGGGAAAGGCCGTCCGCCGGCACCTGTGGCGATTTCAGATTCAAGGTCCCAATGCATGGGCCGTGATTGAAAAGCTTCACGGCGGACCACTAGAGAAGCTCAAGTTCTTTCATATGGGGCGAATGAACATCGCCGGACGTCCAGTTCACACGCTGCGGCATGGAATGGCCGGCGCTCCTGGGCTTGAACTTTGGGGACCCTACGAAGAAGGCGACGAAATCCGTGCCGCCATACTTGCGGCCGGAAAGGAATTCGGATTACTGCCGTCAGGTTCTCGCACTTACGCGTCGAACACACTTGAGTCAGGATGGATCCCATCGCCACTTCCGGCTGTCTATACCGATGAAAAACTGAAGGCTTACCGCGAATGGCTGCCGGCTGATAGCTACGAAGCTGCGGGTTCAATTGGGGGAAGCTTTGTTTCGCAAAATATTCAGGATTATTACGTCAATCCATATGAGCTGGGTTACGGATCGTTCGTGAAGTTTGATCACGACTTCTTCGGACGCGAAGCCTTGCAGGCGCTGGATCCCCAGGCGCAGCGACAGAAAGTAACGCTGGCATGGAATGGGCAGGATATGGGCAAGCTCTTCGCATCGTTGTTTGATGGAGAAGCACTGGGGTATAAGTATTTCGACCTTCCGCTGGCTAATTACGCCTCGTCAAACTATGACCGGGTCCAAGACAGCCACGGCAACTTGGTGGGCGTCTCTATGTTCTCCGGCTACAGCTCGAACGAAAAGACGGCTCTCTCCCTTGCAACCGTCAGTGCGAAATTGAAAATTGGCGATGAAGTTACAGTCGTCTGGGGTGAGCCGGATGGCGGCACAAAGAAGACAACGGTCGAACCGCACAAACAACTCGAGATTCGCGCCGTCGTCAGCCCAATTCCATATTCGAAAGTTGCCCGTGAAGAATATGAGGGCGGGTGGCGGCTCAAAACCACCGCGTGATTTTATGCAGGAATCATCATATGCTGCGAGCCGAACTCTTGTTGATGACGACGCGCGCTTTGGCGTTCAGCAGGGCACCTGACGTGCGTAAGTCATCAATGCTGCGGTATTCGCGGCCTCAACATATATATACGTTTGTCCCAGACAGCAGGAGGAATGCTAGTGAATACGGCAGATACGCTGGTGGGCGGTTGTCTTTGCGGAGCCGTCCGCTATCGAATAGAAGGACGACCAGAGTTTGTGATGCAATGTTTTTGTAGAGATTGTCAAAAAGCCACGGGGACCGGTCATACGACCATAGTCGGCGTAGAAGCAGACAATTTAGTTGTTGATGGCACCCCTACAGTGTTCACTGTGAAGGGCGAACCAGGTGGAAATGTGACGCGTCACTTCTGTGGTAAATGTGGCGGGCGATTGTTCACCCCCGCGGATTTGGAAAGTTCGTTGCGGATGGTCCAAGCCGGGTCGTTGGACGATCCAAATCCGGTGACACCAGTTGCAGCAGTTTATCTCGAAGACGCCGCGCACTGGGACAAGGTCGACCCTAGCCTCAAGCGCGCAAAGCAATCGATTACAGCTTGGGTCGCTGGGCAGCACTGACTCGCTATATCGAAGATGGTGATCTGCCGATCGGTAGACTCGACGACTGGCGCGGTAAATATGCTTTGCAGGGAGTCGCTGTTGGCCGGCGTCGCCGGTGCCTGAGTCTGCGCCGCATTTCCCGTTTCCAGTCGCCGCTCGTCGAACCGGACAAGCAGATTTCCCGCATCAAATGGGCTCGAGCCCATTTGATGCGTAATGTGGCTAATTCCAAGATGTGGCGTTCAAGTCGTAAGCCCTTGTTGCTGCAATGATCTGGATGGTCTGAACGCCACATAAGTTGGGTCCTCGAAAGGCTAAGGTTGGATCTCCTTATCCCGATAGGAGATCCGGCAATGTTTGACCAACTATTCCACTATCCGCGGGTGTTAGCGCGCCACCGGAACGCTCCAATGTTGATTGAGCGCGAGCAATTTCTTCAGCATTGCGCCACTCAGGGGATGGCGCGCACAACCTTAACATCGTTAGCCGCTGAGCTGTCGGTGGTCGCGCAGCGACTGGATATCGCTGGTGATGGCGGACCTGTGGTGCATCAGCAAATTGAGGCAGCCGCGAAGCGTTGGGCCCGCTATCAGCGTCGGCGAGGTCGTAGCCGAGGATTGTGATGGCCGCGTGAGCGCTTTGCGCAGGTGGCCAGGGATTGGCTGGGATTCCTACGTCGTTTGCAAGTTGTGAGCCGGAATCATGTGCGTGCGCCGAGTGGATTGAGCAATTCGCCGCTTATACTTCCAGTTCCTCAGCCACTACAGTATAATCGATTAGTCTCGTAATATGATCGATTCGATGTTGCCGCGCTAAGTCTTAAAAAGGTAGGTTACGGATTCGACTATTGCGGATCCACACGGAATCAAGGCGAGGCGCTTTCGAAAAGTACTGGACCGATGGCTGACCAAGGTATGAAGTTGAGTTACTCAATGGAGGGCTACCCTTATGCGGTTTTTAGCTAACAGTTGGTATGCGGCCGCTTGGAGCGAAGAATTGACCTCCGTACCTTTCGCCCGGCGAATTGCCGACCATCCAATCGTAATGTATCGTAGTTCATCGGGAAAACCGGTGGCGCTGCTGGATAAGTGCCCGCACCGCTTCGCACCGCTCTCCAAAGGAAAGGTAAGTGCAGACAACATTGCTTGCGGCTATCACGGCCTGACTTTCGCCCCGTCGGGCACGTGCATTCGCAATCCCTTCTCGACCACGATCCCGGCAAAGGCGAAGGTCCGGTCGTTTCCAATTGTCGAAGCTTATACGCTAGTGTGGATTTGGATGGGCGCGGAGGAGGTCGCCGACCCGGACCTCATTCCCGACCTGTCGATTTTTACACAACCAGCGTCGTGGCGGCCCGCGTCAGGGTACTTGCGCGTCGCCGCTCACTACGAGATCGTCCTCGACAATCTCATGGACCTGAGCCATCTCGAATTCTTGCATCGCGGGAATTTAGGCGCCGGAAATTTCGCGACCGGTGAGTTTACCGTCAATCAAAATGGAGACGCTATCGAGTTCGTGCTGGCGTCCAAAGGCACGACCGCGCCTCCATTGTTCGATGCACTGTGTCCGTCCAACGGGCAGCTGGTCGACTTCACTATTTCCGGGCGTTGGGACGGTCCCGGTATCGTTCAGTTGCACGCCACCACGAAATTCATCGGGCCGCCCAGCCGCGAGCATGTCACGTTCGAGGGCATCCACATAGTTGTCCCGGAAACTGAGACGTCTTGTCACTACTTCTATTCGGGATTGCGCAACATGCATCTACATGATGAGAACCTGCAGCAAGTCATAGAGCAAGGACTCCTCAGCGCCTTCAGCACTGAAGATGAGCCAATGGTCGTGGGGGTACAGTCGCGGATGGCCGACCTCGATCTTTTTGCTCTACATCCAGTTCTCCTGCCAATGGACGGCGCTGCAATTCGTGTTCGACGGCGCATGAAGCACCTGATCGCCAAAGAGAGCGAGGCGAGCTCGCCGAAACAAGCATTGCCTGCAGGCAGCGTGTAGAGAGGAAAAATATCGCCATTTTCGGATTGCTGCGCTCCACGAAACCAAATAGATATCGCGGCTTGGTTGAATCAGGTCAAACGGGATGCTATGGAGCGCTAGCGTCCTCAATGAGCCGATCGAAACGCAATTGGAGAGTACGTTGGCAGACCAAAAAACTGTTTTACCCCCTGGGCTTAACAGCGCAGAATTCAAGTTAGCTCTAAAAGCCCTTGCGGCGGCCGTTGGCGATCAATGGGTAAAGTCGGACGCTGGAACGATCGCCGCGTATCGAGATCCATATGCGACGCTCGATGACTATGCATTCTTGCCGTCGGCAGTAATTTCTCCTGCCAGCGTGGAGGAGGTGCAAAAAGTTCTTAAGGTCGCTAATGAGACGAATGTGCCTTTGTGGCCGGTTTCGACGGGCAAGAATTATGCCTATGGCGGCCCAGCGCCACGCATGAAAGGGACTGCGGTCTTGGACCTTCGTCGCATGAATCGAATCATCGAAGTAAACGAAAAGCTCGGCTATGTCTTCGTCGAGCCAGGCGTCAGTTACTTCGATCTGTACCAGCACCTACGATCAATTGGCAGCAAACTGTGGGTAGACTGCGCTGCGCCTGGATGGGGCAGTGTGTTGGGAAATGCGCTGGAACGAGGCGCAGGTTACACGCCCTATGGAGATCATTGGGGAAACCAGTGCGGTCTAGAGGTAATTCTGGCAAACGGAGAAATTATTCGTACCGGCATGGGGGGCGTGCCGAAATCGAAGGCATGGGGCGCGTTCAAGTACGGTTTTGGCCCCTACGTTGACGGGATGTTTACTCAGTCTAATCTTGGCGTTGTTACAAAGATGGGTATGTGGCTTATGGGCGAGCCGCCTGCGGTCAAACCAATGGTGATCCAATTTCCACGCGAAGATTCCCTGGCGCAAATCGTCGACGCCGTTCTGCCGCTTCGAAAGGCTGGGATTTTCAACGGCGGAATGATGCTCTCCGGCATCCTGTGGGAGGGTGGCGGGATTTCTCCCCGGACACGCTGGTACGACGGCAAAGGGGCAATGCCAGCGAGCGCCATAAGTCAAATGGCGCGTGATCTTGATATGGGATGGTGGAATCTCGTGACCGGTCTGTATGGGACGGAAGCGCTGATCGCTAGTAACTTCGAGATAATTCGAGACGCAATGTCCTCCGTACCCGGCGCAAAGGTTGTAACCGAGTCGGACCGCCCAACTGATCCCGCGTTTGCTTATCGGAAGAAGCTCATGATGGGTGAACCCAATATGTACGAGTTCAATCTAATCAATTGGGTGCCCGGAGGCGGCCATATTGCGTTCTCTCCGGCCCTCCCGCTCGATGGTGCCGAAGCGGAAAAAGTTTACAGCCTTTGCAGTAATACGGTCCACGCTGCCGGATTTGACTGGATGGGTGAGTTTGCATGTCAACTCCGATCGTGCCTCCAGGTCCAATTTCTACCATTCAATCGAACCGATCCGGACGAGCGGAAACGCGCTCACGAAACCTTTCACAAGCTAGTTGGTTTGTGCGGGGACGCCGGCTACGGTGAATACCGTACGCAGCTTGGGTTTATGGACGCTGTCGCCAAGATGTACAACTTCAACGACAATTCGTTTATGCGGTTGAATGAAGCTATCAAAGATGCGCTGGATCCGAAGGGAATCTTAGCTCCAGGAAAAAGCGGGATATGGCCGAAGGCAATCCGCGGAGTCCCTCATGCGTAATTTAGGCCTAATCTGCATACTTCTTGTCGGCATCAGCGATAAGTCGCTATCCGCCCCGCCAACGCCAGACATGGATGGATCGAAGACTATGCCGTCAGATGCCGCCGAACCATTTTCGCACAAACCTTTGCGTTCGACCGCAACCGATATTGGCCAGCGCCTTTTTGAAACAAAGTGCGGCATTTGCCATTCGAACAGCTCGTTATATGCTGGCACCCAAATGTTAGCGCGGCGAACAAAAGGTAACGATAAAGTCCTCGCATTGCGCAAAGAAGGCGTTCCCGCAGAGTACGTAAAACACGTGGTTCGGAATGGACTTGTAGAAATGCCGCCGCTTTCGCGTAACGATCTGACTGACCAAGAATTGGACGCGGTGGCTGCCTACCTAGCGAGAGCCAAATGAAAGTTGATCGAAGAGAGTTTTCAATGTTCATATTGGCGGGAGCATTCGCCGCGCCATTCACGCCCCTGCTATCAGCTAAGAAGGCAGAACAGATGCTAAGGACAGTGATTTTTGAAAGCAGTATCCAGGATGCGGTTGTGATGAGCAAGACGTTCGAGGCGAGAGGTTTCAGCTCCATGGGCGTAGAGCCTGATCCCATGGAGGCAATGATGCGCGCGCGTGAAATATTGTCCAACCACAACGCGACCATCGTGGGCATCACTCGCCGTGCTACACGTGACGTCGTATTACGCGCCAATAATCATTTGATTCAGCCTGTGCGAGCGCCAGATACCGTGATAACAATATCTTTACACGAACTCATCGTTTGGAATATTAGCTCTGCTGGGCGATTGCTCGATGTGAAGTCGCTCGGCGGCTCGCGCGAAGTGCAGTTCCTCGGCGACGGCCACGAAGCGGCGTAGATGGCGTATGTCCATGATCGTCTGTTTTCCCCGCTTTCTCTTGCCAATTTCTCCGTCGATCGCTCGACCCGCAGCCCCGCGTCGCCGACATACAAAGGGTGTTTACCCAAACGTGCCATTTGGTGCGTTTTCCTGTGGATAACTTTGGTTGCCATCAGGCGCCCAGTGTCATGAAACACTTACTTCGCCCGTCCTTGCGCTTTCGCCGTGCGCGCCATGCCACCCAGTCCCGCCTGAATGTCCTCCCCATACCGCATCGGCATCGCCGTCGTCTTCCAGCGCCGGGCCTGCATGACGGACGCGAGGTCAATGTTGAGCGCCAACATGTCCTGCGTCGCCCCGACCCGAATCGAGTGGCCGCTGACTTCTCTTGATTCTTCGAGTGTCATGCCGACCCATTTGGCGACTCGTTTAAACGTTTGGGCGATCGCATCCACTTGCAATCGGCCACCAATCCGACCGCGCCCAATGAGGGTACCCCACTTTCTGTGTGAGGACTAATGTCGTTTGGAACCGTTAAATACTGTGGGGTATCCAGTCCCAAGGAAGGCCGATACTCCGGGTGCCGACAGAAGGAAACCAGCGCTGGTAGCGTTGTAGGAACTCACTATTAAGAACAGCGCAGCGAACCTGAAGAAGCAAGTGGGCGCCGCGCTTGGTCCAACACATGTGTTGCCCCTTGCCGAGTCGTCTTCCGATTAACCGATTTACCGTGCCCTCTACTGCGCTCGTGGAGATTCGCCGGCCTTCTCTTCGCCAACGCCCATAGTTGATTACCCCGGCGTCATTCTTACGAATGTACTCAGCGAGATCGCATAAGTGACCGCTTGCCATACTGATCGTTCGTTCCAGGTCCGGCAACCGTTCCTTTGCCTCATCAAGTAATTCGAGAAGGCGATCGACGGACTTTTCGAATTTCGCACGTCGACCGGACCACAGGTACCCACGCAGGTAGTTGAAGCGATCGTAGAGTTCGAAAATCGAGCCATCTGGCGATAGTGCAGTCGGCGGTATGACGCCGATGCATTGATCAATATGCCGGAGTTTCATCGATACATGAAAGTAGTCGAGAACAAAGCGTGTGCGAACTGGTAACAACGGTTTCAGCCGGAGAAGCGACTCCGCCCCATCAGTCATGAGCGCAATCGGTTCCGCCGAAGATATGCGCAGCCGGCTCACGAAGGCGGCGAGGCGACGCTTCAAGCCGGGCACCGCCTTGTGGGCACTAGCAAATACCCATATTTTCCCATCGATTTCTCCGGCGCCGGTCAGAATCTCGAAATTCCGCCGCGACCCCTTTCTAATTCGTCGAGCGTAGCCTCCGTCGAAACCTAGGGTTACGGTGCGCGGTCCCGGCCGAGGCCGCCGCCAATCCGCAAATGGCTCGGTGATCTGGTCTTGATCCAAACGGCCGCCCGCATCTAAGGTGGCATTTCTGACAGATACGTGTCCAAACCTCAAATCTACCGGCAACAACTCGTGCAAGATGGCAGCCGCTTGACGATAACTGTACTGGCTGGCCATTTTTGCAGCGATATATTTGAGTTCGTTGGTTGATCGGGTGAGCCATCCTTTGAGCGGCGATATCGCTCCGCGCCTAGCTCCGCTGCAGGCGCATATAACAAGGCGCGGGCTGGGCAAGAACACCTTTCCGAAGGCAGTCTGGACACGATGGCGCTTCCAGTCCTTGATGTGGAGCTTCTCTTTACAGTCACTGCAGTGCCGTCGCGCTTCTACGATTTCGGCTGCCTGGGCCGAAACGAATTCCGCCTGAATGGCACTTATCAACGTTTTGGCCTCATCCAAGCTAAGACCAATATCGCCCGCCTGCAAATCCTTGGCGCCGCGACCGATGATAAGTAGGCTGTGGGATCCCGATCTGCCGCCCGCATCCGCAAACTCTAGTGTCACGAGCATTCGCATACACATCTCCCTGTGTTTGACCGGACTAACCTACTCTGAAATCCATGCCGACCCCACAGTATTTAACGGTTCCAAACGACAGCCATTATCATGCGCAAGGGGAATAGTGAGCAACTCGATCACGAGCAACCGATCGGTCGTGCGCATGGAGTCGCGGCAGCGCCGCTCAAGGTTTGGTAGCCGCCACCACAAGCTCGGTTGACGTCACAGCTCGCATCAGCGCCCGCAATTTCGAATCTTTGGCGCTGCCGAAGGCGGCGTCGAATCCAGCCTGAGCCTTCGCCCAATAGGTCCAAGCCTCCCTTAGCCGTTTTAACCCGACGTCCGTAAGGTAAATCTCCTTGCTCCGGCGATCGACTGTTCCTTGGGTGACGGCGATGAGACCCTCTCGCTGCAGAGGAAGAATGTTCCGCCCAAGGGTCGTTCGGTCCATCACGATGACCTCAGCCAGGCGATTGATAGACAACGGCCGCCCTTCCTCCTTCAGCTTCGCGAGGATCGAAAACTGCGTTGTGCGCAGTCCGCAGGGGGCTAGATGCTGGTCATAGAACTGGCTGACGTGCCGCGCTGCCTGGCGAATCGCCAAGCAGGTGCAGAACTCCGGAGAGGTGTGGGTCATTATCTTGATGTTGACATTTTAGCATAAAGGCGTATATACGCGTATATGCGCGTAATTGCACCTATATTAACTGGTCGCTCCTCGACGCTGATGAGGTGGTGAAATGGACTTACCAGCCGACGCGCAGCCATGATCGATAGTTTCACCGTTCAGCACTGTGAGCACGTCAGCCAGCGTCGCTTCGAGGACGTTGTGGCTGCCTTTGAGGCCGAACTGGGCAACGTCGAGGACCCCGCCATCATCCCGCGCGAGGTCGCCGCGGCTACCAGCCAAGCCGATTTCGAGGCTCGCATCAGAGCCTACGAGGGCCGCAGCGGTTTCATGCGCTTTCTGACGAACGATCATGGCGCCTGGATGTCTAGGGTGGGTGCGGGAGCCAAGATCCGGTCGTACATCATCGGCAACCCGCTGATCGCTCGAACCATGATCAAGCACGACCCCGGTGTCGGTCTGAACGTTCCGATAAGGGTCGTGATCTACAAAACGGCATCTGGTGAGGCTCGTCTGGCCTATGACCTACCCTCGTCTCTGATGAGCCGGCTCAACAACGTTGAGGTGTCCGCTGCGGCCATTAAGCTGGATGCCAAGCTCCGCGCCTTGGCGGAACTCGCAAGCGGCGTGGCCGCCTGACCTCGACAGCGAAAACAACAAACTCTAAGGCAGTTCGAACGGAACGTGTATGCCGACAAGGGATGTCACACTTTATTGATTGGTATTGCGTTAGGGCCCTATGACTGCTGGCGACATCATCTCGTTCGGACGTTACTGCCTGATCCCGGCGGAGCGGCGACTGTTGAGAAGCGGGGAGGCGGTCGACGTCGGTAGTCGAGCGCTCGATGTCCTCATCGCGCTTGTAGAGTCCGCGGGTGAGGTCGTTGGACAGCGCGAGTTGATGCTTCGAGCCTGGCCCAACATGGTGGTGGGGGACGGTAGCCTCAGAGTGGCGATCGGCGGACTGCGCAGGGCGCTCTGCGATGGTCAGGACGGCATACGATACATCGCAAACGTCGCGGGACGCGGGTACTGTTTCGTCGCGCATATCGATCGCTCGACCGCGCGGCCATTGGCATTAACGCCGCTTCCTGTTGTCTCCGAGCCTCGCCCTGTCCCAAAGCACAAACTTCCGGCGCGACTGGCTCGCATGGTCGGCCGTAACGACGCCGTCGAGGCATTGTCGATGTTGCTCACCGCGCGACGTTTCGTGAGCGTGGTAGGTCCGGGCGGCATGGGCAAGACGACTGTAGCTGTCTCCGTCGCACATGCTCTGCTCGACGAGTTCGGGCATGCTGTTTACTTCGTTGATCTCGGCGTCGTCACGGACGCGACACTTGTTCCCGGCGCTGTAGCTGCGGCGCTAGGAGTCTTGGGACAAACGCAAGATCCTCTGCCCGGTCTCGTAGCTTTTCTCGCAGGGCGCCGGCTTCTGCTGGTCCTCGACAACTGCGAGCATGTCATCGACGCGGCGGCCTCGCTCACGGAGTGCCTCCACCGCGAGGCGCCTCAGGTTCACATCCTCACGACCAGCCGCGAGTCGCTGCGCGTGGAGGGCGAGCATGTGCACTTTTTGGTGCCGCTGAATTATCCGACTGCAAGAGAAGGCCTGACTGCCACCGAAGCCCTCGCTACAGCCGCGGTGCAATTGTTCATGGAGCGCGCCTTCGCCAGCGGCTACGCCTCGGAGCTAACGGACGCCGATGCGCCGACGGTGGCGGCGATCTGCAGCCGACTGGATGGCATAGCGCTCGCGGTCGAACTCGCAGGCAGCCGGGTCGGCGCCTACGGGCTCCAAGGTACGGCGGACCTGCTGGACAATCGATTCAAACTCCTTTGGCAGGGTCGCCGAACCGCCCCGCCTCGTCATCAAACAATGGCCGCGATGCTTGACTGGAGCTTTAATCTCTTGTCCGACCGGGACCGATGCGTGCTCGCCCGAATTTCGATATTCGTCGGTCTGTTCACGCTCGAGGCTGCCCAGGCCGTAGCGACCGACCACCCAATCGATGCAATGGAGGTCGCGGACGCGATCGCCAGCTTGATTAACAAATCACTGATCTGGGTCGTACCGATCGACGGCGTTGCACACCATCGGTTACTCGATCCAACCCGGGCCTATGCGGCCCAAAAACTTGCACAAACAGCCGAGGAGAACGCCGCTGCTAGACAACATGCTCGCTACTACGCTCAGTATCTTTCCAGCTGCGCAGGCAAGGGGGTTGCAATCACCATTGAAGACGTGGCATTCGCCGCACCGTACTTGGGCAATATTCGTGCGGCCCTCGAATGCAGCTTTTCCGGCGCTGGCGAAACAGCGATCGGCGTAAAGCTGGCAGCGGCGGCGGCGCCATTGTTCTTTGATCTTTCCTTGTTCGTCGAATGTCTTCGCTGGTGCGAGCAGGGCCTCGCTATATTGCCGGAAAGTGACCAAGGGAGCACAACGCATCTGACGCTGCAGGCGTTCCTGGCCGCTTCAATGATGCTTACGCGAGGCAATAGCGATGAAGTGCGCAGAGGCATCGAGAATGCGCTGAGGTTGGCTGACGCGCGGGGCGACCAAGAGTATCAGACGCACCTCCTAGTCGGTCTGTGTATCTTCCTGAGCCGCATCGGCGATTTCCGGGGCGCTCTCGCGCTCGCCCAACGCAGCACCACAATCACCCAGGCGATCGGCTCGCCTGGCGTGATCGCCGCGGGAGAGTCGGTATTGGGTGTGGCCCATCACTTTATCGGAGACCAAATGGGGGCTCGGCGCCACTGCGAACGCGGCCTGATGAAAGCTGAGGCTGCGGGCACCGAAAGGGTCGCCTTCTTTGGCTATGATCATGAGATTCGCGCGCTGATGGCGCTTGCGCGCTGTTACTGGCTGATCGGGTTTCCGGATCATGCCGCTACGACCGCGCGGCGCGCGATCGACGTGGCGACCAAACGCGATCACCCTTTCAATTTGTGTATGACTTTGATCTTTACGGCCACCGTGTATCTCTGGCGAGGCGACCTCGATGAGGCGGAGCAGCTTATCCGACGCCTGATTGCTCACGCAGCGCGACATTCACTTGGCCCCTGCCATACCGTCGGTTTGGCGCTGAGTGGCGAACTATCCGTCGCGCGCGGCAATCCCTCGGAAGGCGTGGCGCTTTTGCGGCGCGCTCTCGAAGTGTTGCAGGCAGCCAAACATCACGCCCTAATACCGGCATTTCATGTGGCGCTAGCTGAAGGACTCATGAAGACGGGGAAGGTTGATGAGGCTGCGGCAGCGGTCGACGCAGGCTTAGGTCTAAGTGAGGCGTTTGGCGAAACCCTGAACGTACCCGAACTGCTGAGAGTCCGTGGCGAGGTATGGCTTCAAACAACGCCCGCCGAACCTGTCGCTGCCGAACGGGCGTTCCAACTCTCCCTGCAGCATGCAAAAGTGCAATCGGCCCTCAGCCTCGAACTGCGGTCGGCCATGAGGCTTTCGCGACTGTGGGCCGGCCAAGGCAACTCGTCGGCCGCTGCTAACCTGCTCGAGACCAGCTTTCGGCGATTTAGGGAGGGATTTCAAACGACGGATCTGAAACTTGCAGGTCAACTCCTGGCGGAGTTCGGACGGTGCGCTACTCCTCTTGATATGGCGAGCGGATCGGTCTGACCCGCCGGCGCGATGACGGCATTTAACACCAGATAACGCGCCCTCCTCGGCCATCCCAGGCACTATCTTTCGAGAGTTGAAACGAGGATAGGCGTCGGTTGACATGTCTCATCTGGACAAGCTGCACGATCCCGGCGCACAGACGGCGCCTACTGGCGAGGTGACCGCCGGGCTGCCGCCGCCAGTCGCCGCCTATATCCGAGCGACCAACCTTTGCGATCTCGATGCGCTGTTAACGACGTTCGTCGATGACGCACTCGTCAACGATCAGCTTACAGACTACTGGGGCAAGGAGGCGATCGCGGCCTGGGCTGCTCGCGACATCATCGGCGAGCGATTGACTCTCAAGGTTGTCAAGAATGTCCAGCACTACGGGCAATCTATCGTAACCGCCCATGTGGGCGGACTGTTCGACAAGCGTGGGCTCCCGGACCCACTTGTGCTCGCCTTCTACTTCTCGTCCTACGACAACAAAATCGTTCAACTCATAATTCTGCGCAATCAGTCCGGCATCTGATGAAAGGCCTATAACTGTTCCAGGGTCCTTTGGGTCCGCGCCCCGTTAGCGTTGCCGCGCTCGACGATGTCCATCCTTCCCATCAGGATCAGCACAGCCGGGGCGTGGCTGGCCAAAAAATATTGTGCTCACAGTAAGCTTCAGATTGGACGGTCGCTCCGTGCCCGCCCCAACGCTCGATCATCCGAGCCAAATACGCAAAAGGAGTGTGTTGGCTGTAGCTTCTACGGCATGCCGTACCAGCAGTCACGTGATGCCGCCGTCAGGATCCGTTGCCCAGGATCATCCGTTGCGCTGATTTCTGAGGATCGGAGTATCCGCGACGCTTGCCCCGCGCAAACACCGCCGGCGTGACCTTTGTCTTTGAGTCTATTGCAACCTTTAGACCTGCTACGCCGCTGAAGTTCGGCTTGCCCAAGATGAGCTGGCGCGCCCGTTCTTGAGGATCAAGGTTCGGCGTCCGATGTCCGTCCGCGGGAATTGCGGGCGATGCATCAAAGGTCTTGGCTTGTCCGTTGACAGTACCGGCGAGAAGGTCTCTCGCCTGCATTTGAGCGTCGCCCACCAAATCTGCGGCGAGCCCGTTGTTGGCGTGTAGCAGGATTGATGCGGATATCAGGACCAAGACATGATTTAGCATTTTGATCGGAATGGGTGAGTTCATGATGATTCTCCAATTTGAGAGGGGGACTTCCAAAGCCGACGTATGTCGATGCTTCAAACAGCGCGATTAAGCGGGTGGAATGGCAGCCTCAAGTGCGCTTGCATTGCGTATAGCCGGCCCGAACCGCGCTCGATGCGTCTCGACAGCGCGATTTCAGTCACGTCCATGCGCCGCATGTGTAATGAAGTCCGCTACGGCCTCCGGTCGCGACAGCATGATGACGTGGCTGGAATGCACAGTGATCGTTTCGGCGTTGATCGTTTGCGCCATCATGGCCTCAAGCTGAGGAGAGATGACTCGATCTTCGCTGGCGACCATGTACCACGACGGCTTTCTATACCAAGCTGGTGCGCTCGCCGGTGTGCCAAATGCGACTGCTGCAACTGGCCCCTGGGTGACCGCCAAGGTTTGTTTTTCTGTCTCCGGAAGATCCTGCGCAAAATCAGCGCTGATACCTTCCTTGGTAAGGCTCAAAAAGCCCGCATCCACTATGATTTCCTGATTGACCGGCGTTTCTGGCAGCAATGCGTTCAACGAGAATACCGTTTGCCCCAGGTTGGGTGCGTACGCGGAGATGTAGACCAGACCATTCACTTTTGGGTCGTTCCCCGCCTCTGTAATCACGACTCCGGCGTACGAGTGGCCCACGAGGAGTATTGGGCCGGGCTCCAAATCCATCGCTCTCTGCAGCGTGGCAACATCTTCCGCCACGGATGTCAAAGGAAGCTGCACCGCCGTCACGTGGAATCCTCTTCGTTCCAGCAATAAAATTACCTTGGACCAGCTTGAACCGTCCGCCCAGGCTCCGTGGACGAGCATGACATTCTTCGTTTTCAAAACCGAATCATCTCCCGCCACCGACAGATTGGCCGCGAAAAGAGCAAGCATGCTCAATGCTAACGGCGCCATCAGCGATTTCAGTTTTCTTTGCCTTTGCATTTTAGTATCTCCATTAGGTCTGTTGATTTTGCTCATGCCAGTGTTTCTCACGGATTCGCGCCGCGCGAGGCAGCTTCGATCGCCGTGGAAACCTGTTTTGGAAAAGCGATCAGGGTGTCATGGCCTCCCTCCACGATCGTCGTCGTGGCCTTGATTCGATTCGCGAAGAACTTCTGCGCGCTGGGATCAAGGATGAGATCCTTATCGGATACGACAAACCATGATGGCTTGGCATGCCATGCGGCCATCGTCGCCGGCTCGTCAAAGGAGGTGTGATTGATTGGCAACTGCGCGTTGGCCAGAGACTTTGATTCGCTCGCCGGGAGATCTGGGCCAAACACCTTTGCGAAGGCGGCTTTGTCGAGGTAGAGAAACCCCTTATCGTCGGGCCGGATTGCCTGCACACCTTTGGAGGGAGGTCCGCTTGCGCTCAGCGACGTAACGCTTTCACCTTTTTCGGGCGCAAATGCTGATACGTAGACGAGCGCATTCACTTTCGGGTCGTTGCCGACCTCGCCAATCACGAACCCCGCCCACGAGTGTCCAACGAGCACCGTTGGCCCATCCTGCGCATCGATGACTGCCTTCGTCGCAGCGGCATCGGCAGCGAGCGATGTCAGCGGAATGTTCACCGCCGTCACGTGATAGCCCTTGCCTTTCAAGACGTGTGCGACGTTGTTCCAGCTACTTGCGTCGGCCCAAGCGCCAGGAACCAGCACGATGTTCTTGATGGTCCCGGCCGGCAATGTGGTCGCTGTGGCCGGAGCAAAGGCAATCGTGAAGGCTGCCGACAGTGCAGCTGGAATAAGCAGAGATTTCATAACAGGCTCCAATTGTGATCGTGGTTGTCGTCGCGGTCTCCCGCGAAAGTCCGTGTCGTGCATGGCGTCGCTCGGCGCCTGGCGCCGCGTTTGCTTCTCCGCGGGTCGGCAGATTGCGCGCTTCAGAACTCACGGACAAGTAAAGAGATGTCAATCGTTATAAAGGACTCGACTGTTTGCAGCGACTCCGCACCCACCACTTTGAACTCCACCAACTTCATCTGATCGATCACGAGACGTCGATGCAAGAGAGACTCAACGCGCTCAACGACGTCGTTCGATCGGGCGAGGTTCTCTATCTCGGCGTGTCGAATTTTCGTGCCCGGCAATTGATGAAACCAATTTTTTCCGGCAAGCGAAGAACAGGGCGACCTTTTTTTCGATACAGAACTACCTGCTCAATCGCGATGAATGGCGCGAGATGCTGTCGCCTGTTCATCGGATGGGGTCGGCGCCATTCCATGCTCGCCCCTTGCTCGTAAACGGCTTAGGCACGTCTTGGTTTAAAGAACCACCAACGGCACACGCGAAAGCGACACGTATGGGAGATGGTCGTTCGCAAGAACGGAGGCGTTTGTGTCAGCGCACGTTGCCGCTTCGAGCTTCGAGCGACTCCCCAACGTTTCATGGCTCTTCGTCCTTGGGTTGCGGCGGCGTAAGCTTTGCGAACGGGCGGCCTTGTCCTCGGGCTTCTTGCTAGCCGCGTTGTCCGGCGGCCTCCAGAATTAGCCTGGTGATCTCGTCGGGACGGGAGATCAGCGACAGATGGCTTGAATTCACTTCGATCGTCTTTGCGGCCATCCGCTTAGCCATGAAACGCTCCAGATCCGGGTTAATGGTGCGATCCTCGGTAGAGACCGCATAGAAGCTCGGCTTCGAGCGCCAGGCCGCCTGAGTGGTCTTGCCCGTGAGCAGATCCCTGTGGAATGGCTCCTGGACAGCGTAGAGAACCTTCGCCTTCGCTTCCGGCAGGTCGCCCGCGAAGTCGCGAAGAAAGGCTGCCTCGGTGAGACGTCCCTCGTCGCCGTCGAAGACAATACCGGCGGATGCCGGCGGCGTGGGATAGGTCTTTGCCAGAGCGGTGTAATCCTCGCCCGCGTCCGGCGCTCGTGCCGCCACATACACCAGAGAAGAGACCTTAGGATGCACGCCCGCCTCGGTGACGATCATGCCGGAGAAGGAATGTCCCACCAGCACGGTCGGGCCATCCTGCCGATCGAGCACGCGCTGAGCAGAGGCGACGGCTTCCGTCAGCGTCGTCAGAGGGTTTTGCACGGCCGTCGCGTTGAGTCCCGCCGTCTGCAATCGTGCGATCACCTCGGACCAGCATGATCCGTCGGCGAACAGGCCGTGGACAAGGACGACATTGCGCGCCCTGACAGGCGCAGGGATAGCAGCAATGCCGCGAGTGGAAATCAGCGAAACGCCGGCTCCTGCAACCAGAGCGGCCGAGAAAGTACGCCTATTCATCAACATGGTCTGTCTCCTTCTTTAGTAGGAATTGCTGGTCAAATGTCTGAGGCGAGCGCATAGCAGCAGCGCACCGTCGTAGCGCAAATGCAATGCTGTTGCTCGTCGTGAGCTAGACGAACACTATGATCGGTTACCATCAGGCCAACCAATGTGGATCCACACTTGTCTGGCGATAGCGATCGCTTCAAGTGATCACCTTCTTAATTAGATCTAGCAGGCGATCATCGAGGCTCTGAGCAATCTTATCGATATCGGCATTGCGAAACTGGCCGAATTGCGTGGAGGGTTTATCGTATTCGAAGGTCGTTCCACCATTCGCGCTTTCGTAAACGTTGAGTCGCAGGGGAGCGTAAAGGGCAGCACTGAAGTTCCGCTTTGTCATCTGGGCGGCAGCAACGACGTTGCCAAGATAGTAGACGTTTCCCTGTCGCGCTGAGCACAACCGCTATCCAGCAGAGTCTCACAAACATCAATGACCTCCGTGATCCGCTGAACGCGCGCGTTTCTGACATCGTGCTTCCCGATTCCATTTCTCGACCCCTCCTCGCAGACGCCGGAAGCTCATTCGCAATCCACGATGCCGGATGCGCGAATACGCTCCTTCTCAACCGCACAGCGAATTGCTCGTTCATGATGAGTTACGCCGTATAGCTGAGCATTTCATTCACTTCTTTGGCTGCCCGGAATCCGGAGGCCAGCGCACCTTGCATCCAACCGGGCTCCGCCGAGGTGTGTTCTCCGGCGAAGTGAATTCGCCCCTCACGACTCGCAAGTGCCGGAGAGAGAGCGAACACCTGCCCGGGTCGCAGCTCAGAATACGCCCCGCGCGCCCACGGGTTGCGCTGCCAGGAGTACGAGATGCTGCGCTCCGCTTCGGCTTGGATGCTCGGGAAGATGCGACCGACGCACTCCGCTGCGCGCTTCAGGAGCTCGTCCTCGCCCACTTGATCAAGCTGCAGAGCCCGCTCGCCCTCTTGGTAGAGTTGCAGGAGCCCTGACTTACCCGGCTGATCCCAACCGGGATTCCATATTTCTGCGGAATGATCCATCTCTGCGAAACCGCTCAAGCCCTGCTTTTGCCAATACCTGCTCTTGGTCTGAAAGGCGACCTTCACAACCGGCGCATAGCGAAGCTGCTCGATTGCCTGATGCTTCAGCGACGTAAACCGTGGATGAATGTCGATGCCTCTCAAAACGCTAAACGGAATGGTGCAGATCATCGCATCCGCCTGTAGCGACTGTTGTAGTCCGCTTTGCGAGACGATGGCGCTGACACCCCTTGCATCCTGCTCGATGCGGACAACGCGTGCGTCGTAGATGATTCTATCGGCCAGCCGATAGGCGATTGCCGCCGGCAACAAGTCGTTGCCGCCGTTAATCTTAGTCAGGCCTTTGAAGTCGGTCGTTGCTAGAACGCGCAGGATGAATAGAGCGGAGGCCTCCATGGGATAAGCCCCAAGCTGCAAGAATTGCACTGCAGCCGCCGAGGCGCCCTTACTGCGGAGAAAGTCGGCAAAAGTATATTGATCGAACGGTCGCAGCGAAGCTGGGGGCCAACCAGGAGCAGTCATATCCCCCGCGGCGGCCACTTCCTGCGATGGACCAGCAATGTATTTCTGTAACATCCCCGAGATTCCGAGGCGTTTTTCCTCGGAGGAGAAATTGAAGTATTGCGTCAAATCAATGCCTGCAGTAAGAGGTATCGATTTTCCGCCGGTATGCACAACGGGCGTCAGTGAGGCCGGCGAAAATGGCTCCATCGAGAGGCCAAAGCGCTTTGCATACGTGAGTGTCCAGGCGTGATTTGGGGGTATGCGGCCCGCGCCCGCCTCAACATACAGTCCGTCGGAAAATGGTTGGCGGAGAGTGAGCACGCGGCCCCCCGGCCGCTGCTGTCCTTCGAGGAGGGTCACATTGTGTCCTACCTCCGCGAGTGCGTGTGCGGCCGCAAGCCCACTCAACCCCGCACCCAAAATCAAGACGCGCTTGGCACCGTAACGTCTATCAAGTGGCCCATTCGGCGGGTTACTCTGCCCAACGTCGCTGCGGACCGTGCGTGGAACGAGTAGTCCCGTCTGAGAAAGTACAAGAGAAGCAAGAGCGGACCCTAGAAAAGACCGACGGGTGGATCGCGCGATATCATTCATTGAGGCTTCTCGGAACGGGATGTCGAAGATTAGAGCCGACGTTCACGGGCGATAGACCGGCTCGCCTGCTCGCCGATGATGACGCTGGGCGCCATGGTGTTAGCCAGAGGAACGCGAGGCATTACGGAAGCATCCGCGATGCGCAGGCGGTCGACACCGTAAACCTTGAGATGACTGTTCACGACGGACATGCCGTCCTGCCCCATCTTGGCGGTGCAACTCTGGTGCCAAATGGTCGTCACGCCGTCGCGGATAAAATTGTCCATGGCGGTAGCGGTGAGCGCTGTTGGCATCACCTCCCGCTTCACGAAGGCCCGAAGCGCCTTGGCGTTACCGACCTCGCGCGCGAGTTCCACGCACCGCCGCAATGCGGTCAGATCAGCCGGATCGGAGAGGATCTGCGAGTCAATCTGGATCGGATCTTCGGGTCTAGCGCCTGTCAGGCGCAGGCGGCCCACGCTGTGTGGACGCAGCAGTGCCGGAAAGATCCCCCAGGAGCCGGCTGGTATGGAGTGGCGCGCCGCGAGCTCAGGGGTTGGGACGGGGAATTGGATCTGGAGCAATTGGATATCCGGGCTGTCCAGCTCCCGTGCGCTTTTAGCGAAGATGGTAGCTTCGCCGCCATTGCCGTGGGGGGAAATCGGCTGCGAATACTCCCAAATACAACTCGAGACCATGATGTGGTCTTGGAAGTTGGCGCCCACTCCCGGGAGATGTTGGACTAACGGGATATTAAAGGATGCGAGCGTTTCAGAATCACCAACACCGGACTGCATCAATATCTTCGGGGTGTGGATGGCGCCCAGGGACAAGATCACTTCCTGCGATGCGTGGAAGCGCTGGAGACGATCATCGAACAGGCACTCCACGCCGATCGCCGCTCCCCGTTCAATGAGCACGCGCGTGACCAGTGCGCCGGGCAGCACAGTCAGGTTGCGCTGGTTCATCAGCGGAAATGTGTAGGACCGGAAAATCGACTGCCGCCGGCCGTCGCGAATACGCAGGTTAAAGTAGGAAGCCCCTCCGGGGCCTTCCATTAGGGAACCGTTCGCATCGTCGAAGACGGGTATGCCCAGTTCAACAGCCGCGCCGAGCATCGCGATGGCGACGGGATTGGGCTCGATCGGAGGCGTGACGTAAAGAAGACCATTCTGTCCGCGTCGGACCGGGTCGGGCGTGCCCTGCCAGTCTTCAATTTCACGGTAGATACGGAGAACAGAGTCATAATTCCAGGCGGAATCGCCGGCCTGGGCGGCAAAATAATCCCAGTCGCTCTTATGCCCACGAGCCCATAGCATCACGTTGATGCTCGATCCTCCCCCGAGCACTTTGCCCATGCTCATCGGGATGGCGCGGCAATTGAGGTTCGGATTGGGCGACGCCCTAAAACCCCAGTCGCGCGCGCTGCCAAGATTGAGCGGCCACGCCGCCGCCATCTCCACTTCGGGTACGGTGTCACTTCCACCGGCCTCGATCAGCAGGACCGAGACGTCCGGATTCTCGGCCAGCCGCCGCGCTACGACCGAACCGGATGAACCGGCTCCGCACACGACAAAGTCGTACGTGGCTCGAAGAGCGCCGCGAAGACGACGTTGGTTTTCTTCAACCTCGCGGGCGAATTCAGAACCGAGATATTGTTGAGTTGACGGTTCGCTCATCAGTGATTCCAACTTGTAACAACGAGAATTTCACGCTAGCCAAGACTGCACTGCCCGGTCGGGCGAAGGACCGGAGCCGCGGTCAAGCCCGATTACGCGTTCAGGAAGGTCTGCACCTGGCTGACAAAGAACTCGTGGTATTGAAAGAGAGCGCCGTGGCCGGAGTCGGGATAGAGGACCAGCTGAGCGTTGCGCAAACCCTTGAACATCACATAGGCGTTGTCTACCGGCAGCATGGTGTCATCGCTACCGCTAACCACGAGCACGGGTTGGGAAATTGTGCGCAGGAGGGTGTGCTCGGGATCGGGCGTCGCACACCATGTGATCAGCGCCTTGGCCTGCGGATCAGTGACGGCACTGCCGCCTTCGGTGTCGCGATCTTTCTGGCGGGCATAAACCCGGTTCAGAAACGCCTTGCTGGCATCCTGGCTAGCGGCTGATCGGGTGAAAAACAGCGGCAACCGCGGATCCGGCGATTCGGTGTGGGAGAACGCCTCTTTGAGAACCGCCAGCAGGTGCTCTTCCCCGCCCTGCGGCACAGTGCCGACGAGAATCAGCTTGCGGACCAGCTGACCTTGCTTGGCCGCCATTTGCTGGGCGACGCAGCCGCCGAGGGAATAACCCAGTAGATCGACCTTGGAGAAGCCGAGCAGCTCGATGAAGCTGACGGCGTCGCGCGCCATGCCCGCAACATTGTCGGGGGTTTGGCCGGTCGAGCGGCCGACGCCAGCGTTGTCGAAGGCGATCACGGGACGATCGAGTGCCAGTGCGTTCACGACGGCGGGATCCCAGGCGTCGATGTTGCCCGAGAAGTGTTGCAGCAGAACCAGCGGCATTCCGGTCGATGGGCCGAGCTGGCGATAGGCGAAGCGGATGCCGCTGCCCTCAACGTAGCGGGTGGGAGCTGTCTCCAGAGTGGCGACCTCTAGGTTCGCGGTACTGAGTTGTTTCATGTCATCCTCCAGGCGTCTGAGATAGCCGTCCGTTTGCAGCGGCGTGGCAGAGGATGGTGAAAAGGCGCGACCCGTGCTTTCGAGAACGGTTTTATTTTGCGTAACCGTACGACTGGGTCAAAGTCTCAAGGGGGAGCGCACGGCCGCAAATCAGGTCACCCAAGCGCGGAGCGGTTCGGACGAAAACGCATACGAAGTGAGGCTATAGTCGTTGTCGATGGCGACCGCTTTGTCCTCATCGCGATAGGCGAGGATGCACAGCACCGGCCCGAGGATCTCCTCTCGAGCGATGGCGATATCATAGTGACATCCGCGAAAAGCGTCGGTGCTGACGAAATATCCCCCGGGCCCATCGGGATAGCGTTCGCGGCGGGCGACCACAGTCGCGCCCGCCTCAACGCCCGCACCATATCGCTCGGCATTGGGGGTTCACGGGCAATGGTGCGCTCCACAAACTGGCACCGCTTGGAACGTCGTCTTGCCACCGCGTTGACGACGGCTAACAACGCTTAACCGGGCGTGACGAGCGGTGACACGCCAAACATCGGGGCCTCTGCTAGCTTGATCTCGTCGACTCACGGCCAGCGCCATAGCGCTGGCATCGGCGGCGATCAGTTTAATCATGGTGGGCCTTATGAAATGACGATGCTCAATTCCAAATCTGACTCCCGCGTCGACCTAGCTGGCGGCATTCCTCGCGGTGCGAATGAAATCATCGTGGCTCGCTGGACCGATACGCGCACGGAAGATCGGCGAGCCGCGGTCGTGGCGCCGGATGGTCAGTTCGTGTTGGGGGTCGCTCTTAGGCCGACACGCGCTCGGTTGCTCAGTGGCCGGGAGATGATCTTCGACGGCGTGATGGCGTCCGGCATGACCTATGTCTGCCGCCCATCCCAAACCCTGCACGCGGAGTTTACGGGTCCGGCCGACTTTCTACATCTCTACGTTGCTGGCGGTTCGATCCACGCGAAACAGCAAGCGGAAATGAACGCGGGCATGCACAGCGAATCCTTGCGTGCGACCATGCTTTCCCGCGATGCCCTGATCGATCATCTCGCACGAGCGGTGCAGACGGCGGACGATGGCGCGGACGCGAGCTACATCGACACGCTGGCGCGGGCGATCGTTGTGCGCGCGGCGCAGATCCGCCAAAGGAGCGCTCGCGTCTCGCCCCTGCCGAAATGGCGGCTGAGGCGGGTAGTCAACTATGTCGAGGCTCACATCTCCGAGGCCATATCGCTTGCCGATCTGGCGGCGGCGGCTGGGTTATCCCGGACACATTTTGCAGCGCAGTTCCGTCTTGCGACCAGCTGCAGACCTCATGACTTCATTCTTCTGCAAAGGATCGGGGCCGCCGAACGGCTCCTCCTGCAGACCTCGCGCGAACTCCTGGACATCGCACTGACCGTGGGGTTCCAGACACAGGCCCACTTCTCGACCGTGTTCAAACGATTCGTCGGCGAGACTCCCGGCCGCTGGAGGCGTGCACAGCTAGCTGGATTGTCCCAAAGACGAGAGGCCGCCTGAGGCGCTGCGGCACCCGATCAGACTTCGACGGCGCGGAGCCAAATAGGGCCGCCCGCGCAAGACAGCAGCCCGCCACGAGGACCCGCGGGAAAGTGCCGTCATTAATGGGGTACGAAGGCGAATTAACCTGCGCGGACGCGCGAGGAAAGTGACGAAGATGTTTAGGTTGTACGCACCTGCATGGCTAGCAAGGCTCGCTTACGTTGTAGAGGGGCGGCCTTTCCTTGAATTGAAATCCTCGCGCCAATTCCCAGCTGCAGCGGATCTCAGCGCTCGGCTTGAAGATGTCCTAAAACAACTCCCTGGCGAACGGCGTGTCGTTGTGGAACTCGCATATCGCTTTAAATGCTCGCGCGAGGATATCGCGACCATATTGAATAGTTCCGTCGAATCGGTTTCGAAACTAATGATAGAGGGCACAACCGCCCTAAAGCGTGTTGTCTGAGCGTGGAGTCACGGGAAAAGGCGTTTGTCGATTTCGCGCGAGTCCGCAGCGTTTGTTTCCCAAACGCATTGCGGAGGTCGCGAGGCGGAAGGCGGTCGGTAGCATCCTTCGTGGGAAACTCGACGGATGTGCTCCATGCGGTGGTGTGGTTGCAAACTCGACACGGCATTGTGCTAAACCCGTCCATAAGCGGTGGTTGATTTTTTGCTGTTGCTTCTGACCAAGCGCAGTCTGCCGAAGGCCGGCAGAAGTCCCGCCGCCAGACAAGGGACTAGCGGTTCCGGTAAGCAGTTGGTAAGGGCGACCCAATCTAGGAAGATGTAAAAGCGATTCGGCCCCGGGACCTTATTGGTTGCAGGGCCGCCTTCTTTGTGTTGCTCGCGGCGGACTCGAGCCGGCCAACGGCGGGCGTTTTCGTTGCATTCGCGAGGACATTTTGAACGCCGACAAATCAGAAGTTCGATCACACTGTCCGGCGTATCGTTATCGGCAGTGGCCGTTAGGAGTGAGGTCTATTCCGCCGCGAGGCGGCAGCTCTCAATCGGGCGAGAACGGTCGTAAAGTGCTGAATCTCTGTGTTAGTCCCGGGTACGTTTAACCATAGGCCGAGTTCATCGTCAAAAACTGGGGCAGCCTCGGCGAGCTTGCGTAATCCAAGTGCCGTTATTGAAATGATCGAGGAGCGGCCATCGGCCGAGTCCTGCTGCCGCTTGCAAAGACCTTTCTGTTCGATCCTGTCAACGGCCTGGCTGGCTCCGCCCACGGTGATCGCGAGCTTCTCCGCAATGTCGTTGACGCGACAGGCGCGAGTGCTTTCTACAACCAGCAGCAGATTGAAAGTCCCAAGGGGTACGCCAGTCTCACTGCGCAGGCGCGCATCAACCGCGTTCCCGTGAAGCGAAGAGAAAACGGATCTTACGCACTTTGTGTGACGATCTGACGGGCCGGATATGATCGTGGCATCTAGCTTTGTTCTATGGAGGGTTCCATGGTCGTCGTTCCTGGTCTGTCGGAATCGCTACGTGCAGTCGACAAGCGGATCGTCCGCTTCGATGCCATGAACACGCTGCTTTCAGTGGACGTGGCGAGCTCGGCACGACGGGCGCGGTGCCCTTCGTGCTCACATGGCAGTTCTCGCTGGCACGGTCAGTATTGGCGCCAGCTTAAGGCCCAACCGTGCATGGGTCGATCGGTCAACTTGAGCGTGCAAGTGCGCCGCTTCAAGTGCATCAATCCGCAATGTGCACGCACGACCTTCGTCGAGCAGATCGACTCCCTAGCCGCGGCCAATCAACGCCGCACGGTCGGTCTCAATCGCGCCTGGGGCGCGATGGCGCAAGCGCTCGGCGGATCGGCCGCAGCTCGGCTATCGGCAAAGCTGGGAATGCCCGTCAGTCGTGACACATTGCTGCGGCAACTGCGTCGCCTGGGAAGCGAAGTCACGACGGCACCGCCCGTAGTGGTCGGGATCGACGATTGGGCCATCACCCGCGGGCACCGCTATGGAACTATCGTCGTGGATCTGGTTAGACGCCGTCCGATCGAGGTCCTGGACGGACGAGAATCCACGAGCGTGGCCGACTGGCTCCAACGCCATCCTTCGATCCAGGTGCTCGCCCGCGACCGTGCAGGTGCGTACTCTGATGCCGCGCAAAGCGTGATTCCTCACGCCCAGCAGGTCGCCGATCGATGGCATCTGCTAACCAATCTGCGGGAAACGGTTGAGCGGCTGCTGCTGCGCCATAACGCCAAACTGCGCGAGGTTGCTCAAATGGCAATTGCTGACCCGCCACCTCCGACGAAGCCGTATGGCACCGATTCAGTGTTGCCACTGATGGCCTGGCAGAAGCTGAG
This sequence comes from Steroidobacteraceae bacterium, assembly GCA_036502605.1. GTDB lineage: Bacteria > Pseudomonadota > Gammaproteobacteria > Steroidobacterales > Steroidobacteraceae > Bog-1198. The sequence goes on from DASXYI010000069.1 coordinate 56,209, forward strand.
CATTGATCGACGCGCAGCGCGATTTGCACGTTACGAGGAAGTGGTCCGACTTCGTTCGCAGGGCTTGACGTTCAGCGCGATCGGGCAGGCCATGGATTTGGACCAGCGGACAGTGAGCAACTTTGTGCGGGCAGGCGAGTATCCCGAAAGGTCTCCGCTCAGCAGTGGGCCTATGCTGTTGGATCCCTATCGACACCACCTCTGCCAGCGCGTCGCTCAGGGATGTTTCAACATTACCGCGATGTGGCACGACCTGCGTGCTCGGGGCTTCAAGGGCAGCCGGGGAACGGTCCGGGTGGCGATGGCTCGGGCATACGCGAGGGCGTCGTCTACTGACAAAGTTAGCCGGCCCGGCCAGCGAGCTTCGACCCCTTCACCGCAGCGCGCCTACGCTTGGCTGGTGGGTTGGGACGAACGTGGAATCCAGGTACCAGAGCGCGCCGAGCATAGTGAATTCGTCCAAGCCTTGTGCGACATCGAGCCGGAGATCGCCGAGGCAAGCAGCATGGCCCGCGAGTTTCTCGGATTGATTCACCGTCGCGATGTCGATAACTTTGACCGATGGTTGGGGCGCGCTCGGGACAGTAAGGCTCGCGAGCTTCGGCGGTTTGCCGCCAGTATTGCGGCGGATCTGTCAGCAGTGCGGGCTGCCTTCGACTCGCCCTGGAGCAGCGGGCAGGTCGAAGGCCAGATCAACCGACTGAAATTCCTCAAGCGCCAGATGTATGGTCGAGCAAAGCTTGACTTGCTACGTGCCAGAGTTCTGCATCCAAATTGATGCTTCCGCAGTCACACGAAGTGCGTTAGACCCACTTTTGCTTCGCTTCACGCCCGGCGACGCGCACTGCCCGTGCACCTAACTGTCGAAAGCGGTCGCACGCGATTTCCTTGAGTTCCTGAGTCTGGGTCAGGTAGGACAGCGTAGAGTTGATGTTCTTGTGACCGAGGTAGGAGGCCAGATACGGCAGGCGCGTTTGCGGGTCGATCCCTCGCCGATACCAGTCGCGCATCCGGTGCAGGACGAAGCTGTGACGCAGATCGTGAACACGAGGGCCAGCTATGCCGCTCAGGGGCTTGAGGCCCGCCCGGCGGATCACGTTCGCCATATTGTCTCTGACCGCCACATACGAGTAGCGCTTCTCCCGGCCTGGGTTCCAGAACACGCCGCTTTGCGCCGTGCGCGGCGCTCCGGCTCGGTCGCGGGCGCCGAGAAAGTCCTTCAGCACCTGCATCACGGTCGGTGTCAGGGGCAGCCGGCGCGATTTGAAGAACTTGCTCTCGCGGATCTCGATGGTGTCATCCTCGAGGTGCACATCGGCGAGGGTGAGCCTCACAAGTTCCCCGATGCGCAACCCCGCGCAGTAGGTGAGCACCATCATCGTGTAGAGCATGAGCGGCCGCCAGGGCGCCCGCGGAGAGGGAAAGGTGCGCGCGGCCTCCAAGAGCTTCTGTATCTGTGCCTCGCTGTACACGTAGGGCGGTCTTTGGCGCTCGATCATACGCCTGCGCAACCGACGATCGACGGGCAGGAGGGGCACGGTCGGATCGAGGCGGTGCAAGGCTATGTGGACTTCCCAGGATTCAGTGGACACGTCGGCGTCTTCGTCCGGCTCTTTCGAATTCCTCAGGACTTACGCCGCCCAAATGACTATGGCGGCGCGTTGGATTGTAGAAAGAGTCAATGTAGTTGGATGTTTCGGTCTTCGCAAGCTCGCGAGTTCTGTAGATCTTCTTTTTGATGCATTCCTTCTTGAGGCTGCTGAAGAATGATTCCGCGACTGCGTTGTCCCAACAGTTTCCGCGACGGCTCATGCTTGGTTCAAGATGATTTGTCTTGCAGAACCTCCGCCAATCGTCGCTGCCATATTGCGACCCCTGGTCGGAATGAATAACAGTTCCGCGTGGTCGACGCCGGCGTACGGCCATCAACACTGCGTCGAGTACGAGTTCGCGGGCAATTGTCGGTCGTGTCGACCACCCGACGATCTTTCTGGAGAACAAATCCATGACCACGGCGAGGTAGAGCCATCCTTCCCATGTGCGAATGTAGGTAATATCCGTTACCCAGGCCTTGTTGGGACTGGCGACGTCGAACTTGCGCTGAAGAATGTTTGGAATCAGCTCGGAGGGCTTGGATGCGGCGCTGTGCCGGATTCGATAGCCTCGAACCGCTCGGATTTTATTTACGCGCATCAGCCGCATCACGCGGTGCTTGCTGCAGATCTCTCCGGCTTCCCGAAGATCGAGGAATACCCTTGGAGCTCCGTAGATACCGTGGCTTGCCGCGTACGAGGCGCGGATCAACCGAAGGAGCCTAACGTCTTCGAGGGCTCGCTGACAGACTGGTTCTTGCAGCCAGGCGTAGTAACCGCTCGGAGCTACCTCGAGCACCCGGCACATCGTTCGCACATCGAAGCGCTTGCGGTGCGCCTTTATGAATTCGTAGGTTTGAGGGATCTTCCCCGTACTGGCTTTCGCATGCATGGCCATCCTCCACGCCGGTAACTCCGTTAGATTCCCGCGTCCACAAAAAGCTGGGAAGTCCAATGGACAACCTGCGACCACATTCATGCGCCCTCAGTGCACCCGTAATGCCCGTCCTCGATTGACTCCACGCTTCAACAAGTTTGTGCAGGGGCTTGCCCGTGAGGTCTGGCCGCATTTGCAGGAACCGGTCGAACCGCAAACACTCCTTCTCCTCGCTCACGTAGCGATTACCCAAGGCGCGTTTCATTGCGATATGGGCTTGCATCTGGGGCCCAACGAAGCTTCCAAAGGGGGGTGGCGGTCGCAGCTTCTCCAAGGCATCTCGATAGTCCGCCATCAGCAGCGCATCGACTATCGGTGCGACGTCACGCAGTTCGTAACAGCGACGAAGCTCAGAAAACGGATTGCACGGGATCTCTCCGGGGTGACTTCAAGAAAGGGGCCATTACGTACGCTAAGGGTCGACGCAGCGGTCCTACACTAATTTAGTTTTCTGCACATGGGCATGCTTGAGTTTTGGCAGATTCTCGACGGCCCGCCTGCCTTCATCCACGGAAACTTTCCCGCAGGCAGCGACAACCAAGTGCTCGAGGTTCGGAAATAGCCTTGGAAGCACGCTGAGACTTTCAAGATTTCGACAACGATGAATTTCCAGTCGCCGAAGGCTGAGCAGAGGCGTAAGCCCATCCAAAGCTTTAGGATTTGCCCAATTGATCTCCAATTCCGTCAATCCGTCCGGGAGCAGTATTTCCCCAAAGAGCCTCTTCTTGGGTGAATAATGCCATAGCGACAAGCGGTGGAGATTCTTCAAGCGATCAACGCCGCTATCGCCCGCGCGATAGGTGACGACTAAACGCTCCAATGTGGGGATTTGGGAAAAATCGATTGGCGGGCGCCCAGGTTGGACGCCGAAGGACCTAAGACGTTTCAAGGTGTATACGGCCTCGACGTCGTCCAATTCAACGTCCCAAAACCAGATTTCCTCTAACTGCGGGATTGACCGTAGCGAATCTAGTGTCTTTTCGCGAAAACCAAAGGTCGGCGACCCGAATACTCCTGCATAGGGCTTATTGATTGCTTCTTGGATGCAAGCGTCGATCATTGACGATTCGAGGCCCAAATGCGGCTTATTCCATTTTGTCGTCACCAGAAATTGACCCTCGCGCGCGATTGGCATGTTCAGTCGCTGGTCGACGGACACGTGGATAGATGGAATTTTCCTTCCGAGGATTGAGGGCGCTCGTCTAACAGCTGATTCCCCGACATCGTTTGACTCTCCAAGAAGCCTTACAAACTGGCCGCGACGACGTAACGCGCTAGGCAGCGCGGTCACGCTTAACAATGGCCAACACCGTATTCTTGCTCAACCCAAGGCGGTGGCTGATTTCCCGATACGACTGACCCTCGCCGACGAGCTTCAGCACTTTTGGCGCAAATCGATCTGATTTGACACGCTGACCGGGCCGTCGGCCGAAAACGACGCCGCGTTTGCGAGCTGCAGCGATCCCTGAGCGGACTCGCTCGCGCAGCAGATCCCGTTCAAACTCCGCCAGGGCGGCCATCAGCGATGCGATAAGCTTACCTTGCGCGCTGCGCAGATCGAACTGCAAGCCGGTCTGGGCAACTAACGATACGCCCCAAGCCTGCAAGTCCTGCAAGGTATGAAAGAGATCGAGCATCGAGCGACCCCACCGGGTGAGCTCGGTAACGAGAATGACATCGATTTTTCGGGCTTGGGCCAGGGCCAAGACCTCCTTCCGTTCGGCCCGATCGTCCTTGGCGCCGGAGGCAGTCTCTTTCCAGACGCCGACGATCTTGTAGCCAGCCTTCTTCGCAAATGCGCGCAGGTCCCGCTCCTGGCGGGCACAGGTCTGATCGGCTGTCGATACCCGGCAATAGAGTGCGGCGGATTGTCCCAATTGAACCCTTGAGAGAAAACACCCCGGAAAAGGCACTTTCCCTGTGGCAGAGTGTTGCTCTGTTCAAAGTGTACTTCAATTGGGACACCCGAGCCATCCGGGAGGGATTCCGATGCCGCGACGGGAACTGCTGACGCCGACTGAACGAGTGCAACTGTTCGCCTTTCCGTCGGACGAGGGCGAGCTGATCCGGCTGGCAACCTTGGCACGGGGCGACCTCACGTACATTCGCCAACACCGCGGCGATCACAATCGGCTGGGGTTGGCCATTCAGATGGTTTACTTGCGCCACCCGAGTCGGGTGCTCCCGCCCAGTGAGGCGCCATACCCGCCGTTGCTCGGCATCGTGGCCGCGCAATTGAAGGTGACACCGGCCGCCTGGTCGCAATACGCGAAGCGTGATGAGACCCGACGCGAGCATCTCCAGGAGCTGCTCGAGCGGTTCGAGCTACGGCAGTTTGATCGCAGGTATTATCGGGAACTGATCGACTGGCTGATGCCTCTCGCCCTGCAGACGACCCAGGGCATGGTCCTCGCGCACGCGGTCGCGAACGAACTGCGCGCGCGCCGCATCTTGTTGCCGACTGTCTCGCTGATCGAAAAGATGTGCGCCATCGCGCTGACCCGCGCAGAGCGGGAAGCGTTCCGTCGCCTGACTTCGGGGCTCACGGACAAGCATCGCGCCGCCCTCGATGCGGTTTTGCTGGTACGTCCTGGCGGCAGTAGCAGCACGTTGTCCTGGTTCCGGCAGCCGCCGGGCGCGCCGAGCGCCAATGCGGTGCTCGCGCATTTGGCGCGCCTACGGGCAGTGCGTGGGCTCGATTTGCCGGCCGACCTCGGCCGGGACGTTCACCAGAACCGGCTGCTGCGGCTCGCGCGCGAAGGCGCCCAAACTGCCGTCTTCCAGTTGCAAGAATACGAGCCACTACGTCGGTACGCGACGCTGGTAGCGATCTTGTTGGACACGACGGCAACGCTCACGGACGAGACCCTCGAATTGCATGACCGATTGATTGGCACCTTCTTCAGCAAGGCGCGGTGCAAATACGACCGGGAATTTGCAGCCGATGGCCAGTCCGTGAACGACAAGGTACGGCTCTATGCCAAGATCGGGTCGGCATTGATCGCTTCCAAGGCTGCTCAGACCGATCCCTTTGCTGCGATCGAGTCCGTGATCCCGTGGGATGAGTTCACTGCATCTGTCGCCCAGGCCGAGAAACTGTCACGCGACGAGGCCTTCGATCCTCTCGCCTTGCTGACCGATTACTTCACGACGCTGCGTAAATACGCGCCGGCGTTCCTCGAGGCGTTCCAGTTCCGCGGGGCGCCGGTCGCGCAATCATTGCTCGATGCCATCGATCTCCTGAGATCGATGAACCGCACCGGCGCGCGCAAAGTTCCCGCCGAAGCTCCGCTGGGGTTCGTGCCGCCACGGTGGGGCCGCAGTGTCGGCGCCGGCGGCGACATCGACCGTCGCTTCTACGAACTGTGCGCGCTCAGCGAGCTCAAGAATCGGCTTCGCGCTGGGGACTTATATGTCGTCGGCAGCCGCCAGTTCCAGGACTTCGAGGATTACTTGCTGCCGACCACGGTGTTTCGCTTAATGCGCAGCGCCGATCGCCTAAACCTCGACGTGCCCACAACCGCAGACGGGTATCTCTCGGATCGCCTCAAACTAGTACGGGAGGCACTCGACGACACCAATCGGCTGGCCGGCGCCGACGAGCTGCCGGATGCCCGCATCAACGACAAAGGCTTGAAGATCTCCCCGCTTGAGGACGACACGCCTCCCGCGGCGAAGCTCTTGAAATCGCAGATCTACGGTTTATTGCCGCACGTCAAAATCACCGATCTCTTGCTTGAGGTCGATCGGTGGACGAATTTCACACGTCATTTCACGCACCTAAAGAGCAGCGAGCCCGCGGCGGATCGGTCGCTGTTGTTGACCGCCATCCTGGCAGATGCGTTCAACTTAGGATTGGAGAAGATGGCCGAAGCCTGCCCGGGCACGAGTCTCGGCAAGCTGGCGTGGCTGGTCGCCTGGCATATCCGCGACGAGTCCTATTCCAAGGGGCTGGCCGAGCTGGTCAACGCTCAACACAAATTGCCGTTCGCGGCCCATTGGGGAGAAGGCACAACGTCGTCCAGCGATGGCCAACGGTTCCGCGCTGGCGGCCACGGTGAATCCACCGGCAACCGCAACGCCAAATACGGCAGCGAGCCCGGCGTGTTGTTCTATACCCACCTGTCCGATCAAT
>DASXYI010000070.1:0-14924 GCA_036502605.1 Steroidobacteraceae bacterium
GCGCCGCGCCTTTATCGTGCCGGGCGGCGTTGCGCCTCCTCGCCCGTGCCCTTTTAACTACTATGCCTCGTCGGCGCGCCTTGCCCGGCCCGAAAATTCGCTGGCGGATCGAGTAAGTTATTTATGGGACAGGACACTAGGCCCGCGCGCCTGAACGCCTGTTTCGTTTCAGGGGCTTCTTGCCATTGCGCCGCTGCTCCGACGCGCGCGCGCCGAAACGCCGCCGCGGAGGGTAGGGGTTCGAGAACACCGACAGCGCGATCTGAAAGATTTCGTCCCAATATATGTCCTCTGTCGTATAAGCATGGCTGACCAGGCGCCGTACCCGGCGTTCGTCGCAAACGCCCTGCAAAAACACGCACACCGCCATTCGAACGCGCGTGGTAACGATATCGGGCGCGAGTTTGGGGAAGTGCGCGAGCATGCGCCTCATGATTTCGACGGACGGCGCGCACATATCGAGACACGAGAAGTGCGGGTGCTCCGCGTCGCTGAGCGGCAGCAGCCGCATCATGAAACGGGCGTACAGCAGCCGCTTGGCTTTAGGCAGAACCTCGATGATCGGTTCCAAATGCGCGGCGAGCAACTCCTCGATGGTTTCCCTCTTGTTCATTGAATCGAGTTTTGCCTGGCGCGCCGCCTCGACGAGCGGCGTGCGCATTTCATAGACGGCTTGGATCAGGCCGCGCTTCGAACCAAAGTGGTGCTGCACGGCGGACGGATTCACCTGTCCCGCCGCAACCACGATTTGCCTGAGCGAGATTCCATCCAAGCCGTATTGACCGAACAGCCGCTCTGACGCGACGATAATGGCGCGCGCGCCGCGTGCGTACTCTTCGAATCGTTTTGACATTCAGCTCAGGAGCGCACTGTTATTCTGTAGATGGACAAGTATCTTCCAGTGTTTGCCCACGGCTCGCAAGCGGTCCCCCTGATCGGCTGATCATACGGGGATGCTCGCCCCGCACATCAGCCGCCGTGCGCTGCGAACGCCTCGTCCGTGCCTTGTTTGCGCATCAAGTCGGCCATATCGAGGTACTCCCGCCACCGTTTGATGAGTCCGGCGTCGTCGAGTTCGTAGATGGCGACCATCTGGTGCGGACACGGCCGGCCCCGAATGATCGCGTTATCCGAGCGCTCTTGCATCACCATTCTATCGCTGGACACGACGTTCACGATGTTGCATTTGTTGTTGGTGGCGAAGCGCATTTGACGATGGATTTCCTGACGGAGCGCATCGCGGCCGCGGATGGTCGGACCGCCGGGTACCCACAATTGCCATTCGGCGTCTTCGGACATCATGGACAGAATCTTCTCCACGTCGGGTTTTCTTTCCGAGGTCCCGTCGCCCCATGCGTCGCAGAAGTCTTTGACGAATCGTTCCTGCGCTAAACCCATTTCCAATCCCCTTGAATGACCGCCGGCGAAATTGCCGGCAACGGTAGTAAATCCAGTGATCCAGTTATAATACAACTGCATTGTAATAATGCGACTGTATTAAGAATTGTTGACCGGACGCATGTGATGGGAATATGCTCTCGCCGCGATCGTCGGATCGGTAGAAATATATAAAAGCGGTCTTGGTGAAGACGCGTATCAGGGGGAAACATGTCCAGGAACTTTCTGCTCGCGGCGGCCGGCGCGGTCGCCGTTATGGCGGGTCCAACTATCTTTGGGTTGGACGCCGTCAAGGCTGAATCCGCCGCCGACCTAGGCGCAGAGGCTTCCGAGTTGGGCGAGGTGGTGGTCGTCGCTCGACGTGTCGAGGAATCCTTGCAGAAGGTGCCTTTGACCATCACGGCCGTCGACACGGAACAGCTCAAGGTGCAGACCATTACCACGGGGACCGACCTGCAGGGCCTAGTGCCCAGCATGAGCGTCGGCATCAGCATATTTGGCGCGACGCAGCAGTATTCGCTGCGCGGCATTCGCGACGGTGTGGTCGAGTACCTCAATGAGGTGCCGATCGACAGCGTATTGGCCGACTCGCAACTCTGGGATTTATCTTCGGTACAAGCCGTGTCGGGTCCGCAGGGTACGCTCTTCGGCCGCAACAGCACGGGCGGCGACGTCCTGTTCGTTCCGCAGAAGCCCGCGCGCGACTTCGGAGGTTACGCGCAAGTCCGATACGGTAGCTACAACCTGACCGACGCCATCGCCGTGGTGAACATACCGCTCGGCGACACGCTGCAGATCCGCTTAGGGGGACAGTTCACCAACCGTGACGGAATTACAAAAAACATTTCCGGCAACGATCTTGGAAAACTGGCGCACCAGAACCTGCGGTTCTCGCTCTTGTACACGCCGCTGCCGTGGCTCAGCGACTATGCGGTCGTCAGCCTGGCCTATCGTCACGACACCCCGGTGGCGCAGGTCAGCGGTATTGCCGGCACTCAGGCAAGCGTCAACGCCAGTCTGCCGGGCGGTGCATACGCCTTTTATGAATTTCTAAACCCCGCTCTCTATAACTACGATCCTCATATTTATTACGACAGCCTGTTGGCACAGCAGACACGGGGAATCCGGACCGTGGACGTGCCGATGCAGTCCGCGGCAGACAATAAACTCTACCATTTCAGCAATATACTGAAGGCCAATCTCGATCCGATCACGCTGAAGTATATTGCCGGCTATCAGGGAAGCGACAATCATCAGCTGATCAGCGACCTCTCCATTCCCCTGCCGATCATCATCGGCCAGAACGATGACACCCGCGGGATGGTGACCCAGGAGGGGCAGATCCTCGGCAAAAGCTTCAATGAGCGGCTCGATTGGGTCGCCGGTGTGTACTACTCCAATAGTTGGAGCAGCGGACTGAATTCCTATCTCCTCTTCGCCCAACGCGGAACGCCCTTCGATACATTGACGACGCAACAATCAGGCGCCCCGGTCAACAACACGCGCTCGGTGGCCGAATACGCGCAGGGGACGCTGAACCTGTGGGACGCGCTCAATCTCACGACCGGCATCCGCTACACTCGGGACCATCTCGACACGGTGCAGCTCGGGTACTTCCCGGGTCAAATATGCAATCTTTCGTCCCCTCCCGCCGACGCCGCCACCTGCCGGCAGGCGATAAGCACCCACTCCAACGCCTTGACCTACAACATCTCGCTCGACTATCAGCTGAACTCCAACCTGTTGTTGTATGCGACGACGCGCAAAGGCTATAACGCCGGCGGATTCAACGCCGGTTTCCCGCCGCCCGTGCCGGACGTCGTGCAGCCGGAAACCATCAAGGACTACGAAGTCGGCCTAAAATCCGACGGCCATTTCGGTTCCATGCCGTTCCGCATGAACCTGTCCGCCTATCTGTCCCACTACAACAACATCCAGCGGACGGTGGGTGTGATCTATCCGATCAACGGCATGAACACGGTGGTCACGGCGTTCCTCAACGCCGCGACGGCCACACTGTACGGTTCCCAGATCGAGTTATCAGCGCGACCCTTGCCTGACCTCACGTTGCAGGCATCGTACGGTTACCTTCACACCAAGTACGACAGCTTCGAGACTTTTCTCGGCAGCGCCACCGGCAACAAGTTCGCTCAGGCACCTCAAACCACCACGCACCTCTCGGCCACCTACCAACATGCCGTTTCCGCCGGCCAGCTGGTGGCGAACGCGAGCTACTCCTACATCTCCTCGGTCAATTTCAATGACATCAATCTCGGTGAGCCGGGGGACAGGGGGCCAGGTCACGGCCTGCTCGACATGCGCCTCGGGTTGGAGAATATCGGCGAACGGCGCGTCGACGTCTCGGTGTATGCGAAAAACGTGACCAACAAGGTCTATGAACTTAACGCCAGCGACAACACCGCGCAATTCGGTTTCGTCTCGAGACAGTACGGCGATCCCCGGACCTTCGGCGTGGAAGTTAGATATTCATTCGGTAGGTGATCGGGGCGAGAGCCCGTTGCTGACGACTTATCAATCGGAGATACGGTTATATGAACAAGAGAAGACGTGGTTACCTGAGTGCAGCGGCCGTGATTGCCACGGCGACGGGCGTGGCGGCGGCCTCGCCATCCCGTGCTGGCGACCTGATCGTGCGGACCAAGCAAGGCAAGCTCGAGGGCCAGCCCTCCAAGAGCGCCTATTCGTTCCTCGGCATCCACTATGGCGCGGACACCGGCGGCACGAATCGTTTCCTTCCGCCAAAACCTCCCGAATCCTGGTCCGGTGTCAAGAAGGCCGACCAGATGGGCAATCGGTGCCCCCAGCCGTCCATCAACATGCCCGGCGAGATGGGCACGGTGCTGTCCTTTTCGGATTTACCGATCAGCGAGGATTGTCTGGTTCTCAATGTATTTACACCGCACGTTCACGATCACGCCAAGCGGGCGGTCATGGTGTGGCTCCACGGCGGCGGCTTTTTCCTCGGCAGCGGCGGCGACAAATACTATGAAGGGAGTAATCTCGCGGGTAAGAACGATGTCGTGGTCGTCACGTTGAACCACAGGCTGGGAGCCTTCGGCTACTTGTATCTGGGCAATGAGGCAGGCCCCGAGTATTCATCCTCCGAATTGGTCGGGATGCTCGACATCGTCCAAGCCTTGCGCTGGGTGAAGGATAATATCGCGCAGTTTGGCGGCGACCCCGATAATGTCACCATCTTCGGGCAGTCGGGGGGCGGCGGTAAAGTCTGTACCTTGACGGCCATGCCCTCGGCCCAGGGCCTGTTCCACAAAGCGATCGTAGAAAGCGGTGCCTCCGTTCACCTGGGCTCGATCGCGGACGCGACCGTCACCCGCGACAAAGTGCTGGCGCTCCTCGATATGAAGTCCGTCGACATGGACAAGTTGCGAAGCCTATCCACGCAGGACTTGAACACCGCCAGCGCCAAAGCGGGCCTGCTGGCGTTCATGCCGGTCGTGGACGGAAAGATCGTGCCCTTCAGCCCCTTCGATCCGGTGGCCTCGCCGCTTTCTGCCCAGGTGCCCATCATGGTGGGGTCGACCAAGGACGAAGCGACCAATGTATTCCTCACGGATCCGACCTGGCAGACCATGACGGATGCGGATCTGCTCAAGCGGGTGTCGGCCAGCGTCGGTCCGGAGGGTGCGCCCCAGGTCATCGAGATGTATCGATCGGCCGCGCCGAATGACAAGCCCATGCACCTGTGGACGAGTATCGTTACGGATCAGATGTTCACGCATAATTCCATCGTGCTGGCCGAGCGCAAGGCGGCTCAACATGCCGCACCGGTGTACATGTACAAAATTAACTGGGATAGTCCGGTGCTGGGGGGCAAACTACGCTCGCCCCACGCCGTCGAGTTGCCATTCGTGTTCGACAACGTCGATGTCTCGGCCGGATTGGTGGGCGCCGGTCCCGCACAGAATCAGATGGCGGAGTTGATGAGCCGCACGTTCGCGGCGTTCGCGCGCACGGGCAACCCCAACGTCAAGGGCTATCCTCATTGGCCGGCGTATACCCTCGACAAGCGCGACACATTCATCTACGACATTCCGCCGCGGGTGGTGTCGGATCCGAACACCAGGTACCGAGCGTACTGGGACGCACAGGCCAAGGACAAGAGCGTCCGCCATGATGCGTCGGTTTTGAAGGACGCGCTCAGTCCGAAGGCCATCGGCGGAAAATCGGAGTAGCCGACACTTCGCGCAGCGATGTTTCGGCAGCATGGGTACGACCGTAGGCAAGGGGAATCATGAATCGGTTACCGGACAAGGTTTGCATTATCACCGGCGCCGGCAGCGGCATTGGCCGCGCCAGCGCGGAGATGTTCGCCAAGGAGGGCGCAACGGTCGTCGTGACCGACATCAAAGCGAGCGCCGCCGAGGAGGTGGCCCATGGCATCGTCAATGCAGGGGGGCAAGCCATCCCGCTGACGGTCGATGTGGGTGAGGAAGATCAGTTGCGCCGGATGATCGATACCACCATTGGCAAATTTGGCAAAATTGACGCTCTCTTCAACAATGCGTTGATGACCAATCCAGACCCGGAGTTGCGGGATCAAGACCTGCTCAACTACGATCCGAAGGTTCTGTACGCGACCATGCGGGTCAATGTGGTCGGCGGCGTGCTCGCCAGCAAATTCGCCGTTCCGCATATGTTGGAGCGCGGCGGCGGCTCGATAATCTTTACGTCCTCCGGTAGTTCGCTGGGCGGCGACGTCACGGCCTATAGTTACGGCGCGTCGAAGGCCGCGCTCAACTGGTTCGTGCAGGCGTTCGCGGCAACTTTCGGCAAACGCGGCATTCGCAGCAATGCAATCCTGCCCGGCCCGATTCAGACACCCTCGAAAATCGCGTGGTCGACGCCTGAGATGGACGAGGGGTTCATGGACGTATTGAATTCACCGCGTCTCGGGATGCCGGACGATATCGCATCAATGGCCGTGTTCCTTGCCTCCGACGAATCGCGATTCGTCAACGGTGTTCTTTACCGTGTCGATGGAGGCATGAGCTGCACGGTTCCCTTCATCAGCGTGACGCGCAAAGCGATCGCGCAGCAGTGATTCGAGGAGAAACGGCATGGGTCTAGCACAGGAAAAATTCATCCAGGAATTCTGCGAAGCGTGGGGTGACGGCAGTCTCGAGAAGAAACCCGAGGTGGAGAGGATTTTGTCGATGATGTCGGAGGATGCCGAATGGCAATTGTGGGTCCCGGGCGGCCCGATTGTCCGCGGCCGTGCCGCGTTGAGGGAGGAGATCCATCGTCAGATGCGCATCGCGACCAACAACAAATGCAATATCGTGAACGTGTTGTCGAATGACAAGATGGTGATGCAGGAGCGCTCGGATACCGCGATTATCCTCGGCAAGCCGTGTCCGCACCAGATGGTGGCGATCTACGAACTCGACGACTCCGGGCTCATCAAGCGTTGGCGGGAATACCTCGACATGGCCGACTTGACTCGCAAGATGGGAGTCGACGAGAGGTTTGCCGGAACCGGCGGCTGAATCGGCGCGGACTCATGGCCGCGGCGATGAGACGAGCGGCGCGCTCAGGAGTCGTCTCCGCTCTAGGGATCGTCTCCAAAGAAGAGACTCAAGAACTTGCCGTTGGCCAGAACGCGCCGGCGCCGGCTGTTCGAGGATTGCACGGAATCCGAATCGTCGTCCGCGAAGCCGTAGATCAGCGTAGGGCCCTTACCCAGGCGCGCGAGCGCAGCGGGCACCACTTCGCCGGTACTGGCGAGCACGAGACTTTCGGCAGGAATATTTTTCTGACGCAGCACGTGGCGGAGCGTCGGCGTATCGGTGGCGCCGATCACGAGGTTCAGCACGTCGACACCCTTCGAGGAGAGCTCCGCCCAGAGGGATTCGCCCAAGTTGAGGCCGAAGGCCTTGGTCGCTGAATAAATACCGAGGCGCGACACACCGCCAAACGCCGCATCCGAGGCGACCAAGAGAATTCCTCCGCGTCCGCTCCCTACCATGCGTTGCGCGAAAGCGTGAACGCTTTCCATCAGCGTCAGTACATTGCGGCGGACTAGGGGCGCCCAGTCCGCCGCGGCTTTGTCGAGGTACTTGGTGGCGTGACCATCGCCGCCGGCATTGTAGATAAAGAGCCCGATCTGACGTTCGCCCACCGCCGCAAGCATGCGCTCGGTGGCCGACGGCTCGGCCAGGTCGATTGTCGCACCGATCGCTTCAATGCCGTAGTCCTTGCTAAGTTCTTCGGCGAATTGCGCCAGCACTTGCCCCCGCCGGGCGATGAGTACGCAATTAATTCCGGCCGCAGCCAAATGTCGGGCGAATTCAGCGCCGAGTCCTTCGGATGCTCCGGCAATGACGGCCCACGGTCCGTAACGCGATTTCAGCGAAGGTTCAGTCGATGGCGCTGCAGGCATGTGTTAGTTTCCTTATTGGTCGGCCGGCGCGTGCGTGCGGTATCGACTTTCATATTCCCTCGTGCGCTTGAGAATCTCGGCGCTGCGCTGTTGCAGCGTGACCCGCGGGGTGCCGGGACTCAGCGACTTCTCGATCTCGGCCAATCGCACCAGCTGAGCGCTTTGAAGCAGCGATTGCGGTTCGACTGACTTCAGATTCTGCCAGCGCAGCATGAACCATCCCTCGTGCAAGCCGGCTGTGTCGATCCAGTTGGCAACGCCGGGATCGACCAGCGATATGACATACGTGTGGCTGCCGTCAGGATTGGGCGTTACTTGGGATGAATTTCGGCTGGTCGTCGCGTAGAAGGGGTAGGGCGAAATCGTCCAGGGATCGCTCACTTGAAAACCGGTATAGGCGGCGCCGCCATCCCGGGTGGTAATCACGAAGGCTTCATCGTCGGCAAGCTTGAAGCGGCCCCCGGCTTGGTATCCCCAGCCGCCGTCGCGGCCCAAGGGGCCTATCACTTGATTGAACGGCGGGGTTTTCCAGAACGTGTTCTTGAACTCCAACCAGAAGGCGACGAAATCGACGATGGTCTCGGCAGCCGCGCGTACCAATGCCTCTTCCGAAAGCGGCGGTGCCGGGGCAGGCCCGTTCTCCCGGAGGATGTGGATCGCAGTTGCCTGCTGGCGCCAGTCCGAGTGGCTGTCGCGAATGGCAAGCATCTGCGGACCGTCGACGATTTGCATGTGATTGATGCGGCCCGCCGCAGGCCGCTTGTTCAGGGTAATCGTAAAGTTTCCGTCGTCATCGGTCTGAAGGTCGAGATTGGTCAAGGCCGCAATCGTGCCGCCCAGGCGCAGCTGGCCTTCTGCGGCCGGTGTCACGATGAAACTCGTTTGCGCCGTTGGATTCTTACCGAAGCGGCCGTTGATCCTGTACTCCCACGCTCCGTCCAGCGGCGCCGTGCGATTGACGTTGTCGGGATTATCGATAGCGACCGCCGCGCCCGGGAATACATGGCCGAACCACTCGCGCGGCGTGTTATCGATGGCCCACAGGCCACGCGGCCGCGACGGATCATTGTTGGCGATGGCGACGACGCCGCCCATCACCCATTGATCCAGAGCTCGATCGAGACCGGCCGCGCCATCGCGCGTCATTGCCGAGGGATTGCCTAACAGGAGCGCACGCGCTTTCTCGCGCGCCGCGCGTACCGCGGGCGTCGCCGCAATGCGTAGAGCCAAAGCCTCCAGCTCTCGCTGCTCATTCGTCGCGAGTGGATGTGTCATTGCTCTCGTTCATCCTTCGATTGATGATGGCCAAACTCTGCATTCGGTACCGCAGCGCCCGCCTGCTTCTGTGCGAATTCAACGGGCGCTCCAGCCGCCATCCACGGCGAGGACATGACCCGTCACCATCGCGGCATCAGTCGAACACAGCCACAGGATGGCGGCGGCTTGCTCGCCGGGCTCGATCACGCGCTTAATGGCGTGACCTTCGAGCATGCGCTCGATGAGCATTTTCGCGCCATCCGGGCCGGCCTTGAAATACGCCGGCGTCGGTGTAACTCCGGGTGCAATGCAGTTGATGCGAACGCCGCGCTCGGCATAATTGATTGCGGCAAATTTGGTGAGTCGGATCACGCCGGCCTTCGCCGCTGCGTAAGCCGCTCCCGACTCAGGGACGTGCAGCAGTCCCGACAAGGAGGTTACATTGCAGATCGCGCCGCCGCCGTCGCCGATCATGTGAGCGATTTCGTGCTTCATCGATAGGAAGGTGCTGCGAAGACTGACGGCAAGAGTGGCCTCCCAGGAGGCCAGGCTCTGCAGGTGAAACTCAGGACCAGCCGCTCCCGGATGCACATCCCCGACGACGTTGGCTGCCACGTGCAACGCGCCGAACCTCTCCACGGTCGTGCGTACCAAACGTTCCACGTCTTCTTCGATGGTTGCATCGGCTCGCAAAAAACACGCCTCGATTCCGCGGCCGCGCAGCCGCTCGACAACGGCCTCGCCGCCGGCAACGTTGATGTCGGATACCATTAAGCGGGCGCCCTCGCGCGCAAACGCTTCGGCGGTTGCGGCTCCGATGCCCGAAGCCGCGGCGGTGACCAGCACGACTTTGTTCGCATAGCGTTCCGACATTATCATTCCCCTCAACCGCTGCCGGACGTCATGTGGCGAGCGGCCGCATATCCTTGCAGCAGTCCGCGCATGTTGGCGATACCGCTGTTATAGCCGCCGCCGATATCGGTCCACGCCGCGGAATTCCCTGCGGCGTACAATCCGGGTACCGGCTTGCCGCGCGCATTCACGACTTGCGCATGCGTGTCGATTTGCAGACCCGCCGTCGGCACGCCCATGATGACGCGCTCGAGCTTGACCGCGTAAAAAGGTGCGCGCGCAATGGGACCCAAGTTCCAATTCGAGGCACGGCGCGGATCGCCGGTCATGATTCTTCCCCACGGGACAGTGCCGCGTCCGAAATCCGGATCGACGCCGCCGGCGGCGAACTCGTTCAATCGATTCGCAGATGCCGCGAGGCCTTCCGGATCGATACCTGCGGCGTGCGCCAACGCGCCGAGACTCTGCGCTTGAATTGCCGTGCCCTCGGGAATCGGCTGGCCGGGATACGCCGGAAGCAAGCCGTATTTTTCTCGAAAGTCGTCATCGAAGATGAGCCAGGCAGGCCAATTCGGCATGCCCTTATCGACCCCGTCGAAGCGCGCAACCTTCACGGCAACGTCGGGATAAAAGCCGTCGTCGCAGAAGCGCGCGCCCTTCACGTTGACTATCATCGAGTGCGGCGAACCCGGCAATAGCATTCGATGCGACAGTCGGCCGTGCACTCTTTCGCTCGGTACCGGATAGCCGACGAAAATAGGTGTTTGGGACGGTGCCCGCGCGGCCGTCGGGATTGCCCCGGCCGCCGCTGCGAGTTGGAAATGATCACCCTGGACTGTCGGCGGGCACATGCTGCCGGCCTCAGGCAGCGCTTCCCATGCGCGCACCAGTTCCGCATTCCAATCATAGCCGCTGGTTGCGAGCAGTACGCCTCGCTTTGCGCTTATCCTTAGCGCACCGCGCGGCGTCATGACGACGGCGCCGATGACGCGCCCAGCATCGCAAACGAGTTCAGTAGCCGGGCTCTCGAGCAGCACCGTGACTTTGCGATCGAGCGCCGCCTTGAGCAGCCACGCCGCGAGACCCGCACCGGCGCAGCGCTCATCCGCGGCCAAGTGCTCCTGCAGGCAATCGCCGATGAAGCGGCCGTTGTGCACTTGCATCGCGACCCACTCATTGGAGGTGGTGTAGCTATACCCGGCGCCATACGGCGACGTGCCGCACTTGGCGGCCCATTCGCCCAGCACGCTGCCGGGGATGGGTTTGACTTCGATGTACCGGCCTTCGGCTCGACTGCCCGAAACCCGCGGATAGAAGTAGTCGGGCAGACTGCGCACGACCACCAACGGAATGCCGATGCGCTCGTCCAGAAAGCGCAGTGTTTCATTGCCGCGGTCGATGAACATGTCGCGCATTGCCGGGAGCGCGAGCCCTTGCGACAAATTATCGAGATAGTGCGCGAACTCCGCACGCGTCTCGCCAATGCCCAATTCGGATTGAAGATGTGTGGCGCCAAGCCAGATCTGACCCGAGGAGAGCGCCTGCACACCGCCCGCCTTGGCGTCTTTCTCGGCGACGAGTACTCGAGCGCCGCCGTCCGCGGCGGTGATCGCCGCGCACATTCCGCCGGCGCCTGATCCCACGCACAGCACATCGACTTCTCGGTCCCAAATCAATGTTCCCCCCTTAGGCTTGAGCATGCTGTGGTATCCGGCGACGCCAGCGTGCTACGTCCTGCGCCGTTTGGCTAGCGCGGATCGTATACCTCGAGTCGCGCGAGGTTGCTGGACGGCTGCGCCGACACGGTTTCATACTGGAATGCTTCGGGTTCGGGTTGCGAGCGGTACAACGAATGAGCATTGAGAAAAATAAGCGAACCATCGAGAAATACTTCGAGGCGGTCAACCGAGGCGACAAGGATGCCATTCTCGAGTTTCTTACGGACGATTTTGTGTTCAAGGGGATGGGCCGTCATCCCGACTGGATGCGCTATCAATGGGGCCGTGAGGCATTTGCCGACGCTCCGCGCGACATGTCGACGAAGATGAAGAAGCCGATCGGGATGAATCTGCGCGGCATGATTGCCGAGGATGATCGCGTGGCCGTGCAGGCGGACTCGTATGCCGAAATGAACAACGGCAAGCTTTACGACAACGCTTACCATTTTGTTTTCACGTTCGAGAACGACAAGATTCGGTCGGTGCTGGAATACTGCTGCACCTACACCGTGTTCGATGTGTTTGGCGAATACATCGATCCGGCGCGAACGGGCTGACCGCCGCTCGCGCGGCCGTCCTCTCTCTTCCGCCGCCCCCTAATAGGCGTTTGTTGCTTCAATGCAACATTTGGCTCGCTTGCGATTGCAGATTTCGGCGTGTAAGCTCGCGCGGAGAGAGCAAAATGTATTTTATCTAGACAAGTACATAGTTGCCCTCGCCCGGGTAAGAATTGCATTGCGCGGCGAGCATTCGAAGGTTCGGGGAGCAAGCGACTAGACATTTTGCATTTTCGAAGTCCGATTTATGGTTTTCGACATCCGAAATTAATACCAATTAAAGGCATTCAACGCTGCGAGGGGGGTCTTGTGATGAATACGGAGATTCGAAGTCGATGGTCATTAACGCCGATAGCCCTGGCCGTTTGTATTTGTGCGACATCGCCGGCACTGGCCGATCCGGAGGTTTCCAGCGCGGAGAGTAGTGGCGGATTGGAAGAAATTGTGGTCACCGCGCGCAAGACCTCCGAATCACTGCAAACCACTCCCGTCGCGGTCTCGGCGTTTACGACTGCCTCGTTGGCACAGCAGCAGATCGTCATGGTGGACGACCTGCAACGCGCGGCTCCCGACATCGCGATCGGCGGTGGCGGGACCGGTCCCACCTCGATCGTCTACTTGGCGATTCGCGGCGAAGGTCAAAACAGCCCGAACTCGGCCTCGGACAACGCTGCCGGCATCTACATCGACGGCGTGTACATCGGTCGTCCGATTGTCGGCAACCAGGGTTTCCTCGATGTCTCTCACGTGGAAGTTCTGCGCGGTCCTCAGGGAACCCTGTTTGGACGCAATACCACCGGCGGCGCCCTTACCGTTCAGAGCAATCAGCCGACAGATAAGTTTGAAGGTCATGCGACCATCGGCTACGGCAATTTCAGCTCCAAGAATGCAGAGCTGGTCGTCAATCTTCCTATCGACAGTCAATTGTCGACTCGATTCGCCGCACGCTACGGACGGCACGACGCCTACTATCCGAATCCCGAAACGGGCGGAGGTCAGCTGGCACTCACGCATGACTTTGCCGGGCGTGCCTCGATCAAATACACGCCGACCGACATTCCCTTGGTGGTCACGCTGGCCGCCGACACAGCCGACATGAGGGATACCGGTGTGGCGACTTATCTGGGGGCGTACAACAACAGCACGGCGTTCGCGCCCTTCGTTCCATTTTTGACGGGTCTCGATCCGAACAACTATGTTGGGGACTATAGCCACTCGCATGGTGACCCGAAATCGACCTCCGCCAATATCAACAATCCGGAGGATCGCAACAAGGCGACGGGCTTGGCATTGAATATGGACTTTGATCTCGGCGCGTCGCATGTCAAGTACATCATGGGCTACCGCCAGTCGGCGACCTCTGATGCGGTCGACCTCGACGCAACGCCGGTGCCCATCGCGTCCTTCTACAGCGCGTATCGCCAGCATCAGTTCAGCGAGGAAGTGCAGATCTCCGGGAAAATTCAGAAGTTCGACCTGATCGGCGGCCTGTATCATTTCAATGAAGGCGGGACGGAGCAGTCGGACTCCGCCATTCTGCCGTTCTTGCTCGGACCTGGAATCAGTCGCAACTATTCGGATTTCCAAGCCGAGTCCCATGCGGCCTTCCTGCAAACGAACTACCACATTACCGATGCCATTCGCGCGACGGCGGGGTATCGCTACACCTGGGACAATCGCGCGCTTGATCGGCACGGACTGACCAATGCTCTCGGCGCCGATCCCACTTGCGCGGTCGGTACGCAGAGCGGCAAACCGTTGTCCGCGGGACCTTGCAACGAACCACACGAAGCGCTGTTCGGCTATGGCGCTTGGACGGTGGGCCTCGATTGGCAGATCAACGATCAATTGTTCGCGTACATCAAGTCGAGCAAGGCGGATATGGCCGGTGGATTCAATACTCGGCCTGTGCCGCCGACGGCGAGCTTTGCGTTCGCGCCCGAAAGCAACAAGGATGTCGAGCTTGGTATGAAAGCCGATCTGTTGGATCGGCACCTGCGCACGAATCTCGCACTCTTCGCCGCGCATCAGGAAAACGTTC
Organism: Steroidobacteraceae bacterium; assembly: GCA_036502605.1. GTDB lineage: Bacteria > Pseudomonadota > Gammaproteobacteria > Steroidobacterales > Steroidobacteraceae > Bog-1198. Next base: position 14,245 of record DASXYI010000070.1, read on the forward strand.
AGCGCGTCGTGAACGCGGTATTCAACGATCCCATCACCGGTGTACCCACCTTGACGCAATACGTCGCCAACTCGGGTAAGTCGAAGACCTACGGCGTGGAGCTCGAAGTCACCGCGCTTCCCTGGACGGGGATGGAATTCACCCTCAGCGGCGCTTACCTGCACGCCGCGTATGACAAGGGCACGTTCTCCGAGACGCAGCTGCTTCCCGACGGCAGCACTGCCGTCGTCGATCGCAGCGGCGAGCCGATCCCGCAGGCGCCGAAGTACACCCTTGGCTTGAGCGCGACACAGACGGTTCCGCTGCCCTTCGGCAATGTGCAGTTCCATGGCGACTGGTCGTACCGCGCGGACACGTACTACTCCTATGAGACCCCGGCCCCGGGCCGGTCGGACATCGCGCAGTGGAATATTCAAAACGGCCTTGGGTTCGTTCCCTCGTACAGTCTCCTGAATGCGAAGGTGTCGCTGAACATCGATCACCCGGATCTGCGGGTCGATATCTGGGGCCGCAATTTGGCCGATCGGCACTACTTCACGCAGTTGTTCGACAACTACACGGGATTGGGCGTCGCCGAGTTCTACCAGGGTGATCCACGTACGTATGGAGTGAACCTCACCTATAACTGGTAATAGACCGAGGCGGTTCCGCTCACTGTATGGCGGCGATCCACGCCCATG
>DASXYI010000071.1:0-1574 GCA_036502605.1 Steroidobacteraceae bacterium
CTGTTCCATGACACGCACCATCGCGCGGTGACGGCTCCGCATGAGCTTGAGCGGTTCGACCTCCAGGGTTTCGACGGCGTACTCGTCTTCGGCGAGGTGCTGCGGCAGATCTATCTGCAACTCGGCTGGGCCGACAGGGCATTCACCTGGCATGAAGCCGCGGACGTCCGGCTGTATCGACCGCTCCCCGAGATCGGTCGCGCTCACGACGTGGTATGGATCGGGAATTGGGGCGACGGCGAACGCAGCAGCGAATTGCAGGAGTTTCTGGTCCGACCGGTATCTGAACTCGGTCTCCGCGCGCGTATTTATGGCGTTCGCTATTCGGAAGATGCACTGCGGGCGATTTACGGGGCCGGCATCGAATATTGCGGCTGGCTACCTGCCCACCGGGCGCCTGCGGCATTTGCCGGCGCCCGCGCCACGGTCCACATACCGCGCGGGCCATACGCGAAATCATTGCCTGGCATTCCAACCATTCGGATGTTCGAAGCCATGGCGTGCGGCATTCCCATCGTTTCCGCACCCTGGGACGACACCGAAAACCTGTTTCCCGCGGGATCTTATCTGCGCGCCGCCAGCAGCGCCCAAATGAAGGACGCCCTGCTGAGCCTGCTGCGCGATCCTCAACTTTCCGCGGCTGTGACAAAGGTGGGCCTTCAGACGATCGCCGAACGCCACACATGCCGGCACCGTGCCGCCGAATTGACCGCAATCGTGGAGCTCATTCGTGGAGCGCCACATCTCGCCCCCGCCACCGGTCTGCAGGAGGCGCTGGCATGAGAATTTCCTTTTTTGGCTCGAGCCTCGTGTCGTCCTACTGGAATGGTGCTGCCACCTATTACCGGGGCATGCTCAAGGAAATCGCTGCACTCGGACACGACATCACCTTTTTCGAGCCTGACGCATTCGAGCGTCAGGCGCATCGCGACATTGCCGATCCGCCTTGGGCACGGGTTTCGGTCTATTCGGCAACGACGGATGGATGGCAGCGGGCGCTGTCGCACGCAGCAAAATCCTCGGACTTGCTGATCAAGGCGAGCGGTGTCGGCGTATTCGATGTGGAGCTTGAGAACACGATTGCCGAAGTGCCCTCGAGGGCGATGCGTGCCTATTGGGATGTCGATGCTCCCGCCACGCTCGACGCCATTGCCGCTGAATCGGACCATCATTTGCGCGCTGCGATCCCGCAATACGATATCGTCTTGACGTATGGCGGTGGCGAGCCTGTGGTTTCGGCGTATCAGGCGGTCGGCGCCCGCGACTGTGTACCGCTGTACAACGCGCTGGATCCCGAAACTCATTTCCCGGTTCGCCCAAATCCCGCGTACGCCTGCGATCTCGGCCTGCTCGCTAACCGGCTGCCCGACCGCGAGGCGCGCGTCGAGAATTTCTTTTTGGCGGCCGCGCGGGAGACGCCCGGCAAGAAATTTATCCTTGGGGGGTCCGGCTGGGAGACCAAATCGACGCCGGCTAATGTTCGCAAGCTCGGTCACGTCGGCACCAATGACCATAATGCCTTCTTCAGTTCCAGTCTGGCGACGCTCAACGTCAACCGCGACAGCATGGCGAAA
>DASXYI010000072.1:0-14057 GCA_036502605.1 Steroidobacteraceae bacterium
TCGTACCGGCGTGCGCTTAAGCTGCGGCCCGACATGCCTGATGCGCTGAAAAATCTTGGCCTTGTTATCGTCGACAGCGGCCGCTTCCAGGAGAGCCTGCCGCTGTTCAAGCGTCACGCCGAGCTTGCGTTTAGCGCGCCGCAACCCGCCGCGCGCGAGCCGACCGCTGCGCACAAGGCGCGCCACGACCAGGAGCAGCGCGACTATCTCGGCGAGGGCGCCGGCGCGTTTCACCTGGAGGAGGGCGCGCGCATGGCCGGCCACGCGGTCAATCCCGACAGTTCACACGGCGAGATCGCGAAGCAATGGCAGACGAGTTCACCGCAGGTCGCCGTCATCGACAATCTGTTGACCGACGAGGCGCTGGAGAAGCTGCGGCAATTCTGCTGGCGCTCGACCATCTGGCAGAAGAGCTATCCGAACGGCTATCTGGGCGCGATGCCGGAGCACGGCTTTGCCTGTCCGCTGGTGGCGCAGATCGCCGACGAATTGCGCAGCACCTATCCCGCGATCATCGGCCGTCATCCGCTGTTGCGCTGGTGGGGCTTCAAGTACGACAGCCGGCTCAAGGGCATCAACGTCCATGCCGATTTCGCCGCGGTCAACGTCAACTTCTGGATCACGCCCGACGAGGCCAATCTCGATCCCGCCCATGGCGGCCTCGTTGTCTGGGACAAGCCGGCACCGCTGGAATGGACCTTCGCGCAGTACAACAGCCCAGGCGCAGGGCAGGCGATCCGCCAACTGCTCGCGGAGTCGGGCGCTAAATCAGTGACGGTGCCTTATCGCGCCAACCGCGCCGTCATCTTCGACTCCGATCTCTTCCACGAGACCGACCAGATCGCCTTCAAGGAAGGCTATCTCAACCGCCGCATCAACATCACGATGCTCTACGGCACGCGCGAGAGCGCGGCCAAGTAGAGCATGATCCCGAAAAGTGGACGCCGGTTTTCGGAGAAGATCATGCTCAATCAAAGACCAGAGTCTGAGCCGCTTCTATTGAAGCGGATCAGACTCTAATTTGAGATACCTTCCTTGCGCGGTCACCGCTGGGAAGTGCCGGTGACTTCGCCAGCCGGCTCCTCGCTGAGCCAGCGGTAGAGCACGCCGCCAAGTGCGCCGCCGATCAGCGGAGCGACCCAGAACAGCCAGAGTTGCTGTAGCGCCCAGCCGCCGACGAACAGCGCCGGACCGGTGCTGCGCGCCGGGTTGACCGAGGTGTTGGTCACCGGAATGCTGATGAGATGGATCAGCGTGAGCCCTAGACCGATCGCTATCGGCGCGAAGCCGGCCGGCGCTTTGCCATGGGTGGCGCCCATGATGATGAAGAGGAACATCATCGTCATCACAATTTCGCTGATCAGCGCCGACACCAGGCTGTACTTGCCGGGCGAGTGGTCGCCATAACCGTTCGAGGCAAAGCCGCCGGCGAGATCGAAGCCGGGCGCACCGCGCGCGATCAGATAGAGCACGCCGGCGCCGACCACGGCGCCGATCACCTGGGCGATCACATAGGGTAGGATCTGGTCTGCCGGAAATCGTCCGCCGGCCGCAAGCCCGACCGTCACCGCGGGATTGAGATGGCAGCCGGAGACGTGTCCGATCGCGTAGGCCATGGTCAGCACGGTCAAGCCAAACGCCAATGACACACCCAACAATCCTATGCCGACCTGCGGGAAGCCCGCAGCGATCACCGCGCTGCCGCAACCGCCGAAGGTCAGCCAGAATGTGCCGATCGCTTCCGCCGCATATTTTCTGCTGTTCATGAGACGCCTCCCGTTATGGACTTTTTGCCGCGTCCAACGCCAATTCACGGAATCATACCGTATTTAATGGTCGTCCCGGGGGCGGATACCGGCGGAAGGACGTAGGATGGGGCACTTTTCCCCTGTCATTTGGGACGAATTGAGTCTGCGGCGGATGAAGCCCGGTGGATACGCCCTACCGAGAGGCTTGCGGAGGGCAGGGCCCAGGCCTAGAACAAAACGAGCACAGACACGGCGAGTCGGGCGAGTCGGATGATCGAGATGCTTCTGGTGGCGATACTCGCCGTGACGGCGGTGGGCGCTCTGTTGGCCCTGCTTACCTATCTGGCTTGCCGGCGCGGTCGGGCCGAAATGCCGCTCGGACGGATCGAGGCCGGCGCGCTGCTGCGTGCCGAGAGCGATCTGACCCGCTCCGCCATGGAAGCGAATTCGCGCGCGCTGCGGCAGGAGCTGCTGCAGGGCTTGATCAACCTTTCGGATTCGCTGCTCGGGCGGGTGGACGCGTTCGGCGTGCGGCTGGAAACCGCCAATCAGACCACCGAGGAGCGCATCAAGAACATTGGGCTCAAGCTCAACGCCGACATCGACGAGATGGGCAAGAGCGCGGCGACCAACCGGGAAGCACTGCGCGGCGTGATCGAGCAGAAACTTGACGCTTCCGCGATGGCGCACACCGACGCTGCGCGCGCGTTGCGCGAGGGGCTCGACGAGAGCTTCCACCGCATGCGCCAGGGCATCCGCGACACCTTGATCGAAGTGAGCGGTCAGCAGAAGGAGCGCCTCGACGAAACCAAGCGCACTCTCGAAGTTTTGAGCGAAACGCACAAGCAGGCCGGCGAGCAATTGCGTGTCACGGTCGAAGGCCGGCTCGATATGCTGCGCTCCGAAAATTCGGCGGAGCTCGAAAAGGTGCGCGCCACCGTCGACGAGAAGCTGCAGACGACGCTGGAAAAGCGCCTCGGCGAAAGCTTCGGGCGCGTCGTCGAGCAGCTCAACAAGGCCTACGAGGTGTTCGGCGAGATGCGCACCATCTCCGCCAATGTCGGCGACCTGAAGAACGTGCTGACCAATCCCAAGCTGCGGGGCACCTTCGGCGAGGTGCAGCTTGAAATGCTGCTGCAGGATTTCCTCTCGCCGGGCCAGTACATCAAAGATGCGCAAGTGAAGGACGGCTCCGGCGAGCGCGTCGAGTTCGCGATCCGCCTGCCGATGGCGGACGGTGCCGAGATGCTGCTGCCGGTCGATGCAAAATTCCCGCGCGAAGATCACGAGCACATGATCGAGGCGATGGGGATCGGCGATACCGTCCTGGCGGAGCACTTCCGCAAGCAGCTGGAAAATCGCATCAAGGTCTGCGCCAAGGACATTTACCGCAAATACATCAACCCGCCGCGCACCACCGAGCGCGCCATTCTGTTCCTGCCGACCGAGAGCCTGTTTGCCGAGGTGCTGCGGCAGCCTGGCCTGTTCGATTACGTTCAGCGCGAATGCAACGTCATGCTGGCGGGGCCGACGACGTTTGCTGCGATCCTGCACGCGTTCCAGGTCAACCACCGCTCGATGGCGATCGCCCAGCGCTCCAGCGAGGTCTGGAATATCCTCAGCGCCGTGCGCAGCGAGTTCAAGAAATATAACGAGACCGTCGGCAAGGTGGCACGGCAGCTCAAGACCGCGTCCAATTCGGTGGAGGATCTTGACCGTCGCACACGCGCCATGGATCGCGCCCTCAAACAGGTCGAGACGTTGCCGGACGATGGCTCCGCGGCCAAGCTCCTCGGTCTCGACGGGATCGCCGAAAGCGACATGGAGGACGGCGGCGATCCGCTTCCGCTCCCGGTGCCGCTCGCAGCCGCCGAATAGGTCGCGGGAAGCGCTCTCGATTCTCCTCGCGGACCGTAGTGCCGGCGACTATGCTGGAGCAGTCCGTCGTAGCGGTAAGGGGAGTAAATTATGCAGGCAAGAGGTTCATCCGATACCACGTTCACGCGGCGCGCCATGCTGGCCGGCACGGCCGCTGGCACACTGGCGCTCGGCACCGGCAGTGCATCGGCACAGCGCTGCCCGGCCACGCCGCCGGCGCGCGAGAAAGGCCCGCTTGTCTGGCTCGACATGGATCAGCATGAGCTCGATGAGGCTTACGATCAGAGCGTCTATGCCTTCAACGCCAAGAACATCAGCGCCCGCCGCGCCGCCAACAACAAAAAGGTCATCGCAATTATCGGCGAGCCGCAGCGCGCAGCTTATGGTCCCGCCGAGATCGAGAAGGTTGATATCTGGAAGACCAAACGGGCGAATGCGCCGGTGCTCATCTTCATCCATGGCGGCGCCTGGCGCGGAGGCCGCGCCTCGCAGGTCGCCTATATAGCGGAGCCTTTTACCAAGGCCGGCGCTCATTTTGTCTCGGTCGACTTTAGCAACGTGCTTGAGACCAAGGGCGATATCTTACCAATGGCCGATCAGTGCCGTCGCGCGATTGCGTGGGTCTATAAGAATGCCGCAAGCTTCGGTGGCGATCCCGAACAGATTTATCTGGCCGGTCACTCGTCGGGCGGACATCTGGGCGGCGTCATGCTGATCACTGACTGGGCCAAGTACGATCTCTCCAAAAATCCGATCAAGGGCGCCTTGCTCGGCAGCGGCATGTACGACCTCAAGCCGGTGCGGCTCTCCAAGCGCGGCAATTATGTCACGTTCACCGACGAAATGGAGGACGCGCTCAGCACGCAACGCCACCTCGCCAAAATCCAGACACCGGTCGTTCTCACGCACGGCTCACTGGAGACACCTGAATTCCAGCGCCAGTCGCGCGATTTCTTTGCCGCCATGAAGGCCGCTGGCAAGCCGGTCGAATTGCTCGTGGGCGAAGGCTACAACCACTACGAGACCCAGGAGACGCTGGGCAATCCCTACGGCTTCATGGGCCGCGCCGCGATGGAGATGATGAAGCTGAACGCGGCCTGATGGATGGCACCGCACGCGCTTGATCGTTCCTCACGCGCAAGAGCACATACTCGCCGCACGTACTGGCCGCACGTACTGGCCGCACGTACTGGCCCTGCCGATTAGCAATCGGAGCGCCTAACCCGCTGCGTGTGTCAGTTCATGCACTTTGCGCTCGTGCTCAACGGCGTGGCGGGCGGCGTCGTTCTGGTTGAACAGCGCAAACGTATTGACCTCGTCGTCGGTAACCGGCGTCAGCGCCTGATCCGTATAGGTCTTGTGGGCGGGATCGCTCTTGATCGCTTTTTTGACGCTGTACAAATATAGCGCGGCCCGCGCGCCGGCATTGACCTTTCGGACGATCCCCCAGAGGTACTTCGGGTAAAACGCCCAGACCGGCTCGATCGGCAGGCCGGGACGCCGGTCGCGGCGATACTTGAAGCGGAAGATGCCGCCCTGCAGCGGGTGAACATTCTCCCATTTCGTGAACATCGAAAACTGCAGCAGCGTGTTCGGCAGCGGTCCGAGGCTGACGCCAGCGGCGCCCGCCCGCCGCAGGATGGTCGCCATGTGTTCGGGCGTGTAGTAGGCGTCCCAGGCGGCGCGATAGCTCGCCTCCCATTCCTCCTTGCTCATCTTCGGATGCGCCGTCACCACGTGTTCGGTTTCATATTTGTTCATGTCGGGATCCATCGGGACCCCCTTGCGCCAGAGGATCTGGTGGTCCTCAGAACCCGGCAACGGCGTCAGGTAAAAGAATTCGAGGATATCGACCGGCAGTTCGTTCTGCACGATCGCGATGTCGCGCCGAATGGTTTCCGGCGTGTCGTTCGGGAAGCCGAGGATGTAGCCTGCATAGGTGACGGCGCCGATCGACTTCCAGGCGAGGAACAGCTTGCGGTATTCGGTGATCTTGTTCTGGCGCTTTTTGGCGGCAATCAACGACTCTGGATTGACGCTTTCCATGCCGATGAAGACCCGGGTGACGCCGGCCTTGCCGCACTTCTCGATGAAGTTCGGAATCTTATGGCACAAGGTGTCGACCTGAATCATCAGCGTGACCCTGATGCCTTCCTCCTCCCTCAGCTTGATGATGCGGTCGAGGATGATCTCCCAGTCCTTGTTGCGCGCAAGATTGTCGTCGGTGATGAAGAAGCGGCGGATGCCTTGAGCCCAGTTCTGCCGGATGATGCGCTCGACGTCGTCGGGCGAGCGGCGGCGCGACTTGCGGCCCTGCACGTTGATGATGGTGCAGAACGAGCACTGATAGGGACAGCCGCGGCCGGCGTCGAACGTCGAGTAATTGCCGGCCGTGCGCTTGACGTGCTTCTGCAGCAGGAACGGTGTCGGCGAACCTTCGATGCCAGGCAGATCTTTCAGGTAATTGTAGATCGGCTTGAGCTCGCCGTTGACCGCATCGCGCAGGAGCCCATCGAGGCGATCCTCCGCTTCGCCGGCGTACAGGCTCACGCCCATGTCGAGCGCGGCCTGGATATCGGGGCCCGTGCCGTCGAGCATCGAGAGACAGCCGGAGACATGGAAGCCGCCGATCACCACCGGCACGCCGGCCGCGCGCAGCGGCCGCGCGATGTCGAGCGCACGCGGAAACTGGTTCGACTGCACGCCAACCAGGCCGACCAATCCGAACCCGCCGTTGCGGGCGAGTTGGGCAATGATCTTCTTCGGCCGGACACGTGTATTGGTTTCGTCCACCGGCGTGATGTCGATGGCGACGTCGGGCCCGAGAACCTGGCGATCCGCTGCGTCCACCGCAAGACCATAAAGCGCCGCGAGCGAGTTCGACGGCACCATGGAGCGGAACCACTGGATGACGTAGCCATCATCGTCGTAATGCGACGGCTTGATGAGAATCAGCTGAAAGCGGCGCTTTGCGGCCAATTCGTCGGGCATATCCGCGAGTTCCATCCCCTTCGGCAGCATCGCTACCAAGTCGCCAACATGGGCCACAATGTCAAGGTTTTTCGGCGAGGGCGAGGTATCGCCGGACGTTGACGTTCGATTCCTTTATAGTGACCGCTCGCTTCAGGGGAGCGCTCATGTCGACGCCCGCACGTCTAACGGCTGGTGTTTTTGCGATCGCGGCCGCTTTCGTCATAACGGCGACGCCGGTGCGCGCCCAGACGTGCATGGAGATCGTCGATACGCTCAAGCAGCTCTCCCACCGCGTCATGGACGACAAGGATGAAGCCAAATCGGCCCCCGCCATTTGTGCGGCGATCAGCCAGGTACTCGGCATCGTGAAGGCGACGCGCGAGGTGGCGGCGTGGTGCTACAAGAACGACCGGACGCGCAGCGACGTGCTGCTTGATTTCGACAAGACGTCAAAGCAAATGGAGTCGCAGATCGATTCCGTATGCAAGTGAAGGGATACCGGTCTCGTCGCCGTGTGACGCCTCGGCGCGGCCGTGTTAGGATCGCTACAGATCAGCAGCAAGCAGGAGGAAATGCCGTGACCATGACCGAGAGCGTGGCGAGCACCGAACGGAAATCCGCAGCCGCGGCACCGCGCGCCAAAGGTCCGATCGTGTGGCTCGACATGGACCAGGAGGAGCTCGACAACGCCTACGACCAGAGTGTCTATGCGAAAAACCAGCCGCTCGTGCATGCGCGCCGCAACGCCGCGACCGAGCGTGCGCGCGCGCGGCTCGGTGAGCCGCTGCGTTTCGCCTATGGGCCAACCGAGACCGAAAAGCTCGACGTCTACAAAGCCAAGGCCGCGGGCGCGCCGGTCAACATCTACATCCACGGCGGTGCCTGGCGGAACGGGCGTTCCGCCGATTTCGCCTTTCTCTCCGAGATGATCGTGGCTGCCGGCGCCCACAGCGTCATCCTCGACTTCGCCAATATCGACGAAGCTGGCGGCAACCTGATGACCATGGTCAAGCAGGTGCGCAGTGCGGTCGCCTGGGTCTACCGGAACGCGGAAAAATTCGGCGGCGATCGCGACCGCATCTACGTTTCCGGCCACTCTTCCGGCGGGCATCTGACCGGCTGCGTCGTCACCACCGACTGGGAAAAGGATTTCGGCCTGCCGAAGGACGTGCTCAAGGGCGGCATGCTGGCGTCCGGCATGTACGACCTCAAGCCGGTGCGGCTGTCGAAGCGCTCGAAATACGTCAACTTCACCGACGAGATCGAGCAGGAACTGAGCGCCATCCGCCACCTCGACCGGCTCAACTGCCCCGTCGTTGTCGCTTATGGCACGCAGGAGACTCCTGAATTCCAGCGTCAGTCGCGCGACTTCGCCGCCGCGCTGAAGGCCGCCGGCAAGCCGCACAAGTTTCTGGTGGGCGAGGGGTACAACCACTTCGAGATCCAGGAGACGCTGGCCTCGCCCTATGGGCTGCTCGGCCGCGCGGTGCTGGAGCTGATGAAGCTGGTATAGCCGGAGAACGAACGGCGCAGGCCTTAGCCGGCACGGCCGTGGACGCGAAAACCCCAGGCGCATGCTGCCTGGGGTTCCGATTGTTACGTGGAGAACGAGTTCGGGGGGTAGGGGGTTCGTCCGGCACGCAATGGTGCTGTGATGCCTCCGGCGAACGCGAAATGCCATCGCAATCAGTTATTATCCTTACCCGTGCGCCGAACTGGTGGCTCAGCCGATGGCAGACGCCGGCCGCGGAACTTCCCGGACGCTGTGACAATTAGGACACCCAAAGACTGTAGAAATGGTCTATCGTTACCACGCTCCTTCATGGGGCGTTTCCTCCCTAGACTTCGGCCCCGTTTCGACGGGGCTGTTTCTTTATGAGCGGCCGCTGCGCGCTGCCAGCGCGAACTGGCGGGATCGCCCGAGCGTCCTATGATAAGCCCGCTAACTGAGGCGGCCTATTTGCCGGCCGTTGGCGGCGGGCCCGCATTTAGAAGCTGCGCAAGGGCCGTTACAAGCTGCGCTGGCGCGAACGGCTTTGCCAAGATGACACTGTTGGGGACTCCCTTGGAGCCCCATTCTTCGACCTGCGTGCCGGTCATGTAAACGATAGGGAACGTGGGATCGACCTCCCTGGCGCGGTGCGCGACTTCCCACCCGTCGATCTTGCCGGTGAGATTTATGTCGGTAACAAGAGCGCGGTATTTGCCCTTGTGGTCCGTCAGCAGGGCCAAGGCCTCTTCACCGGAGACGACCAAATCAGCTTCGAAGCCGGCGTCGCTCAAGGTGTCTTCAACCAAGGTGCGGAGCAACCTGTCGTCTTCCGCAACCAGAATGAATGGAAGCTCTGCCACACCACGTCCCCTTCGCGTTCTGTCCGCGCCATGACAGACGCCGAGAGGCCAGAAAAAGTTCCATCAAGGCAAAAGGCACACCCTTTCAAATTCACCCATTGTCTCTTTTGGGGCAAAGGGGACCAGTACTCGGACTGGGGTACTGGCCCCTTTCCGTCCGCCCTGGTCCCTTTTGAATTTGCGGGTGGTCCCTTTTGCATTTTCGTCCGGCCTAGCCATGGTTTCGTTCGAGCGAAATTGCCATAGTGTGCGCTCCGATTGGTCGAATAGGAGTAGTTCCTTCATGGAAGACATAAGCAGGCGTGAGGCGCTGTCATTTGCTGTGGCCGCCGCATCGGTCACCGTCGCCGGATCAGCCACGGCGCTGGCCCAGGGCAGCGCACTCGAGCCGGCACCAGGGCAGAAATTGCCGGAAGGCGTCACTCGCAAAGTCTGGAGCAAGCACGACTCCATGCTGCCGGGCTACAAGACCGTCAATATGACCGATCTCATCTATCAGCCGGGCGCCAAGACCAACAATCCATCCATGCCTAGCGACATGGTCTGCCATGTTCCGCAAGGCGAATTGCGGGTCAAAAAACCCGATGGGGAATTCACCGCCAAGACGGGCGATGTTTGGACGTGCAAGAAGGGTGAAGCCGAAGGAATCGAGAACGCAGGCACGACAGTCGCCATTATGCGCGTCATTAGCCTCCTTCCCGCCTGATCGCGATACGTTAGCTGCTGACAGATCAACTAGAGGCCGCCTCAGTTGGCGGCCTCGTCGTTAGAGGCCCTTGCCGTCATCCAGATCTTGTTCGTATGGGAACGGCAGCCGGTATTGCTCGCCGAAGCGCGGGTAGTGCTGATCCAGCTTGTCGATGAAGTCGAAATAGTCGCGGCTGATCTTCATCAATGCAACCGCCGCGCCAAGGTGTTCACGGAGTTTAGGGTAGCCGACATTCCGTGTGAGGCGGCGTTTTTCATTTGTAGTAGCCGACGGCGCAGCCCAGATCAGCCACTCCGGTGACAAAGCTTACCTTCGGGACCGGTGTTTGCTCGGCCCCTGGCTTGCCGAACATGTAGCTCACCTCGCTAATTTGGTTGTCCTTCGCATCGTTATAGATTTCCTGTCCAAACGCCTTGCCGGAGCTGTCCTTGAATGTTCTGATATCCTTTCCAAGCGCCTGCTTGGTCTGGGTGGCGACGATCTTGCCGTCAGCCTTAGTGAAGCAAAACGGGAACAAGTCCCGGTCCTTGATATAGAAGCCGCCCTCGCCCTTGTTGAACATGTCAACAGCCTTCGCCTCGTCGGCTTTCACCGCGGCAACTGCTTTTTGAAGCATCGATTTGGCAGCGGCAGCATCGTCGGTGGCCGTTTGCGCGAATGCGGTAGCGCAAAGCGCAAGCCCTCCGCTCAGAATGACCGCAGCCCTATAAGATCGCGCAACTCGCTTATGCATGTTGATCTCCACTGTCCCGCACCCGCCCTCATTGTCTGGCAACGCGCATTGTCTGGCAACGCGCATCGTCTGGCAACGCGCATCCGCGGCCTGAACGCCCGGGCGGCCGACGGGGTTCCTGTCAGGGCAAAGGGCCACCGTCTTTCAAAAGGGACCAGAGCGGATGGAAAGGGGCCAGTACCATTTCTTGCGTCATCGCTAAAAATGGACGAGGCCGCCAACTGAGGTGGTCTACTTGGCTTCGTCTTTCCCGATGGCCTCATATCGATCCATCTGGCCGGCAAGCGCGGTCCAGCTTCGTGCGATAGCCCTCAAAATTGTTGCCCGCTGAATCGAAATATCAGGAGCACGTTCCAGTGTGCTGCATTGCGCGGCGTTCTCTCGGCATTCCTGTGCGGCGACCATGGCAAACTCCCTTAGAACTGCGGCTCACTTCATGGTTAATTCAAGCACCGCAGCGGGACCGGGTTCAGGAAAATCTCGGTACGGAACCGTCCCATTGTTGGAAAATCAAAAGGGACCAGGCTCCAATTCTGGGCAGAGTTCGGCCGGCTGACTGGGTGGAACGGCAACCTCCAAAGCCGACCAAAATGGTGGGGAAAGCTGGTGATCGAAATGATCTACGACACGCAAGACCCTGACGTCGCGGAATATCTAAGAAACGACAAACCGCCACCTGGCGTTCGGTGGCACCGCCAATTGACAGAAAACATCGGCGTCCGTGCGCTCGTTTCGCGGTGTTATGAGATTATCGGCATGGCGAAAGACTGCACCGATATGCGTCAACTACGCGACAAAGTCGCGCGACACTACGGTAGGCAAGTCGTCCAATTCACGTTGGCGCTGCCGCCGCCTGGACCCCGGCGAAGAATCTTTGAAGCGACGAATTTAACAATGACGAGGCCGCCAACTGGGGCCTTTACGGGCGGATATCCGCCAGTGCGAGTTGGAAAAGGCGCTGCGGGTCGCGCTCACCACGTTCGCCTAATTCAATGATTTTTTTGGCAACCAACTCGCAGAGGGGATCGTTGCGGTCCTTCAATCCGAGTTCTTCTAATAGCGTCTCAAATGCCAAACCCATCGCTTGGCACTGTTCGGCTTCAAACGCCCGGCCCTGCAACAGTGCGTAGATTGGCATCGGTATTCCCCAGTTAGTTTTGGGGAATTGTAACGCCCAACCTAGCGTGGTCAAACTTTTGATCTGTTCTAAATTGCCGCGAACGCACACCTGATAACCCATAAGAAAATCAAAAGGGACCAGACGCAAATTCAAAAGGGGACCAGCGACCATCAAAAGGGGCCAGTACCGAACATCACGTTACCGCCACCTGCTAAGCCAACGACCGCAGCATCTTGCCGCTGTTTGAACATGCAGATGCGAACGAGGCCGCCAGCTGAGGCGGCCTAGGCTGGAACACGCGTTTGGCGACGCCTGAAGACCGCCAGCATTGGCTTTTCTACCCCATAGTAAATAGCAAAAGCGATCAAAGAGCAGGCGGCTAGGCATACGACCATAATGATAGATTGGGCGACGACTCCTGACCATCCAACCAAGCCAATGGCGATGCCGATCATCGGAAGCACGAAGCCATGGCTGAGGTAGAGCGAATAAGATGCGTCTCCGAGCCGGAGTAATGTTTTAGGAATTGAAGGGGCAATTTCGCGTTCCAGCGATACCGCACCGGCGACGATTGCGAGGGCCGGGAGCCCCCAGACAATGAACCGTAGGTTCGTGTCGGGATGCCCAAACAACAGAAGGGTCGCAAAGCCGCCGACGACGGCGCCAGCGGCGATCTGGGGTGAAAGTTTCCACCCAGTCGAGAACGCATTAGCGAGGGCTACACCGAACAGAAATTCAAGAACGATGGTGTCAAATATGAGAGTCCATGTGGGCCATGTTTCGGAGCGCAGTAGCGCAATGGCTGCGATACAAGTCAGAACAGCCGCCAGCATCCGCAGCGCGTCGACCCTGAGCGCGATGGCGATCGCGAACATCGCGTAGAACAAGAATTCGAATGTAAGCGTCCACCCCACCGGCAAGAGAGGCCGAAAGTGGCCGGCATGGTCGATCACTGGGAGGAATAAATAGGAAGCGGCGACGTAGCTGAAATCGGTTTCGCTTCGCAACGCCCACGCTGACAACCCAAATACCGCCGCCAGCTTCAACGTAGTTAAAAACCAGTAGAATGGGACGATCCGGACAACCCGATGCCGCAGGAAGGTCAGCCACCCGCCTTCCTGGTCAAAGAGGTCGCGCGCCGATATGGCCATAACGAAGCCGCTAATAACGAAGAAAATATCGACGCCAGCGGCACCGTTAGTCCAGTCCACGCCGGGCGCGGTGGGATCGACGCGTTCACCCCACATCTGCAGGGCGTGGTACAAAACGACCAAAAGGGCCGCGATCGCCCGAAGAGCCTGGACGGTCCTAAATTTCATTCCCGAGCATTAGAACCGTTCTCGTTAACGGGCTCTCACTTTGATCGGCAAAAGGGGCCACCGGCGGATTCAAAAGGGACCACTGACCATCAAAAGGGGCCAGTACCCCATGAAGGGGATTGGCGCGGGGATTGGGAAGCGTGCCGTGACACCAGTAGTTCAACAGAACGCGCCGTCGGCGACGGAAACGATCTCGGCAATGAAAGTCGCCCTAGACGGTGATCGGATCATCGTGAGTGCGTCGGTCGATCTTGCCGACGCAAAGCGGTTGGTGAAGCGCATCCAAGCCAATATCGACTTGCTGGAATCGGAAGGCGATTCTGAACCTCCGACACGTCAACGACGAGGCCGCCAACTGAGGCGGCCTCGAAGCATCAAGAATTGTTATTGCAGGTTCGCACCTGTCACCGTGTAAATGCGGAACTTGGCATACTTGTCGCCGATCGCCCGAGCGGCCTTGTAATCAGCGCTATCCCACCACTTCTGGAGAGCTTCCATGCTCTCCCACTGTTGGATGGCAACCCGTGGGGGCGGATCGCCTTGGAGGGAAGTCACCGTCCCCGCTCCACCTCCTCCGGTGCCGCCAAGAGCAATGATGCGTCCGCCGTGCGCTTTGATCGTCGGTTGAACCTTCGGCGAATATTCCTTGCCGTAAGCATCTGCGTTCGTGACCGTGATTTCCGACACCAGGTAGACTGGGGATTTTGTCTGAGCATGTAAGGCAGTCACTGCTGCGGCCCCAATAAATGTGCCAGCGATCATTCCCATTCCGACTCCAAACCATGACTTCATGGGTATCTCCCGCGTTGAGCTGCCCCGGCAGGGCAGCGGAACAAAGCGTCATCCGAAAGGGTGCCTGTTTGCAAGGACATCGCACGCGCGATTGGGCGAGATTGCTACGACGAGGAAAAATCAAAAGGGACCACCCCCAATTTCAAAAGGGACCAGGACGGATGGAAAGGGGCCAGTACCAAAATTCCCCGGTACTGGCCTGTTTTGACCCCTAGTGGCCGGTTTTGAATTTGGCAGTGGCCTAGTTTGCGATGTGACCATTTTCGCACACACGCAGAAAAGTCCGTGAGCTAAATGTACAATCTATCGACTCCGTTACGACACCGCGCTTAGATCGCGGCTCGGCGAACCACGACGGTATGGGGCCTCATGTTCCGCAAAGTGTTTCTCGCAGTAGGCTGCCTGACGGTTCTTACTATTTCGGCTCACGCCG
>DASXYI010000073.1:0-174915 GCA_036502605.1 Steroidobacteraceae bacterium
CGAACGCTCCAAAGAGCGCCTGCAGCGTCTACCCTATGTCGAGAAGGTGGAATTCGAGAACAAGCCGGTCGCCGGCAGCGCGGATCTGGTGGACGTGGATTTCAACGTCAAGGAAGGATTGCCCGGACAGTTCGGCGGCGGACTAGGCTACTCCCAATCGCAGGGCGTTAGTCTGAACGGCAATTTCGTGCACAGCAACTTCATGGGCACCGGCGATCGCATCGCATTGGAGGTCAACGCTGGCAAGTACAACAAGACGTATGTTTTCTCGCACACCGATCCTTATACGACCATCGACGGGGTATCACGCACCTCGTCTTTGTCGTATCGCGACACCACGCAATTCGTCGCTTCCTCGTCGCAGCTTTCGAACGAGCAAATCTCGGCTGCAATGCGCTGGGCATATCCCATTTCGGAGTATCAAAGCTTGCAGGTAGGCGTAGCCGCCAACGAATCAACACTGCTCACCACGCAAGGCTACAGCTCGTTGCAGGCCGTCGATTGGGTGAGAGCGAACGGCAATACGTCTTCGTCCCGCGACTTCGAACCGACCGCGCAGTACTATTTTTACGGCACGAGGTTCAACACCTACGAAATTTCCGCCGGCTGGTCCATCGATACGCGCAATCGCGCGTTGTTCGCGGACCGCGGCATGCACAATGCCTTGTCGGGTCGCATCACGTTGCCGGGCAGCGACGTTGAGTATTACACACTGAACTATGAATTCATCCAGTACGTACCCCTGTGGTGGAAGCATTTATTGTCCCTTCACGCTGCGGTGGACTACGGCTCGCCGCTGGGCAGTACCACGTCGCTGCCGCCCTATCTCAACTATTTCGCCGGCGGCGCCGACAGCATTCGCGGCTATCGCGACAGCCGTCTGGGGCCAAAGGACAACATCAATGGCGGCAATCCGTACGGCGGTAATCTTCGCATCGTCGGCAACGCGGAGTTCATATTTCCTGTGCCTGAAAAATGGAAGAGCGCCGCTCGCGTAAGCTGGTTCTACGATGTAGGAAATGTGTTTCAGACGGGAAGTAAAGTGCAGTTCAAGGGGGCCGACAACTACTCGCCTGTGACTTACCACTTCGAGAATTGGAGCGACCTGAAGCGATCGACCGGAATCGCGGTACAGTGGCTGGCTCCGCTCGGGCTGTTTCGCTTCTCATTCGCCGTGCCGCTGAACGCGGATCGAGGCGATTCCGTGACCTTCCCCGACCAAACAGAGCGCTTTCAGTTTTCCATCGGCCAGGCATTTTGACCCGCTGCTCGTGGCCAATGTGCTTCGGTGTCTGGAATGCTCGGCAATTGACGTGTCTTAGGCATAGGGACCGTGGCGGCTTTTACTCACAAGCGCGCACGTCGGTTATGGGTCATCGCGGTCGTCGCGGCGTTCCACATCGCGATGTACTGGGTGTTCCTGGAGGCCACGCGGCCGCCCAAGATCCGGACGGCGACGTCCAGCCCGGAACTTACCTACCTTACCCTGGTCGTGCCGGACAGCGTGACAACGGGGCCCGCACCGGCACGCCCATCGCAACCACTCGTGCGGCAAAGCGTGGCTGCTCCGCCCTCGAGTCGGCCGCGGCGCGCGAGTCAGCCGAGCGCAGCGGCCGCGACCCCTAGCGAGGAGGACAATGCGATTCATCCGCCAATCGATTGGGCGAATGAGCTGAGTCGCACTGCCAAAGAATCCGCATCCGGCGAGTCGGCGCCGCGGCCGCGAGAATTTGGCGCGCCGCACGTTGCGTCCAAGCCGCCGGCAAAGCCACCTGAATTTGGGTGGTCGCACTCGCGGACGCATCGCGTGGAAAAAGGTCCGGGGAGCATGGGCATTCATTTGGGCGATCACTGTGTCATCTCGTTCACGCCGCTGCCATCCGTGGTATGTAATCCCGGTAAAAATGAAGCGAACGGGGATCTATTCAGGCATATGCGCGATCCGCCGCAGACCGGCGATTGGAAGGATCCACCGTGACACGGTCAGGCCCGAACGGACGCACCATCTAGGCGGGATCGTCCACATGGCGACTGACCGACGATCAGTTGGGCCCCGCGGGCGGGCCCAACCATGTGCCGCTGCCCACCGATTGCCCGGTAGCGCAGCGGCGGCTTTCTCATCTGTTGATGCGCAATGCGCCAACCGGCGCGGCGGAGCTTCCAAACATGAACAGGTCGTATACCCCGCTGCCGTTCAAGGTGGCCGTCGTATTCGTGAATAGAGTCGTCGAGGTGTTCGCATCGACGGTGTCTATCTCCGAGTTGGTACCCGCCGTGACCTCGGTGGAAGGGGAAGCACTGCCCAGTGCTATCGCGCTGGCCACCGGCGTGTAGTTCACGTTCAGCGAGACCGGATCGCCGAGCGCGGACATGGCATTGACGAGCTTGATTTTGGCATACGAGGATGTGGACGGCAGGCGGTTATCGTCGGTGATTAGCGTCGTGGTCGTTCCAGAGACGCCGGTACCGTTCAAAACCAGAACGGTATAATCGTCGCCCGCCGTAAGCGCCTGGCTGCTAGCGGGAAGGGCAGCGCCACTGAACGTCAAATTCAGTGTCTGCGTGCCGGCAGTGACCAACGTGTATTGCGACACCGTGTTGGCGGCTGCAGCGCCCAGCAAGTTCGTACCGCCCAACGTTGCAGTGAGATTCGACCCCGAAGGGATGCCGGCGGCTGCGCGTACCCGTGCATACGGATTGTTCACGACAGTCTGGGTACCCTGCTGAGGAAGGACCGTTGCGTTCACGAGTACGCCGCCGCCGCTACCGGTGACAATGATTGACAGGATCTCTTGGCTGGTGAAAGTTATCCCCGTCACACTATCCAGGCGTACGTCGGTCTGACTGCCTGCGGCCGTGACCCGAATACGATAGGTGCCGCTGTTGATCGTGACGAAGCCTGCACTGGCGATGGTTCCTCCAGCTACGCCGGCAAACGTGGGCGAAGAGTTGCTCAGGGCCACCGATGGGTCCGTGAGATACACGTCCACGCTTCCAGCGTCCAGCGCCGCATCGAGCAGTTCCACTTTGGTGTAGGAGGCGGAGGGTGCATCCTGGTCTTCGAGGATCTCCAATGTTCCGAACTTACCGGAGTTGCCATAGGCGACGTAAGTTCTATGTGTGTTTTTGGCGAGGTTCTCGTCGACCGACTTCAGCGAACTCTGCACGTTGTTGCTCGTGAACTCGACCGTGTAGCTGGCGGCACCCACACCTAGGTAGTCGGTCAATGCGCCGGAGGCGGCGGCGGTGATTTCGCGAGTGTTCGTGGTGCCGTTGTCGAGATAGAGGTCTAGAGAACTGTAGTCGATACTCGTGTTCAGAACGCGTATCTCAGCATTGCCATCTGATTTGCTGCATCCGTTTAGAAAAACACCCGCGAGCAAGAGCGCAACCGCGTGGCGAGTAGAAATTGACACTGGATATGTTCTCCCATGAATAAAAAAAGCCGAGGTCTTTCGGCAGACTCCTACCTGCTGTTCTGCCTGTCGAGATCTTGGACAGTTGGACGAGACACTCATCCAAGAACTTTACAAATATTTACCCCGCCTCCTTCCTCAGGGGTTCGCACGATCAACTGAACAGTCTTGGCTGGCAGCCACGCCGATGCACTTGAGCTCACGCGGATCGAAGCAATGCTCGATTGGTTCCCTATCGTTGTGCGATGGAGTCAGCGATAAATCATCTAGCGCATACATCGAGGGCGGCGGTCGCGTTGTCCGGATGGAGCCTAGATCGCAACAAGTGGATCGCACGCTCCGGAGCCTCGTATGCTACGGTTACGAGCGATGGCCGCGTACCGCGGTTGCAAGCCCCGTGGACCCTGTCTCATGAACCATATTCTGCTGATCGACGACGATACCGAATTGATCTCTCTGCTGAGCGAGTACCTGATTCAGGACGGGTTCTCCGTCACCACGACGAACGACGGCGCGCTCGGCGCGGCCGAGGCTTTGTCCGGTCGCTACGCGATGGTGGTGCTCGACGTGATGATGCCGCGGCTGAACGGCCTCGAGGTGCTGCGCCACATTCGGCGCGAGAGCACGCTGCCGGTGCTGATGCTGACGGCGCGGGGTGATGATGCAGATCGGATAACCGGGCTCGAGCTCGGCGCTGACGACTACGTGACCAAGCCGTGTACACCGCGCGAGTTGGTCGCGCGGCTTCGGGCGATCCTGCGCAGGACGACGCCGGGGGCGGCTCCCGGCCGTCCGGCGGGCCCACTCACCGCAGGTGCGCTAACGATGTGGCCGGAGCAGCGGCGCGCGGAGTGGATGGGCGGTCCTCTCGTGTTGACCAGCACAGAATTCAATTTGCTGGAATTGTTGCTGCGGCACGCCGGTCGTCCGGTCAGCAAGGCGGACCTGTCGGAGAGCGCGCTTGGCCGGCCGATCGCACGGCATGATCGCAGTGTTGATGTACACGTGAGCAGCGTGCGTCGCAAGCTAGGCTCGCTGGCTGACGGGCGATCGCGAATTCAGGCCGTCCACCGCCAGGGCTACCAACTGCTGAAGGAGTAGGGCGTGGGGAGGCTATTTTGGAAGTTCTTCGCCTTCGTCTGGCTGGCGCAGCTGGCCGGGATTATCGCGGTCGGTAGTTTGTTCTGGCTGACTAGCCGCCGCACTGAGGCAGCCTTCAACGACATTGCCGCGGGTCCGATGGCCGACGCCGCGGCCGAAGTGTTGCGGTACGGCGGGACCGGAGCATTCCGAAACTGGTCCGAGCGCGAGCGGGGACCTACGGTGTTCGCCGTCGATGCAGCGGGGCGCGATGTACTCGGCCGCCTCGTGCCTCTCGATGTCGCAGCAGAGATTCGCCGGCTGCCAAGGGATCGGCCCGAATCCCCTGGGATCCGCCAGGTTCAAGCGGCGGATGGCAATCGCTACACATTGTACGCGGTGAGACATGGCGTTGATCGACCGGGCGTCATGCTGTGGCGCGGTCCTATCCCCCGACCGTGGTTACACCACATGCCACCCCCAATACCGATTCTAGCGACGCTCGCCGCAAGCATCGTCACGGCCTTGCTGCTCGCCGGATATGTGGCGAAGCCCATACGAAGCCTGCGCTCGGCGTTTGAAGCGGCGGCTTCGGGGGATCTCGACCGGCGGATCGCACCACACCTAGGCGCCCGCCATGACGAGCTGGCCGATCTCGGCCGCGACTTCGATCGCATGGCCGCTCGGTTAAAGGCCTCGATGCAGGGTCAGCGTCGCCTGCTGCACGATGTGTCGCACGAATTGCGCTCGCCGCTCGCGCGCCTGCAGGCCGCGGCCGGGCTCATACTCCAGAATCCCGATCAGCTCGGGGCCATGATCACTCGCATCGAAGCGGAGATCATGAGCATCGACCGCTTGGTCGGCGAGTTGCTGACATTATCGCGCCTCGAAGGCGGTAATTTGATCGCCGTGGACGAGCATGTCGACATGCGCGATCTGGTACGTGACATCGTCCACGACGCCAATTTCGAGGCCCAGGCGCATGAGCGAGAAGTCATTTGGGACGACCATCGAGGCTCGGCGACGGTTCAGGGGCGCCCCGAGCTTCTGCACAGCGCCATAGAGAACGTTGTCCGCAACGCGCTCAAACATGCTCCGGAAAGTCGCATAGTTCGGGTCGAGACATCCGTCGATGCGGTTAAGCGACTGTACACACTGCGTGTCCTCGACGACGGCCGCGGCACTCCAGAAGACGAACTGCCCGACCTGTTCACGCCGTTCTTTCGCGGATCTCGCGCTCGCCCCGATGGCTACGGGCTGGGGCTCGCCATTGCTCGGCGCGGCATCGAGGCCTGCGGCGGCACGATTCGCGCCAATAATCGCTCAGGCGGGGGCTTGAGCGTCGAGATCGTGCTCTCGTGGCGTGGGCGAGAAGTCGACAACCAGCGTTAGTCGTGGCAGCGCATCTGGTGGTGATCCGGAGTCGTGGGCAACTTTCGTCGTGTCGTTGGCACAGGATTTGGCCAAATGCTGTCGTACCACGGATAGTTGGTGACACGTTATTACGAAGATCAGTCTTCTATGCGATTAAGATTTCCTGGTTATTGACGCCTGCGAGTGTCTATAATATCTATATTAATTAGGTTATTATAATACTAAAGTCGAATCTATATTAAATCAATCCGTCAAGTTTGACGGCGAGAGAGTGCCTCCGATTAGGAATCATGCCCGAATGAGCAACTCTTCCGTACCGGTGCGACCCCGGATCCATCGCGAACCTCGTACTGGCAGAGCCGCCGACAGACCGAACATCGGAAAATAATCAGCGAATTGTGACTACTGGTCGCTCGGCTATTCATCTCGGTAGGTTATAAAATTTCTCTCATTCGTAGGCGTTGACGCCCG
Source organism: Steroidobacteraceae bacterium (assembly GCA_036502605.1). Classification (GTDB taxonomy): domain Bacteria; phylum Pseudomonadota; class Gammaproteobacteria; order Steroidobacterales; family Steroidobacteraceae; genus Bog-1198. The sequence continues at coordinate 6,342 of DASXYI010000073.1, forward strand.
ATGAACGGCCCACCAAAGGAACTGGATCGATGGCGACACTGATACCGGCTTTTAGTAGTTGCACGCGTCGGATGACATCTGGAGAGCGGCGGTTCGCCCAGCGATTGGAGGCATTGCTCGAGCCTGACTATCTATGCTGGTACGACGTGCCGATTGGCACCAAGTACCAACATCCAGACTTCGTGATGCTTCACCCGCGCCGCGGCGTGCTTATCCTCGAGGTAAAGGACTGGAAGCGAGACGATATTCAAAGGATCAATCCAGTGTCGGCTACTTTGTTGACAGCAACCGGGCCCAAAGAGGTTGGCAATCCACTCTTGCAGGCGCGGCAGAATGCCTTCGGCGTCAAGAATGCGCTGGAACGGGATTCCCAACTCGTTGCGCCGGAAGGTCACGCTCATTGCGGCAAGCTCGTGTGTCCATACGGATACGGTGTCGTGTTAGCGGAAATCACCCGCAAACAATTTGACAGCACGGACCTAGGCGAGATCCTGCCTTCACACTTGGTTATCTGCAAAGACGAGATGACGGAAGGCGCGGAGGCTGAAGATTTTCAAAAACGGCTGTGGGAGATGTTCAACGTCGAGTTTCCGCATGTGCTTACGCTGCCTCAGGTCGACCGTATTCGATGGCATTTATTTCCGGAGGTCCGTATTTCACAGCGCAGCCTGTTCGGACCGACAGAGTCCGCCGTCAGAAACGAGCCCATAGGCGATACTCTGCTGCACATCATGGATCTGCAGCAGGAACAATTGGCCCGAAGCTTGGGCGATGGACATCGAGTTATTCACGGTGTCGCCGGTTCTGGTAAGACACTCCTATTGGGTTACCGCTGCGAGCAGCTTGCCAAGACAGTGAGTAAGCCGATCTTGATACTGTGCTACAACATAGTCCTCGCGGCGAAGTTGGAACAACTGATGGTTGCGCGCGGCCTGGGAGAACGAGTGGTCGTTCGCAATTTCCATCGCTGGTGCAGCGATCAGCTAAACCTTTATCACGTGCCGAAGCCCCACGAGGGGGATGGCTTCTTCGAAAGGTTAGCATCCGCTGTCGGCGATGCCGTGGAACGTGGACAAATTCCCCGCGCCCAGTACGGTGCGGTGCTAATCGATGAAGGACACGACTTCGAGGCAGATTGGTTCAAGCTCGTTACTCAGATGCTTGATCCAGCATCCAATGCGCTACTGCTTCTGTACGACGATGCCCAATCCATATATGGCCGGAAGCGAGCCGCCAATTTCAGTTTTAAAAGCGTCGGCATTCAGGCGCAAGGCCGCACAACCATTCTCAGAGTGAACTATCGCAACACCAACGAGATTCTCAATTGCGCGTATGCGTTTGCCAAGGACATTTTGGCACCAGCGGATGCAGATGAAGACAGCGTGCCGCTGATTAAGCCAGAAGTCGCGGGCCGCCACGGACCAACGCCGCAAGTCATCCGATTGGGTTCGCTCAAGGCAGAGGCCAAATATATCGCGGAACAACTGTCGCGGCTTAATACACAGGGCAGGCCATGGAATCATATGGCTGTTCTATACAAGGCAGGATTCATCGCCGACGAAATCACCCGTGCGCTCGATTTGTTGAAGGTTCCGTATGAGTGGCTAAACAACAGGGATTCAAAACGCAACGGTTCTCACCGCGATAGCGTAAAAGTAATGACGCTACATAGCAGCAAGGGTTTGGAATTCCCTATCGTGACTATCGCTGGGATTGGGTTCATGCCTTATAAAGAGGAAGAGTCTGCCGACGCGCGGTTGCTTTACGTGGCAATGACACGCGCGACTGAAGAACTGATGATGACGGCGAGTCGTGACAGTGTGTTTGTGCAGCGGCTGATCAGCTTCGAGAAAGCGGCATAGGGGAGGGCGCGAAGTTCTGTCAGATCCCTACACTTGAACGCTGCAGTTCGACCAGCGGACATAAGTCCCGCGAATCGACATTCTTCGGGGGCTAATTCGATTTACCCGAAATAAAATTAATATTATTCATATAGTTACCTATGATATATCGAAATGACATCGATGGTTTAGTTGGTGATGACAAGTGATCCATCGCATCGCCGCATTGGGCCAATACTTGGGCCGGAGATCCTGTGGGGGTCTTGTTGCGACGTCCTCGGTGACGACCTCCGGTTCATGCACGGAGGAGGGGGCGCATTGATGTCTGTGCTTTGGCCGCCGTCACATCACAGCGTTTGGTGGAAGCTGGCTCTCAAAGAAAGGCGGATCGAAACAACCCTCGATTCTGGCGACATCCGTGTCACGGACGCCGCAGTCCGTGCAGCTGCTGCGCCAATTGGCTCGCACCACTTCCTGTACCTCATCGATGATGCCGTTAGCCTTTCTCGGTGAGAGACCGAACGCGCCCACACTCGAGATCATGTTCTGACGCGCGGCAGGTGCGCCGAAATCGCCGACAGGCAGCGCTAGATAGCGTCGTTGGGTGTTTCCCGGTCGCGGAACGAGATCGAATGCAGGAGACAGTCTGAAATGCATGTTCTCCGCGATCAACGCATGATTACGCTCGTGATCGTCGGTCACGGATGCCAACGAGTTAAAGGCCACGCGGCGAAACAGTTCCCGGCGATCTTGATCGCCCGTCACGGTCCAGCGTGAGAACTCCCGCGCCAGGCGCGGATACGATCCTGTATAGGAGTTTCTAGCTACGGCTTCGTCGGCTTGGAACGCCGTGCCCGCGCTTACCATGCGATGCCTGAGAATTCCCTCACCCGTAACCGCTCGGTCGAAGCGCTTGACCAGAAGGACGTCCTGCCCATGAACGTGCTCGACTCCGTGCTCGGGTACAGAGATGCCGCACGCTGCGGCGAGATCCAGCATCGCGCATTCGACACGGACGACATTGAACCTATCGCTGTGCCGATTGAGCTTTGCCAGCCAGACATTCCCGTTCTTACGAACGCTGAGCTTCGGCCTCGCCCCCCCGGCGGACGTTCCGGCACCGAACGCGAGAGCCGCTTCCTCTTCCGCCGGCGTCAGCGGAATGTCGCGATCAATGTTTTGGATGGTCTCGAGCAACGCTGACTGCTCGAGCTGTTCCCATTCGAGCAATGGCTTCTCTTCAACAGGGGCCCGCGTCGACTCGCCGAAAGCGAGCGCGCCGATTCTATCTGCGGTAGGCAGCCAGAGGTAATCGAAGTCTGTTTGATACGAGTTGCCATAGAGCTTCTGCGCGACGTGGCGTCCCCAATCATCCGGAATGGCATCTCGGAATACGCCAAAGAATCCGGATGACAGCGTCGTCGCGAAGACTTGCGCCCTGAGCGGCAAGGCGATGGGATCCAAGGGGACAGCGGTGTTGTTGGCCAGATAAGACTCGGCATACACGAATTCTCCGACATGGGGAGTGACAGCGGCCTCCCAGTCGAACCGGCCCGCGACGGTGGCATGGATCTGACCCGGGAGATAGATGAAGACGTAGGTTGTTTGAGCCATTGGCCGGCGGCCATACTAAAATTTATTGTTGAGCTGCTGCCGCGGCCGCACCCGCTTGTCGACCGCGGAGAACGCCAGCGCTTGGCCATCGCGATCGAGGCCGGGATCTGCAACGAGATCGAGCTCCTGCAAGAGTCCGAGTGCCCAGAGTGCGGCGACGTACGCGCCAATTTCGGTATTGGGAGAGCCTTTCTCGATCGCCACAACTGTCGCGCGGGCGCGCCCAATCTGATGGGCCAAGTCCTCCTGACGAAGCTTGCGACGAGTGCGGGCCACGCGGATTCGGGAGCCGAGGCGCATAAGGGATTGTCCCGGGGCATCGTCTGGCCGGGGCTTGGCGATCTTCATGTAAGTTATATTATACTTTAATGGTGTTAAAGTCAATTAAGATGTACTTTCCGCAGTGCGCAGCATTGCAGGCGGCACCGCTAGCGGCGGGCGGCGCTACTGGGCAGTTGACCTAGGCCAATTTCCGCGGTCAATTCCGGCAGTAGATACCTTCGCCAGAGAGTTTCTTGGAATCGCGCATTGAAGAACCCAAAATGCCCTATACGCGTCGCACCAACGTCTGTCGGCGAAATTCGCGTCATGGTGCGTGGCGCGTTCCGGTAGAACCCATGCATTGATTCTGTATTCTTCAAAGACATGAATTCATCGTCGACAAAGGAAAGCGATGTAATGGGAATCTTCACCGCCTCAAACTGCGCTTGAATCTCAGGTCCTTCCGCACCCACGGCGTAGTGGGGATCAAGACACCACCGGCGCCATTGCTCAACGACCCCTCGTGGTAAGTCGCCGACTTTCCGCAATCGTTTTCCCGGGAAGTAGCCTAATAGGCGCGTTGCGATTGGCACCGCAACGTACCACACCCACCATGCCTTCCTTTTCAGACTAGGTGCGTTATCCAACCAATATCCGCTGCCGCAGGCAATCGTCACTGCTTTTGCAATGCGAACGCCGCTAGGTACTAGACCTATAATCTGCCCACCTAGGCTGTGCCCCAGCCAATAGAGTGGCTTGGCACGCGCTTCCATTGTGATTGCATGAATCATGGCCTCGCAGTCGAACTTGGCCCAATCGAGGATGTTCACTTTGAGCCTTCGCAAGTCAGTCCGGCGCGAAAGTCCGATACCGGAATAATCGAAGGTAGCGACCAGAAAGCCTTGGGAAGCTAACCAGCACGCGCAGGGTGAGTAGAATTTCTGAGCGACTCCCATCGCTGGAACGATCAGAACGCATGCCTTCGGTTCGCTCTCTGGATGGAAAAAACAGGCAACGATATCGTTGCCGCTCTGGGTGGCGAGCGTTCGCAATTCTGACCTTGTCATGCTGCGAGGCGATTCTGCCGCATCATATGTTCTCGCCAACCGAATCCAACGGACTCATTTCATCCCCACGCATTTTGCGGCGGTTGATTACCATCCGGTCGTAGAGGCGGATGACAGTGTTGCTGCCGGTACGTGTATGTGCCCACGGAAACAGCGCATGAAGAAAACATGCAATGGAGCCGCGCAACATGGTCCAGCCAAAGCCCAGCGCGTAGCGCCCGTGTTGAAGGTACGTCTCGCCTACGGAAGCGGGGTGATCGGAGAATAAACGGGGAATGGATGCAAATCTCACGTCTATGGACCTCCGATGCTTAGTTTGCTAAGAGCGAGCAGCAGCGCAACTATCGCACGATCGATCCGGGCGTGACAAGCAATGGTCTTTAGCAAAATGCTCATCGTAGACAAGGTAACTCCCAGCTCGTCGGTGTCCATTCATCGACCCTTGCGCCGCAGCTCATCCATCAGAATTTCGAGGAGTCACCGCGCGCTCGGATGCAGTATCCAGCATGCTAGGTGGCAATGCTCTCGCCCCTGACGAAGCACGCTCAATCAGTCCCGGGACCCGCTGACCTCATCGGCTGGCTGCGCAATCGGGCGCGTGACGAGTACGCAGGCAATGACAACGGTGGGCACGCGCAATCAATTCGACCGGTTAGCACCACTGCACAATCTCGCCGACGGCCTGTGGCCGCCATGTATTCGGGCTCAGTTGCAGAAAAGCATCGATTACTTCGTAGGAGCACTATGAGATACGCATTCGTCCTCAGAGGCCTAAGTGCCCTCATTGCCACGATTGTCTCGGTCGGCGGATGCGCTAAATCCGGTGGCGCAGGACAAGCCAGCGCACCACCCGAAGTCTCCGTCTCGCAAGTGCTCGTCAAGCGGGTCAAAGACTGGGACGAGTTTACCGGCCGATTGCAGGCCGTGGAGAGTGTTGAAATACGACCTAGAGTTTCCGGTTACCTCGATAAGGTGGCGTTTACCGAAGGGACGATAGTCAAGCAGGGCGCACTGCTCTTCGTCATCGATCCGAGGCCCTATAAGGCGGACTGTGATCGCGCGGCAGCTGAGGTCAAACGAAACAAGAGCGCCCTTGTTCTTGCCCGCGTTGAGCTCGAACGCGTCAAACACTTGAAAGAGAGCGGCGCTGTATCGGCCGAGGAATTGGACGAGCGCGAAAGCTCGGTATCTCAGGTCGAGGCCAACGTCGCCGCGGCCGAAGCCTCATTCGCGACCGCCGCGCTCAATTTAAATTTCACACAAGTAATGAGTCCCATTTCTGGGCGCGTCAGCCGGGCCGAGGTGACCCGTGGCAACCTCGTCACGGGAGGCAATAACGGCGGAACCCTGCTCACGTCGGTGGTCTCGATGGACCCGATCTACTTGTATTTCGATGGCGATGAGCAAACCTATCTTCGCTACATGAAAATGGCGCGAAGCGGAGAGCGCCAGAGTTCGCGTGATGCGCCGAACCCCGTGCGGATTGGCCTCGCCAACGAGGAGGGCTTCCCGCATGCGGGCACGGTCGACTTTGTCGATAACCAATTAAACCCGCAGACTGGAACACTGCGTGTTCGAGCCATCCTACACAACAGTGACGGCGCGTATACACCAGGCCTGTTTGCCCGCGTGCTGCTGCTCGGTAGCGGTGAATATTCGGCCATCCTCATTGAGGATCGCGCGGTTAACACCGATCAGAGCCAAAAATACGTCTTGCTGCTTGGCGCAAACAATCAAATTGAGTACCGACGAGTCAAGCTCGGCCGTGTCATTGACGGTCTTCGCGTTGTGCATGAAGGCTTAAAGGCGGGGGACCTGATCGTCGTGAACGGCGCTCAGCGCGTTCATCCGGGAATCACCGTCACGCCGCAACGAGTGCCGATGACCCCTGATCAATTGGGCACCAGTCCCGCGGCCGTGCGGAATTGAGGCCGGCTCGATGAACATCTCGTCTTTCTTTATCGAGCGGCCGATCTTCGCGACCGTAATAGCCATCCTTTTTACCGTGGCCGGTCTGCTGGCAATGCCCGCGCTCCCGATCAGCGAGTACCCGGAGATCGTACCGCCGACCGTGGTTGTCAGTGGCCAATATCCTGGGGCCTCGCCGAAGACAATTGCCGAGACCGTCATTACCCCGCTTGAGCAAGAGATCAATGGCGTCGAGAACGCGCTTTACACCAATTCAACATCCACGCCGGATGGCAATTTCTCAATCACCCTGACATTCAGGTTGGGTACTGACCTCGACATCGCTCAGGTCCAAACCCAAAACCGCGTCGCACAGGCGGAAACTCGCCTCCCTGAGGTCGTGCGCCAGTTGGGCCTCGTCACCAAGAAGCGCTCGCCAGATCTGACGATGGTGGTGTTTCTACACTCGGCCCGGTACGACTCACTCTACATGCGAAATTACGCGGTTATCCAGATTAAGGACGTTCTCGCTCGCCTACCCGGGATGGGCGACGTGTGGGTCTGGGGGTCGGGTGACTACGCGATGCGACTATGGCTCGATCCTGGCAAAATCGCGGCACGCAACATGGATGTCGATGAAGTGTTGCAGGCCGTTCGCGAACAAAATGTGCAGGTGGCCGCCGGCCAGATCGGCGGGCAGCCGGCTCTGCCCGGCACGGAATTCCAATACATTCTCAATGTGCAAGGGCGGCTGAAGACCGAACAAGAGTTTGAGAATATCGTAGTCAAAAGCGGCGAAGGCGGGGACAAGACCTATCTTCGCGATGTAGCGCGACTGGAGTTAGGGCCGGATAACTATGCGTTGCGCAGCATGCTCGATGGAGGAAATGCGGTCGCGATGCCGGTTTTCCAGCTTCCCGGCGCCAATGCCTTAAAGCTGTCCGACGCGGTTCGCTCCTCGATGAAGGAACTCGCGAAGTCTTTCCCGGAGGGGATGAGCTACGAGATCGCCTACGACTCGACGGTATTCGTTCGAAGCTCGATCGAAGCGGTCGTCCACTCGCTATTCGAAGCGGTAGGACTCGTGGTTCTGGTGGTAGTCGTCTTCTTGCAGACCTGGCGGGCGAGTGTGATACCGCTGATTGCTGTGCCGGTTGCGATTATTGGGACGCTGGCGGCCTTACTCCTCGCGGGATTTACGATCAATGCCCTGACGCTATTTGGCCTCGTGCTCGCGACCGGCATCGTTGTCGATGATGCGATCGTTGTTGTGGAGAACGTCGAGCGAAAGATTGACGGGGGACTGAGCCCGCACGCGGCGGCGCATGCCGCGATGAAGGAGGTTACGCGCCCCATCGTCTCGATCATGTTGGTGCTGTGCGCCGTGTTTATCCCCGTGGCCTTCGTTAGTGGCATCACCGGACAGTTTTATCGTCAGTTTGGCATCACCATCGCGGCGAGCACGTTAATCTCGACTTTCAACTCGATCACTTTGTCGCCTGCATTAGCCGCGCTGTTGTTGAGGCCTAAAGGCGCAACGCCCGACGTCTTTCAAAGACTCATCAATCGGATCTTTGGGCGCTTCTTTCGCCTGTTTAATCACAACTTCGAGCGAGTGTCGGGCGGCTATGGTTACGCGGTCGGGCGGGTGAGCGCGCTTCGCGCTGTCGTTCTCATCGGATTCCTCGCCTTGCTGGTCGGCACGTGGGGGATTTTCCAACGCGTGCCGGGCGGGTTTATTCCTCAGCAGGACAAACAGTATCTCGCGGGAATCGTGCAGCTGCCTGACGCTGCCTCACTCGATCGCACGGAGAAGGTGGTTCGGCGGATTTCGGCTATCGCGTTGGAAACCCCGGGCGTTGCGCACGCTTTTGGGTTTACGGGCCTGTCGATTCAAGGCTTCGTGAACTTGAGCAATACGGCGGTGGTGTTCTTCATACTTAAACCCTTCGATGAGCGCAAAACCAAGAATCTATCGGCCGCCGCGATCGCAGGCGGGCTCAATAAGAAGTTCGGCGTCATCCAAGATGCAACGATCTTCACTGTCCCACCCCCGCCCGTCGAAGGGCTGGGCACGACGGGCGGCTTCAAACTGTACATCCAGGATCGCAGCGGGCACGGCTATGACGAACTCGCACGCGTGACGGCGGAGGTGCTCACCAAGGCGCGGCAGCAGCCGGAGCTTAATCCGTATGCGACTTATTCGACGTTTCAGAATAGCGTCCCGCAACTCTTTGCCGATGTGGACCGAGTCAAGGCCAAGAGCCAGGGGGTCCCCCTGTCGCGCGTCTTCGACACGCTGCAGACGTACCTGGGCTCCGTCTATATCGACGACTTTAATCTCTTCGGTCGCACTTACCGCGTGTTCGCACAGGCCGAACCGAAATTTCGCAGCAAGCCGGAGGATATCGCCAATCTGAAGACGCGAAACTTGAACGACGAGATGGTGCCGATCGGCGCGGTGACCGACGTCCGATTCGAAGCAGGACCGGATCGCGTCTCGCACTACAACGTCTACTTGGCCGCGGACATCAATGGCGGCTCGTCCTCCCATGCGTCGAGCAGTCAGGCGAACGGAGCCATCGAGCGGGTGCTCAAAGACACCCTGCCGAACGGATTCGGCTACGAATGGACGGATCTTACCTTCCAACAAAAAAGCGCGGGAAATACGGCTGTTTTCGTTTTTCCGATTTGCGTGATGTTGGTGTTCCTGATCTTGTGCGCGCAGTACGAAAGTTGGACCCTGCCATTGGCGGTTATTTTGATTGTGCCGATGTGTTTGCTGTTCGCCATGCTGGGGATCTGGTTGATGGGCTTAGAGAATAACGTTCTCACGCAAATGGGCTTTATTGTCTTGGTAGGTTTGGCCTGTAAGAACGCGATCTTGATCGTCGAGTTCGCTCGCGAGCGCGTCGAGCATGGTCTTACCCCGGTCGCTGCGGCCATCGAGGCATGTCGCTTGCGCTTGCGACCCATCTTGATGACCTCCTTTGCTTTTATCATGGGTGTCGTTCCGCTCGCGACCGCCAGCGGCGCAGGAAGTGAAATGCGCCAGGCGATCGGCATCGCCGTCCTTTCCGGCATGTTGGGTGTGACCTTGTTTGGCCTTTTCCTAACACCGGTGTTCTTCGTCACGATCGAGAGCCTGCGGTCAAGATTTAAACGAGCCGAATCCGCGCCCTCGCCAACGACGGAGCCTTCCCTCGTCATCGCCCCGACAGGCCAGGGGCCCGCCGGTGCATAAGCTTGTTGTGGTTGCGGGGGCATTAGTCCTGGGAGGCTGCGCGGTCGGGCCCAACTACCACAGGCCCGAAACCGCGGTCGCCCTAAACTTCGTCAACGCGAGCGAACCCGGGTTCGGCAGTGAGGCCGCTGTCGCACACTACTGGACGGGATTCAATGACGACATTCTCAACGACCTGGTCGCCGAGGCTCTCGAGCGCAACAAGAACTTGGCTGTTGCCGCGGCCAACTTGGGATCCGCCCGCGCGGCGCGACGTCTAGCGGGTTTCGATTTATTCCCGACCATTACAGCAGAGGCAGGATATTCCCGCAACCACGACGCTGCTCAACAGCTACCAGGTTTCGACGATAGCGATCGCACATTCACTACGGCTCAAGCAGGATTCGATGGTCTGTGGGAGCTCGACCTATTCGGGCGCGTAAGACGCAACGTAGAGGCAGCGAGAGCGGATGTTGGTGTGGCCGCCGCGACGCTCCAGGATGCGAGGGTCAGCGTCATTGCAGAAGTCTCGCGGGATTACTTCGTGCTTCGGGGCCTGCAGGACCAGATCTCTTTGACCATTCGCAACGCCGAGAACCAGTTGAGCACGCTGAAGCTCACGCGGACGCGATTGGAGGCGGGGCGGGGCAATGAACTCGACACTTCTCGCGCGGAAGCGCAGTGGCAAACGACACTGGCGTCAGTCCCCACGCTCGAGTCCTCGATCGCGACGACCGTCTACCGCTTGAGTGTACTCACGGGACGCCAGCCGACCGCGCTCTCAGCGCGTCTGTCCCCAATCATCGTGACTCCCGAATTGCCGGCACTTAACAGCATCGGAACGCCGGAGCAGCTGCTGCGCCGTCGCCCTGATATTCGCGTGGCGGAACAACGTCTCGCCGGCGCGACCGCCCGAGTGGGTGTGGCGGTCGGAGACCTCTTCCCAAGAGTCACACTGGTCGGAAGCGCAGGGTATGTCGCGCCGGTGTTCGGCCAGTTCGGTCAGAGCGAGACGCGATTCTATTCGGTGGGTCCGAGTATCAGCTGGGCGGCCTTTGACTTTGGGCGCGTGCGCGCGCGGATTTCGGGCGCGAGAGCTCAGACTGATGCGGCGCTCGCGAGCTATGAGGGCGCGGTTCTGAACGCGCTCGAGGACACCGAAGGCGCCTTGATCAGCTACGGCCGGTCTCAGACCCACCGCGACGCACTCCGCGTCGCGGCAAGTGCCAGTGATAAGGCGGCGGATCTCGCGCGCAAACGTTTCGAGGGCGGCTTGATCGATTTTCTGGAGGTGCTGGACGCGGAACGTACGGCGCTGAGCGCGGAACTTCTGCTATCGCAAAGCAGGACCGATTCGGCGACCTCGCTCATCGCTGTCTACAAGGCTTTAGGGGGCGGCTGGGAAACGCTCCCTCAGAACGCGGTCGGTCCTAAAGTCGCAGCCGTCGTGCGCGAGCCACGATGAACCCGATTGACGCCTTGTCGGTGCTGGTTTGGAGAGCGGTCATCTCAGTGCCCCCTCTGTTGGAAGTAGATTGTCTCTCCCAAATACTCATAGCGGTATCAAGGAATTTTTATGAATAAGCTGACTGGCAGGTAACAAGAAACATCATGAGTACATATACGTACACAACCGCCCCAACGCAGTTCGTAGAGGCCGCTTGCGTGCGCTTTGCTTACCGTCGGTTTGGTGTCGCGGAAGGCGTCCCGCTGGCGTTCTGCCAACATTTCATTGGAAACCTACCTGGATGCCAAAAGGTCACGCGGGCAATGACATCGCGTCATCTCATTGCGCTACCCGCGCACGTAAAGCCAACTCACGGCAGGTTCTGTCAATCCAGCACACAGAAATCTCTTTATTGTAAGTCGCACATTCAGTTGCGGAGCAAGTACATCCAGCACAGCGCTCATATCTTGCCGGGGCGTGACGGGCGTTTTTATTTGATCGAGGGTCAGCCGACGGTGCAAGAGGCAGATCGCGGTCAAACTGCGCGGGAGTATGCGAGGCGCGCGAGGCTTTTCTCAAGATGGATGAGAGACCGGAGGAATAGATACGTGATTCAAGACGTATTCGTTGTCGATGCATCAGCGCACAGCTACGATCTCCGAGCAAAGAATTATGCTGCCGGCCGGTATTCGCAGGCCGTTGTCGATGCGTTCTATGGCGCTCACTATGGCCTGTCTCCAGTGGGACACAGGCTTCCACGCGAGCAATTCACGCGCGACTGGAGGCTTGCGGAAACCGCAAAGATGCTGTTCGTCGAAAGCGACTATGATTTCGCTTGTCATCATGTCATTCCCATAAACGCTTTCAAGGACGGCGGATCCGGCATACAGAAAGCCCGGGAGGCCCGCGAGAGATGGCCCGGGCGGTTCCAGGTTTATGCTGGAGTGGATCCCGTATTTCCGGAGAAGGCGCTCGACCAGCTTGAAGAACAGGTGGAAGAGTTGAATCCGGTCGGCCTCAAGCTTTATCCAAATAGCTACACGGCGGACGGTGTCGTCGGATGGCATATGGATGATCCGGAAATCGCATTTCCGCTATTTCGGCGAGCGCTCGATCTAGGGCTCAGGGCCGTGGCCATCCATAAGGCCATCCCTCTGGGACCCGTGCCAATGGATCACTACCGGATGGACGACATCGATGCGGCCGCTGCCGCGTTTCCCGATTTGCAGTTCGAGGTCGTGCACGGTGGTTTTGCGTTCATCGAGGAGACGGCGTTTCAGCTCGCGCGATTTTCGAACGTCTGGGTGAACCTCGAAACCACATCGAATCTGGCGGTAGCCAAACCGGGCGCGTTCGAGAGAGTCATGGCGGGCCTTATCGCCCATGCCGGAGCAGGAGCGTTCGACCGGATCGTGTGGGCCTCGGGTGCCAGTGTTTTACACCCTGAGCCGCCGCTGAGGTGGTTCTGGGAACGATTTCAGTTTTCGCAGGAAATGCGTGAACGAGAGGGCCTCCCGGAAATCACGGAAGAGATCAAGAGAAAGATTCTTGGACTTAATTATCTTCGAATGCATGGGCTTGATGCACCAGCTCTCACGAAGAACATCGAAGGGGATGAATTCGCCGTTGAGCGGTCAAAAGGGAAGCCAAAACCGTACGCGACCACTGACGCGAAGGGGTTTGCAGAATGACGGCCTTTACGCAAGAAGATGTGATGTCGCGTCTGCAGCAAGTCATTGACCCTTGCAGCGCTGCCACCAAAGTCCCTTTGTCGATTGTCGAGATGGGAATGGTCGAGAACGTGGAGTTCGCGTCGGGGAATGTGGTCGTCGCCCTTCGCATGACATCGCCGCTGTGTCACGCGCTGCCGTATTTCCAGATGGAGGTCGAGCGTGTGCTTGCCGACATTCCTGGTATCGGTGGCGTCACATGTACTTTTGACCATGGCGGGAATTGGCAACCCGATCATATGACGGTCGGTGCACAACGGAAGCTTGCCGACCGACGTGAGTTCGTCCGTAGCCGGGCAGTTAAGTCCGCCAAAACAGCCTGAATTCGACATCATACCAACCGAGGAAAAAATATCATGTCAAGCACCATCAACAAAGTCGTTCTCATTACCGGGGCCCTCACCGGAATCGCCCGAGCGGCCGCATTCGCCTTCGCTGCAGGGCTGTCGATAGAAAAGCGACCGTTCTTAAAGGACTTTTCAGGCATAAATCTGTCATCAGGAGTTTAGCGCAATGAATAAATTGACGAACAAAGTAGCGCTCGTGACCGGCGGCTCACGGGGCATCGGCGCAGCGATCGCGAAGCGCCTGGCTGCAGACGGAGCGAGCGTGGCCATCACGTACGCGAAGGGAGCCAGCGCGGCTTCCTCGGTGGTCAAAGCGATTGAGCTCGGTGGCGGAAAGGCCATCGCGATCCAGGCGGACGCTGCCGACGTCGAAGCAATCCAAAGTGCGGTCGCAAAGGCCGTTGCGACCTTCGGCCGGCTGGATGTGCTGGTGAACAATGCGGGCACGGCCATTCCGAAACCATTCGAGGAGGCCACACTGGAAGAGATGGACCGCGTGATCGATATCAACGTCCGCGGTGTGTTCGCCACGACTCAGGCCGCGCTGAAGCACTTGAAGGACGGTGGCCGCATCATCATGATCGGCTCGGCAGTGGGTGAGCGTGCCATTGCACCCGGTTTGGTGCCCTACGCGGCCACGAAGGCAGCCGTCAAGATGTTCACTCAGGCGCTGTCCAGAGAGGTAGGGGGCCGGGGCATCACGGTCAATAACGTGCAGCCGGGTCCAATCGATACGGATCTGAATCCCGCTTCGGGTGATTGGGCGATACCACAGAAGGCCGCCACAGCGCTCGATCGTTACGGGCGTGCGGATGAGATCGCCGCGATGGTGGCGTTTGTCGCCGGTCCAGAGTCCTCGTACATCACCGGCGCGAATCTTACCGTTGATGGCGGCATGAATGCGTAAGCCAGGGCCTACGGACACGGGCATGCTGACTCGCTTTACCGGTACGCCGGAAAACAAGGCGCGTCTGGTGGAAGGCGTACCCCTTGCTCGTCTCGGTCTGTCCGAGGAAGTGGCTGACGGAATCGTCTATATAGCGTCCGACGAAGCCTCATTCGTCACCGGTCACATCCCCAACGTCGACGGTGGTTACAGCGTCTATTGATTTTGGTCTTGGGCGCGGAGGGAACTCCGCGCCCAAGTGCACCCGCGGGATTGAGCGCCTCAGACGCGGACGGTGTGAGCAACGCGATCCCAATTCATCGGAGCACTGACTTGTCAGGTAGCAAGCGGAAAATCGCGGTGACCGGCGCAACGGGTCAGATCGGCGGTGCGCTGGTGCGCCTTCTCGCCGGTGAAAGCGGCCTGCAGGTGGTAGAGGCGGCCGCGCCCAGTTCAAGACCTCTGAAGCGGCGCACCGCTGTACGAGATTCCTGCTGCTCTATGTGCGAGGTAAGTCGAGATGAATCCCTCAAGCTCTCCGAGGTGTGAACAGCGTGGAAGCAATGCGGATGTGACGCTGCTTGACCAGTACGTGCAGCTGCGCCGCCATACTGAGGCGCTCGTCGCCCCGTTGAATCCCGAAGACATGGCGGTCCAGTCCATGCCAGACGCGAGCCCGGTCAAATGGCATCTGGCTCATACCACCTGGTTCTTCGAGACCTTTCTGCTGTCCGCCAGCCTGTCGGGCTACCGCGCCAAGCTCATAAAATTGGCAGTGAGAACATCAAGGCCACCGATGCACAACAATGGGCTGGCCAAGTTACTGATTTAGGGAGCGAAGTTGGGCTCACGGAAGAAGGCAGAGCGCCAATAACCATGCGGCGCGACAAGACGCGACAAAACTATGAGGTAGCTGTACCCTATCATTTAACATAATATACATTATGCGAAGGGATGGCATGGGAGCTAAGTTCAAATGTCCATTGTCGCATCTCATGGATCCAGAGACTGTCGCACTCTCCCTGAGATAGAAAATCTCAATCTAATCCAAGGCTTGTATCTCGTAGACCGGTGAAGACCGCTCAAGTTAGTCTTTAGCGCTGCGTACTTGCCCGCTTCGCCTCGAGGACCCTTGCTGGTTCCAGACGCTTTACCGACAAAAGCTCAAGCGTGATGCGTTCGATCTTCTCATGTATGGCAACAACGGCGGCTGCGTTTAGGCGTTGCATGATACGGTGTGTCACCCCGGACGTTTCGGCCAATATTTCATTCATCATTACCGGGTCTGTCAGATTCGACGCCAACCTCAAAGGCCGGGCACGTTCGTAGGTCTCTAAGAATCGTCTAAAAGTCGCGCCGACGGACCATGAGACAAAACTTGTAATATCGAATCGCCGTTCGATCTGCTGATCAGCTAGAAACTCTCGTTCAACTGACGGAGTTCCAGCGCATATGACACTGATCTGGCTCTCGGTTGAAATACTTTTCAACGTGTCCAAGACGACGGCTCGATCTCGAGACCGCGTATGGCAAATGTGCTGAATCTCATCAAAGATGACGATCTTTGTTTGGTGAGCCGAAAGCATCCTGCGGATCACACCAGCGTGGTCGATCAATCTACGGCGGGCGACCGTGGGCGCTCCAAGAGCCTCGAGCAGAGCAAACTGAAGGTTATTCTTTGTCGGCTCAGTCGGGACGTTTACCATGATTATATGGCGTTGTAGCTGGCCCTTGCTTTCATCATGGTGGTCTGGGAACTGCCTCTGGAAGCGGTGCAACTGGGCGGTCTTACCCATGCCGGCATCGCCAAGAATTAGAAGACATGGCATGCGAGTCTGTCGGGGACCGCACATGAATTCATCAAGTACTGAATTCAGGTACTTGCTGTAGTCATGTTCTATGAACAGATCCTTCTCAATCATCCGAATTCGTGCGGCTGGATCTCCCGACGCGAGATTGCGAATGCGCGGGTCTAGATGGGGATACGATGCGTCGGTCAATCCAGAATCTCCCATTGTGGTAGCGGCGAGTCCATGTCGCTGCGAACGACTGGACGCAATCGCGTGTCTGGTGCCGGCAAGGCCTGTATTGCTTGAAGCGCCCGCCATTCAACCTTTCGGGCTCGAGCGCGGCCGGCACGCAATGCGGTCGTATGGACCGGCTCAAGGGGATAGGTAGCGCTGCGCCCGTTCCGCTGCCGCCTGATTGCTTTCCATTCCCACCACGACATCTTCGGCATCGTGTGATTCGCCCTTAGCGGAATAGACAGATAGGGGCTGTCGGGGGTCTCCAAGTACACACGTGAAATGTCTCGCGGATCGACACGCACCACCCGTTTAACGGTGGGGTTAATCTCGCCTTGAAGACTCTCGTGCGAGAATCGCAGGCCATCAATTTCGATACCCTCCCTCGTTATAACTCGGGTCCGAACGGGGAGAAAGTCCATCAAAAAGCGCTCCCTGCTGTTCGGCACTGATGGAGATTCAACTCCCCTACTCCGCTTCCAGGCACGCTCCCAAGCGGTCTTAGGTGTCGCGCCCAACGTGCGATGAACTCGGTTGTGATATCTATCAACCTCCTCCGTAAGGAAAGACCTGTAGTCACCCAACGTCAAGGTCGCCTTGGATTCCGCCGATCTCGGTCGGTGGCCCAGCATGTCCGAGTAAGTGTTGCCAGGCAGCAGCCTCGTTCGACGCATGAATGTTCCTATAAGGCGCTCAATATGACCTCCAAATCTTGGCGTCGCCGGAGGCCGATAGATCGTGTCGATGCCGTTCAGATCGCAACCGCGGCGAAAAGCTTGCCCGTGGAATTCACGTCCATTGTCTGAATGAATTGACTTCATCAGGCCGTACATAGGCCAGTCAATTCCGGAGGTAGACCTCTGGAGCCACGTCTTCGGAAATACCGCCGTTTCTAGACATAGCGCTACGAGTAGGGATGAGGGTGCCTCGAGGCTCGCGCAAAATCCCAACACGCACCTGGTGGCGATATCGATTGCGATCGTCAGGGTTGGGCGGCCTACGAGGCAGTGAGTTTGGGGTTCAACAAGTAGTATGTCCGCGACAGTGTGATCAATCTGGACCACCGCCAAAGGCTCGCCAACGGTATAGTTTGATCTAACGAGGCGCTTTTTTTCTCGGAGCGCTTGTCGAGCCTCCCCTACGAAATTGCTAGGATCTACCCGAAGCTTCTGAACTCTGCGGCCGACAGTTGCGCGCGACGGCGTGCTCAACTGTCGAGCTCGGCACTCCTTCGCGATTTCTAAAAAGATGTCTTCGACTGTCGCATTCTCCGACAATGCCCAGAGACGCTTGGCGCAGTCTCGGACGATGAATTCGATTTCCGCTTCGAATGTTGAGGAACCGGGTTTTTGTCCGCGGCGCCGGGGCAGTAGCGCAGCCAGGTCACCTCCTTCGCGAAATCGGCTCAGCTTGCGATATACGGTCGCTCGCGCAACGCCCCACTTTTTCGCGAGTCGATCCACTTCGGCGGACGAGATCTCCCGATTCTGGATCTTTTTCAGATCATGCGATGTCCGTCGAGCAATCTCCCATTCAGCTTCGGTTGTTTCCCGCTGAAGCTGCGCTCTGCCGGCGGGCGAATCGGCTTCCGTTCTTCTGCGGTTGCGTTCTGAAAATGGCGGCATTGCCTTTTAAAATAATGGAATCGGCGGCTCTGAGGCAGGCGCATTTCTCGCGCAATTATGGAGATTTGCAGTCGGTGGTCAGGATTAAGCTCGATCTCAAAGTAAGGCTGTCTCAGCAATCGTGAGATTTTCATGCACGAAGGGCCTAAGTGTGAGCGTGAGTCCGGGCATGCAGGTGAATCAATTCTTGCAAAGTCAATGGGTTATATAGCTATTCTCCTAGTCTTATAATTCATGAGATGCGACATCAAATGTCCGGCTCTGGCTAGATTCAAATGTCCGCTTTAGCGCCTGCTCGCGGGTTAGTTTCTGGCTCCCTTTCCAGGGACTGGAGACTGCGAATGCGGCAAAGCACGAGAGACAGACAGATGACCACTGCCATTAGGGCAAATCAGCCCAGTCATCCCGCACAAAGGCTGCTCCTCACGTTTCATCGATTTCGGTAAACGGATCGAAAACCCTAACTCCGGGTCGCTGAAAATCCTTCACGTTTCCGGTGGCAACCGTGAGGTTATGCCGCCGCGCAATCGCCGCGATGTAGCTATCTTCAACCGGCATTGGTTTACCCGCCGCTTGGAACTGGTGTTGCAGTTCCGCCCATACGTGAGCGGTTGATACGTTGAACCCAAGAATTCGACCGTGCATGGCCTCAATCAGATCCGTCAACCACTTCTGTAACGCAAGGCGTTGCTTTCCGCGCTTAGTGCGCACCCAGAATGCCAATTGCGCAATCACAATCGAACTCGTGTAGCACTGGTCTTGATGTTTTTCCAACCAAGAGATAACGCGTGCATTGCCGGCCTTCTTAGCAGGCTGACTCAGCACATCGGAATCTAGAAGCCAGCTCACAGCTTGAGGCGTTTGGGAAACTCGCGCCTTCGCGGAGGCAGATCGTCCATCTTCACCGGACAGCCCTTGAGGACCGTCAGCCAATTCCTATTCTTGGACAGGCGACGGAATATTACGGCATCCTCTTCGGGGTCGAATACCGCCTCAAAGTTATCGCCTGGCTGCGCGGATATCAGGTTCGTAGGCAGCGTCAGTCGGCGCTTGGCGTCTAGGGTCAAGATCATGGGTGGGATTATCCCACCACGCCTAGAATTGTCAACATGGGCAATGCCACTCTCGGCATCCTTTAGCGCAACAAGAGAGCCATCAACGGTTTTCACGCCTGCTAATTGGCGTTGCGCCGATGATGCCACTATCGCGCAACAAGACGCTCACGGGTCCACTCGCAACACTATCCCGGTCGTCGAGTCGTGCTGTAAGCGCAAAATAGCCCTTAAAATCTGAATAAATCGGAAGACCGTGGCGCGCAACAGCTCACCGTACCTACCAAGACTGCGAAGTTCATGGCGATAGGCGAGTAGCTAAGATCGGATTGAGTGATGGTAGATATCACGTCAGGTCAAGAATGTCAGCATCCAGATCATCATCTATGTCAAAGGCCACTACCAACGCGCTGCGCAGTTGTTTTAGCTTTGCCAGTGACAGCGCTCCGATATAGTCGGTGAGCATGCTTTTCTCGAGGCGTGTGATTTGGTCGCAATTGATGACTGATTCGTGCTTCAAACCTTCATCAACTCCGACTTGCACTTCGGTCGACAAGCCGACACCGGACGTATTGATCGGCGCGCATAGAACGCGGTTGGCCTTTGAATCCAGCAGATCCTGGCGGCTCACCACCGCGAAGCTGCGCGACTTCTTTGAATCGCCGTGTTGAGGCTGACGGACACGGTAAATCTCGCCGCGACGCAAGCCCGAGGACATGACGCCTTACTCCGCGGTCCAGTTTGCCTGGTAGGTCGCGCTATCGTCGCCTTCGGCGTTCAATGCATCTGCGTGTTTATTTAATAGCGCCAGCTCTCGCTCTCGGCGCCGCTCCTTCAGCTGGCGTGCCGCGTAGCTTTGAACAGCGCGCTCAATCCATGCGGACCGTTGCGCCGCGCCCGCCAACGAATCGATGACCTTCAGAAGATTGCCCGAAAGTGTGATCGATGCTTTTGCCTTGGTGGCGGGCGTTGCAATGAGCGCTGAAAGCGCGGCAAGCTGATTTGCAGATAGCGATCTTGTGCTCATGCGATGAACAATACTACCTTTTATCCTCCCAGTCAACCCTGTCGACTGCCCTGCAACCTATGGCGCAACAGAGTTGAGCCGAAAACGCTCCTTGAGTCTCAATTGGTGTTGCGCATATACCGACTTCGTCGCGCAACGAGGGATGTATTTTGCTGTCGCAACACCCTTCGTATCCGGAAATTGCTGCATGCGAAGTAAAGCAGCCTTAATTTGTCGGCAAATTTCGTGACTGAACGCCGCAACACGTGGGCCGTACATACCAAGACTGCGAACTCTAGATGTAGGTCCTATATACAGATGTCCTATTTCTGAGCTCTTTGGCACAATTGTTGTAGCGACGCGGACAACAATGTTATTGCTTTTCAAGCATTTGCTTCAGTTATCCAGCCTAACGTATGGATTTGCCGCGCTGCCTGCGAGGGGGTCTTGTAGCGTAGAATCGGTCAATTGGGCGATAACCCTTATCAGTACCGGATCTTGCAGGCGACGGGCATCTTGTTCGAGGCCTGTCTATTGCGATAAAAGCCGGGATTCCAAACACTGCGATAACGCCTCGCGCACGTCGCGCAGCTTCGGCGGTTTGCTAAGTACACGATCGACGTGCGCCGGAACCTCCCCCTCGGTAATCAGGCGGTGACCCCATCCGGTTAACATCAACACGATCGTGGTCGGCATGGCGCTCTTTATGGCGGCTGCGACTTTGCGCCCATCGACGTAGGGCATGCCGAGATCCGTGATGACGATTGGAAAGAGATTGGCTTGCGCTTGTGCGGCCAAGAACGCGTCGATACCCGCCTGCCCTCCATCCGTCGTCGTGACGTTGTGACCCTCCGCCTCCAACACTTCTCGCAGGGATTTCAGGATCAGGGGGTCATCATCCACGACAAGGATCCGCTGCGGTGGAATTGAAGAAGTCGCAGTGGCTGCGATAGCACCCACCGCGTCTGTGGAGGGTACGGCGAACTTCAAACGCATTGTGGTACCTACGCCGACCGTGCTTTCGATTTCGATATCCGCGCTATGGCGCTGCATAGTGCCATAGACCATGGCAAGTCCAAGCCCGGTGCCCCGTTCGCCCTTGGTGGTGAAGAAAGGCTCGAGACATCGGCGCCGTGTGTCCTCATCCATCCCGATACCCGAATCAATAATCTCAACTTGAACAAACTTCTCGACCGTGGACTCCTGCGACTCGGGGAGCCGCTCCCCGATGACGGTCGTGCGCACTGTCAGCGGGCCTCCGCTGGGCATGGCATCGACCGCGTTGAAGATCAGGTTCGTGAGTGCCTCACGAATCTCATTCTCCGCGCCCATGATTGCCGGCAGGTCTTCGGCGAGTTCGGTCCGCATTCCGATTGCGACACCACGCTGCTGGGCCATGTCGCTCCAGCGAGCGCGCGTGAGATCCACGACTTGCCTTACCAGGGAATTCATGTTGACGGGAACCAGCGTCATCTGTGGCTCGCGTTGGCGGTAAAACTCGCGCATGCGTGCAACCGTCTGCGCGACATCATCCATGGCGCGCTGGATCGTTTCCAAGTATCCGCGCGCACGCGCGGAGAGGCCAGGCTCTCTCTCCAGTAGCGACTCGATGTAAAGCGTCACCGGCGAGATGGCATTGTTGATATCGTGCGCAATACCGCTCGCCATTTGGCCCAAAGCCAAGAGGCGCTCCTGCTGCATGACAGCGCTTTGCGTCTGCCGCAGATCGTTATAAGCTTGTTGTAAGGCGCCATAGAGCTGAGCTTGATGGGCGGCCAGGGCCACGTGTTCACTCGCTTGCTTGAGAAATTCGCATTCACCACTGCTAAAGCTGCGCGCCTGATTGCGGGCGGCGATAAGGACGCCAAACACCTGGCTCTCGACCAACAGGGGCGCGGCAACCATCGAGCTTAGCCCGCCGCTGGCCAGTCGCTGGGGAAAGGGAAACGACACTTGGGCGATGTCGGGTTCGTATACCAGTCTGCCGCGTACGCACTGAGATAATCCGTTCTCATCAATGGCGACGTGAGCCTGCTCTCCCATCGCTAGTTCCATCGCCAGCGGCGCGCTGCGCGCGCCTACACCAGTCACCGTGAGGCTTTTTTCGATTGGGTCATAAAGGCAAATGCAACAGAAATCCACCGGCAAATGCTCTTCGAGGGTCCGGATCACGACCTGAAAAATGCTGCGCAGGTCCTGACGCTCGCCGATCGCTCGAGTGATTTGTTGAAGCAAATTCAACCGCGCGAGTTGTGCTTGCACCTTGCCTTCCGCGAGCTTGCGTTCGGTCGTGTCCCGGGCGATCTTCGAGGCGCCCACAATCCGCCCCTGGGCGCTCCGGATCGGAGAAATGGTGACGGACACATCGACCCTCCGTCCACCTTTTGCGACGCGCACCGTCTCAAAATGGTCGGTCTTCTCTCCGCGCGCGATGCGCGCCAGGATGGCCGGTTCTTCGTCGGTGCGTTCCGGCGGGATCAGCAGGGCCATCGGCTTGCCCAAGATCTCCGTCGCCGCGTAGCCAAACAAACGCTCTGCGCCCGCATTCCAACTGGTGATCATTCCCTCGAGGGTCTTACTCGCAATCGCATCGTCCGAGGATTCGACGATCGAGGCCAATTGCGAAAGCTCGGCGGTGCGTTCCTGGACGCGCGCTTCAAGCAGATTATTGGCTTCTCGTAGCGCTCGCTCGGCTCGCGCTCGGCCGGCAAAGTCCCGACGAATCGCAGCCAGCGCAAACACCACGAGTGCGAACGCAAGGAGTTCGCCGCCGACGATCACGGCCCGCGTCACCGTGGAACTCTCAGCAGCTCCGCGCTCACGCTCAGCGAGCAGCGATATTTCGGTTCGCTTCATCTCGTCAACGAGGACTCGAATTCTGTCGTGAAACTGCTTGCCCTTCCCGGCGAGAATCTCGTTTTGTGCCGCTGCAAAGCCTTGCGTTTTTCGCAGTTCGATGACGGCGCGCAAGTTGGCGATTCGATCGGTGACAAGCGGTTCCACTCGATCGACGCGCTCACGTTGAACTGCGTTATCGCTGGTGAGTTCCCGCAGGTGCGTCAACTGGAGGTCAACGATGTTGGATGACTGTCGATAAGGGTCTAAATATCCGTCGTCGGCAGTTATGACGAAACCGCGCTCTGCAGTCTCGGAGTCAGTAACGGCGTGCAGCAGCAATTCGAGGCTACTGAGAACTTCTTGGGTATGTTTTACCGCAGCCGTATGCGCGTTCAAGCGTGCGACGCTCATGTAAGAGATGATCCCAACTGCGGCGAGGCAGGTCAGGGCGAACGCGAAGCCCAGGCGGACCTTTCGTTGGGTCGCCGCGAGCGAGGCCTCAAGGGGTTGAGTTTCTAGCTTCGATGCAGCACTGGCTCGTTCCGACGTAGCCCGCTGGTTCTCGGTGTCATCGTTCATACGTCCGGTGTGGTCTCCCGTCTTCAGCCTGTTGATTCTCCGGTGAACCCCAGCGGAATGGGGTCACGCGCCTTCCTTCCAGTAACATAATACAGAACTTCTCGCCGCCGAGAACTGGACATGGTTTGCGCTACCGTGTTGTCGATCACGCTGGAATCGTGTTCACGTTCCCCTGGAATCTGCGTTGACGATGCGCTGGAAACCGTGACCACGAACGACCGGAATATGCACTCACGGATCAATCGGGACTGCCGCGTTATTGGTCAGCAATCTGATCAGTGGCGTCGTCTGGCCAGCTTGCCGCTTCGACGCACACAAAGAAACTGCGTTTCATAGAAGATCTTTACGCGCATGCAGATCGCCTGCTTGGTAAGCACGCTCTCGATGACACCTTAGGAAGCCTGAACGAAGCGACTTTAGCCGATCAACTGCGACGACGCGATGATGGCGTACGAGGCGGCTGCCAATCGCTGAGTGCAATGACCGATCCCGACTCTGTAACCCGGCTGACATACCGAGTATCGGCCGTGACAAACAACCCGTTCTGTATGAGCGCGAGCGCGTGATAGGCCGCGTCGTAAAACGACACCTCATAGCGGCTGGTCAGTTCCAGGGTTTTTGCGAGCCAAGTGGGAGATGGCAGCGCCTCCTCAAGCCCAAACTTCATCAGCGCAGACAGCCAACCCGAAGCATGCGTCGGGAAGGGCCGTGCAACCGTATTACCCACTTCGTAAAGCCATAAGGCCGGCAAAAGTGCGTGCACCGCTTCATCCAGGATCGCAGCGCGAAGGAGTAACGCTTTGTCCGCTATCCGTCGCCGAATCGCCTTCGACCGTGCATCTGGCACGACGAGGCGCAATTCGCGCAAGCCGATCAGGACATTTCTATCTGGCAGAAACCGGGACATTTCTAACTGGACACGACAACAGTGCCTCAACTTCATACGCCCGGACGTTCCGACTGCACCCACTCCTGGAATGCCTCGTCCTCAAACCGGTAAATACCTTTCTCCGATTGGATAAGGATCTGGCGTTCGCGGAGCCGCCTCAACGAATTTTGCGGGACCGACCGGTCAGCAGAACGACCAAGCTTAAGTGCATTCCCAATTTTTGCCAGTGACTTCGAGCCGTGCAGATCACCTTCACCGAGAGCCACCCACCGCAAGATCACCTTATCAGCCGGCAACAGGTTGCTCCAGCGCTTGGCGAAGCCTGCTTCCGCGTAGATAGACTGCCTGCTAATGTCGATCGCATGATCCACACCCTCAAATGCATTTCCCAGGTACTGGGATAGGAATCTTCTGAAGAGTTCCGGAACTCGCTTCAGAGCATCGAAGGCCCTCAAGGTATCTGCAAGCTGAAGCTTCATCGTGGTCAGAGCATTGGCGCGTCGGGTCAGCTCACGAACAAATTCCTCCCCGAGCAAAGGCAGTGGCTCGACTCGAGCCCAGTTATAGAAAGCCTTGTCTTCCGCGCCGAACATTGTTCTTAATCGGTCTTCAGACGACCCCGTGAATATTACTTTCAGGCGGTCTTTGCGGGTGTCCAAAAGTGCCCGCAATGCCATCTCCAGTGAGGCTTGCTTTCTGTCAGCTAGAATTTGAGCCTCGTCGATCAGTAGCAATCCCGTGTTCTTGCTCTTGTCGAAAGCGGCGAACGCGGAACGTAGCTTGGTTGCACTGATTTTTTCAGTGTCTTTGAAGCCAAGCTCAGCGCTTCCTTCTCCAATAGTGGCCAGTTTTCCTGAGACTTTTAGTGTTGACACAGGTGTTTCAAGCTTGGCGCGTACTTTTGCGATGACATGCTGAGGCGCCGAGCATGCGGTGATTGCTTCGGCAATAGCGGCGGCTGGATCCTGATCTTCTTGCCAAAGATTGCAGTAACCGACTGTGTAACCTTTCTTCTCAGCCGCGGGGGTAAGATCTTTCGTGAGAAATTCGGTCTTGCCCATTCGTCGTCTCGCATGCAGGGCTGTTGCCGATATCAGGCCCAAATTAAAGGCTTGTAGATGATGCTCAGCAAGCTCCGGTCTCGCAAAATGCCAGCTGGTAAGCGCTGAGTGGCGCATGTGTTAGGCTATGGTACCGAAATTAGGAATTCCTAACTATAGTACCACACACTACCACAAACTGGTATTACTGATGGGGCGCTGTCATATGTGACCACCACACGCGACATGGCGCGAATTGTTGCGAGATGCCGACGGCACGTCCATCCAGTAACGTTACCTCTCTCTTCATCCCTGCAAATCGGCGTTGCGCCGACCCCGCTACCAGCCGCCACCATCGCGCAACAATCCGCGCGGGATGTGCCCTACGCAACACCCTGCCCTTCCTCGAATCGATTCGGCGGGATTTCGCGCGTTCGGCTCAATCGGGTTGCAGCGCGGCGCAGTCGACATTGCGCGGCGTGCCACGGTCCACCAGTCGCAACCCCGAGTCGGCCACATCGACGCTGAACTTCGGTTGCAGTAACGACCCCTGCACTAACACCGGCGCCTTGAGGCGCAGAATTCGCAGCCCTTTGGGTTCACCATGCAGCTTAAGATCCAGCGCCTCGGTATCGAGCAGCACGCGGCCCTCGCCGCTGATGAATACTGGTTCGCTATCGATGAAGAAGCGCGTAGCGTGCATCACGCCGGCATGAATTTCAAAGTCAGCGGCGGCGCAATGCACCGGTACCTCACGAGTGCGGCCGGTCAGAGTCAGGCCCAGTCCGCGCAAATCAACGCTGGCCAGTTCCGCCAACGATGCGCGTATCGTCCCCCGAAATACCCGCGCACGGAGGTTGCCGTCGGCGCCGGTAGCCAGGGCGTGCAGCGAGTTGCCCCGTCCCTGGGCAAGGATTTGCAGGAACAGCAGGCCTTCGTACGGTGGCGGCTCAGCCTTATGGGGCATCTGCGCTAACTGCAAGTCCGTTAGCGTCATCTCGATGCGAGTGCGAGCGGGGGTCTGATTGGCATCGGCATCGAGTTGCAGCACGAAATTGCCTCCCATGAAATGTCCCGTAATCTCCGGTGCCTTGACCAGGCCGCGCTCGATTGTAAATGGCGCGGACAGCTCGCTCACCTCAACTCGCGAGAGCAAGAGGCGATGGGCGCTGTATTTCCCGATGGCATCCACGCGTCGAGTCGCCGGAGTAATGAGCTGCACATCGGAAAAAAGCTTCGGCGGCGCCTCGGGATGCGGATCGCGCCCCGCGGCGCGCAGCCCAACATCGGCCAGGCGCAACAGCGCCGAGCTCAGATCGGCGTGTACGAGGGTGCGGCCGTTTTTTTGCCTGTCGAGCGATACCCGCCCGTGCACATCGCTTTGGCCCGACACCACCTTGAGATTATCGAAAAGCGTCTCTTTGCCCCGACGCGCCATCCGGCCCTGCAAGTGAAATGTACCGGTGTTCGGCAGGCTAACTCCGACCAGATAGTACAAGTCGCGCAAATCGGCGCCGCTGGCGTCAAACTCGGCGTCGACCAGGCGCAGATCAAACGGCCGCGGCAGCGAGCCGTGCGCCGTGAAATGCGTACCGCTCGAGCGCTCATCGAACTCAAACGCATAAGGTTTGTCGGGTGACACTGACGGTAGCGCATCGCCTCTCAAGCGAAAGGTGACCGCGTGCTGGTTGAGCGTGCCGGAGCCTTCCATTTGCAAAGGCTGGGCCGAGTCCGGGCCAACGACGGACAGGTCGCCGTCATAGACGAGGTGCAAGCGCTCATCGGCAAGCGTCAGATGGGTATGCGCCAGCTCCAGCGCGCGAATCATGGGCAATGGTCCACCCATGGATTTATCGGGGTCAACGCGCTGCCAGTTGGCGCGTCCCGCGCTGTCACGCATGAAGTGCAGCTGTGCGCGGTCGATTTTAAGTAAACTGAGTCCCGATTGCTGACTCAGCAGGGGTGCGAATGTCACGGTGAGTTTCCCGACTTCCGCGGTGATACCCGGCTTCGTCCAGGGCGGATTGCCGATGGTGACTTGTTCTGCCTCGATCCGCGGGCTTCTGGTCAACAGATGCAGATGCACCGCACCGCGCACATCAATGGGACGGCCGCTTTGCCAGGAGACGAAGCGTATGAAGCTCGGGCGCAAAAGACCTGCGTTCCAGGCTAGCACTACCCCCGCCACGGTCATAATGATCAGGAGCAACACGGACGCCGCTGATTTAACCAAACGGTGTCGTATCGGATCTCTCACCCGCTCTTACCCTACAAGGTAAAAAACCAAAAGCCAAATTTCGGACGCTGCTATCGCGAATCCGACCGCCCTCCATATCGGGATAGACCAAATTGGCGGGGAACACGAAGTCCGGGTAGGCACAGCGGCCATTGAATCGCCGACGTCCTGTTTTCTCCCACGTCTCCTTTCGATATTTCCCACTTGCTTTACGGGGCGTCGGACATTGATCGTCGAGAAAAATTATCCGATTATGCAAGTCGATAGCATCCGCAGCAGCGATGGCCGACAGTTATCGTCCGCTGCGGCAGGACGAGTAGTGGCACAACAAGAAGGACCCATGTATGAAACAGACAGTGTTAGGGCTTCTATTAATTGTAATCGCCCCGCTTTCCGCCCTGGGTGCGAGCGCGCCCGATTCAGACTTCTACAAACATGCGGCGGAGGGCGGCATGGCGGAAGTCGAACTGGGTACGCTGGCGCAGTCGAAATCGACCAACGCAAGCGTTAAGAACTTCGGCTCCATGATGGTATCGGATCACTCGGCAGCGAATGAAAAGCTAAAAGCGCTCGCCGCGTCAAAGAATATCGACCTTCCTACCAGTCCGAGCATCGGGCAAAAGGCGACCAAAGCAAAACTTGAAGTGCTGTCGGGTGAGACATTCGATAAGTCGTACATTAAAGGCATGGTCAAGGATCACGAAGAAGACATCGCAATGTTTCAGAAAGAAGCAGCATCAGGTCAAGATCCCGACGCGAAAGCCTTTGCGAAAGCAACGTTGCCAACTCTGCGGGCCCACTTGAAGAAAATTCAATCCATTGCATCCGCTGCGGGAATAGACGAGAAGTGAGGTGATTCATGACTGCGCGCTCTAAGACGATCAGCACCCGCAATCGCAATGCCCGGCGTAAGCCAAGCACGCGCAAGGTGACACGCGAAAAATGGTCGGCCGAGGTGATGAAGCGCAGCGACGCGATGGATCTCAAGCCCGGCGTGTTTAAACTCAAGAGCGCCCGTGCCGTCGCGCTTTCCGTGAAAAAATCGTCCGAGGCGAGTCATCGTAGAAGATCGAGCCCCTTCAGATCTGCCATGTCAATGTTGAATTTCGAGATCAACCGAGGCGGCAAAACTCTAACGCCCGAACGGCGCCGAGTATTGAATCGAGCTAAGGACGAATTGCGCAAACTGTACGGCCGCACAACCGGATAAGGAGGGGCGCTCCCCAAGCCCCCTCCAACGATCCGCTAGCGCCGCCAGATGAGGTGCAGATTGACGATCAAGACACCCATGAGTACCAATAGAGCGCCGAGTCCGAAGCGCAGGTCGACGGGATCTCCAAGCAAGGCCGCCCCAAACAACACGCCGAATATCGGCGTCAACAAAGACAGCAACATCAGACGCGATGTCAGGTAGCGCCGCAATAACCAAAACCACGCGAGGTAGCTGGCAATCGCGATGATTAGCGTTTGGAATAGCAACGACAACACGGTCATCGTGGACAACTGGACCTGTGTCTGCCCGGTTGCGACGGCAAACGCTCCAAGCAGAAGACCCGCCGTCGCGACTTGATAGAGGACGGTCTTCGCCGTCGATGCACCCCCCACTCGGCCGCGCCGTAACACCACGTTGGTCAGGCCCCAACTCGCGCCCCCAAGGAGAGCGAGCAGATCTCCCGAGAGCAGTTCGACGGCGGGCGGACCGCTGAAGCTGAGAAACGCGATTGCGATGCCAAAAAAAGCGACACCAATGCCGGCCCACTGCAGCCGGCTCATCGCCTCCTCTGGAAGAAACTGCAATCCGAGTGCCGTGAAGATTGGCGCCTCCGGCCTGAGGTTAACGCGGTAGTTTAGCCGTTCTTGAGAATCAAATGCCCTCAACCCCCGCGCATGAACGCGGATCCCCGAGGCGCGAAATGTGCCGGATGGGGTCGAAACGTATGACCTTCAAAGGCAGGGATGGTCCCGAAGTGGTTGGTAAATCGTCATTCTGACTGTGTCTTCTCGTCAAGGGGTAGAATGAGGCCAATAGTTGAGTGGTCGAACCATGGCTCCATCGAATCGGTTGGCTCCACTTTTTTTCGCCGCGCTGCTGGTGGTCGCCTGCGGTGGTGCGTCGGACTCAGGCTCTCCCGCAAATCCGCAACGCGGATCCTTACTGCAAACCCCACCTGAGCTTCTCTCGACGCTTACAGCGCCGACCCTGCTTCTCGATCTCAACGCGGCGACCAATCAACAGCTGCTGTCTCTCAGCGGTACCCCAATCTGCGACATTCTCCTTTATCACGTCGAGTACGCGACGGTGGGCGGCGCCAACGAGGCCACCACGGCATCGGCAGCACTCATGGTGCCAACCGGCTTAGGTGCGACATGTACCGGTGCGCGCCCCGTCATTTTGTATGCGCATGGCACCACGACGGACCGGGCGTTCAATATGGCGACGTTCCAAAATACCGAGACACTCTTCCTGGCGGCGCTCTTCGCGTCGCACGGCTACATCGTCGTGGCTCCCAACTACGCTGGCTATGACACGTCGACGCTCGAGTACCACCCCTATTTGATTGCCGATCAGGAATCGAAGGACATGATCGATGCGTTGACGGCAGCGCGCACGGCATTGCCGCTGGCTTCTGCAACGCTGACTAAAGATAACGGCGAATTGTTCATTACCGGCTACTCACAGGGGGGTTACGTGGCGTTGGCAACCCATCGCGCGATGCAGGCTGGCGGGATGAGGGTCACGGCGTCGGCGCCGATGTCGGGTCCCTATGCTCTTGCGGCGTTCGTCGACGCGGTGTTCTTCGGCGAAGTCAATGGCGGGGCTACGATCTCCTCCACCCTCCTGCTCAGCGGATATCAGAAAGCGTACGGAAATATTTACGCGAATGCCGTCGACGTATTCACGGCTCAATATGCAACCGGCATTGAGTCCTTGCTGCCCAGCACCACGCCGCGGAGCCAGCTGTACGCAGAAGGCAAACTTCCCGAGAATGCGCTATTCAGCTCGACGCCCCCAGATCCGGCACTGGCAGATATTACGCCGCCGACGACGCCGACAAACCTGGCCGCCGTGTTCGCGCTCGGCTTTGGTGACGGGAATCTGCTCCAGAACAGTTACCGCCTCAGTTATATTCAGGATGCACAGGCGAATCCTGATGGCGGCTGGCCTACCGCGACGACTGGGGTCGCGGCGGCGACGCCTGGGCTTCCTTGGCGGCAGGCTCTGCAAAGGAATGATTTGCGGAATTGGATCCCGACCGCACCGATCCTGCTATGCGGCGGAGATGTCGACCCGATCGTGTTCTGGCTCAACACCCAATTGATGCAGAGCTACTGGGCATCACATGCGCCGGCGACTGCCTCAATCAGCGTCGTTGACCTTGAGTCCGCCGCTTCGGGCATCGACCCCTATGCCAACCTGAAGAAGGACTTCGCGATCGCGAAAGATCTCGTGGCTGCGTCCGCCGTCGCGCAAGGGGCCACCGACGGCGGGGCGTTTGCCGTCGCGGAAGCCTATCATGCGACGCTAGTGGCACCGTTCTGCTTCGCTGCGGCCCAATCGTTTTTCGCGCAGATATAGACTGAACCGCTCGACCGCCCCGGCTGCAAAATCCCGCCCTCTCACGCTTCCGCTCAGGCATCATCATTGCTGGCAATTGCCTGTAACTCTTGGAGACATCCGCGGCAGATCATCGCTTTCCGAGAGGCAAGCATCCGTTCAACGTCTTTCGGCTCCTTCCCGCAGAATGCACACACGAACGGGATCTCGTCGGTGTGAGCAACCGTAAGATCTATTCGGCTAAGACTAGGGGTTGTTGGGGCGTCCGACTCAACGAGCCGAATCTGCACGACGTCACCCAACGCCGCGGAGCTGCTCAACCAGTGCGCATCCGCGTTGGGTTGCCCGGTTGGTGCAATCTCCCCTTCGACTTGAATCCAGGCCTGACTAAATCCCGGATGGACGGAAACCGACGCACTCACCGTTTCAGCCATGGCAACCCCGGCGAGGACACCTTGCTGTCCGTTAATAGTCACTTCTAAACAAAGCACGTGACCTCCTTAATATTCCCAAAGCAAATCGCCCCACCCCGACGACTGCCGCGATGCGCGCGAGATCAATTTCAAAGAAACCAACTGATACCACCGTAGTCTACAGCCGGCACACCGAGTCGCCGACGTCCGGAGGTGAGCTGGATTGTCGAGGCTGAACCTTCGATCAATCCTGAGAGCCGAATCATACGCCCCCTGTGTACGAATCGGCATCTCGATTCCCCTTGCCTCGAAGATCAACCTGTCTCCGCTCGCCGACACTTCCATGACGATACTTTCATTTTTTGGCCTTTCTCCAATTGCATGACTAGACTGGGCACCAGG
Organism: Steroidobacteraceae bacterium; assembly: GCA_036502605.1. Classification (GTDB taxonomy): domain Bacteria; phylum Pseudomonadota; class Gammaproteobacteria; order Steroidobacterales; family Steroidobacteraceae; genus Bog-1198. The sequence goes on from DASXYI010000073.1 coordinate 38,326, forward strand.
TCACTTTGCGGACACACGTCATGCAGCGAGCGATACAAATGCTGAAACCGCTATGGGGTCAATCCGCCAGCGAGGACTTCTTCCTCGCGGTCGTCGACTTCGTTCAAAGGCACGGGGCCGTTCGCGGCCTCGTGATGCGCATGGATCAGATGGGTTTGGGATCCGTCGCGCGCTCCTGGCTTTATAGTAACGTGCATGAACCCATTTTCAGCGAGCAACTCCATGCGCTGTTCGGCACGGGCGTGCTTCGCGCGTTTGCCGCCAAGTTGGATTTGCAGCCACGCGAACTCGTTCGCAATCTCTCGCAAGCGCTTCCCCGAGTATTCAATCGGCTCGCTTCTGCCGGAGGTCAAACTCCAGCCGCCCTCGGTTGAGGACACGTGCGGACCACAACGCAGATTACGGGAATTTGATTTGGCTTGCGTGGGCTGCCGGGCTTAGAACGCGTGTCGATAGCTGGGGGCCGCCGCCGCTGGCAAAAATGACCAAGACAGCCGGAGTGAAGGTTCTGGTGCTGTCGCATTTCGTGCCGGCGGACGATTCCGAGATCACCGATCAGATGTGGATTGACGCTACCCGCAGTCATTTCCGCGGGTCGGTGATCGTCGGCAAGGATCTGCTGGAAGTCTGACCGTCCCTGCAACTGCCCACCGGTGGCGTGGTTAGAACTTAAGCACCTTCACATATCGAACGTGAGGCAAGGCACGCAGCTTCTGCTGAATGGCCTCGGGCAGGACTTGATCCACACCGACGATGGCAATGGCGTCCTGCTCCGCGGCCTGGCGGCCGAGATGGAAGGTCGCAATATTGATATTCGCCTCTCCCAATATGGTGCCGAGCGCTCCTATGAAACCAGGTTTGTCCAGATTGTTGATGAGCAGCATCACCGGATGGAAATCCGCTTCCAGTGCCATACCCTTCACTTCGACGATCTTCGCACTTCCCGCGTTGACCACGCCGGCGAGCGTCCGCCAACGCCCGCCGGTGAGCACTTTGATCCGGATCAGCGATCCATAGATCGGGGAAGTTTCGCGTCTGGATTCGGTCAGCGGGGTACCTTTCTGTTTCAGCACGGCGGGCGCGGACACCATGTTCACGTCCGGCATTAGCGGTCTCATCAGGGAAGCCAATGCGATCGCAGTCAGAGGTTGAGTGTTGAGGTGCGCGACGTCTCCTTCGTACTCGATCTCGACCGCCTCGAGACCGTCGTCGGCGATCTGACCCGCGAAAGCTCCGAGCTTGTCGATGAGCCCGGTGAATGGCTTGAGACGCGACGCCTCTTCCGCGCTTATCGAGGCCATATTGAGCGCGTTGGTGACGGCGCCTGACAACAGGTAGTCCGACATCTGTTCGGCTATTTGCAAGGCGACGTTTTCTTGAGCCTCGTTGGTGCTCGCGCCGAGATGAGGCGTAGCGACAAAATTTGGCGCGCCGAACAGCGCACTCTCTTTGGCCGGTTCGGTGACGAAAACATCGAAACCAGCGGCGGCGACATGTCCGCTATCGAGCGCCGCGCGCAAGGCCGCCTCATCGACGAGCCCGCCTCGCGCTGCGTTCACAATGATGACGCCTCTTTTCGTCTTGGCGAGCGCTTCCGCCGACAGGATGTTCTTGGTCTTCTCGGTCAAAGGTGTGTGCAGCGAAATCAGATCGGCACGCGACAGTAACTCGTCCAGTTCGACCTTTTCCACGCCGAGCTTTACAGCGCGCTCAGGCGAGAGGAAGGGATCGTAGGCGATCACCTTCATTTTGAGGGCCAGTGCCCGTTCTGCCACCAGTGCGCCGATATTGCCGCAGCCTATCAGACCCAGGTTCTTGGCATAGAGCTCGACGCCCATGAAGCGATTCTTTTCCCATTTCCCCGCCTGGGTGGAAACGTCCGCCGCGGCAATCTGGCGGGCTGCGGCAAACAGCAACGCAATGGCGTGCTCGGCGGTCGTGATCGAGTTGCCGAATGGAGTGTTCATGACCACGATGCCGCGAGCGGTGGCCGATGGAATGTCGATGTTGTCGACACCGATGCCGGCACGACCGATCACCTTGAGCCTCGTCGCGGCGGCAATGACCTCCTTGTCTGCCTTCGTTGCGGAACGCACCGCCAGGCCATCGTAACCGCCGATGATGCTCACCAGGTCGGCTTTTTTGAGGCCAACGCGCACCTCCGCCTCCACTCCGCGGCTGCGAAAGATGTCGAGGGCTTTCGGGCTCAACTCATCGGCAATAAGAACCTTAGGCACGGTACGTCCTCATCCGGCGATCTTGAATAGCGCAAGGCAGTTGCCGAATGCCCAGTCGAGCCACGGCGTCAGCGATTGCACATCGCTTTGTTCGATAGTGGCGCCACACCAGATGCGCAAACCGGGCGGCGCGGATCGATACGATGCCGCATCGAGCGCCACGCCTTCCTTCTCCAGGATCGCGGCCAGAGTTTTCGCAAACTCGGCCTTACCGGCCTCCGGCAGCGACGTCACGCGATCGTCGACCACCTTGAGACAGACACTGGTGTTGCTGCGAATTGCGGCATCCGATACGAGGAAATCCACCCAGGGTGTCCGCGCCACCCATTCCGTCAGCACCTTGGCATTGGCATTCGCGCGAGCGTGCAACGCGGCCAGGCCGCCGATACTTTCCGCCCACTTCAATGCATCGATATAGTCCTCGGCAGCCAGCAGCGAAGGCGTGTTGATGGTCGCGCCTTCGAACATCTCCTGATCCAGTCTCCCTTTCTTGGTCATGCGAAAAATCTTCGGCAGCGGCCGAGGGGGCACATAGCTCTCCAATCGGGCTACCGCGCGCGGGGAAAGAATCAACATGCCGTGAGCCGCCTCTCCACCCAGCACTTTCTGCCAAGAAAAGGTCACCACGTCGCACTTGGACCACTCGATGGGCTGCGCAAAGGCGCCGCTGGTCGCATCATTGAAGGTAATGCCCTCGCGATTCGCCGGGATCCAATCGAAATTTGGAATCTTCGCACCGGAGGTCGTTCCGTTCTGCGTGAAGACGATATCCGCCGATGCACGCGCAAGAGACAGATCCGGCAGCACGCCGTAGGGCCGGCCGACATGAATACGGCAATCGGACAGCTTTAATTGCTCGGCCGCATCGGTCACCCACTCTTCACCGAAGCTTTCCCAGGCAAACACATCGACCGGGCGCACGCCCAGCATCGACCACAGCGCCATTTCCACCGCGCCTGTATCGGATGCCGGCACAATCGCGATCTTGAAATCGGCGGGTACGCCTAATATCGCGCGCGTCCTGTCGATCGCCTCTTTGAGCTTGGCTTTCCCGGGTTTTGAACGGTGCGAGCGGCCGAGCAACGCACCTTCAAGGACTTGTAGGTTCCACCCCGGACGTTTCTTGGTCGGACCCGATGAAAATCGGGCATCAGCCGGACGGACGCCCGGCGTCGGTATGTGTGTCATAAACTTGTACTCCCATCCTTACAGATGAGCGTCCGCCGTTGGGAGCGGATGGCCCGCTGCGAAGGATAGAGATACTTTCGAATCTGTCAATCACTTCTTGCAACGCACCCCCGTCAGACCGGCGCCAGCGCCTCGGCCGCGTACACCACCTCGTCGAGTGCGACATAACGTTCGCGAAACTCCGGCGGCCACCGCGCCGGCCGTCCGCTCGACAACTCGATGCACGCATATTCGATTTCGGCGCGCGCAAGCGTCGTGCCGCCCGCTTCGCTCCGTACCTGGAAGCGCCTCCGAACACGTAATTTGCCGTCCGCCGGTAGGAGCCAGGTCGCAACGTGAATCGTATCACCCAGCACGGCGGGGCGCAGGTAAGCGATTACGCTGCGCAGGACCGCCATGCCTCGATCGAGCTGCAGGCATTTCTCGATCGGTAGGCCGAGCGCCGCTGAATGCTCCCAGGCGGCGCGGTCGAACCAAGTCATATACACCGCGTTATTGACGTGGTCATAAGCATCGATATCCCTCAGTGCGACGTCGAGCGTTGCAAGGTAAGGCGCCGGGAGATCCCAGTCCACTAAGGGCACGACGTCGTAACTCCCTAGGACGACACCGTAAGCTGTACGGCACGCGCCTCTGGGCCCAATGCGGTGACGACGATGAGAACGATAGCGACCACGGCCAAAGTCCACGACAGAATGAATGCATAGTCACCGCCGTGCGACTCGGCAATGCCGGCTTGAAACGGGCCCATCCGCGACATCGCCAGGTTGCCGAGTTGATACGCGAAGCCGGGAAGGATCGCGCGCACCGAGGGCGGTGACAGCTCGTTGAGATGCGCCGGCACAATGCCCCACGCGCCTTGCACCATGAATTGCATCAGGAAGCCGCCGATTGCGAGGATCGCCGCCGTTTGCGCATACGCCCACATCGGGATCATCGGCAGCGCCAGCACCGCGGCCAGCATAATGGCGCGCTTGCGTCCGATCCGCTCCGACAGCGTACCGAAACAGATGCCGCCGGCCAGTGCGCCGAGATTCATGACGACCGCAATATTGCCGGTCGCCTTTGCGGAGAAGCCGTGCTGCGTTTGCAGGAAGGTCGGATACAGATCCTGCGAGCCGTGTGAGAAGGCGTTGAAGCAAGCCATCAGCACCACCAGGAAGATCAACGTCGGCAGATAGTGCTTCACCGCGCCCCAAATTTCTGCCGCGGAGGCGCGCTGCGGAGCGGCGCCCGCCACCCACGCCGGTGATTCCTCGACATTGCCGCGGATGTAAAGCACCAACAGCGCCGGCGACGCGCCGATGACGAACATTCCGCGCCAGCCGACGTGAACGAATGCGTATGCGAACACGATCGACGCCAGCAGGTAGCCGATAACGTAACCTTCCTGCAGCAGGCCGGAGAAGAAGCCGCGTCCTTTGGCAGGAAGCGTCTCGAGCGCCAATGCCGCGCCCACGCCCCACTCGCCGCCCATGGCAAAACCGAACAGCGCACGCAATACCAGCAACGTCGATAGGTCGGGCGCGAACGCGCTGGCCAGTTCCACCGCCGAGTAGCTGACGATATTGATCATCAGGATCGGCCGGCGGCCATACTTCTCCGCCAGCCAGCCGAACACCAGCGCACCGACCGGACGGAACGCCAGCGTGAGAAAGATGCCCTCCGCCACCGATTTCACGTCGGTGTGGAATTCGGTGCTTATCGCCCTCAAACAGAAGACGAAAATGAAGAAATCGAATGCGTCCAGCGACCAGCCGGCGAGCGAGGAAAAAAAGGCATTGCGCTGTGCCCGTGTCAGATTGCGAATGTAGCCAAACACGACCGGTTTATCTCTTTGAACGATCCCTCGAGCAGATTATCACGGAAACGCGATTGGTCTTCTCTATTGGGACCCGGCACGCGGCCCTCAATCGCTTCGGGGAAGCTCCGTCATCTCGTGTATTTCGTAGTGGCTGACGGTGTCCGGCCTGGTCAGAAGGTACTGATCGTCCGTTGGAAAATACCGCGCGCGCTCAGGGTCTTTACCGGCAAACGCCCGCACAGCGTCCCATGAAGTCCAGCCGCTCAGCGTGACTATCTCGCACCGCTCATCGTCGATATCGCGGGTGCTGATGAGAGCAAACAGGATCTGACGGTGGATCCGTCCGCGGCGCGCTGCAGATGAGCCGGTACCGGCGCTCGAGCCGAGAACGCGCACGTGCAGCGATGGAATGACCGAGCGGCAGCTAGGCGATTCCGGACTTCTCGCGGCGATATTCACGCGGCGTTGCATTGAACTTGTTTCGGAACACGCGCCCAAATTGAGTGGGACTGTTGAATCCGTGGTCCAGAGCGATGGCCGTGACCGTCCGGTGCTGATGAGACGTCGACTGCAGAGCACGCGCGCAAGCCTCGAGCCGGCGGCGCAGAATGTAGCGCGCCACGGTTTCGTCTTGATCAGAGAAAACATGATGGACGTAGCGGGCCGTTATTTTGCAGGCCTCCGCAATGCGAGTCGGCGTCAGCTCCGGATCATACAGGTGCGCATGGATGTACTTCATGATACGGACTCTGTGCGCCGTTCCGAGTGAAGATCGGTCGACCAGCGCCTGCGGCATATCTGCGTAGGCGGCGGCGATGAGATCGAGGATGACGGCGGCAACGCGGTCGCCCATCTGCTCGCTGAGGCCGCGGTGGCACTCGCTCCAGTACCCGTACACCAACTGCGACAGCAGCCGGTTGGTGCCGCGGCCGCCCGACATCGGTATGGCGGCCAGGTACTCGGGACAGCCGACCTGCCGTCGCAGCGTGGAATTCGGTATGCCGAGCACCAGCATTCGGTTGGCACCGTTGAACACCATATCGTAGCGGCGAGTGCTGTCGAGAAGCGCGAAGTCGCCGGCGTGCAGAACCGATTCGCGGCCGTCCTGCCGCGTGAGGCTGTCCCCCTCCAATTGCAATTGCAGGAAGATCGTCGACTGTGTCGTGCGCGACACGTGGTAGCGGGAGTGACGCACGATCTGAGCGTCCGAATACACCTCGGAGAGACTCATGTCGCCGATCGACACGCGCGCTATGGACCCGTTGAAGTCGCGGACATCCATGGGCTCGGACACCAGCGGCGTCAAGCTTTCGCTGACGCGATCGTTCCAGAATGCGAGCTTACGGCGCGGGTCCAGCCCGGCCGTTGAAAAGGACTCGATGTGCGCCAAGATGCCACTCCCCGTTCGCAACGAGAACCGATTTGATTATTGAGTGAGGCTACTCTGTTTCCGGTCCGGCTGCCAATCGCCGCCGAGCGCGCGATAGAGCCGCACCAGGTCCGTGGCCACGGCGGTTACGCTGTCGAGCAGCAATGTCTGGTTCTGTTGCAGCGTGCGCTGCGCATTCAGCACGTCGATGAAATTGGACACGCCGCTTTCATAGCGCCGGCGTGATAAGGCGAGCACCTCATCGTTCTGCGTCACGGTCGCATCGAGCAAGGTACGCCGTTGCTGATCTGCGCCGTAGCTTGCCAGGGCATTCTCAACCTCGTGCAGAGCGTTGAGGACCGTTCGTTGATAGGCGAGTGCCGCGTCCTGCGCTCGTAGGTCCTCCAGGTGCACGGTCTTCCATTTGCCGCGATCGAATATCGGCAGTTCCAATGTAGGCCCGACCGAGCCGAAACGGCTCGCCCACTCGACCAGTCTGCCCGCAGTTTCGGATTGATAGCCGCCGGTCCCCGAAAGCGTCAGGCGCGGGAATAGATCCGCCACGGCCACGCCGATTTGCGCGGTCGCGGCATGCAAATTCGCCTCCGCTTGACGGATATCGGGGCGGCGCCTCGCCATATCGGCCGGCAAACCGATGGGTGCTTCAGGCGGCATCAACGGAACCGGGGCCGCCGCTTGCAGCTCGGCGCGCAGCGCCTCCGGTTCTCGAGCCAGGAGCTGGCTGAGCTGATTGATGTTCAGCGTAATCTGCAGTTCGAAGGCGGGTAGCTCGGCGCGAGTCGCACTCTCTTGCGCGATCGCATTGCCGATGTCGATATGCGTGGTCAAACCGGCCGCACCGCGCGCGCGCGTCAATTCCAGCAGTTCGCCGACGGTCGCGAGATTCTCCTTGGCCAGTTGCAGGCGCGACTGCGCGCCGCGCAAGGCCATATAGCTCTGCGCCACATCCGCCAGTAATGAAACCCGCACGGCGTGCTGATCTTCGATCGATACTTGCACGCTGGCGTCAGCCGCCTCCACCGATCGCCGTACACGCCCGAACAGGTCGATCTCCCAAGAGGCGTCGGCGCTCAACTGGTACTGGCTATAGGGATTGGGAATGCTGACCCCGGCCCCGCCGGGCAGGTGGAGGTTGCCGGCCGAACTCAGCAGCGAACCGGTCGGTGTCGCCTCACTGATACGCTGGCGGCTGTAGGCGGCTTCCAGCGACAACCTGGGCCAGAACGCCGAAGCGCTCACATCCCGCTGCGCCCGCGCCTCTTCGATGCGCAGCACCGCGGCGCGCAAATCCAAATTCGAAGTGACTGAGCGGTCGATCAGCGAGCTTAAGCTGGGATCATTGAATTCGCGCCACCACGCACTCAAGTCCGCCTGTTCCGTGGTCGCTTGCGCAGGCGACCAATGCGCCGGCACCTGCGGCGTGGGTCGAACGAAGTCTGGCCCGACGGTGCAGCCAGCAAGCAGGATCATGGTGGCCGCAATTGCCGTCATTGACTCGGGGCGGTGGTGGTGAGGGCGGGTCACGGTAGTCATTGCATGCGGTGCCTGAACATCCAGGAGGCTGCCGATAACGTGAGTGCCGCGATCAGTCCCAGAGGCCACAGATCGGCCCCGAGAAAATTGATTCCCTCACCCTCCAGATACACGCGCCGCGTGATGTCGATCGCGTAGCGCAGTGGATTCATTGCGGTCAGATATTGCACGGCCCCCGGCATGCTGCTGAGCGGCGTGGTGAGTCCCGAAAGAAGAGAAAACGGCATGATGAGCAGCATGGAGTACAGCATGGCCTGCTGCATGGTCGCCGCCACCGCCGAGAGCAGCAGCCCGATGCCCACCGCCGCCAGCAGAAACAGCAACAGACCGGCATAGAGCGTCAGATACGAGCCCGCAAATGGAATGCGAAACCAGAGCTGAGCGACCAGCAGCACGCCGGTGGCCTGAACCATGCCCACCAGCATGGAAGGCAGCGCCTTGCCCGCCATGATCTCATAGGGACGGAAGGGCGTGACCAGCAATTGATCGAACGTCCCCTGCTCGCGCTCGCGCGCGACCGACATCGCCGTGAGCATCATAGTCTGTATCAATGTCAGCGTGCCGATCATGCCGGGAATCATGAACCATCGAGTTTCGAGATTGGGGTTGTACCAGGCGCGGGTCACGATCCGCACCGGCGGCGGCGCAAACCCATGCGCGCCGCCCCAATCATCGTTGAATTGCTCGACGATATCGGCGACGTACCCCATGGCGGTGCCGGCGGTATTGGAATTTCGGCCGTCGGCGACGATCTGCACGTCGGCGCCGCGGCCGGACAGCAATTGCCGTTCAAAGTCCGCATCGATTTGCACCACCAACAGCGCGCGGCGTGCATCGATGACGGACGACACATCGCTCGCGTGCTGCAGATCCGCGACGCGTTCGAATACGCCCGAGCCGTCGAGCCCCGCGAGTAATTGCCGCGAAGCGGCGCTATGGTCTTGATCCAATGCGGCGTAGGTGACGTGGTTGAGATCGTACGTGGCTGCGTAGCCAAAGATCAATGCCTGCACTATGGGCGGAATCAATAGACTCAGGCGGCTGCGTCGGTCTTTGAGCACCGCCAGCAATTCCTTGCGCGTCAGAGCCAGAATGCGGAGGATGGAGTCGAGCACGCGGTTCAATCCAAGGTCTTGCGCATAACGGCGCGGCTGGCCAGCGCCAACGCGGCGGCCATGGCCGCGAGCACCAGGGAATTCGGCACGATCACCGACCAAACATTACCGGCGAGAAATACGCTTTGCAGCAGAGCCACGTAGTAGCGGGCCGGCAACGCGTAGGTAATCAACCGTACCGCAGTCGGCATGCTGCGCAGGTCGAATAAAAATCCAGAGAGCATGAACGCGGGCATGAAGGTGACGAGCAGGGTCAGTTGACTCGCAACCAACTGATTCTTCACCCAGGATGAGATCAGCAGTCCGATGCCGAGAGCCACCAACACATATAACATCGACGCGGTCAGCAGTACCCAGAGCGAACCGCGCAGCGGTACGTGGAACAGAAACTTGGCGGACAGGACGCACAGCGCAAAGCCGATCAATCCGAGCAGGAAATACGGCAAGGTCTTGCCGAGCAGAATTTCCTCGCTGCGCACCGGCGTGACCAGCAGTGCTTCGAGAGTACCTCGTTCCCACTCCCGCGCCATCACCATGGCCGTCAACAGCGCGCCGATCAGCGTCATCACCAGTACGACGAGCCCCGGCACCAGGAAATAGCTGCTGTCATTGGCCTCGTTGAACCACAGGCGCTCGACTATGTTCACCGGCGCGCCGGCACTGGCCAGTCCTTGAGCCCCCTGCCGTGCTGCCCAGACGCCGACGACGCCTCGGACATACCCTTCAATGATCCGTGCCCGGTTGGCATCACCGCCATGCACGATGAGCTGCAGCTCGGCATCCCCGGCGATGACGTGCCGAGTGAAGTCGGCTGGAATACGCACGATGCCGTCCACCCGGTGTTCGAGCAGGAGCTGCTGCGCCGGCGGCATCGAGCGCGTCATTTGCGGATGAAAATACGCGGAGAGCTGGAATCCAGCTGCCAGCTCGATCGCCTCGGGCGTCGGCTGCTCGATCACGACGGCTATCGGCACGTTCTTGACGTCGAGCGATAGTCCGTAGCCGAACAGCAGTATGAGGATCAGCGGCAATACCACGCCGAGCGCAATGCTCGAGGGGTCGCGTACGATCTGGTGGGTCTCTTTCCACACCAGTGCGCGCACTCGGCGCAATTTCGAACGCCAGGCGTTCGACGTTGACGCCGGGGCAATCGGCGTCATGGCGTTCGCAGCGTCATGCGGCCGTCTCCTGGCGGCGGGCCTGCTCGACTATCGCGATGAACGCCTCCTCCATGGTGGGTTCGGGCGCGCTCGGCGTCCGGGCGCGCTCGCGCACGGCTGCCGGTGAGCCCTGTGCCAGCACTTGGCCGGCATCCATGATCGCAATCCGATCGCAGTACTCCGCCTCCTGCATGAAGTGCGTGGTGACTATGATGGTCACCCCCTGCTCGGCCAGTACCGTGATGCGCCGCCAGAAAGCTCGGCGCGCCAGCGGGTCGGCACCGCTGGTCGGCTCATCGAGAAAGAGAATTTCCGGCTCGTGCAGCAGGGCGGCCGCCATGGCGAGGCGCTGCTTGTAGCCGCCCGGCAGCTGCGCGCTCATGGCGCGGGCGTGTACGCCGAGCTCAAACTGCTCGATGGCCCAGGCGATGCGGGAGGCCTTGCGCTCGCGTCGCAGACCATAGGCGCTGGCGAAGAACTCGAGATTCTCGGTCACACTCAAGGGTCCGTAGAGCGAGAATTTCTGCGCCACATAGCCGAATCGCTCGCGTGCCGCGGCCGGCGCACCGCGCACGTCGACGCCCGCCACGTTGAGCTCGCCGCCGGTTGGAGCGAGTAAGCCGCACAACATGCGGAACGTCGTGGTCTTGCCGGCCCCGTTGGGTCCGAGCAAACCGAAAATCTCGCCGCGCCGAACTTCGAAGCTGATGCAATCGACTGCGACGAAGCGGCCGAATTTCTTCATGAGCTGCCGGACTTGCACCGCTACGGCATTGGCTTGCGCGGCGACCGGACGCGCCACCACGATGCTCTTGGCCGGCTCGCGATCCGCGTTACGGCGCAGCAACATCATGAAACCATCCTCGAATCGAGGCGGCACTGAATCGACGGTAAGCCCGCGCAACGCGTCGTCGCTGGTTCCCCGCTCGTCCGTCACGGCGTCGCGAACGAAGCGCACCCGCCCGCCGTCGGGCACCGCATCGACGATGTCGGACCGGTCGAGCAAGCGTGCCTGGAGCGCTCGCGCCGACTGCTGCGGTGCCGGCGATGCCACGAAACTGCGCCCGCTGGCGCGAGCGGCGAGCTCTGCCGGTGAGCCCTGCGACAGCACTTTGCCCTGGTGCAGGACGATCACCCGACTGCAGCGTTCGGCTTCATCGAGATACGCCGTGCTCAGCAATACCGTCAGGCCTTGCTCGGCGACCAGGCGACGCACGATGTCCCACAGTTCGCGGCGCGACAAAGGATCGACGCCGACGGTGGGCTCATCGAGCAGCAGCAGTTCCGGCGAGCGCACCAAGGTACAGGCCAGGCCCAGCTTCTGTTTCATACCGCCGGACAGTTGGCCCGCCAGCCGTGTTCGAAACGGTGCGAGAGCGGTCATATCCATCAGTGCGGGATAGCGCTGTGCCCTCTGCGCCGCGCTCACGCCGTGCAGATCCGCATACAGATCCAGGTTTTCCGCCACACTCAGGTCTTCATACAGGCCGAAGCGCTGCGGCATGTAGCTGATGCGATCCTGAATCTGCTGGGGATCCGCCGACACATCGATGCCGAGCACCGTGAGGGTACCGCCGTCAGGGCGCATCAAGCCCGCCGCCAGGCGCAGCAAGGTGGTTTTACCGGCGCCGTCGGGGCCGACCAGCGCCGTCAGTTCGCCATGACGGGCCTCGAGCGCGACGCCGTCGAGTGCGCAAATTGGCGCCTCGTTCGGGCGCTCGAAGCGCTTACGCAAATCATGCGCAACCACCAGGGCCGGCGAGCCTTGTGCACCGCTCATGGGGACGCCCCGTGCTGCGCGCCGGAGTCTGGGGCCCCGGCCGGCGCACCGCCGCTGTGCAGCGGCACATGCACGGTCGCCGGCATCCCGAGGCGCAGCGCGTCCGCCGGATCCTGTACGAATACGCGGATCTGATACACCAAGCTCGAGCGCAGCTCGGTCGTCTCTACCGCCTTCGGTGTGAATTCGGCGACCGGCGAGATGAAGCCGATCCATCCGGGAAAGCTGCGGCTCGCGAAGCCGTCCACCGTCACTTCGGCACGCAAGCCTTCATGCACCGCTCCCAAGTCGGTCTCAGCCACGTAGGCTCGCACCCATTTCGGATTGGTGATGGCCAGCGTAAAGGCGGATTTCTGCGGCGAAGCGATTTCCCCGGGCTCGACGATGCGCGAGCGAACCACGGCATTGAGCGGCGCCAGCAGATCGGCGTCCTTGAGCTGTTGCCGCAGGAACGCGAGTTGGGCTTGATCGGCCCGCAACTGGGCTTCCGCCTGTGCGATATCTTCCGCGCGAGGGCCGGCCAACTGCAGCGCCAGCGCCTTGTGATTCACGGCGAGTCTGGCCTCGGCGGTATCGAGCGCCGCTTTGGCCGCATCGAGGTCCTGGCCGCTCACCGCACGGCCGGAGGTGCTGTCCGCAAGGGAGCGCAGGCGAGCGTATTGCGCGCGCGCGTTGACGCCGTCGGCGGCCGCGGCATCGACATTGGCCCTGGCCTGCGCGATTTCCTCCGGCCGATTGCCATGATGCAGGCGCGCGACCGCCTGCTGCTGCGCGGCCGCGTCAGCCTCGGCCTTGGCCACCTGCGGCATCAAACGGCCGGTGTCGAGTCGGGCCAACACCTGCCCTTGGGTGACGTGATCCCCTTCCTGTACCAAGACCTCCGCAATGCGTTCGCTGCCGTTGAACGGCAGCTCTACTTGGCGCAAGTCCACGTTGCCGTACAGGCGCAGCTCAGTCCGGCCGGGCGCCTTATCCAACCACCACCACAGCGCCAGCCCGCCGACAAAGATGACGGCCACGATCAAGACGGCGTATCGCGCGATCTTCGACATCTGATTACCTGCCTTCGCGGCAGTTAAGATCAGTCCCGTGCCGCAGTCAAGCAAATTCAAATTTGAATTTGATTTGAATCGGATGTTCGAAGGTGGTTAAGTGGGCGCATGCAGCGGAAAAATATTCGACGGGCGAAATCGACGCCCGGCTCCGGCACCGTGCGAACTCGACGGCAAAGCCCCGCGCGGAGCGATCGCACGCGTGCGCAGCTGCTCGAGGCCGCCGGCCGAATATTTGCTGCGCAGGGCTTTGACGGCGCCACCGGCCAGGATATTTGCCGAAAGGCCCGGGTCCACACGGCGGCCATCGTCTATCACTTCGGGGGAATGGTGGGGTTGTACCGAGCGGTGCTCAGCGAGGCTCTGCGGCGTCTCGTTACCACGGAGGCGCTGGTAAACGCCGTTACGGCGCAGAGCGATCCACGGCGCCGGCTCGAAGCTTTTCTCAGCCTCATCGTCCAGACCTTGACCAGCCCCGTGTCGCAGTCCTGGCCGGGAAAATTGTTCGGCCGGGAATTCATTGCGCCATCGATGGTCTCGGGCCGGGTGCACGACCGAGCGCTCGCATCGCGATCCAAGCTGCTCAAATCGATTGTAAGCGCGCTGACCGGTAAAGCAGCCAATGACCCGGCGGTCGCCCGCGGCTGCATTAGCATCATGGCGCCTTGCGCGCTGCTCTTACTGGTCGATCGACGCAAATTGAAGCGATTGGCGCCCGGCCTGAATCTGACGGCCGCTTCCGCCGCGCAGCTCACGCGGCATTTGGTGGATTTCTCGCTGGGGGGGCTCGCGGCGATCGTCGGCGCAAACCATTAATTCGGTTGTGACATTGCCGAAAGCGGAGCGTCAATATCCCAGGGCGCAACCATCTTTTCTGGGGTCTGATCCGCCGATCAATATACCGCGCGGCCGGTCGATCCACACCGCCTGTGCGCCGCCCAAGGGTTCTTCGGGTTGCGCCAGTTCGTGGCCCAGCTGAGTCAATGCGCTGCGCGTGGCCTCTGCGATGCCATGTTCCACCTGCAATGTGCCTAAGCGCGGCATGACACGCGGACAGTCAATGGCCTCTTGAATATCCATGCCGAATTCCAACAGATTGGTCAGCAGCCAACTTTGCCCGACGGGTTGATAGTGACCGCCCATGACGCCAAACGGCATAATCGCATGACCGTTCTGGGTCAGCATTCCCGGGAGGATGGTATGCATGGGGCGTTTGTTGGGCGCGATGACATTGGGGTGTCCGGCCTCGAGATTGAAACTGAAGCCCCGATTATGCAGCAGGATACCGTCCTGAGAGGAGACGATCCCCGAGCCGAAACTCTGAAAGATCGAATTGATGAAGCTGCAGGCATTGCCGTCGCGGTCAACCACGCTGACGTACACCGTGTCCTTATGCGCCGACAGCAACGCTTCCCCCGGTTGCGGCAACTTCGGCAGCGATCGCTGATCGTCGATCAGCGCCCGCATGGCATCGAGGTACTCGCTGCTCAGCAGCCTTGCGACCGGTACCTCGTAGTGTTCAGGGTCTGCGATGAACGCGTCTCGATCGCGGTACACCAAGCGTGCCGCTTCTGAATGGCGGTGCAGCCGCAGCGCGCTCAGCGGCTCATCCGGCGTTGGCATGCCGTCCAGAATTCCGAGCAGCATCAATGCCGCTACGCCGGAGCCATTCGGCGGACATTCCCATACGTCGTGGCCGCGCCAACGGGCCGTGATGGGGGTAACGAAGCCAACGGCGCTGCGCATGGACGCAAAATCATCCTCGGTGTGCAGACCGCCGCGGGTGCGCAGCGTATCGACCATGCGGGCGGCGATCCCGCCTTCGTAGAAGGCCTTCGCGCCGTGTTTGGCAATCTGCCGCAAGGTGGTGGCGAGAGCCGGTTGGCGGAACACATGGCCCGGCAGCGGCGCCGCCCCGGCGGGCAAATACAGACCGGCGCCGGTGCTCTTCAGTTTGGGCGTCTCCGCCGCCCAGTCGAAGGCCACGCGCGGGGCCACGACGAAGCCCTCTTCGGCATAGTGAATCGCGGGCCGCAATAATTCGTCCAAACCTTTGCGGCTGTGGATGGCCAGCAGCATTTCCCACGCCGCCACGGCACCCGGGATCGTCACGGTGTGGGGTGATGTGGGATCCAGCGTCCGAACTCCTAAGCTTGCCAACGCCGTCACACTCGCCGCCGCCGGTGCGCGGCCCGAGCCGTTCATGGCCACTACGTCATGCCCGGCGGGCTTGTAGAGGCAAAAGCAATCCCCGCCGATGCCGGTTGATTGCGGCTCGATCACGCCCAACACCGCGGTGGCCGCCACGGCGGCATCCAGTGCATTGCCGCCGGCCCGCAGTGTATCGATCGCCACCAGGGTGGCCAGCGGCATCGACGTCGCGGCCATGGCATTCGTGGCATAGACGGGACTGCGTCCCGGCACCTGAAAATCTCGCATGCTATCCGTCCGTTCTCTGGCGCTTAGGCAGCGTCGACATCATGCAGGAGCCTGCTGGGGAAATACACAGACAGGCTGCTAGGCGGCATTGGTCGCCAGAGCGCCGGTCTGGCTCTTGCGCACCAGATAATAATAAACCGGGCCGACCACCACCAAGCCCACGATCCACGATATATCGACATGGTTCAGCATCTTGGCCACCGGACCGGTATAAAGCGCCGTATCGACGAACGGCAGTTGAACGGCGATGCCGAACACATAGCAGGCAATGGCCTGCTTGTTGAACCTTCCGTAAACGCCGCCATCGCGCGCAAAGAACGACGAAACGTCGTATTCGCCGTGCCGCACCAGATAGTAGTCGACCAAATTGACCGCGGTCCAGGGCACCAGCACGTAGAGCAGCAGCAGAATGAAATCGGTGTAGTTGGCAAGAAAATTGGCGGCGGCGAACAACGCCAGGCCCAAGGCGACGAGCAGCAGCACGGTCGCCGTAACGGTGCGCGCCGCCGGCCCGGCTTTCCACTGCGGAATGAATGTTTGCCCCAACGTAATCGTCGAGAGCACTCCGCAATACAGATTGATCGCATTGTTGCCCGCGATGCTAATCGAAAAAATAATCACGATGGCGCTACTGGCCTTACCCGTGAACGCGGTCAAACCGTTGACGACATCGCCGTCGGCCGCGATCAGGCCGAGCATGGCTCCTAGAATCATGGGCAGTATCGAACCCAGCGAGCAGCCCCAGTAGGACGCCCAAAATGCCGGCTTTGCACCGGTATCCTGCGGCATATAGCGGGTGTAATCGGAAACGTAAGGTGCATACGCGATCTGCCACAAGGCGGCTACCGACACCACGCTGAAAAAACCGGCACGGGTATAGGTCCCCATCGCCAAGAACATGGCAGGTAGACCATGAACGAACACGATCCAGAAGAACGCCAGCAGCAATGCGCATCCGGATAGCCACGCGAGCACACGCTCATAGGCATGAATGAGATCGTGCCCGTAAATGGTCGCAATGAGCGTCACGGCGGCAACCAGGACGATCATCGCCGTTTGACTCAAAGCGGGGGCCACCGAGTGCAAGGACTGACCGGCCAGTACGATATTCGAGGCCAGGAAGCCCACGTACATCACAATGACGATGCCCACCACCAGCACGGCACCCACGGAGCCGAACTGTCCACGCGTTTGCACCATCTGCGGCACCCCCAGCCGCGGACCTTGAGCCGCGTGCAACGCCATGAAAATAGCGCCGACGAGATTGCCGAACACGATTGCGCCGATGGCGCTCAAAAAGGGCAGCTTGAACACCGTGCTCGCCAAAGCGCCGGTGACGATGGTGAGCATGTGAATGTTCGCGCCGAACCAGATCGTAAATAAATCCCGGGCTCGGCCATGGCGCTGGTCGATAGGGATTTGATAAATCGTATGCTGCTCGATTTTCCCCGGAGTCTCGCTGGCGTTCGTCATGGCTCAAAATCCTATCATGGTCTGAATTGATTTCGGGGGGCGGTCGGCTACTGTGTGAATCTTTCTGGCATGATTTGATCTAACGACGCTTCTCTCTCCGGCCCGATGCAACAGGACGCTCGCCATGACCCGAATTGCGGTCAAGTTCACCTTTCATAGCGCGATGAAGCGCCGCCTCTTCAGCAATGTCCGTCTGTCCGGCAGCTGGGACTCGGCCGGACGCTTCTCCGATCAATGGACGCAATTGCCGATGGCCGGATCGAACGACGGCACCGCGTGCGACGCCTTCAGTACCAGCGTCTCGTTCGACGCCGCTCAGACCGGGAGCACCTTTCAGTGGGGCGTGCTGGCCGATATACAGGGCTCCGCGGACGCGTGGGTGGTGACAACCGAGGTGCCGGACGAACTCTCGAGTCAATGCGTGCGACGTTTTGTTCTCGCAGCGGACGACACCCAGCAGGATTACTGGTTCGCGACCGGGCGTCGGTTCGGCGCGCAGAAATATTACCTTCCGGACTCGCCGAGCGCCGGTATTCGCTTCGCGGTATGGGCGCCGCACGCCCGGAACGTCGAAGTGATTTTCGCACCCTGCGATTTAGCCGCCGGTGCGCCCACGGGCTACATTGCCGATGACGGCACCGGCGTGGACCCGTCGATTGCCGCGGTACCGCTGATCGCGCATGCCGGCGGCATCTGGGAGAGCGATCTCGTGCGCACGCCGGCACTCGCCAATTTCGACGACTATCTGAATCGACTGTACATGTACCGGATCACCAATGAACAGGGGGCTGCGACCTATAAGGCTGACATTTTCTCCCGCAGTCAGGTTGGGCGAGGCAGCGTCAATCCGGGCGGCGCGCACTATGCGGGTACCTATTTGGATCTGGATGGGATCGTGAGTTGTTCGGCGATTGTCGATCCGGATCAAGTGACCAAGGATTTCAACGATACCGGGCTCGAAAAATCGACGCTGATCTTCGCCGATGAATTCTGGGCAAACGAATTCATCGCCGGACTAAAACCGCCGCAGAACATCCAGGACCTGATCATCTACGAACTGCACGTGGGTTCGCTCGGCTTTCCATCGACATCGGCCGGAACCTTCGCTGATGCGATGACCTTCCTGGATCAATTGTGGGCGCTGGGCGTGAATGCGGTGGAGTTGATGCCCGTGCTGGAATTCGACGGCGACCTGCAGTGGGGCTACGGCACCTCTCTGTTCTTCTGTCTGCAAACCAGCGCCGGCGGGGCCAATCAGTTGAAGCATTTCGTGCGCGCGTGTCACCAGCGAGGTATCGCCGTGATCATGGATGTGGTGTACAACCACTTCGCCGTCTCGAACAACGAGCGTTCAGAATGGGGATACGACGCCGACCCGGCCGTCGCGCCGCAGCACAATCTCTGGTACTGGTATCAGGGACAGCCCACGGATTATGCAGCCGGCAACCTCGATGGCGGATATCTGAACAATGGCTCGTCCGGATACGCTCCGCGTTACAGCGAGGAGAATGTGCGTCAAATGTTCGCCAGCAGCGCGTTGGCCCTGCTGGATGACTTTCACATCGACGGACTGCGGGTGGACTTGACCGACGCCATTCATCGGAACAACTGGCTCAACGCCGACGGAACATCCGTCGGCAGCGCGAATCTGTATGGCATCAAGTTCCTGCGGGAACTCACCCGCGCGGTGAAGATGGTGAATCCCTCGGCATTCCTGATCGCCGAGGACCATAGCGGCTGGACCGCGATGACTCGACCAGTCAATCAGGGAGGTATGGGATTCGACGCCGTTTGGTACGCGGATTTTTATCACCATTTGATTGGCGGCGGCAATTACAGCGACAGCTACGCGAAGCTATTGAGAAATGCAGGCTACGGTGCAGGCGATCCTCTCAACATGGACTATTTCTGCGGTGCGCTGTCGGCAACGCAGTACAACAAAATTACCTATCACGAAAACCATGACGAGTCCGGCAACGATCAAAACACGGCACGCACCATTGTCACGGCCGTGAACCATGCGCCCTTGATTGGCGCCACGCGCAAGTATGCCGAAGGCCGCAGTCGCTTCGTCGCCGGTCTCTCGATGCTGTCGGCAGGGATCCCAATGTTCTTGATGGGAGAGGAGATCGGCGCGGCCAAGTGTTATCGATACAATGATTTCTATTTGAACAAGGAGGATCTGATCGGCGAGCGGACCCGCGACGGGCGGTTTCTGTTCCGCTTCTATCAGGATTTGATTCGACTCGTGACTACCATGCCGGCGGCGCGCTCGAGCGGCATCGACGTCATCTATCGGCACAATTACAACCGCGTGATCGCGTTCACGCGCACCTCGCCGGCCCAGCAATTGCTGGTGTTGGCGAGCCTCAATGACGCCCCCTTTGATCGAGGGTACGTTCTCGCCACCGACCCGCGGCGGCTGCCGGCCGGCGGATGGCTGGAAATTTTTAATAGCGATGCCGCGGTCTATGGCGGCGACGATGTGGGCAACCGCGGCGCAACGCTGCAGGTGAATGGCGGCTGGATCAACGCCGTGATTCCGGCACACGGCATCGTGGTGTTCGTCAAGGTAAGTTAGGGGATTCGAGGCGGTTTTTCTCCTTTTGCCGCCCCGTCATCGAGGCAACCGCGGCTGCGAGTTCGCCGACGACGCCCCGGCGGAAGGTCAGCACGCAGGCGACGAATATCGCGCCGATGATGACGGTCACCCAGCCGCCGACCAGGTCCGACAGGTACTCCTGCAGGGTGATGACGAGCGCGGCGCCGATGACGGGACCGAAGAACGTTCCGGAACCTCCGAGCAGCGTCATCAGGATGACCTCGCCGGAGTTCGCCTGCAGGACGTCCGACAGCGTCGTAAAACCGAGCACCAAGGTCTTCAAGGACCCTGCGAGCCCCGAGAGAGTTGATGACAGCATGAATGCCAACAGCTTGTAGCGATTGATGTCGTATCCGAGCGAGATGGCTCGAGGCTCGTTTTCTCGAATAGCCTTCAACACCTGGCCAAACGGAGAGTGAACGATGCGACGGATCAGCACGAACACCGCGATGAACAGCGCCAGCACGACGTAATACATCACGACGTCCGACTTCAGCGACAGAGCGCCGAACAGACTTCCGCGCGGTACGTCCTGCAGTCCGTTCTCGCCGCCGGTGAACGGCGCCTCGAGGCAGATGAAATACACCAGTTGGGACAGCGCCAAGGTCACCATCGCGAAATAGATTCCCCGCCGGCGGATCGCGATCACCCCGATGACCCAACCGAGGGCCGCAGAGACGGCGACGCCCGCCAGAATCGCCGGAACGGTTCCCCATCCGTGCGCCGTCGCCAACCAGGCGGTTGCGTAGGCGGCGGACCCGAAAAATGCCGCGTGACCGAAAGACAGCATCCCGCTGAATCCCAGCAGGAGATTGAAAGCGCAGGCGAACATCGCAAAGCACAGCAGCTTCATCATGAACATCGGATAAATCCCGAAGAGCGGCGCGGACAGGGCGAAAAGACAGGCAAGCGCATAGAAAAGTCTCGCAGCGCGCACGTGCCTATTCCTTTCCGAAAAGTCCGGCCGGCCTCAAGATCAGCACCAGCGCCATGATGACGAAGACGACGATATTCGACGCCTCGGGATAGATGACCTTGGTGAACCCCTCGATGATGCCCAGAGTCAAGCCACTGACGACCGAGCCGAAGATCGACCCCATGCCGCCGATCACGACCACGGCAAATACGACGGTCACGAGCGAGTTGCCCATGTACGGCGTCACCACGATGACCGGTGCCGCGAGCACTCCCGCGAGCGCCGCCAGCGCGACTCCACCGCCGTAGGTCATGGCGACGAGCAGCGGCACGTTGACGCCGAATGCCTGCAGAAGCGGCGCATTCTCGGTGGCGGCACGCAGGGTCGCGCCGAGGCGAGTCCGCTCGATGAGGTACCAGGTTCCCGCGCAAATGAACAGTGATGCCAGGATCACCCACGCACGATAGATGGGCAGGATCATGAACCCTAGGTTCATGACTCCCTGCAACGCCGCGGGCACCGGATAAGACCGGCCGGAGGAACCAAAAAACTCGCGCAGCGTCCCTTCCACGACCAGCGCCAGCCCGAACGTCAGCAGCAACCCGTACAGCGGCTCGAGCTTGTACACGTGGCGGAGAAAAAGTCGTTCGCACACGATGCCGAGGATTCCCACCGCCAAGGGCGCAAGCACCAGGGCGGCCCAATAGTTGATTCCAAACCATTGCAATCCGAGGAGAGCCGCGAATGCTCCCAGGGTATAGAACGCTCCGTGGGCGAAATTGACCACGCCCATGAGACCGAAAATCACCGCGAGCCCGAGGCTGAGCATGGCGTAGAACGCGCCGTTCACGAGGCCGAGCACCAGCTGCCCGAGGATCACGGCGACGGGAATGCCCAAGACATGCGTCACGGCATTACTTCGGCGCCAGCGCGCAAGCGCCGGTGATGGGACCGAACGCCTCCTCGCCGCTCATTTGCTTCATGATCTTGTAGTAATCCCACGGGTACTTGGACTCCCGCGGCGGCTTCACCTGCATGACGTACATGGTATGAACCATGACCCCGTCCGCCCGGACATAGCCGCCTTTCGCGAACATGTCGTTGATCTTGGTCTTCTTGAGTTCCGCCATCACCTTGTCGGAGTCGGCGGAGCCAACCGCCTTGACGGCCTTCAGATAAGTCATGGTTGCGGAGTACGCCCCGGCGTGATCCATGGTCGGCTCGGCTTTCATCTTCTCGAAAAAGCGCTTGGCGAACGCGCGGGTGTCGTCGTTCAGGTCCCAATACCACCCGGTGGTCAGGTACAGTCCCTGAGCCGTCTGCAACCCCAGCCTGTGGATGTCGCTGATGAAGGCGAGGAGTGCCGCGGGTTTCATGGTTTTGGTGATCCCGAATTCGTTCGCGGCTTTCAGCGAGTTGCTGAAATCGGCGCCCGCGTTGGCAAGGCCGAGCACCGCCGCTCCGGAGCCCTGCGCCTGCAGGAGAAAGGACGAAAAATCCGCTGACGCGAGGGGCGCGCGCACGGCGCCCAGATTCTTTCCGCCGTTCGCCTCGACCACCTTGGACGCGGCGTTCTGAAGTTGCGTCCCGAAGGCATAGTCCGCCGTTAAATAGAACCAGGTCTTGGCGCCGCTCTTGACGATGGTGCTCGCCGTGCCGTTGGCGAGCGCCGTGGTGTCATATACGTAATGAACGGTATAGGCGGTACAATCCTCGTTCGTCAGCGATGCGCCGCCGGCACCAATGGAAAAGAGGGGCACCTTCTTCGCAGCCGCGACCTTGGCCATGGCGATGGTGACGCCGGTGTTGGATCCCCCGATCAGCATGTTGAGACCATTCTGGTCCGACCATTCGCGAAACTTCGACGCCCCCACATCCGGCTTGTTCTGATGGTCGGCGACGAGGAAAGTGATCTTCTTGCCCAGCACCGTGCCGCCGAAATCGGCAATTGCCATTTTAATGGCCTCGACACCGCCGGCGCCCTGCGCATCCGCGTAGGTTCCGGACAGATCGTCGATGTCGCCGATCACGATCTCGTTGCCGGCCGCAAGCGCTGTCCGCGGCCCCGCGGCCGCCAACGCCGCGACCAGTCCGGCGGCCAATATTTTGATTTTCATTCGAGGTCTCCTTAAGGTTGCGCGCGTATCAAACACCGAGCCTTTCGTTCAGCATGGTCACCTTGTCATGAAGTTCGGATGCGGCGAAGCCTTCCACGATCCGGCCGTGCTCCATGACGTAAAAACGGTCCGCCAACGGCAGGGCGAAGCGAAAATTCTGTTCCACCATGACTATCGTATAGCCCTTGGCGCGCAGCGCTTGGATCATGCGGGACAGCGCCTGCACGATGACCGGGGCGAGACCCTCCGAGATCTCATCCAGCAGCAGCAGCTTGGCGCCGGTCCGCAAAATGCGTGCCACGGCCAGCATTTGTTGTTCCCCGCCGGAGAGGCGTGTGCCCTGAGTACCTCGTCTGTCCTTGAGGTTCGGAAACATCGCGTAGATCTCATCGATCGGCATTCCTCCGGAGGCGACCAACGGCGGCAATAGAAGGTTTTCGTCCGTCGTCAGGCTCGAATAGATACCCCGCTCTTCCGGGCAATAGCCGACGCCGAGGCGGGCGATCTTGTGCGGCGCGAGACCAATCACCTCCCGGCCGTGGATCATCACGGAACCGGAGCGGCTGGCCACGAGTCCCAAGATCGCCTTGAGGGTAGTGCTCCGTCCGGCGCCGTTGCGCCCCAACAGTATCACCACCTCGCCGCGATCGACCTGGAAATCGACGCCGTGCAGGATATGCGACTCGCCGTAAAAGGCGTGCAGCCCGGCGACGCGCAGAAATTCCGCGGTCATGCGTGTGCGCTCGCGAGTTCGGCGTCCGAACTGCCCATGTAGGCTTCCATCACGAGCGGATCTTTGGAAACCTGCGCGTAAGTTCCATCGGCGATGATCTGACCTCGCTGCAGTACCGTGATCCGATCGGCAATCGTCGCCACCACGCTCATGTTGTGCTCCACCATGAGGATGGTGCGGTTGTTTGCGACCTTCTTGATGAGAGCGGTAATGCGCTCTACGTCCTCGTGCCCCATGCCTTGGGTAGGCTCGTCGAGGAGCATCAATTGCGGATCCATCGCAAGCGTGGTCGCAATCTCCAGCGCGCGCTTACGGCCATAGGGCAACTCGACCGCGACCCTCTGGGCGAATGAGCCGAGATCGACCGCATCCAGCAGTTCCATAACCTTGGAGTCGAGGACCACCAAGCTCGATTCTGGCTTCCAGAAGTGAAACGACGTCCCCAGCGTACGCTGCAGCCCGATGCGAACATTCTCGAGGACCGTGAGGTGCGGGAACACGGCCGACACCTGGAACGATCTTACGATACCCCGGCGCGCAAGCTCGGCCGGGTTTTCCGCGGTGATGTCCTCTTCTCTATAAAGAATCTTACCGCTTGTGGGCGCCAGGAATTTCGTGAGCAAGTTGAAGAATGTCGTCTTGCCGGCCCCGTTCGGGCCAATGAGCGCGTGTATCTGGCCGCGCCGCACGCGCAAATTGACGTTGCTCACGGCGAGGAATCCGTTGAACTCCTTCGTCAAACCCCGTGTCTCTATGATTGTTTCGTCGACCATACAAATGCACGTTGCCGTCAGACGGACGCAGCGCGTCCTCCAAATTGGCATCATACGGCAGCGCAGAGCCGAGAGATTGCGCCGCGCGCTTCAAGGGGTCGCGCATGACATCGTCGGCCTGCGCGCGATGGAATACCGCATGCCGTGGAAATAGGTTGCCGATAAGTGTGCGCTCATTGAGGGCAAGCACGGGCGCGCCGCCGTGCATCGACGAGCATAGCGATTTCACTTAGTAATATGCTGAAATATACGTCTCAACATATTGATTTATATAATAAAAATACTATGGATTGCGCTTCGACGCCGAGACGCGAACGGTTTCCGACAGCATGCCCGGTCCGAAGTTTCGCATGCGTTCCAAAAACGTTTCCGTCACTTCGAATCCCTTGGGCACCAACAATGTGCCGACCTGAGTACGCAGATCGTCCATGATCACCATGCCCGGCTTGAGGCGCCCCAACGTCATTTGGCTGATTTCCTCCGTGTTGGCCACCCCGATCGTCAATGCCGTAAAGCTTTCCACCAGCTTTTGCTCGTGCCGATTCGCTTGGGCGGTAATTGTTTTAATTGCGGCATCGGCCGATTGCCCTTGAACTATTTGGGCATCGTATTCCAGTACCAGGCGAAGAATCCCTGCGCCGAGCCTGGTCGATCCCTCCGGCATTTCGATTTTGTTTTGCCCGCTGGCTGTCAAGATTTCCATAACAGGTTCGAGACGTGGAATGTGACCGAGAAGCTTTTGCGCGGTCTGCGCGGCCCCGTCCGCAAGTCCGCGCTCTGCCGGCGTCAGGCGCTTGCCGTAGTACAGCTTTTCCACCAATTCAACCGGCAAGGCGACAAAGCCGATTTGCGACAGCATCGCCGCCGCCTCGAGCTGCCAAAAGCCCTTGGCGCCGATCGCCTCGGCCAACTGCATCGCCAGTCGCTGCACTCGAGTGGCGCGGCCGAACGCGATCGGATTGGTGATTGCGAGGATATCCACCAGCGCCTTGATGCAGCCGATCAAGGTCTCTTGCAGCAGCACCCGCTCAGCGACCACCAATCGGTGATGTACGACGCCCGCTTCAATGGCGGCCAGCAATCGATCCGGCGGACAAGGCTTGGTCAAGAAACGGAATATTTGTCCTTCGTTGACCGCTGCCATGGCGGCGTCGCGTCCCGGTTCTCCGGTCAGCAGAATGCGGGTCATGTCGGGATAGAGATCCTTTACACGCTTGAGCAGAGTCGCCCCGTCGATGCCCGGCATGCGCATGTCCGACACGATCACCGCCGGCGCCCCTTTGTCTTTGAGGATTTCCAGCGCGCTTTGGGCACCGTTTGCCGTAAGGACCTGGTAGTTGCGCCGCAGATGCAACGCCAAGCCCTCCACGACCCGAGGTTCGTCATCCACGCAGAGCACGCTGGGAAGTTCTTGTTGGTTCATTATTCGATCCGGTTGTGGATATCAATTGCTTGGCAATGCACTCGCCCGCACGCGCCGCTTGGCCTCGTCCCAGTCGAAGGGAGCGTTTAGGCTCGTCAGAAAGGCAGCACCGACTCCGGGGTCGGCCGCATCGGTGACGGTCAGTGCATGGGCATTCGAAGGATCGAGCAGCGCATGCGCAACCGCCAAGGCGCCGAGCAGGTCATACCCAAGCGGACTAACGGTCGCCGGCGTGTGGTGCAGGGCGACCGCCTCGACGATCGAATACGGCAAACCCCATAGGCCCAGCAGATAGCCGCCTATCTCCGCATGCGTCGCGCCAATGACCCGCCGCTCGCACTCGTATAGGGGTAAGGACCCCAGTCGCGCCGCTTCGAGGGCCCGCGCCAGCTCGCCCGGACATTCTTGGACGAGTATCCAGTAGCCGATGTCGTGAACCAGACCCGCGAGCCACGCGTCGTCCGCCGACATCCGGCCCTCCGCCAGCGATTTACATGCGGCTGCCATGGACTGCGCATGGTTCTGCAGTTGTTCCGGATCAAATTCGGGCAGGTCAAGCGGGATCTTCCATTCCGAAAAAATCTCTGCGGACAGGACCAGATTGCGAATCGTCGCAAACCCTAAATAAGTCACCGCGTCCTTGATGCGTACGATCGGCTTGCGCAAACGAAAAAACGCCGAGTTCGTGACTTGCAGAACCTTGCTGGCGATGGCAGCGTCGGCGTTCACGATGTCGGCGATTTCGCCGGCGGTGACGGTGATCTGCGATAAAGCCGTTTGGAGACGCGCGTAGGTCTTCGGCATCGCCGGTAGACTGCCGATGCGGCCCACCACTCTGCGCAGGGACTCCTGGCTCAATAGCGCCTGAAGGTGAAAGCAGCGATCGATAATGTTTTCCAACTCCCTCGCATCGCAGGGTTTCGCGACGTATTGATGGGCGATGGACGTCAGTCTTACCGCTTGTACCGGGTCGGAATAGCCCGACACGATGATGCGCACCGTGGTGGGCCAGCGCTCCTTGACGACGCTCAGCAGCTGCCCGCCGTCCATCCCAGGCATGCGAACATCGGAGACGATAAGATCGACATGCTGCGCCTCCAAGGCGGCAATCGCCTCCTCGCCGCTATACAGGAAGCTCATGTTCCAGTCATGCCGGTGTTTGTAGAGACGCGCGCGCAAGCTGTCCATCAGCTGTCGTTCGTCGTCCACGAACAGAATGTGCTTCATGAGTGGGTGCCGGCGCCGCGTCCGCCGATCGGCAACCGCAGCGTAAACTCCGTGCCGACTCCCACGTGGCTGCTGACGCTTATATCGCCCCCATGTTTATCCACCAGGATCGAATGGGTGATGGCCAACCCTTGACCGGTGCCGCGACCCACCTCTTTCGTCGTGAAGAAAGGGTCATAAACCTTGGATAGATTCTCCGCCGAAATGCCGCAGCCGTTGTCGCTTATGCGAATGACGGCCGCATCGCCCTCGACCGCCGTGCTAATCTTGATTTCACCGGTGCTCGTATCTCTTGCGGAGTCCTGAATGGCTTGGGCGGCATTGACAATGAGGTTCAAAAAAACCTGATTGAGTTCGCCGATATTGCAAATAACCTCGGGTAATTGCGCGAAATCAGTGGAGACCTTCGCCACGTATTTATATTCATTGGACGCGACCAGAAGAGTTGTCTCGAGCGCGTGATTGAGATCGGCACCGTGGTGCTCGCTGGCATCCGGATGCGCGAATTCCTTCATGGCCTTGACGATGTTGGTGACGCGCTCTACGCCCTCGAGCGTTCTCTGAAAGGCATTCGGCACTTCTGCGCGGAGAAAATCCACGTCGAACTTGTCCGTCAACTCGGCGATCCGCAGCCGAAGTGAGGCGTGCTCGGCGCTGTCCGGCAGCTCTTCGATCGCCTTACGCCAACCGTCGAGCAACTGGCTGATATCTTCGTAAGCGCCGCGTAGAAAGTACACGCCGTCGCCTACGTATTGAATGGGCGTGTTGATCTCATGGGCAACCCCCGCGGCGAGCCGCCCGACGGATTCCAGCTTTTGCGCCAATTGCAGTTCGATCGCCATGCGCTCTCGTTCCCTCATTTCCGCCACGAGCTTGTCCTGCAACTCTTGCTTCTTGCGCATCTCCTCGCGTTTTGCAGTGATATCGGCGCCGAGGGAAACGGAGTGTGTCATAACTCCGGTGCCGCCGAACAGCGGTCTGATGGATCTTCCCAGCCAGAATGTGCTGCCGTCGCGGCGAGTCACTGCGTTTTCGTAGTGTAGGGTTTTCCCCGCACGCAAGGCGGCGGCGTCAACCGCCGGTCCGTTGGAATCGCGATCCATCGCTCCGGACAAGATTCCGACGCTCTGACCGAGCAATTCTTCGCGGCAAATGCCATGGTGATCCGCCACCACTTTATTGCAGTACGTGATGGTGGGTCCCCCAGCACCGTAACTGGCAATCAAAAAATGCGTCGGCATGGCGTCTAGCGCTTGATCCAGCAGTGCCAATCGAGCCCGCAACGTGGCATTGTCGGCCCGCAACCGCGCTGCTTCGGCTTCGAGCGGCGATAGTTGTTGGACGAGCGGCTCGACCTCGGCCGTGCCGCGTACCGGTTCGTTCGCTTGTTTGCCGGCATTCATGGATTGGTTGACCCCGTTCCAAGCGTATCGTCCGGGCCCAACTATTCTTTAGGGCAACCGTCCGATGGTGCCGCCGCGTGCATGGTAATGTGAAGCACGTCCGCCCGCCCTGCCGGTGTCTTCCCGGCTCTGCGGAGCCGGCTTTGGGGTTTGCTCGACTAGCGATCGAGCGGCCTATATGCCTCTAGGCAATCGGCCATTCGAGTTCCGTTCAGGCAGCTCACGATTTTGCGCCCGCAGATATCGGGTCATCCCGGCCTCAGCTTCCTTCGGCCAGCCCTCGCGGTATCGGTCATAGCACGTGCGGCACACGTGCAGTTTGTAGAGCAACAAATACCTGCCGCTATGAACGGTCGACATCATATCAAATGGAGCGTAGCAAACCGGGCAACGCGAAAAATCGTCGCACGGTTTGGATGCCGAGCCGCCAACCGTTCCGGAAAAATGCAACTGATCTGACCCCATATACTTGGATTCGCTCGAATGAATAGTGAATAGCGCCGCCAGGGACTTTTTCATCTTCCTGTAACAATCTGAATCGGAAATTTGCCGCGCACCGATGTCGGACATCTCTTACTCGAGCGCTGCTCGATAAACCGGGACGGCAATCGCGAAGCCTAACGGAATAGTTGATTCGATGAGAGGCTTTGGGCGTGAAGTGTTGGTTGCTCGCCGCCAAGTGGTCAGTGCGGAGTTCCCGTTCAGGTGCCGTAGTTCACATTCAGACGCCGTCCCGTTCAGCTGCCGTGGTTCACATTCACGAGCAGGTCACAGCCGGAGAACTTAAACGGGCTTATCGTAATAGCATGGTAATTGCGTCCCGACTGAATCTTAGCGACTTTCCGGACTCGCCCTACGCGGCCGAACTGCAACGATCCACCCCCCGGCTACTCTTTGCCCCAAAACTGGAGGCAGAGTACGGACGCATCGATCTGCTCGAGAACCGGACGCTCATCCGCGTGGCGTGTGCACTCGCCTTGCTGCTGATGGCCTTTCGCGGAATGGAACAAGTCCTAGCAGCCTCTTGGCACGACACTCTCTTGGGTTATTTCTGGCTGGTCGCCGCGAGTTCGGCGGTGCTGACATGGATCGCTTGGAGTTCGGCTTTCGAGCGTATTTATCTGCCGTGGGCGCAAATCGTGGTGCCCGTTAGGAATTTGATCGTGGCGGCTCACCTGGCCGAACTCGCGGCGCACGGACAGCTCGAATTTCTCATGGTGTTGCCGATCATGTTGATCGGTCCATTTTTCTTTTTGGGGCTACGATTCCGCGCGGCGCTCGTTTCCGGTGTTCTGACCGTTGCGTCATATGGCACCTCCGCCTTCCTGTTCGGGTTGGCAGTCCCCGTCGCACTGCGCTCCTGCACATTCCTGCTGCTTGCTCTGATCGCGTGTGCCATTGCCGCCCGACAAAAGGAGAAGTATTCGCGTACTCGCTATCTCGAAAATTGCCTCACGGCAGAACTGGCGCAGCGTGACGCCTTGACCGGGGCGAAGAACCGTCGAGTATTTGACGAACATTTCACGCTGCTTTGGCAGCAAGCTGTTGCTGATCGTCGCACCCTTGCGATCCTATTGCTCGATGTCGACCACTTCAAGGCATACAACGACCGCTACGGACACCAGGCTGGCGACCAAGCCCTTCGCCAGGTCGCGCAGTCGGTGCAGTCGTTCATTCGACGCCCGCGGGACGTCTTTGCGCGCTACGGAGGCGAGGAATTCGCAGCCCTCCTTTACGATGTTGATGGGAGCCAGGCTAAGAATATTGCGAATCAAATACGCAGCGCGGTAGAGGCGCAGGCCATCGAGCACCTCGGGTCCGGGACCTCGGCCGCGGTGACGATCAGCGTGGGCGTCGCCGTCGTGAAGCCGACTCATGAGCGAGATTCCCGCGGCGCGCTGCAGCTCGCAGATCAAGCGCTCTATGAGGCGAAGGTGAAGGGCCGTAACAGAGTCAAGGTCATGGACGAATCAGAGTACAGGACGCTGGTGACCGGTGCCTTTACCAAGCGTGTTGTCGGCCTACCGATGCGAAATTTGTCGCCGCAACGGCGCGAGCAGTAAGACGTCGGATTCGCCAGCAGGGCGTAAAAATTCTGCGCGTCGCCATCACATAGAAAGAAGACGTGCGGGTCTGGCACGGACGCCGAGTGCCGCGCGTCCACCGCTGAACGCGCCAAAAGTCTGCCGGAGGCGATTCGCTTGGCGCGGCGCGGCCGCGGAAAAGCGTTTATATATTTCACACGAATAAACAAGTCTAATAAATTGATTATATTTAAGTTAGTACGCCAGTAGCTTGTAAATCGGCGTCCAAGAACCACATTGGGATTCGAGGTAGTATTGTGCGACGTAACTTCAGGAGATATGCATGGCGACGGGTTGGGCAGCCGAGGGCGCGGTACAGGATCAGATAGACGCGACGGTGAAGGATGGGATCAATCGTGCAAAGAGCCGATTGCCCCAGGGACCGAGCCTGACCCATTGCGCAGAATGCGGCAGCGAAATTCCGCAGGCGCGGCGCACTGCGATTAGCGGGGTTCGCCTATGCGTTGCCTGTCAAGATGCTCACGATCGCGATATCGCGTTCACTGGGTACAACCGCCGCGGGAGTAAGGACAGTCAACTGCGGTGAATTCAGGCCCGACGCAACACCCCTGGGTACACTTAAGTTCCGGCGATCTTACCGCCGAGATCAACCCTCTAGGGGCGCAGCTGTCCAGCCTAAGGGACCGCGCTGCTCGCGATCTATTGTGGGACGGCGATCCGGCTGTGTGGGCGGGGCGCGCACCGCTTCTTTTTCCCATTGTGGGAGTACTCGCGGGCGGTAGTTATCGCCTAGGCTCGAAAACCTATCACCTATCGAGACACGGATTCGCGCGCGACAAGTTGTTTTCGATCGAGAAGACGACCGCGTCGACCGCCGTTTTCAGATTGAGCGCTGACGAAGCCAGCTTCCAGGTCTACCCGTTTCGCTTTGAATTGGATGTGCACTTCGAGCTGACTGGCCCCACGCTTTCAATGACCACGTGGGTCCGAAACAAAGGCGATGAAGATATGCCCGCGAGCTGCGGCTACCATCCCGCATTCCGCTGGCCGCTGCCGTTCGGACAGCAACGGTCATCCCATTTTATCGAGTTTGAAACCGATGAGCCCGCCCCTATCCGGCGCATCGACTCGGCCGGGTTGCTGACGCCGGAGCGTCAGCCGACGCCGATAGCGCATCGGCGCCTGGCGCTGACGGATGCACTGTTCCAAGAAGATGTCGTCATCTTCGATCAAATCAAAAGCCGTTCTGTCCTGTATGGGGGCAAGGACGGGCCGCGAATTCAAGTGAGCTTTCCCGATGCCCCGTTTCTTGGGGTCTGGACAAAACCCGGAGCGCAATTTATTTGCATCGAGCCTTGGCATGGCGTTACCGACTCCGCCGGATTTTCGGGCAACTTCAAAGACAAAGCAGGCGTATTCGTGATCGCGGCCGGTGAGGCCTTCTCGACAAAAATGGCGATAACACTGACGGAACGGTGAGGCGGGTGCGGAGGCGCGGTCAGCACCAATCGCGGCGGCACGCGGCGTCGCGCGCCGCCAGGCTATCGGTTTGATATTGCGACACCATGTTCAACGTTCGTCTTCTTCACGAACTGTTACGCGGGAGGCCTTGAATTTCATGAGAAACGCCGCTTGCGGAGCCCCACCCCGCTAAGAATTCCATGTGTTGCGGCGAGACAGAGATCCGCGGCTATTGTAGAGTTCGCCCTCACACCCCGCCCCGCCAAAGGAACATTGCAAGATGGACACTATCTTCGTTCCGATTACTTGTCTCGTCTGTCGACGTCACAGCGCGTTATCGCTTTCGAAGTCCGAGATCAAGCAAAAGCTCGACTCTGGCGAAGCCATTGAACTGCATTGTGCCTACGATGACGTGAAGTGGGACGCCACCTCGAGGGAACGCGTGCAGATGATGAAATTGTCCATCGAGAATGATGTCGTCAATCGAGCTCTGCTGAAACATCCCCGGATTCAACCGCAGGGGCTGACGACGAACTGACATCGGGGCCGCGGCGGCGGCGGGTATCCGAAGCTCGACCACGCGCAGAAGACGGCATCCGGCCGCACCCGCGATTAGTGCACGACCGTCGTATCAATCGTGACGCCTGCCATCAAGGTGCGGGTCACCGGGGTCTTGCCGGCGATTTCGAGAAGCCGCTGCGTCTGTTCGTCAGTGAGCGGCTTGGAGAAGGACAGTCGTCGATCGATGTGACCTTTCTTATCGTCGTCCGACGTGTATCGAAGTCCGACCGTAATCTTTCCAAGTTCCCAGCCCTTACGGCTGGCGTACATCCTCAGCGTGATCGACGTGCAGGCGCCAAGACTCGCGAGCAGCAGTTCATAGGGCGAGGTGCCCGAATCGCTGCCTCCGCGCGCGATCGGCTCGTCGGCCGTCAAGCGATGATGGCCGGAGGCGATTTGCTGGGCGAACTGAAATTCACTGATGACCGTAACATGCGCCATGGGATCTCCTCGAACCGTTGTCTGGCACCAAGCCTGCACGCCGATCATTGCATAACTGAGGCAATGCCGCTTAATCTAAGCAAATATACTCAAGACAACAGTCGTGGTCTATTGGCGTCCAAGTCCTCTCATATGAACTACACACCGACACCACGTACCGCGGTACACCGGCTGAAAAAACGCGCGGTGTATGACAAAGCGATTGTTACGACGTCCGTGGGCTGTTGTTTCCAACAATTCTCAGGGGGAGTCCATGCAAGTTCTCGTCCGATGCCTGATTGAATGGCCGCAACGCGTTGCGCATCATTTGACCTGGCTGGCCCCGCTCTTTGCTCGCATTACGGTCGGATGGGTGTTTATGTGGAGCGGCTGGGGCAAACTCAATAATCTGGCCCAAGTGACGGACAATTTCGTCGCTTGGGGAATTCCGTTGCCCCACATCCTCACCCCATTCGTGTCGGGGGTTGAGTTCTTCGGCGGCTTGTTTCTATTGCTCGGCCTATGTACCCGAGTCTCAGCCGGAGCGCTCGGGATCACAATGATAGTCGCCATCCGAGCGGCGAAATGGGGTGACGCCGACTCGCTCGAAACGTTGCTCGGTTTCGATGAATTCGAGTATCTAGCGTTGTTCCTATGGCTCGCCATTGCAGGACCCGGCGTGCTCTCGCTCGATTATGTATTGCAGCGGCGGATTCGAGGAACAAGCAGCCAATCCGAGGCTGATGCGCGCTGACGCTTGGCGACCGTCACCACTTTCCCAACCCTCACCCACCCCATTTCGCCGCCGCCGGCGCGTTATGCGGCTTTGCACCATGACGCGCTTTTCAGGAACATTGTGGCACGCAGATGGTCGAACCTGTGCCCTTCAGGATCGGGGCTGCGGTTAGGAGCAAGGAGGATTTTGGAGATGAAACGCGGGCAGGACAGGGTCACTGTACTGCTGGGTGTGTGGAATAGTTATTGCGATTTCCTTGTGGACGACGGCGTCGGACATGGACGTGCCTAAGTGGACGTAAGTGGATGCACGGGCATCATGTGATGCGGTGACGAAAAAGGCCGGTCTGGAAGAGTCCAGATTGGTGCCGAAGGGGGCCGCGTGACGTCGGACGCGGTCGCCACAAGAGTGCAAGCGACCTTCTTCGGCCGGACGAAACCACCCAAAACATGCGGGTCTGTCTGACATACATAAAGGTCCAAGGCATTGACAATAACGTCAGGGATTCTTCGATGGACCGTATCGTTTGTCGTCCGTGCGCACCTCTTCGATGGACCGTATCGTTTGTCGTCCGCGCGCACCGCCGGTCCATGAAGGAAACACGGGTAGCACGGGGCCGAAAAAAAAGAGGCTAGAACACAGTCGCCTATGAATGAAACACCCCCGGCCGTTAATCAACCCGTATACAACGTAGACTCGGAGTTGCCAATTAGGCTCGATGCGTTTGCACGCGGCGAATGCAGCGAAGATGAGTTCGCGGTCGAAATCTCGAATCTACTGCAAGCGGCGCCCGAGCCGGACTCGGCGTGGAATATGTTGAATATGATAGATCAACGACACCGGCGCGGGGAAATACCGGTCGAGCTGTTTCGCTCCATCGAGTCGCAGATCGTAGGGCGCGTATTAGCCAACGACGACTACACGACGATCACCGATCTTCAAACCGAACTGGCCACGCACCCTTCGCCTCCGTCTCCGTCCGCACCGGTTGAAATTGGTCGCGTGTTACGCGATCGGTATGTTCTTGAAAAGCGGTTGGGAAGCGGCGGCATCGGTACGGTATTCAAGGCACTGGATCGCTACCGCTCCGATCTGCCCGAAGCCAGCCAGTACGTCGCGGTAAAAGTTCTGCATGAAAGAGTCGATAACCCTGCGGAGCGACTCGCGGACTTAAGACGTGCTTTTTACTGCGCGCAGATGCTTTCCCACCGCAATATCGTCAACGCATACGAAATGGACCGGGACGGTGACGTTGATTTTTTTACCATGGAGTTACTCGAAGGAGAACTCTTGAGTAGCGTGATGGGGCGATTGCATCCCGTGCCCCTGTCCCGTCCTTACGCTTGGGCAATCATACGGCAGATAGGCTCTGGGTTGGCCCACGCCCACCGTCACAACGTGATCCACGGGGATTTGAAGCCACACAATATAATGATTACCAACGCCGGGGAAATTCGAATACTCGGCTTTGGCGCTTCAAGTACCTCTGCCGGACACCGCCCGGAAGACGTTCCACGTCGCGGAGGTGCGCTTTCCGCGGCAATGTACGCCTATGCCAGCTGCGAACTCCTGGCTGGACGCCCCGCCGATCCAGGTGATGACATTTATGCCTTGGCGTGCCTCTCCTACGAACTGCTTGCAGGAGAGCATCCCTTTCAACGCCGGCGGTCGACGGAAGCGCGTGATCTTGGCATAGTGCCCAGACGACCCCCCGGATTGAGCCGGCAACAATGGCAAACACTTGCGATGGGGTTGTCTTGGCATCGGGCGGGTCGGTCCATGCCGGTAAGGGCGTGGCTCGATAAATTGAATGCCGGGCGGGCGGCGGCGGAGCAATTGCCGTGTGCCCGTGATCTGAAGCCCGCATCTGCAAAGCCCCGGCCGACGGTGCCTTTGAGAGCTACCACCCTCTTCGCCGCCCTGCTGATTACGGTTACCGCATGGGTTTCATTTATTCGCATGGCGCCAGCCGGAAAAAGCGCCGGCAGCGACGTCATTCTGCCAGCCGCAGCGATCAACCAATTCACCACCCACCCCGCGATCAATGATAGTGCGGTGCCGGATGGGACGCCGCTGGCGGACTTCGCTAGTTTCCAGAATGCGCCTCTGGAGGCAACACCGCTGCAGTCTCCGGAAGCCCAATCGCCGGTCTCAAACAATATGAGGCGCGATTCCAACCGACCGCCGAAGCTGTCGACCGAGTTTCCCAACCCAATTGTGGTATCCGCGCCTAACTATAAAATTCGCCCGGGTGAGAATTTTGCTGAGATTCGTGTTCATCGCTCTTCCCGATTGGATGACGATGCCGCATTTGTCTGGTGGACCGAGGCCGCATCGGCAAAACCCGGCATTGACTATGTGCATCAAGGGAAAGCGACTCTATCAATCCCAAAAGGCAAACGCTCGGCCACCTTTTTTATCAAGCTCGTTCCGAATGCCTCTAGAGCGCAAAGCGAGGTGTTTTACATTGCCATCGCCGAGGCGGGTCGCGGGTCTTCGTTAGGCCAGATTGTGCACGCCGCGATTTGGTTACCCACGACTCGCGATCAATCGTAGGTGGGCGCCGGCTCGAACAATATCGACATCGGCAACCAGGCTCTGCCGGGCGCATCCAGTCCATGGTCGCCTAATATCAAAACAGCGGCCCGTACTCGCCTCTACTTGAGGCATGCGTCCAGGGATTGACGCATAATCAAGTAGTTGAAACAATACCACCGGGGCGGGGCATACCTTGTCGAACAAGCAAAAAATCTCGAGCAGAACGCGAAGCGGGGACGCCCTGCTTTTCGCGCGCAACTTTTTTCGTCATCCTCGGATGCTAGGCTCGATAGTTCCGAGCTCTCGGTTCCTGATCAAGCAGCTGCTTGAGCCGATCGACTGGGCGCAGGCGCGTGTGATCGTCGAATACGGCCCCGGCGTGGGCGGCATTACCATGGAGATCCTTCGGCGCATGCGCCCGGACGCGACCCTCATTGCCATGGAAATCAACCCGGCGTTCGTGAGCTTCTTGCGCTCGGCGACCCATGATGAGCGCCTTCACGTGGTAGAGGCCTCCGCAGAGTCGGTCGACGAGATCCTGCGGCAGTTCGGCCATGAAAAGGCGAACTACATAGTCTCGGGCATCCCCTTCAGCACCATTCCCGCGCCGGTGCGCGAACGTATCCTGCGAAAGACCTGCGGCGCGCTGGAGCCACGCGGCTCCTTTCTCGTTTACCAGTTCTCGACTCGAGTTCTGCAAGATTTGCAGCGAATCTTCCGCTACGTCCGCCGTCAGTTCGAGCCACTCAACGTGCTGCCCGCGCATCTGTTCTTTTGCCGACCCGACACCGCTTGACCCACCACCCATAGGCCAATCTCCTCGACTCGTCTACCGAGCGCTTCGGCCCGCTTCGGCCCGAGTCCCGAAGACGCCGCTGCATTCACCGTCGCGTGAGGAATCCCATGACCTTTTCGCTCTATGCCGCCACCATCCCGTCCTATCTGCAAATCCTGAACGCCGTTGCGGGTTTGCTCAGCAAAGCGGAGGCCTTCTGTTTGGACACGGGGGGCGCACCCGACGACATTGTCCAGGCCCGCTTCGCCGAGGACATGCAGCCCTTCGCCTACCAGGTGAAGTCCACCGCGGTGCATTCACTCGGAGCCATTGATGGTCTGCGTAAAGGCGTCTTCTCTCCTGATACGACACCGCCGCCCGGGGATTTCGCCGCGCTCAAGGAGCGGATCGCCGCGACGCTCGCTGCGCTCGAGGCGATCGATGCGGCCGAGATCGACGCTTTTCTCGGCCGCGACATGCGCTTTGCGTTCGGTGACCGCCATATCGACTACACTGCCGAAAATTTCCTCCTCTCCTTCTCACAGCCCAACTTCTATTTCCATGCAACTACAACGTACGACATCCTGCGGTGGAAGGGCGTACCGCTTGGCAAGCGTGATTTCATGGGCAGGACACGCGCAAAGAGGTGAGTGTGAATTGCATGCAGCAGGCATTCGCTCCCCCACGAATCAAATCAGCACCATCGCTTTCGACGCCACCTGAGTCATGCGTCCCGCACCGTCAGGACTGGCGCGTGAAACCGACGTTACGGAGGTATGTTGGTCGATTCGGCCGTTGAAGAGATAAGCCACTCCGACGAGCAACACGCTGTTCATCATGACGGCGACGGCGACGGCGGTGAGTTTCAACGAAATTTGAGTGTTCATGTGTATCTCCATTAAGTGATTTTGAACCACACCAAGCTAGAAGCAAGCCCCGTGCCAGGGACCTAAGTTCTACTAACTCACTGTTTTTGAAGATACTATTGTTGCCGCTCGATCCCGGCATATGTCCGCGGACAGTGTTCGCGGACAGGACGGACAACTCGACGATTCGCGCTAGATCTGAATATGCCCTCGCCATCGCAGGCTGCGTTCGCGACATACCTTGGACTGTGTGCTCAGCTATACTCGGGCGCCCTTCCCGAGTACGGGTTTATGGTGCGCAATAAAACCCCCTTTTTGTTCGATCTCGATGGCACCTTAATCGATAGTGTTTATCAACACGTTCTTGCCTGGCAGTCGTCGCTCGACGCAGAGGGCATTCCGCTGTCGGTTTGGCGCATACACCGAAAAATCGGCATGAGCGGCGGATTATTCGCGAATATACTGTTGCGCGAGACCGGTTTTGACAACACGCCGGAGCGTCTTGAGCGGCTCCGTATTCGCCACGCCGAAGCGTACAAGGGCCTCTCCGCCAGTGTATATCCCTTGCCCGGTGCCCGCGAATTGCTCGCCTACCTGACGGCGCAAGGCATGCCATGGGCGATCGCGACCAGCGGTCGAATGGAAACGGCCGGACACCACCTGGCCGCACTCGGCGTGGATCCCAATAAAGTACCGGTGGTTACGCGCGATCAGGTCAAGTATGCCAAGCCGGATCCCGATTTGTTTCTCACGGCAGCAGAACGCCTCGGCGTGGATATCCGCGAATCGCTCGTGCTAGGTGACAGCATATGGGACATGATCGCCGCCCAGCGCGCGCGCGCGCTCGGCGTGGGCCTGCTATCCGGCGGCTACGGCGAGGACGAACTCGCGCGCGCGGGTGCGTTCCGCGTGTACGCGGATCCCGCCGGCCTCCTTGACCATATCGATGAGGTCGCCGCACGCAGCTGAGGATCCCGTGTCAGACAAATACTACAGCTTGACCGCTCCTGGACCGACGGAAATGACCCCCATCTTTTATTTAGCTTCGCGGACACTGGCTGAGAATTCATCAATACAAGGATGTTCGGACTGAAGCACGCGGCTCTTAGCTTCAACTCCAAGGCAACCCACACGCCCCCTCTACAGGAGAGATCAATCGTATGATTAATACATTCTTTGTGCCGGTCACCTGCGCGGCCTGCAATCGCACCAGCGCGCTCGAGCTTTCCGTCTCGGAACTCAAGCAAAAATTGGATGCCGACGCCGACATCGAATTGCGCTGCGGTTACGACGACGTCACTTGGAACGCCACAGCCAAAGAACGACTGCGAATCTCAAAACTTTGGCACGAGAACGCGCTCGTGACGCAACGCGATTGGCTCCGTTTAAACCACGAGCGTTCCGGTTCTATATCCATCTAGATTCCCGCAGGTTGCGGACCAACGTAGACTGGGGACACATTGTCAAAGCCGGCAACGGAGAGTCCTATGGCAGACCCCTCGAGCCGCTGGCGAACCAGCGGTGTGCGGATCATCCGCTCCAACGAACTGGACGCTAACACCGCGCAAACGTTGGGCATGCAGCGGCGGGCGGCCGTTACAACCGAGCGTACCGGCGCACAGAAACTCTGGGCCGGTACGGTCACGATCGATGCCAAGGCCAAGACCGGGGCACATCACCATGGTGACCTGGAGAGCGTCATCTATGTGTTGAATGGCCTTGCGCGTATGCGGTGGGGTGACCATCTCGAGTTCGTTGCCGAAGCCGAACCGGGCGACTTCATCTACGTGCCTCCCTACGTGCCGCATCAGGAAATCAACGCGAGTCCCGATCTGCAGCTGCACTGCCTGCTTGCGCGCAGCGGCCAACAGGGCCTGGTGGTGAATCTCGATATCGAACCGGCGGAGGTGCCGGAGATCGTTCGTTGGATCGATGACCTACACCAGTAAGGCGCTGCCGGCGCGCGTCGACCTCAAAAAAACTTTCTCGTCCATTCGAAATGCGGACCAAATGTAACGGCGACGTCCCAAAAAATGGTCACACCCACCAATACCCACATGATGCCCCTGATCCAGGGTTCCGCCCTAACCCAGGAGGCCCCCTCTGACTGATTGGTTCGGTCACGCACATCGGAACTCGTTGTCGAGTACGCCATATACCGGCTTCCTGCTATTTGCGCGCTCCCATCCCCGCTCTTTAGCATGTTGATCATCAATTTCATTCTGGTGCGTCCTCTATCCCGGCGTCCCGCTGGATCCATGAACCCTCAAGGTTGGCCTGCGGATGCCCTTATCCGGATTCTCGATCAAAACAGTGAAAATAGTTATTAGGGCAACACTGCATATGGACATACGGTTTGTCATACCACCGCATCCCTCAGCGTCGGAGGCAGGTGGGAAACCCGCGCAAGGGAAGGATTTACGGGCCTGGTCCTCGGTGGTGGCCCCATTGCGGGGCCACTTGAGCCCCCCGTTTAGCGACCGACCCCGTTTGCCGGAATACCCTGACGAGCGGATGCGGGCAGGCTACCTTGCGAACAGCGAATCAAGCGTGGCGAAGCCCTTGATCTCGACGGCATTGCCGGACGGGTCCAAGAAGAACATGGTGCCCTGTTCGCCGGCTTCGCCTTTGAAGCGGACGTAGGGTTCGATCTCGAACTTGGTGCCGGCCGCCTTCAGCTTCTCGGCCAGATCCGCCCACTGGGGTATTGACAGCACCACGCCGAAGTGGCGCACCGGCACCTGGTGATCGTCCACCGAACCAGTCGCCGCCTGACGGCATTCGCCGGGGGCCAGATGCGCAACGATCTGGTGGCCATAGAAATCAAAGTCCACCCAATCGGCGGAGCTGCGTCCTTCCGGGCACCCCAAGAGGCTGCCGTAGAAGCGGCGCGCTTCTGCGAGGTCGCGGACAGGAAAAGCCAAGTGAAATGGTGGCGGCGTCGAGACAGAGGAACTAGTCACGGTCATGGTCGTGTGGCACCCGGCAGGTCACGGTTGAAGAGGTCAAGCGGCAGCGTGGGCATGAGAGTACCGCGACGCCGACAACTGTCGCAATCGGCGCCTGTTCGACGATCGAGCGGTCCGCAAGGTGGCGCAGAACCGCAAGCCCTGCCTTGAGCAGATGTGCCATTTCGACCAGAATGGCTGGTGCCTCCGCGCGCGCCTTGTCTTCAAGGAGATTTGAGTGGAACAGAAAAGCTGCGATATCGGTTTGATCGGCCTCGCGGTCATGGGCCAGAATCTCGTCCTGAACATGAACGACCACGGATACAGGGTGGCGGTGTTCAACCGAACCGTATCGAAGGTCGACGAGTTCATAAACAACCAGGCCAAAGGAACCAAGGTGATTGGTACCGGCAGTATCCAGGAGATGTGCCGTCTACTGAAGACCCCGCGCCGCGTAATGATGATGGTGAAGGCTGGAGAGGTAGTCGATCAAACCATCGGGCAGATCCTGCCGCATCTGGAGAAAGGCGACATCATCATTGATGGCGGCAATTCGCTCTACACGGATTCAGAGCGCCGCGCCGAAAATCTCGCTGAGCACGGAATACTTTTTATCGGCACCGGCGTGTCGGGCGGCGAGGAAGGCGCTCGGCATGGTCCCTCGATCATGCCCGGTGGCAATCCGGAGGCATGGCCGCACGTGAAAGAGATCCTTCGCTCCATCGCGGCAAAGGCTCTGGACGGCTCTCCTTGTTGCGACTGGATCGGCCAGGGTGGTGCCGGTCACTACGTAAAGATGGTCCACAACGGAATCGAATACGGCGACATGCAACTGATCGGCGAAGCCTACCAGTTGCTGAAGGACGGCCTTGGTCTCGGGCCCGATGAACTGGCAGACGTATTTGCGGAGTGGAACAAAGGCGAACTCGACAGCTTCCTCATCGAAATCACAGCGGCGATCTTCTCCAAGAAGGACGACGACGGTCGGCCGATGATCGACAAGATCCTCGATACGGCGGGACAAAAAGGCACCGGCAAGTGGACCGCCATCTCGGCGCTCGACTTGGGCATGCCGGTCACACTGATTGGAGAAAGCGTATTCGCGCGGTGTCTCTCGGCGCTCAAGTCAGAGCGCGTCAGAGCGTCGA
Source organism: Steroidobacteraceae bacterium (assembly GCA_036502605.1). Lineage (GTDB taxonomy): Bacteria > Pseudomonadota > Gammaproteobacteria > Steroidobacterales > Steroidobacteraceae > Bog-1198. Next base: position 80,189 of record DASXYI010000073.1, read on the forward strand.
CGATTCTGCGGGGACCAAAGCCGGATAAGATTCCCATCGGCCTGAAGACCGAATTCATCGAGCACGTGCGCCGCGCGCTCTACTGTTCGAAGATGGTGAGCTACGCTCAAGGTTATATGCTGCTTCGCGCCGCGGAAAAAGAACGAGGCTGGAATCTCGACATGGGCGGAATCGCGCTCATGTGGAGCGGCGGTTGCATCATTCGTTCGGTTTTCCTCGGAGACATCAAAAAGGCGTTCGACGCCAATCAGAAGCTCGAGAACCTTCTGACGGACGATTTCTTCTCGATCGCTCTCAACAAGTACCAGATGAATTGGCGTAAGGCACTCATTCACGCAATCGAGCTTGGAATTCCGACGCCGGCATTTTCGACGGCCTTGGCGTTCTACGATGGATACCGCACCGCACGCCTCCCCGCCAACCTTCTGCAGGCGCAGCGCGATTTCTTCGGGGCGCACACGTATGAGCGCATCGACAAATCTCGTGGCGAATTCTTTCACACTAACTGGACCGGACACGGCGGAAGCGTCGCGTCTTCTACGTACAACGCCTAGCCGGAGCGGGTTTGGACCGAGTGACCGCTCCGAGGTACCTGGACCAGCGGCCGCAATCGTTTGACTTGCCGATTCGAACGGTTTTGCGCTGGTTGCCCCTTGACATAAAACGCTCTCGTGGCCGCGAAGCGACATCCGTCACTGTTTAATTCGCCTCGCTTGGCCAATATCCTCCCAGTACCGGAATTCTTCGTGGGTAATCATTTATGTCTGCGCCGATAAATCCGTCATCGAACCGGGATATTTGGCACTTGAGCCTCGATGACTTACTCGCACCTCTACCGGAAACGCCTCGGCTGGGCAGTGCAGGACCCTTCGTAGTGAACCTCAGCGCGTCGACCGCGCCGATCAGCGTACCCGTAAACGATATTGCCGGGTGTCAACAGGCGCACCTGTATCCGATTCAACGTATGGAGGATGGCCGTATGCGTTATCGCCTGCGACTCGGTCCATTCGCTCGAGAAGACGACGCGGACGCCGTCCTCGTGAAAGTACGAGATCTCTATCCCAGCGCGTTAACGGCGACCGCGGGAGCTGACGATTTGCGTTCGATAGCGGCCGTGCAGGCGAAGGCCGATGCCCTGCGACCTTCAATGGAAAAACAGCCCGAGGTCGCCGCCGTCACTCCCGCCCGCGCAGCTGCAACCTCTGTGCTAACCACGGCGGCTTCGTCGCCCGGACCCAGCGATGCGATTCCGTTGAATCGTGCGCCGCCGAAAGCGATAGCGACTCCTTCGCCGCCATCTTCGCAAGTGCTGCAGCTGCGAACACCACCCGTGCCGCAACAACCCGTTCGACAATCGACCACCCCATCAAAAGCGTCACCCGCGAGCGTGCCGCCGGCGACGCTGGCGGCAACCGCAGCCACCCATTCGACGCCCGCTGCCGCATCTTTGGCGAAACCCGTGCTGAGGGCGGCGGTTCCCAAGGCGACCCAGGAGGCTGCCGCCGCTACGGTGTTTGCTCCACGCCACGCCGAGAAAAACGGCGATGCCCCGCTCAGCCTCGAAGCTACGCAAACACTACGGCCGTTGACGCCGTTGGAACTGGAAGATGAGGGATCAATGCGGTGGTTCGTCATTCAACTGTCAGTGGCAGAGCAAGCCTTTGATCCAGACACCGTGCCCAACCTCGATATATTCATCGTCTACCGCTTATACTCCGTTGCGGCATTGGAGCAGGGCCGGACTATGCACGCCCTGCGCCTGGGTTTTTTCGGCGAAGAGATGGCTGCACGCGCCGTCGCGAACTACCTCGCCGCCTACTACGACAAGCCGACCATCAAACGAGTGAGCGTCGCCGAACGCGAGCGATTTTCCGACCGGTGTATCGAAGCACGCAAAGATGTTGGTGCGACGGGACAGCACATGGCCATCGAGATCACGAGCGATCGGGTGGTTCGTCAAAACCGCTCGCGCGCCTCGACGTAATGGCGGGCATACAGCCGGGGACGCCATTACGCCAGAGACATTTCGGTACGCAGAACGGGATATAGGTTGTATCGGGTATCCCAAGAGACGTGGCGGCGGAGAAAGAATTCCAGGCGCGCGCTTGGGCTGTTGGCGAACTCGGCATCGTGCTTGAGCTTGTGGGCAAATTCGGTCGATAAGTCGGGATTTTTTGCGAGCACCTCTTTGGCGATCTGCTCGGCGACGTAGGGCTCCATCTGTTCCTTTTGCTCGAAGTATGCATTGAAGAATCCCCATGCGGCAAAGGAGTCTGGTGCCTGTGGCTCGAATAGGGCCACGACAAGCCGAGCCAAGGGCTGGGCAATGGGTATGAAAAGAGCGCCGGGTAGGATGCTTAGCGTCTCCTCGCTCCATGCGCCCTCGAGTGCAGCGCGCATCCGTCCCTCGAAGGAGGCCGCGGAAAACTTTACGTGATTCGCACGAAATGCCTCGACGGTGATCCTCTCTTTGCGATCTTGCATTGGTCGAAGCGCAATGCCGTGAGCCCCAAGCCTCGGCCCGATCTCCGTGACGAATGAGACCGGTACGATGTAACCTCCCCGCGGTGCCTTCACGAGCAGCGAGGCATCGGCGCGATCGCGCAGCGGTACATGCCAGACCTGCGGTACCTGAGGGTCGTACACGGTTACCCGGTCGCCCGAGATCGCCGACAGTGTTCGCGTGTACGCATAGCCCCGAAAATCGATCATTCGCGCATCCGGCCCGGCATCCCGTTCGGCTGTTGAGCCCCCGGCTTTTGTAGGCTCGCGCCAGGCGGAGGTGTAATCAAGCGCGATCTCGGAGCCTCCCAACTTTGTCGACGCGACATCTGCTTGACGTGTGAGTTCCAACCACTTCGGGCCGCGAGCCGCAACCAATACGGCAAGATCAACGGCGGTGTTGTGCATGACCTGCACTCGCTTTGCATAGCTTTTCCAGGAATGCGTTTCGACGAGCACGGTGAAACGATTGCGCTGCGGGAAATACCCCGTGGAGAAGCGCGGCGAATACACCGTCAGGGCGAATCCCGACGACGGATCATCCGTCTTGGCCAGATCGGGATAAAACGCGAGCGGCAATGAGCCCTGCTCGGCAAGTCGTGCGATGAGCGCATCGCGCATCTCCACGCCGCTCGCCCGCAAGCTCGGTTCGCCTTGATTGACCGGTTCTACTTGTATGGATACGTCAGGCTCGAAATCCGCGCCGTCGGTGACGTGCAGGTCAGCGCAAACGAGGGGATCCCAAAGATCGATCAGGCGCAGCATGGAGCGCATTTCCGGCGCATCCGCCTTGGTATAGTCGCGATTGAGATTCAGGTTCTGCGCAGTCGTGCGCCACCCGGTCTCTTCCGGCCCGTTCTGGTTTGGCCGGTTCCAACGCCCAAACCGCTCGTGACCGTCCGTATTGAAGGCGGGTACGAACAAAATCGCAATGCGCTCGAGCGCACCTGCCGATGCGGCACCGTCAAGGAGTTCCCGCAGGGCAATGAATCCCGCGTCCTTGCCGTCGCTTTCCCCAGGGTGAATACCGCCCTGAATCATGAGGAGCGGAACATTTTGTGCCCGAATATCCGCGGCTGTCAGCGCTCCCGATCGGGAAACCAGCAGCGCTCGCAGGATTCGGCCCTCGGCCGAACGACCATAGTCGAGTGAGCGCACCGCATCGGGCCAGGTCTGCGCAAATTCTCTGCACAGTGCCTCCACTTCGTCGATGCGACCGGTCTGTCGGTAGCCCGAGCGTTCGGCAATGGTCAGCAGCGAGTCGTTTGCCATCAACCGCAGCATACGTCACACCGCCACGACCAGCCAACCGAGATGGCGACCCTCAGCAACGCCTTGGGTCGCCGTCCTTGACGCTGACGGACGGGGGACGCCGCGCGCGATGGCTGCTGGTGCGCGGCGAGGCTTTGATGGGTGACGCCGCCAAGGGCGAGGACGCGCGAGCATCGCTCGAAGCCGCTGCCGCGCTATTCAAGACCGCAGCGCCTCGAGATCCGCGCTATCCGGACGCACTGACCGATCGCGGCGCCTTTAATGACATTGCTAACGGAGTCTCAAGCCCACGGCCCTCCGCGCATGGACGGCGCGCCAAGCTAGAGTAGACTCTTACCCTTTAAGAGGTGAACGGCGTGGAATCCACTTTGGACGAACCGCGGCTCGATGATCGCAATGCCCTCGACGCGGTGGCACGGCTCCTCGAAGTGGTTGGCTCGCACTCGCCGTTGTCCACACTGCTCGATAACCTGGTGCTGTTCGTCGAGCAGCTATTGCCGCACACGCGCTGCTCAATTCTGCTGGTTGACGCTGAGAGCGGGACTCTGCGCCATGGCGCGGCGCCCAACCTTCCGGATGCCTACAACATGGCGATAGACGGGGTAGTGTTCGGTGAAGGCGTGGGTTCTTGCGGCACGGCGGCCGCCCGCCGCGCAATCGTCGTGGTGGCTGACATTCAGCGATCGCCGTTGTGGCGGGATTATCGAGATCTCGCGCGTGCCCATGGGCTCGCGGCGTGCTGGTCGGCTCCCGTAATCGACGGACAAGGCGACCTTCTCGGAACATTCGCGATGTATTACGACGAACCGAACGAACCGACCGCTACGGATCTGGACGTTCTTCGAATCGCCGGACCGCTGGCAGCGATAGTCATCCAGCGACACCGCGATGCACACCGCCTGCGCGAAAGCGAGGAGCGGTTCCGCTCGGCGTTCGACTTCGCGGCGATTGGCAAGGCCATGGTTAGCCCCGAAGGACATTGGCTGCGGGTCAACCAAGCTCTCTGCCGCATCGTGGGCTATTCGGCCAAGGAGCTCTTGAGGATTGATTTCCAAGCCATCACGCATCCCGATGACCTTGCCACAGACCTCAATTTGTTGCGCGAGATGCTCGAGGGGAAGCGCTCTTATTACGAAATGGAGAAGCGTTACTTTCACAAATCCGGCCGTACGATTTGGGTCCTTCTGTCCGTTTCGTTGATTCGAGATGAAAATGGGCGGGCCCTTTATTTCATTTCGCAAATGCAAGATATCACTGAGCGCAAGCGGCTGGAGCGGGCCGTACGTGAATTGACGAGCAGCGAGCAACAACGGTTGGGGCGCGATCTCCATGATGGACTGGGCCAGGAACTCACCGGGCTCTCCCTCCTGGCCGGCGCGTTCGCGACGAAGGCCCGGCGTTCGGGCTCACCGCTCGCGGCCGATGCCGTCGCCCTGTCGGAGATCGCGAGGAACGCCGTCGCGACTTGTCGCGACATCGTGCGTGGCGTGTCGCCATTGACAGAGAGCCAAGGGGGCCTCGTTAGAGGTATTCACCAACTGGCCAATCGTGCCGCGGCAATCGGCGGCCGCAACGTGCGATTCTCGGCGACCGAGGGAGCGCCGGTGCACCTATCCTGGGATTCGCGCAATCAGTTGTATCGTATTACGCAAGAAGCTCTCAATAATGCGGTGGTGCACTCGAACGCCGAGAATATTGACGTCACGATCGTGATTGACGCGCGGTCAGTGCGCGTGAAGGTCGCCGACGACGGCAGGGGACTGTCCGCGGACTCGATGAAGCACGGCGGCCTGGGCGTAGAGACCATGCGTTATCGCGCGGCATCGCTACACGCCCGTCTCCTGATCGAACCGACGCCAAGCGGCGGCACGGCCGTCATCTGCGAATGCCCGCAGCCGTCTTCGATCCTCGCCTAAGCCGATCAGGTCGCCAACCGTTAGAATTGAGCGGTCAGCGCAATTTTATCCGTGCCCCGGTACAGTTTGACCGCAACGGCTGAATTCGCCGCGCACCGGGCGAGCGCCGCCTGAAAGTCCGCCAGCGCCTTGATCGGATGACCATCGAATTCGTAGATGATGTCGCCGACGATAATGCCCGACCTTTGTGCAACGGAGCCGCTGTTCACTCCAATGATCAAGATCCCCGCTCGATTCGGCTGTTCCGCAGTTGCATCGACCGGCAATCCGCCGATGCCAAAATCTAGCTTGAGCGACGCGCTGACGGCGTTTGCAGCAACCGCTGGAAGCGTCGTGGTGTAGGCGTCGGCTTTGGCAAGAACGCCGGCGATCTCGGCATTCGAGAGTCGTCCGGCGTAGTTGGCGCCCGATGTCGGGATGAGATTGAACGACCACAGATCCGGTTTGCCTGGCACGCGTCCCGCCGCGAGACGACGCAGCAGTTCCTCATCGACGGGAAACGCGATGCGCTCGGTGTAGGTGCAATCCCCTGTGGCGCAATTCGCCACTTCCTTGCTAATTCTAGTGACCGGTACCGAGCGCGATCCATTCGCCCCCTGATAGCTGGCTGTCTCATAAGACCGCATGCTCCCGCTGTAGATGATCCATGCGTAGATCTGAAACGACTTCTGCCCCGTCTTCTTGTCGATCGCGGCCTTCAGAAACTCATCGTTCCACACCATTCGCATCGGACCCTTATGCTCGACAAACCCCTTCTCCGTGGAAATCGTGGTCACGCCGCCAATAGGGTCGTCCGCAACGGTCGCGCTGTCCCTGAAGTGCTCCATGGTGAGCGAAAGCAGCTCAGAGTCTTTCGCGTATGCGATCTTGATGCCGAAGAGGCCGAAGCCGATGAATGCGGCAAGCGCCGCGGAGCGGAATTTCAATGAGATCTCTTTATTCCGGCCGCAATCGAGCCGCCGGAAATCGTATCCGGTCTCGGCGGCCTCTACTAGCTCCCGTTGCTTAGTGCCACACACAACCGTCCAATAATTGACATAGTGTCAAAACGCGGCTACGATTCAACCATGAGCTATATCGCTGAACGGAGAAGTGAGGAAAAGGAACGTAGGCGTGCCGAGATTCTCGACGCTGCTGAGATACTGTATGCCAAGAAAGGCTGGGACGCGCTCACCGTCGAGCAGGTTGCACGCAGTACCCGGCTGTCGCGCGCCTTGGTGTACGTGTATTTCCGCGACAAGGAAGATCTGTTGTTCGCCATCGGTGAGCGGGCAATGCGCCTGCTGCGCGATCGTTTTATGGCGGCAATCGCGGGGCCCACCTTAGGCATGGATCAAGTCGATGCAATCGGTCGAGCTTACATGGGTTATGCCCATGAATTTCCTCATTATTTTGACTTTTGTTCGCGGTTTCAATCGCATTCCTCATCGGTCGACTCGAGTTCCAATGAAGGGGCTTGCCAAATGGCGGGCGATCAGGTGATCGGCACCGTGGTGCAGGCCATCGAGACCGGCATACGCGACGGCAGCATTCGCGCGGACATCGGCGACCCTCTGATGCTCGCCATCAGCTTGTGGGCGTTTACGCACGGCATCATTCAGTTGGCCATGGCGAAGGGCGGCGATCTGGCGCGGCGCGGTATCGCGATCCCGGACTTCGGCAACTACGCGCTCCAATTGCTGCGCCAGCTCGCGCAGACCAATCGGTCCAGTTGATTTTTTTTGCCACGGAATTGACACATGTCTAATTTATACACAGATGACTACCCGGCACGGGCTCGTGGCGCAAGCCGGGCGCGTGCGGCCATCGCAACACCATTAGGGATTCTCGCCGTGCTCGCGCTCGGTGCCTGTCATCGGGCGCCTCCTGTTGCGCCGCCCGCCCACGTCGTGGCGTTACCCGTTCACAGCTACTCGGGCACCTATGGTGCCGAGTCCCTGCGGTATCCCGTCGAAGTAGCCGCGCGCTATACGACCTCCATGTCCTTTCGTGTTGCCGGCAAGGTAATCGAACGCAAGGTGCGGCTCGGCGACACGGTTCGTAAGGGGCAGGTGGTCGCGCGTCTCGATGCCATCGACGCTGAGCGGCAGGCAGCCGCTGCCCAGGCGGCGCTCGCTGGTGCCGAACATCGGCTGATGTTTGCGAAGCAGCAGCTCGATCGCGACCAGGCGCAATTCGCGCAGAAGCTGATCGCCGAGAATCAGCTCGAGCAAACGCAGGACGCCTACAGTCAAGCGCTGGCGGGGCGCGAGCAATCCGCGGCCCAATGGGTGGTGGCGCGCAACACGCTGCAATATAACTCTCTGGTCGCCGACCACGATGGTGTGATCACCAGCGAAAATGCCGATACCGGGCAGGTCGTGTCCGCCGGACAAGCCGTCTACGGACTGGCCTGGGCGGGCGATACCGACGTCAATCTCGATGCGGCCGCGAGCGACTTGGGTCGGATCGCGATCGGCCAGACAGCCGGCGTCACTTTCCCGGCATTGCCCGGCCGTTCCTTCGTTGCGCGCGTGCGCGAGGTGGCGCCTTCGGCCGATCCGCAAAGCCGCACCTATCGCATCAAGCTGGGGCTGTCCGAGCGAGAACAGGCGGTGCGGCTCGGTATGACGGGTGAAGCGTTATTCTCGCCCGCGGCCCCGGCCGCCGGCGCGTCTCCCGCCGCGCCGGTCTTCAAAATCCCGGCCACCGCCCTCTTCCACCATGGCAAGGATCCGGCAGTCTGGGTGATTCGAGCCAACGATTCGACCCTCGAGTTGCGGCCGGTGACCGTGCGCAGCTACTCCGAACGCGGGGCCATCGTGACCGCGGGCCTGACGGACGGTGAGAGCCTGGTGTTGGCTGGCGTGCACACGGTTTTCACCGGTCAGCGCGTGGAGCCGGTCAAGCCTCTGTTCGCCGACGAAGGTGCCGACGACGGCGCGGCGCCGCTTGCAGCAATCCCGCAATGAGCGAGGAACACCCGGGTCCGGCGCCGCAGCCGAATGCCGCACCGTCCGCACCCAGATTCAATTTGTCGAGCTGGACTCTCCAACATCAGGCGCTGGTGATTTTCATTCTCGTGCTGGTGACGCTGTTCGGCGTCGTGTCCTACGGCAAACTGGCGCAGTCGGAGGACCCGCCGTTCACTTTCAAGGTCATGGTAGTCCGTACGCTTTGGCCCGGCGCGACCGCGCGGCAGGTCCAGGAGCAAGTGACCGATCGGATTGCCCGCAAGCTGCAGGAGACCCCTGACGTCGATTATCTGCGCAGCTATTCGCGGCCGGGTGAGTCGATGCTGTTCTTCACCATCAAGGACGCAGCACCGCCGTCGCACGTACCGGACACATGGTATCAAGTTCGCAAGAAAGTCGGCGACATCGCCTATACCCTGCCCGCCGGTGTTCAGGGACCCTACTTCAATGACGAGTTCGGCGACGTTTACGCGAATATCTATGTGTTGCAAGGCGACGGCTTCTCTCCCGCGCAGTTGCACGATTATGCGGAACGTCTGCGAACCGAGTTGCTGCGCGTGCCGGATGTCAACAAGGTCGACTTCATCGCCGATCAAGAGCAGCGCGTCTATGTGGAGATCGCCAACTCGCAACTCGCCAAACTCGGTCTGACGCCGCAGCAGATCGCCGACGCCGTCAACGCACAAAATGCGGTCGCCGGCGCGGGAATATTCACCACCGCCGATGATCGAGTGTTCGTGCGCCCGAGCGGCCAGCTTCGCGACATCGATGAGCTGGGCGACACCTTGCTGCAAGTGAATGCACGCACGATGCGCCTCGGCGACATCGCGACCATCAATCGCGGCTACATCGATCCCCCGACCGAGAGCATGCGTTTCGACAACCAGCCCGTGCTCGGGATCGGCGTGACGATGGCGCCGTCGGGCGACGTCATCGAGCTCGGCAAGCGGCTCGACGCGGAAACCGCGCGGCTGCGCGCCGCGCTTCCCGCCGGGCTCAAACTGGTACAGGTGGCGAGTATGCCGCAGGCGGTCGAGCGCTCGATCGACGATTTTGGCGAAGCGGTCGCCGAGGCCATCATCATCGTCTTGGTGGTCAGCCTCATCAGCCTTGGTGTGCGCACTGGGATGGTGGTGGTTATTTCGATTCCGCTGGTATTGGCGGGCACCGCGCTCTTGATGTATTTGTTCCACGTCGGCTTGCACAAGGTCTCGCTCGGCACGCTCATTCTTGCGCTTGGCCTGTTGGTCGACGATGCCATCATCGCGGTCGAGACCATGGCCGTGAAACTCGAACAGGGCTATGACCGCCTGCACGCGGCCGCCTTCGCCTACACGAGCACCGCCTTCCCCATGCTCACCGGCACCCTGGTCACCGTGTCGGGGTTCTTGCCGATCGCGCTCGCGAAGTCCGGCACCGGCGAATACACACGGTCGATATTCGAAGTCTCCGCAATTGCATTGCTCCTATCGTGGCTCGCGGCAGTCATCGTCATCCCATTGCTCGGTTATTGGATTTTGTCCGAACATCCGACGCGCCGCGCGTTCGGCCGCCACCCGGATGCCACGCAGTCCGCGGACGCCACGAGCGCCGCGCATCATGACGTCTACGACACGAAATTCTACCGAAGACTTCGCGGTTGGATCGCCTGGTGTATCGAGCGCCGCGCATTGGTGCTTGGGTCGACACTGGCGCTGTTCGTGATGGGACTTGCGGGATTCACCCTCCTGCCGCAGCAATTCTTTCCGAGCTCGGATCGGCCCGAACTGCTGATCGATTTACGCTTGCCGGAAGGCGCATCGTTTGCCGCGACCTTGCGCGAGGCGCAGCGCTTTGAATCCGCGCTGGCGAAGCGTCCGCAGATCGATCACTTCATCGATTTCGTCGGGGCGGGTGCACCTCGCTTCTACCTGACTCTCGACCAGCAGCTTGCGGCGCCGAATTTCGCGCAATTCCTGGTCACGGCAAAGAGCGTCAAGGATCGTGACCAGCTTGCCAAAGCCCTGACCGACGTGCTGCGCACGGATTTCGCTTCGGTTCGCACGCGCATCACCAGGCTGGAGAACGGTCCGCCGATCGGTTTCCCGGTGCAATTTCGTGTTACCGGACCGGAGATCGGCACCGTGCGGCGGCTCTCCGAAGAAGTTGCCGAGGTCGTGCGCCGCAACCCCGATACGGTCAACGTGCAGTTCGACTGGGACGAGCCGGCCGAGCGCTCGGTTCACTTTGAAGTCGATCAGACCAAGGCTCGCCAGCTGAATATCTCCTCGCAGGACATCGAGAATTATTTGCAGATGTCGTTGACCGGCTACACCATCACCCAGTTTCGCGAGCGCGACAAACTCATCAGCGTCGATTTGCGCGCACCCCAGCGCGACCGCGTCGACCCGTCGCAGATCGAACGGCTGGCAATGCCGTCGCCAAACGGCACGGCGGTGCCGCTGGCCGCGCTGGGCCGTTTCAACTACGGGCTCGAATACGGCGTCGTGTGGGAACGCGATCGGCAGCCGGCGATTACGGTCCAATCCGACGTGCAGCATGGCGCGCAAGGGATCGATGTGACCAACCGGATCGACCATGCGTTGGCCACCCTTCGCTCGCACCTGCCGATCGGCTACCGGATCGTGATCGGCGGGGCAATCGAGGAGAACGGCAAGGCTCAGGCGTCGATCAACGCGCAGATGCCGCTGCTGGTGATCGCGGTGCTGGTGTTTCTGATGATCCAACTGCAGAGTTTCAGCCGCGTGCTGATGGTGGTGCTCACGGCGCCGCTGGGATTGATCGGCGTGGTGATCGCCTTGCTGCTGTTCCGTATGCCGTTTGGGTTCGTGGCGATGCTCGGGACCATCGCGATGTTCGGCATCATCATGCGCAACTCGGTGATTCTCGTGGACCAGATCGAACAGGACATCCATGCGGGACATAGCCGGTACGAGGCCATCATCGGTGCGACGGTGCGACGCTCCCGTCCGATCACGCTCACGGCGGCGGCGGCGGTACTTGCATTGATTCCGCTGCTGCGCAGTAATTTCTTCGGTCCCATGGCGACCGCGTTGATGGGCGGCATCACCGTGGCGACGGTGTTGACGCTGTTCTATTTGCCGGCGCTGTATGCGCTGTGGTTTCGCGTCCGGCGGGACGAGGCGCCCCGGGAGGTAGCGGCATGAAATCGACCTTCTTTGGCGTTGCAGCGCTCACTCTGAGCGTTGCGGCCTGCGGTGCATTCGGACCCGAACGGGATCCGCCGCACATGGCATCGCCCGCGCATTATTCCGCCGCCGGAGAGTCCGAGCGGCTGCCCAGCGCTGACGGCGTCGCTCAGCGGTTGGCCTTCAACGCGCGTGCAGTGCCGGAATGGTGGAAGGCGTACCGGTCGGATGCACTCGATGCGCTGGTCGATGAGGGGCTCAGCAAGAATCCGTCGCTGGCCGCAGCGCAGAGCACGCTGAAGGCGGCGCGCGAAGGCCTGCGTTCGCAGGTCGGCGCGTCGCTGTGGCCGAGTGTCGACGTGGGTTTCGACCCATCACGCCAGCGCGCGCTCGCCCTCCCTAACTATACGCCGCAAACGCTTAGCTACAATGTCTTCGCCGCCGAGGTACAAGCTAAATACACCTTTGATTTCTTTGGTGCGTCGGTGCTGGCCGATCGGGCGATTGCGCGGCAAGTGCAGCAGCAGGCCTACCAGCTCGAGGCGACTCGGCGTGCGCTGGCGGCGAATATCGTGCTCGCGTCCATCAACGCGGCATCCTTGCAGGAACAGGTCGCCGCAACGGAACAATTGGTCGCGCTCGGTGAACGGCGCGCCGAGCAAACGGCGGCACGTTACCAACTCGGCAGCGCATCGCGTGACGACATGTTGGCGGCCGAGCAGGATGCGGCAAATGCGGCCGCGACGTTGCCGGCATTGCGCGCGCAGGCACTCGCCGTTCGTCATGCGCAGGCCGTGCTGTTGGGGCGCACCCCGGATCAGGCGCCGGCGCCGCTTCCGCTGGACGCGCTGCATCTGCCCGACACCGTGCCCGTCTCGGTCGCGACCGATCTTTTGCATCAGCGGCCCGATATCCTCGCGGCCGAGGCGGCCGTGCGGGCAAGCGCGGATGAGGCCGGTGCGGCCACCGCATCGATGTTCCCGTCCCTGACGCTATCGGCGGCCTATGGACGCGGCGGCTTTGATTGGTCGACGTTCACATCGCCCGCCGGTGCCATTTGGAGCGTCGGCGCATCGCTCACGCAGCCCTTGTTTCATGGCGGTGCGCTGGTGGCGCGCAAGCGCCAATACGAGGCCACTTACGCCGCCGCCGTGTCGCAGTACAGACAAACCGTGCTCGCCGCATTCCAGAACGTCGCCGATACGCTGGTGTCGCTCGAGGAGGACGCCAACGCGCTGGTCCAGACGCGCCGCGCCGCCGCCGCGGCGCAAGGCATGCAGCGCGATACCGAGGCACGCTACCAATTGGGTTCGGCGCCGCTGTTCGCGACGCTCACGGCACGGCAACAGTACCAGAACGCCAGCGTTCAGTACCTGCGCGCCCGCGCCGCGCGGCTCGCCGATACTGCCGCACTATTCGAGTCCATGGGCGATCCGCCGGCCGCCGAGTTGTCCGGGCTTAACGAGCCACGAAGGAGCGTTCGATGACGTAGTCACCCGGCTCGCCCACATGGGAGGAAATTTGAAACCCGCGCGCGTCCAGTAGCGCCGATAAATCGGTGAGCATCGAGGGACTGCCGCATATCATGACGCGGTCGGTGAGCGGATCGAGAGGAGGCATGTTGGTCTCTTTAAAGAGCGCGCCTGTTTCGATGAGGGACGTGATGCGGCCTTGATATCGAAAGCGTTCTCGCGTAACGGTGGGAAAATACACGAGTTGATTTCTTACCTGCTCCCCCAGATATTCGTGATGCGTCAATTCCCATTCGATGAAGTCCCGGTAGGCGAGTTCGCTTCGATAGCGGACGCCGTGCACCAAGATAACTTTCTCGAAGCGCTCGTAGATTTCCGGATCCTTGATGAGGCTCAGGAAGGGTGCAAGACCGGTACCCGAGCCGAGAAGGTACAGGCGTTTCCCCGGTCTCAAGTCGCGCAGCAACAACGTGCCCGTCGGCTTATGACTGACGAGAATCTCGTCGCCGGGCTTGATGTGTTGAAGGCGCGAGGTCAACGGACCATCGTTGACCTTGATGCTGAGAAACTCCAGGCGCTCCTCGTGATTTGCACTGGCGATGCTGTAGGCCCGCATGAGCGGCTTACCGTCGACGAGCAGCCCGAGCATGACGAAATGCCCATTCTCGAAGCGCAGGCTGGGGTTGCGTGTGGTGGCGAAGCTGAATACAGTCTCGTTCCAATGACGCACCGACAATACCCGCTCGGGACTTATTGCAGCCATTTCCCCATGATCGCATTCATGTCAAAGCGGAAGCCAATAACAAAATCGTATGAACATATACGGGAAACTTCGCTTGCCGACCAAAGCTGAAATCGTCGCATTTCTGGCGCGGGAATTTCCGCAAAATAAGTGCGTAGTCGAGGCAGTCGGCGCCAATTCGGCCACCGTGACCCATCGCATCGGTGTGGACGAGCTGCGGCCCGGGGGCACCGTCGCAGGTCCGGTGCTCATGGCCGTTGCGGATGTGGCGATGTACGTCGCTGTACTGGGCACCATTGGCATCGTGCCGCTGGCGGTCACGACCAGCTTCAATGTCAACTTTCTGCGAAAGCCATCGCCGGATAAATCCATCGTGGCCGTTTGCAAGCTCATTAAGGTTGGCCGAACGCTGGCCGTGGGTGACGTCTCGTTGTATTCGCAAGGCGATACAGCAATGGTCGCTCACGCGGTGGCTACCTACTCGATTCCTCCGAGTCGGGAACCCGGGTCCCGCGCACAGCCCGCGCTCTAAGGCTCGGAAAGAATTGCCCGCTGACGCTCCTTATATACGTCATCGCTGACCAGCCCTTCATCGTAAAGATGTTTCAGTTCCCGCAACCGTGCTTCCTTGGTCGCCGCATGCTGCGGGTTCGGGGCGGGCGCAACTGCGGAGGGCTGCGCGGGGACCGGCGCGGGCGGTGCTGCGGAGGCCTGCGCGGGCGGTGCTGCGGGGACCGGCGCGCCCGTGTTCAACGGCCGCGAAACCGTGGACGCCGCCGCCGCGCTTGGAGCGCGGTTGCTTGCGCACGCCTTCAGGCAATTGTTGTGCTCCGCAGGGCATTCGACGGCGCCGCGTTCGGGAAAGGCCGCGAACACCTGCGGGCACTGTTCAAAATGGGCATTGCAAGACTCCGTGCACGCGGCTTCGCTCACTTGCGGTCCCTGCGCCCAGGGAAGTGGTCCGGAGGCGCAGCCACCGAGAACCAACGTCATCGCTGCGGCCGTATATTTCAAAGTGCTCTCCCCCCTAGTTTTCGTTCGGTGCCGAACCCATGGGCGCCGCGAATGACCGAACTATTATACCGACAAGCGTTCAGCGAATTGCCGGCGTCGTTTCGCCTTGGCTCCCTGCGGAACGGCCGAGACGCATCGAATTGGCCACCACGCACACGCTGGAAAGAACCATGGCCGCTGCTGCGAAAACCGGCCGTAGCAGACCGAAGGCCGCGATGAGCACGGCGACGGAGTTGTAGGCAAAAGCCCATGCAAGATTTTGCCGGACGATGCGGAACGTTTTGCGGGCAAGCTCGAGCAGGCGCGGTACCTCGTGAAGATCCTCACGCAGAATCGTGACGTCAGCCGTCTCGCGCGCGAGATCCGCCGCGGGGCCGAAAGCTATTCCCGCGTCTGCAGCGCCGAGCGCCGGGGCATCGTTGACGCCATCGCCCACCATGGCGACCAGGCCCCGTGCGGGGCGCAGCGCCCGCACGCTGATCGGCTTATCGGTGGGCGACTGGTCAGCGGCAAAATCCATGCAGCCGATCATTTCGGCCACCCGAGCCACGACGGCCCGACGATCGCCCGACATCAGGTGGCTCGATATTCGCATCCCATCGAGTTCGGCCACAGCCGCCCGAGCTTCGGGGCGCGGCGGATCGTCGAGCACCAACTCGCCCGCGAAGCATCCGTCGATCGCGATCGCGACCGCACTGCTTGCGGACTCTGCAACGGATGTTGGCGGCGATCGCACACCGCATGAAGGGAGCCACGACAGCTTACCCACGGCGACTCGGCGACCGCTCACCATGCCCTGCGCACCGGCTCCGGAAGTCACGCGCACGTCCGTCGCGGCCGGCAGAGCTACGCCTCGGGCAAGCACGGATGCGACGATTGCACGCGCAAACGGGTGGCTCACCTGTTGCTCCAGACCCGCGGCCAACATCAGAATCTCATCGGGCCCAACGGGCGCCGACGGTGCGGATACGAACTCCCGTACCATGGGCCGGCCGGTGGTGACGGTGCCCGTTTTATCGAATGCCACGACTCGGACTCGCGAGAGCGTTTCGAGCACCGCACCGCTGCGAACCAGACAACCACGACCGATGGCTCGGGACAATCCGATGGTGGTCGCCATGGGTGTCGCAATCCCCAGCGCACAGGGGCACGCCACTACCAGAACCGCGAGCGCCGCTTGAAATCCTCGCTCCCAGTCGCCTGCCAGCCCCCACAGGCAGAAACCGCAGATGGCGATGAGCATCACGGCCGGTATGAACACCGCGATGACGCGGTCGACCGTCGCCTCGATCGGCGCCCGGCAGTCCCGCGCTTCGATCGCAAAGCGCTCGACCCGATCGGCCAATGTCTCCGCGACGCCGGATGCGCACACCGTGAGTGCGCCATCCACCGCTGTGGACCCGGCGTGCACCGGATCCCCGGTGGCGACTAGACGCGGCCGCCACTCGCCGGTGAGCAAGGGTTCATGCACATCGGCGCTTCCCTCGAGCACCGTACCGTCCACCGGAATCTCTTCGCCGGCGCGCACCCGTACCCATTCGCCGGCGGACACGGTGTCGGGCGCCAGCATGACTTCCTCGTTGTTCCGCAAGGTACGCGCCAGACGCCGTGAGCGACCCATGGTCGGCGACAACAGGGCGAGCGCTCGCCGCCGAGACTCAGCGTCCAGGTACTGCCCCAGAGTCACGAACACGAGCACCATGGTTCCCGAGTCGTAGTAGAGATGATGACCACCGCGCACTGTTTGCGCCGCCGAGTAGCCGATTGCCGCCAGCGCGCCGAAACCAATCAGAGTCTCGAGCGTGAGACGGCCCCTCGACAAGCCGCGTAAAGCGATGCGGAGCATGGGTACGCCGAGCAGCGCGAAAATAGCGAGCGAGCAGAAAAACATGATCCAGGAACTGGTGCGCACGGCCTCCGGGCCAAGGGCGTCAAGGGTGCCGAAGTAAGTCAGGCTCTGAAACATCATCACATTGCCGCTGAGGAGAGCGGCAAGGCCGAGTTTCGCCAAAAACCAATCGGCACGGCCGCCCTCGCCGGCGCTGCCGATCACACGATATACGAGCACGCAGCCGACGCAGCAGAACGACAACGTTTCGCCGGCCGCGGTCTCCTGGTAGGGGTGGGCAGGCACCGGCAGTCGGCAATGTGCGCACTGACGCGATGCAACCCGTCCGGCACCGGCGTGTGCCATCGCTGTCACCACAATACCGCCGAAGGAATGAATCCGAAGCTTGCGAGGCCGCGGCATATTAGAATGATGCCGAGCAGGGTCAATAGGATCCCGGCCAGGCGCTGGGCCTTCACACGCCTCACCACGGTGTGTGGAATCACGGTCAGCGCGAACACCGCAGGCACGGTTCCCAGCCCGAAAATCAACATGGTGAGCGCGCCCATCCCGGCGCTGCCGGCGATGGCGGCGCGGCTGGCAGCCGCATAGACCAGCGCGCACGGCAACCAGCCCTGCAGCATGCCGAGAAAGAGCGGAGCAACCATCGGCGAGCTTCTGGCGAGACGCGTACGGCCGGCGCGCAACACCCGGTCGATGCCGGCGTGCGCGGCGAGGCGTGCCGGATCCCTGATCCAGCCCATCAGCGACAGTCCGAACAGCACGGCCGCTGCGCCGGCGGCTATTGCGACCGTTCCGGTAAGTCCCAGGTGATCCGCAAACGCCAGGACAATTTGCCCGAAAGCCCCGGCAACCAGGCCGATCAAGCTATAAGTTGCGATTCGGCCCAGATTGAATACCGAGCGTAGAAAGAAACGCGCCGCGGGGGTTGCGCCACGCGGCACGAACTGCGCCGTACACATCGCGACGTAGGGCCCGCACATGCCGACGCAATGCGCACTGCCCAGCAGCGAAGCCGCGAACAGCAGCACGAGGTCACCGCCTAACGGCAGCTGAGCGTGGTGGTGCACGAGCAAGCGAAAGTTTAGGCGTTTGCCGGCTTCGGCGTAGGCTCGTTCACGTCAGCGTTCTCTTTCGGCCAAAGCTGATACTTTGTTTCCTCGACATCGCGAAACTGTCCCGTGCGCACCGCCCACAGGAATATGCACCACGCCGACATGGACATGAGGAAAGCGCTGAAGAACATGTAAAAGGTGATGTCCATTCAAATCCCCTCTTGAATCGCCGGCAGTTCCGGAACCTGTAAATTCCAGGCGACACCCATGACCTGGTTCAATACTGCGAACGCCGCTGCCGTCATCAACGGTTGAGCAATGACGATACCCAGAAACCGCATGAACGCTCGATCCGCGACCTCCCCTGCGGGGATCAGCGCATAGGTCGAGGTAAAACGCAGCAAGAACCACGCCAGCAGCAGATTGGTGAGGGCATACACTGCCCAGCAAAAAACGATGGCGACGATGCCGCCCCGGTTCAATGGCGCACCCGCGATTACCGCGAGGAACAGCGCGAGCCACACGAGAAACAGACCGGCCAACACCCGCCACTGTCCCTCGATTTCCGCCGCCGGCGGCCGCTTGCCGGGGATGCGCCCCTTCAACAGCCACCCCGCGATCCACACCCCAGGCACGAGCAGCGCCGGCACCGTATAAGAGGCGAACGTAATCTCGATGATCCGAAAAAACATTTGCGCCATCATCACCCCCTAACGCGCGGCCGTGAAGCCTGCACGCGACGGCTCTGGTTGCTTGCCGCGCTCGGTCGCCAGAGACAGCGCGTAGTATACCAATGCCCACCGCCGCTTGTCCGCAAAGGCCTGTTTGTCGGCCTCGCTCATCTTTTCCATATCCGCCGACGTCGGCAGGCTCGCGACGTACTTCTGCAACTCGTTCAAGTCGTCTTCGGTAAACATCGCCTTACCCTTGACCTGTGTTTTCCAAGGGTTCAGATCCGAGAACGCCTCTCGCGGATACAAGATGGTGTCGAAGAACGACGGCATCGGCGTGCCGTTGAGCCCGGTATTGAAGGTGCGATAAACATCCGCCGGCGAATCGCCGAACTTGAACGCTCCGGTGCTGAAGTCGAACGGTCGGATGGGCGTCTCCCAGTCATCCACCAACTCGTTTGCCGACGGGCCGTCGCCCTTGCCCGCATTTCCGTGGCAGGACCAGCACTGCAGCGTGCGGTAGACCATACGGCCCTCTTGAATGAGCGCCGCCGGGACCTCCTTGACGCTCAGATACGGCGGAGTCGGTATTTGGATGGGCTCGGGTACCGCTTCGGACTTGAACCGCGGTGAAAATGTTTTCACGTAGTCAACCAGGTCCCAGCGGTCCTGCTCCGGCAGGCTGTGGCCATCGGCCGCATAGCCCCAAGCCGGCATGATTTGGCCCTTGCGCACCCCGCGGGAGATGGTGCGAAAAATATCCTCGTCCGTCGGCAGAGCGCCCGACGGCGTGGTGCGGCTCTTGAAAGCCGCACTGGTGAAATCGCGCGGCTGAGGATTGAGAAAATGATAGGCCGTATTGAAATTAGTGGAGGTGCCGGAATCCGCCGTGGTTCGGCCGTTGCCGTATTGGCCGTGGCACCCCGCGCATTTGAGTTCGAAGATGGTCTTGCCGCGACGCTCGCGCAAAGCGAGCGGCTCGTTCGTGGGCGAGCGGTGCGTTGCGGGCCAGGCTTCCCAGGTTCGCCAGTCGCCGATCGCGGTCCCGATCTTTTGCATGTAGGCCTCGACACCCACCATTTCGTCGGTCGGTACCGGGCCATAGTCGTGCATGTCGATGACGCCGTCACCATGAGTGCCGTCGGCGTTTAGCGGCCACACGTCCAGTTCAGCAAAGTTTGCCGGCTTTTGCGCAATGGCATCCAATTCGGACTTGGTGACGCGGCCATCGTGATTCTTGTCGTAGGTCTCGAGGAACGTGGTGACTGCGCGGTCATGTGCGGCGTTCGTCGCGAAGAGCCAGGAATACGCCGGCATCATCGATTCGGGCTCCACGGCACGAGGATCCCAATGGTGCGCGTAGTGCCACTCATCCGACCGGCGGTTGCCCTCGCGAGACAAATCGGGACCGATGCGACGCGTGCCGAACATCTGCGGCACGTCGTAGATGAATTCGCCCGCCTGACTGACCGGACCCCACTTGTCGGTGTCGCGGTTGACGGGTCTTACGAATTGCGAATGACAGTACCAGCAGCCCTCGCGGATGTAGACTTTTCGGCCGACGTTTTCGACCGCCGTTCGATGCGGCGTCGCGACCACGTTGCCGTCCACGTTCGTCACGGTTTCCGGGCGGGTCAGCGATTTTTCCAGGTACGGGATCAACCCCTGGCTGGTCATGGAAAGTGCGTAGAACCCCAATGCGGCAATCAGAATAACCGGCTCGATGCGCCTCATATTTTTTTTCCCAATCCCTTAATGTTGTTTTCTGGATCCCCAGGAGCACCGAGTCCCTAGGACCACTTAGGTTCTGGCAAATAGTTGGGGGGAGCGGCAGCCGGAACTGGAATGACCTCGCCGTGTTTGATGGTCATGTAGAGATTCCAGAATCCGAGGGCGGCGCCGATGTCCATGGTGATGCCGGCCAGAGTGCGGACGAACCAGTAGGGTTTCATGGCGACCATGGAATCCACGAAGTCCGCGCCCGCCTGCAGCATCGTGCCCTGCATCAATCCCTGTATGGTCAGGTCGAAGGCCATGACGGAAAAGCCGGTCACAGTGAGCCAGTAGTGCCATTGCGCGAGGTTCTTCGAGTACAACTCGCGCCCGGCCAACCGGGGGGTGACCCAGTACATGCCGGCCGTGGCCCAGATCACGAACGTGCCGAATACGGTCAGATGCGAATGGCCGATGACGAAATCCGTGAAGTGAGTGAGCCGCTGCATCTCACGCAACGCCTCGGTCGAACCCTGAAAACAGCCCACCAAATAGTACAGTGCGCCAATGACGATAAATTTGGCCGGGAACGAATCCTGGAAACGCTGCCACGCGCCGACGAAAGTTCCGTAGAAATTTTGAATCACGGTCCACACCGGGATGATCAGCATCATGGAGGCGACGATGGCAATCGTCTGGGTCCAGTAGGGAATCGGGCTGTAGATGTAATGATGGGTGCCGACGAAGGGATAGAAAAACGCCAGCGCCCAGAAACCGACCAACGACAGCTTGTGGCTGTACAGCGGCCGCTTCGCCGCGAGCGGCAGGAAATAGTACGCCACTCCAAGGCCCGCGGGGGTGATCCACAATCCGACTACATAGTGAATATAGAGGCCGTGCATGGCGGCATTGTTCACGCCTGGCATCGAAAACGGCAGAATGAAATGCCCGAAGGCGTAATTCATCGCGGTCCAGATATACGCGGCGGTCAGATACCACAGAGTCACGTACAGACGCGGTTCGGTGCGCAACTTGATGGTGCCCAGCACCTGGATGACCAGCATGCACAGCACGATTTCGACCGGGATGCTCACCCACAGCGGGAACTCGCCGGCTTCGATGCCGCTGTTGTAGCCAAGCGCCAGGGAAATGAAACCGATGGTCAGAAAAACATTCCACAACCAGAAAATACCGTATCCCCATTTCTCTTTGTACATGGGCACGCCGCACAGCCGCGGAACGATGTAGTAGGTCAGTCCGATCACCGCCGTGGAGAACCCGCCGAAAACAACGCCCATGACATGGACCGGACGGAGCCGGCCCCAGGTGAGCCAAGAAATGTGACCCAAGAAATCGTAGTAGTTGAACTTGATGGCGACGATGGCGCCGACGGTGGGGGCGAAAACCAGCCAAAACGACGCGGCCGCCATGTACTTGAGAATGAGTTCCCGATCGACCAGCTCGCCGGTTGCTGCGGCGTAGGGCCGAGGCGTGGACCGGCCGTCGTTGAACATCGTGTCTGCGGTGGTGCTCATGATTCAGCCCTTATCCGTCCAGTACACGATCGTGTACCAAATCATCCAGACGAACAGGACCGCGTATACGACGGCCAGCCACGTCGGAATGATGCCGTGCCGCTCTTCGATTCCAGGGCCCTCGTAACGAGTAATCGATTCAGAATGGCTGTCTTCCTCGCTCATTGATGCTCTCCCGCCGCGCTGGCTACCGAGCCCGCGAAATTCTTGGCATATCCAGGACTCAAGCTTTGAATGAAATGCACCAGGTCCCAGGCGTCCGTAGGGCTCAGCGAATCCGCGAAAGTCGGCATGGGGGTTCCCGACAAGCCCGCCATGAACACCCGGTAGATATCGGTGGACTTGTCGCCGCACTTCACGTGTCCCTTGGTCAGGTCGTAGGGAACGAGAGCATTGCCCCAGTCGTCCTTGAGTTCATGCGCGGAAGGTCCGTCGCCCTGCCCGCCCGCGCCATGACACTGCGAGCAGTTGTACTTCTGGTACACCGCCCCGCCGCGTTTGACCGATGCATCGCTATAGCCCGGATCGGGCGGTATCACGATCGCATCCTGCGGCTTCTCGGTGGCGAAGCGCGATGAAAAGGTTTTGATGTAGGCGATCACGTCGCGCCGCGACCGGTCGTCGAGCACCTTCCACGTCGGCATGTACGTGGCATACAGTCCGTTCAGCAGCGTGTGCTCGAGGTCGGAATCGAGGGGCAGCGAACCGGACGGGGTGCTGCGCCATTTATAAGTACCCTGGCGATAATCTCGCGGCTTGATGCTCAAGTACTCGGCCGCCTCCCCCTGGCCGTTCCCTTCCTCGCCGTGACAGGACATGCAATAGCGTTCGTACACCAGCTTGCCGGTTGCGACATCGCCGGCATCCGCCGCCGCTGCCGAACCCATCACCATAAACACCCCGGCGAGCGCCGGAATCAAACGCGCAACACGATAAAACATACCTACCCCCTCGTTCCCGATGCCCCCACGTGACGACGCGGGGGCGAGACGCCGCTAGTACGCGAAATCGACCCCCAGCATGATGCTGTCAGTGCGCTGGTCCAGGCCGCCCTCACCGATTCCCTTGATCTTGTTCGATGAGATTTCGGCATGGAAAGCCACCTCGTCACGGATGCTGTAAGCGAGCGTGTAGATCACGCCGAGCGTCCACTGATCCTGATCGTTGTAGTTCGACGGTGCAGCGATCAACGGCTGCTTTTGATTGCGAATGAGGTCGTAGCGGCCGAAAATGCTCCAGTGCAGCAGGTCGGTCGGCGGAACCCAGATCGCTTCCAGAAAGCCGCCGTTCCACGTGCCGTCGCGATCCGCCGTCGCCACGCCGTCGTCCGTCAGGAGCAGACTCTTCTTGTCGGAACCGTGCCCATACACCAGATCCAGATGCAGCGGAGCAACCGTGGGTCCGATCCAAATGTTCGCTTCCACCCCATACCGGGTCGACGCCTGGAGATGACTGCCGCTGCCCGGAATCGGCTCACCGTCGGAAGTGAGGAACTCCGTGGGGTAGTTGGCTTGGGCGCCCCAGATGCCGATTTCAGCCTCGGAAATCGGCCCGTCGTTGAACCGGAAATACTTCTGAAAATGGCCATAGAACGATGGCGAACTCAGTGCGTTTCGCGATCCCAGCGAATCTTGGGCCGAAAACACGGAGACGCTGTAACGCGTCAGGTCCTTTGCGTCGTGCCCCATGAATTCAAGGCCCTTCTGATTTTCGCCCATGTCGTAAGCCGACAGATTTTCGCCGTCGGGCACACCCGGATGATACGAATACAGCAGATAGCTGTCGGTCAAGGACAATGGCCGGTGGCCGGACGCCGGCAAGTCGACTTCGTGCTGGCCGATGCGTATGTTCAGCCAATCGGAGTTCTTGATGACGCGCGAGAAATACGCCCAGTACGACTCCAGATGTACATTGCCGTCGGAGGCGAAACCCGTGGGCACCACCAGGAACGAGATGTTCTTGGTTAGCACGCCCGCCATCAGAAGATCCATCCCGGCATCCGCGACGCCGCCCGAGCCGATGTCTTTCACACCCTGATCGGTGCTCTGGTTCGTGACCTTCGTATATAGGTAGGTGGGCACTATGTGAACCGCCACCGGCCAGTACCCCGGATCCGCGGTTACGGTATCGTCTTTGCCGAGGCGCAACTGATAGCCGTTGTCGCGAAACGACCTGCCGAAATCATTGAGCACCGGCCATGCCTCGTGACAAGCGGTGCAGCGCAACGAATACTTGCGCGCAAACGCCGGAATGGCGGAGGCCGGAGAAACCAAGACGAACATGACGAGCGCGAACACTGCCAGCTGCAGAATTATCTGCAGCGATCCCTTACGTGCCATGACTACTCCCTCCGCCGAGGTCTTTCCCCCGTGCTGAATTTATTTATTTGGCTGCGAGCGTTATTTTCGATTTTGCGGTTTGACCGGCGGCGACCACCACGGGCTCCGTCTTCTCGCCCGCGACCTCGTGCCACGCCACCAAGGTATAGTTGCCGGGCGGTACATCCTTGAGGGTGAAATGACCATCCGCGCCGGTGGTTGCGTAGTACGGATTGTCGAGTTCCATGATCCACGCGTGCATCCACTCGTGTGCGTCGCATTTGATTTTGATCAGCCCCGGGCTGCCCGGCAGCGGCTTGGTCACGGAAAATCCCTTGAAGGGCAGCGCGATGTTATAAATCGTCGCATTGGTCTCCGCGTTCTGCGGATGAGTGTTGTGCAGCACCGGGTCATCCGAGGAGATCTTGATCTGTCCCCCGACCATCGCGCCTTGCGCGCGCGGGCTGAACATGCAGTGTTCGTTTACCAGCGCCAGCGGCTCGGCAGGAGCTGCCTTGCCCTTCGTGATGTCCTTGAGATAGACGATCACGTTCGCCAACCCGCCGCCGGCACCTACCGTATAGCTCGGATCAGGAATAGTGGCTCCGCAATAATCCTGATTTTTGGTGACCTTGATCGCCGCCTTGGCGGGCGGGGAACCGGACAGAGTCACGACGCCGTCGATCGTGCCGCCGTTGGTGACCGCTACGACCTCGTAGGCGGCTGATGCGGGCCGGGCCGCCAGCAGGCTGGCAATCGCCATCGCCGCCAAACCGCTGCCGACAAAAATCGAATGACGCCCTGCGGTATGGACCGCGCTGATCTTGCTCTTCATTCTCGGTTCGCCCCCTTGGCTTATTTCTTATCGCCTGTGCAATCGTTTGCGAAATTGATGGATGGAATTTGTGCGCCGCAATATCTACTTCTCAAGAGCCCTCTTATCGGACATATACGTGAACCGCGTATGTCATATATGTTTCGTTGTCGAGCGGATTCTGCCTGACGCCATTCTGCGACACAAGAAATATTTTTTAGACTCTGCAACCTTTTCTTTGACCTGAGGTACTCACCACACGCAAGGTTTTTCTTTATTCTTGTCGCAGCGCGACAACGAGCGCGGCTTGTGGCGGCCTGCCGTGGCGCTCAGTGGTTTTCTTGATATGTTTTTTACACAAAAGATTCGTTGTTAAACGACCTTTGATCAGCGTGCTGTTGCGTCCGTACCTACGCTGCACCGCATGGACGCGATCTATCTGCTGATTCTGCTCATCCTGTTCTTCGGAACCATCGGACTCGTTGTCGCGCTCGACCGGATGGAGGATGGCCCATGAACGCCGCCTACTGGCTGAGCGGCCTGCTGGCGGTGCTGCTATTCGCCTACCTCCTGTATGCGTTAATCAGGGCGGAGCGATTCTAAAATGAGCGCCGTTGCAAAGTTTGAATTGCTTGCAGCGCTCATCTTGGGCGTCGTGATCCTCTGCGCCAAGCCGCTCGGTGCCTACATTGCCGACGTCATGGAGGGCCGGCCCATCCTGGCGTTGCGCATCGGCGGCCGCTTCGAGCGGCTGATCTATCGATTGTGCGGTGTGGATGCGCGCCATGACATGACGTGGTCGCAGTACGCGATTGCTCTGCTGGTCTTCAATCTGATCGGCGCATTGGCCATCTACGGTCTGCAACGCCTGCAACTCTGGCTTCCGTTGAATCCGCAAAAGATGGCCGCCGTCAGTCCCGATTCGTCCTTCAACACCGCGATCAGTTTCATCACGAATACCAATTGGCAAGGGTACTCCGGCGAATCGACGATGGGTTATCTGGTGCAAATGGCAGGTCTTGCGGTGCAGAATTTTCTGTCGGCCGCGACCGGCCTGGTAGTGGCGATTGCGCTCATACGCGGCTTCAAACGGCATAGCGTAAAGAGCATCGGCAATTTTTGGGTCGACGTCAGCCGTTCTTCCTTGTACGTACTGCTGCCATTGTCGGCCGTTCTGGCCCTCGTGCTGATAAGCCAAGGCGTCATCCAGAATTTCGATGCCTACAAAGACGTTACCACCGTCGAAAAGCTCACCTACGATAACCCGAAGAGCGATGCGGAAGGCAATCCCCTCAAGGACAAGGACGGCAACCCCGTCACCGAGTCCGTGACCACCCAAACGCAGACTCTTCCCATGGGGCCCGTTGCCTCGCAGGAGTCCATCAAAGAACTGGGCACGAACGGCGGTGGTTTTTTCAATGCCAACTCAGCGCATAGCTATGAAAACCCGACCACACAGTCCAACTTGCTCGAAATGGCGGCGATATTATTGATTCCGTTCGCTCTGACCTACACCTTCGGCAAGATGATCGGTGACACGCGCCAGGGCTGGGCGGTCATGATTTCGATGCTTTCGATATTTTCGGCGATGGCGGCGCTCGCCTTCCATAGCGAACAACAGGGCAATCCGTTGATCGCCAAGCAAGGCATCGATGTGCTCGCTTCACCGCTGCAATCCGGCGGCAACATGGAAGGCAAGGAAACGCGCTTCGGGATTGCTGCCTCTGCGCTGTTCGCGACCGAGACCACTGCGACGTCGACCGGTGCCATCAACGGCTGGCACGATTCCATGATGCCGATGGGCGGCTTCGTGCCGCTGTTCCTGATTCAGCTCGGTGAAATGGTACCGGGCGGTGTCGGGTCCGGCATGTACACGATTTTGATTTTCGCCATACTGGGCGTCTTCATTGCGGGGCTGATGATAGGGCGCACGCCCGAATACCTCGGCAAGAAGATCGAGGCGCGGGAGATGAAGCTCGCTTCGATCTTCATATTGACGACTCCCTTCGTGGTGTTGCTCGGCACGGCGGTCGGCGTGATGACGGCCGCAGGCACGGCCGGCGTAGCGAACCCGGGGGCGCACGGTTTCAGCGAAATCCTGTACGCATTCAGTTCCGCCGGCAACAACAACGGCAGCGCCTTCGGCGGACTTTCGGTGAATACCCCGTTCTACAACGTGGCGCTCGGCATCGCGATGTGGGTGGGCCGATTCTGGCCCATGGTTGCCGCGTTGGCGATTGCCGGATCGCTGGCCGCCAAGAAACGCGTTCCGGTTACCGAGGGGACGATGCCGACGCACGGGCCCCTCTTCATTACGCTGCTCATCGGCACCATTTTGCTGATCGGCGTCTTGAATTACATACCGGCGCTCGCCCTCGGTCCCGTCGTCGAGCACTTCATGCTCACCGCAGTTCGTTGAGAAAACAGTTTCGTTGAGAAAACCATGACACGTGAGCTATTGCCCCTGTTTGACAAAACGATGCTCGGCCCCGGGCTGATCGATGCCGTCAAGAAACTCGATCCGAGAGTGCAATGGCGGAATCCTGTGATGTTTGTCGTCTACATCGGCACGATCGCGACCGCCGTGCTCTTTGTACAGGCACTCGGCGGCCACGGCGAGGCCGCCACCGGTTTCATTTTCGCGATTACCGTTTGGCTCGCCTTCACCGTGCTGTTCGCCAACTTTGCCGAAGCGCTCGCCGAAGGCCGCAGTCGGGCTCAAGCCACGGCGCTGCGCAATATGCGTCAAACCGTCCTCGCCAAGAGACTGATTGATCCGACGCTGGCGCGCCGCGAGACGACCAGCGCCAAGGCGGAGAATCTTCGTAAGGGCGATTTGTTTTTCGTCGAGGCCGGCGATGTCATCCCCGTCGATGGCGAGATCATTGAAGGTGCCGCGTCGGTCGATGAAAGCGCGATTACCGGCGAATCGGCGCCCGTCATTCGGGAGGCCGGAGGAGATTTCTCCTCGGTAACGGGCGGCACCCGAGTGCTTTCCGATTCGATGACCGTGCGCGTTTCGGTCAATCCCGGCGAGACCTTCCTCGATCGAATGATTTCCATGGTCGAAAGCGCAAAGCGTCAGAAGACTCCGAATGAAATTGCGCTCACCATTCTGCTCGTCGCCTTGACTCTCGTGTTCCTGGTCGTCATCGTGACCTTACTGCCGTTTTCTCTGTTCAGTGTCGCGGCCGCCAAAGTGGGCAGCCCGATCACCATCACGGCGCTCGTGGCGCTGCTCGTCTGCCTCATCCCCACGACCATCGGCGGGTTGCTCTCGGCAATCGGGGTGGCGGGTATGAGCCGAATGATGCAGGCGAATGTCATCGCGACCTCCGGCCGGGCGGTTGAGGCCGCGGGTGATGTCGATATATTGCTCCTCGATAAGACCGGTACCATTACGCTGGGAAATCGCCAGGCGTCCGCTTTCTTGCCCGCACCGCAGGTTACCGCCGATGAGTTGGCGGACGCGGCGCAGATCGCGTCGCTCGCCGACGAGACGCCGGAAGGACGCAGTATCGTCGTCCTCGCCAAAACCCAATTCAACCTGCGAGAGCGCGATATCAAGGCGCTCGGCGCCACGTTCGTACCCTTTTCGGCGCAGACGCGCATGAGCGGCGTCAATCTGGGGACACGCCAAATCCGCAAAGGCGCCGCCGACGCCATCGTGAAGCATGTGGCCGCGCTCGGGCATGAATTTCCTCGAGCGGTGACCGAAATCGTCGAGAGCGTAGCGCGCAAGGGTAGTACGCCGCTGGTCGTATCGGATGATTCGCGCGTCCTTGGTGTGGTGGAACTGAAAGACATCGTCAAGGGCGGGATCAAGGAGCGCTTCGCGGACCTGCGCCACATGGGCATCAAGACCATCATGATCACCGGAGATAACCGCCTCACAGCCGCCGCCATCGCAGCGGAAGCCGGGGTCGATGACTTTCTTCCCGAGGCGACTCCTGAGGAGAAATTGAAGCTCATACGCAAGCATCAGGCGGAGGGGCGCTTGGTGGCAATGACGGGCGATGGAACGAACGATGCACCGGCCTTGGCGCAGGCCGACGTCGCGGTTGCGATGAATACCGGCACCCAGGCGGCGAAGGAAGCCGGCAACATGGTCGACCTCGACTCCAATCCCACCAAGCTCATCGAAATCGTCGAGACCGGCAAGCAGATGCTGATGACGCGCGGCTCGTTGACGACCTTCAGCATCGCGAACGACGTGGCGAAGTACTTCGCCATCATTCCGGCGGCGTTTGCAAGCACGTATCCGCAGCTCGCTGCGCTCAACATCATGAGACTGTCGACGCCGAACTCCGCGATTCTGTCGGCCGTGATTTTCAACGCACTCATTATCGTAATGCTCATCCCGCTCGCCATCAGGGGTGTCAAGTATCGTCCGCTGGGCGCCGGTAAGTTGCTGCGCCGCAATTTGCTCATTTACGGATTGGGCGGAATTATCGTGCCCTTTCCGGGGATTAAATTGATCGACATGGTGCTGACCGTGGCCGGTCTGGCCTGAGGAAATATCATGCTGTCCCGCCATCTGCGCCCCGCTCTAAGTCTCATCGTCGTCATGACCCTGCTGCTCGGAATAATCTATCCATGGATTATCAGGGGTGCCGGCAAAGCAGCATTTCCCACGCAGGCGGCAGGCAGCCTCCTGTATAAGGGCGATACGCTGGCGGGATCCCACCTGATCGGCCAGAGCTTTTCCGATCCGAAGTATTTCTGGGGCCGGCCTTCGGCGACCTCTCCGCAACCTTACAATGGGCTGGCGTCGGGCGGATCGAATCTGGGACCCCTGAACCCTACGCTGATCGACAAGGTCAATTCGAACGCGAAGGCTTTACGCGATGCGGATCCATTGAACACTGCTCCCATACCGGTCGAATTGGTAACGGCGTCGGCCAGCGGTTTGGATCCCGATATCAGCCCGGCCGCCGCAGGCTATCAGGCGGCTCGCGTTGCCCGTTTGCGCAGCGTGCCCCTCCCCGCCGTTCAGTCGCTCATTGCGGCGCATCAGCGTGGACCTCTCCTGGGAGTTTTCGGCGAGCCGCGAGTCAATGTGCTGGAGCTCAACCTGGCACTCGATCAACGCCCTTGATTCATCGCTTGCCATCCCGCGAACGCTTTTGGAAGCCGGTTGTCTGATACTCCAGAGCCGCTGGAGGCGCGTGCGCGGGGAGTTCGACATGCCGCGATATGCCTGTGTACTGACGGTATTCCTCTGGGCAAATGCGCAGTTGGCGCACGCACAGTGGGCCGGCCATGAGCGGCTGACTCGTCAATCCCTAGTCGAACGCCTCGATAGGGAACCCCCCGGCGTCAAAGCGGAATTGCCGGCGAAGGATTTGTCGAATCTGGACTTGTCGGGCGTTGATTTTCATTCGGCCAATTTATCCGCCTCCGTCTTCAACGGTGCGAACTTGACTCGGGCAAAACTCGATGGTTGCAATCTGACGGTTACGTTCTTTGAAGGCGCCGATCTGTCCGCGGCCTCCCTGCGTAACGCCACGCTTTTTTCCGTGCAGCTCGCCCGTGGGAATTTGCGCGGCGCGGACCTCTCCGGCGCCCGTCTGATCGGCGACCTGCGCCATGCCGACGTCTCGAGCGCCAACCTGACTCGGATGAACGCGGCCGCCGACATGAAAAATCAGTCCATGGGCCTAATGCGCACGAATCTCGTCGGCGCCAAAGCCATCGGCGCCGATTTCTCCGGTTCGGATTTTTCCCGCGCGGATCTCAGCTTCTCGGATTTTACCGGCGCGAAGCTCGTCGCCACCAAGCTCTACCACGCTGACTTGAGCGGCACAGTGCTCATTGGCGCGGACCTCACTAAAGCGGACCTACAGGCATCGCAACTCATCAACGCCGACCTATCGCACGCAAACCTCACCGAGGCGGATCTGACCGGTGCGGAACTTCAGGGCGTACGCGGCTTGAATACGGCGATTCTCACCGGCGCCAAGGGTTTACCCGCTCCCGATCCGCGTTAGTCAGCAACACGAGCGATGGCGCTGCTATGTGCGCCATCGAACCGACCGGCCCGGCCATACCGTGTACCCTGTGCGCCGCCCTACACTGATGAGCAACGTATGATCCCTCGTACGGACTTTATTCCCAAAAGCGCGTTAGAGAAATTTCAGAGTTCTTCTTCTTGGCGCGCGCAATGGCAAATAGTCAACTCCTTTGTCCCGTACGTAGTCTTGTGGTTCGTGATGTACCGCGCGCTCCACATTTCCTACTGGCTCATGCTGCCGATTGGCGTTCTCGCTGCCGGCTTTCTCGCCAGAATCTTCATAATCTTCCATGACTGCGGTCACGCTTCTTTTTTCAACTCGCGGAGCGCCAATAATGTCCTGGGCGCAATCGCAGGCCTGTTCAATTTGACGCCGTATCGCCATTGGCGCTGGCAACACGCATTGCATCATGGAACGTCCGGCGATCTCGATAGGCGGGGCACCGGCGATATCTGGATGTTGACGGTGCAGGAATACCTGGAATCATCGCGCTGGCGACGGTTCGCCTATCGGCTCGCCCGCAACCCTATCGTGCTGTTCGTCGTCGCTCCGCTCTACATATTTGTCATTCATCATCGCTTTGCATCCTTCAAGGCGCCTAAGCCGGAACGCCGGTCGGTTTTCTGGACGAATCTCGCGCTGCTCGGCGTCACCGTCCTGATGAGCGCCTTCGTGGGACTGAAGGCATTCTTGACGATCCAGCTCACGGTCTCGACGATTGCCGGCGCCGCCGGTGTGTGGCTTTTCTATGTGCAGCATCAATTCGAAGGGGCTCATTGGGCGCGGTCGGGGAGTTGGAATTACACCGCGGCTGCGTTGCACGGCAGCTCGTACTACAAACTCCCGATCATTCTTCAGTGGTTCACGGGGAATATTGGTTTCCACCACATTCATCACTTGAGCCCGCGCATTCCCAACTACCACCTCCAACTATGCCACGACGCCGAACCGCTGTTTAGCACCATCAAGCCCGTCACATTGGTCACCAGTCTCAATTCACTGACGTATCGTCTTTGGGATGAACGGCGGCAGATTTTTGTGGGCTACCCGTTTCGCCCAGTCAGCCGCCCCGCGTGAATGCCCAATCCATCCAGCGACTGACCAATCCGCCGCCGAGACTGCTGCCGGTCACTTCCTCGAGACTGTACGGCGCACCGCTCAAAATGGAATTCGCGGCGCGCTGACCGCTGCGGATCGCCGGTCCGATTCCTTCGCACAAATCGCGAGTCGCAAGACCGGCGGCATCGCCGACGATGAAGGCGTTGCCGATGCGGGCCGAATCGAGCGGCCCGCGCACGTAGTAGCTGTAGCCCGTCGGATCACTCGGCATGGGAATCTGAAACTGCCGCAATAGTTTCGACGCCAAAAAACGCCAGTGTAGCCGGATCGTCTCGCCCCGCTCCTTCAATCGGGTCGCCATGGCGCCGACGCCCACATTGAGCCAGCCGGACGCCTTGGGCACATACCAGCTGTAACCGGGCAGACCATGATCGAAGAACCAGAGATGGCAATCCGCGTCCCGCCAATCGTAGGGAAACTCCAGTTCCAGCGTCACCGTTTGCAAAGCGCGAGGCCGCGGCATCGCGCTCTCGAACAGGGTCCGACGTACCGGACAGGACGTGCCGGCCGCACCGATCAGGTAGCGGCAACGAAAGCTCTCGTCCAATACGTAGTATTCGCCGTCGAAACGGATATCCCTGACGCCATGCTGCACGACCTCGGCGCCGGAACGCTCGAGCAGCCAGGCATCGAACTCGACGCGTCGAATGGAATGCTGCACGCAGGGCACCGGTAGTTTCAAACCGCGCACATGCCAATGCAGCCGCCGGAAGCTGAGGAAACTATGCGGATACGCGGCGATTTCCAGCTGCAAATCACGCACCACCTCGGGCGTGATCCAACCGGCGCATAATTTCTGCCGCGGGAACTGCTCCTTATCGAGCACGATCACGTCCATCCCCCCCGCCTCGAGGCGGGCTGCGGCTGCGGACCCAGCCGGCCCGCCGCCGACGACGATCGCCTCGCTGCTACGGATACATGTACTCGCGAGTGCGCGGGATGGCATTATTGTCCTGCTTCGTAAACAGCACCTGAAACAGCTGCAGTACCCCGGTTTCGAATGCGGCAATCGATCCCGCGAGATACAACCGCCACATGCGCACGAACGATTCGTCGGAAAACATGGAACGTACCCTGTCCAGCGCGCCCTCGTACCGCTCGAGCCAGTGGCGGAGCGTCCGACCGTAGTGCAGCCGCAGGTTTTCCACATCGAGCACCGACAAGTTCGAGGGCTCGAATATCTGCATCATTTCACTCAGCGAGGGTGGATAGGCTCCGGGAAAAATCCGCCGTTCGATCCAGGGATGAAGCGGGCCGGGCCGGTTGCGTCCGATGGAGTGAATCAAACCGCGGCCCTCGCCGGCGAGCGAGCGGTGGATCACGCGGCCCAACTCTTGATAGTGCACGGTACCGACGTGTTCCAGCATGCCAACCGACACGAAGACGTCACAGCTGCCGTGGATATTTCGGTAATCGTCTTCGATGAATTCGACCCGCTTCTCGAGTCCCCGTTGCCGCGCCAGCCGGCGCGCGAATTCCAGTTGCTCCTTGGAAATATTGAACGCGCGCACTTTCGCCCCATATCGGCCCGCCATGTGCAGCGCCAGACTGCCCCAGCCGCAACCCGCCTCCACCACCGAGTCGCCGGCACTCACGCGCAGTTTGCGGCACACGTGCTCCATTTTGGCGAATTGCGCCTGATCGAGGGTGGTACGCTCCTGCGGATAGTAGGCGCACGTGTAAGCCATGGTTTCACCGAGCCACAACGCATAAAAGGCGTTGCCGAGATCGTAGTGCCGGTGAATGTTGTCGCGTGACCCCGCCAGGGTGTTGCGGCGCGGCCGGTGCAGCCAGCCGGCCACCCGATTCGCGATGGAATCCTGAGCGTTCGGTTGGCTCAGAGTACGGAATACGGTCGCCATGAACTTGACCAGATCACCCTCGACCTCGATCTGCCCCGTACTGTAGGCATCGCCGAAGCGGATATGAGCGTCGCGCAGCAAGCCGCGCAGCGTGCTGCGATCCGCAATGCGGACTTTTTCGGTTGCGCGAAACCCGTTCGGAGCAATGCGCTCGCCGGTCCACGCGAGCTGGAACTCGATCGGCGGATCGCCGAGACTTCTCAAGAGCCGGCGCAACAGCCGTGCTTCGAACGAGCCGTACTCATGACGACCGGGGGCCTTCGCCGCTTCGTCGGGATTGACGACGCTTTGTGGTTCTGAACCGGTCGGCATAGCTACCTCTTATTATTGATGTATGCCCAGATCGAACGGCAGTTGGTTGCCAATATGACCGTCGATACTAGGCCACGGTGAACGCGATCTGAGCGCCCAGCACCCGCATACGCTGGTACTGAGTCTTCAATCCGTGTTCCAGTTCCTGGAGTCTCGATTGCAGAATGGAGCGCTCCCAGCGCTCGAGCATCACGCGTTTCGCATCGACGAGGCGCTGCTCCCGAAGATGCGTCCAAACGGTGACGGCATTGCAGAAAACTTCGTACTCCTCCGCCACTCGGCGCTTGAGGTGCTCGATCTGCTCGCGTCCGGTCTGGGTCGATAGCTGCCGTTCCACCCGGCGGAATTGGGCATCGATCAGCGCGCGCTGAATCTTGAACCACGGCACGCGCTTCAAATTCCTGGCCAACCCCAGCCAACTCATGAATGCGATGAACCACTTCGAGGGATCCCAATGCCACACCGACACGCCGTTGCGGTAGTCGTGCGCAAACATGTGATGAAAGTTGTGATAGCCCTCGCCATAGGTGAGCAGCGCCACGATGGCGTTGTCGCGCGCCGTATTGTCCTCGGTGTAGGGCTGCGAACCCCATATATGGGCAAGCGAATTGATGAAAAACGTGACGTGATGGCTTATCACGAGCCGCAATACGCCGGCGAGCAAAAACATGCCGAGCATGTCGCCGCTGGCCCAGCCGAGCAGCAAAGGCAGGCCGAAGTTCATACCCAGCGCCAACGGCAGGTAGTAGCGGTGTTGATACCGTATCAGCGGGTCGCGCTCCAGATCGCGCACGGTGCGAAAGTCCGGCTCTCCGCTCGGATAGTGGCGCAGCATCCAACCGATGTGGGAGAACCAGAATCCGAGCTTGGCGCAGTACGGGTCGTGCTCGGTATCGTCGATATGGCGATGATGCACGCGGTGGCCGGCGCTCCAGACCAGGGCGCTGTTCTGAAGCGCCATGGCGCCCAATAACAGATAAGCGAATCGCAGCGCCGGATGGGCATCGTAGGTAGCGTGCGCGAACAAGCGATGGTATCCGCAGGTGATCGCCATACCATTGGCGCCCACGAGAACAACGAACCAAATCCAGGTCGCCGCGTTATAGCCGTGCCCGAAGCCATACCAGGGCACGACGATCGCCGCCACGGCAAACGTCACTCCAAACATCGCGGTCGTGATCCAATTGAGCGGAACGGCTTCCGACTGGACTGGCTTCATAGAACACTCTTCTCTTGGGGCAGGATGCCCTGTTTCTCGTCAGCAACCACGTTACCGGTGTATAGGTCCGGAATATATGAATAATCTACAATGAATTCACCGGCAATGTGAAGGATGCGCATTCGGCTCGCCCCGGCACGAAGAATCTTTTAATTATCATGCACTTACTTCCCGTTGTTGAGAATTCCCGTGTATGCTCGGTGGTTGCGTCGCCCGCGCAGCCTCTTGGCCCGCGCGCCGGTCAATAATAGCGCGGAATCGGCCCCACTTGCGGCGTCGTGTTACCGCCCAGATCGATGAACACTTCATCTTCGTAGCACCATCCCCAGCCCTCAGGTGGATCGTAGCCCTCTATTATGGGATGTCGAGTGGACCGGTAATGGTTGGTCGCATGGTGGTTGGGCGACTGGTCGCAACAGCCGACATGACCGCAGGTCCGGCATATGCGCAGGTGAACCCAGACGCTCCCGGTCTTCAGGCATTCCTCGCAACCGCGCGCGCTCGGCACGACGCCCCTAATTGTGTCTAGATGCAAGCACTCACTCATAACAATGTCTCCGGGCCCGAAGATTGCGCGTCTCTGGCGCATGTCGGAATAACGCCGACACCCAATAACGAGTTTTCGCTCTTGAAGCCGCCGCTCGCGGCGACATACTTCTCAGGCTGACGATATGAGTATCCGTATGAGCGTTACACTGACAATAGCCGTCATGACGGGCGCCGCATTAATATGCACCCCAGCGCTTGCCGACCCCATGAATCATTCGGTCTCGAGCAAACACCAATTGATCGCCTGCATGACGAAGCGAATGTCCGCCAGCAGAACCGTCTCGTATAATGATGCGGCGAAACTGTGTAAGGATCAACTGAAGGCGCAGAATTCCAGCGTGACACCCAGTGCCGCGGTCAAGCCGGCGGGCTAGCTCGCTCATCCTCGCTGTCTCCTTGATTAACAATGCGATCCAAGGTACTTTGCTGTGCAAAGTAACGAATTTCCGTGGCGGACCGGCATGTCCGCGAGGCCCATGATGACTTTAGAATCTTCCCCTGATCGAGTGCTGAGAACGCTGTTTCTACAGGCGCCCTCGTTTGATGGTTTTGACGGCGGCGCCGGTTCGCGCTATCAAGCCAAGCGCGAGATAAAATCCTTCTGGTTCCCTACCTGGCTGGCGCAGCCTGCGGCGCTGGTACCGAACTCGCGCGTGCTCGACGCCCCGGCTGACGAACTGACCGTCGATGAAAGCCGCGAGATCGCGCGAGCTTACGACCTCATCATCATGCATACCAGCACGCCGTCGTTCCCGACCGATGCGAGATTCGCGGAACTGTTGCGGCAGGACAATCCGAACGTGAAGATCGGCCTGGTCGGCGCCAAAACCATGGTAGACCCGGACGGCTCGCTGAAGGCCGCGACGGCCGTGGATTTCGTGTGCCGCGAGGAATTCGACTATACCTGCAAGGAGGTCGCCGAAGGCTTGCCGCTGAAGGACATCAAAGGGCTCTCTTACCGCGGCGGCGACGGCCGCATCGTGCATAACTTGCCGCGCGCCAGCATCGAAAACATGGACGAGCTGCCATTCGTCGCACCGGTCTACAAGCGCGATTTGAAAATCGAAAACTATTTCATCGGCTATTTGCAGCACCCCTACGTCAGCTTCTACACCGGCCGCGGTTGCCGATCGAAGTGCACGTTCTGCCTATGGCCGCAGACCGTCGGCGGCCACCGCTATCGCGTGCGGTCCGCGGCGAACGTCATCGCCGAAGTGCAGTGGATCAAGGAGAACATGCCCGAAGTGAAGGAGATCATGTTCGATGACGACACCTTTACCGATACCTCCAACCTGCCGCGGGTGGAGGAGATCGCGCTCGGCATGGGCAAACTCGGCATGACCTGGAGTTGCAACGCGAAAGCCAATGTGCCTTACAAGACACTGAAGGTGATGAAGGACAACGGCCTGCGGCTGCTGCTGGTCGGCTATGAATCGGGTGACGACCAGATCCTGCACAACATCAAGAAGGGGTTGCGCACCGACATCGCGCGGCGCTTCAGCGATGACTGCCGCAAGCTCGGTATCTTGGTCCATGGCACTTTCATTCTTGGGCTCCCCGGCGAAACCAAGGAAACCATCGAGAAGACCATCAATTTCGCACAGGAAATCAATCCGCATACGATCCAAGTATCGCTGGCTGCGCCCTACCCCGGCACCACGCTGTACAAACAGGCGGTGGACAACGGTTGGCTGCAGGAGAACGAGGCGGTCAATTTGGTCAACGACAAGGGCGTGCAGCTGGCCGCCATCAGCTATCCGCACCTTTCGAAGGAGGAGATCTATCATAGTATGGAGGTTTTCTATAAGCGTTTTTACTTCCGGCCCAACAAGATCTGGGAGATCGTCAGGGAAATGCTGACGAGCTGGGAGATGATGAAGCGCCGTCTGCGAGAAGGCGTCGAGTTCTTCCGCTTCCTGCGCGCGCATGAGGCTTGAAAGTTTCGGACCGATCGCTGCCACCAAAATGACCTTTCCTTTTCTTCATGTGCTGGTGGCGATTTTCGGCTTTGCGACCTTGGTCGCGGCGACCAGCTATGCCGTTCTGACGCTCGTAGCCGTGCTCGTCTGGCAAGCACGTGGATCATCGAGAAAATTGGCTCGTCTGCCGCCGGTGACGTTGCTCAAACCCTTGTGCGGTGCGGAACCCGGCTTATACGAGCACCTGCGCACCTTTTGTCAACAGGACTACCCGGAGTTTCAGATCATCTTCGGCGTGCGCGATCCGGGCGATCCGGCGTGCTCCGTCGTCGAGCGGCTCATGGCGGAATTCCCGTCGCTGGCGATAGATTTCGTCGTCAACACCCGGCAGCACGGCAGCAACTTAAAGATCAGCAATCTCATCAACATGCTGAGCGTCGCGCGCCATGAGATGCTGGTGATGGCGGACAGCGATGCGTTCGTCCGGCCGGACTATCTCGCCAGCGTGACGGCGCCTCTGTTGGATCCGAAGGTCGGCCTGGTCACATGCACCTACCGCGGCGTGCCCACCGCGCGTATCTGGTCGCGTCTCGGCGCAATGTACATCAACGAATGGTATGTGCCTTCGGTGCTGCTGGCCTGGCTGTTCGGGTATCAAGGCTATGTCTCCGGCCAAACCATGTGCGTGCGCCACGACACGCTGCATGCGATCGGCGGCTTGCGCGCCATTGCGAATCATCTTGCCGACGATCATCGCTTGGGCGAACTCGTCCGCGGCTTGGGGTTACGCATCGTGCTGTCTTCGTATGTGGTGCAGGGCGAGCATCACGAGCAGAATTTCGAGTCGCTGGCCCGCCATGAACTGCGATGGATGCGCACCATACGCGTGCTGCGGCCACGTAGTTTTCGCTTGATCTTCCTGAGCTTCAGCTTCCCTCTGGCGATTATCGGCTTGGCTCTCGCTGCCGTGGGCGGGTCGCATGCGATCGCCGCGCGGACGCTTTTCGGGATCGCGGCCGTGGTCCGGCTGGTATTGCACTTCGTGCATCGGGTACCGGGAGATCGCCCCCTGTTTGCCGATATCTGGCTCTTGCCCGTACGCGATCATTTACTCTGCTGGGTTTGGTGCCGCAGCTTCTTCACGTCTCGCGTCACGTGGCGCGGCAATGAGTTCGACGTGGATGCCAACGGGTTCATGCACAGGCTGACCTGAAATAGGCCGTTGAGGCGTGAGAATCGCAGGTTACATCGGCGGTCTGCTGGGCCTGACGTTGCTCATGGCGATGCTCCTTCGAGCCGATTTACCTGCGATGCTTCTGACCGTAAGATCGGCCGGTTGGCCGCTGTGGTGGCTGGTTCCCTACCGCGCGTTGTACTTTCTGCTCTACGGGGTCGGCTGGTTTTATCTGCTTCGCCCCTACGACCCGGAGGGCCGCGCCGGACTCGGTTACCTATTCTGGGTAACGAGCGTGCGCGAAGCGATCGATCGCCTGCTCCCGGTCGCGAGCGTGGGCGGCGGCGTGGTAGGCGTTCGGTTATTGCGATGGCGTGGGCTCGCCGCGCCATCCGTCAGCGCCACCGTGATCGTGGAGATCGTGCTGACGCTGATCGTGTCCTATGCGTTTACCGCCCTGGGTCTGCTCTTGTTCGTCGAACTGCGCGCGGCCGACGCGCAGTACCATCGGCTGCTCCTTGCGTTTCTGGTCAGCTTGCCGGTGCCGGCGGCCACCGTGCTGTTGCTGCGTTACGGCTCGGTATTCGAGCGCCTGCAAAAGTTCTTGCGTCCGTTGGTGGGCGAAGGCGCGATGTCTGAAGGAGCAGCGTCGCTGGATCGCGAAGTGCGCGCCTGCCTCGGTCGATGGCGCGGTTTGCTGCTCGCGGGAACCTTGCAGTTCGCGGCGTTGATCGTGGGATCATTCGAAATCTGGTTTGCCTTGCGCCTTTTCGGCCATCCCGTGGACGTGGGCACCGCACTCATTCTCGAGAGCATGACTCAGGCGATTCGCCATTTAGCCTTCGTCGTACCCGCGGGTCTTGGCGTGCAGGAAGCCACATTGGTATTATTCGGCAACGCCCTGGGAATCAGCGGCGAATTGGCGCTGGCCGTCTCCATGGCGAAGCGCGTGCGCGAGGTGCTATGCGGCCTGCCGTCGCTGCTCTCCTGGCAGTGGTTGGAAGGTCGGCGGCTCCGGAGAGTTTGCTCATGAACACTGAAATTTTCCCCATCGATTTGACCACGCTCGAACCGCTCGCACTCGATCCTGCCGAGCCGCATCTCAGCGACGCGCAGAAGGCGGCGCTCCGGCACAATATTAAACTCTGCCGTGATGCCATCGTCTTCTTTACCGCGCTCGCCGGCGCCAAAGGTTTGTCGGGCCATACCGGCGGCGCCTATGATACGGTTCCGGAAGTCATGATTATTCGTGGCTTCATCGCGCACGGTGTACCCATCGTGCCGGTCTTCTACGATGAGGCGGGCCACCGGGTCGCGACCCAGTATTTGTTGAGCGTCCTCGACGGCGCGATGCCCGCAGCGAAGCTTCTGCATTACCGTGAGTACGACAGCGGCCTGCCGGGGCATCCCGAGAAGGGGCTGACGCCCGGCGTCGAATTCAGTTCCGGCCGTCTCGGACACCTATGGGCGTTTTGCAATGGCGTTGCGATAGGCAATCCCGGCAAGGCCGTCATTCTTCTCGGCTCCGACGGCAGCCAGATGGAAGGCGACAACGCCGAAGCGGCGCGCCTCACAGTGGGCAAACAACTGAATGTCAAGGTACTCGTCGATGACAATAACGTGACCATTGCCGGGCATCCGCAGGAATACATGACGGGGTATGACCTGAGCCGGACCTTGTCCGGCTACGGTATGACGACCGAGACGACCATGGGCGAAGACCTTGACGCTCTTTATATCGACCTTTGCCGCGCGTTTCGCGACCCCAGCCCGCATGCGCTGGTGATCAAGCGTCCGATGGCGCCCGGTATCCAGGGCGCCGAGGGCAGTCCAAGCGCGCATGAGGTTCTCAAGGCGGACCTGGCGATCAAGTATCTGGAGAATCGGGGCGGATACGCCAGCGCGATAGAAATATTGAAGGCAGCGAAGCCGGAGAAAGCCCCGCTCACTTTCAAGGGCTCCTCGGGCGCCGGAAAGAATCGCGACGACTTCGGCAAAATCGTCAACGAAATTCTCGATGGCATGAGCGAGGCGCAGCGGCTCGCAAGCGTGCGGGTATTCGACAACGATCTCGAAGGTTCCTGCGGTCTGCACCATATTCGCAAGCGCCACCCGGAAGTCTTCGTTCGCGGCGGAATCATGGAGCGCGGCAACTTCTCCGCTGCCGCCGGATTCGGCTCGTCGGAGGATAAGCAGGGCATTTACGGCACATTCAGCGCTTTCTTGGAAATGTGCGTCAGCGAAATCACGATGTCGCGCCTCAATTTCTCGAATGTGCTGGCGCATTTCAGCCATAGCGGCGTCGATGATATGGCGGACAATACCTGCCATTTCGGCATAAACAGCATGTTCGCCGACGGCGGCGTCAAGCCCGGACATTCAGACGATACGACCCGGCTTTACTTTCCGGTGGATCAACACCAGTTCGCGGCGTGCGTGAAGCGCATCTTCCACGACCGCGGTCTGCGCTTTGTGTTCAGCACCCGTGCGCCTGTGCCGGATATCCTCGATGCCGATGGAAAACCCCTCTACGAGGGCAAGCCGTTCGATCCGGGTAAAGACTACGTGGTCCGAAAAGCAGGGCCCCGCGGGGGCTATGTGGTAGCGATGGGGGAGACGGTGTATCGCGCGCTCGACGCCGTGATCCGGCTCCAGGAACGGGGCGTTGAGGTGGGACTCATTAACAAACCCACCTTGAACGTCGTCGATACCGACATGATGAAGACGTTGGCCGAGGCGCCGTACGTGCTGGTCGCGGAAGGATGGAACGTCAAGACCGGCCTCGGCAGCCGTTTCGGCAGCTATCTGCTCCAGGCAGGCTTCAAAGGCAAGTTCAATCACATCGGCACACACCTGGAAGGCGGCGGCGGGCTGTGGCAGCAGATGGGATACCAGGGTTTGGACTCGGGCGGCATTCTGAACGCGATCACGGCGCTGATATAGATTCCAGCCTGATGGAGGCCCGGGTCGATCAGTG
The DNA here is from genome assembly GCA_036502605.1 of Steroidobacteraceae bacterium. Taxonomy (GTDB): domain Bacteria; phylum Pseudomonadota; class Gammaproteobacteria; order Steroidobacterales; family Steroidobacteraceae; genus Bog-1198. Next base: position 122,310 of record DASXYI010000073.1, read on the forward strand.
GCCCGGATGGAAGCTGCGTCCCAGCGAGGCCGGCTGATTCAACAGGATGGTACGGGGGTCGCGGCAAATGATCACCAGCACGATGATCGTTGCCGCGTAAGGCAGCATCGAGAGAAACTCGCTGGGTACGCGGATGCCGAGGCCCTGCGCATACAACTGCAATACGGTGACCGTACCGAACAAATACGCACCGCCCAGCACGCGCCACGGTTTCCAGGTCCCGAAAACAACCAGCGCCAGCGCGATCCAGCCGCGCCCGGTGGTCATGCCCTCGACCCACATGGGCGTCAAGGCGGTGGACAAATACGCGCCGGCAATCCCGCTCATCGCCCCGCCGAACAGCACCGCGAGATAGCGAATGCGCGTCACCGGCTCTCCGAGTTCATGCGCAGTTGCGGGCGATTCGCCGACTGCGCGTAGCCGCAGTCCCGCCCGGGTGGACCTGAGCCACCAGGAGATCGCTGCGCACAGCGCTAACCCTAAGTACTCCAGCACGTCGAAGTGAAACAACAGCTCACCGATCACCGGCAAATCGCCGAGCAGCGGAATGTGCAGCACCGGCACGCGGGCAATCGGCAAGCCGACAAAGGCGCGGCCGGCAAATGCGCTCAGTCCCACCCCGAACAGCGTCAGCGCGAGCCCGGTCGCCACCTGATTGGTCTGCAAGCTCAGCGTCAACACCCCGAACAATAGCGCCATGAGGGCGCCGGCGGCCGCCGCAGCGACATACGCAAGCAGCAAACTCCCCGTGGATATCCCCACGGCGAAGCCGGTGATCGCGCCCACCAACATCATTCCTTCCACGCCCAGATTCAACACACCCGCGCGCTCGGTGACCAGTTCGCCAAGGGCGGCGTAGATGAGCGGCGTCGCCGCGGCGACCGCGCTCGCGGCAATGGCAACCCAGGTCGCGATGTTCAAGCCCTGAGCCTCCGCAGCCTGAAGTGAATGAACAACTCGGCCGCGAGCAGGAAGAACAGCAGCGCGCCTTGAAACAGCCCGCTCACCGAGGCCGGCAACTGCAGTTCGATTTGCGCGGACTCGCCGCCGAGATAAAGTGCCGACATCAATAGCGAGGCCAGGACGATTCCGATCGGATGCAAGCGCCCGACGAAGGCGACGATGATGGCCGCAAAACCATAACCGGGAGAGATGACCGGCTGGAGCACGCCGATGGGACCGGCGACTTCCAGTATGCCCGCAAGTCCTGCCGCCCCACCGCTGATCATGAGCGCAAGCCAAATATTCCAACGCGGGCTGATTCCCGCATAAGCGGCGGCGGCGGGCGCCAGGCCGCTGACCCGCATGCGATAGCCTGCGGCAGTTACCGAGCCGAACCACCAGGATAGCGCGGCGAGCACCAAGCCGAGGATGAGGCCGCCATTGACGCGCACGCCATCGAACAACGGCGGCAACAGTGCATTGTCGGGAAACGGCTGGGACTGCGGAAAGTTTTGGCCGGCCGGATCACGCCAGGGGCCATGTACCAGATAGGACAAGAACAGCTGCGCAATGTACACCAGCATCAGACTGGTGAAGATCTCGCTGGTGTGAAAGCGTGCACGCAAAAATGCCGGGATCGCGGCCCAGGCCATGCCGCCCAACACACCGGCCGTGAGCATCAATGGCAGCGCGCCGGCACCGAGCGCGGCACCGTGAAACAATCCGATGCCGCTGCCGGCAATCGCGCCCATGGTGAACTGCCCTTCCGCGCCGATATTCCAGACATTGGCGCGGTAGCCCACTGCAAGTCCCAGTGCGCAAATCATCAGCGGCGTCGCCTTCAGCAGCAACTCGCCGATGCCGTAGAGAGAACCAAAGGGTTCGACGAAGAACACCTTGAATGCCGCCACCGGGTCCTTGCCGAGAACGCTGAGCGTCAAGAAGACGGTCGCCAGCATGGCGAGAGCGGCGAGCGGCGAGGAGGCCAGTCGCATGGTAGTCGATGGCTGCGAACGCCGTTCGAGGCGCAGCGGCCAGGCAAGACGCCGGAGGAGAGCCAGTCTACCTCCCCGCCGGGGCTGCCGAGTCAGCGGCTACTGCCGGCTCAAATGCGCCGGTCATCCATATCCCGACGGTTTCGGGAATCAGCTGCGCTGTCGGCACCGCGGCCGATAGACGTCCGCGCGCGAGCACGGCGAGGCGATCGCAGATCGCGAACAGCTCGTCGAGTTCTTCGGAGATCACCAACACCGCGACACCGGCGTCACGCAGATCGATCAAGGCTTGGCGGATCACCAAGGAAGCACCGACGTCGACGCCCCACGTTGGCTGGGCGACCAGCATGACTTGCGGCGCCAGCCGAATCTCGCGGCCGACGATGAATTTTTGCAGATTGCCTCCGGACAGGCTCTCGGCCGGCGCCAGTTCACCGCTGCATTTCACGGCAAATTGGGCAATCGTCGCTCGCGCAAAGGCTCGCGACTCGCCGGATCGTACCAGCCCGCGGCGCACCAGCCCTGCCCCGCCGCCGGTGAGCACGCAATTGTCGGCGAGATGCATCGCCGGCACTGCGCCGCGGCCCAGCCGCTCCTCGGGAACGAAGCACAATCCCAATCTGCGACGCGCGGCCGGCGACGAGCTTGCCGCGTCCTTGCCGCAAAGGCGTACGGCAGCGCGCGGCGCGCACAGGGCCTCGCCGGAAATTGCCGCCAGAAGCTCGCGTTGACCATTGCCCGACACACCGGCAATGCCGACGATCTCGCCGCCGCGCACGCCCAAGTTGATTTGCTCGAGCGACGTGCCGAATGGATCCGCCGACTCGAGCGATAAGTCAGTCAATTCGAGCCGCAAAGAGCCGGGTTCGCGCGGCCGCAGCGTACACTCCTTCAGATCGTTGCCGACCATCAGGCGCGCCAAGCTGGCGTTCGACTCGGCGCTGGGGATTGCCGTACCGCTGACCCGGCCATTTCGCAGTACCGTCGCGACGTCGCACAGTTCGCGAATCTCGTCCAATTTATGACTGATATATAAAATGCTGACACCCTCTTCGGCCAGGCGACGCAATGTCCCAAACAGCACCCGCACCGCTTGCGGCGTCAGTACCGAGGTCGGTTCATCCATGATGAGCAAGCGCGGCGACTGCAGCAGACAGCGTACGATTTCCACGCGCTGGCGCTCACCCACCGACAATCCGTGCACCAATCGGTCGGGGGCGACGGGAAGTCCGTAGCGCGCGGATACGGCATTGATGCGTTCGGCTAACTCGAGCGTCGGCATGCGCTCATCCAACGCCAACGCGATGTTCTGCGCGACGGTCAGGCTCTCGAACAGCGCAAAGTGTTGGAACACCATACCGATGCCGAGCTGCCGCGCCTCGCTGGGGCTGCGGATGGCAACGGGCTGGCCCTCCCAATCGATGCTTCCGGTATCGGGTTGAGTCACGCCGTAGACGATTTTCATCAACGTACTCTTGCCGGCGCCATTCTCCCCGAGCAGCGCATGGATTTCCCCGGCGGCGACGGACAGGTCAATGGCGTCGTTGGCAATGACGCTGGCGTAGCGTTTGCTGATGCCGCGCAACGCGAGGCGCGGCGACGTCACGGTACCGCCGCGCACCGTATTTGCACGGGAGCGCACGGTTTTGGGGATCCGCTCGACATTCGTTCGGGAGTGCTCCTGAGACAAGGTTCGATCAATCCTACACAATCGAACTTCAATTCATCGTCTACAATCAAATTAATTAGCAACCGATCGAGGTTTCAGCCGATGCCGAATCGATTTCGTCTCGCCTTCGCGGCCATCCCTCTCGCCGCTCTGATGGCGGCCAGCGCGATGGCCGCGCCGTTGAAGGTGGCTTTCGTCTATGTCGGTCCGGTTGCCGACGGCGGTTGGTCCTACCAGCACAATCTCGGGCGGCTCGCGCTGGAACGCGAATTCGGCGCCAAGATCGAAACCACCTATGTCGAGAGCGTGCCGGAGACGGCCGACGCCGAGCGTGTCATTCGCCAACTCGCAGCGAAGGGCTATGGGCTCATCTTCACGACCTCGTTCGGCTATATGGAACCGACCCTCAAAGTCGCGAAGCTGTTTCCCCAGGTGCGATTCGAGCACGCCACCGGCTACAAAACGGCGCCCAATGTGGTCACCTACCAGGCCCGCTTCTGGGAGGGTGCGTATCTGCTCGGCGTTCTGGCGGGACGAACCACCAAGACCAACACGCTGGGCTACGTGGCCTCGTTCCCGATCGCCGAGGTGATCCGCAACATCGATGCATTCACTCTCGGCGCCCGCAGCGTCAATCCGAAAATTCGCACCAAGGTGGTGTGGGCCGATACCTGGTATGACCCCGGCAAGGAGCGCCAAGCCGCCGAAGCGCTGGTCGCTCAGGGCGCAGACATCCTGTGTCAGAACACCGACTCACCCGCGGTTCTTCAGCTCGCCGAGGAGAAAGGGCTGCATGCCTTCGGTTGGGATTCGGACATGTCGAAATTCGGACCGCATGCGCAGTTGAGCGCCAACACCCAAAACTGGGGCATCTACTACATCGACGAAGTCAGGAAGGTCATGGAGGGCTCCTGGTCCGGGGCGCGCCAGACGCGCAGCGGCATCAAGGAAGGCGTCGTGGTGCTCGCACCCTTGAACTCATCGGTGCCGTCCGACGTCGCAAGTATGTTCGAGTCCAAGAAACAAGCCATCATGGCGGGAACCCTCGTTCCCTTTGCCGGACCCCTCAAGGACAACACCGGCGTCCTCAAGGTCCCCGCCCACACCGCGGTATCGATCGACGATCTCATGCAGCTGAATTGGTTCGTGGAGGGCGTGGACGCCTCAGTGCCGAAATGAGCGGCGCCGTGGGTTGCGCGAGGCACTACGTAATGAGGAAAAGAGAATTCTCGCGTAAACTTCTGAAATTGCTGGCTATAGGCCGCTCACCATCACCACGCCATCGACCAGTACCTCCTCGCAGTTCTCCTCCGGACCGCCACGATCGATCACCAGGAAGCGCGCCGGCGCATCGAGTGCAATCAATGAGTGATGCCAGGTATTGCGGCGGTAATTCACACCCTGCCCGCCCGAACTCAAGAACACGCGGATACGCTCGGGTGTGAGCAGTGGTCCATCCTCGGCGACCACCACCAGAAAGGGGCGTGTCTCGAGCGGATAAAACGCTTGACTCGATAGCGGGTGGCGCTCGAGCGCGCGCACTCGCAAGGGCAGCGATCGCGGCAATGCCTTGAAAATGCTGATGAGCGGGCGGCCGCCGGCTTCGAGCACATCGACTCGCGCCAAATCGTCAAAGCGCTGCGCGGTGCCCTCGTTGATCGAGCGCCAGTCTCGTCCCTCGGTCTCGATCACGTCGCCGAAGACACTGAAATTTTCAGCCGTCAGCGGCATCGCGCGCAGCAGGATCTCGCTCATTGCTTTAGGCGCGCTCGGGCAATCCAAAAAGCCTGACCCGGCTCATGCCGCCGTCCGGATGCATGTTCACACGCACATGCGAAATGGGTCCGAGATCGCGTAATTCCGCGGCAAACCGATGCAGGTGATCCGCCTGCAGCAGCTGCGGTTCCAGCAGCACCGGCCAATACAGACACTGGCTGGTCAAATCGGCGTCGCCCTGCGCGCCGAGCGACGCGCCATGGAGCGACACTTGATGCGGGTGGTTGCCCTTGAAGCGTGCGGTGTCGATTTCCACGGCTTGAATGCGGCCTGCGTGACCCAAACGCAGAATGACCCAATCGTACCCGGGTTCGCGCCGCCGGCGGGTTTCCCAGCCGTCGGCCATGCTCGCGCCGCGGCCCGGCAACAGTAAATTATGCTTCGAGCCGTAGTGCTCGTCGCTGCAGGCAAGCGCCCGGCCGCCGTTCAAGGCGGCGGCCAAGTCGAGCGGCGCGGAACCGATCGCCGTCCAGTCTCGATGCACGGCTCCGTAGGCCCGTAGACGCGCAACGCCGCCATCGGGAAAAATATTGAGTTTCAAGTGCGTCCAAATGCCTTGCGATTGCAGCGCGAAAACATTATGACTGTTGCCCGCAAGCGCTGCGTAGGCCAGCAGTTCGGTCCAAGCGGTACTCTCATCCGGGCGGCCGGCCACCCGGCACGCCTGCACCGACGCATAGGGCGGATAGTTGCCGGTGAAGTACCGAGTATCGATGTCGAGCGCCGCCAGCGTGCATGGAGCAGCGAGTTGCACGATGCAATAGTCATGTCCGGTATTACGGCGCCTGCGCGTCTCCCAGCCGTCCATCCATTTGCCGTGATCATCGTAGACCCCGGCGCGCCACTCGGGGTCGCCGGATCTCAACATGCGCTCCAGCGGCGCGAAGAACTCGTCCGTGGCGAAGATCCCAATCGCGCCCAGCCGCTCATCGGCTAAATTGATGCTGTGAGCGGACACGGCAGGTGTGTTTTGGTCAGCCATGAATGGTTCAACCCGTGGTAAATATGTCTTGAGTCTGCAGCAAAAATTCCTCCAGCGTCTGTGCCGCGCGTTCACACTGCGCCTGAGTGCATGGCGCATCGCCCCGGTAGACGGCTCCAGCCGGCCCCTGAATCGCGATTGCATAGACTCCCTCAACCAGTCCCGAGGCGCGCAAGGCGGCCAGCGCCATGGCACCGTCCGCTGATCCGCCGACGCCATCGCGCGTGCTCAGCGTCACGCAGCCGCGCAGCGCATCCGGGTCCGCCAGGCTGGCGCACGGCCCCGCAGGCCGGTCGGCCGGACACGCCAGGACCAGCAATTCATAGGGCAATTGCCTGCCCTTTTGCTTGAGTTGCTGCGTCACGGCTATTCCTAACAGACAGCCCAAGCGTCCGTCATAGCGCACGGTATTGGCCGCCGTATCGTAGTGCACGCCGATGAGTAGTCGTTTCGCGTTGGACCGATCCGTGCGGTGGCGCCCGATCATGTTGCCGCCGCCGGCAGCCGATACATCGAGGCCGGCTGCCAACATCCATTCGCGCAACAGGGCAGCGCTTCCCTGCCCTACGCCGGTGCCGTCCACGCCCGTGCCGTTGGAACACAGCGCCAGCCGTTCGTTCATCGCCATGATTTCGACGCCCGCGGGCGTGGCAACCACATCTGTCAGCCGGAAACCTGCAATCAAGCCGATTTGGCCCAGCGCCGTGTTCCGTTCCAGCGGTTCATCATGCGTGAGCCGGCGTTTCAGGGTCGCAATGATGGACGCAGGATCGTGGCCGCGCACCGCGAGGATGAACGGCATGGCAAATTTTTCGACGTAGGCCGTATTGAGCTCATCCAGCTGCGTAAAATCTTGCGGCGTACAGGCGTCCAGACCTGCGCGATGCTGTTCGCTGGCCGACGCTCGAGTAAGCTCGGCACGAGTTCGGCCACGGGCACCCAACTTCGGATGCGCACGAATGAGGATCAATTGCTCCGCGGGACTCGCCTTCTCTACGGCCAGACGCATGGCTTCGAGCAAATGCAGGCGCGAAGCATACGGCCGGCCGGCGGCGGCGCGTTCCGCCACCCACGGAGAATGCTCGAAGATCGCGCCCAGCGTGGTCACGAACTCATGGACAGGCAGCGCATTCAAGTCGGAAAGCGCGATCACGGGCCCTGCGTGTACGGGTGATTAGTGATCCAGTGCCGGGCGATGTCGACGCGGCGGCAGATCCAAACCTGCTCATGGTCCAGGACATAGTCGAGGAACCGCTCGAGTGCCGCGATTCGTCCGGGACGCCCGGCCAAGCGGCAGTGCAGACCGATCGACAGCATTTTCGGCGCATCGAGACCGCCGGGATCGCCTTCGGCATACAGCGTGTCGAACGCCGCCTGCAGATAGTCGAAGAACTGCGTGCCGGAATTGAAGCCCTGGACGGTGGCAAAGCGCATGTCGTTGGTATCGAGCGCGTACGGTACCACCAGGTGGGGCACCTCGTGCCGAGCGCCGCCGCCGCCCACCGCCACCCGGGTCCAGTAGGGCAGATCATCGGCATAGGAATCCGCGTCGTACAGCAAACCGCCATGCTCTACGACCAGTCGACGCGTCTGCGGGCTGTCGCGTCCGGTATACCAGCCCAAGGGCGCGGCGCCGAAGATATCGCTCAACATGGCGATGGCCTCGGCCATGTCCGCGCGTTCCGCGGCTTCGTCGACTTGCTGGTAGCTGATCCAGCGCAGCCCGTGGCAGGCGATTTCGTGCCCAAGCTCTTGGAACGCCGCCGCCGCCTCCGGATGGCGGCGCACGGCGGTGGCGACCGCAAATATGGTGAGCGGCAGATCGCGGCGTTCGAATGCCCGCAGCACCCGCCAGAGGCCCGCGCGGGAGCCGTACTCGTACAGCGACTCCATGCTCATGTGGCGCATGGGGAAAGCCTGTGCATTGACGATGTCGGACAGGAACACCTCGGATGCCGCGTCGCCGTCGAGCACACAGCTCTCCGCGCCCTCCTCGTAATTCAAGACGAACTGCAAGGCAATCCGTGCGCCGCCCGGCCAGCGCGGGTGCGGTGGGTATCGGCCATAACCCTTGAGGTCGCGCGGATAATACGGGTTCAACGGCGCAGCACTCCGTGTCCGATCCACATCAGCACCGTCGCGCGCTCGTCATCGGTCATCGCGGTGAGATTGCCGAGCGGCATGGCGCGCAGCGCGAGCTGCTGCTGAACTTCCGGAAGATGCGCACGGACTTGATCCAGAGTCTCAAACACGAGGCCGTTGGGAGGGGCGGTGAAGCCGGCCTGGGTGGGGCTCTGCGCGTGGCATGGCACACAGCGCTGCGCGACGATGAGCTGCACGCGGACGGGATCGACCGCCGGCGTCGCGCCGCGGGCGGCGAGCTCCTGTTGGTGCAACGGCGCGAGCGCAACCACGACGGCAGCGAGAGTCAGTACGCCGAGCGCCGCCGGCACGACCGTCGCCCAACCGCGGCGCTCGGCCGGTTTGTGCCGGGCCACGAACCAGGCGCGGATGCAGGCGCCGGCGAAGCTGATCGCAATGAGCACCAGCCAGTTGTAGCGCGCGCCGTAGGTCATGGCGTAATGATTGCTGATCATCACGAACAGCACCGGCAGCGTGAAATAGGTGTTGTGCACCGAGCGCTGTTTGCCGCGCAGCCCCGGCGTCGGATCAGGATCGCGGCCCTGGCTTTTCGCCCGAACCAGTTCGCGTTGACCCGGAATGATCACGAACAACACGTTGGCCACCATGATGGTGCCGAGGGCGGCGCCGAATATCATGAAGGCGCCGCGACCGCTGAATAGCTGGCACAGGCCCCACGCTTCGGCGGCAAGCGCTAAGCTCAAGAGCGTAGCGAGTGCGCGCGGGTGGCGGCCAAGCGGCGAGCGGCACAAACCGTCGTAGACCAGCCAGCTCGCGGCCATCGAGCTTATGGCAATCGCGATCGCGGCGGGCTTCGACCATGCCGCGACGCCGGGGTCGATCAAATAGGCCTCGGCGCGCAGGAAATACAACAGGCAGAGCAGCACGAATCCGGACAACCAGGTGGAATACGCTTCCCAGTAGAACCAATGCAGCGTCGGCGGCAACACCGCCGGCGCGACCCGGTACTTCTGAGAGCGGTAGAAACCGCCGCCGTGCACCGCCCACAACTCGCCGGCGACGCCGGGATCGATGCGCTCGCCGCCGGACGGCGCTTGCAAATGGTTATCCAGCCAGACGAAATAAAACGACGCGCCAATCCATGCGATGCCGGTGATGACATGCACCCAGCGCACGAGGAGCGCAAACCAGTCCAACAAATACGTCACCATGGCGGCGTCCCCGGCGCGCCCGACGCCGCGGCAGCCGTTGCTGCGACACCCGCGGGGGCACGCGCGCCCGCGCCGCAGTTCGCGCAGGCGGCGCCCGCGCAAGCGGCTTCGGCCGCCGCCGTCGCCGGCGCCTGTTGCCGAGCCGCGGCGCCCGCGCTCAAGTCCCGCATCAGCTGTGCGGCCACGCCGACGGCAATCGCCGCGGGCCATTTGCTCGAAATACCCTCGATGCCGATCGGGCAAACCAGTGCCGCAATGGCCTTGGGTTCGAGGCCGTCGCGCGCCAATCGAGCACGAAAACGCGCCGCCTTGCTGCTCGAGCCGATCAATCCCACCCAGGCAAAATCGCCGCGATGCAGAATCGCCCGGCACAGCGCATAGTCGAGCGGGTGGCTGTGCGTCATCACCAGAAAGCGCGCGCCCGGCGGCGCGTCGCTCAACGTCGCTACCGGATCTTCGCTGTGCACCATGTGCACCGCCGACTCATTCTGGGCGGGCAACAATTCGACGCGCGAATCGACCCAGGTCAAGCGCACCGGCAACTCCATCAAAATACGCGCGAGCGCCTGGCCGACATGGCCGGCACCAAACAGCCACAGCGGCGGCAAGGCATCGTCCAGGCGCTCGCGCAGCGTGACCTCGCCCGGCCGTTCTCGATTGATGCGCGGCGCGGCCTGCGCGCGCGGCGTTCGCAATAAATGATTCGTGTCGACGTCCGACCCGGCGGCGCACACGAGTCGGCGCTCGATTCCCGTCGCGGAGAGCGTGCTCTCGAGCACAGCCGGACCGCGGCACGCCGCGACCGCGGCGGCATCGAGCAGTTTGACCTCGGCGCGCGTGTAACGCTCGAACCACACCTCGACCACGCCGCCGCAGCATTGTCCGAGGTCGGCGGCGAGCACCATGCGCTGCAGCTGCGCGGGCATCGCCGCATCGTCGAGCATCGCCCGCGCCACGGTCAATGCCTGCCACTCGAGCTGGCCACCGCCGATGGTGCCTACGACGGCAGCAGGACTGACCAGCATACCGACCCCGGGTTCGCGCGGTGCCGAGCCGCGCACCGCCGCCAGAACGATGCGGATCACCACAGGTGCGCCCTGCAGCGCGCGCGATAGCGCCTGCGGCCAATCGCAAAGCGGCTTCAGCCACGATGTCTCTGGCTTGCTCATGGACTCGGCGCAACGCCGCCGGCGAGCCCTAAGTTCCCAATGGCGCGCAGCACCGCTTCCGGCGTCGCGGGTGCCGACAAATCCGCGAATGAACCGGGCGCGCCGCAGCTGGCAATGGCATCGCGAATGGCATGAAAGACCGAGATCGCCAACATCAACGGCGGCTCGCCCACCGCCTTGGAGCGATAGATGGTCTCTTCCCGGTTGGGTTCCCCCTCGAGCAATCGCACCGAGGCGCGCAACGGCCAGTCTCGTGCCGTCGGAATTTTGTACGTCGATGGAGCGTGTGTTTTCAACTCACCCGCGCCGTTCCACCACAATTCTTCCGAGGTGAGCCAACCGACGCCTTGCAAAAATCCTCCTTCGATCTGACCGAGATCGATGGCGGTGTTCAGCGAGGTTCCCGCATCGTGCAGGATATCCACGCCGAGCAACTGCGTTTCGCCCGTCAAAGTATCCACCGCGACTTCACTCACGGCCGCGCCATAGGCGAAGTAAAAGAACGGCCGGCCGCGCATGCTGGACTTGTCCCATTCGATCTTCGGCGTGCGATAGAAACCGGTGGACGATAGGGAAATGCGTGCGCGGTAGGCCTGCTGCACCAGGTCGGCGAACGCGAACTGCCGCTCGCCCACCTGGACTCGTCCGGCGTGAAAATGCACGTTCTCGGGCGCGGCACCATAAGCATCGCAGGCAAATTGCACCAGACGGCGCCGAATGGTTTGCGCGGCAGCTTGCGCCGCCTTGCCGTTCAAATCCGAGCTCGCCGAGGCTGCGCTCGCCGACGTGTTGGGTACCTTGGACGTGTCCGTGGTCGAGACCCGGATCGCCGACAGCGGTACTCCGAGCTCCGTCGCGACCACCGATGCCACTTTGGTGAACAGTCCCTGCCCCATCTCGGTGCCGCCATGGTTCAGCAACACGGTGCCGTCGGTGTAAACATGCAACAGCGCACCGGCCTGGTTGAACGTGGTCGAGGTAAAGGAGATGCCAAATTTGACGGGCGTCAGCGCGAGACCGCGTTTGACGGTGGTACTCGCCGCGTTCCAAGCGGCAATGTTCCGGCGGCGCGCATGGTAACGGCTGCTGGCTACCAGACGATCGACGATGGTGTGAATGACATTGTCTTCGACCCGCTGGCCATACGGCGTGACGTTGCGATCCTCGAGACCGTAGAAATTTGCGCGGCGCACCGCGAGCGGATCCAGGCCCTGCGTGCGGGCGATCTGATCGAGAATGTGCTCGATCACCATCATGCCCTGCGGTCCGCCGAAACCGCGAAAGGCCGTGTTTGAGACCGTGTGCGTCTTGCAGCGATGCGAGACGATTTCGACATGATCGAGAAAGTAGGCGTTGTCGACATGCATCATGGCGCGGTCGTTCACCGGGCCGGACAAATCGGCCGAATAGCCGCAGCGCGACGCCAGAACGACGGCCAGGGCTGTCACGCGGCCATCGTCGCCGAAGCCGACCTCGTAGTCGGCCAGGAAGTCATGGCGCTTGCCGGTCAGGAGCATGTCGGCGTCGCGGTCGACCCGCAGTTTGACCGGGCGGCCGGTTTTATGTGCGAGCACGGCGGCGGCGGCCGCGATCAAGGCAGGTTGGGTTTCCTTGCCGCCGAAGCCGCCGCCCATGCGCCGGCACTGCACGGTGATGTCGTGCGCGCGCCTGCCAAGGGCGCGCGCCACGATCTGCTGAACTTCGGAAGGGTGCTGCGTCGAACTATGCAACAGCATGGCGCCGTCTTCCTGGGGAAGCGCGATCGCAATCTGGCCCTCGAGGTAGAAGTGGTCTTGGCCGCCGATGCAGACCGTGCCGCGCAGCCGGTGGGCGGCATGCGTGAGCGCCTCGTGCGGCTGGCCTCGCACCAAGCGCTCGGTGGGCAGCACAAAGCTCTGCGCCGCGAGCGCGGCTCGAATATCCAGAATCGCCGGCAGCTCCTCATAGGCAATGTCTCCGGCTCCCGCGGCCCGCCGCGCCGCCGAGTAACTGGTCGCGGCCACGGCGAACAGCGGCTGACCCGCGTATTGCACCAAGTCGGCCGCGAAAATCGGATCATCGTGCAGCACGCTGCCGTAATTGTTTTCCCCCGGAATGTCCGCTGCGGTGGCAACGGCGACCACGCCGGGCCGCAGTTGCAGCGCCGCGAGGTCCAATGCGCGTACCCGGCCGTGCGCGATGCGGCTGAGCCCAAAAGCCGCATGCAGCGTGTCGGCCGGCAGCGCGATGTCATCGGCATAGAGCGCCCGCCCGGTGACATGCAGGTGCGCGCTCTCGTGCCGTGCCGCCGCGCCCTGCCCCGGTTGCAGGATGGGCTCGGTCACCATCGCGATAACCCAGGCTTCACGGCCACGCCGCCAGCGCCGCATCGGTGCGCACCGGACCCGCCCCGCCGCCATGCTCCAAGTAGAAGCGCCGCAGCAAGTTCCCCGCGGCCCGCTGCCGATACGCGCTGCTCGCGCGCAAATCGGTCAGCGGCTGGAAATCATCGGCGAGCGCGCGCGCGGCGCTCTCGATGCTGGCGGATTCCCAGGCAGCACCGAGCAACGCGCGTTCGGCCGCGCGCGCGCGCGTCGGAATGGCGGCCATACCGCCGAAGGCTATCCGGGCCGCGACGATGCGTCCGCCCTCGACCTGCACCGAAAACGCGGCGCACACCCCGCTGATGTCCTGATCGAACCGCTTGGATACTTTGTAGCTCGCGACGCATTGTCCGGCGCGCGCGCGCGGCACGGTCACGGAAACGATGAACTCGCCCGGTTCGAGCTGCGTAATCTGATATCCCACATAGAACGACTCGAGCGGCACGCGCCGCGTTCGCGAACCGCGGCGCAACTCGAGATCGGCTTCGAGCGCGATCAGGATGGGCATGGAATCGCCGATGGGAGAACCGTTGGCGAGATTGCCGCACAAGGTGCCCGAGTTGCGCACCGGCGGCGAGCCGAAACGCTGCGCGAGCTCGGCGAATTGCGGGAACGCGGCAACGATCGCACCCCAGGCCTCGGTCAACGTGACCGCCGCGCCAATGACGATGCCCTCGTCAGTGCTGCGCACCTGCTTGAGTTCGGCAATCTCGCCGATGTAAATGATCGCCGGCAAATCCCGCTGTTGCTTGGTGACCCAAAGCCCGATATCCGTGCCGCCCGCCAACAATGTCGCAGCCGGGTTTTGCATCCGTGCAGCCGCGAGTTCATCCGTGCTGTGGGGCGCATGGAAGCCCGGCAATCGTAACGGCTGATCGCGGCGGATTGCCAGCAGTGCGTCGCGGCGGGCGGCCGATTGCGGTTCAGCACGACTCCAGTGGGCCGGCGGCGCATAGCCGCCCATGCGCAGTCCCGCGTCGATGATCGGGCGATACCCCGTGCAGCGGCACAGGTTTCCGGACAGCGCCTCGAGCACCTCGTCGCGCGTGGGCGCGTCGGTCTGCAAATACAGGGCAAACAGCGACATCACGAATCCGGGCGTGCAAAACCCGCACTGCGAGGCATGCGAATCGACCATCGCCAGCTGTACCGGATGCAAGCAGCCGTCCGCGGCCTGCAGGCTTTCGACGGTGACGAGTTCCTGCCCGTCGATGGTCGGCAAGAAGCGAATGCAGGAATTCACGGCCCGATAGCGGACGCCGCTGCCATCCGGCGCGAGCTCTCCCAAGGCCACCGTGCATGCGCCGCAATCGCCCTCGGCGCAGCCTTCCTTGGTGCCGGTACGGTGCGCGACGTCGCGCAAATATTCGAGCACCGTCAGCGTCGGCGGCAGGCCGGATGCGGTCACGATCTGTCCATCGAGGAGGAAGCGGACCGCGTTCTGCGCTTCAGTGGCTGACACGCCCGCTCATCCTCCTCGATAGACCGAATAACTCCAGGGCGAGACCAGCAACGGCACGTGGTAGTGCTCCTCTGGGTGGGCAATGCCGATCCGAATGACCGCGTCCTCGAGGAACGCGGGGACGGGCAATACCACGCCGCGGGCGCGGAAATAGTCCGCCACATAAAACGTGACGGCATAGCGGCCAGCGCGCAAGGCCGCACCGGCGATGAGCGGCGCCGCGCAGCGGCCGTCCTTGCCGGTCGATACCGAGGCAAGCAGCAGAGGCGCCGCGGACCCCAACTCGTGCACTTCGATCCGCATACCGCCCGCCGGCAATCCGGCGCTGGTGTCGAGGACGTGCGTGGTCAGCTGGCCCATGCCTCAAGGTTCCGAAAACAATTCGGCCAGTCACTCAAACTCGTTCACCAGCGGCATCTCGTTGATCGCGTATCGGCCGAGTGTATGCGATTATTTCGCGTTGCGGTAGCGAGCGAGCGGTAGGCAGGCAGGGGTCAGCGCGTGTGGACACGCCGGTTCGCTACCCACACGTCGCGGATATTGGCGCGCGCAGCATGGTAGACGATTTTCTGCACCATCTCTGCGGGGGTATCCGCCTCATCGAGATGCAAATTGCTGTCGGGCACATCCCCGTCGATCAAGATCGCGTCGAAATAATACCCTTCCCGGAATATTCCGATCGGCAGGTCGAGCGCAACGCCGCCGCCCGCCGTCGCCAACCAAAAAGCGGTGAGTGCATCGATTCGCGACTCGGGAAGCCTGCGTTCCGCGCGCCCAAGCGCCGGATCGACGCCGGATTCGAGGCTGCGGGAGGCGATCACCGCTTGGCGGGCATTGTCCAGGATCGAGGGACTCGCGCCCCCGGCGATATCCGTGCCCAGGCCGACGTGAACGCCGCGTGCCAACATGCGTCGCAAGGGGAAAATGGCATCGGAAAAATAGACGTTCGACAACGGACAATGCGCGATCCCCGCACCCGCTCTAAGGATGTGCACCACATCCTCCTCGCTGATGAAATTGCCGTGCGCCAGGATCGTGCGCCGTGACAGCAGTCCGAAGCTCTCGAGCGCTACGGTATCCGTCACTCCGCAGCGATTGCGGACGTACTCATGCTCCCAGTCGCTCTCCGAGCAATGCGTCTGCACGTGGCAGCCGGTGGCGCGCGCAAGCGCACCCAATCCGTGCAGCAGTTCATCGGAACAGGACGGAATGAAGCGCGGCGTGATGACCGGCCGGATCAATCCACTCTCGTTGCCCGTCATCGATTGCACATAGTCTATGAATGCGGCCGTCTCGGACAGGGCGGTGGCCGCAGATGCGTCCCGATAAAAATCGGGACACTGGTCCGGATTATCCATGGCAACCCGGCCGATCAACGCACGCTGCGATTTCTCGAGACAGATGTCGGCGAGCTTTTGGGTCGCCGGCAAATGAATGGTCGCGAAATACAGCGCCGTCGTCGTGCCGTTCGCGAGCAGCCCCCGCACCAGCGATTCGTAAACCCTTGCCGCGTACTCGAGGTCCGCATAGCGCGCTTCCAGCGGGAAGGTGTAGGCCTGCAGCCACTCCTCGAGGGGCAGATCGAGCGCCAACCCAAGTTGCGGCCATTGCGGCGCATGCACGTGCAGGTCAATCAGCCCGGGCAATAGGTATTGCCCTTTTCCAGATGCTATCAAGGTTCCGGCCGCTTGGAACTGCCGGGTCGCCTCGGCGGCTTGCGGCGAATTGCCGCGGTGGATTGCGCCGATCTTTCCGTCGCCGCCGATCACGATGAGAGCATCGCGCAGCAACTCGATTCGCCCACGCGAGGGCGTGTGCAATACGTTGCCGAGAAATGCGCGCTCAGACACGGATGAATGGGACATGCGGCGCACGCGCCAGACTCGAGGCGGATAGTTGCATTCGCGGCTCCCAAAAACCGCTTGGCTGCGGCACAGCCGATAATTAAACCGCGTTTCGCGGCGAGAGGCGAGGCGAGAATTAGAGCGGTGTTTACAAGATCGCTGTTACGAGACCGGTGTTATGCGCGCCGCCGCGGAGACGCCGGCGCGAACCGGCCGCGGTTCACCGGCGTTGCGATCGCGGGGACGATGCAGGACCGGATAAGCAAAACTCGCGAGATGCGAGTGAATACGGCGAAGATCGCGCACGGAACGCAGCAACAGACCGCTCTCCTCGGCCACCCGCTCCGCCGTCTCGGTCTCGACGAGTCGATTGCTTGCGGCGGCCGTGCGCAGCGACCGTGCGCTCAACGCCATTGCCGCCGCCTCGAATTCGCGGAAACTCGCTTTGCTGGCGACCAGACGCTCGGCATCGTGCGGTTCGGCCTGCAGAAACACCGCCACTGCCAGGCGCAGGCAGTTGCACAGCTCGGCATGCATCGCCGCCACGATGTCGGTTTCCTCCGATGACAGCCTCTTGCCCCGCTTGAGACTGCGCAACGAGAACTCCACGAAACTGTTCGCGAGAATGTCGGCGACATGTTCGAGGTTGATGACCGCGGACAGGATGTCTTGCGCCCGCGCCCCTTCGCGTTGATTATCCAGAGCCTGATCGCCGATGTCGGACAAGTAGCGGCGGATCGCCTCCCCCAACTGATCGACGCTGCGGCCGGCGGCGGCGACGGCGGTGGCCCGCCCAAGGCTCTCGCGGCAGGTGATTTCCAGCGTGTCGCGCAGCATCGCGTCGATCATGTCCGCTATTCGCAATGTCTCCCGCGAGGCGTTCGCGAGTGCGACCGTCGCCGAATCGAGCGCCGCCGCGTCGAGGTGCACCGGACGGCCCGGATCGGCAGAGAGGGGTGGGTCGGGCAACCAACGGGTGAGAAGGCGCGCCAGCGCCCCCACCGGGACTAAAAAGACCAAGGCCAGAGCAAGGTTGAACAGGAGATGGAAATTCACTACCAGGTGCGCAGCGCCCAGATCCGATCGAGCGAGGGTGTGTGCTATTTCCGGTAGAAACGGCAACGCCAGAATCACGCCGGTGGCCCGCACCAACAGGTTGCCGAGCGGCAAGCGGCGCGCAATGCGCGTCGACGCATTGAGCAACGCGGGAAGCGCTCCGCCAAGATTCGCCCCCAGGACGAGCGCCAGCGCTCCGGTGGGTCCGACGACGTGAAGGGCCTCGAAGGTACCAACCAGCAGGACGATGGCAATGCTCGAATGGCAGGCCCAGGTGAGCACCGCCGCGATCGCGACCGCGAGTACGGGGTCGGCGGATAGAGAGCCCATGATGGGGCGCAGCAGAGGGGCATTTTCGAGCGGCGCCAGCGAATGCACCAGACCGGCCAGGGCCATGAGCATGAGTCCAAGACCAATGGCGATACGGCCGACATTCTTGGCGCGGCCGGCCGTCGCCCAGCGAAAGGCCAGTACGCCCACCAGCACCAGGGGCGGGCCCACCAGAGCCATATTGACCGACAGCAGCTGAGCCAACAACGCGGTCCCGACATTGGCGCCCAGCATGACCGCAAGCGCGGGCGCCAAGGCAATCACGCCGGTGGCCGTGAATGAGGTGGCCAATAGTCCGGTGGCGGTACTGCTCTGCAGGAGCGTGGTGATGCCGAGGCCGGTCAGAAATGCCCGAAAGGGAGACGCGAGATTTTGGCCGAGCCAGCGCTGCAGTACCGGACCGAAACCACGCTGCACGCCCGTGCCCACCATGTGAGTGCCCCAGAGTAGGAGACCCACGTGACCTGCGAGTTCGATGAGTATGAGCGTGCCGTTCATCGCATTTTCAATGGAATTTCACTTATTCAATGCAATGCTTGGAGGATGTGCCAAGAACCGCCGCGGGCGCATTGACGATGCGCACAGTTTTCGCTCAATAAGTGGTCGATGGCCAACTGTCCATAGTCGCGCCATTGCTGCGCCGTGAGTGCGGCAATATCGTCGGGCACGATGCGCAGCGGTTTTCCGGTTGCATAACAAGTAAGCAGGGTCTCCGCGGCCCCCTGGCGCGCTGCGGCAGGACAGATCGGCCGACGTGCCTTCATGTGTCGTCCGTTGGTGGTGGCCCGTCTCTGCCGTAGGCAGCACAGCCAACTCCTTGTCGTAGGTCGTGCTTGAGCAGGTTGGGCCGGGTGATAGTCACCGCAGGTAAAACTTGTGCGTGCGGAGCTCCATAAGGGCGAAAAATTGGGGTCAAGAGCCAAAAACGGCCCTCCGGCGGCGGAAAGGTCTATTTCATGCCGAGAAACAGGCAAAAGGGGCAATTTTATGATATTAAATGACCCGTAGAGGCAAAAATATTATGAGTAGGGCCACTTTTCCATGAACGGCGCCGTTGGTTACCAGTACGTCATTGAGCGGCTCGGCCTCAAGCTGATGCCTCTCGCACGCGCGGCAACTTTGCGAAGTGTTACGCGGGTAGAGGCATTGGGCGGGATACTCGCCATTCCGGGCCATCTTGCGCCACCGCCCGATGTGCTGCATCACCTCTTGTTTGCGCTCAAGCACGAAGGAACCAACCTGCAGGTGTTGGCGGGGGCTGCCCCGCACTTAGCGCCGGCAGAACTGCTGGCGGAGCTGCGCCGTACTCCAACCGGCCGCTACATCCGCACGCTCTGCTTCGTCTGGGAGAAGCTCACGGGCACGACGCTCGAGGATCTGCCTGCGAGCTTGCTGACCAGCAAGGCGGCACCACTCTTCGATCCCGAACTTTACCTCACCAATCCGACCGTGAGCCGTGATCCGCGCTGGCGCATCTTGAGTAACGGTTTGGGCGACTGGGACTTCTGCCCAATCGTGCGTCGCACGAAGGATCTCGATGCGCTTCTCAACGAGGATCCTCTGGCGCAGGTGCGCAGTTATTTGGCAGTGGTCGCACCGGATAAGCTCGAACGGGTGCTCGCCTGGGCCTATTTGCATGAAACCAGAAGCTCCTACGAAATCGAACACGAGAGTCCCTCGGGCAGCAAGGCCGAGGCGTTCGCGGCGCTCCTGCGCCAAGCGCACACCCGTCATGAGCTCAATGAAGAGTTCTACGTGGAATTGCAGAATGCCGCGGTCACGAACGCCTATGCCCGTGAGGCATCGTTTCGGCTCACGCAAAACCACTTATACGACGGTACACCGGGGCCGCGCGGCGTGACCTACCTGCCGCCGCCCGCGTCGATGCTGCCCTCGTTGATCCGCAGCATCTCGCGGCTCGCCAACGGCGATGCCTGTCCATGTATCGAACCTCTGGTCCGTGCGGCGCTTGTCTCTTTCGGATTCGTCTTTGCCCATCCCTTTGGAGATGGCAACGGGCGGCTCTCGCGCTTTCTCGCGCACTACGCCTTATGCCAATCAGGAGCGCTTCCCAATGGCCTGATCCTGCCTCTATCGACCGCCATGAAGCGCAACGAAAAGCAGTATTTGCAGGCCTTGCAGGCTTTCTCCGTGCCGGCGCGCCGACTGTGGAACGTAGTGTGGCTTGATGGCCCGAATTTTCACTTCGAGCTGAAGGGTGATGAGAGCATCTACCGCTATTTCGATGCCACCGAGAGCGTCGAATTCCTCGCGCGTATGGCGCTCGAGGCTCTACACACGGATCTGCACAGCGAGGTGGATTTCCTTGCCTGCTACGATGAGGTGCTGCGCGCGACCGACGATCGATTCGATGTCCCGGGCAGTACGCTCGCCAATCTGATCGTGATGGCGTATCAGCACGGCGGGAAGTTCTCGCAGCATCGGCGCAAGCAATTTCGCGACCAGGTGGACCCGGCGGCCTTGGACTTCATCGAGCAGCAGCTGCAGTCGGCGCTGCGCAAGTTGGGGCTGCCCGCCGCATGAGCCGCAGGCGATCCCCGGCCTACCGGCGCTTTTGGCAGGTAAATCAAACGGACGCCACATAATCAATCGGCAGAAAGTCATGCCCAATCGCTATAAGACGCGGTACACGGAGTCGGTTAACGTTGCCGTTCAGATTGTCCGAGGAGATCTTCATGGCAGAAATTGCCGGCCGGACCAAAACCCACGTGTTCAAGCCTGCCCCGCTGTGGAGCGAGTTGCTCCGCAAGGAGGACTGGTGGGCTATTTGGATCGGCCTTGGGCTGATCGCCATTGCCGCCCTCTTTTTCTCCAGCGGCGGCAGCATCAAATGGCTGGCGGTCGCCCCTCAGAAATGGAGCCACCTGTCTGAGGTTGCCGCGCAATTGCACCAACACGCATTTCGCTACGGGGCGTTGTTCGTGCTGTGGGCCCTGCTGTTCGGACTTGGGATCGCGGCGTTGGGCGTCAACCTGTCGACCTTCCTGCCGGCGTTTCTGACTCTCTATGTGGTCGCGGCCGCGCTGTATTTCCTAGGGGCATGGGACCAGGCGTCGCATTACAACTTGGAGCCGCCGCTGGTCGCTTTGGCACTGGGGCTGCTGATTTCCAACACCATCGGCGCGCCCCGATGGCTCAGTCCCGCCCTGCGCGTCGAGTTCTACATCAAGACCGGCATCGTCCTTCTCGGTGCGAGCTTGCCGTTGCTGCTCATCGCCTGGGCGGGGCCGGTGGCGATCGCGCAGGCAGCGATCGTCTCACTGGTCACGTTCGGCGTAATCTACTTCGCCGCAAAGCGCTTAGGGTTGGACCCACGGCTGGCGGCGACCCTGGGAACGGGCGGCGCGGTATGCGGGGTCTCCGGCGCCATCGCGATCGGCGGTGCCGTGGGCGCCAAGAAAGAAGACGTGTCCATTGCGATCTCACTGGTGGTGGTGTGGGCCATCGTGATGATCTTCGTGCTGCCGTTGGCCGCGAGGTATTTGCATTTGTCGACCGGCGTGGCGGGCGCGTGGATCGGCACCTCCGAATTTGCCGATGCCGCGGGGCTTGCCGCCGCGCAGACCTACGGCGGTTACGCCGGAAACGTGCCCGGCATCGCCGGTCACGGCGATGCCGCCGTGACCGCATTCACCTTGATGAAAGTCATCGGGCGTGATGTATGGATCGGCGTTTGGGCCTTCGTGCTATCGCTGATCGCCACCACACGGTGGGAACGCACCGCCATCCAAAGCCGAACGGGCGCCGCTGAGATTTGGCGTCGGTTCCCTAAATTCGTGTTGGGGTTCTTGATCGCGTCGGCGATCGTCACCGTGATTTCCCGAGGCTACGATTACGCAGCGTACAAGAAAGACGTGGTGCCCGGCCTCGTTGCGCCGCTTCAGGCACTGCGGACCTGGGCGTTCACGTTTGCGTTCTTGAGTATCGGGCTCACGACGCGCGTGCGCGAATTCGTGTCGGTGGGCGCCCGGCCTTTCTACGCGTTCACGATCGGCGTGGTCGTCAACGTCGCGTTGGGTTTCTTTTTATCGACGCAGGTTTTCGGCGATTTCTGGAATCGACTCGGGCAATGAGGCCGATACCCGAAGCGAGTTGCCGCAGCTGCCGGCATTTTTTCAACGCATCGCCGGCCATCGAGTCCGCGCTGCCGGGATTATCGAGCTTGAGTTCCGCCTACGCGGCGGTGCGTGCGGACGACGGCCTATGCAGCATGCACGATCGATATATCGCGGCGGAAAGCGTTTGCAGCTCGCACGCCGCTAGGAATACGCACCCGCGTTACAGCGCCGCGACCTCAACCAGGCAGTCGTAGAAAATCGGCGCCCGCCCCATATCGGTAAGCGTGTCGCTGCTGGTCAACTCGTTGGCGTTCTTGCCGTCTCTGGCAAGCTTCTTCCACCACACGGACAGCGCCACCACGACGCCGCGCCGCGCTCGATCGGTGACGCGGGCCCGCAGTTCCAAGCTGCCGCGCTCGTTGAACACTCTGACGTAGTTCCCATTCGCGATGCCGCGGGGCATCGCGTCTTCGGGGTGCAAATCCAGCCAGGGCTCGCCTTCGCTCGCCCGCAGGCTTTCGACATTCACGAAACTGCTGTTGAGAAAGTTGCGCGCCGGCGGAGAGATCATCGCCAACGGGTAGCGGCGCGCGAGCTCACTTCGAGTATCTTCATGCGGCGCGATGTAATCGGGCAGCGAATCGAGCCCCAGGGACAGCGCCGATGCCGAAAGGAACTCGACCTTGCCCGAGGGCGTGTCGAAGCCGCCGTTCGCGAAACGCGCGGTGCCTTTCGGCGGCCCTATGCGCTTCCATCCGTCCTCCCGAACGCCGGCGAAATCCCAATCCCGGGCGACGGCGGCCTGCGCAATCACTTCGTCCGAGTCGCCGAAGCAAGCCTCGCTGAAACCCATGGCCCGCGACAACAGCCGAAAAATCTCGGTGTTCGGTTTGGCCTCGCCCAGCGGCTGAATCGCGGGATTATTGGCCACCATGTAATAGTGGCCATAGGGTTTGATCACGTCCAGGTGTTCGAGCTGCGTGGTGGCCGGCAGGACGATATCCGCGTAGTCCGCCGTGTCCGTCTGGAAATGCTCGAGCACCACCGTGAATAAATCTTCGCGCGCGAAACCGCGCGCGACCCGCGTGGAATCGGGTGCGACCGCCACCGGATTGGAGTTGTACACGATCACCGCACGGATGGGCGCGCGCCCGTCGAGCAGCGCATGGCCAATGGTCGACATGTTGATGGTTCGCGGCCGCCGCTCCCCAAGAAGGTCCGGCCGCGACAGCGCGGCCTCGTCCACCGCGAAATTGCCCCCCGTCGACAGCAGCACGCCGCCGGCGGCATCGCGGAACGCACCGACCAGCGCCGGAAGGCAGGTGATATTACGCATCCCCATGCCGCCGCCGCGCGCGCGCTGCAGGCCGTAATTGGCGCGGATCAAAGACGGCCGCGTGGTTCCGTAGAGGCGCGCCAGCGATTCGATTTCGCCGGCCGTGATGCCGCAGATGGCGGCAACGCGCTCGGGGGAGTATGCGGCGGCGCGGCCGCGCAGCTCTTCGAAGCCCAGCGTATGACGGCCGACATAGTCGTGATCGATGAGATCGTCACGGATGAGCACGTGCATGAGGCCCAACGCCAGCGCGGCATCGGTTCCGGGCAGCAGCGCCACGTGAATGTGGCATTTCTCGGCGGTGAGCGACCGATACGGATCGATGGCCACCAAGGTGGCGCCGCGGCGCTTGGCTTGCTGCGCACGCGCCCAGAAGTGCACGCTCGAGGTAATCGCATTCGAGCCCCAAAAGACGATGAGCTTCGCCTCGTCGGCGAGTTCCATGTCCATGCCGATTCGTGAGCCCAGCGTGATCTTGTGGCCGGCAGTACCGGCCGATGCGCAGATCGTGCGATCCAACAAACTCGCACCCAACCGGTGAAAGAAGCGCTGGGCCATGGATTCGCCCTGGACCAAGCCCATCGTGCCGGCATAGCTGTACGGCAAAATTTGTTCCGGATCGTCCGCGGCGATCGGCGCGAGCCGGTTTGCGATGCTTTGCACCGCCTCATCCCAGCTGATGCGCTCGAACCGCCCTTCCCCTTTGCGGCCCACTCTGCGCAGCGGATGCAGCAGGCGGTTGGGGTGATAGGTGCGTTCGGTGTAGCGCGCCACCTTGGTACACAGCACGCCCGCGGTCGGTGCGTGGGCGTTCGATCCCGTGACCTTGAGTGCGACGCCGTTCCGGACATGAACGTCCAGAGCACAGGTATCCGGACAATCGTGCGGGCAAGCGCCCTTGATCAGCGTCACTTCCGAGGATGCCGGGAGCGCGCTCATGCGGGTGCGTATCCCGTATCGAGGATGCGGTTCATGAAGGCTTCGCATTGCGCCAATTGCTCGAGCGCCACGAATTCATTAGGCCGGTGCGCTTCGGCAATATCACCCGGGCCGCAGATCACCGTTGGAACGCCCATTTTCTGAAACAGCCCGGCTTCGGTGCCGTAGGACACCTTGCCCACGGTGGCATGCTTCGAGAGCTGCATGGCCCAGCGCACGATGGCATCGGTTTCCGATGCGGCGAGCCCAACCGTCTGACTGGCCCATACCAAGTCGATGCCCGATTGGGGATCGACGGCTTGCATCTCGCGCGCCAGCGCTTCAGCGTAAGTCCGGATCTCTCGATAGAGAGCGTCGGGCGATGCATGCGGCAACGTGCGCATGTCGAATTGGAACTCGCAGTCTTTCGGGACCACATTGGCGGCAATGCCGCCGCGGATCAGTCCGGTCGATAGGGTTGAATAAGGCACCGTGAATCCGTAATCGCGCTTCTCGATTTGCGCGAGGCGTTCCGCGATCTGACGAATGTACACGATCAAGCGCGCCGCATATTCGATGGCATTGACGCCGTGAGTGACATAGCTCGAATGCGCCTCGCGTCCATGTACCGCGCAGCGGAATCGATGCGTGCCCTTGTGGGCAATGATGGGTTGCATGGAAGTGGGTTCACCGACCACGCAACCGGCCGGCCGGATGCCGTTTTCTTCCAAATCCCGAATCAGTCCGCGCACCCCCAGGCAGCCGACTTCTTCGTCATAACTCAACGAATAATGCAGCGGTGCGTCCAGACGATTGGCGTTGAGGGCGGCGACGAATTTCGGCGCCTGAGTGAGAACGATGCCGATGAAACCCTTCATGTCGGCTGAGCCGCGCGCGAACAGCTTGCCGTCCCGCTCGGTGACGACGAACGGATCGGTGTCCCAATGTTGACCGTCCACGGGCACCACATCGGTGTGGCCGGACAGGATCAACCCGGGTTTCGCGGATTCCCCCAATGTGGCGAAGAGATTGGCCTTCTTGCCCGTGGCATCGTGCGTGAGCCGTGTCTTCGCGCCGTGTTGATGAAGATAGTCGCGCACCCATTCGATCAGGCCCAAATTCGAATCGCGCGAGACGGTATTGAACGCGACCAGACGTTCGATCATGGCGCGCGCGGCCGCGCTGGGAGCGGCGCCGGGTGCTGCGGCTTCGGGAACGGCGTTCATGAGGAAATTATACACCGCAGGGGCTCGGCGCGTACCCCTGCCCCGCGTGCCTCAGGCCAACGAGAGACTCTGCATCATGCGCTTCAACGCAAAATGCCGGTAACTCTGCAAGGCCAGCGCGGCAACTTCGCCGGGATCGCAGTCATTGGTCACATCCAGCGCGATCCAGCCGTTGTGTCCCATGTACTGCGGAACGCGGTAGCGCGCGTCCGCCGTCAGCAGGTGCTGCTGATCGACGCCCACCCAGAAGCACGCGGACAACCGCTCACCTTCGCATCTTGCCCAAGCGAAGGTCTTCGTTCCGGCCTGCCACACCGGATATCCGAATTGGACCGCTTCGCGCGCTTCGGGAAAATCCAAGCAAATCTTGCGCATGATTTTCAATAGCGCCTTGCCGCGCGCCGATTGCATGGGATTGATTTCGCTTGGCGTAAGCTTGCGGCCGGGCGTCTTGATGACCGGAGTCTTGCCAAGAGTCGATGTGAGCGGGGCCGGAGCCACTTTTTCATACGCTTCGCGAACCAGCGCGGCGATCCGAACCCAGGAGAGGCCCTTATCCAAGTGGACGCCCAGCCATCCGCGAGGGCCCACGTAGGGCGGTACGAAGAATCGCCTGGGGTCGGCGGCCACGTATAATTCCTGCGCCCCGCGCGCAGCGTTGAGCCACAGCGCGACGCGGCCGTCGCCGTGGTGATTGACCACATACGAGGCAAATGTTTTCCCGCGAACTTTGAAATTGGGCGACCCGTGCGAGAGAAATTCCTCCGCTTCGGGAAGCCAAAGGCAAACGTCGCGTACTGCTTGGTGAATGTCGCGTTCCAAATCCGCCGTGCCCTCCTCGGACCATCAATATAGGGATAAGACCGCCGTGCGGCAATGCGGCCGCGATATAGTTAGCCGATGCAGCCACTATTTTTGTTGTGCGGCCTATTGTGCGACGAAACGATCTGGGCCGATGTACCGCATCGGCTTGCCGACGTCGCGGATGTTCGCATCGTGTCCTTTGCCGGGTTCTCCTCCATCGGCGCCATGGCCGATCAGGTGTTGGCAAAGGCTCCACCGCGATTTGCGGTGGCCGGGCATTCCATGGGCGGACGTGTAGCGCTCGAGGTGTGGCGTCGGGCGCCCGGGCGAATTGCGGCACTGGGTCTTCTGAATACCGGGGTGTACCCCACGCGAGACGCGGAATACGAGAGCCGCGGCCTGCTGGTGCGCCTCGCTCGGCTGCATGGCATGGCAGCGCTCGCCGCCGAATGGTTGCCGCCCATGATGGGGGCATCGCCCGCGAGGGTTGCCCAAGTCATGCCAACCCTGGCGGCGATGGTCCAGCGCTCGACGCCCGATTCGTTCGCGGGCCAGATAAACGCGCTGCTGCAGCGTCCCGATGCGCGATCGGTCTTGCACTCCATCAATGTTCCGACGCTGCTGCTCAGCGGCACCAACGACACCTGGTCATCGCTGTCGCAGCATGCCGATATGCAGCGCAGTGTTCCCCACGCCAGGCTGGTGGAGATCGCGGGCGCCGGCCACATGGCGCCCATCGAGCGTCCTGATGCGGTGGCCAGGGCGCTCAGAGCGTGGCTGGCGGGACTGGAGCGGCGGGCGTCCGGCCCCGGGCCCGCCTAGCCCGGTGCGCGAGGGCTAGCCGGCGGCGCGGATCAAATCGGGATCGTCGACGTCGCAGGAATTGATGCGCGGACTGACGGGATACGCGTGCATCCACTGGGCTTTGTAGGGTTGGAGCGCCGCTTTCGCCGCGACGGGATTGCCATGCAGCCAGGTCTGATAGTCCTTGCGCCGCAAGATCGCCGGCATTCCGGGTTCCGGGCCGGTGATCTGCGACATGAGCTCGTTTGCCGGCGCGCATATTACCGAGCAGCTTTCGATGACGTCATCGTCGTCGCTGACCCAGCGGTCCCAAATCGCCGCGATGCCGAACACCGCTCGGTCGGTCAACCGCACGAAAAACGGCTGCCGATATTTCTCACGGGTGAGCTGCCATACATAGAACCCGGCGACGGGGAGGATGCATCGTTGGCTATTGAGCCAGGGCTTGCGGTAGATTGCCGAGCGCTCGAGGCGGCTGCTGTTGACGCACACTTCGGGCGGCCCGGTTGGCGGGCTCAGGGTCCAAGACGGAATCAGACCCCAGCGCAGCATCACGCCTTCGCTCTGCTTGTCGTGCAACCGTATCGCGGGTACGTACTGCTCTGCGGCCACGTTGAACTTTGCTGCGAATTGCCACCACGCTGTCGCGGGCAGAAACTCGCGTTCCGCGGACATCTGGTCCGGAAGAGCGTAACGCTGACACATGGGCGCCAGGATACGGCTGAAAATGGCCCAAAAGCGTGACGAAGCGCCGCTCTTCGGCAATTCGGCCCTACGCGACCTTGGCCTCCGCCGGCCATCCCGCAGCGCCGGCCGAGTCTTTACCCAGTACCGCTCCCAGGTCCTTCAGCAGGGCGGCGAGTTCTCCGGCCATCACGGCGAAATCGATATCGAATTGCTCGGCGGGATCCAGCTCCTCGCCCTCAGTGTCGTCTTTGCTCATCTCGAGAAATTCGAGCCGCTTCACCTGCAGCTTGTCCGTCAGCACGAAGGACACCCGGTCGTTCCAGGTGAGTCCAAGTCGAGTCGGATACTTTCCCGCGGCGAGATGCCCGCGAATTTCCTTTCCATCCAAGGGATGACGGGTGTATCGGATAATCGTTTTCGACTTATCGGCGGTCTGCAGCTCCAGCTCGTCATCGATCGAAAAACGCGCCGGAGCCTCTCCGCGCAGAAGCCACGACGCCATGGCGGCGTGCGGCGACCGCTCCGTCTCGATGGCCCTCGGTGCGAAGCTGCCCAGCGTATCGCTCAATGTCTCGACCACCATCTCGGCGCGAGGCAGGCTCGCGGCGTCGACGGCAAACCATCCTCCTTGTGGATCGATCCAGGCACGCGTGATGCGGCGCCGCGTGAGCGCGCGCGCGCGTAGCTCATCCGCTACCCGGGCGCGCAGATCCCGCATCTGCTTCCGGCCGACCGGGAAACCCTGTTCCTGGGCTTGGATGTCGGCGCGTTCTTGGGCGACCTGCCGAACGATCGATCCGGGAAGCAATTTCTCGTCCACACCGAGCGCGATCATGAGCTGTTGATTGACCGCGTGCAGCAGCCGTCCGCCATTGGTGACCGCGACCCAGCCCCGGCTGGACATATCGAAGGGGCCGCACGGCCGCAGGGTACGGCCGGCCAATTGATCCTCGAAATCGGCGGCGGACATCGTCCACTCCGCGGGAAGACGCTGAAAGACTAGATTCTTGAACAACATGGGGCACCCGCCGCAAAAGGAGCGCGGATTATATTGGGTGCGTCTCGATATGTATTTTTATTTGTGGATTTATTTTTCGCCCCATACCTCGCGGGCGGTCTCCACGATCAAGCGCAGCTTGGCGATTTGTTCATCGATGCTCAGCGCATTGCCCTCGACCGTCGACGAAAAGCCGCATTGCGGACTCAAACAGAGTTGCTCCAGCGGAATGTACTCTGCCGCTGCGTCGATGCGCGCAGCAGGCTGCCGACGTGATTCGCGCGGAAAGGGAGGCGTTTATTCATTTGACGTTCCCTACCTCTCTGAGCCTCCGGCCTAGGCGCGGAAACACCTTGCGCGCATTGCCTTCGAATATTTTATGACGGTCGCCGTCGCTCAACCTCAGCGCATCCAGGTAACGCTTCGTGTCATCGAAGTATTGTCCCGTCTCCGGGTCGATGCCGCGCACCGCACCTACCATCTCGGAGCCGAAAATGATGTTGTCCGCGGGTATCACCTTCAGCAGCAATTCGATGCCGGGCAAGTGATACACGCAGGTGTCGAAGAACACGTTCTTCAGCAAGTAATCGGCGAGCAGCGGGCGCTTGAGATCCTGCGCGAGGCCGCGGTACCGGCCCCAATGATAGGGCACGGCGCCGCCGCCGTGCGGGATGATGAAGCGCAGCGTCGGAAAATCACTGAACAAGTCGCTGGTCAGAAATTGCATGAACGCGGTGGTGTCGGCGTTGATGTAATGCGCACCGGTGGCATGAAAATTCGGATTGCAGGACGAACTCACGTGCACCATGGCGGGAACATCGAGCTCCGCCATTTTTTCGTACAACGGATACCAATGGCGATCCGTGAGCGGCGGCGAGGTCCAATTCCCGCCGGACGGATCCGGATTCAGGTTGCAACCGATGAAGCCGAGTTCCTCGACGCAGCGTTCGAGCTCGTCCGCGCTATTGACGGGCGCTGCACCCGGCGACTGCGGCAACTGGCAGACGCCGACGAAATTTTCGGGATACAGGGTGCACACCCGATGGATCAAATCGTTGCAGGCCTCGGTCCAGCGCCGGCTGGTAATTTCATTGCCGATGTGATGCGCCATGGCCGAGGCGCGCGGCGAGAAGATGGTCAAATCGGTGCCGCGGGCGCGCTGCAGTTTGAGCTGCGCGTTCTCCAAGCTGTCGCGAATTTCATCGTCGCTGATCGGAGTCCGGGCGCTCAATGGAAGGTCCAGATTTTGTTTCAGCCCCGCAATCTGCGCATCGCGAAATTTCTGCAGCGCGCCGGGCGCCGTCGTGTAGTGGCCGTGACAATCGATGATCATGGCATCCCCCAATACATGCGGGTGGGATTGTCCACGAGAATGCGCGTGCGCAGCGCCGCATCGGGACAGATCTCGCCGAACAAGTCGACCAGTTCGCCGTCGTTTGGCATGTCCTTCGTGATATTCGGATGGGGCCAATCCGTGCCCCACAGAATGCGGGTCGAATCGACGGCGATGAGCGCCTGAGCGAAGGGAACGGCATCGCGGAACGGCCGCTTGCCGACCGAGACGCGCTCCGCGCCGCAGACTTTGATCCAGGCCAACGGGTTGTTGCCGTACAGATCGAGCAGCGACTGGAAAGGCCGCTGTTCCAGACCCTCGGCGGCTTTGACGCGGCCCATGTGGTCGACGATGAATGGCACGTCGATGCGCCCGAGAAGTTCTTGCTGGATCAGGATATCTTCAGCATCGAAATGCAGCACAATGTGCCAGCCCAGCGGTTTTATGCGCGCGACCAAACGATGGAACACCTCGAGGTCGGGCACGCCCCCCAAATGCTTGACGAAATTGAAACGGATGCCGCGAATCCCGCCGTCGTGCAAACGCTGAAGCTCGCGGTCCGTGACTGAATCTTCCACGCAGGCAACCCCGCGGTAGGCGCCCTCGCTCGAGGCGATGGCATCCAGCGTGACGTCCATTTCCGTGCCATGGCAGCTCGCATGAACGATCACGGCTCGGGAAATTCCCAATCGCCGGTGCAAGCGCCGCAGATGGTCGACGGGTGCGTCGGGAGGCGTGTAGCTCCGGTCCGCCGAATAGGGGAACCGCGTTGCCGGGCCAAACACATGGCAATGCGCGTCGCAGGCGCCGGGCGGCAGCACCAGCGCGGGTTTGATCGGATTAGGATCCGGCGGTAAGCAAGTCTTGAGCGGATTCTTGGCTGCGTTCATGCCGGCGACTCCGAGTCGAGCGCCGCCTCGTCGGCGACATACCTCAAGCCCGCTTTGGCGAGCGTGTCGCGCATGCCGTAGATGTCGAGACCCAACTCGCCCGCCGCCAGCCGCTTGCGGTTTGCAGTCTCTTTCGCCTCACGGGCACCCGCGGCAGCGGCCACCGCGGCGGCGCGGGCTTTCGGCACGACCACGACGCCGTCATCGTCGGCCACGATGACATCGCCGGGATGGATCAGCGCCCCGCCGCAAATGATCGGCGTATTGACCGAGCCCACGGTTGCCTTCACCGTGCCCTTGCCGTAGACGGCTTTCGACCAGACTGGAAACCCCATGTCACGCAGGTCCGCGGTATCGCGAACGCCCGCATCGATCACCAAGCCTATGCCGCCGCGTGCGCGAAACGATGTCGCCAACAAGTCGCCGAACATGCCGTCGGCGTTGTCCGATGACGTGCCGAGCACCGCGATGTCGCCTTTCTGGAGCAACTCCGCCGCGACGTGCAGCATCCAGTTATCGCCCGGGTGCGCGAAAATCGTGACGGCCGTGCCGCAGACTTTGGCGCCCGGATAGATGGGCCGCAGGTAAGGCGCCATCAGGCCGACCCGGCCCATCGCCTCATGAATGGTGGCTACGCCGTACTTGGCCAGTTCAATGACGCTGTCGGGGTCCGCGCGCTTGATGCTTCTAACAGCAATTCCCGATTGACCGATCATAGGAACCCTTTAGGAAAATGGCAGCTGGTTACGGAACGATTATCACGTATACTATCAAGGAATGAATTGTATATCTGTTATAGCGGATCGGCATAAACAAAGGCGTTGTACTCCGCGTCGTGATCCATGGATTTAAAACAGCTCGAATACTTCCGCCATGTCGCCGAACTCGGCAGTTTCACGCGCGCGGCGTCTTTTCTTTCAGTCGTTCAGCCGGCACTCAGCCGCCAAGTACGCCAGCTGGAGGTGGAGCTCGGTCAAAATCTGTTCGAGCGCAATGGGCGCGGCGTGGTGCTCACCGATGCCGGCTCCCGCCTGTTGGAGCACACCCGCGGGATTCTCACGCAAATCGGGCGCGCCCGGCAGGAGTTGGAGGACCAACGCAACGGCGATTCGGGGCATTTCGCGTTGGGCCTTCCGCCCAGTCTCGGCAGCAGCGTCACCGTACCGCTCGTCAAGGCGTTCGCCAAGTCGCTGCCGAATGCGCGCCTGGCGACCGTCGAAGGTTTGTCCGCGTATATTCTGGAATGGCTCAACGTCGGCCGCGTCGATTGCGCGTTGGTTTACAACGCGACCGCCTCCGCCACCGTGGATTTGCAGCCGCTGCTCGACGATCAGCTTTTCCTGATCGCGCCGCTGGAGCCAGGCTCCGCCGCCAAGTCCATATCGCTCGCCGACCTGGCCGATTACCCGCTCATCATTCCGAGCCGGCCTCACGCCATGCGCATGGCGGTCGAGAACGCCTTGGCGAGCGTCGACCGCAAAATACGCGTCGTGCATGAGATCGAGTGCATCCCTGCGGTCATCGATCTGGTGCGCCAAGGCCACGGCTACGGCGTTCTGCCGCTGAACGCGGTAAAGGCAACTCAATGGTCGAATGCAGTGCTGCTCAAGACGATCGGCAGGCCCGTGTTGAAGATATCGCTTTCCATCGCCACCTCGGCGCAGCGCCCGAGAAGCCCGCTCATGCGCAAGGCCATCGAAGTGATCCGCGACATCGTGCGGCAAGAAATAACGACCAGCGAGACTACCCACGCCGGCTCCAATGGCAGGGAGATCACATGACTCGGACCAACGACTACGACGATATCCCCGGGACGTATGTCTACGATGCGGAGCGGGGGCGCGTAGGGTATGCGCTCAACATGTTCTGCATGTCGCTCAACAAGGCGCAGAACCGCAAGACCTTCAAGGCAAACGAGGCCGCCTATCTCGATGGCTTTCCGCTCACGCCCGAACAGCGCCGCACCGTGCTCGAGCGGGATTGGCTCGGCATGCTGAAGGTCGGCGGGAACATTTACTACACGATCAAAATCGCCTTCTGCGATGGCCTCACATTTCAAGATGTCGCCGGCATGATGTCCGGCGTGCCCAAGGAGACTTACGCGCAAATGATGTTGGCCGGCGGCCGCAGCATCGAGGGCAACCGCTTCAAAGATACGGCCAAGCCTACGGAGAATGAGTGATGGCAAGAATTGTTGCAGGTATTGCTTGTTCCCACGTCCCCGCCATCGGCGTCGCGATGGACAGGGGCCAAACCGGCACGGCGTATTGGGAGCCGCTGTTCAAAGGCTATCAGCCGGCACGCGAGTGGCTGGCAAAACTGGCGCCGGATGCGGCGATCGTGGTCTACAACGACCATGCGAACGCCTTTTCCTTGGAAATCATTCCGACGTTTCTCATCGGAGTGGCCGATAAATTCCCGATTGCCGACGAGGGCTTCGGTCCGCGCCCGGTGCCGATGGTCCAAGGCCATCCGCGGTTGGCGTGGCACCTCGCGGAATCGCTGATACTCGATGAGTTTGATATGACCATCGCGAACGAGATGCCGGTGGACCACGGCCTCACCGTGCCGTTATCGGTCACCTGCGGACAGCCGTCCGCGTGGCCGTTCAAGGTGATCCCGCTGTGCGTCAACGTCGTTCAGTTTCCGCCGCCCACCGGTGCGCGCTGCTTCAAATTGGGACGAGCCATCGCCAAGGCGGTTAGGACATTTCCCGAAGACCTGCGCGTCGTGATTTACGGTACCGGCGGCATGTCGCACCAATTGCAGGGCGAGCGCGCGGGGCTCATCAACCGGCAATTCGACACCGCGTTTCTCGATAATCTAACCAAAGATCCGCTGTCGCTGACCAAGATATCCCACACCGAATACATGCGTGAGGCCGGTTCGGAAGGCGTGGAAATGGTCATGTGGCATGTGATGCGCGGCGCCCTCGACGAGAACGCTGCGGAAGTGTATCGGCATTACCACGTGCCGGCGTCCAATACGGCCGCCGCTCTGATGATTCTCGAAAATAGGAGCGCGGCATGAAAGTCTGTCTCGCCGGGTCCGGAGCCTTCGGCATCAAGCATCTGGAGGCCATGGCCAACATTCCCGATATCGAAGTGATCTCGCTGGCTGGGTCCAGTATGGAGTCGGCTCGAGACGTTGCGCAGCAGTGGAAAATTCCTCATTGCACCGCCGACCTCGCCGAGAGCTTGGCGCAGCCCGGCCTCGATGCGGTGATTCTGGCGACGCCGACGCAAATTCACGCCGCTCAGGGTGAGCAGTGCATGCGCGCAGGCAAGCACGTCATGATTGAAATACCGATGGCCGACTCGGTAGCGGATTCCGAGCGGTTGGTGCGGACGCAGAAAGAGACCGGCGTCGTCGCGATGGCGGGCCACACACGCCGCTTCAATCCAAGTCACCAGTGGATTCACAAGCGCATTCTCGCCGGCGAACTCAAAGTACTGCAGATGGACGTGCAGACGTATTTTTTTCGCCGCACCAATATGAACGCGCTCGGTAAACCGCGCAGCTGGACCGATCATTTGCTGTGGCACCATGCCTGCCACACTGTGGATCTGTTCGGCTATCAGGCCGGCGAGAGCATTTCGCGGAGCTATGCTTTGCAGGGTCCCAAGCACCCTGCCCTCGGCATCGCCATGGACATGAGTATCGGACTCAAGGTGCCTTCCGGCGCCATCTGCACGCTGTCCCTGTCCTTCAACAACGACGGGCCTCTGGGCACCTTCTTCCGCTACATCTGCGACAACGGAACCTATATCGCTCGCTACGATGAGCTGCTGGACGGCAAGAACAATCCCATCGACGTGTCCAAGGTCGATGTGTCCATGAACGGCATCGAACTTCAGGATCGTGAGTTCTTCGCGGCGATTCGCGAGCGCCGCGAGCCCAACGCCAGCCTGGCGCAGTGCCTTCCCGCGATGCGGACCCTAGGCCGCTTGGACGAGCAGTTGCAAAGCTAGCGGGCGTCGCCGCCGGGTGGCTCTTTTTGCGGCGCAGCTTCGCGCACCGCGAGACGCCGCACCGCCTCACGCGGCAACTCATCGAGGGCGGAGTCGCCGTCCTGCTTCAGATGAGAGTTGAGTTTTGCACGCATACGCTTGGTCCAAAATTGGGCAATGTGTTTGGCGATGCCGGCGATGGCATCCTCACGCTGCGGCTCCGCGCGAAAAAAGTTGCCGATGTCATTCGCCATCTTCACAAGGTGCCCTGCGCCGCCACCACCGCCTTCGCCGTGCGCCGCAGCGCGGGATGAATTGCCATTCATGGCCCGGCCCTATTTGGCAACGAACAATACATCGGCACTCTTCATTACGGCCAGACTCGAAATCCCTCCAGGCGTTGGTCCTCCAGGTAAGTCAAACCCAGATCCAGATCGAAGTCATCGAGCCCGCGGATGATCTCTTCGGCACTCAAGGATTGCCATCTCGCCGCAGTGGCTGCACTGTCGGCGTACCTCACCGTACCGGAGGGATTCCTCAGTCACGTCCCGAAGCTAGCTGCTCGACATGCCGGGCGGACCCTCGAAAGGCAGTCCGACATAGTTCTCCGCCAGGCTCGTCAGCGCCGCGGTCGACCCGGTCAGATACTCCAGTTCCGCCAGCTGCATGCGCTGCGCGAAGGCGTCGTCCGAGAACTTGTGCGTGATCGACGTGAACCACCAGGAAAAACGTTCCGCCATCCAAATGCGCCGCAGGCATCGTTCGGAATATCGATCGAGCAAGGCCGTGCGGCCCGTCCGGTAGCGTTCGACCAACGCCTGGAACAGAATTCGCACATCGGCGGCCGCGAGGTTGAGCCCCTTGGCCCCGGCCGGCGGTACGATATGCGCTGCATCGCCCACCAAGAACAACTGGCCGAACCGCAGAGGTTCCACGACGAAACTGCGCAGCGGAGCGATGCTCTTCTCGATCGACGGGCCGGCGACCAGCGCCGCGGCCACGTTGGCGGGTAAGCGCAATCGCAGCTCATCCCAGAATCTCGCGTCGGGCCATGCTTCCAATTTCTCGTCCAAGCCGCACTGCAGGTAATAACGGCTGCGCGTCAGCGAGCGCATGCTGCACATCGCAAAACCGCGGGCATGGTTCGAATAAATCAGCTCGTGACTCGCGGGCGGTACGTCGGCGAGGATACCCAACCACCCGAACGGGTAGATGCGTTCATACGTTTGCATGGCAGCCGCCGGAACGCTGCGCCGCGCGATGCCATGATAGCCGTCGCAACCGGCAACGAAATCGCAGCTGAGCTCGTAGGTGCGGCCCTCACGAGTGTAGCGAACGGCCGGATGATCCCGCTCGAATCCTTCAATGCTGACGTCGCCGGCCTCGAAAAGCAGCTTGGCGCCGGCTGCCACGCGCGCCTCCATGAGATCCTTGGTCACTTCGGTCTGACCGTACACGGACACGGCGCCGCCCGTCAGAGCCTTGAGGTCGATTCGAAAGGTGCGATCGGCAAAAGCCAGTGCGAAGCCGTCGTGGACCAATCGTTCGCGCAACAGGCGTTCGCCGACATTCGCTTCGATCAATAGATCCACGGTGCCTTGCTCGAGGACTCCGGCACGAATCCGCCCTTCGACGTAGTCGCGCGATTGCCGCTCGAGCACCACGTTGTCGATACCGTGCAGATCCAACAGCTGCGACAGCAGGAGACCCGACGGCCCGGCGCCTATGATTGCAACCTGAGTACGAGCCATAAAGACTTTCTCTGCAACGTGCGCTGCAGCCTAGCAGCGCCTGCACAGCGCTGTTGCACGAATCGGCGCCCTGCTGGTACTTATCCGTCACGTTGCAGGCGCCGAAACGCGGTCGGCGACAATCCGCTGTGCTTGCGGAAGAAGCGGCAGAAATAGGCTGGATCCTTGAATCCGAGTTCCGCCGCGATGGCGGCGACCGAGCCGGCGATGTACAGCAAGCGGCGGCGCGCCTCCAACGCCAGCCGTTGCTGAATGACATCGAAGGCGGTGCCGCCGGTCAAGCTGCGGCATAATCGGTTCAGGCTGCTCTCCGAGAGTGCAAGGTGCCGCGCGTAGCGCTTCACCGGCCAGTGGCTCAGATAATGGGACTCGATCAGCAATCGGAAGCGGCGCAGTCGATCCAGGTCATATCGGCCGAGCAGCCCGGTCGGCATCGTCGCCATGGAAGTCGATGCGAGTATCCACAGAACCGAGCAAGCCAACCAGCCGCTGACCGGTACCATGAGACTCTCGGGCTGCCTGAATTCCTGCATCAAGGTTTCAAACAGTTGCGCCGAGCGCGCCGCGAGCAAGCGGTCGGACGCCAGGTCGATGGCGCGCGGCGCCGAGAACAGCGCGGCAATGGGCGCCCGATGGGTGGCGCCGGCCATGCTCAAGAGACGGTCGAGATCCATGGTGAGCACATAGCCCTGGCTATCCGCGCGGAAACCGAAGCCGTGCACCGTACCCGCAGGAATGATGAACACCGTGGGCGCTTCGAAATCTGCGTGCGACCCCTCCAGGTCGGCGACGGCCGGACCGGCCGTGAGATAGACGCACTGGCACAGGCCCGTATGCTGGTGAGTGTCGATCTTCCATAGATATTTGCTGCTACGCGATTGAATATCTTCGATGTGCAGCGGATCGGTGCGCCGAGTGGTTCCGGTCTGTTCACCGTACAGCGAAAAGCTGGGGATATGGCGGCGTAGGGATCGGTTCACGGCTCAGGCACCACGCTGACACCGTGCACCAACAAGATTTCGCAGGCGCCGCCGCCGCTGTCGGTGCGCACCAACGAAGTCTTGATCGATGCGCCATCGTCGCGCTTTCCGTCCACCAGTACACCGCTCAAGCTCACGACTTGTCCGCGGCGCAAATGCGACAATTGACTTGCGATCAGTGAATTCTCCGCAATTACATGCGTGTTGGCGCTGTGCGAAATGATGGCGTCTCTGGGAACGGG
Organism: Steroidobacteraceae bacterium; assembly: GCA_036502605.1. Classification (GTDB taxonomy): domain Bacteria; phylum Pseudomonadota; class Gammaproteobacteria; order Steroidobacterales; family Steroidobacteraceae; genus Bog-1198. The sequence continues at coordinate 160,209 of DASXYI010000073.1, forward strand.
TAGGTTCATCGGGGAGCGCCAAAAATAGAATCGATTGGACTGCGAAATCTCCATGCCGTTGAGAATGCTGCCGTCCGACATCGGCCCCCAGCCGAGCGCGAGGTCCTCAGGGATGAGCGGAGCGAGAAAATCGAAATGATAGCGTTCGACGTGCAGAATTCGCGCCGTAACCTGGTAGGTGGCGCGAGGCGTTAGAGTCCACCGGCCGATGTGGTATGTCCCGGCCGACGGCAAGTCGCCCTGCTGCGGTTCGTCCGGTGCGAGAATTCCGTCGCGGGGATGGACCGGCCGATCGATGAACCAGTTCCAGCCGCCCCACGCGATATACGCAACGATCAGAAGTTTGAGGACGGGGTGGCGCCACACCGGCCCATAGTGGCCGAAATCGCTGCCGTGTACTGTGATCCCGGTCCCTCGGAGCCTAGGCCCACACCGGCCCGAGCGCGCTGCACGCGCCCGGGCCCGAATTCGAATGTGATTTAGGCGGGCTTTTGCGCCCACACTTTGCACCAGCCCCCGGCGGGCACGCTGTGGCCGGCGAAGATGCTGCAAGCGGCCGTCGCATCGCCCGCCTTCCCTTGAAACTGCGCGCAGTTGCTGCATTTTTGGGTCGGTTTGTAGGTGGGATTGGCGCTCGCGACAACCTTCGTCGCATCATTCATGAAACCGAGCGCCTTGGCCGTCGGATCATTCGGATCCAGAGCGGGCAATGCCGCAGCGCCCACGGCGTTGCCGACCAAACCAAACGCTGAACCTAAAGTGCCGGCGATGAGGCCGTTCTTGACGATCGATCGACGTGTAATTTTGCGCATTGGGTATCCTTCTCGATAGAAACGCACTATTTAGAAACATTCGGAAACGCGGCATTGTCTCGCTGCTCGCGGGGGCATTGTCCATTAACTGTCAATTCTTTACCACAGCATGGTGTTCGCTGCTCGTCCGGTTCGGGCTCCGCCCGCCTAGTCTAGCGCGCTCCTGAGGCCGGCGTCGCACGTGCTGCGGTAGGCCGTTCACGGCGTTCGCACGCACGCGCCACTTCATGCGCCGGCATGGACGCCAGCCGCGCAGTATTGACCAACGCCATGTGGGTCAGCGCCTGCGGGAAATTGCCGAGCATGCGCCGCGCGCGCGGATCGTATTCCTCGGCCAGCAGTCCGACGTCATTGCAAAGCGCCAGCAGACGCTCGAACAACGCTTCGCCTTCTTCGCGCCGTCCGGTCAGCAAGAAACTGTCGGCCAACCAAAAGGAACAGGGCAGAAACGCACCCTCGCCGGCCGGCAGAGCGTCGACTCCGGATTCCGACGAATAGCGTAAAACCAAGCCGCCGACGACCAGATCGCGCTCGATGGCCGCGATGGTGCCGAGCACGCGCGGATCATCGGGCGGCAGGAATCCAACCTGCGGTATCAACAAGAGGCTGGCGTCCAGAAGCGGCGAATCATAGGACTGCACGAAGGTGTTGCTCGCCGCATCAAAACCCATCAGGCATACCTCCTCGTGAATCGCGGTTCTGATTTGCCGCCAACGCTCGAGCGGCGCGTCGAGTCCATCGCGCTCGGCATACTTGATGCACCGATCGAACGCCACCCAAGCCATCACCTTGGAATGAGTGAAATGCCGAGGCGGCCCGCGCACTTCCCACAAACCCTCATCCGGCAGCTTCCAACTCGATTCGAGAAATTCGAGCATCGCCAGTTGGAATCCCCAGGCCGCCGGCTCAGCATCCAAGCCGCTCACTCGCGCGAGATGCAAAGTGTCCATGACTTCGCCGTACACATCGAGTTGAAACTGCCGGGACGCCGCATTGCCGATGCGCACCGGCACAGCGCCTTGGTAGCCGGGAAGCCACGGCAATTCGAATTCATCGAGACGACGCACGCCAGTAACGCCGTAGAGGATCTGCAGGTCCCTGGGAGAGCCCGCAACCGCACGCAACAGCCACTCGCGCCAATCGGTCGCTTCTTTGACATACCCGGCGAGTAATAGCGCATTCAGTGTGAAGGTCGCATCACGCAGCCAACAAAACCGATAGTCCCAATTGCGCACGCCGCCCGGTTGCTCGGGCAATGACGTCGTAGGCGCGGCGACGATTCCACCCGTTGGCTTGTAGGTAAGCGCCTTCAGAGTGAGGAGCGAGCGCATCACCGCGCCGCGCCAGCGTCCCTCGTACTTGCAGCGGCCGGACCACTCGTGCCAAAAGGCCTCGGTCTCCTTCAATGAAACCTCAGCGTCGAGCGGCTCCTTGGTGGCATGGTGCGAGGGCCGGTAATTGAGCACGAACGATTCCCGTTGTCCCGGGGTCACGGAAAATTCGGCCACGGTCTTCATGTTTTCCCCGGTGACGGCCATCGATCCGGTGAGTTCCAGAGTGTCGGGCCCCGCGGTCATCAACAACACATCCCCGGCACGGCGCACCCACGGCACGATGGAGCCATAATCGAATCGAACGATGAGTTCCATGCGAAGCGCGACGCTGCCGCGGAGTCCTTCCACGATCCGCACCACATCCCAACGCTCATCGGATGCCGGCATGTAGTCTATCAACCGAACGGCTCCCTCGTCGGTCTCGAAGTCCGATTGCAGCACCAAGGTATCGGCACGGTATCGCCGGGTCACGCGGCGTACGACCGCCGTCGGCGCCAGGAGCCAGCGGCCGTGCTCCGGCCCTCCCAGCAGGGCGGCAAAACAGGCGCCGGAATCGAATCGCGGAAAGCACAGCCAATCGATCGAGCCGTCGCAGCCGACCAAAGCGGCAGTATGACAATCCCCGATCAGTGCGTACTTCTCGATGGGTAAAGACATCATTTCTCCCGAGGGCGTTTGGATTCTAGCGGCGCGCTGCGATCGGCAGACCAGTGCCAGGCTCACCAACCACCCCGCGGTCCTGGTAATATACTGCGGGTGAAGCGCGAAGGCCGGACGTCCGCAGCAACATTTCCCGGCTCGGCCGGGCGCTTCTTCTTTAATCGTATTATCGTTCTCGTATCGCTGTCCGCCGTTCTCGTGATTGCGCTGGGTGTGTTTGCATCGCGCAGTTTGGCCACGCTCAACGAGGGCACCGAGTGGGTGGTTCACACTCAGCGAGTGCGGTACCAGCTTTCCAGAGTTCTGCAGCTACTCGTCGATATGGGCGGCGGCGTGAGCCGCTATGAACTGACCCACGACGAGCCTGCCTTCCAGGACGAGGAAGCTGCCCTGGCGGCGCTTCCGGCCGAGCTCGCCGATCTGCATCGGGCGCTCGCCGATGATCCCGCCTTGCAGGCGCCCGAGGCCGAACTCATCGAGGCCGCCCGGCAGCGAGTGCGGCAAACCCGGGAACTGATGGACATGGCGCGCGCCGGCGACATGGCCGGAATCCGTTCCATGATCAAAAGCGGCGATCGTCTGGCAGTCCTCAACACTTGCCGGGCGGTCGTTGCGCGAATGCAGGACGAAGAGAACGCAATCTTCGAGATGCATCGCCGCGTCAGTGCCGCGGCGCGCGGCTCGGTCGCTTTTGCCATCGTCGCGACGACGGCTCTCGCGGTCGTCCTCCTGGTGATCGTGGCCTACGTCAGCATGCGGCACAGCGCTCGGCTGCAACGCGTACAAAACGATCTGGCGACCACGTTGCGCAGCATCGGCGATGCCGTCATTGCAACGGATGCCGGCGGCTTCGTTCGGCTCATGAACCCGGTCGCCCAGCAGCTCACTGGATGGACCAGTGAAGAGGCCCAGGGACTGCCGCTTGATCAGGTGTTTCGCATCGTCAATGAGCAAACCCGCGGGCCGGTCGACAGTCCGGTGGCGCGGGTAATGTGGGAACGAAGAGTGGTCGGCCTGGCCAATCATACGGTGCTGGTGGACCGCAATGGGCAAGAGCGTCCCATCGAGGATTCCGGCGCTCCCATCTATGGAACCGACGGCGAACTCGCCGGCGTGGTGCTGGTATTCCGCGACGCAACGACGCAGCGCGCGGCGCAGCGGGCGCTCATCGACAGTGCGGCGGCAGCGCGCGAGGCCGATCGCCGCAAAGATGTTTTTCTTGCGACACTCTCCCATGAATTGCGGAACCCGCTTGCGCCGATTCGCAATGCGGCTCGGCTGCTGGAATCCCCCACGCTCAGCGGCGAGGATTTGCAGCGCAGCCGCTTGATTATTTCTCGCCAAGTCCGCCACATGGCCTCATTGCTCGATGATCTTCTCGATGTCTCGCGCATCACGCGCGGCGCTCTCACTCTGAAGAAGGAAATCGTGGGGCTCAAGGGCCTGCTCGAAGCGGCGGTGGAAACCGCGCGCCCGGCGATCGATGCCAAGCGGCACGCGCTGACCTTGGAATGGCCCTCCGAGCGCATCCGCATCGACGCGGACCCGGTAAGACTCACACAGGTTGTGACCAACCTCTTGACCAATGCGGCAAAATACACCGACCCGGAGGGCCAGATCACCTTGGGGGCGCGCACCGAGGCCGAAACCATCGTCATCTATGTTCGTGATACCGGTATCGGGCTCGCGCCCCATACCCTGACCGAAGTATTCGAAATGTTCTCTCAAGTCGCGCCGGGCAAGGGACATGCCGATGAGGGTCTTGGGATCGGCTTGGCGCTCGTCAAAGGTCTGGTCGAGTTGCATGGGGGCCGGGTCGAAGCTCGCAGTGCGGGGTTGGAACGCGGCAGCGAATTCGTGGTCCATCTGCCAAATTCATTGATCGAAATGGCTCCCACGGAGGTACTCGGCGCCGCCTCGATGCCGTCGTCTCCAGCGCGGCCGCTGCGGGTGCTGATTGCGGACGACAACCGCGACAGCGCGGAGAGTCTCGGCATGTTGTTGGAGATGTCGGGACACGAAGTGTATCTGGCGCATGACGGCTTGGACGCCCTCGCGGCGGCCGGAAATAAGCTGCCCGATATCGCGCTGCTCGATATCGGCATGCCCGGCATGGACGGTTATGAGGTCGCCGCCAACATACGGCGCGAACCGTGGGGATCGAACATTACCCTCATCGCGATCACGGGTTGGGGGCAGGACGACAACAAACGCCTGGCGCGCACCGCCGGTTTCGATCATCACTTGACCAAACCCATGGATACCGCGGTGTTGGAGTCCATTCTCGCGACCGTCGTGCGTCCCGCTTGAGCTCACCCATGCGCGTGACCGCGGACGTGCTCATTCTCGGCGCCGGCGCGGCAGGCCTTGCCGCCGCACGAGTGCTTGCGGGCTCCGGGAGACGCGTGGCAGTCATCGAAGCGCGCCGCCGCATCGGCGGGCGCATTTTCACGCGCCATGCGGCGTCGCCGTTCGGCGGCACGATTCCGGTGGAATTGGGCGCCGAGTTCATTCACGGGTTGCCGCTGGAATCTTGGCGTGTCATTCGCGAGGCCGCGTTGCAGACGTATGAACTCGACGGCTCCGACCTTTTGTTTGCCGACGGCCGGCTGCAGCCTGCGCCTACCGAACACAGCGCCGCAACCGTACTCGACGACATGAGTCGGTGGTGGTCCCAACAGCCCTACGGCAGCGACGAAACCTTCGCGCAGTATCTCGGCCATGCGGCAGTCGGCGAGCGGCAGCGCCGCGAGGCGATTCGCTATGTGGAAGGGTTCAACGCGGCGGATCACCGCGTCATCGGCGTGGCGTCGCTCGCCGCGCAACAGGAGGCCGAAGCGCGCATTGCGACTGACCGAATTTTTCACGTACGAGCCGGTTACGATGCGATTCCGCGATTTCTTCAAGGCCGGATTGAAGCCGCGGGCGGAACGCTGTACCTCGACAAGCCTGTTGCGCGCATCGAATGGCATGCGGGAGCCGTGACCATGAGCGGAATCGACTCCTCCGGGGGCGACTTCCAATTCGTCGCTGACAAAGCGGTGATCACGCTGCCTTTGGGCGTACTGCATGCCGGCAGCGTGCGGTTCGCTCCGGATCCGTTGCACATAATAGCCGAGGCGCGCCGAATGGAAATGGGCCGGGTCGTGCGGATCTCCCTGATATTCCAGTCGCGATTTTGGCGCGATAAGCCCACCCTCGAGAAGAGTCCGACGCTCGCGCGGGAGTTGGATCAGCTTAGCTTTTTGTTCAGCGACCATGGCATACCGACGACCTGGTGGACGTCGAACCCCCTCGAGACGCCCATATTGACCGGCTGGATTGCCGGACCGCTCGCGGCGTTGAGCGGGCAGGAACCCGTGCTCGACCGATGTTTGAACAGCCTCGCCGGAATTTTCGCGGTACCTGCCGCAGCTCTGTCCGACCAACTCGTCAGCTGGCATTGCCACGATTGGAGTACCGACCCCTTTGCTCGGGGGGCCTATAGCTACGTGCCCTGCGGTGCGCTTAGCGCCTCCGCCAACATCGCAGAACCGGTCGAGCGCACACTCTATTTCGCGGGCGAACATACCAGCGTTTCCGGGCACTGGGGAACGGTGCATGGGGCCCTGCAAAGCGGCGAAGCGGCCGCGGCCAAAGTCGCCATGGCGCCGTGAGCGCATTCGTACCGCAGGTGACACCCGCGCGAGTTCACGCTACCGTCTACGTCCATGGCTTTTGATAATCAGTTGATAGGCCGGTCGATCGTCAAATTGCGCGCGGTGGTGCCGGAGGACGCATTCACCGCCGGCATGTTGGGGTCGGAGCGCATAGGCAATGGCATCGTCATCAATTCGGACGGATTGATTTTGACGATAGGCTATCTCATTACCGAAGCCACCGATGTTTGGCTGACGGTGAATGATGGGCATGAAGTGGCGGGTCACGCCTTGGCCTACGATCAGGTGACCGGCTTCGGCCTGGTGCTCCCCTTGGAAAAACCTGCCGTTGCGGCGCTGCAGTTGGGTTCCTCCGCGGGGCTACGCGTCGGAGACAAAGCTCAGGTCGTGAGCCATCCGCAATTTGCGAAGCAGCAGCCGGTGCACGTCGTGGCGCGGCGTGAATTCGCCGGGGCCTGGGAATATCTTCTCGACGGAGCCATCTTCACGGCGCCCGCCCATCCCCATTGGTCAGGCGCGGCGCTGATCGACGATCACGGTCTGCTGGTGGGATTGGGATCGCTACTGGTGCGGGAAATCGTTGCCGACGAGGAGACAAATGCCAATATGTTCGTGCCCATCGACCTGCTGAAACCGATACTGAACGACTTGATGATTCGCGGCCGAGCGGATCGTCAATCGCGTCCCTGGCTCGGCGTCTACGCAGTGGAGGTCACGGGCCGCGTTTACGTAACCGGTGTGGCGGATGGCAGTCCCGCTCAAATTGCCGACATTCGCGAAGGCGACCTCATCAGTCAGGTCGGCGATCAAGACGTCGCTACATTGCCTGATTTTTACCGCCGTCTATGGTCGTTGGGTCCCGCGGGTGTCGGCGTGCCGTTGACGACCGTTCGCGGCGGCACCAGCCTGCATCTCAATGTGCGTTCGGTCGACCGCACGGATCTGCTGAAGCGGCCGCAAGCACACTGACGCCGGCGCGCGAATCGTTGCTTGCATGTCAGGCGGCGGTGTCTCGATCCCGCAGCAATTCGCGGCCCTGCGTCAGCACGAACTCCTTGAACGCCACCGCCGTCGGCGACAAGCGTTTCTTCGCCAAGTGCGCCACATGCCACTGCCGGATGACCGGTGTGCCGCGTACGTCCAAGACCACCAAGCGCCGCGTCTGAATTTCCAAATCGGTGGTATGGCGTGAAATGAAGCTGACGCCCATGCCGGCCATCACCGCCTGCTTGATGGTTTCGTTGCTCGCCATTTCCATGCCGACGTTGCAAGCCAATCCGAACTCCTCGAAGAACTGCTGCATCGCCAAGCGCGTGCCGGACCCGGGTTCGCGAACGATAAAGTTCTCCTTGGCCACCGTCTCCACCAGGATTCCGCGCTGCGCGGCAAGGGGATGGTCGGGCGCCGCAATGATGACGTGGGGATTCTGAGCGAAGGGCTCTGCGACGGTATCCAACGCTTGAGGCGAGCGGCCCATGATGGCCAGATCCACCTCGTTGGCGACCAATTGCTCGATGACGGAGTTGCGATTGCTCACGGCCAGGCGGATTTCGAGTTCGGGGAAATTTTTTCCGAAGCGTGCCAATAATTGCGGCACGAAGTATTTTGCCGTGCTCACGACCGCAAGATTGATTCGGCCGCGGCGCAAGCCTCGCAGGCTGTTCAGAGTGTCCTCCGCATCCTTCAGCGCGCGCAGAATCTCGCGCGCACGCGCAAGCAATTCCTGACCGGCCTCGGTGACATAGAGCTTCCTGCCGATGCGTTCGAACAAGGGCAAACCGGCGCTGGTCTCCAGCTCCTTGATGTGCATCGACACCCCGGGTTGAGTCAGGTGCAGATATTCAGCGGCTTTGGAAAACGACCTGTTGGTTGCGGCGGCCTCGAACACCCGCAGTTGACGTAACGAAACGTGTTGAATCGACATGGTCAAATCTCCCGACACATCAGCTAAATCTTATCATATAGCGAAAATAAACTGATTTTCCCTTATGTCACCGCCACGGTAGAGTTTGGTTACGAGCAGCTTTTTGAACTTAAGGAGTCGACCGATGGGGAGTACGCCTAATCGTTATAAATCCGGTGTGATGCCATACGCCCAGATGGGCTATTGGGACCCAGACTACGATCCCAAAGAGACCGATGTGATCGCCGTCTTTCGGATCTCGCCGCAGGACGGCGTCGACCCGATCGAAGCCGCCGCCGCCGTGGCGGGCGAATCATCGACGGCAACATGGACCGTGGTGTGGACCGATCGGCTGACGGCGTGCGACGCCTACCGCGCCAAGGCCTTTCGAGTAGTCCCTGTGCCGGGAGCGCCGGGACAATACTTTAGCTATATCGCGTATGACATTGATTTATTTGAAGAAGGGTCCATTGCCAATCTCACGGCGTCCATCATAGGCAATGTCTTCGGTTTCAAGCCGCTGAAAGCGCTGCGCTTGGAAGACATGCGAATTCCCGTCGCTTATTTGAAGACCTTTCAGGGACCCCCAACCGGCATCGTCGTCGAACGCGAGCGCCTCGATAAGTTCGGCCGCCCGTTGCTCGGTGCGACCACCAAACCGAAGCTGGGATTGTCCTCCAAGAATTACGGGCGAGTCGTGTACGAGGCGCTCAAAGGCGGCCTGGATTTCGTGAAGGACGATGAGAACATCAATTCACAGCCGTTCATGCATTGGCGGGATCGGTTTTTGTACTGCATGGAGGCCGTCAACAAGGCGTCCGCTGCAACCGGCGAAGTCAAGGGCCATTACCTGAACGTCACCGCCGCAACCATGGAGGATATGTACGAGCGCGCGGATTTTGCCAAGCAACTCGGGTCGTGCATCGTGATGATCGACCTGGTTATCGGCTACACCGCCATACAGTCGATGGCCAAGTGGGCCCGGCGTAACGATATGATTCTTCATTTGCACCGCGCCGGCCATGGCACCTATACCCGCCAGAAAGCCCATGGCGTGTCGTTCCGCGTCATCGCCAAGTGGATGCGCATGGCGGGCGTGGACCATATCCATGCCGGTACCGTCGTCGGGAAGCTCGAAGGTGATCCTAACGTCATCAAGGGTATATATTCTATTTGTCGAGACAGCTTCACGAAGCAAAATCTTGAGCACGGGGTTTTCTTCGATCAGGACTGGGCAGGCTTGCGAAAGCTCATGCCGGTGGCCTCAGGCGGCATTCACGCCGGTCAGATGCACCAGCTCATCACCTATCTGGGCGAGGATGTGGTGCTGCAATTTGGCGGCGGCACGATCGGCCACCCCGACGGAATCCAAGCCGGCGCAACCGCGAATCGGGTCGCCTTGGAAGTGATGATCAAAGCGCGCAACGAGGGGCGCGATATTTGGAATGAAGGTCCGCAGATCTTGGCCGAGGCGGCCAAATGGTGTTCGCCGCTGCGCGCAGCGCTCGATACCTGGAAGGACGTTACATTCAATTATCAATCCACCGACACCGCCGATTTTGTTCCCACTCCAACCATGGCCGAGGCTTGAATCATGCGCATTACCCAGGGCACTTTTTCGTTCCTGCCGGATTTGACCGACACGGAGGTCAGCGCGCAAATCGACTACGCACTGGCACAGGGCTGGGCGATCGGGGTCGAATACACGGACGATCCTCATCCCCGCAATTGCTATTGGGAGATGTGGGGAAATCCCATGTTCGACCTGCGCGACGCGGCCGGCGCGATGACGGAAGTTCACGCCTGCCGCAAAGCCCATCCGCACACCTATATCCGGGTGAACGCCTTCGACGCGACGCGCGGCTTCGAGACGACGCGGCTGTCGTTCATCGTCAATCGACCGGCAACGGAGCCCGGTTTCCTTCTGAAGCGTCACGAGGTAGGCGGACGCCAGATTCAATACACCATCGAGAGTTATGCCGCACAAGCGCCTGAAGGGCGCCGTTACGAATAGGGAGTTCACGTGCACGATGCGACGGCCCCGATGGCCAGCGAGACCACAGAGCGCGCCAAAGCGGACGCTGCCGGTACCGGCGGCGTCCCTCCGGACCGGGTCGACTTAAGCGCCCTGCTGGCGGATTCGCGGGTGACGGAGGTCTTGGACGAACTCGATTCCGAACTCATCGGTCTCAAGCCGGTGAAGTCCCGGATACGCGACATCGCGGCGCTGTTGCTGATCGAACGAGCGCGCAAACAGCTGGATTTGGTCGGCGGTTCGCCTTCCTTGCACATGTCGTTCACCGGCAATCCGGGCACCGGCAAGACCACGGTGGCGCTGCGCATGGCGCAAATACTGCACCGCCTCGGCTACGTGCGCAAAGGACATCTGGTCGCCGTAACCCGCGATGATTTGGTCGGCCAGTACATCGGTCATACAGCCCCAAAAACCAAAGAGATCCTCAAGAAGGCGATGGGCGGCGTGCTGTTCATCGACGAGGCGTACTACTTGTACCGTCCTGCGAACGAACGCGATTACGGTCAGGAAGCGATCGAGATTCTCCTGCAAGTGATGGAGAACCAGCGCGACGACCTCGTGGTGATCCTCGCCGGGTACGGCGATCGCATGGAGACTTTTTTTCGTTCCAATCCCGGCCTCTCTTCGCGTATCGCGCATCACCTGGATTTTCCGGATTACCTGCCCGAGGAGCTCGAAGAAATCGCACAGCGAATGCTGCAGACGATGCAGTATCGGTTGAGCGCGTCGGGCGTTGCAGCACTGCGCGAATACATTCCCCTGCGCATGCAGCAACCGCACTTCGCCAATGCGCGCTCCATCCGCAATGCGCTCGACCGCGCCCGCCTGCGTCAGGCCAATCGCTTGTTCGCACAAAAGGGGCGCGAACTGGACCGCGACGCATTGATGACCATCGAAGGTGAAGATCTGCGGGCGAGCCGGGTGTTCGCGTGACGCTGCGCGCGCTGGTATTCGACGTCGACGGGACGCTCGCCGACACCGAAGAAGCGCATCGCTGCGCCTTCAATGAGGCATTCCAGCAGCTCGAGCTGCAATGGACTTGGAGCAAGTCCCTCTATGCTCACCTATTGCTGGTCGCGGGGGGCAAGGAGCGACTGGCTGCCTACATCGAGTCCCTCGACGTGGGGCCGGCGGAACGCCGAGCGTTGCTGGATCGCATCGATGCCATTCATCGGGCCAAGACGGAGAACTACACCCGCAAGCTGCGCGCGGGCGAAGTGCCGTTGCGCGCCGGTGTTGCGCGCCTGATCGACGATGCCGTGCAATCGGGCATACACTTGAGTATCGCCTCGACCACCACGTTCGCCAATATCGACGCCCTGCTCCGCACCACCCTCGGGCCAGCGGCGATCGATCGCTTTACCGTGGTCGGCGCCGGCGATCAAGCCGCGCGCAAGAAACCGGCCCCCGATATCTATGAGTACGTACTACGGCAGCTGAATGCGTCGCCCGAGGAATGCATCGCCATCGAGGATTCCGCCAATGGCCTGCGCGCCGCCAAAACCGCCGGGTTGTACACCGTGGTGACGCCCAGTTATTGGACGTACACGGAAGACTTTTCGGCCGCGGACATGGTCCTGCCCTCATTGGATTCGCTGCTCGGCATTCGCGAATTAGAACGACAACTCACCCGGGGGACTCATTGACATGCGAGAAAAAACGATTACCGAATTCATGATCGAGGAGCAGCGCCGATTCCCCTCGGCGACGGGTGATTTTACGGCCCTGCTGAATCACGTGCGGTTGGCCTGCAAGCGCATCAGTTTCATCGTCGGCCGCGGCGCCTTGGCGGGTGCGCATGGCTCCGCACAGGCGGTCAATGTCCAGGGCGAGACGCAGATGAAACTGGACGTCATCTCCAATGACATATTTTTGAGCACGAGCGAATACGGCGGTCATCTGGCGGGCATGGTGTCGGAAGAGATGGAGGAACCGTATGAGATCCCCGCAGAATACCCTCGCGGCAAATATCTATTGTCCTTCGATCCCTTGGACGGCTCCAGCAACGTCGACATCAACGCGCCGGTGGGAAGTATCTTTTCGGTGTTGAAGGCTCCGAATGGAACCGCGCTGCCCACCAAGGCCGACTTTCTCCAGCCGGGATCGCAGCAACTGTGCGCGGGATACGCGATCTATGGAGCCACCACCATGCTGGTCTTTACCGTCGGACGGGGCGTTCACGGCTTTACCCTCGACCGCGGCTTCGGCGAGTTCATATTGACGCATCCGAACATGCGCATTCCGGATGAGGCCAGCGAATTCGCCATCAATGCATCCAACGAGCGCTTCTGGGAACCGCCGGTGAAGCGCTACGTGGTGGAATGCTTGGCCGGACGGGGCGGCGTGCGCGGACGGGATTTCAACATGCGGTGGATCGCCTCGTTGGTGGCGGAGGTCCATCGGATACTCATTCGGGGCGGCTTGTTCATGTATCCTAAGGATTTCAAGGATCCCGCCAAGCCGGGCCGGCTGCGGCTTTTGTACGAAGCCAATCCCATGGCCATGATAGTCGAGCAAGCCGGCGGCGCGGCATCGGCAGGCCGGCGGCGAATTCTGGATCTCGAACCTACCGACCTGCATCAACGCGTTCCGCTCATTCTCGGCTGCAAAGCGGAGGTGGAGCGAATCGAGCAGTATCACCACGAGCATGACCAGGGGCTCGATCGCATTTACAGCTCGCCGTTGTTCAAAGAGCGCTCTTTGTTCATTCAAAACTAGGGACGTCTCGAGAGAAAGACGTCGCACGAGGCAATTATGTCAGCAAAGCATCCCATCATTGCGGTCACGGGTTCGTCCGGCGCCGGCACCACTTCGGTGACACGCACCTTCAACTGGATTTTCCGGCGCGAACGCATCAACGCCGTGCTGGTGGAAGGCGATTCCTTCCATCGCTACGACCGCGATGAGATGAAGCAAATGATGGCGGAGGCCTCCGCCAAGGGCAACAACCACTTCAGTCACTTCGGTCCTGAGAACAATCTGTTCAAGGAATTGGAAGAACTGTTCAGGCACTACGGCGAGACGGGGCGCGGCAAAATCCGCCGCTACTTGCACAACGACAAAGAGGCCGAGCCCTTCAAGCAGGAGCCGGGTACGTTCACGGACTGGCAGGACATACCGGCAGGCACCGATCTCCTGTTCTATGAGGGACTGCATGGCGCCGTGGTGACGCCCGAAGTCAACGTCGCGCGCCACGCGGATTTGACCATCGGGGTGGTACCCATCATCAATTTGGAATGGATTCAAAAACTGCACCGCGACAAGGACACGCGCGGCTACTCCACCGAAGCGGTGGTCGACACCATATTGCGGCGCATGCCCGACTATGTGAACTACATCTGTCCGCAATTTTCGCAGACACACGTCAATTTTCAGCGAGTGCCGACGGTCGACACATCGAATCCATTCACTGCACGCTACATACCCGCGGCCGACGAGAGCTTTGTCGTCATTCGTTTCGCCGATCCGAAAGGAATCGATTTTCCGTACCTGCTATCGATGATTCACGATTCATTCATGTCGCGGCCGAACATCATCGTCGCGCCCGGCGGAAAAATGGAACTCGCGATGCAGCTGATCCTGACACCCATGATCTTGAAACTGATGGACGTTCGGCGCCGCGCCATCGGCACGCAGCCACAGCGCCTGACCGTGTAGCGGCGTGCGCAGGCGCAGTCTCGCCGGCCGCGTGCAGAGCTAGGCCGGGCGCTGGTACAATTGCCGCCGGAGCGCGCACCGTCCGCATACCGCTTGGAGCCAAATATCGTGAACAACAAAGAGATAAGAGTTCCCAGCCCTGAACATCCCATCACCATTGAAAGAAATGACAAGCGAGTGGTCGTTTCGATCTCTGGTCGAATAGTCGCGGACAGTCGATCCGTGCTGATCTTGAAAGAGGCGAAATATCCGCCCGTTCTCTATATTCCGCGAAAAGACGTCAATATGTCCCTTTTGGAATCGACCGATCATTCCACCTATTGCCCTTACAAGGGCGATTGTAGTTATTTCAGCATTCCCCTCGGCGGCAACAAATCGGTGAACGCGGTATGGACCTACGAATCACCCTACGAGTCGGTCGCCGCGATCGAAGGCCATCTCGCGTTTTACCGCGACCGGGTCGACTCGATCGAAGAAAAAGCGGCGTAGCTCCTCGTGTCCTGTCCCATAAATACCTCACTCGCTGCGCCGCGCCTTTATCGCGCCGGGCGGCGTTGCGCCTCCTCGCCATAATGCTCACTATGCCTCGTCGGCGCGCCTTGCCCGGCGCGAAAATTCGCTGGCGGATCGAGTAAGTTATTTATGGG